>CAWCFT010000007.1:0-61253 GCA_963794945.1 Endomicrobiales bacterium
CTATAGGGAAAACATCGCGCTCAAGGGAGTAACCTTGAGCATAGATGAGGGTTCGTTTGTTTCTGTCATAGGCCCTAACGGCGCGGGCAAGACAACGCTTCTTACTGTGATAAACGGCCTTGGAACGATACTTTCCGGTTCGGTAAAGGTTTTTGGAAAAGCCCTTCAATCAAACAACTTGTCAGTGATTAGAAAAGATATAGGTTATATCCCCCAGCATTTAAGCATCGACCCGAGATCGCCGATATCAGTCCGCGAAGCGATAAGCATAGGCAGGTTCGGGAAAATCGGGTTACTCAATAAGTTGATTACAGCTGATGACGAGATAATAGAGTCAGCAATGGATGCGGTTGGTATAAGCCATTTGGCAAACAATCCCATAGGGCACTTATCTGGCGGTGAACATCAAAAGGTTTCAATTGCGCGGGCGCTAGCGCAACAACCAAAGATTATATTGCTTGACGAGCCGACATCGAATCTTGACCCTAAAGCCCAGGACGAAATTATGCGGTTAATTGAAAGAATTTATTCTTCAGAGAAAAAATACACAATAGTATTTGTTACTCATATTTTAAGCCATATCCCGCAATCCTGTAACCATGTTGTACTGATGAAAAAAAGCAAAATAATGTACACCGGAAACGCAGAGAAAGCATTAGAAGCGGAATTGCTTTCAGAGCTTTATGATTGTCGCATTGAAATTGGGGTAATTAATGGTAAAAGGCATTTCCATGCCGGAGAGTCGCATATATAAGGAATTTTATGCTTGAATTTCTGAGTTATGAATTTGTTCAGCGAGCAATCATCGCTTCCATACTTGGCGGCATAACCTGCGGGATAGTTGGCGTATGGGTTGTTCTCTTAAACATCCCGTTTGTAGGCGTAGCGATGTCTCATTCCGCCTTTGCCGGCGCGGTCTTCGGGATCCTATTCCATATCAATCCGCTGGTAACTTCACTGCTGTTTTGTCTTGCCTCTGCGGTGCTCATAGGCCCTATAGCGGACAAGGGTGATTTCTCGCCTAACATTTCGGTTGGAGTCATATTCTCTTTTGTGCTGGGAATAGCTTTCTTATGCATTGGGCTTCTTAAAGGTCCTAAAACAGAAGCATTAAACTTTCTTTGGGGGAATATATTAACTATTTCTAAACAGGAAATAATACTTCTTGCGGTAATAGCGGCTGTTATAATCCTATTATTGAAACTTTTATATAAAGAAATAATGGCCGTTCTTTTTAACCGCGAAATTGCGAAAGCTGTGGGAATTCCTGAGAAAGCAATACTCTACCTGTTGCTTGCATTATGCGGAATAACGGTTACTTTGAACCTGAACACTATCGGCGGCCTTCTTATTTTTAGCCTGATAACCGGCTCACCTCTGGCGGCTTATCAGCTTACTTATGACTTGAAGAAGATGTATTTGCTTTCCGCGTTGTTCGGGGTTATATCCTGTCTTACGGGGCTTTTCCTGTCCTATTACTTTAATGTCCCTTCCGGAGCTGTAATCATTATTGTGTCCAGTATGATATTCATTATTTGTATGATATTTTCACCTAAGAGGAGAGCAAAAAATGATGAATCGCAAGCAGTTCTTTGATATGCACGCGCACAAATGGGATAGTTTCGTAACTAAGGATACTATCAAAAGGATAGAGAAAGATATATTACCATTGCTTAAAATTGAAAAATCTGACCAAGTTCTCGATGTTGGCAGCGGGACAGGGATACTCTTACCATTCTTGCACAAAGCAGTGGGCAAAAAAGGCAGAATAGTTGCGCTCGATTATTCCGCGCCAATGCTTGAGAAAGCAAAAAACAAATATGGAAATGATTTTGAATACGTATGCGCTGATGCAGCAAAAACACCGTTTGAAGATGCTTCATTTGACATTGTAATCTGTTTTTCCGTCTTCCCACATTTTCCAAATAAGTTTAAAGTATTAAAAGAGCAATTCCGCATACTTAAGCCAACTGGTAGATTAATTATCGCTCACGCAGATAACAGAAAAACAATTAATTCATTTCATAGCAAAGTGGGAGGACCTGTAGCTCGTGACCATATGCCAAACAATGAAGATATGAAGTCGCTCTTAAAAAAGGCGGCCTTTAATAACAGTTCAGTTAAGGAAGGTAAAGATTATTATTTTGCTACTGGAATAAGAAAACCGTGTCAATGAATTGCCGGTAGTTTATTGAGACAGATATCGATAATTATAAAAAAAAGATTTATTCAACTCACTTAATCCGAGTTAATTCTGATAGCAATTATATGCTTAAACTTTCACCAATTACCTTTGATAAATTCATCAGGGAACTCAATCCTTTCAATAAAAAGACCGTTAATTTCGACCTCTCGCAAGTGCAATTTATCTCCCCGGCAGTCCTTACCCAGCTATGCTCGTTGTGCCACGCCCTTCACAAAGAAAATAAGCAGATTTTCATAAAAGTCAGCAAAGAAATAGGCCGGTATATGGCGCGAACCGGCTTTGTTAAAAGCATAGAACACATAGCACAGATAGGGCCTAAAGAATATATTCAAACAGGCGAATATAAGGAAATGTGCGGCTTAAATCCCTTGCTTATTGAAGTGACTAAAATTGATAATATCGCTGTACTTCCTGAGTTACTTGACCAGATTGTTCGGGTGCTGAACATTGATCTTAAATACCCAAAACATGATGCATATGACATCGTTACAGCCATATCAGAAGTTTGCCAAAATACGCTGGATCATAACCGTGGAATCCCCGCTTTTATAGCAATGCAGTCATACTGGGGTGAAGAAAATAAGTTCCTGGAAATAGGAATATCTGATTACGGCGCAGGCCTTACCGCTACACTAAGCAAGAACGAGAAAAACCCCAAAATGCGGACAGACTTAGAAGCAATTAATTACGCGACAAAACCAAGAACCTCGGAGTACGATGACCCCACAAGAGGTACAGGCCTTTATCATCTAATGAGGTTTACATACCGCAATTGCGGTTTGGTCCAAATACATTCAGGCAACGGAAAAATAAGACAAAGAAGGAAGAAACGGACTGAATGGAATTCAACAGCCCCATACCTGCCTGGTGTTCATGTAGTATTGGAGTTCGGCACAAAAAAATATTTGATGTGGGAGGCTTGACAAATCATATTATTTGTGCTACAGTGTAAGTGATGAATAAGGGAATTGAGCTACTAAAACTAGGCGGCAGCAAACAACTCTGGACCCGCGAAAAGGCCCGGGAGATCAGGAACGAGTTAGATAAAATACTTGGCTCCTTAGAACAAGGCGGCGCCCTGGTTCTTGATATAAAGGGCGTAGAAGTCTTTGACTATTCCTTTGCAAACGAGCTGTTTGGAAAGACGATCATATCCCTTGCAAATGAATATAAGAACCGCTTCTTTATAGTTGAGAACCTGAGCGACTACACCCGTGAAAACCTTGACAAAGCCTTAGAGAGCCTTAACATGATAATGATAGAAAGGAAGAACGGCAAATTAGAGCTAATAGGCAAAGTACACCCCGCAGATAACCAGACATTTAACCTCATCAAAGAGTCCTCAAAACCCATAACAGCAATAGAACTAAAGGACAAATTAAACATTAATTTAACAGCGGTAAATGAGCGATTAACCAAGCTTACAGAGCAGGGAGTAGTCATGCGCGATACAGGTGTATCAGGAGCAGGTAGGCAGCAGTATATTTACTCGGGCCCGAAGTTGTAGGTCATATATTTTTTACCCACACATACACTATGTGCAGTGTAAGAAACGGAGAAGTAAAGATGTCAGAAAAAAGCGCAAAGAACCAACGAGAAAAAGAACAGAAAAACATTAAAAACTGTATGACACCGAACAAGACACTCGCTGGTGACACTGTTTTATCAGCACATAGATTAACTGATATTTTGATATTTCTATCAGTTTTCGCCCGCCTGGGGGTGTGGTTTTCGCGTGAGACGTGCGGAAACCACACCCCCACATCATCCTCTATAAATAGAGTATGGTGCAGGGTCGGGCGAAAACAGAAATATAGGAGAAAAAATAAAGAAAAGTAGTGAAGAAATAAAATGATAAAAAGTTAGAAAACATGAGAATAACCAAAATAAGAACCAAGATAAAAAACAAGACAAAAAATAAAAGAAAAAAATAAGGGTAAAAGGAAAAAAAGATGATGAAAAGTATAACGGAAAGAAATAAGAAAGTGTTACAGGTAATAGGGGAACACGGGTATGTAACATATAAAGAAATACAGAACATAACAGGAACAAAAAGACAGGCATTCAGGGTAATAGACAGTATGATGAATTCAAATAAGTTCATTGAATCTTTTGATACAGGCCTTATTCCTTCAAGGGGGTATTACTTGACCAAAAAGGGCGGGGACGCCCTTAGCGTTTTTGGTACGCTGCGCGTATGCTCATTGTTTAAGCCCTGTGATTTCGGGCCATCAGAATTTTATCATAACCTTTCGATAATTCATGCGCGGCTTGCCCTTGAAAAGCACCCGTACTTTCTTGACTTTGAAACACCGCGGGTCCTGCTGGCAAAGAGAGGCGAGCTGCCGGAGTTGAAGCCTGACGCGGAAGTTATTTTCAAAGAAGACCATACACCGGAAACAAGGACAATTCGCACCGGGCTTGAAATAGAACTGAGGCCCAAGTGGCATGAGCGGAACATCAAGAAGATGAAAAAATTTGACACAGGTAATTTCAGCCACCTTCAAAACATAATATGGGTTTGTAATGATAATATCACGATCACTGCGCTGTGCAGGGCGATAAAGGCTGGAAGGTTATTTGAGCCAAGTAAGCATCGGTTTCTGGTTCTGAATGACCTGCTGGAAAATGGTGTCTTTACCTGTAAGATCACGGACTGGCAAGGTAAAGAGTGTAGTTTATTTGTTCGTAAGGGAAGGGAATGAAAATGGATGTTGTGAAAAGTGTAATGGAAAAACGGTTGCTTAACATTAACGAGGCTTCTGAATACTTGGGAGTTACCAAGGGCACGCTGTATGTTTGGGCCTGCCACAGGAGAGTGCCTTATGTTAAGATTGGACGTTTGACGAAATTTGATTTGAAAGATTTGGAGAGATGGATTGACGCAAGAAAAGTCGAAACAAAGAGTTTTGATTTAATACGCTAATTTTGGTAGAATTAGCAAGGAGTTTAGCCATGAGTATGTTCAGAATTTGCCCTAAGTGTTTGAAAATGTGCGGGAAAAACGCGGAGTCAATGCGTTTTATTGAAAAATGCCCTGCCTGCGATATTTCGCTGGAAGGAAGAATCTGGTATATTGATTATCATGTAAAAGGTGAGAGGGTGAGAGAATTGGTCAGCCCCAGCAGGAAGTTTGCGGAGGACGTGCTTGCCAAAAGAAAGACGCAGATAAAAGAAGGAAAGTTCTTTGAAACAAATAGAAAAGAAGTCCATACCTTGCAGGAGATAGCAAACGACTTTCTTGAATATTCCCGGAACAACAAAAGGTCTTATGACCGGGATTTAGGGATTGTCAGCACGCTCATTTCATTTTTCGGGGATAGGAAGCTTGAGGAAATTACACCTATTAGTATAGAGCAGTTCAAGGGAAAGCGTTTGGATGATGGGCGCAAACCAGGCACAGTGAACAGGGAACTTGCCGCCTTGAAGTGCATGTTCAATTGGGCGATCAAGAATGAGAAGACATCAGTTAACCCGATGAAGAAAGTCAGGATGATGCAAGAGAATAACACAAGGTTGCGTTATCTCTCAAGAGAAGAATCGCAGAAACTGCTCGAGCATTGCACAGAGCAGATAAGGCCGATTGTCATTACCGCATTGCTTACAGGCATGAGGCGCGGCGAAATATTAGGGCTTAAATGGGAAGACGTTAATCCGGGACAGGGCATTATAGCCCTTAAACACACAAAATCGGGAAAGACGCGTTACATCCCGATTTCATCAGAGTTAATGAAAGTTCTCGACCGGTGCAGAAGTACGTCAGATGGTGAGCATGTTTTCTGCAACAGCGACAGGTTGCCTTACAAGTATATTGACAGTTTATTTCAGAACATAGTCAAGAGATCGGGGATAAAGGATTTCCACTTCCATGATTTAAGGCACACGGCAGCTTCTTATCTTGTAATGGCAGGTGTTGATCTGGTTACAGTAAAGGAAATTTTAGGGCACGCAACGCTTGACATGACATTAAGGTATTCTCACCTTTCGCCGGTACACAAGAAGGATGCAGTAGAAAAGCTTGCTGTAAAAATGGTCAATATTTGGTCAATACGGGGTACTGATAGCAAAGATGAAGAAATTGAAGGAAGCAAAAACACCTTCAATAATGAGTCAGAAAATAAAAAATGGAGAGGTGGCCGAGTGGTTGATGGTGCCGGTCTCGAAAACCGGTGTACCCTCACGGGTACCGTGGGTTCAAATCCCACCCTCTCCGCCAGTAAGAGAATAAACATGAACATAATACTCATCAATAGACTAGGAAAACGCAGAAGAAGGGCCTATCTGTAGAATCCTCAGAAAATCCTGCCAAATAAAAATCAAAATAAATTGATCTAGCAGGTTCGATAATGCATTGTGTCTCGTGCATACGGTAGTTTTACCACAGGAAAAATCATGGAACAGAACAAGATCAGGAACATCGCCATCATCGCTCACGTTGACCACGGCAAAACAACGCTTGTGGACCAGCTCTTCAAACAGAGCGGCATGTTCCGAGAGAACGAAGTGACAGAAGAAAGAATGATGGATTCTATAGACATAGAACGCGAGCGCGGTATAACTATCGCCTCCAAGAACGGTTCCTTTAACTACAAAGACCATCTGATAAACATAATCGATACACCGGGCCATGCGGATTTTGGCGGCCAGGTTGAGAGGGTGTTGAAGATGGCCGATGGCGTCCTGCTGCTGGTTGACGCGGCCGAGGGCCCGATGCCGCAGACCTATTTTGTGCTCAAAAAGGCGCTCGCCCTGAACCTTACCGTTATCGTAGTCATAAACAAGATAGACAAGCCTGCCGCCCGCTGTGATTGGACGGCGGACCAGGTGCTGAATCTTTTCATAAAGCTTCACGCTCCGGACCACCTGCTCGATTTCCCTCTTATATACGCCTCAGCGAGGGACGGCTACGCTGTAAACGACTATAAAGAAAAAGGCGTATCGATGGAACCGCTTTTCGCTAAGATACTTAAGTGCATCCCTCCGCCTACGGGTGACCCGGAAGGGCCCCTGCAGATGCTGGTTAGCTCTATAAGCTATTCACAGTTCCTTGGAAGGCTAGCCACCGGCAAGATAACGTCCGGGAAACTCAGCATGAACGCGGCCATAGTAGTTGCAAAAACAGATAAAAAACTTGTGCCAGCGAGAATAACCAAGATATACCGTTTCGTCGGGACTGAGAAAAAAGAAACGGATATAGCAAGCGTCGGCGAGATAGTGGCTGTCGCGGGCATGGATGACATAACTGTCGGTGAGACGCTCACGGACGCGCTGAACCCCTTGCCGCTGCCTCCAATGCAGATCGACCCGCCAACGATTTCGATGAATTTCATACCGAACGATTCGCCTTTCTCCGGAACGGAAGGGACGTTCGTTACGTCAAGGCACCTTAGGGAGAGGCTTTACCGCGAGACGCTATCTGACATCGCTCTTACGGTAGAAGACTTGCAGGATTCAACGGGCTATAAGGTTTCCGGCCGCGGCGAACTGCATCTCTCGATACTGATAGAAAAAATGCGCCGGGAAGGTTACGAGTTCCAGGTGAGCCGTCCTCATGTAATCCTCAAGGAAGAGAACGGCAAAACGCTCGAGCCTTACGAAGAGCTGATCTTGGATTTCGATGAAGCCTATATAGGAAATGTCATGAACAATATCGGCGGCCGCAGGGGCCAGATGCAGGATATGCACCAGGAAGGCGGCATGGCGCGCCTGAAATTCAAGATACCAACTAGAGGTCTGCTGGGATTTAAGTCCGAGTTCATGACGGATACCAAAGGCACAGGTATAATGAACTATATATTCTCCGGGTACGATGAATACGCCGGTGAGATAAGGAACCGCAAGAACGGCGTCCTTCTGGCTATGGAAGCCGGGACTACCGCTGGCTACGCGCTCTTCAGCCTTCAGGAAAGAGGCGAGCTTTTTGTCGGCGCCGGAGTTAAGGTTTATAAAGGACAGATAATCGGCGAGCATTCCCGCGAGAACGACCTCAATGTCAACCCGTCAAAGGGAAAAAAGCTGACCAACATGAGAGCCGCGGGCTCGGACGAGAATATAGTGCTTACCCCGGCAACGGACATGACTCTTGAAAAGTGCATAGCCTATATAAACGACGACGAGCTTGTTGAAATAACGCCGAAATCGGTCAGGATGAGAAAGGCCGAGCTCGACGCCTTAAGGCGTAAAAGAGAGAAGATGGGAAAGTTATAAATATTTATGGATAAGCTAATACTGCCTGAACTCGCGATAGTAGACGTTGAGACCACGGGCTTGTCGACGGCTTACAACGACAGGGTCTGCGAGATTGCGATACTGCGGTGCCAGGGCCCGAAAAAGCTAGCATCATGGGAGAGCCTCGTCAACCCGACAAGGCCGATCTCCCCGGGTGCAAGTGCGGTAAACGGTATAACTAACAGAATGGTGGCGGGTTCGCCGCTTTTCGAAGACGTCGCGGACAAGATACTCGAACTTGTAGAAGGCGCGGTGCTCGTGTGCCACAATGTGCCGTTCGACCTTAGTTTCTTAAGCGCGGAATTTGAGAACTGCGGCAGGACGTTCCCTAACCTCTCGGCTATAGATACCCTGAAAATAGCCAGGCAGTATTTTGATTTTCCTTCCAACAGCCTGGGCAACATCGCGGCTTACCTTGAAATAGATGTAAAAGAAGCCCACCGCGCCATGGCAGATGTTGTCACCACTCACAAGATATTGAATTACTTCTTAAATGAGCTGGGTAAACGGGGCCTCGAACAGTTCGACCAGCTCTACACTTCACACATCTGGTTTCCCCGAAGCTCCCTGCACAAAGAAAAGAATGTGTCCCTGCCTCCTCTTCTTGATGAAGCCATACGGTCAAAAAGGAACGTGCATCTTTCATATTTGTCGAAAACCGGGGAAGAAACGAGGCGGGTCGTCCTGCCTTTGAAGATCATAACTCGCAACGATTATTTGTACCTTGAGGCTTTTTGCCAGTTGAGGAACGAAAAGAGAACTTTCCGGCTGGACCGTGTAGTTAAGATGAAGCTCCTAACTTGATTTGAGACGAATATAGTGGTATTCTGGAAATAATAAATTCTTTCCTGTACTCTTACCCGCTGAGGATAACCCATTCTGTAATACATCCTTTTCAAAAACCATTGTTTCAATTTCCCTTGTCTGGTATAGTTATGTGGTACCCTGCCAGGGTTAACGCACATGATTAAAGCTAATTCCAATTCATTTCAGTCTGTAGAATCATACTGCCGCTGCTGCGTTTGCGGAAGAGTATTCCCTCAATCAGCCCAGAGAGGCGCCGCTATAGGCACTAAAATGTCATGCTGCGGAGCGGATGAGCCCGCACGTGAACAATGGCCGCAGCCGGCTGTGCTGAAGCTGCTTGAAGTTGTTACCCAGCAGGACACTGATTCTGCCGAAAAACTGCAGTTTGATGCTATGCTTCTTTGTTCGGCAGTCGAGATGATCATAGAGGGCATTCTTATCGGCTATTTAAAGGCCACTTCTGCCCTCGCCCGGCCTGACGAGCTGACATTTAAGAACGGCAGAGGGGTAGAGAACCTCATCAGAGTTTATGAAGAGATAAGCGGGGCGTCGATGCAAGACAAGTTCGAGAGCCTGGGCGCCGGCGATTTTATGTCCGACCTTAGAAGGCTCGTGAGCCTGCGAAACGAGCTTGCATGCAACAAAGATTATGCTGCCAAGCAGGCCGAACGATCATCAGTCCTTTCGGTGCGCGACTGGTGCCTCAAGTATTTCAGCCTGCTAAATAATAACCTGTGCCAGGGTGTTACTAGAAAGAAGGCAGTGGCCAAATCCGAAGGCAAGAAAAAAAAGTCAGTGCTTGTTGTTGACGATGAACTCGTAGTCCTGGATTTTATGTGCAAGATCATAAAAAGGCATGGCTTGGATTATTTTGGGGCTGCGACTGGAATGGAGGGGATTAGGCTTTTTAAAGAGAACGTGCCTGACTGCGTTTTGCTCGACGTGGCGCTACCCGACATAGACGGCCTTAAAGTGTTGAAAACTATTAAGGAAATAGACCCTTCAGCGGTTGTACATATGGTAACCGGAATTGGAGGTGAAGCCATAGAAAAAGCAGCTATCAGGTTAGGAACTACCGGGTATCTTTTAAAACCGGTAGATCCGGGTATCGTTATAAACATAATAAAGAACATCTGACCAGCAAGTATCTCTCAAAAAAACACTTCATTTATCAAACAAAAACCTCGAGTTCAATACCTAATTCAACATTTGTATTATTTGTATCTATAGTTAATTGTAGCGTTGCCCCTTGCAAAGCAAAACAGAATTTAGTATATTTACAACACGCTTTTGCTTCCGCTTTACATTTGGCGGAGGCTAAGTCCGCCATAGGCGGAAAATCCAAAAAAGGAGGTGTTTTAAATGATCACTTATGAAAGTACCATTATTTGCTCACCGGAACTACCCGCCGAAAAGATCGACGAACTCGTAGAAAAAATCAAGAAGGTTGTTGATGGTTCGAAAGGCCAGATCCTCATCACCCAGCAGCTTGGCAAAAAGAGGCTGGCTTACCCGATAAAAAAGCATCGTGAAGGGAGCTATGTGTATTTCGAGCTGTCTGGCCCCGGCGAAACTATCGCCGCGCTCGAGAGCTTCTTTAAGGTCAACGATACGATAATCCGTTACCTTACCGTGAAAGCCGGAAAAAAGAGACCGCCGAAACCAGTCGCCGCGGCAGTACCCGCGCAGGCACCGGCTGCAGAGGAACTCAAAAAACCCGAGGAGGGCAAAACAGATGACTCAGCAAAACCTTCGGTTGCCGGAGCAGAATAGCGTAACATTAGTAGGCCGCCTTACCCGCGACCCTGAACTGCGTTTTACGGGCAAGGGGTCCGCGGTATGCAGGTTCGATCTTGCCGTAAACCGCCGTTACAAAGACGCGGCCTCAGGCGAGTGGAAGGATGACACATCGTTCATATCAGTTGTAGTATGGGGTGATGCTGCCAACCGTTGCGGCGAGAGGCTCAAAAAAGGTTTCCCGGTGCACGTGGAAGGCAGGCTTCAAAGCCGCAACTGGGAAACAAAAGAAGGCCAGAAAAGGACTTCCATCGAAGTTATAGCCCGCAGGGTGCAGTTCTTGTCAAAGGTCACGGCGGATGAAGGCGAGGTTGAAAGCCCCGAACCTTCAGAGCAGCCGAAGGCGCAGGGCAAACCAGCCGCGGCAGCAGCAGAACGAAGAAGAGATCCCGTTCTAAAATATCAACTAAGATAAGGAAAAGGAGGACAGATGGCATTTAATAAACCGTCATTTCACAAAACACCAGGCAGCAGGCCCCAAGGGGCCGGCGCCGGTGCCCCGGGCAAATTCCGCCGCGGCGGGCCGATCAAGAAAAAAGTCTGCCGTTTTTGCGCGGACAAGATAGAGATAGACTACAAAAACGTCAGTCTCATCAGAAGCTTTATAACCGAAAGAGGCAAGATACTTTCCGGGCGCATAACTGGGACCTGCTCGAAGCACCAGAGGACCCTCAATTCTGCTATCAAAAGAGCGAGGATGCTTGCTCTGGTTCCGTTCACTGTTGTATAACTAATATAATCAGCCTGCCAGGCAGGCCCGCTGAAGAGGCGGGGAGGTACTAAATGAAAGTAATATTATGCACCGATATAACCAATGTCGGCAAGCAGGGCGATATCAAAGAGATCGCTGCCGGATACGCTCGTAATTTTCTTATTCCCAAGAAGCTGGTAATGGAAGCCACGGCCTCCAACCTTAACACATGGGAAAGGCGTAAGGAAAAGCTCTCGAAAGAAAGAGAGAAGATCATAGAAGCTGCCAAAGAAATCGCACAGAAAATTGAAAAGGTCTCACTAGCTATAACAGTTAAAGTCGGCGACAACGGGAAGCTGTTCGGTTCAGTAACTAACACGAACATCGCCAAAGCCCTTGAAGACAGCGGTTTCACGGTAGAAAAACACGACATCCTGCTTCCGGAACCTATCAGGGAAGCGGGTGTTTACACGGTAGACATCAGGCTTCATCCGGAAGTCATAGCCAAAGCTAAAGTTTGCATAATCGAAGAGAAAACAGCCAAGGGTGAAGTGAAGGAAGAAGAAAAGCCGGAATAAATTACAAATATTCAAGATTGTGAAGATTGAAAATTTAAATATTTAAAATCTTGAAGAAGAAAGTCTGTGAATCTTCAAAATTTTCTTAATCTTAAATTTTTAATCACAGTTATGGAAGGTATAACTTATGGCCGAACCGATAGACCGGATACCTCCTCAGGCCGTTGAAGCAGAAAAAGCCGTCATAGGTTCTATGCTCATTGAGAAGGAAGCCGTCATCAAGGCGATGGACATCGTCAGCGAGCTTGATTTTTATGAAGGTTCCCATAGGAACCTTTTTCTCGCTATTAGGGACTTGTACCTCGAGAACCAGGCTGTTGACGCTATAACCGTTTCGGATGCATTAAAGAAGAGAAAACAGCTGGACAAGATAGGCGGCGCGGGCTACATCACGTCGCTTATTAATTCCGTTTCTACTGCCGCAAATGTGGAATACTACGCGGCCATAGTGCGGGAAAAATCCATTCTGCGGCAACTGGTCAGCGTAGGTTCAGAAATAGTAGCATCGGCTTTTGATGAGAAGGCCACCGCTGAAGAGATACTGGATAAATCCGAATCCACGATGTTCTCGATAGCGCAGAAAAGGGCCGCGCGGGGTTTTACGTCACTCGGAAGCCTGGTCCATCCGACGCTTGACTACCTTGAAAAGATACACACAGATAAAAGAGAGGTGCCGGGCCTCAGGACAGGTTTTGAAGACCTCGATAAGATGACCGCAGGCCTTCAGCCCTCCGAACTAATAATACTTGCCGCAAGGCCGTCTATGGGGAAGACCGCGCTTGCCCTGAACATCGCGGAGAACATAGCGGTGAACGATAAAAAGGCTGTGGCGGTTTTCTCGCTCGAAATGTCTAAAGAAGCGCTCATGATGAGGATACTTTGCTCGGCGGCGCGGGTTAACTCCCACAATACCCGCCAGGGCTTCATTAGTACTCAGAACTGGTCAAAGCTCACTACCGTAGCCACAAAACTTTCGGAAGCTCCCATATATATAGACGACAGTTCCAGCCTCAATGTTCTCGAGCTGCGTGCCCGTGCGCGCCGTCTTGCGACCGAGCTCAAGGTTCAGGGCAAGGAACTGTCCATAGTGATTATAGACTACATACAGATAATGAGGGGCCTCGGGCGGGTCGAAAGCCGCCAACAGGAAATGTCGGATATCTCTCGTTCGCTTAAAGGCCTCGCGCGAGACCTCAACATCCCGGTCATCGCTCTATCACAGCTTTCAAGAAAACCGGAAGAAAAAGGCCGCGAAGGCCGACCCCAGCTTTCGGATCTAAGGGAATCGGGGGCCCTTGAACAGGATGCAGACGTAGTAGCGTTCATATACAGGGAAGGCTATTATAAGAGGGACGACCCGGACAAAGAAAAAAGCGCTACGCTTATCCTTGCCAAACAGCGCAACGGCCCTACGGGCGACATAAATCTTATTTTTCAGCGCGACTATACGCGTTTTGAATCTTTTACGCCCATGGATGCGGCTGTTGACATGGAATCGAAAATATAGTACAAAAAAGAACCTCTAAATGAGAACCGATAAGTCCTCAAGCACCAGAACCGCGAGTTTTGTTGGAGGAGGGAAAACACATTCCTGCGTGTGGCAGCCCTTCGCGACACCTCTGCTTCGCCCAACCTGGGCCGAGATCGACCGCCAAGCATTCAAAAAAAACATTCATAAAATAAAGAATTATTTAAGGCCGCGCACTAAACTTATAGCTGTTGTCAAGGCTAACGCCTATGGTCATATGGCCGTACAGCTCTCTGAGACTGCTCTTAAAAACGGTGCGTGGGCGCTAGGTGTTTCATCCATCGAAGAAGGCATTTCATTAAGGCAAAGCGGCATTAAGGGCAGGATTCTTATCCTTGGAAGCATATTCCCTCTGGAGAATCTCAAGGCCGCGGCCGAGTATAACCTTGTGCCAACGATATCGAGCCTCGGCGGACTCACGGCATTGTCGAAGCTTGCCACGCATCTTAAGAGAAGGCTTTCGTTCCATCTAAAAGTAGATACCGGCATGGGCCGCATAGGTGTGTCGCCTTCAACAGCGCCTTCTCTTTTGGAAAGGATAGCTTCCAAAAAAGAAGTGCTCATGGAAGGGATGTACACGCACTTTGCCGCTGCGGACTGCGACGAGAAGTTCACACGCCTACAGATGAAAAAATTTCTAGCGGTAGTGAAGGTAGCAAGATCACTGGGCCTGAAATTCACGGCGCATGCCGCCAACAGCGCGGCTCTTTTCAGGCACAGGGATTTCCAGCTTGATGCCGTAAGGCCTGGCGTGAGCCTTTACGGCCTTAAACCATTCAGGGGTTCGGAAAAGACGGTAAAGCTTGAACCGGTTATGAGCATTAAAACAAAGATAGTGTTTCTTAAAAGGGTGCCCGCAGGAACCACGATAAGTTATGGCGCAACATTCTCCGCGAAAAGGCGCTCGGTAATAGCGACACTTCCGGTGGGCTACGCCGACGGGTTCAACAGGCTTCTTTCGAACAAGGGCGAAGTGCTTATTCGCGGGATAAGATGCCCCGTGGCCGGAAGGGTCACCATGGATATGGTCATGGCTGACGTCACGAAGGTACCGGGTGTTTCCATAGGCGATGAAGCTGTTATTATAGGTAGACAGGGTGGCGAGGCGATTACAGTGGAAGAAATGGCTGAAAAAATAGGCACAATAAACTACGAGGTAACCTGCGCAGTTGGGGCGAGGGTGCCGAGGGTTCTAATTTAATGCTTTTGATATAAATAGAATAAAGTAGTCAAAATTGGTAAAACAATGATCCAAAACGGCCTTAAACACATCAAAGAAATTGAGATAGAAATAGACAAGCCGGTGAGTTTGCTGGGACGTTCCGTATTGGATATGGCTACGAGCGTTGGCGAGGCAACACAGCTTGTCGAGACAGAACGTTCTACTGGATAGTAAGAGGCTCGATAGACTGGAAGAACACAGTGGCGCAGATGGTGGAGATAGGCATGCGGTCATTTCCTGTAATAGGCCTTACCTCGCTTTTTACAGGCATGGTCCTGGCTCTTCAGGCAGGCACTTCCTCCAAGAATATTTTTAACGAGCCTGTATATATAGGAACTGTTGTAGGTTTTTCGCTGATAAAAGAACTGGGGCCGGTTCTTACAGCGATAGTTATATCCGGAAGGGTCGGTGCTTCCATTGCGGCAGAGCTCGGCACTATGAAGGTCACCGAACAGCTCGACGCGCTTTACACGCTCGGAACTAACCCGGTCAAGTACCTGGCGGTCCCGAGATTCATAGCCTGCGCCCTGATGGTACCGCTTCTGTCAGTTATGGCGAATATTATAGGCGTTTTGGGCGGCCTTCTGATAACCACTTTCAGTTTCAGTGTCCCCTCGTCTATATACTGGGAAGATATATTCAACTACATGGATACATCGAGCCTTTTCCACGGGCTTATAAAAGCCGTTGTTTTCGGGCTTATAATAGTCACCACTGCTTGCTACAAAGGGTTTAACTGCGAAGGCGGAGCAGAAGGCGTAGGGAAAGCCACCACTAGCGCGGTTATGATATCGATGGTGCTGATACTCATATCCGATTATTTTCTATCGGCGCTGCTTGTCGCGGTCGGGATAGTCTGACCTATGATAAAAATTGTAGACGTATACAAGTCATTCAGGACGAACAAAGTTCTAAGAGGCGCCAACCTTGAAATAGTTGACGCCGAAACTATAACTATTATAGGTGGCTCGGGCACCGGGAAAAGCGTACTGCTTAAGAATATCATGGGCCTTATCAAACCTGATAAAGGCGAGATATATATTGATGATAAAGAGATAACAAAGCTTAACGAAGCCGACCTTCTTGAGGTACAGAAGAAGTTTGGTTATCTTTTCCAGGGTGCGGCGCTCTTTGATTCGTTGACAGTAGGCGAGAATGTGGGGTTCGGCTTGCGAAACTTGAGCACTATGAACAATGGCGAAATAAATGACCGTGTCCGCGAGTGTCTCAGTATGGTTGGCCTTAAGGGCATTGAGAACTTAAAGCCGGCGGAGCTTTCGGGCGGGATGAAAAAACGCGTGGGTCTTGCGCGGGCGATCGCGCATAAGCCCGAATATATACTTTATGATGAGCCTACGACAGGCCTTGACCCTATAATGTCCGATGTTATCAACGACCTGATACTTCACCTGCAAAAGCAGATCTGTGTCACGTCGATAGTGGTTACGCACGACATGAAGTCCGCTTATAAGGTCTCGAACAGGATAGCAATGCTCTACGAAGGGAAGATCGTTTCCGTGGGAACGTCGGATCAGATCAAGAACTCGAAAGACCCGATAGTGCACCAGTTCGTAGAGGGCTTAAGCCAGGGGCCGATAACTCTGAACCTGGAAAAAGCTTTTTAGATAATAAATATAATCTCAATCAAAAGGAAAAATCATGAATCAGGAAACTAAGCTTGGGCTTTTCGTCCTCGCGGGCATAACATGCCTTGTTGTGTCTATTATGATGCTTGGCGATTTTCAGTTCCAACGGCGTTACGACCTCAATATTCTTTTCACCGATATCGCTGGGCTTCCTGATAAAGCAAAGGTAAAAATAGCCGGAGTTGAAGTTGGCGCTGTAAAAAAGATAACGCTGGTAGGCAACAAGGCCAGGATCACCATATGGTTAAAGCATGACGTTCAGATACACACTGATGCTCAGGCTAGCATAGTAGCTACAGGCATTATAGGTTCAAAATATCTGGAACTCACCATGGGTAGCGAATCCGAACCATTTCTTAAGGACGGCGATGTTATTAAAGGTACCAGTCCTATATCCTTTGAGAAGGTCATAGCGACCGTTATGGAAAAACTTGACACGGTTTTCGGTATGTTCGAAGGTGAGGATGGCAAGAATATGGGCAAGAACGTCGCCGCGACGATAAAGAACCTGAAAGAAATAACAGATTCTCTGCACAAGGCACTGTACAATCAGGAAGATAAGCTCGCTGAAACTATTGACAACTTCCATTCATTCTCAAAGGATATGGCGGAAATAACTTCCGATAACCGAGAGGATATACGGGAAACGATCAAGCAGGTAAAGGCCGCTTCGGAGAAATTCGATAAGATCCTCGCGATGATTGACAAGAGCGACGGGACTGTCGGCAAGCTCCTTACAAACAAAGAAATGGGAGAAGACCTGAAAGCAAGTTTTAAAGAGATCAAAGAGGACGCGCAGCAGGCTAATAAAGTATTAAGGCGCATTAATCTCATTGAGACGGACTGGGACTATAGGCTGCGTTACGACACAAAGGGGCAAAATTCACATAGTGACCTTGGACTTATGGTTATTCCCAGCCCCGGGAAATATTATTATCTCGGTGTAGCCAATGTGGGCGATAACACCACAGATACGACAAACCAGGAAAGGTTGAACACGCTGAATTTGCTTTATGGAAGAACGTTCGACGGGATAATACCTGTTGATATTTACGGCGGGGCGATACGGTCGCAGGGCGGTGCGGGCATAAGGATTAAACCGTTGGCCAAATGGGCTCCGTTAAGCAGGCTTGAGCTTACAGCCGAGGCCTATAATTTTTCACGCTCTACACCGGTCTCAAAAGCGGTTGTCAACCTAGGTGCCAGGGTTAAGGTTAATAACTGGTCATTCATCGGGGCTCAGGTGGAAGACGTTTACAATACATCAAGCGTGAACGCGTACGCGCAACTGACATTCCGCGATGACGATATCGCGTATATACTGGGCCTGGTTGGTTTGGCACACCCTTAGGAAAGTTAGACTTCCGGTTGGAATATGAAAACAGCTAAAACAAAAACTATTTTTCGCTGCCAGGAGTGCGGGTACAGCTCGGCCAAGTGGCTTCGCCGCTGCCCGGACTGCGGCAAATGGAATACGTTTGTAGAAGAAAAAAAGCAGGAAGAGCTAAACCAGAGGTTCGCTCGCCAGCTTACCGGCTTTTCTTCCGAAGTTACACCGCTTGAAAACGTTTCGGTTGACGATTTCCAGAGAGTAGAAACCAACATACATGAGTTCGACAGGATGCTTGGCGGCGGTGTAGTGCCGGGTTCGCTGCTTCTTCTTGGCGGGCCCCCGGGGATAGGAAAATCCACTCTTATGCTCCAGGTCTCCGAAGCTCTGGGAAAAAAAGAAACAGTGCTTTATGTCTCTGGCGAAGAATCCCTCTCACAAGTAAAATCCCGCGCTGACCGGCTTAAAATAAAGTCAGCTAATCTGTTTCTCCTCTCCGAGACTAACCTCGAAACTATACTAGAAGCGGTAAACAAAACAAATCCTAAAGTTTTAGTTATAGATTCCATCCAGACTACGTTCCGCAGCGACCTCTCCGGTGCACCAGGTTCGGTCGGGCAAATACGCGAGTGCGCCGCCGAGTTCTTGAGAGTAGCCAAATCTAAAGGCATAACAGTTTTTCTTCTCGGGCATGTGACTAAGGAAGGCGATATAGCTGGCCCGAGGGTTTTAGAGCACATAGTTGACACAGTTCTGTATTTTGAAACTGAGCGAGCTCAAGTATACAGGGTTTTAAGGGCTTACAAAAATAGGTTCGGCCCAACTAGCGAGATAGGTATATTCGAAATGAAGGGCGATGGGCTAAAAGAAGTCTCGAACCCGTCACAGATATTTTTGGGCGAACGTTCCATCAATACGCCCGGCAGCGCGGTTGTTTCCACAATTGAAGGCACAAGGCCGCTGCTTTTGGAAGTCCAGGCGCTTGTCGCAAAAGCGAACTTCGGTTTCCCGAAACGGATGGTCACAGGCTACGACAACAATAAGGTTACCATCATAATCGCTGTCCTTGAAAAACGCGTCGGCTTAAACCTGGAGACACAAGATGTTTTCGTAAACATTGCAGGCGGAGTAAAAATAAAAGAGACAGGTGTCGATCTTGGAATCGCTTGTGCGATAGCTTCCGGCAACGGGAACTTCGTTTGTCCGTCAAAGATGATAATACTCGGTGAGGTAGGACTTGCCGGAGAGGTCAGGTCCATCGCCCAGGTTACTGAACGCTTGATCGAAGCCGAGAAACTGGGGTTTGAAAAGGCTCTACTTCCCAAAGGCAATATTAAAGGTTTAAGCTATAAAGGGAAAATGCAGATAACCGGTGTTGATACAGTTCAGGATGCAATCGCTAAGATCAGAGAATAGAAGCTTTGGAGGCTGAAAATGTTCCGTTTTGTCACCGCAGGCGAGTCGCACGGGAAAGAATTGATCGTAATACTTGAGGGAGTGCCGGCGGGCTTAAAGATCAAGGCGCCGGATATTAATGATGACCTTGCACGCCGCCAGCAGGGTTTTGGACGCGGCGCAAGAATGAAGATTGAAAAAGACGCTGTAGAGTTTATATCAGGCATAAGGCTCGGCGAAACGATAGGCTCGCCGATATGTATGGCAATAAAGAACTATGACTGGAAGAACTGGGAAAGGATAATGTCGGCTGAAGAGATAGACTTAGGAGAGAATACCACCCAGACAAGGCCGCGCCCCGGGCATGCCGATCTTGCCGCTGCGATAAAATACGACAGGAAAGACTTGAGAGATATTTTGGAACGTGCTTCAGCCAGGGAGACAGCGGCACGTGTTGCCTGCGGGGCCGTATGCAGAAGGTTCCTAAGCGAGTTCGGCATAAAAATATATTCTTTCACTAAGGAGATAGCGGGAGTAAAAGCTGACCTGAGCGGGCTTGGCGAGGAAGATATAATTTCTCTTTCAGAGAAATCGCCTGTGCGCACACCGGACCAAAAAGCAGAAAAATCGATGATGGACTCGATATCTGCCGCAGAAAACAAAGGCGATACGGTAGGTGGTATTTTCACAGTTGTCGCGGCCGGGCTTTTTCCAGGCCTGGGCAGTCACGTCCAGTGGGACCAAAAACTCGATGCCAAACTTTCGATGTCTCTAATGTCGATACAGGCAATTAAAGGCATAGAGTTCGGCCTGGGTTTCGGGTTCGCTTCAAGGAACGGCTCGGAAGTTCATGACGAGATACTTTGCTCGAAGAAAACAGGTTTTTTCCGAAAAACTAACAACGCCGGAGGCATCGAAGGCGGGATATCTAACGGTGAAGATATAGTTGTAAACTGTGTAATGAAGCCGATACCATCGTTAAAAAAACCCCTCTCATCCGTTAATATCATAACGAAAGAGAAAGAAGCCGCGGAGGCCGTAAGAAGCGACGTTTGCGCAGTACCAGCGGCAGGGGTCATCGGAGAGGCGGCGGTGTCATTCGAGCTCTCTTCAGCGATTAAGGAAAAATTCGGCGGCGACTCGATGAAGGAAATCAAGAATAATTTTGGTATGTACCTTAAACAGGTCAAGGAATTCTGAAATGAACCTTGCGATCACGGGTTTTATGGGGACCGGAAAATCAGCAGTAGGAAAACTGGTGGCGCAAAAACTGGGCTGGCAGTTCTTTGATATCGATGCGATCATTGAAGAAGAAACGGGGATAAAAATATCGGAGATCTTCGCTAAAAAAGGAGAGCCCTATTTCAGGGAACTTGAAACAAGGGCAGTGAAACTGCTTGCTGTGCTGGATAAGGCTGTTATATCATGCGGCGGCGGGATTGTGCTGAAAGCAGAGAATATGGATGAATTGGAAAAGAACGGCAGGGTGGTTTGTCTTACCGCGAGTCCGGAAAAAATACTTCAAAGAACAAAAGGGAGCACCAGGCCGCTTCTGGCTGTAAAAGACCCGCTTTCAAAGATAAAGGAACTATTAGAGTCCCGTGAACAATATTACAAACGCTTCGAGCCTTGCGATTGACACGACAAATCTTTCGCTTGAACAAGTCGCGAATTTGATCATGAAGGAAGTAGCACAAACAATGAAAATATTTAGTCAAACCGGTATGATAGATTGATTGTATTTTAGATTTTCAACGAATTCTTTTAGTTCAGGTAGGGTCGATCTAAGATCTTTGTTCGAGTTTTTTAAAGACTTCTTTCAAATCTACGTCAGTATCTACACATCCATCCTTTGTGAGTGGCGTGAACTGGGCCACGAGCCCGTGTTTTTCACTTTCTTCCATCCCCATTACGCCTTCAAAATAACACGCGATTCCGAGCACGGCTTTAGGTTTAAGCTCTTCCGTGAGTTTTTTTACTGCCTTTCCGCCTTTAAGTATGTAGATGGCCTTGTATCCGAGTTCTTTTGACTTTTTGCTGATGCTACCTATCTTGCAGGCGCCGCATTCAGCGCAGATGTAGTAGCTTCCCATCTCTTTTGCTTCGCACTTTTGGATGTTCCTCATGCAGTGAGGAACAAAAACGACCCGCTCAGCGTAAGGCGTTGCCGTGAACTCGTGCGAGTTATTACTGTTTTTCTTATTGGTAATGGACTTATTCTTTTCTTCGTCAGTTATTTTTGTGAACTTGCACAGTTTCATATTCAAGAATTTAGCAAAAAATGGTAGACTTATCAAGTTTTGTTTACATATGGCTGAATATTGCACGATCTTATTTTGCCATTTGCCGTGTATTTATGTATAATAAAACCATGCTAAAACTGAATGTAAACCTTGGTAAAAGGACTTACCCGGTTTTTGTTGGAGCGAAGCTTGAGAATATCGGGCTTTGCCTTGAAAAAATGGGTTTTTCAAAGAAAGCGCTTGTGGTTACGGATCGTAACGTGGGCGCTATTTATCTGGGGGCAGTTTTAAAAAGCCTTGAGAGCTCGGGTTTTAATGCGGGATCGCTGGCTATTGGGCCTGGTGAACAAAATAAGAACATAAAGACAATACAGTCGATATACAGCGCCGCGGTTAAAGCCGCCCTTGACAGAAAGTCTGTGATTATAGCGCTGGGCGGAGGAATTGTGGGTGACCTGGCCGGTTTCGCCGCTGCTACCTATTTAAGGGGCGTTCCTCTTGTGCAGGTGCCCACCACACTTTTGGCGATGGTGGACTCGTCTGTCGGCGGGAAAACTGGCTTCGACTTAAAAGAAGGAAAGAACCTTGTGGGCGCTTTTTACCAGCCCAAAGTCGTCTGGATAGATATTTCTACCCTGAAGACACTGCCAAAAAGGCACATCTCGAACGGCCTCGCGGAAGTGGTCAAATACGGCGTTATAAAGGACGCTACTTTTTTCAACTACCTGGAAAAAAACATTGCGAGGCTAGATGATAAAATTTTGGCGCATATAATATTCCGCTCGTGCCAAATAAAGGCGCGCGTGGTTGAAAAGGACGAGTTTGAAGAAAAGGGCCTGCGGGAGATACTTAACTTTGGACACACGTTCGGCCACGCGGCTGAAACACTTTCGGGCTACAGGGGCATACTTCACGGGGAAGCGATAGCTGCGGGTATGAATACGGCTTCGAGACTGTCTGTAAAACTGGGGTTGTTGAAGAACGGCCAGTTCCAGCGCATCCAGAGACTTCTCTCCGCGGCGGGGTTGGGCTTGTCATTTAAAGAAAAGTTCGCAGTGAACAATATTCTCAAAGTCATGATGCGCGATAAAAAGGTCAGGAATGGGAAGCTAAGGCTTGTGCTCCCGCTGGATATCGGAAGAGTCACCGTAAAGACGGACATATCGGAAAAACTCATAAAAGAGGCGCTAAAATGAAGAAGATCCTTGTCATCAATGGCCCCAACCTCAACCTTCTCGGTGAACGTGAACCGGACGTTTACGGTAAGGTGACACTCAAAAGTATATACAAGAGCATGGAAAAGCTGGCAAAAGAGCTTGATCTAGCGCTTGAATTTTTCCAGTCTAACCATGAAGGCCAAATAGTGGATAAAATTGGCGCGTCTGGAGATGAATTTTCAGCGATAGTTATGAACCCTGCCGCCTATACACATACTTCCGTAGCTATTCGCGACGCTGTCGCCGCGTGCGGCCTGCCGGTCGTTGAGGTGCACATATCTAATATTTACAGCCGTGAGGAGTTCCGCCACAAATCGCTTATCGCTCCCGTAGCTGCCGGACAGATAGCCGGGTTTGGCAAGAACAGCTATTTGCTCGGGCTGCGCGTTGCGGCAGAGTTGATCTAGCGCCTCTTACCTTCCAAAGGATATTATGCCATCTCGAATAGTGAAAGTGATATCTAGACTTAGAAGCCCGGCTCATCTATTTACGGGGAAAATCGAAATATTCTATTTGACCGGGATTGAGCTCGAGGGTTTTTGGCTCCTTGTGACAAAGTGTGGCCCGGCAATTTTTGCGCCTCGAATGCTTTCGGGACAGCTGAAAGAACTATTGCCGGGTGTAGAGATACTCGCCAGTGATAGCCTTTTGGATAGCCTTGCCGGCTATCTCCGCGATAAAGGCATAAAGAAACTAGGTGTGAACGGGACAATAATAAGTTACAAATTTTTCAATAAGCTTAATATGAAAATTAGATTGAAAGATGAAGGAGATGTGCTTGCTGAACATAGGATTGTAAAAGACAATTTAGAACTTGATGCCATAAGAAAGTCATGCAAGATAGCTGTTTCAGCGATCGATTACATTAAGAGTCATGTAAAACCCGGAGTGACAGAAGAACAAATTGCCTTTAAAATTGAGGAGTTTTTCATAAAACACAATGCGCGCCCCGCGTTCCCGCTGATTATCGCTTCCGGGCCTAATAGTGCGAACCCGCACCATGTAAGTTCTTCAAGGAAAATCAAGCTAAATGATGTTGTTCTTATGGATATAGGTTGTATACATAAAGGCTACTGTTCCGACTTGACAAGAACCTTTTTTTTAGGTAAAACTAATGGCTTGCAGAAAAGAGTTTATGCTGTAGTTGGGCGGGCTCACAAACACGCCATGGCCAGGGTTAAGGCCGGCGCGAGCGCGGCAAGCATTGACAAAGAAGCAAGGGAAATAATAAAGAAAGCGGGTTTCGGAGATAAATTCATACATACCACCGGCCACGGGGTAGGTATGGAGATCCACGAGGCGCCCAGGCTTTCTTCCCTGGACAAGACCGTACTAAAAGCCGGCATGGTGATAACCATCGAACCGGGCATATACATCGAAGGCGATTTCGGCGTAAGGATAGAAGATACGGTTGTTGTTACAAAGAAAGGACGAGAGGTAATCACTGTATGATATTCACATCGGATTTCAAGAACGGACTCACGCTTTTAGTAGACGGAGAACCTTACCAGATAATATGGTTCCAGAACCACAAGCCCGGCAAGGGTGGCGCGATGATGCGCACGAAGATGAGGCATCTCAGGAAAGGAAGCATCATCGAGCGCACTTTCAAATCCGGCGAGCGTTTCCAGGAAGTAAGCCTAGAAAAACACAAGAAACAGTTCCTATATGCGGCCGGCAACGATTACCACTTTATGGATATGGAGACTTACGAACAGATACATTTTCAGAAAGAAGACCTCGGCAATAATACTATGTTCCTCACTGAGAACCTTGAAGTCGATGCCATCTACCTTGACGGTGAATTCATTAGCATAGAGCTTCCCATGTCGGTGGAGCTCAGGGTAACTCACACGGTTCCCGGTATAAAAGGCGATTCAGTTTCTAACATGGTAAAACCAGCGACTCTTGAGACCGGAGCAGAAATATCCGTGCCTCTTTTTGTAAAAGAAGGCGACAAGATTAAAGTTGACACCCGCACCGGAGAGTATTTAGAACGAGTTACTGAATAATTTTAAAGCTATCAGCTTTCAGATATCAGCCGTCAGCAAAGGCAACAAAATATTTATGTTATTGCTGTTAACTGAAATCTGGCAGCTGAAATCTGACAGCTAATATGAGGTAAAACTATGAACGCGGAAGAACTGAAAGTATTTTTGACGTCACTTAAGAACACGGACATAGAAGAGCTGCGCTTTGAATCTGGCGAGAACAAGATGTTCATCAAAAAAGACGACGTGACGCACATTCCCGAGCCAATAGAAAAAGTAGCGGCTGCAGGGCCTCAGGCGCCCGCGGAAGTAAAGCTCATTCCGTTCAAATCGCCGATGGTGGGTACTTTCTTCCATTCCGAGTCGGGCGACCATCCTCCTTTCGTTATAGAGGGTAATCACATCGTCCCGGGCCAGAAGATAGGCATAATAGAGACTATGAAAATAATAAAGGATGTTACTTCAAACATAAAGGGCAAGATAGCCAAGATCTCTATCAAGAACGGCCAGTCGGTCGAGTACGGGCAGGAACTTTTTCTTATAGACACCGAAGCCGGTGAAGAAGAGAAACAATAAATTCACGCTGCAGCACACTAAAGCAACAGGAGAGGCCAGATGTTTAAAAAGATCCTAATAGCAAACCGCGGAGAGATAGCCTGCAGGGTGATCCGCGCGGCAAGAGAGCTGGGGATAAAAACAGTTGCCGTGCACTCCGAGATAGACAGAGACTGCCTGCATGTGAAATTAGCTGATGAGTCGATCTGCATAGGCCCGAATTCTGCGGCCGAAAGCTATCTAAATATCCCGAGCATCATATCGGCGGCCGAGATTTCCGGCGCGGACGCGATACATCCTGGCTACGGTTTCCTGGCTGAAAACACATATTTCGCCGAAGTCTGCGAATCTTGCGGAATAAAGTTCATTGGCCCGAGCAAAGAATCGATTGAAAAAATGGGAGATAAAATAAAGGCCAGGCAGCTGATGCAGAAGGCAGGTGTGCCTGTTGTGCCAGGTTCCGAAGGTTCGATCAACGTTGACGACCCCGAAATATTTAAGCTCGCCAAAAAGATCGGGTACCCCGTCATCGTTAAAGCAACAGCCGGCGGCGGCGGAAAAGGCATGAGGGTCGTTGTCACGGAAGAAACACTTAAGAACGCTATAATAATGGCTAAGAACGAAGCGAAAGCGGCGTTCGGTAATGATGATGTTTACATGGAAAAATATATAGAAGAGCCGCGCCATATAGAGTTCCAGATACTTGGAGACTCCAAAGGAAAAGTCGTATTCCTTCCCGAGCGCGACTGTTCGATACAACGACGCCACCAGAAACTGCTCGAAGAAAGCCCTTCGCCGTTCATAGATGCGTCTTTGAGGCGCAAAATGGGCAAAGCTGCGAAGCACGCGGCTCAGGCTGTCAACTATGTCACTGTAGGCACGGTGGAATTTCTGGTTGACAAGAACAAACATTTCTATTTTATGGAAATGAATACGAGGATACAGGTTGAGCATCCGGTGACAGAAATGATAACGGGCCTCGACCTTGTAAAGGAACAGATAAAGCTTGCGGCTGGAGAAAAGCTGTCGTTCGATTCAGACGACATCGAGATACTTGGCCATGCAATAGAGTGCAGGCTCAATGCTGAAGACCCGGACAAGGATTTTATACCGTCGCCCGGTAAGATATTGCAGTTCATCTCTACCGGAGGGCCAGGAGTCAGGGTAGACACGCATATTTATTCGGGTTACACCATACCCTCATATTACGACAGCCTGATCGCGAAGATCATAGTATTGGGCCATGACCGGGCGGAAGCCATTACACGTATGCAGAGAGTATTAAAAGAAGTCAAGATAGACGGCATAAAGACAACTATACCGTTGCATAAAAAGATAATGGATAACGAGTATTTCCACAGGGGCGATGTTTGCACTGACTTCCTGCCGAAGTACATATTTGGCGGAGAATGATAGATAGCTCGGCAGCAATTTTGAAAAAGACAGGAGGCGTCGCAGCCTCCCTTGGCTTTGAGCCCTCCGGGAAGCCAAATGGGCTCAAAACACTTTTTCAAAATTCAGCCTCGCTTGGCGGATAAAGTCAAAAAGAAAAGGGCAAGGTATCAGAGGAACGGGAATATGAGAGAAAAAATAGAACAGCTTATCCGGGAAAGCATCGATACCAAGAAAAAACTTCTTGAGCCTCAGCAGCTAGAGGTTTTAGAAAAGATTGCTGGAGCTATAATACAGGCTTATGGCGGAAAAAAGAAGGTTTTGATATTCGGGAATGGTGGCTCGGCGGCTGATGCTCAGCACTTTGCAGCTGAGCTCGTTCTGTAGGTTTGAAGTCAACAGGCGGGCGCTTCCGGCTATTGCGCTGACCACGGATACCTCGCTCATAACAGCGGCGGGCAACGACTTTGGCTTTGAGAACATATTTTCAAGGCAGGTAGAAGCTCACGCGAATCAGGGCGATGTAGTAATAGGCATTACGACCAGCGGTGGGTCGCCTAACGTTATAAAGGCTCTGGAACAGGCAAAAAAGCAAAACGCTGTAACGATAGGGTTCACCGGAAATAAAGAAAGCAAGATCAAAGAAATAACCGATATATGCTTTTGCGCTCCGTCATCGGTCACAGCGCGGATACAGGAGTGCCACGGCCTCGCCATACATGTGATCTGCTCGCTTATAGAGGGGGCCATGTTTGGGAAAAAGTAAAGCAGTTGATAAGATAATCGGCCGCAATGTTCTGGCTGGCGTTATAGCTGGCCTTAAGAGAAAAGGCAAGAAGGTGGTCTTTACCAACGGCTGCTTTGACCTCATTCACGCGGGGCATATAACACTTTTTGAGAAAGCTAAGGCGCAGGGCGACATACTTATAGTCGCAATCAACTCAGATGCTTCACTGAAGGGCCTGAAAGGCCCCAAGAGGCCGCTCGTGCCGCAGAGCAGGCGTGCCTATGTTATAGCGGCTCTGGAGAGCGTGGATTTTGTGACGGTTTTCGGTGAGCAGACGCCTGCGAAACTCGTCGCGGAACTTAAGCCCGATATATTGGTTAAGGGCGGCGATTACAAGATAAGCGAAATTGTAGGCAGGGAACACGTAAAAAAAGTCGTGAGGGTTCCGCTGGTCAAAGGCCAGTCAACTACTGAGCTCATAAGGCTCATAGTCAGCCGCTACGCGAAGTGTTAAATGCCAGTTCAAAATAAAAGAAAGGTCTTTTTAAGAGTCATAGACGCGAACCTCAACCGGGCGAGAGAAGGGTTGAGGGTCATTGAAGATACCGCGCGGTTCGTTACAGGCAGCAACAACGCATTCAAAGAGCCGCGTTCGATGAGGCATTCGCTGGACAAGATAACACGAAGAATTTACCCGGAACTCCTCAGCCAGAGAGACTCATTTTCTGATGAGGGAAGAACAATAAAAGAAGCAAAAAAGAGAAAAGGGCTGAAAGCCCTCCTGAGCGCTAATTTCCGGAGGGTAGAAGAATCCCTTAGGGTGCTTGAAGAGTACGGGAAACTGGTTTCACCAGCTGCGGCGCCAGTGTTTAAAAAACTCCGTTTCAGGACGTATATTTTAGAGAGGGAATTTCTTGTTAAAAATTAAGTTTTATTGTATCTTAAGCGCTAAACACGGCTTGAGCCTGGAAGAGCAGGCAGAGCAGTGCTGTCTCGGCGGAGCGGATGCTATCCTTTTAACCGGGGAGATGCAGAACCCAAGGCAAACGATTGAGACAGGGTTAAAGATAAGAGAGATAACCCGCAGGCACAAGGTCCTTTTTTTTGTTGAAGGCAGGCCTGACATAGCGGTTGGCATTGACGCCGACGGTGTGCATCTGGGCCCAGATGACGTAAGTTTCGATCTTGCGAGGCAGATCATTGGACCCAGAAAGCTTATAGGTTCTACCGCATCTTCCCTGGGCCAGGCTGTATCAGCTTCGGAATTGGGTGCGAGTTACGTAATGATAGGGCCGCTTTTCTCTCATCAGAAAGACGCGCCCGGAGTGGACATAATCCGGCTTATCAAGAAAAGGGTAAAGGCGCCAGTTATTGCGTGCGGAGATATAAATTTTGATAATACGGCTGAGATAATGCGTTCGGGCGCGGACGGCATAGCGGTTTCCGATGCCGTATTAAAGGCTCAGTCGGTTAGCGATGAGACGAAGCGGTTCAAGGCAAGAGTAATAGAGATATATGCGATGGAAAACCCTTCCGGAGCGAAAGAATAATGACACTTATAGAATTTTGTGAGAACAAACAGGTTACAGACCATATAATAACTGTGGCGAACGATGAAGGTTTGAGCCCGGAATACCTTTCGGCCGAGATAGCTAAAGGAACAGTGGTTATACCGGCCAACAAGAACCGTAAGCTCAAAAGCCCGGTAGGCGTAGGACATGGTCTCCGAACGAAGGTCAACGCTAATATAGGCACTTCGCCGGACCATTTTTCGATCGAAGAAGAACGCGATAAGGTCAAGGCCTGCGTGCTGGCGGGTGCCGATGCCATAATGGACCTTTCAACAGGCGGTAACCTTACCGCGATACGCGCGATGGTGCTCAAAGAGTCTCCTGTCTGCGTGGGCACGGTCCCAATATACCAATGCGCCTGCGACACGGTGGCCTCGGGCAAACGTATAACCCAGATGGAAGCGGGCCGCCTGTTCGACGTTATCGAGCAGCAGGCTGAAGAAGGCGTGGATTTTATGACCGTCCACTGTGGGATAAACAGGGAGACAGTAAAAATACTCGACCGCCAGAACCGGCACGTTGGTGTTGTAAGCCGAGGCGGTTCGTTCCTGGTAAAGTGGATAAAGGCCAACGGCAAAGAGAACCCTCTTTTTGAAGATTACGATAGGCTTCTGGATATAGCAAAAAAGCACGACGTTACATTAAGCCTCGGCGATGGGTTTCGGCCGGGCTGCATACATGACGCGAACGACGCGGCCCAGAATAGCCGAGCTATCGGTGCTCGGAGACCTTGTGCTTCGTGCCCGCAAGGCCGGAGTTCAGGTGATAATAGAAGGGCCGGGCCACATGCCGCTTGACGAGATAGCCGGGCACGTTCAGCTTGCCAAGAGATTGGGGCACGGCGCGCCGCTCTATTTGCTTGGGCCGCTTGTAACTGATATCGCCGCGGGTTACGACCACATAACTTCAGCTATTGGCGGAGCGATAGCCGCTTCGGCAGGCGTTGATTTCCTTTGTTACGTTACCGCGGCTGAGCACATACGCCTTCCCGACACGAAAGATGTATATGATGGTATAATGGCAAGCCGCATAGCGGCTGCACGCGGCCGATATAGTAAAGAATGTTCCCGGCGCTAGAGCCAGGGATTTCGAGATGTCAAAGTGGCGCAAGGCTCGCAACTGGGAAAAGCAGGAAGAGCTGTCGCTCGACCCTGACAAGTTCGCGGCCGAGAGGAAAAAGCTTCCGCCTCGTGAAGAAGATGTCTGCACGATGTGCGGCCAGTTCTGCGCGATGAAAGATGAATAGCTCTCGGCAGTCAGCCATCAGCTTTCGGCTGACTGTAACGACATGAATATTCTAACTTTTGCTTTTTGCTGATATCTGACGGCTGAAGGCTGATTACTTTAAAGGAAAATATGCAAATCGCTTGTTTAGACCTTGAAGGTGTTTTAGTCCCTGAAATATGGATAGCTGTTTCGGAAAAAACAAAGATCGCTTCCTTGCGGGCAACAACAAGGGATATTCCCGATTATGATGTCCTTATGAGGCAGCGCTTAAGGATATTGAAAGAAGAAAATCTGAGCTTGAAAGATATACAAGCCGTAATAGGCGGGTTAAGTCCAATCAATGGGGCGCTTGATTTTCTCAATTGGCTAAGAGAGCGTTTTCAGGTAGCTATCTTGTCCGATACCTTTGATGAATTCGCTTTGCCTTTGATGCGGCAGCTTGGTTATCCGATGCTTTTGTGTCATCGTTTAGAGGTTGACGATAACGGAATGGTCACTGGCTATCACTTAAGGCAAAAAGACGCGAAACGCGAATCAGTTAAAGCTTTTAAGAACCTTAAGTATCAGGTAGTAGCTGTAGGAGACTCATATAACGATACGACAATGCTTTCGGAAGCGCATGCGGGTATACTTTTTAAACCCCCGCAGAACGTGATCAACGATTTTCCGCAGTTCCCCGTTGTCAAAAATTATGTGGAGCTGCAGGAAGCACTGTTGAAAGTGCAAGAAATTATAAAACGTATTTAAGATTAGAAGATTGAAAATTAAAGATTTAAGGCCTTCAATTTTCAATTTGTAATCTTAAAATCTTTAATTAGCTTAGAGGGAAAAATTATGTCGCTTGTGGTCATGAAATTCGGGGGCTCTTCAGTAGCTGACGCTGAAAAGATTAAGCGTGTTGCCGGAAGAGTAATTGAAAAGAGGAAACAGGACAACAAAGTTGTTGTTGTAGTTTCAGCTCCAGGGGACATGACCGACGATCTTATAGCTTTAGCCGAGGGTGTTACCGACTGCCCGGATGAGCGCGAGATGGACATGCTGCTCGCCACAGGCGAACAGGTTTCCATCGCGCTCCTTTCCATGGCGATAAAGTCGCTAGGTGAAGACGCTATTTCTTTAACAGGCCCTCAGGCGGGTATATTCGCGGATACAACTTACACAAAAGCAAGGATAACAAAAATAGTCCCGACTAAAGTCCACAGCGAGCTATCTAACGAACGCATAGTGATCGTAGCCGGTTTCCAGGGTATAAACCCGAACTCGGATATAACGACTCTCGGCCGCGGCGGTTCGGACCTCACAGCCGTCGCGCTTGCGGCGGCGCTCAAGGCCGACGCCTGCGAGATATACACCGATGTAGAGGGTGTCTATACTACAGACCCAAGGCTCATAAAAGACGCCCGCAAGATAGATTACATTTCTTATGATGAGATGCTAGAGATGGCGGGCTCGGGGGCCCAGGTCATGCAGGGCAGAAGCATAGAGGTAGGCAAAAAATTCGGAGTTGACATAATCGTGCGTTCGACATTCTCGGATAACCCGGGCACGCTCATTACAAGCGAAGACAAAATACAGGAATGGAGGAAGAAGATGGAAGACGTAGTTGTCACCAGCGTAACTTTCGATAAGAACCAGGCGAAACTGTCGGTCCTCGACGTTCCGGACCATCCCGGTATAGCCGCTAAGATATTCGGCGGCCTGGCAAAGGGCGGTATCAACGTGGATATGATCATCCAGTCCGCGGCGACCGAAAAATTCAACGATATCTCTTTTACGGTCAGTAGTTCGGACCTCAAAAAAGCGATGGTAATACTCGGAAAAGTAAAAAAGGTGCTCAAGGCCAAAGCCGTTATATACGATGATAAAATTGCCAAGGTGTCTATAGTAGGCGTCGGAATGCGCAGCCACGCTGGAGTGGCTGCGAAGATGTTCAACATCATGGCCAAGAACAAGATAAACATAGAGATGATCTCTACCAGTGAAATAAAAGTTTCCTGCGTGGTGAAAGAATCGGACGTCTCGAAGGCAGTTGAATGCCTGCACAAGGGTTTTGGTTTGGGCAAGAAACAAGGGTAATAATATGAACAAAATAGTTTTATTCGATACAACGCTTAGGGACGGCACGCAGGGCGCGGGCGTCTCTTTTTCCGTTGAAGATAAACTCAAGATAGCCAAGGCTCTCGACGGGTTCGGTATGCATTATATTGAGGCCGGGTGGCCGGGTTCGAACCCGAAAGACGAACTCTTCTTTAAGGAAGCTGCGAAAATTAAATTCAAGAACTCGAAGATAACCGCGTTCAGCTCGACCCGCTATAAAGGCAACAAAGCGCACAGCGACCCGAACCTTCTTGCGCTCGTACGCTCCAAGACAAAGGCAGTTTGCATATTCGGCAAATCCTGGGATCTTCACGTAAAGGAAGCGCTCAGGACCACCGAGCAGGAAAACCTGAACATGATCGAGGATAGCGTTGCGTTCCTCAAGTCCCGCGGCCTCGAAGTGATCTACGACGCCGAACATTTCTTTGACGGATTCAAATCTAACCGCGAGTACGCTTTAAAAACCCTTTCAGCGGCGGCAAAGGGCGGAGCTTCATATATAACCCTCTGTGAAACTAACGGCGGTATGCTGCCGGCAGATATCTCGGAGATAGTCAACGTTGTTGTGCGGGAGATGCCGGATGCAAAGATAGGAATACACACGCATAATGACTCAGGCTGCGCGGTCGCGAACTCCATTGTCGCGGTCACTGAGGGCTGTGTGATGGTACAGGGAACGATAAACGGCCTTGGTGAACGCTGCGGCAACGCGAACCTTTGCTCCATAATACCGGCTCTGCAGATAAAGATGGGCCTAGCCTTCGAAGGTTTCAAGAGTCTCAATGAATTGACTGAACTTTCACGCTATGTTGACGAGATCGCAAACATAATACCAGATGAGCGCCAGCCTTACGTTGGGTCGAACGCTTTCGCGCATAAGGCGGGGATACATGTGTTCGGCGATTGCCAGGAAGCTCTTACATATGAACACATCGACCCCAAACTTGTCGGCAACGAACGCAAGATACTTATAAGCGAGCTTTCCGGAAAAAGCAACATGTCGCACAAAGCGAAAGAGCTTTCGCTGGATATCGACAAAGACCCGGACGGCGCCAAGAAAATCATAAACCTTGTCAAAAAGTATGAAGAAGCCGGCTTTCAGTTCGAGGACGCGGACGGTTCTTTCTTCCTCCTTACAAAGAAAGCTCTCGGGCAGTATAAACCCTTTTTTGACTTAAAGGGCCTGCGCGTAAGTGTTGAGAAAGACGAAAAGGGACAGCTTGTCTCGGAGGCCACAGTCAAACTAATGGTCAAGGGAAAAGAGGTCCATACCGTTGCCGAAGGCGACGGGCCGGTCAACGCTATAGACAGCTGCCTGCGCAAGGCGTTGGAGAAATCCTATCCCAAGATAAACGAGATGTCTCTCACGGATTTCAAAGTGAGGGTGATAAACGGCGGAGCAAGCACCGCGGCCAAGGTCCGCGTGCTGATAGAAACGCGGGATTCTAAAGCGGTATGGGGCACCATAGGTGTCTCGGAAAATATCATTGATGCATCCTGGCAGGCTTTGGCGGATGCTGTTGAATACAAGTTGCTAAAGAAGTAATTACATATTACCAAATTACACATTACAGATTACTTTTTTGATATTAATTTGTAATCTAGATATCTGAAATTTGTAATTGTTCCGGGGGAACATTATGCGCAGTAACGAGATCAAGAAAGGTGCTGTCAGGGCCCCGAACCGCTGCCTGGTTTATGCGACTGGTATTTCCAGCAAGGATATGAACAAGCCTTTTATAGGTATTGCATCGTCGTTTACCGACCTTGTGCCCGGGCACATAGGCATGCGTGACCTCGAACGTTTCTCCGAGCGCGGGATAGCCGCAGGCGGCGGTGTGCCGTTCATTTTTGGAGTACCCGCTATATGCGACGGCATTGCAATGGGGCACTCCGGCATGCATTTTTCGCTTCCTTCGAGAGAACTCATCGCCGACATGATAGAAACGGTCGTCAGGGCTCACAGCCTCGACGGGCTCATACTGATAACAAACTGCGATAAGATAACCCCGGGGATGCTTATGGGTGTTGCAAGGCTCAATATCCCCGCGATCGTTGTCACAGCCGGCCCAATGATGACGGGCTTTTACAACCACAAGCGACGCTCGTTCGTACGCGATACTTTTGAGGCTGTAGGCCAGTTCCACGCAGGTAAAATTAATGAAGAAGAGCTTACTAACCTTGAAATGTCAGCCTGTCCCGGCGCCGGCTCCTGCCAGGGGCTCTACACGGCAAATACCATGGCCTGCCTTTCCGAAACGATGGGAATGTCTATGCCGGGCTGCGGCACGTCGCTCGCTGTTTCGGCTAAGAAGCGGCGTATCGCTTACGAATCCGGCATACGGGTCGTCGAACTTGTCAAACAGGGCATATCAGCAAGGCGCATACTGACACCCAACGCATTCAGGAACGCGATAGTCGCGGATATGGCGCTCGGAGGTTCTACAAACACAGTGCTTCACCTGCCTGCTATTGCCAACGAGGCCGGCATAAAACTTCCTCTCGACCTCTTTGACGAAATATCGAGAATAGTTCCGCACATTACTTCTCTTGAACCGGCGGGCGACCACTATATGGAAGATCTTGAGAATGCCGGCGGTATACCTGCCGTGCTTTCAGCGATAAAGCAGAAGCTCGTGTCCAACCTTACCGTCAGCGGTAAGAACATATTGGAGATAGCAAAGGAATCTTCGATACTGGACAAAGACGTAATAAGGGCGCACAAGCCATACCACAAGGAAGGCGGTATAGCGATACTTAAAGGCAACCTGGCGCCTGACGGCGGAGTAGTTAAACAGGCGGCAGTGGCGGAGAAAATGAAAGTCTTCCAGGGCCCGGCGAGGGTGTTCGATTCAGAAGAAACCGCGATGGCGGCTATACTAGGCAAGAAGATAAAAAAAGGCGAAGTCATAGTCATACGTTACGAGGGCCCCAAGGGCGGGCCGGGGATGAGGGAGATGCTGGGACCCACAAGCGCGCTTGAGGGTATGGGCATGCTGGATTCAGTAGCCCTGCTTACAGACGGTAGATTTTCTGGAGGCACGCGTGGGCCCTGTATCGGCCACGTTTCTCCAGAGGCCGCGGAAGGCGGCCCTCTGGCTGCTATTCGCGACGGCGACGTGATCATGATAGACATACCTAAGCGCCAGCTCAATGTACGCCTTACGGACACAGACATCAACGTGCGTCTAGCCAAGTGGACGCCGCCGCCTAGCAAGTTCAAGTTCGGTTATCTGAGCCGCTACGCGAAACTCGTAAGCTCCGCCAGCACTGGAGCGATACTTAAATAACGGTTCTCAACTGGAAAAATCCCAAAGTACTAAATCCTAAATAGATAATTGGTTTTGGATTTGAAGGATGGAAAAATGTTAAAAACAGGCGCGGAAATATTCGTTGAATCATTAATAAAGGAAAAAGTTGACGTTATATTCGGTTATCCCGGCGGACAGGTGATACCTATATTCAACGCATTGTACGGCTCGCCGGTCAGGCTCATACTGCCTCGGCACGAACAGGGCGGAGCTCACATGGCAGACGGTTACTCGCGTTCGACGGGAAAAGTTGGTGTTTGCCTGGCGACTTCTGGCCCGGGTGCGACTAACCTCGTCACGGGCCTTGCTACAGCTTACATGGACTCAATACCGATGGTCGCCTTCACGGGACAGGTTCCAACTACTTTAATCGGTAACGATGCGTTCCAGGAAGCGGATATCACCGGCATCACTCGCCCGGTCACCAAGCACAATTATCTTGTAAAAGACGTTAAGGAACTTGCCCAGGTCATAAAGGAGGCTTTCTATATTGCTTCCACTGGAAGGCCCGGCCCGGTCCTTATAGACATACCCGCGGACGTCCAGCGGGCACAGGCGGAATTTGTCTGGCCTGAGAAAGTGGATATACGCTCCTATAAACCAAATTACAAAGGCCACCCCGGGCAGATCAAGCGTGCGGCAGAAGCTATCAATCAAAGCTCGCAGCCGGTCCTTTACATAGGCGGCGGAGTTATCGCTTCAGATGCAGTAAAAGAAGTAAAAGAGCTTGCCGAAAAAGCCGGCATACCGGTCACAGGCACTCTGCTCGCTATCGGCGCTTTTCCACCGGACTCGCCGCTCTATTTGGGTATGCTGGGCATGCACGGGCTATACCAGGCCAACCATGCGATGCAGAACGCTGACCTTATCATTGCGGTTGGATCACGGTTCGATGACAGGTGCACGGGCAAGCTTGCGGCGTTCGCTACAAAGGCCAAGATCATACATATAGATATTGACCCTACCTCAATATCCAAGAGCGTCTGCGCGGACATTCCCGTTGTTGGCGACGCGAAGGCGATACTCGAGGAGCTCAACCCTCAGATTAAAAAGACGAACCATCCCAAGTGGCTTAAGATAATAGACGGCTGGAAAAAGAGTAACCCGCTGCTCTATAAGGATGATGGCAAGCTCAGGCCTCAATACGTTATCGAGGCTATATCAGAGATAACTAAAGGCGAGGCAATAGTAGTTACAGAGGTCGGCCAGCACCAGATGTGGTCGGCACAATATTATAAGGCCAAGAGCCCAAGGACCTTCATAAGTTCAGGCGGCCTCGGAACGATGGGTTTTGGCCTGCCGGCGGCCATAGGCGCGAAGGTCGCCAATCCTGGAAAGACTGTCATAGATATTTCCGGCGACGGCTCGTTCCAGATGAATATACAGGAGATGGCGACAGCGGTTGTCAACGATATTAATATCAAGATAGTCATACTCAATAATGGTTACCTCGGCATGGTGCGCCAGTGGCAGGAGATGTTCTGGGAAAAAAGGTATTCTGGGACATGCTTGCTTCGCCACGCTGAGTGCCCGCCCAAGTGCAACAAGCCGGGAAGCAGGAACTGTTACGACTACTCACCGGATTTTATAAAGATAGCGGATGCGTACGGCGCGGCAGGTATCCGTGTAACCAACAAAAAAGACGTGAAGGCGGCTATAAAGAAAGCTCTGGCTATAAACGATAGACCGGTCATACTCGAGTTCATGGTGGAGCAGGAAGAGAATGTGCTCCCTATGGTGCCGGCCGGCGCAGCTCTTGATGAGATAATAACAAGCCTGGCGTAAAGATGAATTCAAAAATCAAAATGCAAAATTTAAGGATTTATCTTATAAGTCTTTAACATCAATTTTGATATTTGATTACTGATTTTTGATATATGGAGGTTTCATGAGGCATACGATTTCGGCTCTGGTTGAGAATAAGTTCGGAGTGCTCGCGAGGATATCGACGCTTTTTGCGGCTAGAGGCTTCAACATAGATTCGCTCGCGGTAGGCGAGACCGATGACCCGGACGTTTCCAGCATGACTATAATCGTCCGCGGCGATGACAAGATCCTTGAACAGGTAGAGAAACAACTAAACAAGCTCGTGGATGTTATAAAGGTCTCTGATTTTAAAGAGACACAGCATGTCGAGCGCGACCTGGCTCTCATAAAGGTTAAAGCCGACAAGACAAACCGCTCGGAGATAATGCAGATAGTCGACATATTCCGCGCGAAGATAGTAGACGTATCAAGCGATTCAGTGATAGTTGAGATCACGGGAGATGAAGAAAAGATACAGGCGCTGCTTTTGATGCTGAGGCCTTTCGGCGTAAAAGAGATGTGCCGTACCGGCATAATAGCTATGGGCCGCGGACACAAGGCCGGCAAGCTGTAAAAAAATAAAGGCAAAAAATAAAAACGGAGGAAGAAATGTCAAACGAAACAGGCGCCAAGATGTACTACGACAAAGATGCTGATTTAGGGTTGCTCAAAGGAAAGAAGATCGCCATTATAGGTTACGGAAGCCAGGGCCATGCCCAGGCGCTCAATCTTAAGGATTCAGGCTTGAACGTAGCGGTCGCTGAGCTGAACGGTTCAGACAACTATAACAAAGCCGTCGAAGCAGGCTGGAAGCCGGTAACCGCCGCCGAGGCAGTCAAGGACGCGGACTGGATACAGATACTGGTCGCTGACGAAGTTCAGTCAAAAGTTTGGCAGGCAGAGATAAAACCTAATATTAAAAAGGGGGCGACACTCGCTTTCTCACATGGCTTCAATATTCGTTTCGGCCAGATAGTCCCGCCGAAAGATGTTAACGTCGTGATGATAGCCCCCAAGGGCCCCGGGCACCTCGTCCGCCGCCAGTATGAAGAGGGAAAAGGCGTTCCGTGCCTAATAGCTGTCGAGCAGGATGCGACCGGAAACGCGCACCAGATAGGCCTCGCCTACGCAAAAGGCATAGGCGGAACGAGAGGTGGAGTCATCGAGACAACTTTTTCTGAAGAAACCGAAACAGACCTTTTCGGCGAACAAGTTGTTCTTTGCGGCGGGCTCGTAGAACTTATCCGTGCTGGTTTTGAGACACTTGTCGAAGCCGGCTATCAGCCGGAGATAGCCTATTTTGAGTGCCTTCATGAGTGCAAGCTCATAATCGACATGATATGGGAAGACGGTATTCACTGGATGAACTATTCCATTTCCGATACGGCCGAGTACGGCGAGTACGCGATAGGAAAAAGGATAATCACGGATGACACAAGGAAAGAAATGAAAAAGGTGTTAGCCGAAATAGTGTCAGGCAAATTCGCAAAAGATTGGCTCTTGGAGAATCAGGTTGGCCGCCCGATGTTCAACCAGTGCCGCCGCGAGCTCGCGAAATCTAAGATAGAGATAGTCGGCGCGAAACTCCGTGCCATGATGCCTTGGCTTAAAAAGAAGGGTTAAACAGCAAGAGAGAAATTAAATGACAAGAAATCATAAGCTCATGATCCTCGCAGTAGTCGGGTTCATATTTGCATTCATCTTATTTAACTGGACAATGTCCGCTTTTATCCACGCTAAAAAAGAAATATTGATACCCGACCTGAAGGGGAAATCCATTACTGACGCGGTGACGGCCCTTTCGACTCTAAACCTCGGCCTCAAAAAGGAAGGGGAAGAGAACGACGAGACCATACCCGCCGGTACCATCGTGAGACAGAGCCCTCCCGCCGGCATGGCTGTTAGAGAAGGCAAGATAATCCGGGTTACCGTAAGCCAGGGAGGCAAGGTTATATATGTGCCGAGCCTTGCAGGACAGATGGCACGCTCGGCCGAGATAACTCTGCGCTCAGCAGGGCTCACGATAGGCGAAGAGACATCTAAATACTCGCTTATCGGAAAAAAAGACGAGGTTCTATCACAGGACCCGCAGGCGGGACAGAGTGTTGAGCGTGACACCATGGTGAATCTTGTGATTTCCATGGGCCCGCCTTCCGCGGAAATGACGCTTATGCCGGATTGGACTGGTAAGAACGCTGACGAAGCAAGCCGGTGGGCTCAGGCCGGCGGTATAAAGCTTGATGTCCGGCAGGAAAAAAGCATGAGTGTTGCCGTGGGTACGGTAATCAGGCAGGAACCCGCGCCGGATACTGACATAACTGAATCCAAGCAGGCCGTAATCTATGTGTCGGGTGAAGGCGGCAGCAACCCTACAATTTCAAATATGTTTTATTACGAGATACCGCAGGGCGGCGGGCAGCGCAACCTGAGGTTAACATTGCAGGATGATAATGGCGAAAAGGAAATATTCAGAGGCCAGCGCGCCCCGGGTTCAAAGCTTGAGCTGGCTGTGAACCCCAAAGGGAACGCGCGTGTAAGGATATTTGTCAACGACATACTTGTTGAAGAGCGGGAAATTAAATAGTAAGAGTTCGGGCTTAATATAAATGAAAGATAAAGTCATTATCGCGCCGTCAATATTGTCGGCAGACTTCTCAAAGCTGGCAAAAGACATTGCACTTATTGAAAAGGCCGGAGCAGACTGGCTGCATATCGATGTTATGGATGGCCACTTTGTGCCGAACATAACCATCGGCCCTGGGGTAATAAAATCGTTGAGGCCGAAATCGAAACTTCTTTTCGATGTGCACCTCATGATCACCGAACCGGAGAAGTTCTTCGAAGTTTTTGTAAACAGCGGAGCAGACCTGGTCAATTTCCATTGCGAAGTGAAATGCGATAAAAAAGCCCTTATTGCCGGTATTAAAAAAATGGGCGCTAAAGCCGGAATAACTATACGGCCTTCAACGGATATCGCTATGATTATGGACTTTGTGCCGCTCGTTGATTTAGTGCTTGTAATGACAGTCGAGCCGGGTTTTGCCGGTCAGAAGTTCAAGGAAGAGATGATACCCAGGATAAGGATCGTAAGGGACTATATTACCAAGAATAAACTACGTTGCGACCTGCAGGTGGATGGCGGCATAAATCCGGAAACAGGGCTTAAGGCCGTTCAGAACGGGGCTAATGCTTTAGTAGCGGGTCAATCGATCTTTGGTGAGCCCGACCCGGCCCAAGCGTTGAAGAATCTAAGAAAAACAGTTGAAATATAAGCATGTTTTGTATTTTTTAATCCAGCCGGGCGGAAAAATATCAAATAATATGTGTTGACAACCGGTGTTTTTACGAGTATAATGACACTTTACTAAAACGGAGGTGAACAAAGCTTATGACAGTACGTTTGCGTTTACAAAGACTGGGAAAACCTAAAAGGCCTTTTTACCGGATAGTAGCTATCGATAAAAGGGTAAAGAGAGACGGTGCGCCTATTGAAATACTCGGACAGTATGATCCAATGGCGGTAACAGAAAAGACGAAGGTCAATGCGGACAGGGTTCAATACTGGATGAAAGAGGGTGCACAGCCGTCGAGGACAGTTATGACTCTTTTGAAGCTTAACCCGGTCAAGACCGAAACCACCAATACTCCAAAGTAATCCAAATATAACATTGCTCCGTTTGCTTTTACAGGACGGGAGGGTTTGGAATGAAAGACCTCGTCGTATTCATAGCTAAAGCTCTTGTCGACAATCCGGGCGAAGTCGAAGTTAAAGAGGTCGCCGGAGAAAAATCGGTCGTGCTTGAAGTCAAAGTCTCCGAGTCGGACAGGGGCAAAATAATCGGAAAAGAAGGGCGCATAATCAAATCGATCCGCACTATCGTCAATTCCGCGTCTGCCAAGACGGACAAACGCGCGACTGTTGAGATCATTGAATAAGCCGCCATATTAAATATTAAATTGGATACAAAGACCTGGAAAGTTTCCGACATTGCCGGTTCAAATATCTTGGACGAAAATGGCACCATGATTGGTGTCCTTGTCGATGTCCTGCCTACCGGCGGAAACGACGTCTGGGTCATTAAGACCGACCTTAACGAGTCGGGCGAGATACTTCTTCCGGCATTAAAATCGGTCGTTACAAAGATCGATATCGAATCAAAAAAGATATATATCGTGATGCCGGCCGGGCTCAAAGAGATATTTGAAGAGCACGCCGAAGCAAAAAAAGAAGAAAAATAGTATTACAGTATTGATACACGCGAGCGGTAGGTCGCGTTATTTAAAGAGCCTACGGCTCCTTCTAGAGGGGCTCCACTGAAAATAGATATAATCACGATATTTCCGGAGATGTTCACCGGGCCCTTGACGGAGAGCCTTCTACAAAAGGCGCGTGATAAGGGAATCCTGGAAATAAATTTTGTCAACCCGCGTTCTTTCACAAAAGACAGGCACCACGTAGTCAACGGCCGCCCGTTCGGCGGAGGCCCGGGCATGGTAATGAAGCCGGAGCCTCTATACGCTGCTCTCAAAAGCCTAAAGGCTATAAAAATTAGGTCTAATGCTGTCGGCGAGTGCACCGTTAAACCTTTGGTTGTATACCTTTCTCCGCAGGGCAGAACACTCGATACCGGCTTAGTAAAGAAACTGGCGAAACACAAACGCATCGTGCTTGTGTGCGGCCACTACGAGGGTGTTGACGAGAGGGCCATGAGCTGGGTGGACGAAGAGATATCCATCGGCGACTATGTTCTTACAGGCGGCGAACTGCCAGCGATGGTGCTTATAGACGCAGTAGCGAGGAACCTCCCAGGCGTAGTCAAAGAAGCGGGTTCGGTTGAGAACGATTCATTTTTCAACGGATTGCTTGATTACCCGAATTACACAAGGCCTGCCGTGTTCAGGGGTGAGGGTGTGCCAGAGGTATTACTTTCGGGCCACCACGAAAATGTAGAAAGATGGCGCAGGGTTCAATCGCTAAAGCGAACGGCAGCCAGAACGCCCCGAGCTCCTTAAGAAAGTCAAGCTCAGCGCGGAAGACAAGCAGATCTTAAATGAAAACAAGCTGCAAAAACTAATAAAACACAAGAAAAGGGAGTAAAAAAATGTCAATTATCTCAGAAATCGAGAGTACGCAGAAAAAAGCCGAGACCGTACCGTTCCGCCCTGGCGACCAGGTGAAAGTTCATTTTAAAGTAGTGGAAGGCGATAACGAGCGCGTCCAGCTATTTGAAGGGACCGTCATCCGCAGCAAGGGGTCGGGCATAAGTAAAATGTTCACGGTAAGAAAGATCTCTTTCGGCATCGGCGTCGAGAGGATATTCCCGATACATTCACCAAGGATCGAAAAGATAGAGATAGTAAAACGCGGGCGCGTGAGGCGTTCGAAACTTTATTACCTTCGCGACCTTTCCGGTAAAGCGGCGCGTATCGAAGAACTTGAGACAAAATAAGAACAAGCCTTCGGATATAAAAGGCGTTCATATGTTTACGGCTTTGCGAGTTCATGTGTTAAATTCTTTTTTAAGGGGTTTAATACATCAATTTGCGGTTTGGAAAGTCCGTTAACATATGAACGCCTTCTTTTTTGTTCAGGTAATTTTGTGATAGAAGTTACGTGATTTGCAAGTCATGAGTCCCTAAAAGGAGCGGCTTGTGGGCCTGTTCGAGTTCGACTACAGTTTTTTCACAGAAGGCCACACTAGTATAGCCGGCATTGATGAAGCCGGGCGCGGGCCGTGGGCAGGGCCGGTGGTGGCGCGCCAGCCGTGGTTTTGCCAATGGGAATCAGCATAAAAGGAATAAATGATTCTAAGAAGCTTTCTGTGTTAAAACGGGAAGAGTTATTTGTTGAAATATATCAAAAAGCTTCGTCCGTGGGCATAGGCATAGTCGGCCAGGATATCATAGATGATGTCAATATACTCGAGGCGACTTACATAGCAATGAGGGAAGCTGTCAGCAGGCTTGAAGGAGCCCCAGAACTCCTGCTTGTAGACGGCAGCTGGCAAATCCCAGAGCTTAATATCAAGCAATACGCTATTGTCGGTGGTGACGGGAAGAGCACCGGCTATCGCCGCGGCATCTATTATAGCTAAGGTGACCCGTGACAGGATAATGACCGAGTTTTTCTGAAGTCTATCCCCAATATAGTTTTCACAAACATAAGGGCTACGGTACAAAAGGACATAGGGATGCGCTCGAGCTTTACGGGCCTTGTCCATTACATAGAAAAAGTTTCGCTCCCATAAGGGAAGCTATTGAAGCCGCGAACGGAGACAGGTAGTGTCTACAAGGGAGATCGGTGCGCTGGGTGAGGCCCAAGCAGTGGCATATCTTAAGAAAAACGGTTACAAGATACTGGAGACAAATTTCTCGACTATTTTTGGGGAAATAGATATCATAGCGCGAGACAAAAAAGACATAGTGTTCATTGAAGTTAAGTTAAGAAGGACAAAAGAGTTCGGATTTCCAGAAGAAGCCGTAAACGAGCGCAAGCAGTCAAGGATAATCAAGTTCTGCTCTTTCTTACGCAAAGATAAAACGGCTGTGCAGCGGGAACATGAGGTTCGATGTCATTGCAATTGGGCCCGAGCCGGGTAAGATAGAGCTTACAAAGGACGCATTCTCATCTGACGGCAGTTACACGATGTAGGTATTAGAAAGAATAATATAATATGCGATGGTAGATTCATGTTGGTTCAAGGCGGTGCGTAATGTTCGGTTTCCTATTAAATCCAGTCAAGCGCGGCATAAGGCTTATGCAGAATAACAAATTCAGCGAGGCTTTAAAACTTTTTTCCGAAGCTCTGGAAAAAGGATCGAACCGTGACGACGCCAATTTTTACTCAGGCGCATGCTATTTTGCAATGGGAGATTTTACTGCCGCTAAGAAGTTTCTCCACACTGCAATAGACCTTAACTCCACTCCAGACAGGGTCTCCGATATCCTGGAGATCGTGAACTGGAACATGGTGAGCCACTTTAATTATTTTAATTCATGCCAGACGTTTTCTCCGGACGGTTCGCACCTCGTGTTTTCCTGCTCGAAGAAAGACACGAACGGGGATGGGAAGATCAATGCTCTCGACCTAAGAGGTATTTATCTAACCGACCTGTCTACTGGGGCAGAGGAGTGCATAGTAGAAGATGATAATATTAATATGAGGCCGGTCTTTTCGCCCGATTCATCTAAAATAGCTTATATTTCACAAAAGCAGGCCGGACCGGGTGCTCCTGGGATGGCAAAACTGTTTATAATCGATCTGGGGACTCTTGCTGAGACTGAACTGCTTAAAGATTTTAAGGTTAAATATCACCTCTTCTCCCGGGACGGAGAAAATATAATATTTTGCGGATGGAAAGAGGGCGATAAGAACAGCGGCATATATTCACTGAGCTTGGACAAGGGCTCCGTAACCACACTCGTGCCGGGGGTTTATGAAAACACGTTCCCTTCACTTTCGCCCGATGGCAGCAGGCTTCTTTATACCTCATGGAGGGCTGACACAAACGGCGACGGCTTAATAGATTTTCACGATAACTCCGCCATCTATCTCAAAGACCTCGCCAGCGGCATTGAAGAGGAGCTTGTTTCATCTGATTTCAATAATACATTCCCTGTATTCTCGCCTGACGGCAAGCAGATACTCTATCTCTCCGTACGCCGTGATACTTGCGGCGATGGTTGTGTTGACTCTCTGGATAACGCCGGCATTTATCTTCTGGAAATCGAGAACTGTCGCGAGAAGTGCGTTGTAGACGACACGTTCTATAACAAGTTCCCGGCTTTCGGGCCGGACGGCAATAAACTCATATTTGTGACTAGCGGCTGCCACTTCAGGATAGGCTGCAGCAAGAACGATTTCTTTGAGCAGAAAGGTATTTACATGCTAGACATGAAAAAAAGGGATTTTTATCAGATAATGTCAGAACGTTATTACGGAAGCCGGGCTCCTGTCTTCTCTCCAAGGGGTGACAAGGTAGCCTACGTTTCCTGGAGAAGGGGAACGAACAGGGGTCTTTACGTCGCGGATATAGGCAGGCTGCCGACAAAAGCGTTGCTGCACGAGTGGATAGATAAAAATCTCTAAATAAATTTTGAGAAAATATATGGTAACTAAAACCTTAGACGATCTTATAAGTGAAAGAAGAAGCGTTAGAAAGTATCTGGACAGGCCGGTTGAACGGGAAAAGCTCGAGGCTGTCCTTGAAGCGGCACGGCTTGCGCCGTCGGCGTGTAATGCCCAGCCTTGGCGGTTCGTTGTTGTTGAGAATGCGGAGATACTTCAAGAACTCAAGGATGATGGGCTAGGAGGAGTAGTTGTTCCTAACTCCTGGGCAAAAACAGCGCCTGTAGTCATAATTGCATGCAGTGATTTGAATTTGATCACGCATAGGGTAGCTGAGCGTCTGCAAGGCGTCGAATATCATCTAATTGACATAGGCATAGCTCTTGAGCATATCGCTTTAAAAGCCGTTGAACTGGGCCTTGGAACCTGTTATATAGGCTGGTTCAACTCTAAAGCCGTATATAAACTCCTAAAACTCCCCGCCTCATGGAAACCCGAGTGCTTGCTTGCAATTGGATATCCTCAGGAACTACCAGGCCCAACGAACAGGAAAGACCTTAAAGAATTTTGTCGGTTTATTTAATAATATCAGCTATACGGTAGGTAAAGTGAAAAAAGTAACACTGCGAAATAACGCGTTATAATCGTTTTATGGCTGCAAAGTTGTGAAAATTAGTTCAGATCAAGTCCAGTGAATGAATTTCAATCATTTTTAGTTTATTGACGGAAAAAGTGCTGTTTTTGTGCACTATCAAGTTCTGATTGAAAAATATTTAAAAAACCCTTGACAACCATAGGGTTCTGTGTTATTAAGATATTGCGATAAAGGCAAACTCCGGGAAACCGGAGGACGCAAAGCCACGGGGCTAAGGATAGGGGGCACTATCTACGCTAGCCGGGTTACCGAATGAAATGTTGCATGGCTGTATGCTGTGCGGCGGACAATTTTTTCTGTAGGGTTCCAACTAAGACCCCCTATCCATTGCTACCAGGCAGAATTGCCGCGGTGGTTTTTCTATTTTAAAAATATGATAAGAAAAATAGTTCGTAATTTACTATTTTTAATGCCGCTAATGGCGTTTGGCACTGGCGTATCCTTCGCCATGCCCAACTCCATTTCTGACCTTACTGCTTTGGCATCATCTTCCATTCAGGGCCAGGTGCAGCTTACATGGACCGTGCCGGATACTGTTGACAGTTCTCCTACGCCTTCAGGATACATCGTTAAATACGCCACGGCCGAAATAGATGCGGTCGATTTCTACTCAACCTGGGTAAACACTTATAATTATAACTGGACAGTTTTCGCTGCGAGCGGTACGGCTCAAAGCATAACATTAATCGGGCTTACGCCTGGAGTGACTTTCTATTTCGCAGTCGTTGCTATTGACACAAGCGGGGTTAACGGTGTTTGGAACTCTGCATCTGACACAGGAGGAGTTTTCAATACTTTAGACTATGCAGTTTCTTATGACACCGCACCAGCGCAGGTTACAGGCGTAAACCTTTCGTACGGAAATACTTTCATCAACGTATCGTGGCAACAGAATACGGAAATAGACCTTAAGGATTACAGAGTAGAAAGCTCAAGCTATTCTAATACACTTGGTTTCACCGAGATAGCCCAGGTAACTAAACCAGGGACAACTTATCAAAACACAAACCTTATTAACGGCAATACTTATTATTATAGGGTTCGCGCAGAAGATAATGCCGGTAATTTAGGAATCTACAGCGTGGTGCAGAGCACTCGCCCGTGGATCAATCTTCCAGTGCCATCACTAAATGCCACCTATTCACAGCCCATATCCACAACAGCAATTAATTGGGCATGGAACAGTCTTCCTGCAGGTACTTCAGGCTATAACATCATAAATTCTACATCGGGTGTAATACTATACCAGGCAATGACTCCATCCGATACCTATTGGGCACAGAATTATCTTACCCCAAATTCGTCAAATACACTCACTCTTCAGATATTTAATGGATATGTTACAAGCAATTCACCAGCTCTCACGCTCCATACATATGCCATACCTCCAGTAAATTTCTCCACTTCCACGTTATCATCAAGAACTGCAACTCTCTCCTGGTCAAACGGGGCAAATGCGCCTGACACCAGTTATCAAATAAAACGTTCCAGCACCAACTGGAACGATTGGATTACCATTAACACAGCTGCCGGCGCAACATCCTATTCGGATACCGGTTTGCTTGAAGGCGCAACATTCTCCTATAGTATCTGGGGCATAAACGGGGAGGGAAATATCCAACTAGCAAATTTTTCCACCATAACTTTTGCTACTTTGCGTATTCCCCCGGGACAGCCGCTCCTTAACACCAATTGTATCACAGGGCCTAACGATGGCCAGGTGATACTGCAATGGAGCAAATCTTACGACGACGGAAGCGATCCGACATCAGGCAGGTGTGCTTCGTACCTTGTTGAATGGTCAACATCCCAAATTAACTCCGATAGCGATTTTACCGCTATTGCGCCTTCTTCATCAAAGCTTGTTCCTGATGACGGGGTTTCAGACCCGATGGTAAATACGGTCACGGGGCTTTATCCGGGCACAAACTTTTTATTTCGCGCTCAAAGCCATAGACCATGACAACAATTATTCAGTGATGTCAAACACAAAAAGCATACTGGCCCAGGATTTACCGCCCAATCCGCCTGGTTCGGTCTCAGCAGTAGCTATAAGTTCGACATCAGTTCAGGTTTCATGGACAAAACCAGTGCTAGCCCTAAACGCTTACGACGACATAGCTCAATATATTATTTATAGAGCAACATATTCATTTGCAGGTTTCCAGGCTGGCGTAAGCAGCAATACGGTAAGTCAACCTGCAACAAATTATATAGATACCGGCCTGAACCCGAAGATTACTTACTATTACCGTGTAAGCGCGCTTGATATGGGAGATCAGGGTAACGGGTATTTCAGTTATGTATATGGGTTTGCACTTTCGTCCATTACCAGCAGCTACACACCTGACACAACGCCTCCAGACCCGATATCACAGATAACTGCGCTTACCGGCGCTATTGAGGGGCAGATAAACCTCGCTTGGACCTCTCCCGGAGACGATGGCTCAGTTGGAAATATTGTTAACGGCCAGTTCAGGGTGGATTACACTACTAACTCGCTTAAGAATTTTACAACCTCAAGTTATCAAATTAACATTACAACATCTGTATCTCCCGGAGACCAGAATTTCATTACTATTACAGGCCTAAATTCAGGATCGACATACTATTTCCGCGTATGGACTGCTGACCCGGCTGGAAACTGGTCGGGCCTTTCCGCAGGCGCGACGGCCTGGGCGCAGTACGATATCACTCCTCCGTCCGCTATAAGCAATATTATTGTTACGCCTTTCTGGCGAGGAGTTACTCTTAACTGGACATCTCCCGGTGATGACGGTGATTTTGGAGTGTTGCTGGGTTCATATGAAATAAGGACTAATTTATCTCCCATAACTAATCAAACACAATGGGATGCTGTACCGATAGGATTAGGTTATCCTTATAGAGTTGTAATTTCAACTACCGCGCAGCCCGGAAGCCTGCAATCGGCAGTGATAACAGGGCTTACAGATGGTTTAACGTACTATTTTGCCGTACGCGCAACAGATGATTGGGGCAATCAGTCTGCTGTGTACGCTGTTTCTCCTTCGGCATCACCTTCCGATCACGTGCCGTCAACTTTTTCGCTTATCGGGCCCGCTGATTATTCAATTGCAACGTCAACTCCGGTTGTTTTTACATGGAATGCATCATCAGATTTGGATGTAAGTGTTGGAGATTCCCTGAGTTATAGAATATATTATTCCACAGACTCATCGTTTGCGACTGCCGTAACTCAGATAAATTATACTGGAACAAATTTAGGGGTTGACCTTTCGGCCTATGAAGATATGACAGTATATTGGAGGGTTGATGCCATTGACCTGGATAATAATGTAACACATTCAACCCCATATTCTAGGAGCATCAGAATAAAAACATACAATAACCCGCCAGGCCCTTTCAATTTGAGTGCGCCTTTAAACGATATAATTTTGCCCACAGCAACGCCAACATTGACGTGGACTGCCTCTACGGATCCAGACCCCGGGGACATAGTCAGCTATCAGGTTGACCTGTCAACAAGCCAGAATTTTGCAGTAGTTATTTCATCCCAATTTTTGTCTTCTCCAAGCTATACGACACCGCAATTGATCGAAAATGCAACATACTGGTGGAGGGTCTGGGCTACTGACAGCGCTCTTAAAGTCATGTCAAATACAACAGGCTATTTTAGGGTCAACGCGGTGCTTGAAGCTCCATTCGCTTTTAATTTAAGCACACCTACAGATAGCATGATTTTTACAACTACAACTGTAAATTTTAGTTGGGCACCTACATACAGCCCTGATCCGGACTCATCAGTAACATATGACCTTAGTTTATCACAGGTAGCCAATTTTTCGTCAAGCATTACAATAACGGGGCTTACTCAAACTACGACGAATTATTCAAATTTTACGGATCACAGCTTATATTATTGGTGCGTGACTGCCAGATGCTCAAACACATTAAATACGCAGTCGTCGCAGATTAATAAATTTTATGTTGATACATTTCAAATATTGCCATCAACGTTCAGCCTTATCCAACCGGGATACAACGTAGTTATTTCAACTTCTCTCACCCCGCTTTTTACGTGGGCTCCCACAACAGTCCCTGACCCAGAAGACCAAGTGCGGTATACTTTTTATATATCGCCGAGGCCTGATTTTACAGGGCTAGGCACTACTGCTGTTAATACAGGAACAGATAATTTTTATATTCCCATAACAAATCTGACTGACCAAACAACATATTATTGGCGTGTGTTAGCAGCTGGCTATCAGGGAAGCCCTTGGAATACCATACCGGTGCAGGTTGATACCGGTACATGGAGTTCTGTGTCTACATTCGTTATTTCAATGGTTGATTACCCTCCGCAAAGTTTTGCGCTATCATCTCCAGCTAGCGGGACAACACTCGCAACAAAAACACCTTTGCTTAAATGGGGCCAGGCAATAGATACAAATGTAAATTCAGCTATTTCTTACAGCGTTATAATCTCAACCAGCTCTGATTTTTCAACAACGGCTGTTTTTGCACAGGGTATTACGGGCACGCAGTATCAGGTCACAACATCCTTGAATGAAAATAAAACATACTACTGGAAAGTAATTGCAACTGACAGCAGGAATGTTTCGACAACCAGCACAAGTATATTTTCGTTTAATATACCGGTTCTTACCATCCCTCAGGCGCCTATGGGATTTAAGGGGCTATTATCTTCAGACAAACTCTCATTCCAAATATCATGGAGCCCTGTTGCCAAGAACGCTGACGGTTCAAACATTACTGACCTTGCCTCATACAATATATACCGTGGAAGCGAACAGCTAATGGTGTTTATTGCAAACGTCCCGGCCGGAACCAATCAATGGACAGACGGGTCTATGCAGGGGGTTGAATATTACTACCGTGTAAGCGCCGTGAACAGCTCAGGTGTCGAAAGTATCCTGCAAGATTCACCCCTGCTGGATTCCTTGTCTCAGGATACCCTCACATATATGAGTGATGACAAATCGCTGCTAATTAATGTACCAGCGCAGGTCACAAAATATATGCTGGCACAAAACAATTCGTATGCTAAAGACCTGAGAATTAAATTTGAACATAATCCGTCTGCTGAAACCGATAAGATACTATTAAGCTACCTTATTAATGTCGTAACCGCGGACGGAACGAATATAGATAAATTCAACTTTGCGCAGCCGCTTACTGCGAACTTTGGCTATGGTAGCACAACATTTGCCGGAAAGCGCCTTGCTATGATGAAAGTACCGGCTGTCGATCTCGGTGAATTGAACATTTACTGGAACAACAGCATAGAATACATGAGAGTAGGCGGGACACTCAACGCATCAAACCAGCAAGTGTCCATTATGGTTCTTAAAACTGGTGAATACCAGTTGAGGCGCGTAAGCCGTGTTGCGGCTTTCTCCGTTGCCAGCGTTTATCCGCCAAAAGTATTTACTCCTAATATCGCGCCGTATCAAACTATAATATTCTATGTTGATAATCCTCAGGGCGACAAGGTAACAGGCAAGATATTCAATTTAAGAGGGGAACATATCGCGGATCTTGCTTCGGATGGAGATCCTACAGCAACAAGCGTTATCCTCAGCTGGGATGGCAAAAACTCAAATGGCGTATATGTAACTAAAGGCGTGTATATTTATCAGTTGGAAGGCTCAGGCAAGATCATAAATGGCACGATAATGGTTGCTAGATAGTAAGCAGCAACCGCATTTAAGGCAAAAATATGATAATAATGAGATATATTACCATCATAATGCTGTTAATGCTCCCGGTGCGGCTCTGGGCTGATTTTGACGACACAGGCGCCGGAGCCAGGGCCAGAGGTATGGGAAACTCATTTACCGCCATTTCTGACGATGTTTTCGGCATGTATTATAACCCGGCCGGGCTCGGATTTATTCAGAACATCGCAGTTCGCGGCCGACGCCGGAAAACTTTATGTTGGTCTTGGAGATAATTCAAATATGATCTCCGGTTTTACGGGTTTTGCGTTCCCAATAATCAAAATAAAAACTACGGAGTCGGTAGTAGCTTCTACTGCTCCAACCGTTAATGTTCCCGGCCAGCCTCCCGCTCCAACTACGATGATGATGAGAACGACTTCGTACAAGCATTATGGTACGTTTGGTTTTGGCGCGAGAGCCTTTAGTCTTGAAAATTACTATCAGGAATCAATGTATTATCTTAGTTACGGCAGGCCTGTCGGAAACAAGTGGGCCTGGGGCGTCAGTGCTAAGTACTTGCAGGAGAATTATATCCTTGACCAATACATGATGGCGAGCCCCGTGTTCGGTTACGGCAGTAAAGATTCGGTATCGAACGTGAGTTTTGACGCCGGGCTTATTTACAACATTGCGCCGAGGTTCTATGCCGGTATATCGGCGCTCGATATAAACCAGCCTGATCTCGGGTTGTTGTACGAAGATAAGCTCCCTTGCACAGTGCGCACGGGAATTGCATGGCGCGAAAAAGGCCTTTCTTGGGCGCTCGATGCGGTTTATAGTAGTAATGAGTGGATCTATTCCACCGGTTTTGAAAAATTCATTGGCGATGTCTTCGGGGTGCGAATGGGTGTTGGCTACGGCGGGATGAATTATTTCAATATAGCAGCTGGATTTTCAATGAATATTTCAAGGGCTCAGATCGATTATTCTTTTGAGTACCCTGTTGTAGGAATAGAAAGTACTGCGGGCACGCACAGAATATCACTAGTTTTTAAATTCGGGAGAAAGAAAAAAGAAGAACTGGAAGCAGGGAGCCTAGAGTATTATTATGCTAAAGCCAAGGACGATGTCACGTCATTAAGCCAGCAGCTCGCTGAAACAAAGAGCGAAAAAGACAATCTGGAAAAAATACTAATAGAAGAATCAACTTTACGCATAAGGGAAAGGATAAAAGCGGCGAAGTCCGACGCAAAAACCGGTTCAAACACGTCTTCTGCGCCTGCGGAAGGCAAGGAATCCAAAGAGACCAGGCATATCGTGAGGGACGGCGAAACTCTTCAATCGATTGCGCATAAGTATTTTGGGGATGAAAAATTCTGGAACGATATATATCAGGCCAACAAGGACAGCATTGGCCGCGGAGGGACGCTTAAGGTCAATCAGGTGCTTATAATACCCACGCTCGCCCAGCAGGAAAACCAGAGCGTGGCTGCCTTATCGCCCTCTCCTGTGGCCAACCAGGTTGTTCCGATCAAAGTAATAGAAACTCCAAGCACGGTAGCGACGCTTCCCGGGGTTTCTCCTGATGTAATACCGATCAAGGTGATACCTATAAAGGTAATAGGGCAAGAAAATAGTACTACTACTGCCGACTCAAAATTGCAGGAGGCTAAAAAAGCCTCAAAGATTACGCCGCAAAAGCCAAGAAAACACATAGTGCAGGAAGGAGAAAATCTACGATCTATCGCGCAGAAATATTACAATGATCCGAAACGATGGAAGGATATTTATAAAGCAAACAAAAGTAAGATCATAAGCGGCCAGGTTACGCCGGGCATGGAGATAATTATCCCTTAAAAGTGTTGAATTTGCAAAGATAAAATAATAAAGAGTTTAAACCAAACAAACGAGGTGATTAACATGGACGATTCATGGGATTGGGTGCAGGACGAACTTAAAAAGATCCAGGACGAGATGCCTCAGGACCCCGAGATGATGCAGGTGGTTGACGCCATCAGTGTAGCAGATTTCTGGAAGAGGCGTTACGATGAGGAAAGAATGCTCTGGGAACGCAAACTTGAGATCAAAGAAGACGAGAAGAAGAATCTCAAGGATAAGGCCCAGTCGCATGAGATGTCCATCAAGGAACTGGATTACAGGTTCAAGGAGTTGGAGAGGCGCTGGGAGCAGGAGAAGCTTATGCTCGAGGACAGGCTCAAGTCCAAAGAGATAGAATCGTCTCTTGAAAAAGCCCAGCTTATGTGGGAATCAAGGATAAAGTTGCTCGAGGAAGAGAACAGGTCAATGAAGACACAGCTTGGTCTCTCGCCCGAAGTGCCTGCCCAGGTTCAAGGCGCCATATCCTACACGGTCGCCACGCCGGCCGCCGATGCCGCCAGGCGCGAAATGGAAAAACACTTAAGCGAGCGCGAGGCGATACTCAGGAAAAACGAAGAAGAAGCAAAGAAAAGGCTTGAAGCTCTCGAAGCCGAGAAAAATGAAGTCGCTAAGACGCTTGCCGACAAAGAAAAATCTCTCGGCGGTGCGAAAGAAAAATGGGAAAAACTGGAAAAGGACCTCGACAAGATGTCTGCCCAGATGAGGCAGCAGCTTGACAACCTTAAGGGGCGTGAAGAAGAACATTTCATAATACTCGAAGACTTGGCTCGGGGGTTCGCGCACAGGGTAAGGAATTATCTGGGCATAATATCGGGAACGATGCAGCTGAGCCTCGTAAATTTCAAAATGGAGCCTGACCTTGAGGAACAGCTTAAGATCGTTGACCTTAACGTTCAGGACATGCTTAAGTCCATTGAGGATTTCCTGAGCCTGGCCAGAATACCCGAAATGAATATGCAGCCGCTGAACATTAACCAGGTCTCAAACGCGGCTATAGCGTTCCTCGGAGACCGTTTTAAGACGGACAACATCTCGGTCAGCAGGAATTACGCGATCGAGATGCCAGCTTTTAAGGGCGACCAGAAACTGCTTACGGAAGGTTTGAGCCACCTTCTTCAGAACTCTGCTGAAGCCATGCCTCAGGGCGGGCAACTGACAATTGCGACCTCATGTGATCAAGTTAAAGGCATTATATCCATAAAGATAACAGACACGGGCGCCGGAATAACCGAAAACCATATCAAAAAGGTTTTCCAGCCGTACTTTTCTTCAAAGAAGAACCATAAGGGGCTTGGGCTTACAATTGCTAAAAGGATAATAGACCTTCATAGGGGAACCCTGGCTATTTCCAGCGCTAAGGGCCAGGGCACAACGGTGTTTATTAATTTATTTTTAGAATCATGATAATAGGAAAGAAGTTTAAGCTATAATATAAGTGTAACCACGGCAGAGATTTTCTTATAATTGTGTTTAGGGGAAACAATGTCAAGGATTCTTGTAGTCGACGACGAACCTGGAATGCGCCAGGTGATATCAAAGATCCTAGTCCCTCTTGGTCACGAGATAATCGGTACTGATGAGGGCGCGCGAGCGATAAATATAATGAAAGAGCAGGGCCCTGACGCCGTGCTGCTGGATATACGGCTCGCGGACATGGACAGCCCGGAAATTATTGCGAGCCTGAAAAAAATAAAATCGAACGTTCCCATAATAATCCTATCCGGTTTCGGCGACGTTGAAGCGGCAATAGAGTTGGTCAAACTTGGGGCGTTCGATTACATTTCCAAGCCGTTCAAGGTCAACGATTTTACGAGTCTCATAAATAAGGCGCTTTCGAAGGGTGAACCGGGTAAAACCGCCCTCAGAACACCTTCCGCCACGCAGCCCGGTGCCCAGAAGCCTAACGAAACCTCGACGCCGCTCACAGCGCCAAAGAAATCCAAAAATACAACTTCTATGATCTTTGCTGGCTGCGATCTTGTTAGCGGCAACTGGAGGATTTTTTATCTGGAAAACCTACCTTAACGTTCCTGGAGACGCAGAATTTAAGATAACCAGTACTAACCCTTCCGGCATATGTTTCGACAAGAACTACGTCTGGGTGTCCGACTGGGCTGACGAATGCGTTTACAGGCATAAGCTTGGCGATGACCTTAATGTCGTTACCGTATTTAAGACACAAGATGTCGCTCCAACGGGAATAGCCTTCGATGGAAAAAATATATGGACCACAAGTTCTCTCGAGCAGAAAATTAACAAGCACAAGCTGGACCCGTCTTTAAGCATAGAGGCGTCGTACAACAGCCCAGGCCCAAGCCCTGCCGGACTTTGTTTTGACGGGAAAAATATATGGTCGGTTGATTTTCAACAGGGCAAAATATACAGGCACAAAACAGGGGACTCACTTGAGACCGAGGCATCGTTCACCGTCCCTGCACAAAACCCGTGCGGTATGTTCATTACGGGAGGGTACGCTTACGTGGCTGATGCAAAAACGAACAGGGTATACAAGCTGAGCACGGACACATTCTTTCTGGCCGGTGTTTTTGAGATGCCGGGGTTCGAAGGCGGCAGCAGGCACGTGTCTTCGATAGCATACGATGGCAAATCTATCTGGGCATGCGCGAGCGGAATTAATAAACTCTATAGATACAATATGAGCAGCCTTAAAAGAGTCCAATTCTGACCGCGAGGGCAGTCAGGAGAATAAAACAACAAAAAGAAAAAACCACCGAAACGGTCCGGTGGTCATTATTTTTTAATAGAGCTAATCCTTAATTATCTTTACCCAGACCTCTCTTGTCCTGGAGCCGTCGAACTCCGCGAAATATATACCTTCCCATCTGCCAAGCATCAAACCGCCTTTTTCAACAAAAACTGTCTTTGAGTTTCCGCATAAACAGGATTTGATGTGGGCATCAGAGTTCCCTTCAGAATGCGTGAAACCTTTGTCCCTGGGTACCAACTTCTCAAGAAAGCGGACGATGTCCGCCGCTACATTGGGGTCAGCGTTCTCGTTTATTACGATACCGGCTGTCGTGTGCGGCGTATATATAACACAGGCACCGCTTTGAGAGCCGTGTTTGTCGACTATATCGCGGACTTGGGACGTTATATCAACGAGTTCGCTGCGTTTATAGGTGGTTAAACTTAATTTTATCAGCATTGAGCATACCCTAAACCGGCTTCGCGCCCATTATCGCCAGCGATTCCTTTGCGGTGAGCGCAACCGAGTCGGATTTGTCAGTCGAGGCTTTTTTGAGGGCCTCTTCCACCTCTTTGCCTTTGAATTTTCTAAGCGCCCACGCGGCGCGCATCCTAACGCGTTCATTCTCACCGTTCTTGCCGAACGGCCAGAATCCTTTTTTCGCGAGGCTTGAGATCAAGGCGGGCACGGCCTGAATATTTCCTATGGTCCCAAGAGCTATACATATCTCTTCCCTGAGCGTATTATCGCAAGTTGAAGAGCTGAGCAGCTTGATGAGCCCGTTTACAGATTCTGAACATTTTATATCGCTCAACAACCTAATGGTGTCGGAGATGACGTCGCAATCCTTGTCTTTTAGCTGTTCTATGAGCATTACCCTTGATTGAGGCGTGTTGATCCTGGCCAGGAATTTAAGGATCTCTTTTTTTACTGATGTGTCAGGGAAACGAAGCAGGCTGCTGAGTTGTTCCAGAGTTTCGCTGTCGCCGAGTTCGGAGAGCGCTTCGACAACGTTTTTAATCTCATCCGCCAAAAGGCCCAGGTTCAGCTCTTCGGCGAACCGCTTGCGCGCTACAGGGCCTATGTTTTTAAGAGCCAGGGCAGCGAGCCTGCGGCTCTTATATCATCGCTTTCTTTTATAACACGGATAAGCGGCTCGATGGCTTTCTCTTCCATCTTGCCAAGTATTTGCAGGCATCCGAGACGTTTTTGTTCGTTGTTGGATTTTAGGTCGGCGATCAAAAGTTCAACAATTTCCGGTACCAGCTTTCCGAATGTGTTCTTTGTGCTCTGCCTTATCTTGTCGTCAGGCATTATCTCTGGAGATATGTGCTGCCTGAACACGTCTATTATCCTTATAGCCAGGTCGTACTCGCCGTGGAGGAGGTTCTGCCTCGCCCTTCTCCGCAAGATGTCCTCCAGTATGGAGTGAACCTCAAAAGAGGTCTCGTTCTTTATCGATTCCAGGAGCGGTAGTTCCATGTACCTTATAAGTAATTCCTTGTTCTGCGTTTGGAGTATCTCGTAGACAGAAAGCAGGCACTGGGCTGTTGGAAGGCGGATTTTCGCGGCTGTGTTCTTAAGGTTTTCCAAGATCTTCTCGACGAATTTTACCAGGAGCTCTGTGTTCTCTATCTGGCAGAGCTTTTCGACAAGCTGAGGAATGTTGTCGAGCACCTGCTTGTCCATCAGTGCCGCCGGGTCCTTTTCTAAAAGCCTCTCGACCTCGAAGACGCTCGTGGGCTTGGAGGTTGAAGAGGAGAACCATTCCGGAAGTTGTTCCAAGAGCCCCTTTCTTATGAGGTCCTCGAAGAACTGCCTCGGTATCTCTTTTGCCGCGGGTGCGTGCAGCACGGTTTGCATGAACAGCTTAAGCTTTTCAAGCTGGTCAACTGCGGCGAAATCTGATGACTCTTTTTTCCGTATCTCATCATACCATGTGGATATCTCGCCGAAAATATCTTTGATCTTATCCTGGGAAAGAGCGTTTAGAAGCTTTGGCTTAAGCCCGGACTCTTCTATCTTTATAGGCAGCTCCCGCTCAAATATCTCCCTCAAAACGCCAGTGTCCTGCTTAGCCAGCTCCTGGGCGAGCCTGTCCTGAGCCTGTACTTTTGACGCTCCTTCAGGTATTTTATCGATGAGATCGTAAGATTCCCTGATCGTCTTTATAAGGCCGACTATCTCACCGCCCGTTTCCTTTATCATTTCAGTTATCTTTACTACGGCTTCTTCACCCTTTATCATCGCCACATAAACTGTTCGGTCGAGGCCTATGTGCGGGAAATCTGCAAGCTCTTCCCTCTTCTTGCGGATTATGCTGGTGACGAAATCCAGCAGTTCTTCACGGGTGATGCCCGAGCGGAACGTGATGCTCTGGATCTTTTTCTGGGTGAAAAGTTTAAGGACATTGCTTGCTATCAACTGTATTTCCCGGCTGGTGGACTCATTGCCGTCGATAAGAAGCTTTCCGGAGAGTTCGCTTAAAGTAAGAGTGCCGTTCTTATCGGCTGTAGACTGAATGGTTTTTGCGAAAACGTCGAATGTGCTGGAAACCATCTGGCTTGTCGGGGGATATATCTTAAGGTAAGTTACCGCGAGATGGAACGATTTGATAAGGTTGCCGATCACTTCCTGTTCAAGCATCTAAACCTCCACGCTGTTTCAGCGGACCTGCCGGAACGGCAGGTATCCTATTTGGAATTACATTTTAGAGCGGTTTTTTCTCTGGAATCCCGGCCTTCCTCGGGTACATGTCCGGTGTGGCTGAAATCTTTTTGAAAGCTATTACGCAATAGGTGCGGCTTTTCATCAGGTATAGTATAACAGAATTTGTGCGCGATTTCACTGCCGAGGTGCCTCATGGCGTTTCGGGCCCCGGTAAGCTCTTCATCCGATGCAGATTGCTCTGTTTTGTACAAAAGGGCGAAACCACCGATTTTTAAAAGCGGAACAGCTATCTCTATGTTAGGGGAAAGTTTTGTTACAGCACGCGAAAGAACAAAGTCGTAGGCGCCGCGGTGAGCTTTATCCCGTGCGATATTTTCCACTCTGTCGTTTATGATCTTGAGATCTGTCAGGGCGAGTTTTTCTTTCATATGCGCTTGAAAAAGTGTTTTTTTTGTTATCGATTCAACAAGTGTGATGTCTTTGAATCCGGACGCCAAGTAAACCGGTATGCCCGGAAACCCCGCACCCGTACCAATATCGGCTATCTTCGGCGATGTATTTGCGGAGAGTGACTTCATAACTTTAAGCCCTGCCAGCGAGTTTGCAAAATGGCGGTAGAGGACTTCCTTATCGCTCCTGAACGATACCAGGTTTATCTTTGCATTCCAATCCTTGAGTTCAGAGAGTAATGATCTAAAGGCCGAAACTTCTTGTCCGGTCAGGGAGAGGCCAAAAGTGTCAGCTACGTACCGGGCCCAGTCGTGCCAGTCTTGCCCGGTTAAGGGGATGTCTTTTGAAGGTTCGTTAGTTGTTGAATTTTCCATTAGATAATATAGAAAAAGTTATTTGTACTCGCCCGGGCATGACTTTATGCAAACACCGCAAATCATCTGGCCTATACCCTGTATCTTCGAAAATTCTTTAAGTTTCATGTGGCATGCGTCCCTGTCAAAACTATCTTCTTTAATGGCCTTTGCCGGGCAAGCTGTCATGCACTTGTTACAGCCGCTACAGCTGCCTTCTTCAGGTTTGCCGGGTTCGAGAGGCATATCCGTAAGTACAGTCGCGTACCTGACCCTGCTCCCGAACCGTTTGTTGACCAGCAGGTTGTTCTTTCCGTACCTGCCGTGGCCGGCCAGCCTCGCTATTTCCCTGTGAGAAAGCGAACCAAGCTGTTTTTGCCAGTCTATAACCTGTGACGCCGGTATTGGGAACGCGTTAAATCCTTCTTTTTGTATGGCGGATGCTACCTTTAGAGCCGTTCGGTCGAGGAGTATGTTGGCCCGCTGGTAATGGAAATAGTACATCTGGTTCGGTGCGCCTTCAACGGTTTCAAGGATAGGGCCGGAAAGCTCGAACCCCAATGAGACGGCCCTGTCGAACTTTAACGCGATGTTCGGTGGGATTAAAAAATCTTTACGTGCAGCTGTAATGTCAGCGGCTCCGAAAAGTGACATCCCCTCGCTAAGCGCGAGCTTTTCCAGTTTCTCAAAATTTACGCTTTCATTCATTGTGTTTGTACCTCAACTTTAGGAATATCAATACTAAGACGAGCCCCAGAGTGCATGAATTAGCCAGTATAACCGGCAGCGAGCACACTAGCAGCCCATAGGCCACCCAGAGGCTCACTCCTGTTCCCAATGTGATGAACATTGTCATTGAAACGTCTTTTGACGATTTTGATTTATATAGTTTAAAGACCTGCGGAACAAAAGAAGCCGTTGTAAGCGTTCCGGCGGCCATGCCAAGAATATTGGCTATATCCATGCTACATTTCTCCTTTTGTACTTGATGCGGACGAGCGCTGCATGTGGATAAGAAGCAAAGCTATGTCAGCGGGTGTTATTCCTGGTATCCTTGCTGGTGCCCAACAGTGCCGGGAACTACTTTCTTGAATTTCTGCCTGGCTTCAGTGGATAGATTTTGTATGGAGTCGTAATTAAATCCTTCCGGAATAGTTTTTGATTCCATTTTGCTTTGCTTTCCTATGGCAGCACGTTGGCGTTTTATGTAGCCGTCATACTT
>CAWCFT010000008.1:0-162044 GCA_963794945.1 Endomicrobiales bacterium
GCTGAATGTTGGGATTTATCATTACATTCCCTTCAAATCCCATTAATTTAAGCTGAGCAATAGTCGCTGATTCTTCAGTATAATTATCAATGTAACTTACTTTGCCGTCTTTATAGCCGTTAGCTACAATGAAATGGCCTATGCCTACACCTTTATTCAGATGCAGGATTATTTTGTCGTTAATGCCAGTTATTATCGTAGAGATATCCTCAGGATTATTAATTTTCCAGCCTTCAAGATTCAGGCCTTTACCAGTTGCCGGGTCAACAATCCCCTTTGCCGCTTCAATAATAGCTTTCATGCTCAGCTGGGGTGTTAGCCAGGATTTTAGCATCTCTGCCGTAAGCACGCCGGAAAGTATGTCAACAAGGTATGCCTGGCCCATGACTGATATGAGAAGAGGGTTGGCGGCATCAAGCCCCGTTATGGCGCTTATGGCTTTTATGGCGCAGTTGACTATTTTGTCGCCTGCTTTTATAAACGCGTCCAATCCATTGCTCTGGTTAAAGTTATCCAAATAGGCCTTTTCATCCGGCTCTAAAGTGCCGCTCTGAATTGAGGACAGATTTTCACCAAGAGCCTTCTGTGCGCCAAGCACAACCTTACTGCTTTCCGTTGCAGCCGCTTCTTCATTAGTATGCGCGGGAAGCTTTGCCAGCACTCTCTGTATGGCAGAATGTTCTTCATGTATCTGTCTTTGCGCCTCGTTACGCTGGTGTCCATTATTATACCCCTTAAGCGGCTTGCCGTTCGCAATATCAAGGATCAGCCAGTAATCCACAAGGTTATCTCTCATGTTACTTGCCAGCTTACTATTGGAAGCCAGCACTTTATTAACTCTTGCCTGAAGCGCATTGCGCCCCAATTTAACAGGGTCAAGCTTGAAATTGTTGATGTTGTTTCCTATTAATATAAGATTTTGTATCACCGCATCCCTGCTCATATGCCATCTCGCGGCAAGCGTGTTCAGAATAGTTTCTTTGCTGTTATTTATCTGCGCGTTCTGGCCGTTGAATTGTTTTTTTGAAGTGTCCGTTGTCAGTATATTAATGGCATCCGCCAATCCGTTGACCCAGTTATTTGTCCACGCGTAGTCGAACCGGGCTGTTTCCTGTTGGTCCAAACCAAATTTATCAAACCCGAGCATGGCAATGGTCAGGTTGCTAAGGTCCATATTCTCAGTTTTGTCGCTGTTATAATTAAGCAATATCTTTTGTATTTTAATATCGCTGAATGCAAGGTTAAACGCCTTAAGCGCAAGCTCTATTATGCTGTCATCTATTGCTTCGGGTTTCAGCCCGGTGGCATTGGTTATAGCTTTCAGCAAATCAGCTACAGATATATCTTTGGCCTGCTTAGCTTGCATCGTTTTTATTTCCTGCATCGCCATCTGTTTAGCCTGTTCATCTGATATTCCCTTATACTTTTCCTTGATCATTTTTTCAAACATAGGTAACAAAATAGGCGACATAGTATCTTCCTGGCCTGAGCCTTTTGTTTTCATAATAGCTTGTATCTCCACGGCAATTGCCTGCATCCGCGGATCCGCGGAATTCAACGCCTGCACCAGATCAGCCGTGTAGCCTAACCTCAGCGCCGCAACAACCTGCTGGAAAGTCACACCATCAAAATTACCATTAACATTGGCCGTAAGGGTATCTATGTTCTGCACTGTGATATTCTTGTCCACTTCAGGCGCCACTTCAAGGGTCTTCCTCAGGGCATGGAGTTTACCCGCAACGTTCTCTGGCTCTACCTTTGTAGACCAGCGGCTTATTAAAGCTTTACCACCGATAAAACCTGATATTGAACCAGTGACCAGCCCCCCGGCCAGTAAACCCCTCATTGCCATAGCTACTGAGTTTATTACCCACTGCGTTGTAGTAATGTGGGTTAACGCCACCACAGTTTGCGACACCATAGAAAGCCCGGGCACAAAGAAGCCGATCAGCAAAACCGCACCTGCGGTCGCAAGTTGAGGCAAAGCCTTTAGAAGCTTTGCTTTTATACCCACTTTCTCGTTTACTGCATTCGCTTTTTGGCCATTTTTGCTCATCATTGTAACTGCTATGTTTGCTGCAACCCCAATGATAAGCCCTATCGGCCCGCCAAAGATCATTGCCAGGCCGCCCAACGCTCAAACCGAATTTTAACGCATTTATTCCCATGCCTTTGAGCTCCGGTCTTGTTGCAGCCTGAGAATTGAGCTCGTTATTCCCAATATTCAAAATAAGCGAATTTGCGTACTTGGCAAGAGTGATAGCATCTTTTAAAGCCTTATTTTTCTCAACAGCTTTTTCATCCATAGCAATGTATTTTTTACCACTATTTTCACCTGTTATAACCGTCCCGTTAGCTATTGCACCAAGCGTTGTCATCAAACTATCAGTGCCTGCCTGGTCGCCACTTTTCTTACCTGCATTTTCTATGGCTTTTTCAGCAAGAACAGCAAGGGTATCAACAGCTGATTTTCTGACTTCCATGTTGTAAGCCTGAGTATTGGCTATAGTCATTAATGCATCTTGTGATTCAGTACTTAATTGCCCATTGATACTTGCTATCGCATTCAATCCTTTCACACGTTGCTTTAAATCAGGGGAATCAGTGTTTATAACATCAGGGATGATCTTTGTTGTTATCGCCGCTTCAACACTGTTTAACAATTCAGTTGCATTTGAAGCTTTAAATTCCGTTATTTCATCATCACTGAATATCTTCAGCAGCACGGGATTAACAAGATTCAGAAGCCCTTTATTTGACACTCCTTTATTCTTCAAATCGCCAAGCCTCTGTTCTATCGAGCCCTGGGCTGCCGGCATCTTTAACAAGTTCCTTGCACCTGCCACAAACTTTTCGAAACCTGACATGTAGCCTTTTTGAAGTACATCGATCTGTGTCTTCTGGGCAAGGTTAAAGAAACTGAACAGGTTTGCAGCACCGGCTGTCTTTAAATTGAATTTGCCGCTTGAAAGGAAGCTGAATATCCCTTTGTCGTTGATTTGGCTCATGAACATAGAAGTGTTGAAAGCCGAACCGAACTTAAACCTGCCGCCGGCTGTTTCCTGCATGTTGAGAATCATGAGCACGATTTTTTTCATATTTTCATCTTGTATTTTCAGTGCTTTTGCAAGAGCGTCCGCTCTCTCAGCTTCAAGGGACTTAAGCGCCCTGTTCTGCTCCCGTAGCGCCAGGTTATAAGTAATCTTCTGCAGCCAGAACTTCTCAAACCAGCTTGCGTTCTTGTTTGTTTGCGCTTTTGTGTAGATTTTCTTGACAGCCTTTCTTGCGTTTGTCAGAGTTTGCTGCGCTCTAAAATATTTATTCAGCACAGGAAGTTTCAACTGAATCGGCATGCCGTTTAGCCCGTTTGCCGAATAATTTTTCAATGTATTCTTGACAAGTTCAGAGGGGCTCAAGTTTTCCGGATTCGCTATTGACTCTGAAATATCAAGCATTCCCATCTGTATCAGGTCGCTTATACTAATGCCTTCGCCGCTTGTCAGGTTGATAACATTTTGTTGCATGAGATAGTTAACGATTGCAAAAGAGGCCCTTGCTTTGGCATTTGTAATCTTCGAATCTCCTTTTAACAAAATGTCAAAATCACTTTGAATACCATAGTTCATCAACCCTAAACCCTCAACAGCCGACTGGAGAGCTTCTATCTGCTTCTGCTGTTGAGAACCCGGCATAGGCTCAAGGCTTGGAGATGCGCTGTTTAAACCTAACAACGTAAGCATTGCCACAGCCGCAGCCATACCTCTGTTAGAAAGGTTTGTTGTTCCATCACTCTGGTTATAGCCGTAACCGTTATCAATAAAATCGGCAATTAACGCATTTGTCTGCTCTACAGTCAGGCCCATGCCTTCAAGCGCAGCGACTACCTGCGGCATTTCCGTCCTCTCCACTTCCCTTGACGCCACGGAATTCACACCTTTACCGACGCTCTGCGCGATTACATCTTCTTCAGCTTTGGCAAACATAGCCCTATCCCAAATTAGCGTTGTATACATTTTCTTTGTCCATTGCTCATTATTGGGATTTATAGTTTTTTCAATCTCGCCGGCATTAGCGTCAATGGTGTTTTTGCTTGTGATAAATTTCGCGTCAATTTTCAGGAACCCGTTTCCGTAACGGTTCATTTTATCTGCCATCCTTGCGCCCAGAATACGCCCGACAAACTGCGCTATAGCCGACGCATAGCTAAGTTGTATGTCAACGCCATAAAGGCTCACGCTTGAGACGTCGCTGGGAGGCTTCATGTCTATGCCTCTTCCTATCTGTTCATAAACGCCAAAATATGTATTATATGTTCCTGATTCATTTTTAGCCCATTTTGATGCGTCATCAGCATCTGTTGTAGAACCGAATTCTGCGATCCTGCCGTCTCTCAGGTCGAACGTTTTAAAAATATCCTTAGCCATGTCCATGCTTGCCTGGCTCTTGAAACCAGCTATAAGCATTTTATCCGGCATCAACGCGTCAACAACCAAGTCAGAGTAAGCACTAAGAATACCATCCGAAACGTCACAATCTATTGGAATGTCTCCTACTCCTGGCTTGTTTGCCTTACATCCCGTCCCATCGGCGTTCAATGTTACTTCCGTTTGCCCTCCGGTTTCAAGGGATTTGAATCCCATCTCATTTTTAATGGCCATGGAATATGTCCCGGAGAAACCAACGGCCCCGGCCGCATCACTTACCGCTTCCTTTATGGATACGCCTGTATACTCTTTTGGAGCGACCATTGAATAATCAACCTTGTTGCCATTGGCGCGTTCAAGCGCTTCAATGCCCTGTAAGAGGCCGGCTTCAGGCATAAGTGGCATAGCTTTCCCGTTCATTATCAATAAAACCTTACCGTCTTTTAGTTCGTAGTCAACCCCTCTTACCCAGGTCATTTGTGAGATCAGCATGTTTTCCATTATTTTCGTAAGCTCATAACCCTCATGAACCTTATCGGGGTCTTTAATGTCCACGATGTTTTTGAATGTGTCAAGCTCTTCCGGAGTGTACTTCTTAGTCATTTCTTTTAACAAATCTTGCGCCTTTGTCCTGCCATCTCCATTTTCACCAAAATACGTTTTAAGCCGGTTTGTCTGGCCTATTTCAAACCCTTGTGTTATTATGCCGGTTAATCTAAGCAGTTGTTTAGCAGTGACATTTTGATCAGCGTTAAGTTTATCCAGGTTTTCAATAGTATTCTTAAACTGTTTATAATTTTCTTTAAACTTTTCAGTAGCCGCAATATAATCATCTATCGCCTTTTGTCCCTGAATTGTTTCAAGCGTTTTAGCGCGGTCATTTAAAGTTGTTTCATAGTCTTCAGTAATGCTGCTCTTGAATGACTCTAATTCTTTCGCGAGAGGGGTGTCCTTAAGAATTCTAAGCGCTTCTTCAATATTGCCCGCTTTAAGAAGATCTTCAACATTCTTCAAACTTTCAAGCGCCGTGCGGCAGTTTTCAAGATATGAGTCTTTTCCTTCCTTCTCTATAAGGAAACTCATTAACTCTTCTTGAGCCTTATTAAACGCATCATAACGGGTGCCGCCTTCCTGTAAAGATTTTAAAAATTCTAACCTGGCCCCTTGTTCCACGCCGCTCCATTGGGAAATCATGGACATGGGCATGAACAGCGCCATATCCGCTTCATCCATTAAAAGCACTCCCATTTTTCCTTTAAGCAAACTATTTTCCGCTTCCTTGTCAGCGACATACCTGAAAGAAAGATCTCCGTAGCTGGTAAGTATTATCTTCCCGTCCTCTATCGCCTGCTCAAGCTCCTTCGAGGAATTTTCCTCATCGTTCCTGAATGTATAGGTTTCAAGCCCTTCAATGCCGTTGCCAAAAATTCTCTTCATTTCATTTGCAAGGTTATTTACATTGATGTTGTTGTCAGCAAGCATAATTGACACCTTGCCGTCCCCGATATTATCGTTTAAGAATTTAAATACCGGCGCAAGGCCGGCTATAAGCACGGTTTTGCCTTCGCCTGTCCCGAGAACCGCAAACTCTCTCATTATTTCCTGCAAATCAGCTATAGCCTTGTCACTAAATTTCCCATTATTTGTTTTAATGCTGTTTGCAAGTTTACTTATTCCCTCAGTATTAACCTTGTCATAAGCCTTAAGCTGAATGTTTGAAAGCACTTTTTCTGTTGAGGCATATTCGCTGATTGCAACGTTTCGCGAAGCTTCAAAAAGAGTTTGAATCGCGTTCATTTTATCTTTAATAGTTTTTGTGCTGTTTGCTTTTTCCCACGCATCTCCAAAAACCGCGTGAGCGCACATATACATTGATACATCTATATCCTGACCTTCAATCTTTACTATGCCTAAAGATTCTCCAAGCTTGAGACTATCGAAGAATTTTTTCTGATCTGCAGGTTGATCCCTGCCGGGTATTGCATTCACTATTGCGGCATCAGTAAGTGATTTTATTCTTTCTGTTAATATAGCATCACAGCCACCCTCCGCCTTTAACTGCTCAAGAAGCTTGGCCATTTCAACAGGGTCAAGTTTGCCTAGAAGATCTTTAATAATACCGTTCCTTAAATTAATGTAACTATCCTGATCTACCACCTTTTCTCCTGCGGCTTCATATTGCTTATTCATGCCCTCAAGTGTTTTTTGTACTTGGGATTGCTCTTCTATTTCATTCTTATCAAGGGGCATTTGCGAAAGCGCTTTTGACAATTGCTTGGCGTTATTCAGTTCCCCGTATCGCGCTTTAAAATCCATGTATATTTTATTATTCCGCGCGTCAAGCTCAAGTTTAACAGCATCAGCAAAGAGGCGTGCATCCACCCTGACCGTGCATTCGTTTACATCAATAACCGCGTAATCACCTGGATTTTCATTCATTTTGCTGAGTTTTTTGCCGTTAACTTCTGAGAGATCCGCCTCCTGCCTTATAAGTTCAGCCGCGGCATTCCTGTATTGAAGAAGAAATTCCTTTGAAACCGCTTTATCCGCAGTGTTAATATTATCACCTATAATCTTCTGTATCTGTTCTATCGCTTCATCTTGCGTAATATTGGGATCCTTCAGCAAATCTTTAATCTTATTAATATCTTCCGCGCTGAACTCTATGCCAAGCTTATCCTGAATAATTTTAAGAGGGTCTCCATCTAGGCCTATCTGTGAGCGATTATAGAATATCCCACCCGCAAGAATATCCCCAAACGTAGTTTCCGGGTTTTCTATCAAATCCTTTATTCCGGCTATAATTTTTTCATTTGAACTGCCGGACTTCATTATATTTTCAACTTTATCCGCATTTATATCCGTTCCCAGCGCTTCGTTCACAAGTTCCACAAACGCTTTAACGTCTTCAGGCGAACCGCTTTCAACTATGCTTTTTGCTACTAAGCCGCTTATATCGCTAACATCCACCATGCCGCTGCCTCCTGCAGAAGCAAGCGCGTTTTTAATAGCGTCTATCTTTGCTTCATCTGTCATTCCGGCTGTATTATACGCGTTAAGTATCGGCTTCCAGTTAAAACCTTCTCCAAAAGCGTTTTCCAGAGCGTCGCTGCTTTGCCCATTATTTCTTGCCAATTCATCAAATATAGTGTTTGCAAAAAGGTCGCGGACCGCAACAGCAGGGTTAACGGATTCAGGTGATGCTCCAGCATCTTCTGGGCTGACCGATTCAGTTTCAGGATTACCCAGTATTGCCTCATCCGTGTACCTGACAGTTTGATCTGGTTCTTCAAGGGTAATGAAAGCAGAAACTAGCGGCCCGATTGCAGGACTAGTGAGAAACATAATATTTAAACTACCGCTATCTATGAGTTTGTTTAGCGTTCCCGCATCTAAAAATATTTCTCTTTCATATTCGCTCCCGCCTGGTATATTCTCAGTTACGGACAACTTTAGCCCTGAACCGTTATCATTCGCGTCAAGAAAATCCTGCATGGTTACAACATCGCCATCCATAGTTGTTACAGCGTCTACCTTCATCCCTGTTGTCAGCGCATCAAGCGCATTAGTGGACCTTGAAGGCACTAAGAAGAATGATATGTCCGACAGATACGTGCCTAGAATGTTGGCCATTGTATTTGGAACTGTAATTGTATTTCCGTCAGCGTTCGTCGTTGTGTATGTCCCTAACCATGAGTCCATCCCTGTTTGGTCTAAACACCAGCCCGCTCCATAGCCTACAGCCTTACCAAGGTTGCTTACTATGCTGTATTGACTGACAGTCGCGGCCATATGGACAAAATCTCCTAGCGCGCTGCCCGCGCCGCCAAATGCGTCTATTAAGGGGTTCATGTATGCGGCATCAGCTATATATCGTGAGGCATAACCCATAGTTTCGCTGGTTATGGCTTCAGCCGGCATTGAAGCGGAAAACCACGGCATCAGCACCATACCCATTGTGAACCCGCTTATGAATGATTGCGTTCTTTCCTGCATTGTAAGGAAGTGTGGAGTCCAATTCAATGTCCCATCCTGAAATGAAGGTATAAGCGTCATCAGGTCGCCAAGCCCCATAACGTTGGCGTAACCGAGATACGCGCCGCTCTGGATAGTTCCGAGTAAATTAAAACCTGCTGTAGACGCCTCCGTAAAAGCCTTCCCCATATTATTAAGCCATGCCGCGGATACTTCGCTGCCTCCAATCAACCCAGCGCCCAGACCAAACACGAAACCCCCAACAAAATCCCATGCAAGCCCGCTGAAACTCAAGTCAATAGGCTGGCCGCTTACATACGCGTTAAGCGGAAAGAAAATTGTTCCAGTAATGCCGAAAGATAAACCGAGGTTGAGAGCGTTCGCGCAGCGCGCGCCAATCCCTGAGGAGACCCAATCATTGAAACTATTTATAACATTGCCAAACGATGTCGCGCCTGCAATAGTCCCAATAAAACTTAACAAAGTGTTGGAAACGACTACGGCTACAAGCAGGTTCTTTACTGTGGTAAGCGCGCTCGCCACAAATTGATCTCCGTCACTTACATAACTTATTATCTGATCACCCCAGACAATCGCGGAAGCCGCGAGCAGCCTGACTGATGAAGTGGCCATTGTGGTGAAAGTGGACCCGCCAACAGCATAACCAGTTGACCAACTTCCCCCGCCAAACATGAATGCCGCGCCAAGTCCTACCTCTAATAATCCACCCCCTATTTGACCCCAGTCCCAATTGTTTTGGATGCCTTGCACAATCTGCACACCACCTGCGCCTGCCATTATTGCAGCGCTGGCACCCCTCAAACCTATAGACACCCACTCTGCTGTCGCAGATAGCTCGAACGGAACGGTCGGAACGGCCGCGACTGCACCAATCTGGAGTGTTTTCAAAAGCCCGCCAGGCCCGGCTAACGCGCCTACAGCCGAAAACGCCGCGCTGATGGCAGCGCCCTGAAGGTCCCCTGTGCCAAGAGAATACATTGTCGATCCCAACGCGACACCGGTTAAAATCCCATTAACAATAAGGCCGGCAAGTGCGGCGGTTGCCCCACCGGTCAAAACAACGGAAACAGTGAAAGCGGCCACTGCCACGGCCGTTCCCACAGCGGTTACTCCGGCAAGGAAGTAGTCTTTTGCCGTAAGGTTATTTGTGTCAAACAGGTCTGAGTTAAGCGCGCCATTTTTAAATATGTCTCCAACCTGCACATTGCCTTTTAAAATGTTTGTCGCGGCTACGGCTAACTGCTGCGCGTAATCGAATGCGCCCACAGTTGATGCAATCGCGGACGCGACATATGCGGCAATACCGGCACTCAAACGCTCGGCGCCTGTCTCTAATGCTCCCCAAAAATATGTGCCATCACTGAAATTCAGCGAGCTTACATTTATGTATTTACTATTTCCAATATCTATGTTTGAAACATCTATCGGCTTGCCGGTGTCTACCATGTTGCCTTGTTTATCTGTATAAGCATTAGTGAAAGTTACAGTTGTTCCAGCAGATATTGGCTCGCCATCTGCATTCATAGAGCCTTCCCCAACATTGCTGTAATGTTCAACATAAGTGGAAATAACCCACCCATCTTCGCTCTCTTGAACGCTGATGTCTATTTTAGTATTCTTCAACTGAGAAAGGTTATCGACAAGGCCGCCGTCCTGCTTAAAATCTATGGTGCCGCCCTGATCAATGGTATATTGGCAGTCAAATGTGTATATGTTGCCATCATTATCCGTGCGGGTTATTAGCGCGCTGGTTTGCACTGGGCCGTTAGTTGTGTCAATCGTAAGTTGAGTGCCGGCCTTGAAGCAGTTTCCGGTAAGTGTTATTTCTGTTAGATCTCCTGAAACAAACTGGTTAAACTGTATGTTAGCTACTACAACACAGCCTTTTGTATTATTAGTCTGCTGCAGGTTCCACGTGCCGTCATCGTTCCCTGAAAGAGTAACATCCCATATCATTTTGTTCGTCGATGTGCCTGCGCCTGCGCCACCGCCTATTTGCTGTTGCTCATGGCCAAGCCCGTAAATTTCCATGTCGTTCACATTTAAATCTATTGTGGCCTGACTGAAATTAGCGCTTAAGCTGTCTATTTTAAAACTTACAGTCTGCGGGGTTAAGATGGAATCCACGCTAGCATCAAAATTTTCTTGAAATACAGGGGAATTTATCGCCTTCCAGTCATTGTTTTTCGAATCCCATAATAGCGGGGTTGGCTGGTTGCCAGTCGTGTTAAGGTAGACCTGTGTTAACATATTATTTATACTACCGTCGGAGTTAATGTCAATCGTGCCCGTTATGTCAGTGCCCGGCATCTCAACCATTGTTGCCTGAGCGCCGCTCAAAACTACGCCCTGCCCACCTATTGTAATTGAGCCATCGTCAGCTACCGAGACCACGTTTGTATTGAAAATGCTCAGGAATTTGGCTGGAGGAGGCGTTAGCAATGGGGCATTCGTATCATTATTCTTTTGAAAAACGACAACATTATAGCCGACGATATCATTGCCGATTATATAAGCATGGTTCGTATCGCCTGAAATCGCTTGGCCGTTGAAAGACCAAACAATTTGACCGTTAATTTTTACACTTTCAAGCGTTCCTGATTCGCCGGTTACTGAGTCTTTCGCGGCATAAGAAGTATTGCTAGCATCCGCGTTGAAATCTTTGCTTTGAACCCCGCTGTCGGGTATCAGAGCGCCTGCTTTATTAACAATGCTGATAACGTCACCGTCATCATCCGTAACCTGAGAAAGCTGAAAATACCCTTCTATACAATAACCGCTCGTGACCAGGATATTTTGGTTACCATAAACATTGCCTTTGGTAACAATAATGTATGCGTCAGTAACTCCGTTGGCGTCATAATCTACATACTCGGTTCCTTTGTTGCCGGGAATTGTATAGCTCGTTTGAGCGTAATCGCCGTCGGAAACATATACAAAATCATTGCCATTAGCTTTCGCTATGACATTTCCCTGGTTAACCACCTGCCCATTAGCCAATGTCGAACCTGTCTCAAACTCCGTGCCGTTGCCTAATACCACCATCTGGCCGTTAATAATTGATATCTGGGAGTTGCCGCTAACCTGCCATACAAGTTGTTTGTTTGAGTCCAACACCGCCTTAAACACACCCTTACTCTGAACATCCTGCGCCGTTCCGCCTGTACCCGCCTGTCCGGGTTGAACGCTAGTGTTAATGCCGTTTGTCTCTAAAAGCCCTGAGCTAACAACAAGATTGCCTTGATTATCGAAGACAACCGTGGCATTAACTAATGTAAATCCACCCTTGCCGTTATAAGTTACGCTTAAACCATTCTCGTTCTCGTTCAAACAATCTTGAACAGCGAAAACAATCTGGTTATTGTCTCCAATTTCAAGTTCAAGCTGAGTGACACTTCCGGTAATAGTATTAGCATTCTGGCCAAATCCGACCTTAAGGGGGCTGCCATCGGGAGCATCAAGGAATATATCGCCGTTGCTTGTAATATTAGTGACTGTAAGGTTGTTTATCTTGTCACCTAATTGAATGTAGCCGGCTCCATCGAGCTGTTCAAATTTCATTAATTCTACAAGAGGGCTACCATCAGTTTGGGTACCGTTCGTGACACCAAGCACAAAACCTGATTGGCCATCTATATTAGCGCTTGCCTGGCTGGCCACGGGCATCCAGGCGCCGTTTACTAACACACTTGTAAATGACCAGCCCGGGGTATTGTCCGACATCTGGAAACTGTCGCTTATTGTATTGAATCCGGTAGTCTCGGTGATTGCATACTGGGTTGTAATAGTATCCGGGGTTGCAAGTGTAAAATCTCCGGTTTGCGCGTTGTACGTGCCGTCAACCTGCGTTGTCGTAAATGGATTGCTGATGTCAACTGCGTCGGAACCAGTATGGTTGAGCGATATTTTTAATACAGATTGCTGAGTAGTAAACAGGTTTCCTGAAAATCCAAGCGAAAGACTCAACTGGTTTAAGGCATCTACGGCTGCGTTGTCATATTGCTGAACATTAACTCCGTAATACGTGCCGTCGGGGGCTTGTATTATTCTCTGGAAATAGCTGCCATTATTAAAGGCTTCATACGAATAATAGTTACCGTTCTCATCGTTGCCGAAAACGTTCACTATAGCCTGGCCGTTTGAACTGTAAGTGTTTTGATAGAACTCACCCCCGGGAACTCTGCTGTCGGATTCAGTCCCAGGAACTGTGCTGGTAAAATCTGTCCTATTTCCTTTCGCATCTATTATGCACGTCATTTCGGCGCCATTAGTATCAGAATAGTAACCAAGATACGAAGGCACATTAGCATCATAAAAAGTAACATTAACTTTGGTCGTATTGTCGCCGTTGTCGCTTAACGTGGTAACGTTGGCAAGAGTGCCGTTATCTTCAAGCGTCGAAAAGGTAGCAATGCCGTCTGAGTTATTGTAAATAGCCTGGATTGTCATTGCCCCGCCAATCAGGGGATTTCCCGTGTTGGAAAAATAAATAATCTGCTGGTTATCAATAGAGACGCTAATGTTACTGCAGCTCTCAGCCCAAACTTGGGGTACCAATATTTTGTCCACACCATCGGCAAGAGTTGTTACAAAATTACCATTATTGGTCGTCAATGTGACTGATGGCTGGTTCGTAACAGAATTTAATGTATCGTTATACTGGCTGCCTGTTGTCGTGTTCGCTGTACTTGTTACAGCTGCACTCGGCTGTATAGTGTTATCGTAATACTGCTGGCACAATTGAACGGTATTGCCTTCGGTAGTTGTAGTGTTAAATTTGTAATCCACCAAATTCTTTACATTTCCAAAGTTTTGATTCTGTGCACTAATGTAGTCAGCTATTGTCATAGTTGTGCCGGGTACTATTGTGCTTGAGTCCGATGCATTGACGCCTAAAATCGTAGTCGTGCGGGCGCCACTATCGGCAACCGACAATTGCGTAAGTAGAGTGCTAAACGCTCCAAACGAATCCAGCCCGTAAGTTGAGGTTACTTGAGCGGAGTTCGTGCTATCATAAGATGAAATTTTCTCAACTATGCCGCAGGCATTGTTATTTGCGTCGTTCAAACAGATCGAAGTAATAGAATTACCGGATGTTTTAGAAAATATTGCATTGCCGTCCGGGTCGGACATCTGCCATCCGGAAGAAGCCAGGCTGTCATTTACCGTGTCGGTGTCATAATTGCTGTTTAGTGTGCCGTCACTGTTAATAGTCACCAGCGTTGCGCCGACGCCATTATTAGTGATAATACCCATGTTGTTTATACCGAAACTGCTCAGCGGGGTATAATTGTAATTCTGGCCGTTGTAATTGGCTGTGTAGTTTGTAGAATTGGTTGATATATTTTCAGTTATAGCGCCCGCGTCCGTTTGAATGACTATAGTATTCGTATTGTTATTAAACTGCACATTACTGGTGGCAAAGCTGCCGAGATTATCAGCCGCGACATCCTTAACTGATCCATCAGCGCTTGTCTGGACAACCACCGCGCAAGTTTGCCCGTTTGACAGTTTAAACTCAGCGGCCTGGGACGGCTGGTTGGCATCGGTAGAATTGGGCAGTGATGTATCTACCAATGTCGTCTTCAAACTTTTTGAACCGCTATCATACGTTGTTTGAGTGTTTATTGTGTATGTTATTCCTTTCGCCGCGCTGAAATTATACATTGTCGTTATTGGCGGGGTGCCATCTGACGGCTGACTGGAAGAGTCATATTGCCATGTCGCAGGCGCTACTGAGTTCGATGGAGTGGCCAGGTTTATAATTGGCGCGTCCGTTATCGTTTGAGGCGCCAGCACATCACTATTATTATCAACATCTTGATCCATCTGGATATTATTTAACCCGTCATTTCCTGATGGCGCCGTAAACAATGGCGCTGCAGGCGCACCGGTATTAACCGTATTGGCGGTAAGCGTGTATTGGACATTGTTAAAAGTTTGAGTAATGCTTTCAGGGACGCCACCGCTGGACAACACTTGCTTGTTTATCGTTCCTGTAACGTAGAAATCATTGCTCGAAAGCTGAATGTAGACATCGCTAAGATCTTCATCATTGGTATTGTCGTACGTTTCGACATCATCAGCGGATTTTGATCCCTGATACACTAAATACATTTTTCCGGAATCATCATTTGTCGCGGTAAATGGAATTAATGCTCCGTCTAAATTTTGCACTTGCGAGTTAGGCAAATAAGCAGAATTGACAAGGTATTTATCGCCTGCCTTTACTGCGGAATAATCGAATGTAGTCCCGTTTACCGCAGAAAGATTAACTGTAAACTCTCCACTCCCTTTGACAGGGTCAATTGAAAAAGACGCATCGCCGCCTTCTATGAAATTTGTGCCATCGAAAGTGACAGAGGCAAGGCTGCCATTGGACATTACTTCGACCAAGCCTGTTTTCACAGTTATATTCGCGCTGCCGTCATTTAGCGTTGAGCCTTTTTCAACATAGACAGTTGATACTGGAGTTATCTCGCCGCTCGAAGGGTCTGTCTTAAATTGCAAAATAGTATAAAATTTCCCATTAATATTCTGGCCGGTTGAGTCGATATACGAATCACCAGTCCCATGAATAATAATGCTGGAAACCGAACCGTCAGAAGAATAATTGACTGTGACTGCCGAGCCATTATTCGCATAGTAATAGCCATTATCATCTAATGTAAAATTATCAGCAATAAACTGGCTGACGTTATCGACACCCGAAAATTTCAACGCTTCCGTTAATGCCGCCATGCTGTATCCCGTGTTATTAGGATTGCTGTCGTCTATATTTGTATTATTAGGATCATTTCTCAGGAGCTTCTGCACCTTATTCATGTTAGCCTGATTGTTTGTTGTCAAAGGATGATATAAGGACTCAACAAGAGAGCCTGACGCGTTTGCAATGTCCGATACTATATCAAACGTGCCTGAAATACTGCTGCCTTCATTTACCTGGGTTAAATCGTGATTCAACGCGCCGGCCATGGTAACGCCGTCACCGTAAACATTGCCCACGAACGATACATAAGTCCCTATGCTCTGCAGTAATGCGCCAACTGCTGTAACAGGGTTATCCATAAGATTTCCGCTGGCGCTTTCAAGATTCAAAACAAGGCCGGAATACATGGGGCTATTGCTTGAGTTAGAGCTTAAGGCTTTCGACAGGCCCAATGAAAAATTAACTGTTGCGGTGAGCATATTTTCCATGGAGCCCACAGCTATGAGATCGCTGAACATTGGTTCGCTATTGAAAGCCTTGGCATATACAGCGCTGTTTTGCGCCCTGGTAAGGCTACCAAGGTCCTCGCCAAACATATTGTACGCCGTGCGTTCCTCTATGCCGGTTTCAGCGGCGCTGCAAAGCCCGCTGACTATGCCTGAGGCATCACTCATCTGGTTGAACATGGTATATGACTTTGTATACCCGGTTGCCGCGTGTTGAGAAATATCTTGTACCCCCGCGTATACGGCGCCCAAACTGCTCTCTATCTGCATTGCCCCAAAAGCATGCCTGCCCATAAAAGCTGAATCAATATCATTGGCTGTTATTGCCCCCTGTATCACAAGGTTAAAAGACATTCCGGGCGTTGCTAAACCATTGGCATTGGTTTTATCAGCGTTTATGCCCATGTCATTGGTAACGTCTTGTTCGTACACATCAGCGCTGTTAGTAACAGATATTGCATCGTTAAGGGCCTGCCACCCCCACCCCATATCTTCATTGTGCTGCGAGTAATAAGTTTTAACCGCCGCCATTACAAATTTTAATGTTTGAAAAACTGGTGTTTTCACCACATAATTTAAATCAGTGGACAATTGAGACTGGCTTAAATGAGACTGGCTTAAATTAAAAATACCCCTTACTGCATCGCCAATGCCTGCCACCGCGGCCGTGGTGACGAACGTTGACAAACCTGTGACAGCCACCTGGTGCCAATCCACCTTGCCGGTAGTGATCAACTGTGTCGCTACATTGACAGCCATGTTTACGAGGGCGCTTGCTCCGGCCTGAAGCGCAACATTCGCGATTACACTCCAAACAGTGGTAGCCGCTGTAGTTAGTGAGGCATATACTGCGGCATATACTGCGGCATAGCCAATTCCTGCGGCAGTTCCTGCGGTTGCTGCGGTTGCTGCTGCGTTAGCTGTTTGGTCAGCCACTGCGTTGGCTGTTGCGTTAGCTGCTGCACTGCCTCCTACTCCCAATCCTTTCAGAGCAAGGCTGATCCCCTGTCCTGCGCACGCCGTAGCAACGCCAGTGATACCGCCTATTGCGGCGGAAGTGCCTACTGAATGCCAATCTATATCAGTTTTACCTGTTTTATCATTATTTATTGCCTGCATAGTTACATTCGTTGCGGCAGCTGTTGCCACGCCTACCGCGGCCGAAAGAGCAAACCAGGCCGTGGACCAAGCTGCGGGAGCGGATGAGCCAAAAGAAACAATCGTAAGTACAACAGCCGCTACAACAGTAACTACTGCATCGCCCCACATGACTATCGTGTTATAATTCTTGTTTATCCAATTGTATAAGTGCCTATCAAGGCCCATTCCATCGAGCCCCTGAGCTGCAACAATCGCACCCATCACTACATTCGCCAAGCGCCACCAATGACATTGCCCAGGCCTTTTGTAAAGTGCTTCCAGCAATCACCTATTATATATTTGAATCCGCTCCAGTCCCAATTACCAGTCGTTAGTCCTACAAGAACCGTACCAATAAGAGCCTCAACGGCCAAGACAAGTTCCACTACTGCTGCAACTAGCTGTGCTATGCCCACAACAAGCTGCTCTATACCTTTCCATGCGGTTACTAAACCCCTATATGCCAAACGCAGGGTATTTCCTATGTCATCTCCTATTTTTTTGATAGTGTTGTTTACTTTATTGACAACATTGTTTACAGCATTTACCACCGCTTTAATAGGGTTTGACGCGCCTTTAACCAGCATCAGGCCGGTCATGTCAAGCTTTGATATCGTATTGTTATTTAACTGGTTATCGGTGAGGTTTTTGCAAAGCACATTGCCAGTCCACGCGGCCATGAACTGGTCCTGGGTCATTGTCTTGGTTTTGCCATCGGAATCAACATAGGTAACTATGCCGTTGGCTATACTGTTGACTACCACAAAATGCGTTACAGTTGAGGTTGTGCCGTCAGCGTTAGTGACAGTGAAAGAAAGGTGGGCTATAGCCTGGCCGTTGGCATTAAGAATGGACTGCAACCCGCTAAGGTTTGTTACATAACCCGAGAGGGTTACCCCCTGCTGGGCGGCTCCTTCTGCATGGCATACATGCTGAACTGTATTTGCTGGCCGGGCTTGCTTATATCCAGGTTGCCGGTAAGAACATCTACAAGCGTGGCAGTAAACAACAGTTTTCCAACATCAATATTTGCTGAATTACCAGCCAGATTCACAAGAGCATTAATAGCGCAGTTAAGCATATTAACGCCCTGTCCCTTAAGATAGCTTAATATCTGCGTTACGCCCTGCACGGAAAGCTGGGTTAGCTGGCTGACAGTAAGCCCCAAAGATGCGGCCATCACCGCTTTTTCAGCGGCAGATGCGTTTACAAATTGATTAAGGAAAGCGCCTATATTATCAATAACTTCGTTGACAAGGTTTTGCTGCTGCGCGGCGGTCATCTGGCTGGGCGGTATATTGCTGGTTGCAGCCTGTGTGGGAGGGGGGGCGCGCGCGGCTATCTGGCTCTGCGCAGCCTGCGAAACAGCGCTTATCTGGCTTGCGGCCAATGTTGTAAGCGTTGCCACATCAGTGTTCTGGCTGCTTGCTATGCTTATAAGCGTTTGCTGAGCCACCTGTGAGACACTACCTATGGAACTCGCGGCTAATGTTGTAAGCGTTATTGTGTCCGTGCCCTGGTTGTTCGCAAGGTTTATAAGCGCCTGTTGAGCGGCCTGCGCCACACTGCCTATTGAGCTTGCGGCCAATGTAATAAGTGTCACCACTGGGGTGGTCTGGTTTTTAGCTATGCCTATTAAAGTCTGCTGAGCGGCTTTGGCCACACTACTAATTGAGCTTGAAGCTAATGTTGCAAGTGTGCCTGTAGCGGTACTTTGGTTGCTTGCTATAGTTACCAGCGTCTGTTGAGCGGCCTGTGAGAGACTGCTTACCGAACTTGCTGCCAACATAGCCAGTATTGCCATATTTGAACTTTGGTTATTTGCTATTGTTATAAGAGTCTGTATAGCGTTCGCGTTACTGCCGCCATTTTCAGCCAGGGACAGGGCAGATATTATTTTCCCCGCGTCTGACTGGCTTACACCGGCGTTAAGCAGAGTGATCATCCTGCTTGCGGCTGTAGCTACTTGAGCGTTACTGCTCTTGGCAAGCTGAGCAAGGCCGGCCGCGTTAACCGTGCCCTGGCTTATATCATTTATAAGCCCCTGCGCCGCGAAACCAGCGCCGGCCGCGCCGCTTTCCGCCTTTGCCTGCAGGGCTGATATTTGAGATGCAGTGGGCTGAGCCGCTGATGCTCCATGCGCGCTTATTATATTCTTTATCGCGTCCACAACGCGCGAGAAAATGCCTGTGGTGGACGCCTTTGTTGTCTGGTCAAGAGAAACAGCTCCCGCAACATCTTTTGTTGATAATACCTTTCCGCTCCACATCGATGTAAAAGTGGACGCGCTCATCTGCTCGTGCTGCCCGTTAGGCTCTATGTAAGATATATTGCCGCTGTCATCCACAGCCGTTACTACTACAAAAACACCCTTATTATCACTGCCGTTCAAATGGGCTATCACGGGAACGCTATTATTGCCTTCTCCCAGGGCTGCCTTGAGTTTAAAAATATCTTTATCAGCTATATTTGATGATACCAGAGCCAAACCCTGCGCGGCGGCTATCTTTTCAATGTCCAGCATGCTGACCTGGCCGCTGCTTGTTTCACTGGAATTCTTAAGCACAAGCATATTTGCCAGCTTTACCATCATCTGGGTGGTTTTTTCTCTCACTTTATTGATAAATGATTCTATGGCGTTCTTCGCGTCCCCCAGCCCCTTAACCGTCACGGTGGCATCTTTATCTAAAGCAGATTTTACTTTGGCAACATCGATTTTTGTATCAGCATTTATTACTTTGACCCCGATATTAGCGGCTATCTGTTTGTTGTCAACACTTTTAGTATCCAGGCTGTCCTTGCTGCCTTTATTATTGTTACTTTGCAGCGGATTGGCTAATTTATCCGCGTTTGCCGCCTCTTGCTGATTGGAATTTTGTCCCTGCTTGTTCTCTTCCGTGCCGGCTGACGATTTTGTATTAGCAGAATTGACAGTTGGCTGTTCTTCTTTATTATCACTCTTGCTCCCAAAAGTAGTTAAGCTTTCCAGGTAAGAGCCTGCGCCCTGTAATAAACTCATGAACGCGCCTAACACGCCTTGCTGGTTCCCGCTGTCCGTTGTTGCTGAAACTTCATTGCCGCTTTGATCATATACGGTTTCTGTTACTTTGCCATCACTGCCTTTTTCGAACTTCGTTGTGTTTCCGGTCTTTTCGTCTATGAACCCCACGACTTCTTTAGATTGACTGTCTATCAGGTAGATCTTATTATCATTCTTGTCTTCCACCTTGATCAGCCCGTTGTCCTGTGCCGCTGAGCTCGGGCTGTTGTAACCCTGCCCGCTCAAAACTGACTGGTTGGTCGTCTTTTCTTTGTCTTCCTGGGTCACTGCCGCGTAGCCTGTAGAACCAAGGATATTTACAATAAGGCACGCCGTGACCGTAACCGCAACCGCTTTGTTGACAAAAACGAACTTCAAGTAAGGCTTCACAAGAAGTTTCAGCGACCGCCAGTAATAATCAATTAAAAAGTTCATGATGTCTTCTCCTTAAATCAAATATTAAAAATCAAATGTCAAATATTCATCTCAAAATCTAAAATTATTTCTTGCCCTTCAAAGTTAAAATACTTTTTGCGAGTATATTTGATAACTCATTTAACTCATCTAAGAAATATTTAACATCTTCGCTTTTCGCGCGTTTGCTGTCTCTAAGCAAAGCGAACCACAATTTGCTCTCATTAGACGACTTTAAAGCCGTGTTTAAATAATTTGTGAAGTGTTTTCTTGAACTCGCAGATCTGCCTTCAATATAATTACCAATAATGCTTGTTCCGCTACGTATCAACTGATCGCTTATCTTTTTTGAAACGTTATCATTCGGTAGTTTATCTATAAACTCAATAAGATTCAGGGTAAACTTATAAAGCCTGGATTTGAACTCATTTTTAAACTTTGACTTGTCATTTTGATCTTTGTTTTTTGATTCTTGATTTTCCATAACACTGTTCCTGGTTTTGAATTTACTTTTGAATTTTTATATGCATTTTTGATCTTTGAACTTTGATATTTGATTTTTATAGCAGCCATCCAATTCCATTGACCACTTAGAAAAAAATAAAACCCGGCTTTTTGAATATAAGCCAGGTTTCGTAATATATAACAATGAGTTAGCTGCGAGCTTAATATATCTCCTCTGGGCCTGCTAAAAAACAAAAGCATGAACACACAGTATAAAACCGTTTGTAAACGCATCGATCCGAAAAGTTTCAGCAATCCGGGTATAAACATTGTTCCCGTTTGCGGTATAAACACCCCCGCTTGGCAGATGTTCAACTGAAACTCTTTTATATTCTGCATCTGGTCAAGGCTGAGAATTGAAAAATCTGAGGAAGAATTCCCCGGTGTTTTTGCCTTGCCGCCGTTCTTATTGCTGCTGTGGCGCGGTTGAGCTTTATCGTTGAAAAGAAGGTTCGCGAGTTCTACGGATATCTTATTCGGCAAAGCGAACAAATGCAGGAAAACCGTCTGGCTGCCCATGGCAAGCGCGACTACGTCATAGTTCTTAAGCTCAATAATCGCTCGCGGGCAGAAACTGTTCATTGATATGCAAAGAAATATCACCGCCGCGAGGAACCGCTGCTTCCCTGCGGAGAATGAAAATAAACTTGATATAGTACCTGCAATGCTTGCTTGCGCTGTTTTCATATCATTCTCTTGTACGATACGGCGGTAATATCAATTTTCTGTGCTGGTTATATTAAATATCAAAAATCAAATGTCAAAAGTGCATCTCAAAATCCAAATATTTTTAATCTTTAATCTGTATTTTTAATATTTGATTCTTGATATTTGATATTTTTAAAGTTTGGCTATACAATAATACTTGAATATTTAATTATTTTCAAGCCCTATTATTCAGGCTTTTTAAACCTTTAATAACATCGAACAGCTTCTTGAAATTTATAGGCTTAGAAATAAATTCTTCGGCGCCTTTATTCTTTACATCTATGCCTTCATCGCTTGACGAGATTATTATCACCGGTATCTTTCTGGTGCGGGGGTCCGCCTTTATGCCTTCGAGGATCCTGATACCATTCGCATCGGGAAGGTGAATATCAAGTGTTATAACATCAGGCCGTTTTTCTTTTATGTCTTTTACCGCTTCGGCGCCGGTGTAGGCGATTGTAACCTGATAACCCTCGCCGTCAAGCCGGTCTTTTATAAGTCCCGCAATGCTTTCTTCATCTTCCACGATAAGAATTGCGTTTCCCATGTTGGTTTCCTTTTGCGCATTATTTTTATTTTTCTTTATGTATTATTCTTTTACAAAATTAGTAAGTAAAACAACAGAAATACTTGTGAAATATTTGCAAAACCTGAATTCAGAAAAATCAAATATAAAGAATCTCATGCCAGAGGCAGATCCGCCTTCGGAGGAAAAGATCAAAAATACATCTCATAATCCAAACCCCAGTTTGCTGAAAAATACATTTTCAGGTTTCATTGCGAGAGCCCGCCAAAGGCGGATAAACTCCTCGACGCTTGCCCGCCGAAGATTTAGTGGCGGGTGGCAATCTCGCTTTTGCGTCGAAAATAAGAGATTGCTTCACCCTTCGGGTTCGCAAAGACGGCATGTTCTAATAATTTTTCAACAATCTTAATTTGGATACATATTATAAAATCCTATTGCAAATTAAGGTATTTTCTCTTATGCTATATCAACATATTACACAAGCCGCACTCTTTTGAGCCATAGAAAGTTAATAACAATCAAATATGTTTTTACAAATATTTCACAACAATTTCATCAGTATTTTTAGCGCATATTATATAATGTCAATGACAAAAAAGAGTCCTGGCGCAATTTCACGAGGGCTAACCATATGGAAAAGATCAAAAACATTATCTGCTTACTTTCCTGCCTGGCCTGTACTATAAACTTCGCAGGAAGCCCGGTGGCGGCGGACATTATGCCGCCGACACAAGCGCAATCGGCATATTCTTTCGGGCCGGAGGGCCGGACAATAGACTCACTGCAGGATTTTGCCACACCTAACAAGATGATGAGCATTCTTCCTAACCGCCCGGTGGCTGCGACGGAAAAAGACGGCAGTCATGTCTTTTTTACTCCTGACGGCAATATGACCCTTACAATTTCACCGAACGGCACGAAAACATTTGCTCTTGGAGGAAACTGGAATACCCAGACATACGACGCCGAAGGCAACCTGCAGCAGCAGACCCAGCAGATAAAAGGGACAGATGAAACGTTGATCACAAACGAAAAAGGACAAACACTGGGGTATCAGGAGCTCGGTTACGGGGGCCAGGTTGTAAAAACCTATGACGCTCAAAAAAACCTTACATCAACCTATACATATGATAAGTACGCTAAAAACGTTTCATATGTTTTAAACGAGCTTTCAATGACAAAAACGGTTTACGGCTCAAACGGCCAGCCGCAGGAGGACATTGATTTTGAGGGCCACGTAATAGCCAGATATACTTCCGACCAAGAAGGCAGGCTGGCTACAAAGGTAGATAATGTAGGCAACACAACCTACTTTGACACGTACGGTAATATGACTCATACAACCAATTACACAGGCTATACCACATTGGCCTATAATTACGCTAAAGACGATGACGGCCGTTATGTGCTCAATACAGCTGTAGAATACCCAACCGGCGATACCACCTATTATACGAACGGCAAACAGCAGTATACAATGAACAGCAGCGGCGTCAAAACTACAGAATATTACTGGAGCGGCTCAACACTGGTCTATTCTTTTGACACAGGGCTTCAACAAACAACATACTATGACATTAACAACAAACAGCTATATACCGCAATTAACGGAACTATGCTACAGCAATGGCTGTACATGAACGGAAGGCTTGTAGGGTATTACGATGGCAACAACCATTCAACAATATTATACCAGTACGAGAGGAATGACATAACTGTTGCCACTGACAATGAACCGACCGCCGCGCAGATACAGCAATGGTATGACAGCGGCCTTATTGAAAAACTAAAAGGGGCCACGGCCAATTAAATTTCTTACTTTTTTCACATTCATTTTATAGCTTTTTCAATATTATAAGGTATAATCCAATCAAGAAAAGGAGATTTCCGATATGAAAGAACTGATAAAATATTTTAACCCAGGAGGTGAGTCCGCAAAGCCGGGCATGACGGGAATTAAAAAAATCTATCAAGGAGGAAACTAAAATGAAGAACTTAATCAGATTGTTGAAAATGATGCTTGTTTGTGTTACATGTTTTTCACTGCCGTTAACATCGTTTGCCATGATGGAAGCTTCGAACAATACTGGCAGCGGCGGTGGCGGCACTACCATCTCTGAAACTGAACAACCCCTTAAAGTCGTACCCCCCGTTGTGCGCCTATAAACACAACTCCGGCACTCGGCAGCACCCCGGCGCTAATGCCCCCGACGGTATGCTTACCGAAGCTGTGTATACGGACGGCGTCTTGACAGGAATTATAAATTACTCGAATAACACCATTACTAATTACCAAGATGGACACCCCGTAACGCAAACCCGCAGTGATGGTACTGTAGTTTTGACATATAACTACAACTCCAATGGAACGTTGGTCTCTACCCAAGGCCCATCATCCCAAGGCGGCGGCACTAACGGTACTGGAGGTGATTCAAATTTCTATGGTGATTTAACAACTTATGATGCAATGGGAGATGAGGTAAACACGACCCATTACCTACCGAATGGCCAAACGGAAGTAACAACTTATACTTACGCACAAGACAGCAACGGCTGTAACACAGGGCCGCTGTTAACTGCCACCTCCAATAGTCCCCTAAACGGGAAATCTGTAACAACTTATCATTACACAAACGGCGCGATGGACAGTGCTACTACTGTAGGCACAGATGGCACATCTGTTACTACATATAAAGATGGTATGATGACGGGAACTACTCATACCAATACTTCTGGAATACAGGACTATTCGGTGAGCTATATTTATAATACCTCAACAAGACAACTGAGTAGTTCAACTACGACAATGGATGATTCGAGCGGCAAACCGAATGGCACTTCCACTGTAACAACTTACGACAAGTTTGGTGACAAGACCCTTGATACAACTACTGACTCCACTGGCGGCGTTAGTTCAGTGGCGTATCAGTATTCCAGTGCGGGAGTTTTACTATATACTTGTTCTTGGAGTGGCCCTGCTAGTAGTCCGACTAGTACTCCAGTATACACTATCTGTATAAATGGCGACACAGCCAATAATGCCAATACATGCTCTCTTTCACAACTCCAGGCAATTATTGGTAATGATTCTGCTATGGCGCCAGTAACCATCGGCCCCGACGTAACGGCGCCTACAACAACACCTACCACCACACCCAGTGGTAGCGGCAACACAGGTAGCGGCACCAGCAACAACAGCGATCCTACAGTAAAGAAACCTACCATTACTAAACCTGCAGTCACTGGTCCTGAAAGTAGTGATGGAGCAAAAACAGCTCCAGAGTTTTAACATACCAGTGTTAATATGATCATAGAACTCTCCGGTGTGTTCAAATCATGCCGGAGAGTTCTTGTTCCAGATGAATATAGCACAGAACCCATTTTCCAGCTACATCATCAGGATTGTGAGAGTTGACATGAATGATAATATTTTGTAGCATAAGCTAGCTGAATGACTCTTGTATTAGGCTTATTATTATGGAGCCACATATTGTAGGATTAATCGTAAATACACCCTAATAATATTTTAAATTAAATATGATTTTACTGATTCGCAGTGTTCAAATTAAGAAGCTTTAAAGGAGGAGTAATGTTTAAAAAATCTTTAGTACTACTGGCAGTGTTTGTTATGGCGTTCGCCTTTTTCGCGTGCAAAAGGGCTCCCGTAATTAAAACTATAAGCGGAAAGATCGAATTACTGACAGTGGTTCCAAGCGTGCCACCATCAAGGCCTGGGAATGCCCGAAAAGAAGTCGCAGTAGTCCAAAATGACGGGAAAATAGTTTTTCTCTGGATAACAGGTGATAACCGTTTAGTTTTTTATGCAAATGAGGGAAAAGACGTGACACTGACCGGAGAAATTAAAAAGAAAGCCATGTATTACAACAGCAAAAAATACGATTTGCTGTTTGTTAGGCCAGGCACTACTTATTCAATAGCCGGTTCAACCACTACGACTGCCACCGATAGTGTGAGCCAAGTTATATTAAATATGAAGAAGAATCAAAAATCAAAATGACAGAATAAAAATTCTCCAAGTTTAAACTTGGAGAATTTTTAAGTGCTTGAATATAAAAAGACAGTTGAAAATAAATCAACTGTCTTTTTATACAATATGACAGGAAATAGTTTTGGATTTGAATTACTAAAACAATTGTCCGCGAAATCTTTAATCTGCCACTTCTTATAACATCCAAACGAAGCGGCACTTCTTACTGATGTTCGGTCGGGAATCCAGAACAATGACATATGAATGACTTTTGGAAATGGATCCCCGACAGAAGCACTTTGGAGAAATCAAATATCAAACATCAAAAATACAGATTAAAAGTAGAAAATATTTGAATTTTGAGATGTATATTTAATGTTTGATTTTTGATATTTAAGCTGAATTATCTTATAACTATCAATTTTCCGGTTTTTGTCGCAGACGGTGTTTTCAGCACCCACAAATACACTCCGCTTGCAACGTAGTTGCCGGAAGCATTCCTACCGTCCCATGTAAACGAAGTAGTTCCGCTGTTGATCTGATCTTTTTCCACAAGATTGCCGCTAATGGTGTAAATAAACAGTTCCCCCTGAAGGTCGCCTCCGCTCGGGTTGGTCTGGAATGTTATCCCGCCAGCAAGCGTGCCTGTCTGCGTCCTGCCGGCTTCCGGAGCCCACGGGTTAGGCGCGGCAATAATATCCGCGGAATAAAGGCTGCATTGCGCGGATAATACGGTTATCAACACCAACGCTAAAATTGTTTTTTTCATGTTTTTCCTCCGATATAATACGATATCAAATATTAAAAATCAAATGTCAAATATTCATCTCAAAATCCAAATATTTTTTATTTTTAATCTGTATTTTTGATATTTTATATTTGATTTTTGATCTCGCATCTATTTAATCCTGTCCATTGCTCTTAATGATTCCGGCTTGTCGGGTTCATATTCAAGCGACCGCTGGAACATCTCCCGGGCTGTGCTCATATCACTGCGGGAAAAAGCATCCATACCCTTCTCGTAATATTTTTGCGCGAGGTTTTTGTTCAGTTTTGCGAACTCTTCAGCCGCGTCACGGTTATCCGGGTCATAATTCAAAGCCTTTTTGTATTCATCGTCTGCTTCCTCATACTTATTATTTTGGAAATAATCCAAGCCGGCCTTATAGTGGCGCTCCGCCAGTTCGGCCTTTATTATACCCTGGTATTTCCTGGTGTTTTCAAGGTACTTCGAGAACTGATATTTAACCGCCATATCCTCGCTTTTATTAAAATTGTCAAGCGCCGCAATATAGTTGCCCTTATCATAATAGCTTAAGGCCTTATCGTATATCTTGTCCATTTCAGGCTGCATCATCTCCTGTTCCTGCGCTATCCTGGCGGCTTCCTGCTCATCCTCCTGCTCTTTTAATACCTCCTCGCATTTGGCGGCAAGCTCCCGGGCGTCCGTCCTGTTTGGGGCCGCGAGAGCCACTGCGTTAAAATAGTTTAAAGCTTCCTTAAACTGCCTTTCTTTGTACAATTCCGCGCCTTTATCGAATATTTCCTTTACCTTGGCCGCCTCTATCTTGGAGAGCTGGCTGTCTATCTCTACCACCGCGTTTTTGGCATCCTGGTTTTCAGGGTCGATCTCTAATATCTGGTTAAGGTCTTCCTTGGCCTTTACAAAATCGCCTGTCTTGAAGCTTATGCCGGAAGCATCCCACAACTTTTCTATCTTGGCGCGGTTTAGCTTACGAGCCTCTTCATGTTTTGTTTCTTCCATTGATTTCCAAAGTTTTTCTATGCCGACCCTTGCATCCTCATTGTCAGGACTTAATGAAACCACATAGTTAAAATATTTTTTTGCGGTCACAAAATCATTGTTTTCTAATGCGGTGTTTGCTTTTTCAATATATTGATTTATTTTTCTATCTTTTTCAGCGCTGGCTTTTTCAAGTTTCGCCGCGATCTTTCCAAGATAATCCCTTGAAAGTTCATCGTCGGAGTAAATTGCAAGTATCTCTTCAAACTTCTGTCTTGCCGATATATAATCCCCCCTGTGATACATGGCAACAGCCTCAGTTCTATGCTGCTTAAGGTAAAAATCCGACGCGGTCTTCCGGCTTACTATGCTTCCTATATCAACAGAGACAGAGACGAAATTGATCGGGCTCAGGTCGTTTACCGGCATGAAGGCATAATCCAGCTTGAAATGCCCGAATTCAAGCCCCAACCCGGCTGTGAAACCTGAAAAAAGGCTGTCGGTGGTTTGCCTGTAACCGGCGTTTAACCTGAGAAAATAAAGCGGCATCGCGCTTATTCCAACAGAGCAGTATGCGTTCCCCGGGTTTGGCATACAATAATCAAACACTGCAGCCAGATTATCGAAACCGGCATCCTTATATCCAAGCCCTATGTTGACCGATGAAGGCAAGGGATAAGTCTGCTCAATATATTTCATATCCGCCCCGTAATTCTTTAACGCAAGCCCAGCCGTAATTCCATCGACAAAAGGGATATTATATATGCATCCTGCATCAATGACCAATGTTTCCGAATCATAGTAAGCAAGATTGCTTTCTAAAAATTTGGCTGTTATGCCAACAGAACCTATTTCGTTATATACCGGCGTATTCTGTTCTATCTTGAATGCGTAGCCAACACCAACAACGGCGTCATAACTCTGGCTCACGTTCGCCGGCGTAAAATCGGCATTATAAGTATCGACTCCGGTGTAGTTCATTATGCCAAAAGAGAAAGCAATGTTCCCTCCATAAGAAGAGGGCATCCCTATTCCAGCGTAAGTATAATATAGTCCGGCAGGATAAGCTGCTTCACAAAACGAGAACATATCTCGGTCAATGCCTGAAAGCGCCGCAGGGTTGTTATTAGACGCGGATGGCCTGTTAGAGGTTAGCGCGATTGCATTTCCTCCCATCGAAACTGTTTCCGCGTCAGGCACGATGTTGAGCAGGTCAGCCGCGTTTAGTCCGCCATTAGGCAAAGCAAAAACAGGCTGTTTTTCAAAAATAACAAATAACACCGCGGCGATAAGTATTGGTAGTATTTTCATAGCCTGTTTCCGGAGTTATTCTTCATCATTTTCTTCATGAAAGGCGCTTGCCAGCCTCTTAAGTTTTATTAATACTATCGCTTCAATGTCTTTAACTTTGGAAGGCGGTATTTTAAGCGTCTCACCGATCTCATTTAGGCCTGACACACTGCCGCCATTGAACCCGAACCTCATAGAAATGACTTTCTGTTCAAGCTGGGAGAGCTGGGCCATCAGCCTTGATATAAACTTGTCATCATCCATTCTGTCAAGTATAGCCTTGATGCCGTCAAGTTTCTTGTCTTCCACCATATCACCGAGTTTTTCCTGTTTGTCTTCCTGGTCCATGTACATATCCAGCGATAGAGGCGTGGAAACGTTTTTTTTGTCTGAAAGCATCTCATTTACCGCGTCCTCGTCCAACCCAAGTTTTTTCGATATGTCCTTTATCAGCGGCGCCTTCCCTTTCTTCATACCGCTGTTAACAGCGTCTATGACCTGCCTCAAGTCGGACATGATCTTCGCGGGAACCCCTATAAGGTTTACGCTGGAAGTAATATATTCCTGGATATTTTTGATTATCCAAAACCATGAATATGTTGAAAATTTAGTGTTTTTTGAAGGATCGTACTTGTCAAGCGCCTCAAGAAGCCCGCGGTTACCTTCGGCCTCCAGCTCCATGATATCGATATTTGGGAAAAGATTATGATACTTTCTGGCGATATTAGTGGCCCATGGAGAATATTTGGAAAGAAGCGCGTTCCTCGCCGACTCATCTCCGCGCTTAAATTTATTGAAAAGTATCTTTTCTTCAGACGGGAAGGCCGGCAGTAAGCGGCTGGATTGGCTCTTTAATGGTTTTTTTTTCAAATACTTTTTTTGCGGAGATTTTCTCTTTGGTGTCATAATAATAGATCAAATTTATTATTTGTTCTCTTGCTGGATATTAACACTCTTTGAGTTATTTTTTCTTTTCTTCAGGCACGAACTTGAACCCCCTGCCAAAAACAGTCACAATCCTTTTTGACCATTTACCGAGGGCGTGGCGAAGGTTCTTAATATGTGTATCGATTGTCCTTGTGGTTATAAGCGCCTGGCATTCGAAAACGTTCTCTAGGATGAACTCCCTTGTCAACACAACGTTAGGCTTCGTAAGAAATACATGCAGCAGGTCAAATTCCTTGGGCCGCAAAGTCAACGCCTTTTTATTTAGATGAACGGTCCTTGAAATGAGGTTCAATTCCAAACCGTCGGCTTTTATCGATTCCACATTGTCTTTTCTGTTCGACCTTCTCAGCAGCGAACTGATCCTGGCTATAAGCTCTTTGCTGCTGAAAGGTTTGGTTACGTAATCATCCGCGCCCATCTCAAGCCCGATGACTTTATCAGTTTCGGAAGCCTCAACTGTCAACATGATTATTGGGATCTTACTAGTCTGCGGATTTTGCCTCAATAGCCTGCACAGCTCTATGCCTCCGATACGCGGCACTTTAATATCGAGGATAACCAGATCAGGCTGGGATTTAATGATCCTTAGATAGCCGTCTTCAGTGTTATCGCAGGTTATTACCATGTACTTCTCGCGCTCTAGCACATCTTCCAACAGCGACAGAAGGTGTTCATCATCATCTACTACAAGGATCTTTGTTGTAATCATTCTCTCCGCCTATCAACAACAAATGCGCTGACGCTTTGTTGTTTAGCAAGTTTTTTCAGTTCAGCGGCAATTTCGCTGAGCTGTCCGTAGTGCACTATCTTTGTGTGTTCTGTGTTTATTACAGCGATAGAAATTGTCATTATCGGGAACTGCTGTATATTGTTATTTCTGTCAGGGGCTATTATGAACCCCCTGTCCAAGTCCTCCTGATCATAATACGACCTGACCAATGCATCGAACTGCTTTATAACACTCTCTGCAACGGCCTTGTAGTGTTCCGGCGTTGTAAGAATAATAAAATCATCCCCGCCGATGTGGCCTATGAAGTCTCCCTTTTTCCCGAATTCTTTAATGCTGCGTATCAATATATTGGCTGTATTCTTGATGATATCATCTCCGCGCTTGAAACCGTAACAATCGTTGAAACTCTTGAAATTCGTTATGTCGAGATACACCATGGCAAAAGGTATACCGGAGTTCATCCTTTTTTCTGTCTCGGATTTTATCACGATATTGCCGCACAAAAGTGTTAGCGGATTCGCATTTATACTCTGTGTCTTGCGCTCGAGTATAGCTTTTATACGTGCGATGAGCAGCGTGGGATTGAAAGGTTTGACTATATAATCATCTATCCCCAGAGCCAGGCCCTTTATCTCATCGTATTCACTGTCTTTACCTGTAAGCATTATTACAGGTTTATTGAAAAGTATGGGGTCAGACCTCATTACATTGACTACTTCGTAGCCGTCCATTTCCGGCATCATGCAGTCAAGAATTATTAGGTCAGGGTTTTCTTCATAGACCAACTCCAGGCCCTGCTTGCCGTTGAGAGCTGTAACAACGTCAAAATCGGCAAGCCCCAGTATGTCCTTTATAGTTTCCTGAAAGGACTCAGAATCGTCGACTACAAGTATTTTTTTGTTAGCCATTTTCGTTCTTTCTTTTTTCCTCGCAGACCTCTCTTATCAGCGCCAGGACCTTTGTGGTGTCAAAAGGCTTGTACAAATAGTTGTATTTTTCTATCTTTTCGCTTTCCCCGGCATCTGAAGGCAGAAGGACAACCTCTGTATCGGGCCTGATTTCTTTTAATTTTGCCATCTTGGCCGCGCATTCCCCGACATTGAGCGCAGGGTTAATGAGCACCAGTTTAATGTCAAACCCTTCAATGTGTTTGAGAGCGCTGGCGCAATCAGTAACAACTGTCACGCCGTATCCGTGTTTCCCGAGCTCTATAGAGATCGTATTGGCAAGCGCACTATCATTGTCAACTATCATAATGGACGCTTTATCCGGAAGCTTTTTTTCTTTAAGTATATCATCTACCGTGTTCTTCAGCTGGTTGATATTAATATCTTTGAGTTTCTTTGTCCCGACTGTTATTACCTCGCCGATGTCTCCGTTGACTTTTGTGGAGTTTATCATGATTATGCGGGGGTTATCCTCACCTGTAATATTCTTGATCTTCTTGAATATATCTTCCGAATTTACCTGGCCTTTAATATTGACCAGAACAACTTCCTCGGCTTTTCTCGAGAACGATTCTTTAGCCTGCTGCTCGTCGGTAACCGAAATTACCTTATATCCCTTCTTGATCAATTCCTGGCGAGTCTTATCAATGAACTGATTTTCATCATCTATTAAAAGAATGGCTGTTTTCTTCTGTGAATCCTGGACTGTATCTATGATCGCGTTCATATCGAACGGCTTACTAATTATATCGTAAGCGCCTTCGCTTAGCGCCTGGTCTATCAGCTCCTGTTCAGCATTGGCAGTTATCATGAAAACCACTGTTTCGGGGCTGTATTTCTTTATGCCCCTGAAAGTATCAACGCCATTTATGCCCGGCATTTTGATATCAAGGAACGCCAGGTCAAATGACAACTCTTTCGCCTTTTCGATCGCCTCGAACCCGCTCTCGTAGGAATAGACTTCGTATCCCTCGATAACAAGCACATCCGACATTGACTCCCTTATTCCTGACTGGTCGTCAACTATCAAGATCCTTCCTTTGCTGAATTTGTCGCCCATGTTTATCACCAATTTGAGATTTAGAGATCGAAATAATGCAATCTATGAAAGAGTGAAGCACTGATTCTTAACCCTTTCAATTTTTGCGATTTCCAAACCAGAATTATACTATGCCTTTCTCCTATCGACCACATAAGAGCTTTTTTCGTTCTTCTTAGCTATTTTTTTGAGTTCCGCTGCGATTCCGCTCAGCTGACCGTAATGCATAACTTTAGTAAGAGATGTTGATATTATTGCCAGCGCGATAGTCATAAAAGAAAATTTCTTCGTCTTGTTTTCTCTGTCAACAGAAATTATAAAACCCTTTTTTTCGGTCATCCTCATCATAATGTTCAGGGATGGACTGATCAAAAAGCTCTATCACTTTTTTTGCCAGCACTTCGTAGTTATCCGGAGCGGTGATCATAATAAAATCATCACCGCCGATATGTCCAATGAAGTCGCCTTTCCTTCCGCATTCGCGGCTCGCACGCAAAAGGATGTTCGCGGTGGCTTTTATTACTTCATCTCCCCTGTCAAAACCGTACTTATCATTAAAACTCTTGAAGTTGTTTATATCAAGGTACAGCATCGAGAACGGGCACCCCATCGAAATCCTTTTCTCGGCTTCGGCCTTTATAGTCTCGTTGCCGGACAGGAGCGTAAGAGGGTTCGCATTCATGCTCTGTTCCTTGCGCTCAAGTATAGTCTTGACCCTCGCAAGAAGAAGCGTTGCCTTAAAGGGTTTTGTTATGTAATCGTCAACTCCAAGTTTTAACCCCCTGATTTCATCATATTCGCTGTTTCGCACACTGAGCATAATCACCGGTTTGTGCAGCAACATGGGATCCTGCCTCATGCGCTCCAGCATTTCGTAGCCGTCCATGACCGGCATCGAACAGTCCATGATCACAAGGTCCGGCGACTCATCGTAGACCATCTTGAGCCCGTCTTTGCCGTCATTAGCCGTGACTACGTTAAAATCCGCAAGAGAAAGTATGTCTTTAAGCATTTCCTGCAGGCTTGGTTCGTCATCAACAACAAGTATTTTTTTCATATTTTTTTATTTAAAAGGGCCGGCGCATTTACCGGAAGAATGAACTTAAAAGTTGACCCTTTACCAAGAGTGCTTTCAACCCAGATCTTGCCTTCGTGCAGCTTAATGATCTCGGCGACTATAGCAAGGCCAAGGCCGGTACCCTTTGGCTTTTTGTTCTGTGACTCCTGAACCTGAAAAAATTTATCGAACACCTTTGGCAGAGCATCAGCTGGTATCCCGATACCCGTATCAGCTATCCGAACCTCAATAAACTTCGGCACATTGGTCCCTTGAGCTTTTATGGCCCTGGCGCTAACAGTAATTTCGGCGTTCGCCGCAGTAAATTTCATGGCATTGCCGATCAGGTTCGTTATTACCTGTTTTATTTTTTCGGGGTCAATTTCTATCTTAGGGATCTCACCAACAGATTCATATCTAAGCTTTTTGCCCTGTTGCGCCGCGAGCGATTCAAAAAGTGAAACTATTTCCTGTGCAATGTCGCTGACGTTTATAGAAGTTTTCCGGATTTCAAACTTGCCAGCCTTTATTTTTGCGAGGTCTAATATATTGTTTATAAAGTTAGTAAGCCTTATCGTTGCCTCTTTCATTATTTTAAGGCCTTTCTCCTGTTTATCCGGGGTCATTCCTTTATCAAGCCCTTCCAGGAGCAATTCACAGTAGCCGTCTATAGCCGCTAGCGGAGATCGAAGCTCGTGTGAAACGCTGGAGACAAACCCATCCTTTAATTCATCAAGTTCTTTTAGTTTCATCACCATCTTATTGAACGACTTTCCGAATTTACCAAGTTCATCCTTTCGGTTGATCTTAACCTGAACATCTAGGTTTCCGCTGCCAAGTTCATCCGCGGCCTTGGCAAGAGCCCTGATAGGCTCATTAAGATAATACGCGAGGACGTTTGCCAGGATTATGCCGATTATCAGTGCGAGCATGGCCGCGAGAATTATATTTTTTTCGACCAGCCACAGCCCCTCGCTTATCTGCTGGTCAAGATAGCTGTAAGAAAATCCGGCTCTAATTGTTCCTTTGTACTCGTTCTGTATATAAAATGGGTGTGAGAATTCCAATATTCTTTCACCTATGCCTGAAACAACTTCGCTCTGTCCTGGCCGGTCTGCTTTGACCATCCTTTTCTTGAGGGTATTCTCCTGGTCAGGGTCCCTTGACGCAAAAAGCACCGTATCGGTAGGCGATATATAGCCTGCATAAACAATGGCCGGATTGTGGGTCTTAATAATCGATTTTATAGTATTAAAGACCTGTATCTGATCATTAACAACAAGGGCTTCGTTGCAGGCGTAAGAAAAATCTTTGAATATTTTGTTCCTGTTTTCTTCGATTTGCGATGTAAGGAGGTTTTTTTGCGTTAAAAATATGCTTCCTGAGATCCCGAGGATTATGAATAGGATCAGGAAAGATATGTAGAGAGTGAACTTCGTTCTTAAACTCATATTTTAGAGGAAGTGAACAAAAGACTTTAGAGAGTAAGAGAACTGAGCTGCCGCATTAAGCGCAACTCTGCTATTCTCTTACTCTCTATCTCTCTTAGAGCTGATCCCAAAGGACCAACTGATTATAGCAATTACAAATTAACTCGCTGATTATGACGTATATCGGCCTTTCGGTCTATATGATCATAGCTAAACAATTACTACATTTGTTTGAATGAAATACTATTCTTCTTCTCTCTGTTCTATATTGATGACTACTCCGCCGACTTTTCCCACCACCCAGTTATAGAGCCATGATATAAGCGCTATGCCAACGAACATAATAACTGTATAAAGCACAACGAATATGAGCCAGGAAAGCAGTTTTGCACCGAACGCGAGATCCTTCGCAATTTCAGTTGGAAAAAGAAAGAACGTAAAAATACCGATTACCGCACCGAGGATACCGAACACAACGGGAACATTCTTCAACAGTGATTTGACAGCAATGTTTTTTACTTCATAAGCAGCCATGATTCCTCCTTTTTATTTTGCAGAATCTCTTCTGCAGTTCTCAACTTAACTCTTCTTTCAGTAACACCTGCTTCTTTCAACCACCTCCTCGGAATTTTTGAATAATAACAAGTTTTACTTTATTTTTAAATCAGTTTTAAAAATTATAGCAGAGATGCCATTGTTTGTCAATGACAGCATTATAATTAATGAACATTAAGACTCTATATATAATTTTCAATTACTTTTTATAGAGCTTCTTCATGTCATCAAGCGACATAGGCTTGTAATCACCGGCATGTCCATTCGTGCCAAAATCTAGCATTTTTGTCTCTATTAGCGCAGCCAGCTGTTCGCGGGCGGGTCCGAGGTAATCGCGCGGGTCAAATTTTTCCGGTTGGGTCGCGAACACTTCCCTTATCGCACCGGTCACGGCAAGCCTTCCGTCTGTGTCAACGTTTATCTTAGAAACCCCCATCTTTATGGCTTTCTTGAGGTGTTCCATGGGAACGCCCGTAGCGCCCGGCATCTTGCCGCCGTATTTGTTGACTTTGTCTATTAATGCCTGCGGCACAGATGAAGCGCCGTGAAGCACGAGAGGAATGTCGATAAGCTTGCGAACCTTCTCGAGCACGTCAAAAGCGAGTTCTTTGCTGCCTTTGAATTTGTACGCGCCGTGCGATGTGCCGATGGCTATTGCGAGCGCGTCTAGCTTGGTCGCATCAACGAACTTTTTTGCTTCATCCGGGTCTGTAACATGGATCGAGCCTGAACCTACGCCGTCTTCTATTCCGCCTAAGCGCCCTATCTCGCCTTCAACAGTTACGCCGTATTGGTGCGCGTACTCAACAACCGAGCGAGTCACTTTGACGTTGTAATCGAAATCGGAAGCGGTTTTGCCGTCTTCCATAAGCGAACCGTCAATCATGACCGACGAAAAGCCGAGGTCTATCGCCTTTTTGCAGGAATCAAGCGAATTGCCATGGTCAAGGTGCATCGCGGTCGGTATGTCCGGATTCTCTATAACGGCGGCCTTCATGAGATAGCCAAGGTATGTGAAGTTTGCGTACTTGAGGGCTCCGCGGCTGGCCTGTATTATTACGGGTGATTTTGTTTTCTGGGCGGACTGCATTATCGCCTGGACCTGCTCCATGTTGTTAACATTGTAGGCCCCTACTCCATAGCCTTTTTTTCTTGCTTCTTCTAAGATCTGCTTCATTGGTACAAGTGCCATTTTACTTTCTCCTTTTTTTGTTTATGATCAAGCCGCAAGAGGCGCAAGCCCAAACAAATCCGGACCGCAAGACTCTATGCTACTTCAATGCGCGATGCACCCAGTTCTCAAATTATATACTAAATTGTACGAAATAATTCTCAGCTAGTGGTGAAAATATTGTGAATATATTATTTTTTTTCTTTTTTCGCCTTCACATCTTTCTTGCCGGAGGGCTTATCCTCGAAAGTACCCATCTTCCTGAACTTATCGTAACGGTCACGAGCGATCTCGTCCGGTGTATGTTTTGAGAGCTCTTTGATATGTTTAATGAGGCTTTCTTTGATCTTCTTCGCCGTAAACTGGTAATCGCGGTGAGCGCCGCCCAGCGGTTCTTCGATGATTTCGTCTACTACACCAATCTTCTGCAAGTCCTGGGCAGTGATCTTGAGTGCCGTCGCGGCATCGGCGGCCTTTGGCCGCGTCACGGAAAAGTATCGCCGCGCACCCTTCGGGTGATATTACTGAATAATAGGCATTCTCGAGCATCAGTATCCTGTTCGCCACACCGATCCCCAAAGCTCCGCCCGAACCGCCCTCACCTATCACAACGCATACTATGGGCACCCTGAGGTCTGACATCTCCCTTAGGTTCCTTGCTATTGCTTCGGCCTGCGCCCGCGTTCTTCAGCGGCTATACCTGGATATGCGCCGGGTGTATCAACGAACGTTACCACGCTTAGCCCGAATTTTTCTGCGAGCTTCATTATCCTCAAAGCTTTCCTGTAACCTTCGGGATGAGCCATCGCGAAGTTGCGGTCAAGATTTTCCTGAAGGCTGCGTCCTTTCTGGTGTCCTATTACAGCTACCGGCATACCATCCAACGAGCCTATTCCGCATATCATCGCTTTGTCATCTGTGAAAGACCTGTCGCCGTGAAGCTCGATAAAATCGGTGAGCATGAGCCTTATGTAATCCAGAGAGAACGGGCGTTTTGGGTGCCTTGCGAGCTGCACCCTCTGCCACGTGCTCAACGACCCGTATATCTGGTTTTTCATCACATCAAGTTTTTCTTCGAGCGCCTTGATCTCTCCGGAATGGTCCATCGTTTCTTCCGGCCCGGGATTTCTAAGGTTTAATATCCTTTCTTCAAGCTCGATTATTGGTTTTTCAAATTCCAACCCTTTTATTTCTTCTGCCATTAGTGAAACCTCATTTTATTTATAATTTTCAGGGTCTTTGTCTGCAATGTTCACATCTTGATCTAAAACTTGCCCAGGTAACCTATTCGCAGTATTCTCTCGGCTTGCCTGCCCGAAGCCCCCATGTCGCGTCCGGCAATGTCTATACTTAAATAATTTGTGACAAAAAATCTTACGCCAAGGTTCAAACGGCTGTCCGGGAGGTAATTGACGTTGTCATACTCCGCGAGAAAATAGAATTTTTCTTCCAGATTGAAATTCACGCTCGCAAAACCATAGATCGTGTTTGTCTTAAAATCGTTCATGTTCGCGCCGAAATTCATTTCAAACCCGGGGAAAAAATATTCCCTCCCGAAAACCACGAATATCCCTTTCTCTTTCTCCGTGTATGTGCCGGAGGATTTATTGTAGGAATAGCCCTGTCCATCGTAGCCGAACGCGAACGCCGGAAGTATCATCCCACCGGAAAATGGTTTGATTTTCAAGGACAACGCGGGAGGCGCCACAGTTATGTCCTGCGAGCCGATAGCATTCGACACTTCCCAGCCGAAACCAACGTTCACTATCTTGAATACTCCGAAATCAAGCCGGGTTAATATACCGCCTTCGTTAAAAAGCCTGAAATTCAGGTCATAGGCGCCGTAATCCAGCATACCCACGGCCGGCGTATCTATTATTCGGGTTGGCTCAAGGGATTCAGCGGCCTCAACCATCGTAAAAACAAACACCAGCAGGGCCGCCGCTAATAACTTTTTCTTCATTGATTAGTGCCCTGATTAGTGCTGCTTTTGGTTTTTGTTGAGGTTTTAGGCTTTGAGGTAACAAGGTTAGGATAAAGCGCCTTTATTTTCTGGAGCGCCCCAATAACAGTTTGTTGGACTCCCGGGTCGACATCGTTTTTAGCTCTGTTTAACGCAGCCAAAGCGTCGGGCGAGTTCATGTCCCCAAGCATCGTGGCCGCGCTCATTCTTGTGCCGGGATCTTTATCAGTTATAGCCTTTAAAAGCACGTTTAGCCCGGCAGTCGAGCCTATTTTTGTCAGGGCTCCTGCCGCTGCTAATTGCTCGCTTTTATCCGTAGAAGCAAGCGAAGTTGTAAAAGCTGATTCACTATCCTTGTCGCCAAAATTGCCGCAAATTGAAACTGCCTCAGCGCGTATCGAAGGATCCGAGTCTTTCATCGCGTCGCGAATCGCGCCTAGAGACGACTTGTCATTGATCCTGCCAAGCGCGTTCAGGCATGACCGGCGCATGCCGGCATTCTTGTCTTTTAAACCTTCCGAAAGAGCAGGGATAGCAGATGTAGCGCGTAGCGACCCCAGCGCGTTCGCGGACGCAAAACGGACGCCGTCAGATGGGTCTTTCAGGGCCGCGACAAGGTCTTGAATGGTCGATTGGTCGCCAATATAGTTCAACGCCACTGCCGCGCTTTGCCGTACGTTTTCCTGTGGATCTTTGTGAAGCAGATCAGCGATAGCTCTTGCAGCGGCGTTCGCGCGCATAAGCCCCAGCGACTCAATTGCGGCCGAGCGTACAAAGGCATTATTGTCCGTAAGAGCGCTCTGCAGCGGATCAATAGCCGCCGAGTTCCTGAGCATACCAAGAGCTTCCGCGGCTTGTCTGCGGATCGAAGGGTCAGCATTTTTCAGTTTTGTGATGTTATCGGAAAGCTGATCGGAAGGAGCTGCAGCATCTGCGGCATAAAGCGGGAATGCTAAAACCAAGCAGAAAAATAAAGCCAACCCTGTTTTTCTTGACATTTTACTCCTCCCATAAGTCTTACCCCGCCATAGGCAGGGCTTACTGTCATTTAAACTGAAAGGCTCTTTCAATTATTAACTTAATCGAATAGATTCTACTTTTTTTGGAGTATATTGTCAAAGTGTTGAGCTCATAATTGTATCTCATCATGGGAAGCTGTGATGCTTGGCATGCCTGCCGATGAGGCGAGTCTATTATAAATTCAGCCCGAGCGCCTCTTTTTATGGTAAAATATTACCGCTATGGCAATCGCGATTTTTATTTTCGCCGGTTTTTCAACAATTATAATCCAATCGATGTTCATCAGGGAAATGCTCGTAGTTTTCCAGGGAAATGAACTATCGGTAGGCATAATAATTTCGCACTGGCTCATCGGCACAGCCGTGGGCAACTTTCTGGCCTCCCGGCTCAAACCGGCCAAAACATCCAAACTTAACCTTGTATATTTAATGTCAGGAATACTATTAGTGTTCATGTTCATAGTTACAAGGGACGCAAGAGCACTTCTAGGTGTTTTCCCGGGAGAAGGCATTTCACTCAAAATGACATTTGTTTCATCGTTATTCATACTAGCGCCGCTTGGGGCATTCGTTGGGGCACAGTTTACTTTCGCATTTTCATTTATTAGGAGGCCTAACCCTCCCAATTCGTTAGTTCCTGATACCATCAAGAATGAACAGCACTTCCTCACCGACGTTCGGTCGGCCGTCTCTAATAACAGCCAAAGGGAACGGCACTTCCTCACCGACGTTCGGTCGGCTGCTTCAGGTTATATATGGGAATCGATCGGATGTATAGCCGGAGGCGTTATTTTTACTTTTTTTGCGCTGCACTATCTGGGATCAGCCGCAATCGCGCTAATAATGGCAGCTCTGTTCTTTTCAGCAGCAGGTGTAACATCAGGCGTTAAACTACGCTACGCTCTATTCGCGGCAAGCATACTTACGATCTTTTCCCTCCCCTGGTCTTCGAAATATATGGAAAGCTATACTCTGGGAATGATTTATCCCGGGTTTACGGTAGAAGAGTCCGTGAACTCGCCCTATGCGAATATAGTATCCGCGACAAGGAACGGAGAAAGATATTTTTTCTCGAACGGCATGCCTGTACTCTCACTGCCAGAACCCGGACATGGAACGGTCGGAAATATTCTCTCACCTGCCGCTTCTTTTTCACCGGGCCCCCAAAAACATCCTTATAATAGGCGGGGCCGCTAAATTCGTCAAGGGAGCGCTGGACCACGGCGCATCACAGGTCGACTACGCTGAGCAGGACCCTGAACTCCTCGCCATGATTATGAAGTACTGGCCGGGCAACTTCAAGGACCCGCGGCTTGTGCCGCATTACGCTGATGGTCGGAAATTCCTTGAAAACACAAAAACGACCTACGACGCTATACTGATAGGTGTTCCATACCCGTCTAGCCTACCGCTGAACCGCTATTTTACTGAAGAATTCTTTAGGCTGGCCAAACAAAAACTATCCAAAGAAGGGATACTTGCCCTCAGTATCCCCGGGTCGCTTGTTTACGTTAGTTCCGCAATGGGAGAGCTAAATGCCATAATTAAAAAAACACTGAGTGATGTGTTTCCTTACTCCACTATAATCCCTGGAGATGAAAATATTGTAATAGCGTCCAGAACGCCGCTCAGTGGAAAAAATGTTCTAAAAACACGGCTCTCGAAGTTTTCAGATAAAACACTATTTATTTCAAAAGGTTTCATAGACTACGCGCTAGACCCGCAAAAACATGCCTGGATTGATACTGAGGTAAGCAAATACATCAGTAAATCCAGGCCGAACAGGGACTTCTACCCCGGGGCAATGACAGCATCTCTTATATGGTGGCAGTCAATCTTCGCGCCCAACGCAACGACCGTTTATACTTATATTATAAGATACTACTGGGTTCTGTATATTTTACCGTTACTCTGGCTATTTTCTGGCCGCTCTGGAGCTCCAGGCAGCGCTTTCAGCTCAGGTTTCTGCGCTATGGGGCTCCAAATGGCAAGCATATGGGGGCTTCAGGTGTCAAACGGAAATATATACCAATATATAGGCATAATTAACGCGCTGTTTATGGCAGGGACGGCTGCGGGGCCGCCGTTGTAAACATTTTTAATTCAAGATTTCAAACTAACTTCAAGAATCCTGTGCTCAAAATGGAAACTGCTTTCTTATCCTGGATAATATTATGGGGAGCTTTACTTTTTCTGTCGCTCAAGCCTATGATCATTTTCTTTATCCTTTCAACAGTTACCGGGTTCCTGCTGGGCTGCCAGTTCCCGCTTCTTGTAGGGTCCGCGGATATAACTGAAAAGAATTCATCCGCGGGGCTCTTCTACTCGTTCGATCTTTTCGGTGGATGGCTCGCGGCAATACTGGTTGGAACAGTGCTTATCCCTGCCGGAGGCTTTTTTGCCGCAGCAATTTTTCTGGCTTTGACAAAAACAGCAAGTACATTTTGGTGGTATAGAAATGCCCACACCTAAACCACAACGATGCTTTGAACTATCCGCACATTTCCGTTGTTTACCAATACTATATACAATCGATCAAATTGAAATATACATGAGAAAATATTACAATGTAGCAATGCTTAAGCCTTCCGTTGTTCTGATCCTGTCAATGTTCTGCGTTTCAGAGGCGTTCTGCGCCGGGTCTACTGCAGCGGACTTCCTCAATATCTCGATAGGCGCCAAGAATGCCGCCATGGGTGAAACAGGCGCCGCAGAAATAGGGATAACGGCCATATACTGGAACCCTGCCGGCCTCGCGGACGTCGAGAATAAAGCTATATCTTTCACACATTCTTTCTGGTTGGAGGGGATATATTACGAGAACGCATCCTATGCCGCCAGGCTGGGAGCAGGAAGAAGCGTCTTGGGCATTTCCGTGGATTACCTGTCCATGGATTCGATCAATAGGTACGACAACACTGGCGGCAGCCAGGGCAGTTTCACTCCTTCGGACAGGGCGCTCAAACTTACCTACGCTACGGATATCAGCGCGACACCTGAAAAAACTTACGCCGGCATAACTCTAAAATACATTAAATGAACCTCCGCGCAGCAAGACTGCGCGGTATCAAAGGTCAAAGAAATTGAAGAGCTGTAGTTGCTTTATTTGCTCTTTGTTTCCCTGCTTTGCAACGTAGGCGCGAATCACTTCTTTATTGCCGCCTTCTCCTACTGTTGCTACAAAGTATCCGTCGCTCCAGAGTTCGCCGCCCCAAAGTTCCTTCTTTAACTCTGGATGTCTCCGGAAAAGCTCTCTCGCTGTCAAGCTTTTGATTAGTCTTATTACTTGTCCTGGCGAGAACTTTGGCGCTACGCTTATCAGATAGTGGACGTGATTCGCGTCTATCCCTATCTGCTCAAACTCTATCTCGTAGCGCTCTTCAATTTCTTTGCTTATTTCAACGAGGCTATGACAGCGGTCAGAATGCCCGAATATAGCCTTCCTATATTTGACTGGCGTTACAAAATGATAGTGTATCTGATACCCACTGTGCTCTGTCTTTTTGACCGCTCTCATAGCCTCTATTATACCTTAGCGGTAACCCCGCAGCAAGACTGCGGGGAATGGTCAAGTTCAAGCATAGACACACTTTCTGCCAGCAGCATTGCACTGGACGCCGGTGTATTTTTTGATACAGTTTATGAAGACTTGAGGTTCGGTGTTGTTTTCCAGAACCTGGGCCAACCTATGAAATTCAATCAACAGGCCTATTCTCTACCGCTTAATGTAAAAGCAGGCGCTAACTACCTTATCACTGATGGGCTCGACATTTCACTTGACATCAACAAGGGGATAGAAACAGATGCCGTAATAAATTTTGGTGGCGAATATTTATACCCTATAAATGAAGAAACCGGAGTTGCTTTGCGAGGCGGCTACATGTCGAACGCTGACGGCATCGGCGTGGTGTACCAGCTCTACACCTTCGATTACGCGTTCGTCCCTTACGGCGACCTCTCTGACACTCAAAGGATATCGATAGGCTATAAATTTTAAGTGCACGAATTGTGTGATATCAGCAATAAGTATTTAAACCTAGAGGTATGCGGATGAAAAAATATTACGTGTTATTAGGTGTAATCATAGTTTCCATTGTATTTTTCTCGAGGGCGTGGGCATTAAGCCCAAGCGGAGTTTACGTTTACCCTGACCCTTACAAGCCAGGCTCAAACACAATTTACGATAACACTGCCCTGGGAGAAGGCATAGTTTTCGCAGGACTCCCTTCTTCCGCGAGAATTAGGATATTCACGATCTCGGGCAAGCTGGTCAAAGACATAAACGTTTCGAACAGCAAAGGGACATTCCTGTGGGACACCACGAATGCGGATAACCAGAAATGCTCTTCCGGGGTGTATTTATATATTGTCACAAACCAAGATGGCTCAGGAAACAAATATAAAGGCAAGTTCGCTATAGTTGAATGATCAATATCCTAATCGTTAAAAAAATAGCCTGTTCAACCATCAACAGGCTATTTTTTCGTATTATAATATTGTTCTGGAAATACTTATTTTCCAGGCAGAATTTCCTCAAAAATACTCTTTACCCCAGTTTCTATTTGAAAAATGCGTGTAAGCCGCCCAGCGGGGACTGGCCTAGGTACCAACTTTACTACCTGTTAAGAAACGGAACATAATTCCTTTTCACTGTCAAAACCGTCATGGCCTACGATATCCTTTATAAACCCTTTTACTTTTACTTCTATTGCGTCGCGAACCTGCTTTGTTTTCAGCATCTTTTCTTTATACGGCCCCTCGCAAACAGTTGGGTCCGGTATGCCCCAGTGCAGCCTTTTACATATCCCTGGGAATATTGGGCATTGTTCGCCGCTTGATTTATCACAAACCGTGATGACATAATCAAAACGTCTGCCGGCCTTAAAATATTCCAATACACCCTTGGTGCTTTTTCCGGAAATATCTATACCAATGTTGGTCATGGCAGTCACAGCTAAAGGGTTAAGCGCCCCGGGCTCAAGGCCTGCACTGCAGGCTTCAAATATATCCCCACCGAATTTATTCAGGAAGGCTTCAGCCATCTGGCTTCTGGAGCTGTTATGAACGCAAACAAATAATACTTTAATTCTGTCCATTGACTTTTAATCTTCGTTCATGTGATGTTTTATAACCCTGCCTTCGACAAGGTACATCACGTCTTCGCAGATATTGGTAGAGAGGTCAGCGATCCTTTCAAGGTTACCGCTTATCCTTAAGAGATGCAGCGAGCGCTCTATTGTGGATAGGTCAGAGCTCATAAGCGTCGTCAATTCCTGGAATATCCTGTCTTTGAGGTCATCAACACTGTCATCCATAACGCAAACCGACCTGGCAAGCGCAGCATCCTCGTTTATGAATGAACTGATGCTGTCTTTAAGCATCTTTGTTGTCAACTCACCCATTTTAGGTATATCTATTAGTGGCTTAACCTGCGGCCTTTCTATAAGGTTAAGGGCGCTTTCAACTATATTAACCGCGTGGTCGCCCATGCGTTCGAGGTCATTCGACATTTTCAGAGCCATGAGGATGAGCCTAAGGTTCTTACCCTTGGGCTGGAACTGTGCGACCAGATTCGTGCAAAACTCATCCATTGTGATCTCATAGTTGTTCGCCCTGGGTTCATCTTTTTCCATAACTTCCAGGAGCAAAGCCTTGTCCCTCAGCGACAATCCGGATACGCTGTTACTGACCATCATTTCAACCAGTATGGCATAATCGATAAGTTCTTTTTTCAGTTCAACTAATTTCTCTTCCAGCATATTGTTCTCCCTTTGTCAGCTATAAGCTGTAAGCTTTAAGTTATAAGATAAATACCAAACCAACAAGGGTATGGTCTGTTGTTTTTACTTACAGCTTAAAACATAAAGCTTATTACTGTAGTTATCATCCGAACTTTCCGGAAAGATATTCTTCCGTCCTTTTATCTTTAGGCACTGTGAACATCTTTTCTGTTTGACCAAACTCTATAAGCTCTCCCAGATACATAAAAACAGTGTAATCTGAGACCCTCGCCGCCTGCTGCATATTGTGAGTCACAATGACTATAGTATAGTCTTTTTTTAGCTCCAGTATCAATTCTTCTATCTTTTTTGTTGATATCGGGTCAAGGCTCGCGCATGGTTCATCGAAGAGGATCACTTCAGGCTCAACCACCAGGCACCTGGCGATGCATAGCCTCTGCTGCTGGCCTCCCGAAAGCGAAAGAGCGGACGAATCAAGCCTGTCTTTCACTTCTTCCCAAAGGGCCGCTTTCCTAAGCGATGCCTCAATCTTTTCTTCCACCGAGTTCTTATCGTTCTCGCCGTTTATCTCCAGTCCGTATATAAGGTTCTGGTATATGCTTTTGGGGAACGGGTTGGGCTTCTGGAAAACCATTCCCACCCGCCGTCTTATGTCAACTACGTCCATTTCCCGGGCATTGATGTCTTTGCCGTCAAGGTAAATATGCCCTTCGAGCCGGGTGTGGGGTATAAGGTCGTTCATCCTGTTGAGCAGCCTTATAAAAGTTGATTTACCGCAGCCGGATGGGCCTATTATCGCTGTCACGCGGTTCTCGTAAATGTTAAGGTTGATATCTTTAAGCGACTGTTTCAGCCCGTAAAAAAAGTTCACATTTCTCCGAATGCATCCTGGCGAGTTTAATATTAGTGTCCATAAGAGCTCCTGTTCCTCTGCCTGAAGAAAATTGCAACGGCCGACATTGAAAGCACGAGTATAAGCAGCACCAGCGAGCATCCGTACGCGATCACGGTCTGCTGGGCCGGGTGAGTGCCCTCGGTCATAAGCGCGTATATGTGATATGGCAATGCCATAGTTTCGGATAATACAGAGCCTGGATAACCTCTCATGTAGAACGTAGCTGCTGTAAAAAGTATCGGAGCGGTTTCGCCCGCGGCCCTTCCAATGCCTATTATAACGCCTGTCAGTATGCCCGGCAGTGCCGTAGGTATGACGATCTTTTTTATGGTCTGCCACTGCGTGGCCCCCAAAGCAAGCGACGCCTCCCGCAAAGATTGCGGCACAGCGATCAGCGCCTCCTGGGAGGCAGATATTATTGCCGGAAGAATAAGGATACCTAGCGTAAGGCTTCCTGAAAGTATAGAAACGCCGAACCCGAAAAATTTCACGAAAACCGCGAGGCCAAATAGACCAAACACAACGGAAGGCACGCCTGCCAGATTATTTATACTCATTCTTATAATGTTTACTGCGAAACCTTTAGGGCTGTACTCGGTAAGGTATATCGCACACGCGAGCCCCATGGGAAGAGCAAAAATCACCGACCCTAGTGTAAGGTAAAAAGTGCCTACTATGGCCGGTGCGACACCGCCTTTTGTCATGCCGTTGCGGGGTATCTCCGTAAGGAACTCCCAGCTTATGGCATTGAAACCTTTTGAAATAATGAAATATAGTATGCTCCCTAAAAAAAAGAGAGTGATTATTACACTTAATATAATGCAGCGTAAATCCAATGTTCTGGTATATTTTATTTTTCATAGGATTAATCCCGAACTAATCAAAAATCAAACATCAAATATCAAAAATTAAGTTAACAGCTTCAATAAATCACAACCTTCATTTTTGAACTTTGATTCTTGATATTTGATATTTCTATCTGCTTAACCCCAGCTTTATTCTATATTTTCTGCTTATCATCTCGGCAACTATATTGAAAACCATAGTCACAAGGAACAGTATCAGGCCGATCGCGAAAAGCGCACTGTAGTGCGTACTTCCCATGACTGCCTCGCCCATCTCGGCGGCTATGGTAGATGTCATCGGCCTTACGGGGTCGAGATATGACTTGGGAATAACCGCAGCACCACCCGAAACCATCAGGACAGTCATTGTTTCCCCGACTATCCTGCTTAAACCAAGAATGATGGATGTTGAAATGCCCGAGCCTGCCGCAGGTATAACGACTTTAGTCAGCGTCTGCCAGCGGTTCGCGCCTAGCGCGTAGGATGCTTCCTTAAAGCTCATGGGAACATAGCTAAGCGCATCTTCCGCAAGGCTCGAAATAGTAGGTATCGCCATGATGCCTAAAACAACGCTACCGGTCAATGCGCACATGCCGGTGGGTATACTAAAAAGGTTCTGAATAAAGGGGGCTACAACAACCATCCCGAAAAAACCGAACACTATCGAAGGGATGCCTGACAATATTTCGATCGCGGGTTTGAGTATACTTCTCTGTTTTTGGCCGGCAAGTTCATAAACATATAGAGCGCTTCCTATTCCGAGTGGCACGCTCACGGCCATGGCGCCCAGAGTTACCCATATGGAAGCGAGTATTAGAGGAAGTATCCCGTATTCAGGTGGGTCGTAAGTCGGGTACCAGCTTTTCCCAAGAATAAACTTAAATATCCCTACTTCATGGAAAATGGGCAGGCCTTCTTTGAACAGGACTATCGTGATCCCCAATAGGAACAAAAGTGAAGAGAACGCTAAAGCGGCGAAAATCCACTCATATATTTTTTCTTTTAACCGGTACATTATTCCTCATAAAAAAACAATTTCAGCCAATACATGAAACCTAAGCTATCGTTTCTTCCCGCCGGTCGCTCGAGCTTACCAGTTAGAAGCTTTCGGAAGCCAGGCTCACGTGGCACAACAAGTAGTTGCTTGTTGTGTTCGGCTGAAATTAAGTCCTGTTAAAACCCGGATTACACAGACCGGCTAGTATTATACAAGGGAGGCAAGTATAATATTTACCAAAGTCTGTGTAATCGAGGGTTTATAATAAATATTCCTTTACTTAAGGCTTACAAAACCTTCTTCTTCAACTATTTTCTGGCCATCTTTGCTAAGTATGAACTCAATAAGATCCTTCGCTGTTCCTTTGGGCTCGCCATTCGTGTACATGAATAGGGGCCTTGAATACGGGTACTTACCTGTCAGAACCGTTTCAGAACTCGGAGTTACTCCTTCAATTTTGAGTGCTTTTACTGAATCAGAAATATATCCCATACCAACGTAGCCGATCGCGCCAGGGGTCTTCGCAACCATCGAGGCAACGGCCTGGTTTGAAGCCTGCATAAGAGCGTCGGAACGAACTTTCATCCCGTGCAAGGCAAGGCTTCCGAACGCTTCAAATGTTCCCGAAGCGCTGTCGCGAGACACAACTACTATCGGGCCCGATCCGTGTCCAAGCTCAGACCAATCGGATATCTTGCCAGTAAATATTTCCATTACATGTTTTTTAGTCATCCCCGACATTGCGTTTTCCGGGTTAACAATGACCGCTATTCCGTCCATAGCTATAACATGAGCCTTCGGGTCCCTGCCGTTGCTCGCCGCCTGCTGGAGCTCGGCATCTTTTATCGCTCTTGATGCATCTGCTATATCGCAGGTTCCTGCGATTATCGAAGCTATTCCTACTCCAGAACGCCGCCGCGTACTGTAATATCGGCATCGGGGTTATTGTTCATGAACGTCTCGGCCGCTTTCTGCGCGATGGGCAGAACTGTGGTCGAACCTTCAAGAACTATCTTTTTAGACTTCCCTGCGGCGAAGGATGTTACTCCCAACGCGGGGAACATCACTGCGCAAGTAATAAGCAAACTTATAAATTTCTTCATTATTATCTCCTTTCGATTCTCCGCTGTTTAAGCGGGCCTTACTTCCGCTGACATTAGAACTTATATATCAAGTCGCTCTGGAACATGTTGTAAGGTGTCAAGCTGCTAGCGCCCTCTATCTTATCATATTGATAGTAGGTGAAAGCAACGAGAACAGCCTTGCTCAGGCCGAAATTGAGCTGTTCCTGAGTACCCTTGATGTTACTATATCCTTTGCCGCCGTCAGGATCGTTCGCTCCAAGTCCGGAAATCCATGCATTGCCGCCAAGGCTTCTTGACAAGACCACGATCTGCCACTGGCCAAAACCCGCAACTGAGCTTGCGCCAAGTTTTATACCGTAGCATGACGCAGTTTCGTCCACTATGTTCACGTTGGCCGCTGAGTATCCGTTGGAAGCCATATCACCAATGACAGAGACCCCATTGCTGCAATACAAGTTCTTCCAGGTCAACTCGAAGCTTTCGCTCATTACATTATAATCAAGGGACGGATTAGTTACAGCAAATGTTCCGTTTGGGCTCATTACTACAGGTACACCAGCGTTGCCTTGTTGGTCTAAACCTGTGCCACAGCACTCGTTCTGGACGTCAAGATTTTGTTCAGCAACACCCAATTTGACCTTATAATCATCTGTGTCCCATGTATAAACAAGTTCGCCGATACTCGCTGTCGGATTTGCTAACGTTGCTGATTTAATATTGTCGATAGTCAGCCAGCTTCCAATAAGAGCCAGATTCATCTGGCTGGTTATGTTGCGGCTGATTGTCAAAGCCACTCCGTCCGGATTGAGGCTTGATTCCCACAACAGGTCGGTAGCATTCCAAACCTCAGCGCCCTGTCTCATTTTACCAGCAGTCACTACTCCATTGAAACCGAAGAATGAACGGTCATACTCTACGAAAGCAAGGTTAAGCTCTAAAGGCAGCCTTCCGAAACTGTTAAACGTTGCATTAGCGGAACCGGAGTTGGCATCAGTGACGTTTCCATTTAATTCATCTGCATCTGCGCCAATCGCTTCGGAGCCTGTTGCAAAACCGAAACCGGCTTTGAAGCCCTCTGAAAGGCGGGTGTCGACGTTCATGCGCAGGCGCACTCTGTCGCGTATTCTGTCATAGTTGCCACTATAGTTGTTACTCTTCGCCGCGGCAGCCAGAATCCAGTCATCCTGCACGCGAAGCCTTAAATCCCCGCTAAAAACCATATTCTGTACCCATGTCGGGCATGTGCTTGCCTTGCCTGACATAAGTTCTTTTCTTGCTTCCTCCGCGCTTTCCGTCTTTATCTGCTGCGCTTCGCCATAAGTAATAACGCCTTTTTCCGCAAGTTTATCGGTTAACATATCAATGTCATACGCGAAAACAAATGAACTGCATATACTGCACAACAGTGCTGCCGATACCAACAATTTACTGTTCACAATTATTTACCTCCATTTTTTTTCGACCTTCTGCCGTCCTGTCCGGGCGGTAATCATTCTCCTTTTGCACAATGATACAAAAGGAGCATTAAGGAAGAATTAAATAATTGTTAATTTTGTGTTAAGTGGTTCCAAAGGAGGCGTTATTGGAGAGAAGGCAGAACAACGGTGAATTTTGTCCCGTGCCCAGGCTCGCTTGTAACTGATATATCGCCGTTTGCGTAACGTTATTATATGCTTGACTATCGCAAGCCCTAGCCCAGTACCGCCGAGTTTCCTAGACCGCGATTTATCAACTACGTAGAACCTTTCAAATATCCTCGGCAAATGTTCCTTGGGTATGCCTATGCCTGTGTCCTCGATCTCAATAACAATTGAGCTTCCGGATTTTTTTATCGCCAGGCTGACGCCGCCCTTGTCCGTATATTTAACCGCGTTATCCAGAAGATTAATAAATACCTGTTCTATCTTAAAAGCATCGGCCTTAACTGGAGGAATATTTTCTGCGTCTAATTTAAGGCTCAGCCCCTTTTCCTGCACCCTCGCGCCGAATATCGCCATGGCCTCTTGCGCTACCTTTCTGAGGTCAACCTCGCCCAGGTCCAGTTTAAATCCGTGTTCTTCAAGATTTGACAAGACCAAAAGATCTTCGACAATCCTTATAAGCCTGTTTGTATTCTTTATTATCGTATTGCAGTAACCCTTATTTTGTTCGCTGCCGGCGCTGTCTTCAAGGGTCTCCGCGAAGCCTTTAATAGCTGTAAGCGGCGTGCGCAGCTCATGCGAGACGTTTGTTACAAGGTCCTTCTTTAACTTGTCCATCTGTTTGAGATGAGTTATATCGTGGAACACTGCTATATACTCGTCTCTTCCGAGTATAAGCGATATTCCGCAAAGATAAGTTCTTCCTTCTATATCAATTTCAGCTCTAGCGTTATTAATATCGGCCGAAACCTGTTTTACCAGGTCGTTGAACGCGCCGCTCATGATAATTTCCCAATACAATCTGCCTACGGCTTTCTGGCTGAATTCCTTCTCAAAGCTTGAGTTTGCGTACTTAATGCGCCCGTTACTGCTAAATACTGCCAGCGGTTCCTGAATTGAGAATATGATAGCTTCTACTTCTTTCTGCTTGCCAGCAGCTTCGTCAAAATTCTTTTTAATGTCCCGAGTCATTGTGTTGAACGCATTGCCAAGTTCGCTTAATTCGTCGTTGTTCCTTACTTGTACTTTCACGTTATAGTCCCCCAGAGATACTTTTCTCGCGGCTTCGGCGAGTGCCTTTAGCGGCCTGGATAGTTTTTTTGCGAAGAGATAGGCCATCACCAACGCCAATAAAAGCATGAATACGGCCCATTTAATAATATGTTCTTTAAGAGTGCTAAGAAGAGTATTTATATCTTTAAGGAGGATGCTCGCGCGGAGCACCCCAATGACCCTGCCGTTATCCACAAGCGGTTTCGCCACATAAAGCATTTCATCGTTTATAGTTGAGCTGAAACGGATAGCCACTCCCGTACCGCCTTTTAACGCTTCAGCTATCTCAGGGCGAGTTTTATGATTGCTCATAGTTGTGGGATTATTCTCGGAATCTGAGATAACAACGCCGTCAACATCAATCAAAGTCAGTCTGTAATGGGTTTTTTGGTCCAGCTCGGTAATTTGCTTGTTTATTGCGTCAATGGATCTGCTTTTAAAAAGTTTCCTGGTTTCAGGAGTTAGAGAAATAATAAGGTTATCCAGGGTTCTGGTTAGTGTTTCTATGTAGCTGGCCCTGATCATTTTGAACGAAATTAACAGTATCAGCAAAGAAAGCATTACCGTAATAAAAAAGAAACCTGCGAATATTTTAGAAAATATGGTCCTGAACATCTTATTCCTCTAGTTTATAACCTATGCCCCTGGTATTTTTTATGAGAGCTCCTGCTTTTCCCAATTTCTCTCTAAGGTGCCTGACGTGCACATCGATTGTCCTATCAACTACTATCTTTTCATCGCCCCAGAGGTAGTCCAACAGCCTGTCGCGAGAGAACACCTTGCCTTTATTCGAAGCAAGCAGGTGAAGTATCTTAAACTCCGTCGTAGTCAATTCAATGGCCTCCCCACTCACTTCGACAGAATAGTTTTCTGGGAATATTTTCAATATCCCGGCTACCTCAACCGACTTATCCGAAACCTTAGCTTCGTTGCGCCTCAAAACAACCTTGACCCGGGTTATCAGTTCTTTTACCGAAAAAGGTTTGGTAACGTAATCATCGGCTCCTATCTCCAGCCCAACGATCTTATCCGACTCATCGCTTTTAGCAGTAAGCATTATCACAGGTATACGCGAATATTTCGGGTCTTTTTTCAACTGTTTGCATATCTCGAACCCATCCATATCCGGCAGCATCACATCCAGAATAATGAGGGCCGGAGCGCCGTTTTTCAGGAATCTGAACAACCCTTTTGCGTCGCCAAACTCTTTAGAGGAAAAACCGTTCCTCTTGAGGTTTATCGATATAAGTTCACAAATATCTTCTTCGTCATCAACTACCGCGATAAGGTCTTTCATTTAATCTCCCTTGCAGGATGACTATATTTATTAAAAATATGTTCATCCCCCCTATTCTGCCCAAAAATGTTCAACGAATTTCCGCTCCTGATAGATAAATGCCAGCGCTATAACTCGTTCTATTGCATATTTTAGCAAAATTTTAAGCACTTTTCTGTTTTTTGCTTGGAATTTTCCAACACATTGTGCCGCGCTGCATTTCCACGCCTTCGGCCGATATAATTATTTTGTCTGCCCATACTGGCTTTATCAAAATCATTACAGGCAATAACCACGTATTTCAAAAGATTGTACGCAAATATTACCGTCGCAACCAGGCAAGGATGCGCGGCCATATTATATTGGTTTTAGCCCTTGAATAAATTTCGTGATATTTGTTTTAATTCAAGAACTTTTTCCCGGACTTAGATTATATAACCTTGCATTAACAAATAATTTATTGTAAATTAACATAATATTAACACGTTTTTCATAACATGACTAAAAGAAAAAACATTTCCTAATTCCGAATCATTGCACTACGCGAAGCTCTGTAGAATGGCAAAGCACCCTCTTTAATATTCTTGCTAATGACTTCCTAAAATCATATAATGATCACATATTGCCATCAATTATCCTTCCGTTTTCGCTGCCGTTATTACTTAATTGAATGGAATTTTATTGAACAGCCATCAAAAACACTCGTGATATTCTAGAAGAGAATAATATGCACTCAGAATTTGTTCACCTTCACAATCATACCGAATATTCCCTTTTGGACGGCGCCTGCCGCCTTACGGACGACCGTGGCAAGCCCGCGGAACTCCTGCACATTATATCCAAAGAATACAAGATGCCGGCTCTAGCCATAACCGACCACGGCAACATGTACGGTGCTATGGAGTTTTTCTCTGCATGCCGGGAGTCCGGCATAAAACCGATAGTCGGCTGCGAGGTCTACCTGGCTCCCGGGTCGCGTTTCGATAAAGAGAACAAGAGGGGGTCGGACACGGAGAACTATTTCCACCTTACCTTGCTTGCCAAGGATTTTACTGGCTACCAGAACCTGATGCATATTGTTAGCCTGGGATTCCTTGAAGGCTTCTATTACAAGCCGCGAATAGATAAAGAACTCCTTAGAAAACACCACGAGGGTATAATCGCCCTTTCGGGCTGCCTTCAGGGCGAAGTCGCCAAGTCCCTGATGAAAGACAAATTCGCGGAAGCCGAAAAACTGGCGCAGGAATACCGCGATATATTTGGAAAAGATAATTATTACCTTGAAGTGATGGACCACGGGCTTGAGGACCAGAAAAGGATTATCCCCCACCTGATGGAGCTCTCGAGCAAAAGCGGCATTCCTCTTGTTGCAACTAACGACTGCCACTTCCTAAAAAAGGATGATGCATACGACCACGACGTGCTGCTTTGTATAGGCACCGGTAGAACGCTCGACGACCCTGGACGCATGAAGTTTTCTTCCGACCAGTTCTATTACAAAAGTCCGGCTGAGATGATAAAGCTTTTTGACTACATCCCGGACGCGGCAAAGAACACGCTTGCTATTGCCGACAAGGTTGGCCTCGACATAAATTTCGACCAATTACTACTGCCGCATTACCCCGTGCCGGAGGGCGAGACCGCGGAGAGCTACCTTAAAAAGTTATGCGTACAGGGCCTCAAGACCCGTTACGGAGAAGTGACCGAGAAACACACAAAAAGGCTTGAACACGAGCTTGCTATTATAAATAAAATGGGGTTCGCGGCATACTTCCTTATAGTCTGGGACTTCATCGCTTACGCAAAAAGCCAGGGCATACCGGTCGGACCTGGGCGCGGCTCGGGCGCCGGCGCCATAGTCGCCTACACGCTTGGCATAACCGACATTTGCCCGCTTAAGTACGGCCTCCTCTTTGAAAGGTTCCTGAACCCCGACAGGCGCTCCATGCCCGACCTCGACATAGATTTTGCCGATGCCGGGCGCGAACGCGTCATCGAGTATGTTATAAAAAAATACGGCGCGAGCAACTGCGCGCAGATAATAACTTTCGGCTCGATGCAGGCAAGGCTTGTTATTCGCGACGTCGGCCGCGTGATGGGCTTTACCCCGGGCGAAACGGACAGGATAGCGAAGATGGTGCCGTTCGGCTCTAACATCTATACCGCCCTGCAAACTGTGCCCGAGCTAAAGAACCTTACGCACTCTGATGAACGTCTCAAAAAACTGATATCCTCTTCCCAGAAGCTGGAGGGCCTCAAGCGCCATACGGGAGTCCACGCAGCGGGCATGGTAATAGCTAAAGAAGAGATAACCAAGTTCTCCCCGCTCGCCAAAGGTTCTAAGGACATTATCACCACCCAATATGACGGCAACATACTACCGAAGCTGGGCCTTTTAAAAGTAGACTTTCTCGGTTTGCGAACGCTTACAATAATCGATGATGCAGTAAAAATGATAAGGGCAAACAAGAAGCCAGATTTCACTTTAAAAGACTTAGACCTTTCTGACAAGCCGACATTTAAACTTCTTAACGCGGCCCAGGCGCTCGGCGTTTTCCAGTTGGAATCGCGCGGTATGCGCGACCTTTTGAGGAAACTACAACCGACCGACATAGAAGATGTGATAGCTCTAATAGCGCTCTACCGCCCGGGCCCTATGGGTTCTGGCATGATAGACGACTTTGTCGGAAGGAAACATGGACGAACTAAAACGAAATACGACCACGCTTTGCTCGAACCGATACTAAAAGACACATACGGCGTCATTCTCTACCAGGAACAGGTAATGCGGATAGCGACCGACCTTGCCGGCTTTACCGCTGGCGAAGCAAACGGCCTGCGCAAAGCTATGGGCAAAAAGATACCCGAAGAAATAGAAAAACAGCGCGAGAAGTTCATCGCCGGCGCAAAAGCCAAGGGCGTAGATAAGCACATATCCGAGAAAACTTTCGACCTCCTGGTAAAATTCGGCGGATACGGCTTCAACAAGTCCCACGCCGCGGCTTATGGGATAGTATCCTACCAGACAGCGTACCTTAAAGCTAACTACACAATAGAATACCTGACTGCACTCATGAACTCCGAGATCGGCCGATCCGTGGCGGGCAAGGAAGAAGAGGAATCAAAGCTCTCCACTTACGTGCAGGACGCCGAGAAGTTCGGAATAAAGATACTGCCTCCAAACGTTGACTGTTCAGAAACCAAGTTTTCGATCGAAGGCAGCAACATACGCTTCGGCTTGATGGCAGTTAAGAACGTTGGGGAAGGCGCGGCTCAGTCCATTGTCGACTCGCGCAAGATGAAGGGGCCGTTCAAATCATGGGAGGAGTTCATAAACAGGGTAGACCTTCACGCGATAAACCATAAAGTCTTTGAATCGTTGATAAAGGCCGGAGCTTTCGACCAATTTGGCGAAAAATACAACGGAACACGGGCGTATCTTACGGCAAACCTGGACAAGTCGCTTGAGCGCGCCCAGAGCCACAACAAGGATTCGGCTATTGGGCAAGGCTCGCTGTTCGAGCCGGAACAGTTCGCCGCGGATACCGATAATAACGTCAAAGTAGAACCCTGGTCTGAGCATGACGCCTTGAGCTTCGAAAAAGAAGTCCTTGGCTTTTACCTCTCCGGCCACCCGCTCGCACAGCACCAGCACGAGCTTGTGGCCTATTCGCAGTATCGGCTTGACCATCTGCCCCAGGGGGGGGACGACCCGAGGTCTTCTCCACTGGTTCGCCTGGCAGGCATGATAGCGAACGCAAAAAAACTCATGACAAAAGAAAAGAAAGAACCATACGCCCGGTTCAAGTTAGAAGACTTAAATGGCGAGATAGAAGTGGTCGTTTTCCCCAAGAGCTACGCCGCAGGCATGGCAAAGTATATTGTCCCAAACACGCTGGTTGTGGTCAAGGGGCGGTTGTCAGGCAGGGATTCGTCCAACGAGCTTCTTGCTGAAGAGATGATGACTATGGAAGAAGCAAAGCGTAAACTTGTGCCTTACACAGGCACCATACACCTTAAACTATCATCAGCAGGGTTTGAAGAGAGCGCCCTTAACAGGATTAAAGATATAATCAAAGAACATCCCGGCAAATCGCCTGTAGTACTGGATGTAGCGGTCCCCGGTAAGGGAGAGTATGCCGTTGAGACTGAGCTAAGCGTAAAGTACGGCCAGAAGTTCTTTACTGACATAGAAGATCTGCTCGGCCAGGATTCCTGGGAATTAAAGTCAATATAACATCAGTTCAAAAGATCAAGAGTTCAAGGTTCAAAGTTGGCGCCTTAACCACTAATCATGATCAAGTTTTGTTAAAATTACCTTTGAACTTTTGGACCATTGAACCCTTGAGCTTTTAGTTATGAACCGAACAATATTTTTCTTATCCCTTCTAATGTTTTCGCTGTACTGCAATTCCGGCGCAAATGAAACACGTTACTACCAAAAACTTGCCACGGGCGACATAAACTGTCTTTTGTGCCCCAGGAACTGCGTTCTGCGCGAAGGCCAAACCGGTGTGTGCCGCACTAGAAAGAACGTCAACGGCAAACTTGAGAGCCTAGTGTACGGCAAACTCGTTTCTGTAAACATTGACCCAATAGAAAAGAAACCCCTCTTCCATTTCCTACCCAGAACACCCACTTTTTCCATAGCTACTGCCGGCTGTAACCTTCGCTGCGTTTTTTGCCAGAACTGGGAAATCTCACAGGCCGAACCAGGCGACGTACGGGCGCAAAACGTTTCACCTGAAGAGCTAATCGCCGCCGCAAAGAAAAATAATTGCCCATCGATATCCTATACATATTCCGAGCCGGTAGCTTTCTACGACTACATGTACGATTCGGCAATGCTCGCAAGAAAGAACGGCATAAAGAACGTTCTTGTAACGTGCGGCTACATCAACCCGGAACCATTGAAAGACCTGTCAAAATTCCTGGACGCTGCGAACGTTGACCTCAAGGGCTTCTCGGACAATACGTACAGGTGGGTCAGCTGCGACACAACTGGCGCCTGTGCTTGAGACATTGAAGGTCCTAAAAGAAAACGGTGTATGGCTTGAAGTAGGCTATCTTGTTATACCTTCAGTCAACGACAGCCCTAAGGAAATGAAGGGCCTTATGGACTGGATAGTAAAAGACCTCGGTAAAGACGTGCCCGTGCATTTCCTCCGTTTTTTCCCAAGGCACAAACTGACTAATCTCCCGCCGACACCCGTGGAAACGCTTGATCAGGCGTATAGGCTTGCAAAGGCAGCGGGCATTAATTACGTTTATATCGGGAACGTGCCGGGATCGAAATACGAAAACACTTATTGCCCGAGATGCAAAAATATGCTAGTTGAAAGGAAAGGCTACTTCATAGAAGAATTCAATATAGTTAACGGGCACTGCAAGTTTTGCGGACAGAAGATACCGGGGGTATGGAAATAGAAAATCAAATATCAAAATTTTAATGTTAAAGATACAAGTCAACATTTAAAGTGTTTTTACTTATTAAAGCCGTTAACCTTAATTTTGATATTTGATGTTTGATATTGCGAGGGAAAGAAAATGAAATACAAACCTTATTTATCTATCTTTTTATGTATGTCCATGTGTTGCTGCGGCAATGCCTCTGATACTAGAAAACCCGCTGTTGCGGGCCAGTTCTACCCAGCAAACCCCAATGTGCTCAGATCGGATATAGCTTCTTACCTGTCAAGAGTGCCAGAACAAAAAATTCAGGGCACACCGGTAGCTTTCCTCGTGCCGCACGCTGGGTACGAGTATTCGGCTCAAACCGCCGCCTATTCGTATTGCCTGCTGTCAGGAATGAATGTCAAAAATATCGTCATTCTAGGCAATAGCCATCATTTCGGTCTTTCAAAAGCCGCTGTTTATCCGTCAGGGAAATTCGACTCCCCAATAGGCGCTTTAGAGATCAACGAGGCGCTGGCTCGTAAAATAATTTCAGAAAGCCCTCTTTTTGAGGAGAACAGAATGCCGCATGGCCCCGAACACTCGCTTGAAGTACAGGTCCCATTCCTGTTGATGACCATGAAAAATATAAGCATCGTACCTATACTTATGGGCAATTCCAATTTTTCTCTGTATGACTGCCAAAAGGCCGGAGAAGCAGTCGCAAAAGCGATAAAAGACCTTGGCCTTGAAGGTACAACCGTCATTATTGCGTCAAGCGACCTATCGCATTATCCCTCATGGGCAAATGCGAATATGTCGGACGCCGCCTCACTCAAGGCAATAGGTAACTTTGACCCGTCAGCGCTAGAAAAAGTCAATTCAAGCATCATGTCCGCTTCGGTCCAAAACTTAGTATGCACTTTATGCGGTATTGAGGATGTTTTCGCCGCTATGTACGCAGCAAAAGCGCTCGGCGCTGATAAAGCGCAGGTTTTGCATTACGAAAATTCCGGAGACGTAACCGGGGATAAATCACGGGTGGTCGGTTATGGAGCGGCGGTATTTTATAAGGAAGGAACAAATACTACTCAGGGCAAACGCCCTGCAACGGAGAAAAATATGAGCAATTTCAGCGTCAGTGAAAAGAACCAGAAAGAACTGCTTAAAGTCGCAAGGTTGTCCATCGGTAATTATTTGAAAACAAAAAAACTGTCTAATTACAAGACATCCGACCCCGAGCTGCTGACACCTGCCGCCGTGTTTGTCACGCTTACCCAGAACAGCGCCCTGCGCGGCTGCATTGGCACGACTGAACCGCACGCGCCGCTTTACGAAGCGGTTAACCAGCTGGCTGTCGCGGCTGCGTTCGAGGATTACCGTTTCAGCCCTATGACAGAAGCCGAGCTTCCGAAAACCCACATAGAGATATCAGTGCTTTCGCCGCTCACGCGCGTCAGGAGCGCCGACGAGATAAAACCGGGTGTACACGGCGTTGTGGTACGGCAGGGCGGCAGGAGCGGCCTTTTCCTACCGCAGGTGTGGGAACAGATACCCGGCAAGGAAGAATTCCTCAACGAACTCTGCTGGCAGAAAGCCGGCCTTCAGCCTTCAGCGTGGAAAGACCCCAAAACTGAACTGTATATATTCACTGTATTCGCTTTTGAAGAACCGAAATAAATAAAGTTATAAGCTGTAAGTCATAAGCTATAAGTAACCACCCTCAAGGCTTATTCTGTTGGCCGTTAGCTTACAACTTAAAGCTTATAGCTTATAGCTAATATTATGATATTTATCGAAGGCCTCACATTAGGTTTCGCTAATAACATCTTTTGTATCGGCACTTGTGTGCCCGCCCTCCTGCCTGTCGTCCTTGGCCAAAAAGATAAACCTGTATACCCTGTATTAAAATTTATGACGGGAAGATTGATAGCTTACGTACTATTCGGGCAGTATCCGGGGCTGCCGGCATATACTTCGAAGGAAGGATTAACCCGCGGATATTTTCTGTCTTTGTGATCCTTCTTGCCATTTTTATAATTTTTTTTGCTCTGGCAGATGTTAAACTAAAACTCTGCCCTGCGGGCCTCATGAGATTTGTCAACAAAAATATCCCGTTCTACCTGGGGTTCGTGATGGGGCTGAATATCTGCCCGCCGTTCCTGATGGGATTATCACGAACTCTTGAGTTTGGCAGCGTTTTTTCGTCAGTTTGTGTTTTTTCTTGGGTTTTATCTGGGTTCAAGCGCGTGGCTTATCGCTTTCCTTTTCTTTGGAAGACTGCCGAGGCTAAACTACGTAAATATTGCAGGAAGGGTACTCGCCGCCGCGGTCGGTATGTGGTATATATACAACGGAATTGTCTTGCTATTATTCTAAAATGCTGTATAAATAAAAGCGGCCCGGATGGGCGTCCACGTCATCCGAGCCGCTTATACTTCAACTAAGTTCAAGGTTCAAGGTTTAAAGTTCAAAAGTTACTATCAAACTCAACAACGTATGTTATTAGTTGTTAAAACATCGTGATTGAACCCTTGAACCTTTGAGCTTTGAACCGCTTTTAACCTATCGCATCGTGGCCTGTTTCACCCGTTCTTATCCTCAAGCATTCCTGAAGTTCAAGAACGAATATCTTGCCGTCGCCAACCTCGCCAGTCCTCGCGCCTTTGACTATCGCGCCTATTGTGGGCTTAACGAAATCATCATTAACGGCTATCTCGATCTGGACTTTTCTCAAAAGGTTCCCGCTCTCTTTAACGCCGCGATAAACTTCTGTCACACCCATCTGCCTGCCGTGCCCGAGCACTTCGCTTACAGTTATAAGGTTAACCTCGGCTTTATAAAGTTCCTTTTTTACTTCACCCAGCTTATCCGGCTGTATCACCGCTATTATAAGTTTCATGAATAACTCCTAATTATAAGATTTGAATATTAAAAATTTAGAAAATTAGGGCCCTTAAAATCTTCCAATTTTCATAATCTTTAATTTATAATTTATTCTAGAACGGTATACGCGCCTTCTCTGTGTTGTGTAAGGTCAAGGCCGATCACCTCGTCCCTTTCTTCGACTCTTACACCCACAGTCGCGTCCACAATTTTATATATTACGTATGTGACTATAAGCGTGTATATCACGGTTACGAGAACGGCAAAAGCCTGGATAGCCAGCTGTTTAGGATTACCGTACAATAAACCATTGGCAGCTGAAGGATTGATCAGCTTCGTAGCGAATATTCCCGCGAGAAGCGTCCCAAGTATCCCACCGACACCGTGTACACCGAAAGCATCAAGTGAATCATCATAACCGAGCTTTGGTTTGATCAAACCAACCGAAATAAAGCATATGGTGCTCGCTAAAACACCCACGACCATACCTGCAAGAGGCGTTATATAGCCTGATGCCGGAGTTACGGTCGCAAGGCCCGCTATTGAACCGGTCACAACGCCGAACGTGGTCGGCCTGCCGTTGTGTATCCATTCAAGAAGCGCCCAAACAGCCCCGCCCGCGGCGGCAGCCGCGTTTGAAGCCACGAACGTGCTGACAGCCAAACCGTTAGCTGCAAGGGCCGAGCCGGCGTTAAAGCCGAACCAGCCGAACCATAGAAGCGCCGCGCCAAGCACCGTGAACGGCAGGTTATGAGGCGGCACAGGCACATTTTCGTAGCCTTTGCGTTTGCCTATCACAAGAGCCGTAACGAGGGCCGCTATGCCGGCGGTCGTATGGACAACTATGCCGCCGGCAAAATCAAGCACGCCCATATTCTTGAGCCAACCGCCTGTACCCCAAACCCAATGCGCAACCGGGTCGTAAACAAACGTCGCCCAAAGAACAGAAAACAAAAGAAAAGCCGAGAATTTCATCCTCTCGGCAAACGCTCCTATTATCAACGCGGGTGTTATAACCGCGAACATTGCCTGAAATATCATGAACGCCTGGTGAGGGATAGTGCCGGCGTAAGCCGCATAGGGATCAAGGCCCACACCATTCAACCCAAGCCACTGAAGTCCGCCTATAAAACCATTTCCCGGAGAAAACGCCAAACTGTACCCAAAAAGCATCCACTGCAAACTCAAAACGCACAACGCCGCGAAGCACTGCATCAGAACACCAAGTATGTTCTTACGCCTGACCATGCCACCGTAAAAAAAAGCCAATCCCGGTGTCATTAACATTACTAGACCTGCCGCGGCTAAAACAAACGCCGTATCGCCTGCATTGATCATCTATGCACTCCTCATAGAGAATTTTTACAGTATATACGGGGCTGGACGCCCATGATTTAGTTACATCCTCCCTCTATCCTATAGCTTCACCTCCGGTTTCGCCTGTCCTTATCCTTATACAGTCCTTGAGATCAAGGACGAATATTTTCCCGTCGCCGACTTCTCCGGTCCTCGCACCCCTCTCAACTGCTTTTATGGTGCGGTCAAGGAAGTGTCGTTAACGCGCTATTTCTAGCCTTACCTTTCTTAAAAGGTTTCCGTTCTCTTTTACACCGCGGTAGACTTCCGAGACGCCCAACTGCCTGCCGTGCCCTAATACTTCGCTTAACCGTAATGAGATTAACCTCTTCTTTATACAATTCTTTTTTCACATAGTCAAGCTTGTGCGCCTGAATTATCGCTATTACCATTTTCATAGTTTACTCCTTATTATAAGATTTTGAAGATTACAACAATTTGAAAATTATGGCCTTAGAAATCTTCCAATTTTCATAATCTTTAATTTTTAATTTATTCTAGAACCGTATACGCGCCTTCTTTGTGCTGCGTGAGGTCAAGGCCGACGATCTCGTCTTTTTCAGTGCTCTGACGCCAACGATGATGTCAACCAGCTTGCAGATAACGAAAGTCATAACGAAACTATAAACTATAGTTACCCCAACGGCTTTAAGCTGAACAATGAATTGGGCCGGGTTACCAAAAAACAATCCATCCGCTCCAGCAGGATTGATGGCTTTAGAAGCAACAACCCCGTAGCTAGAGCTCCCCAGATTCCTCCGATACCGTGAACACCGAAGGCGTCGAGAGAATCATCATATCCGAACTTAGGCTTAATGAAAGCAACCATTATGAAGCAGATAACGCTCACCATAAAACCGATTATTATCGCTGGAATTACTCCTACGAATCCGGACGCCGGGGTTATGGCTACAAGCCCGGCAACAGCCCCGGTCGCAACACCCAGAGTAGTAGGCTTACCGTTATGGAACCATTCGAGAAGCGCCCAGGCAAGGCCAGCTGCGGCAGCTGCCGTGTTCGTCACAACAAAAGCGCTTACCGCAAGGCCGCTCGCGCTAAGCGCCGAGCCCGCGTTAAAACCGAACCATCCGAACCACAAAAGGCCCGCACCGATCACTGTAAAAGGTATATTATGAGGAGGAATAGGCTGATTCTCGTAGCCTTTTCTTTTTCCAAGAAAATAGCCGTTACGATAGCCGCTATACCGGCATTGATATGAACGACCGTTCCGCCCGCGAAATCAAGCGCTCCCATGTCCCTTAGGAAACCGCCGACTCCCCAAACCCAGTGAGCAACGGGGCAATAAACGAAAGTTGACCAGAGAATAGAGAAAAGCAGGAAAGCCGAGAATTTCATCCTCTCGGCAAAAGCGCCTACTATAAGCGCGGGAGTTATTACCGCGAACATAGCCTGGAATATCATGAAAAGCTGGTGCGGAATGGTTGGGGATAATCCGCATACGGAGTACAGCCCGACACCGTTAAGGCCTATCCATTGAAGCCCTCCCCAAAAGCCTTTAGCCGGCCCGAAAGCCAGGCTGTACCCGAAAAGGACCCACTGGAGGCTGATGACACAAAGCATTATTCCGCACTGCATGAGAATGCTTAATACATTTTTTTTCCTTACAAGGCCGCCATAGAAAAGCGCCAGGCCAGGTATGGTCATAAGCATTACAAGCGCGGTGGAAGTTAAAACCCAAGACGTGTCTCCCGTATCTATTTTAGAAGAAGTTGGGGCGGGTGCGGCGGGGACAGCGGCAACCGCTGCCGGCTGGTTCTGAACTGCGGACTCCTCGGCTGATATCATCACCGGCGCGACTAGAGAGGCTAAAACGAACGTCAAAAGCAATATCCGGAAATATTTTACTAACATAGTTACACTCCTTAACTAGTTTTAAAATAAAAAAAGCCTAAATTCCCTGCGTCTGGGATTATAGGCTTCAGTGCCGTAAAGTAATTAAAGCATCTTTGCTTTAATAATATGAACAAATAAAAAAAAGCGCTCCTGTTGGTACAAGTAATTCGAATGGCCGTTTGGTAACCACTCATGATATTGCTTTGTATCTGTACAACTTATAGGGAATGTTATTGCACGTGATCATGCCCTGTTAATAGCTAGATCACCGTCTCGCCTTGTTCTCCCGTTCTTATTTTTATGGCCGAATCAATGGAAGTAATAAATATCTTCCCGTCGCCTATCTTGCCTGTCCTAGCTGAATCGACTATTATTTTTACCGTTTCATCAACATCCTTATCGTTGACGACCGTTTCTACTTTTACTTTCTGTAATAAAGGTATCTTATATTTTTCACCTCTGAACTGCTTATAGATTCCTTTCTGCTGGCCGTTTCCCCTGGCTTCAATTATAGTAATTCCACCGCGGCCGGCTTTTTCGAGCGCTATTCGGACATCTTCAGCTTTATCAGGCTGCAGTATTGCTTCAATTTTTTTCATGTCAACCTCCGTCAAACCCTTATAGGCAGCAAAACGAACGGAATGCCTTTTGAATAGAACAACCTTTGCATAACGAATACGGTGTAGTTGTGAAGCCAGCGCGAAATGTGAGATTCCTGTGGGAAAACGAGCTGCCCCCCGAAAAATATCGCGTTCGGGAACTTCTTAATTAGCGCCGGCATGATCTTCTCAGTTTCATTGATTACGTCTGTCCCGATCACCCGCATACCTTCCGCATAATACCCCTGGCTGCGCATGTACCGGGAATAGCGAAATACATCAGCTGTGCACTGGTCTTCAAGCTGCGTTATTTGCTCCACTCCCTTGAAATTGCCGGCATCTATAACTCCGATCTGGACGAACACAAAGTTCTTAAAAGTCCCCTCAAACAATCGGACTATTCCGAAAAGTGTGTGAAGCCCGAGGCCGTTGAACCCATTTACGAAAATAACAGCCGTTTTTGCGGCCGGATCTAATATCTTATCCGGGACATCCTCAGGTGTGCCTACGGCGACTACGAGGTCGTTTAACCTGCGCAGCAAGAGAGCGGTCTTGTAATAGTGGCGCTTTATTATCACTGCTAGAGCCACCAGGGCGCCGGTCATAAGCAGGGTTGCCCACCCGCCTTCGTTGAACTTTATAATGATCATCGAGACAAGAATAAACGTCGTAAGTATCATACCAATCCCGTTGACCGATATCTTCTTTTTCCACTCCTTGACTGTTTTTCTGGCCCCCCACCAGTGGCGCACCATGCCTGCTTGCGATAGAGTGAATGTTATAAAAACGTTTATGCTGTACAAAATAACCAGCAGCTGGACAGACCCACGTGTGATCAACAGCATTAGAAGCGCCGTAATACCCATGATAACGATACCGTTCTTGTTAACAAACCTATCGCTTAACATAGCGAACCGGGCAGGGAACCACCGGTCGAGCGCCATGTTCGCGAGCACCCTCGGGCCGTCAAGAAAGCCCGCCTGCGCCGCGACAAGCAGAAGGACCGCCTCTGAAAGAAGGGTTATCAGAACGAACACGTATCCTGGCTTGCCCCAGCCGCTGGCAATCGTCTCAAAAAGGACTGCATTCAGCGTTTTCGCCGGGTTGAACTGAACGTGGTATATAAGATAGGCTGCCATAAGTCCCACAACGGTCACAGTAAGTGAAATAGCCATGTATCGCATGGTTTTCTTGGCGGTCTTGACCTTGGGGTCCCGAAGTATTGGAATCCCGTTGCTAACAGCTTCGATACCGGTGAACGTCCCCGCACCCATGCTGTAGGCTCGAAGAATTATCAGGAGCATTCCGAGAATTCCTATTTCAGAGTGAGTTTGCGAGATATCAAGGCGGGTCGCGTGAAGTAACACCGGCATTTGCCCGACATTTGAAATAAAAGCATAAGCTATGATAAAGATGTGTGTAGCCACGAAGGTAAGAAATATCGGCACAAGCGGCATGACCAATTCTTTAACCCCTCTCAGGTTCAGCACTATCATAAAAAGAAGCAAAATAGCAGAAAAATAAAGTTTATATTGACACAAATAGGCAGGAAGGAAGCTGAATACCGCGTCAGCGCCGCTCGCTATGGAAACCGTTATGGTAAGCACGTAATCTATAAGTAGCGCGCAGCCTGAGATCATCCCCAATTCAGGCGAAAGTAGTTTGCTCGCTACAAGATACCCTCCACCTCCGCTTGGGAAGAGCTCTATGGTTTGAGAGTAGCTTGTGCTGATGATCATTATGGTAAATGCGCTTCCCAGGGCAACGAATAAGCTGAGATACAGGTGGCTGCCGAGAGCCAGGAACGCTTCCTGCGGGCCATAACACGACGAGGACAACCCGTCTGCGCCAAGGCCCACCCACGCGAAAAACGCCACCAGGGAAAGGTTATGAAATAACCTCGAATCGTGCGGGTCGTGCGCTTTTCCTATGACTATATTTTTGATCTTTTGAAAAAATGACAGTTCGTTGATCTTGTTCATACGATGTCCAGATGATCAAGTAAAATTTTACCCTCCCACGTTCTTTATGGAGTGAATAAAGAACAGTGGAGAGGGTAAAATATTTTACAGTATCTTAAACTGCCAGTTCGCCTTGTTCGTCAGTGCGGATCCTTACCGCATTCTCTACCGGGTAAACGAATATCTTGCCGTCGCCGACTTTGCCTGTAAAAGCCGCGTCGCGTATGGCTTTTATCGTTTTCGCAACGTTGCTGTCTTTTACTACCACTTCTACTCTTGCCTTGGTAAGCAGGCTAACCTTATACGTTTTGCCACGAACCATCGCCTCAACGCCCGCTTGAGCTCCGTGCCCTTCTATCTCAGTTATCATTACACCAGGATGCCCTACTTTAGCGAGCACTGCTATTACTTCGCCTACTTTACTGGGACGTATTATAGCTTCAATTTTTTTCATGTTAGACTCCGTTAAGAATTATTTTTATATAGCCAAAATTCCCTTTTCTCCGGTCCTTATCCTCATGGCGTCTTTGGCGTCCAGCACGAATATCTTGCCGTCGCCCGCCTGGCCGGTCGCGAGGATATCGCGCATTATCGCCATTATCTTTTCGACGTCCCAGTCCTTAACTACCAGGTCTACCCTGACTTTAGGTACAAAAGCGATACTATCGGTGATCTGAGTGTCGCCGTCGGCTTTGCCTTTTTGCCTGCCGAACCCTTTGACTTTTGTCACGGTCATACCAAGGATCATATCTTCATCCTTAAGCACCTCGACAAGTATGTTCAAGGCTTCGGGACGGATAGTGGCAGATACCATTTTCATTGTATAGCTTTTCTTGACAGTCGTGATCGCGACATAGGCGAAACTCACAAGAGCCCAGCCGCCCGCGAGGTAGAAGCATATATCAGCTTCGGCCTTGGAATCGGCATTACCTATCCTGTATAGGTATATTATCGCGACAAGCATTATGACATTCATAACTATGCCAAGCGCCGGAATCAGTCCGTGTCTGATGAAGTTAAAGTCTTTCCTACCTTTGAACGCTATTATCGTCCATATGCAAGTAAGTCCGTACAGAATGAACGTACCGAAGTTAGACGCAAGCGATATCCCGGTAAGGCCTACAACGGAACGCACTCCAATCGCGGCTATTACGGACGAAACTATTATGAGAGTCCACAGCGCTATGTGGGGCGTCGAGAACTTCTCGTGTATGAAACCCATCATGCTGGGCAGCTCCCTGTCGCCCGCCATACCGGCGCTTACCCTCATGGCTGTGTTCATACAGCTGAGCGTTGTGCCAATTATGGCTATAGCTACGGTGAACGCCATAGTCATCATAAGTCCGAAACCTAAGCCCGGTACCATGCTATCGCCTATGAGCTTTGTAAGGTCGCCTATCGGCGCTCCCGAAGCCGCGGCGGCGGCCATGCCGGTCGTTGTAACTGTTCCGGTCACGTTGACCAGTTTTTCACTTATCATTGAACCCGCGCAGAAATACTCAAGCAGGTAAGCAATCAGGCCTTGGACTACCAATGATATGATTATCGCTTTTGGTATAGTTTTTGACGGTTCCTTCGTTTCGGCAGCAAGCGCCGTACAGCTTTCAAAACCAACCAGTATCAATATGGCGATAGTAGATTGTATCAATATGCCGTTCAATGAATGAGGTTTCATTATGTCCAAAGCGCCGCTAAAAGCCCACGTCGCCGCGTGTTGAGGGTTAGCAATGCGGTACCATATAGCAAGCGCGCTGAAGACCGCGAGCGATATCCATTGAATAACATTTATCCAGATAGAGGTCGTGGTTGACCCAGTTACACCGCGGAACGCTACATATCCGGTCGCTATAGCGAATACCACGCCAATCCCCGTAAGCGACATCACTGAAAGCGTACCGCCTGTAAATTGCGTGTATATGTAGCCTATCATCGTAGCCATCATGGCGACCATTACTCCCGGGTATACCCAATAGAACAAGTGAGCGGCCCAACCGGTCACGAGCTTGGCAATTCGCGCAAGCGATGTCGGTGTGCTTTTTACTCCCTCTTTGCCTTCAAGGAAGGATTTTTCCGCGAAATATGTCACGCTCGCGAAACCAGCTTCAGGGTATATCCTGGCCAGTTCCGAATAGGAAAGGGCAGTAAGAAAGCATATACCCAAAGCCACTATAATACCGAACCATATGTCACCTGACACTGATGCCCCGCTCGGTGAGGCAGCGGCGGCCTGCATCTGGTATGTTATCCATAAGAACGCCCCCGGGGCTATTAACGCCATGGCATTCATCGAAGCTCCCAAAAGGCCCAGCGTTGGTTTTACTTTTGAAGTAGTTATATTTTCTGACATTTTATGTTCCTCCTTTTACAAAATCTGGACTAGAAGTTTATGTCCAGTTGTGTGGTGACCATGTGGTTGACGTAACCGCCTACAGCGTTCGGGTTGTTCGGGACTACGTAGCCGAAAAGGACGCTGGTGTTCGGCGAAAAGGCGTACGAGAAACCGTACGATAGAACTCCGTAATAGCTCTGTCCCGAGGCATAATCTATTGATGCCCACCACTTGTCGTTTATCTGCTTGTCGAAGGTAGCAATCATGCCCGTGTTCGCGGCCAGCGCCCTTCTCGTCAAGCAACAGCTTGTTGTTCCCGGCGTAATATCCTACGGTAAATCTCCCGACCGGCTTGAACGTCTTTGCTATCAGAGCGTAAACTATATTGAAATCCGTGAAGTCCGGTTTTGTACCGAAGTTCTGGCCTCCGACCGCTATCGCGGGTCTTTTGTCGCCCTCGGGCAATGCGTACTTGGCGTTGAACTGAAGCGGATCATCGGGAGCTCCGAAATAATTAGCGCCGAAATAATCAAAACCGACTTCCAGGTTCGTGATTGGGCCGTAGGTCAGGTTGACGTCCGTGGGAACGTTTACGGGCTTTGTCTTGTTATCGGTAACCGAGAAATAGTTATCGATACCCAGGTGCCATGTTTTTACTGTTTGGATGTCAGTCGACGGGTTCCATATCTGCGAGGATGGTGTGGCGTAAAGTGAAGCTGTAGTGGTAAGGCTTATAAGCAATGACCAGAATAACTTTTTCATTTGAATGTCCTCCTTGGATTAAAACGACTTTTGCGCTTGTAAATAAAAAAACTACTTTCCCGGGCGTTGGGTCAAGTAGGCGTCTTTGTCTATTAGGAGGACTTCAATGTCCGTTCTGCTATTAAGTTGTTTACTGCTTCAATTATACAAGTAAGCTTGAATAATTTCTGGTAACCTTATCAGCTATTTGTTTCTTGTGTTTAACTATCATAACATGAGAAATGCCTAGTATCCTGCCTGTTTCTCTAACAGTGTAGCCGTTATAAAGGTAGCGGATAATGTCTTTTTCCAGTATGGAAAGGCCGTTGTTCATTATTTTTTCGTACAACTCTGTCGATTCGAACTGTTCATTAATCCCGGGCAGACCATCAGGCAGCATTTCTTCTAAAGAGTTAGAACCTTCCCCTCCAATTACGTCCAAAGAATTGGACGATGAGCCGAAAGGTTCATCAAGGCTCACGAGCTTCACCTGGTCTTTAACATTTCTCAAGTAGTTCCTTATATGAAAATAACAGGCTTGCGTGATATAACTTTCTGTCTTATCTTCAAGTATGCCTTCCCGCCACATCTTCCATAGGTGAAACCTCATCTCGGCGTAGAGATCGTCCGCGTCGGTATAACTGCATATGCTTGAATATTTTGCCGCTATGTTCTTCAGTTTTTCAAAAACGGTGTAAAAACGGGTTTCAAAGTCCACTTAAAACACCTCCTTCCTTGTCAACGATAATAAGCGCTCCGTTATCCATAAGCGTCCACTCAAAACCTGGCAGCGGCTCGGAACAAAATGAGAAAGAGTGCCGCTCTGAATTGGAGAAATACAGCGTGTAATATTCTTCGTCTTCAGAAAAATCCCTGAACCCGATCAGATATTTTTTGTTAGACAGCAGGAATGTCAAAGATGTACACTTGCACACCGCTTTTATCTTGCTGACAGCACCCTTTATCAGTTCCTGATATTCATCAATTTGTTTATTGCCTAGCGTGCTTATCAGGTATTTGAAAAATCTCTCTGAATCCGTGCCGCCCTCATACGAGTATCCTGGAATCTCTATATTTTCAGGCTTTTCCACTGTCCCGTTGTGGCAGAATATCCATTCCTTATATATGAAAGGGTGTGAATTTTCAATCATAATGCCGCCTTCCGAAGCGCTTCTCATATGCGCAATGACTATTTTTGATTTTGAAGCCACGGCTTTAGCCGTTGCTTTTTCGTAATCTTCAGTTTCAACCGCGGCGTTACCGGAACTTCTTCCGAAATGCACCGTCCAACCACCGAGGTAACCGGCTACGCCCCACCCATCGCCATGACCTTCTTTCATGGTCCTCAGGCTGTTGCCTTCGAGCGACAGCCTTTGAAAATCTTCGAACCACAGCGGTGATATTTTATTATTAGAAGCAAGCCCTATCATTCTGCACATCTGATCCTCCTGCCGAAACATCTGGCGGATTCGGTTCGAATAAATGCTCAAATCGTATCAATTAGTCCTATGTCAGAACAACCAATGTTCCTTTAAACAAAAAAAGTCTTCAAACCCCGTTAAACGAGATCTAAAGACTTCATAGTCTTTCGGTTTTCCAAGCGCCTATGCTTTAGAAAACCATTCACTGCTTTAAAATTAAAAATCCCCAAATCGAAACCGATTCGAGGACTTCTTTGTCCTGCACCAATATTATAGCACTTTAATCGTATTTGTCAAGTATTGCAATCTGATCAAAGGATTAAAAGTTCAAGGTTCAATTCAACTACTAAATCAAAATTAACAAGCAACGGCCTATATCTTACCTTTGAACCTTGAACCCTTGAACTTTTCAACCCTGCTTTAAGATTCCTCTTCCATCATTTTGTCAAAAAATTCCAGATACTTGTTCGGCGTCGCACCCTCGGATGCTTTTATCGCATCCCTGGGGTGCTGGTTTAGCTGACCGGATATCATATAGTTGATGTTATACCCCCAAAGCATTTTTTCACGCAGAGGTATGAAGACTTTTTCTATTGTGTCTAGTACGGGCCTGAGGTCGAACCTGGGGTTTTTGAGAAAACCAAGCAGCAGTTCAAGCGGGCAGTTCCCCGCGCCCCTGCCGAGGCCGTTAATAGTGGCATCCAGGCGGTTGGCGCCATATATTAGAGCGTCTATAGTATTCGCATAGGCCAACTGCTGGTTATTATGGGCGTGGATACCGACTTCTTTATTAGTGCCGGCAAGAATGTTCACAAAATTCTTGGTCAACTCCCTTATCTGCTCAGGATATAATGACCCGAAACTGTCTACAACGTATACAGTATCGACTGGCGTCCTGGCTAATGCCTCTATAGCTTCAAAAAGGTCTTTATCTTGCAACACTGAGACCGCCATCAGGTTAAGCGTGGTCTCATAGCCTTTGTCGTGAGCGTCTTTTATCATGTCGATCGCTGTCGGTATCTGGTGAATATAGGTAGCGACCCTTATTACATCTATAACGCTTTTTTCTTTCGGAAGTATATCGGCGTGGTAGTCTGTCCTCTCGGCGTTTGCCATAACGCTGAGCTTTGTGCCGGTCTTGTTCTCCCCGACAATTCGTCTAATATCGTCTTCGTCGCAGAACTTCCAGGCTCCGAACTTGGCGGGCGCGAATATCTTCTTAGATGCCTTATAGCCCAGCTCCATATAGTTTACACCGGCCGCAACACAGGTATCATAAACGGTCTTGACGAACTTGTCATCAAACTTAAGATCGTTAATAAGCCCGCCGTCCCTAACTGTGCAGTCAAGTATCTTTATTTCGGGCCTGTATGTTACCCAGGTCCCTTTCGCGTTCTTGTCTTTCTCGTGGTTTACTGCGTTCATATAATTATCTCCAAAATAATAAAATATACTACCATCAAAATAAATCCAAGCGGTAATCCGATCCTGGCCCACTGACGGCTTGTTATGCCCAGCCGTCCGGCCGAAATTATGTTCGGTATGTTGCCTGGTATAAGCATGCCACCAGCTATCAAGAGCCCAAGCAGCGCCGACTGTATCTGCACCAACCCCATTTTCGGGCTTATCTCTGCCGCGGTGAGAGTGGCGTTGTCAACAACCGCAGAAGCTGTATTCAACCAGTAAAGAGCCGCTGCCGGCATATTTATCACGTATTTATCTACAACAGGTTTCAAACCTGTTCCCAGCAGCACCAGTGCAACTACAAAAACATAAACTTTAAAAGACCTGATGAAAATATCTTTGAATGTTTCTCGGTCAATTTCATGGAAACCGGTTTTATCCGAGCCTTCCCTGACGCTCGGCTCAATGAACCACCCCGTTATTCCCAACCCTATTACACCCGGTATAATGAAAAAGCCGAGATGTCTGAATATGAACAGAAAACCGGCATTGTAAGGGCCTGCAGCCAGTTTCGCTACGCAGATCGTTGAGAGAGGCTCGCCAATAGGTGTCAGCGCTGCCCCGAGACCTATGGAAAAACACCCAAGCACGACAAGTTTGAGCTCATACTCTTTAGAGAGCTTTAGCGCTGACACAACTTCAACAAGCAGTATGGCCGCTATTATCGCGGTTATAACGCTTGACAGGAGCCCCAGGATCACGACTAAAGCGAAACAGAACAGCTTTGACCCCATTACCCTTTCAATGCTTACTATAAACTTGGTAACTTGGCTTTTGAAATAGAAAATTATAACCCCAAAAACAAGTACTGCAGCCGTTATAAACAACGGTTCTTTCAGTGCCTGAGTTAAAAGACCTAGCGACCACACCGGCTCCTGCCCCCACCCGTGAGAAAAACTGACGCTGAGAACGCCCATAAAAAAAAGAAAAGCTTCTAAGTTCTTTTCTATTATGTGCACGCTTAACGGTAAAAATAGCACGAGCAGCACTACCAGCGTAAGGCTTATTATGAGCATATTTTAAACCAATTACAAATCGCAAATTAATGTTATTCTTTACGTCATGAATCAGTAATATGCAAGTTGCAATCTGTAATTATATCTTGTTTAGAATTTCAGGAATTAACTGTTCAGAACCTATCGCCATTATGTGAACGCCGTCGGCAAAAGTTTTAAGCTCGCGGATTGTCTCCGCGCATATCTCAATGCCTTCCTTCAGCGGGTCCGTTGAGGATTTAACTCTTTTTACTACCTCTTCCGGTATATGCACACCTGGAAGATTGCTTAGAAAATCCATAAATTTTACTGATTTTATCAGAGTGACTCCAGGGAACACTTTCACATTCATGCTCTTAACTTTGTTATGAAAATCTTTAAACTCAGATGTGTCAAATATAGTTCTGAGTTTGAAAAAATCTCGCACCGGCGTTGACCTTTTTCTGCATCATCATCAGCTGCAACTCTTGCGGCTTCGCTGTGGGGTTAACGACTGCGCCAAGACAGAATTTCGGGCTTCCATTGAGCTTTTTTCCAGCGAGGTCGACACCGGACTCAAGTGTCCTTGCGGCGGTCAATAGTTGCACAGGGTCAAGGTCATAAACACCTTTTGTATCTTTATACTCCCCCACCGCGGGATGGTCTCCGGAAAGGATAAGTATATTCTCTATGCCAAGAACATAAGCACTGAGAAGGTCGGACTGTAGGGCTATTCTGTTCCTGTCGCGGCATGTCATCTGAAGTATGGGCTCGTAGCCTTTTTCCTTGAGAAGCCTGCAGACCGCTATCGAGCCAAGTCTCATGGACGCGCGCTGGTTATCGGTAACGTTAATTCCATCAACGAGCGGCCCTATCATATCGGCTCGAGATATAAGGTTGGTTATATCGGTTCCCTTGGGAGGAAATAATTCGGCCGTGATTATGAATTTGTTTTGGGATATCTTTTCGTAAAGCCTCATCTGGCCTTCCTTACATCTATCTTTACCTGCCTGGGTTTAGCGGTTTTTCTTGGCGGAAAGTAATTATTGACTATATCAGCTTCTCTTCCAGATTTTTTAAGTTTGTCGAGTATCAAAACCCATACGCAGTCCCTTGTTTGATCGGTTTCACATTTACCGTCAATAACTCCGCCGCACGGCCCGTTGACCATACCTTTCGCGCACCGCGAAACCGGGCAAATACCGCCGGTCTTTCCGGCGACACACTCACCGCAAACTATGCAATATTCATCATACTGGCCTATCCTCTCGGTCGTGCCTATAAAGACCGGATTAAGCGCCGGAACAAGCGGTTTATCAACTGTCTTTTCTATCGCGCCGACCCCAGCTCCACAAGCCAGCACGAGTATTGCATCCGACGCCATTGCTTCGGGCAGATGGGACAGATCCTTTTTTACTATTCGTATATCGCATGGCGTATCGAGTATTACCGAACCTGAAACCTTCTTGCCCGCTTTTCCAAGTTCCGCTACAGCATTGGCAACAGCTTCCTCGCCGCCGGTCTGACATTTGGTGGCGCAGGCCGCACAGCCTACAACAAAAATGTTACTGAAGGGCTTGAGCCCTTCAAATATCTCGGCGAGTGGTTTGGTTACAGTTATTATCATGCTTCCTGTTCTTTGGGTGCCCCCGGCACCCTGGATACCGCGGTCTCTATGCCCAGAGAAATAGCATCCTCGATCACTGCCGCGGCCTTTCTGTATGTTTCCTGTATGATCATGTTTTCTTCCGGTTTGAATTCTGACAGGACAAAATCTGCGGGGTCGGTCCTCGGCGGTACAGGCCCTATGCCAAGCTTTAGCCTAGGGAATGCGCTAGTACCTAACTCTTTGATTATTGATTCGAGGCCGTTGTGCCCGCCAAACGAACCGGCTAGCTTCAGCCTCAAAACGCCAAGTTTAAGCGAAAAATCATCGTTTACGACCAGCATTTCAACGGGAGCGATTCCGTAGTAATCAAGTATACCTCGTATCGGAGAACCCGACAAGTTCATGAACAGCGACGGCTTGACAAGAAAGATCTTATCAGCGGAGTTTTTTATGGAGATCTCTGCCTGCCCCTTCCAGTTCTTCCAGCCTGATTCCCATTGATCTGAAAGAAGGTCTAAAACATTAAAACCCGCGTTATGACGGGTTTTAATGTATTTATTTCCGGGATTTCCAAGTCCTGCAATAAGCTTTATCATTAAAACTTCTGTTCAAGAGTTCAAGTGATTAAAGTTCAAAGGTTTTGATTTTATTGAACCTTTTAACCATTGAACCTTGCACTCGACTATAATTCTACTTCTTCTCAGGTGCTTTTGCGGGGGCTTTGGCATCAGCCTTCTTATCGCCAGCCGCGGGAGCAGCGCCTTCTTCGCCTTCTTCAGGTTTCTTACCCTTTGCTATGACTTCGGGTTCAGCACCGCCTTCAGCAGCCACTGCGCCTTCAGCTCCGGGAGCCGGCGCCTCTTCAAGTATAGTCGGAGCTACTATATTAACGATAATGCTGTTCGGTTCAGTGATAACATCAATGCCCTCCATCTTGGGAAGGTCTTTGACCGCTATGGAATGGTTGATCTCTAGCTTGGAAACGTCGACATTGATCGATGAAGGTATATCGGTGGGCAAGCAGCTTACCCTTAATTCTCTTACCACGTGTTCCATGACTCCGCCAGAAAGTTTGACTCCTGGGGCTATGCCTGTGATGTGAATAGGAACGTTGACCTCGATCTTTTCTTTCAGCGAGACAGCCTGAAAATCGATGTGGATGGGTTTTCTGGATATGATGTCGCGCTGGATCTGTTTGAGAATGGCCGTTTTCGTGTCGCTGCCAACTTTGAGCGTAACGAGAACGTTTCCTCCGCCTCCGTGCAGTATTTCGTCGAACTTCTTTGCATTTACAGAAAGCGGCATAACCTTTTCACCGTGCCCGTAGAAAATCGCCGGGATCATTCCTTTTATCCGCATATCCTTAAGATCATGCTTGGTTGAACCTTCGCGCGTCAGCGCTTCCAGAATAACTTCTTTCATTTTACTGCTCCTTTTTAATTAATTACAAAATATTTTGATCTTCTTATATGTTATATGAACAAAGCGCTGACCGATTCATCGTTGTAAATGCGCTTTATCGCCTCTGCCAAAAGAGGCGCGATCGTAAGCACCTTTATCTTACCTGTTTGCATCGCGAGCGGTATGGAATCTGTGATAATTAGTTCTTTTATGGGCGATTCTTCAATTCTTTGCAAAGCGCTTCCGGAAAGCACGCCATGTGAGGCTGCGGCTATGACATCCGCTGCGCCTTTTTCTTTGATGGCCGCGGCAACTTTCGTAAGAGTTCCGGCAGTGTCAACAAGGTCGTCAAGAATGATGGCTGCCTTTCCTTTTACGTCACCTATGATGTTCATAATAGACGCTTCGTTCGGCCTCGGGCGGCGTTTATCCACAATCGCGAGGTCGGCGTTAAGGTGCTTCGCGAACGCCCTTGCGCGTTCTACGCCGCCTGCGTCAGGAGAAACCACAACCATATCTTTCATGTTCTTGTCTTTGAGGTATTTAAGGAATACCGGCATTCCGTAGAGATGATCGACAGGAATATCGAAAAAGCCCTGTATCTGGCCCGCGTGCAGGTCCATCGAAAGCACACGGGTCACGCCCGAAGCGACTATGAGGTTTGCCACAAGTTTAGCCGTTATCGGCACTCTGGGCTCTGCCTTCCTGTCCTGTTTGCCGTACCCGTAGTAAGGGATAACAGCTGTTATTCTCTTGGCTGAAGAACGGCGAAGCGCGTCCGCGAGAATGAGAAGTTCCATTATATTTTCGTTGACAGGGGAACAAGTTGGCTGGATTATAAAACAATCCGCTCCGCGGACGTTATCCTCAACCTTTACCTGAATCTCGCCATCGGAAAAACGCGTGATCTGCGCTTTGCAGAGCTCAACACCCATATTTCTTACGATCGATTCCGCGAGCCGGCCTGTTCGCGTTTCCCGTGATGATCTTTAGTTGCATGATTACCTCTTTATTAGAATAAGTTATAAGCTATAAGCGTTAAGAAAATTACGCCAAAATCAAAAAAAGTCTTTACTTACAGCTTACAACTTAATGCTTATAACTTTCTCTTTTTAACAACCTGCCTCGCGCGGGCGATAGCAAGTGACTTTGAAGGTACATCTTCCGTTATAGTGGAGCCGGCGCCAATTATAACATCAGAGCCGACTTTGACCGGCGCTACCAGGTTGACATTTGAGCCTATAAAGGACCGCTCGCCAATAAAAGTTTTGTTCTTCTTGAACCCGTCATAATTGCAGGTTATGGTGCCAGCGCCTACGTTGACTTTTTTTCCAAGCGTAGCATCTCCAATGTATGAAAGATGGTTTACCTTCGAGCCTTCATTGAGCACGGAATTCTTGACTTCGCTGAAATTCCCTACCCTGACATCAGACTTTATAATTGTACCAGGCCTTATATGCGTGAACGGGCCTATCTTAGCGCCACTGCCTACTTTAGAACCATAAATGTAAGCGCTTCTAACTTCTACGCTGTCTCCGAGCTCAGAGTCAGAGATAAGAGTGGCCGGGCCTATGCGGCAGTTGGAGCCCACAACACAATTGCCTTCCATTATGGTACCGGGATATATCACGGTGTCAGAACCGATTCGAGTATCCGCCGAAATGTAAGTATTAGATGGGTCGGTTACGGTCACACCCGAAACCATGAGTTTTTTTAGAACTTCGGCGCGTTTCGTGGCCTCGGCGTTCGCGAGTTCTACCCTGCTGTTTACTCCCATGACTTCACCTGTGTCGCAGATTGAATACGCGCCCGTCTTTTTTCCCTGGTTGTTCAATATATCTATCGCGTCGGTAAGGTAATATTCCTTTTTGATGTTCTCGGGCTTGATCTTTTTCAGAACGCTCCAAATAAGCGGGCTTTCGAAACAGTAAATGCCGCTGTTAATCTCTTTTATCCTGCGAACGTCCGGCGAGGCGTCTTTTTCTTCCACTATCTTTTCAACCTGTCCGAGCGGCGAGCGTATAACTCTGCCGTACCCGTGCGGGTTTTCGTTCGTTACAGAAAGCACGGTCACGGAGTTGTCTTCCCGCCTGTGAAAGTTAAGAAGCGTCAACAGGGTCTCGGTCTTTATAAGCGGCGTGTCTGCGCAAAGAACAAGAACGCTGCCGTGCCAGCCGGCAAGCTTCTTTTCTACCTGCATAAGCGCGTGGCCCGATCCGAGCTGCTTTTTCTGGTCTACAAAGCTTACCTTGTCAGCCTTAATATTTTCCTTGACCGTCTGGGATTTGTGGCCCACAACGACATATATATCACGAGGGTTGAGCCCGCCTACGCTTTCAAGCACCCAGGAGATCATCGGTTTGCCGCACACCCTGTGAAGGACTTTGGGGACTTCTGACTTCATCCTTGTCCCCTCACCGGCCGCTAATACCACAACTGCAATGTTTTTCATTTTATTACCTTTAAAAATGTAGGTGTTACTTTTTACGTAGGTGTTACTTTTTACTTATTATGCATTACAGCAATTATCGCCGTTATTGCACTTATAACTGATGCTATGCCTGATATCACTGCTACTGCCAAAAAGCTTGGCTCTCTATTTGATCTTTCAGTTCCAATTATGCATTTTTAAAGTTCACAATCACTGGCCCGCGTAAATCTACCCGATCCACTTTGATATATAAGCTCTCCCTAGTAAATTTCAGCCTAACTCTTTTGCACGTTTTCCTAAAACATCGTCTTCCAATCGCTTTTTCATACTATTCGCTTTTGGAAATATTATTTCTCAAATAATTTTTTAACTGCTTACTTAAATATCTTTTTCCTGAACCACTCTTCAAAAACAGTTCCCTTCCTTTTGCATCCTGCTCATTGATATATGCTTCATAGTATATCAATTTTAATGGTAATCTATTGCTTGTTGTTTTTCCGCCTCGCCCAGTTAAATGTTCGTTAATTCTACGTTTTAAATCAGCGGTATACCCTGTGTAAAACTCGTTATCCTTGAGGCTATGAAGAATATAAACATAAAACACACATTCCCCATTACCCGTAAAACCGCTTTCAGCGGTCACGGGTCTCACGTAAAAAGTTTACGTATTTTCCTTCACTTTTTCTTCTACATCTATTTTGGTGTATAACCACGTGATGGCGAAGCCATTTTACGTGGCTCCGGGATCAGGATTCGAACCTGGACTAAGGGATCCAAATTCCCTTGTGCTACCATTACACCATCCCGGAACTATTCAACTAATTGAAAATTAAAGATTAGAAGATTTGGAAGATTTAAAGACTTTAATTTTCAAATTTATAATCTTTTAATCTTCAAAATTGATTTTGTGATCCCTGGGATTTATATTGCGCCTGAATCAGGTTTGATGCGGAATTTCACTCAGTTTTTTTTCGTATGCATCTAGAACTATCTGCTCTAACTGGTGCCTGAAATCGTTCGTTATCGGATGAGCTATGTCTTTGAACGTGCCGTCATTATTTTTCTTCGACGGCATGCATACCATCAGCCCTTTCTCGCCTTTTACTATCCTTAAATTGTGCACTACAAAAACATCGTCAAGCGTCACAGCAGCGTAAGCCTTAAGCTTTTCTTCGCCTTTCAGGAATACTCGCACTTCCGTAATGTTCATCGCCCCCTCCTTGCGATATAGGAGAAAGACTCTTACCTGAAGTTAACATTTCTGAAATGACTGCAGCATCTTGTGTCGAAAGCAAAGATCGGAGCGCAATGCCAGAAACAATGTCAGGCAATTGTCTTTACCACCCAGCTTTTCCATCCAAATTCTTCGAGTTCCGGCAACAGCTTTTCCGCAGATTTTATATCAGGCACCACACCGAAAACCGTCGAACCTGAACCGGACATGAGGCTGCTGAATCCATGTGACTTAAATATTTGTTTAATGCGCCCAATTTCGGGATGTTCCGCGAGTACAACTTCTTCCAGGCGGTTGAACATCAGGGCGCCCCACTCATGTAGCGGAGCCTTTGCTTTCAAGAGTTTAAGTATTCTATTAATTTTTTGTTTTTTTGTCAATGGAAAACGCAACTTTTTATATACGTTTGCCGTAGCCACACCAAAGCCCGGGTTAACTAGCATAATATTGGCCTCGGGCAGGTTCTTAGCGGTTTCAAGCTTTTCCCCTATTCCCCTGGCCACGGCCGAGCCGCCGAAAATAAAAAACGGTACGTCAGCCCCGAGCTGCTTGGCAAGCGCCAGCAGCCTTTTTATCGGCATTTCCCTTTTCCATAGCTTGAGCAGCCCCTTTAGAGCCGCCGCCGCGTTCTGAAGACCCGCCGCCTAGGCCGGCGCCCATAGGTATATTTTTTTCTAGATATATCTCAGCGCCGTTCTTAATATTTAATTCATTTTTCAATAATATTGCCGCTTTGATGACAAGGTTTGTTTCATCCACAGGCAAGTTTTTAATGTTACATTTGAGAGTTACATCTCTGGGTTTTTGTTTAATTATAAGTTTGTCATATAGGCTGACCGCACGCATCAGGGATTCGATGTTATGGTAGCCGTCTTTCCTGCGGCCGGTTACCTCTAAGAACATATTGATTTTTGCTGGGGCAAAAACTATCATTTTGTAGTTACCGGTTCATGAATTTGAGATGGTTAAGTTATTTCCCGCTGATACTGAACTCAGAGTTGTCGATAGGCTCATTGACCACGCAGTTGCGCAGTTTGATCTCGGCATCGATGTTGTCTTTGCTGGAATACACGTCAATATCAACCGGGATATAAAGCCCTTCTTCGAGGCTGTAATCCTTGAATTTAAATATCACACCATCGCCGGGCTTGAATTCAGATACTGTTCCATTGTTTGAATCTATCTCAATGGATTTTTCACCCAGGGTATAATAATATCTTTTGCCTTTGCGTTCAGATAGAGTTTTGTTTGAATCGAATTCCTCAAGCAGTTCGGCATCGAAATATTTTCGTACCCGTTCAAAAATATTCATTTTCTGAGAATTGAAGGTGTTCGCCGCGGCTTCCGGATAGAGCTTTATTCCATTATTCTGTATTATAATAACCTGCGGCGCCATAAAATTGCCCAAAACGTCAACACGCCACAATTCCGGCCGGAGGTACTGGAAAAACCCGGCGAACCTGAAATTTATTCCCGACGAACTGCCGGCCGCCGAGAAACCGGCCTTAAGAGAGCTCAATTGTTTTATGTTGCTCACTGCTCTCTTCAGGACTTTCCTCTGCAGCGTGCTCGGCAATACCAGTTTCTCCATCTCCACGACTTTCTTCTTCGCGTTTTTGTTGCCCGGGTCGAGGTCAAGGGCTTTCCTGTAAGCGTTCCAGGCATCAAGCACCCGGTTTTGTTTTGAGTAAAGGTCGCCTATATGTTCGAATATTATTGTATCGCTGAATTTTTCTGAAGCGCGGACAAGGAACTCTTCAGCCTTATCGTAAGCGCCCGTTTTAAAATATACCCATCCCAGTGAATCCAGGTAGGAACCGTTATCCGGCTCAATATCAAGAGCCTTCTTTATTAGTCTTTCGGCCTCTCCAAGCTTAATGCCTTTGTCGGCGTAGCTATAACCAAGATAGTTGAGCGCCGGAGAGTAATCCGGGTTAGATTTTATTTCATCTTCCAGCTCCGCAGCAGCCTTGTCGAACTTCCCTTCCTGATCGTAAAGTACGCCCAGGTGAAAAGAAACACCGGCAAGCCCCGGCTTTAAACTTTTTGTTTTTAATAAGTACTTTTCGGCCGCGCGTGTTTTGTTCATATCGAAATAAACAAGGGCCAGCATGTAGCACGAAACGGCATTATCCGGGTCAAGTTTTTCCACGCGTTTGAGACAATTCAACGCATTCTTATAGTCCTTTTTTTCAGAATAATAATAGCTGAGCCTGAGCAGCACCGGCTGGGTGCTTTCTTTTTGCTCTATGGCATTAAAATATTTTATCGCGCCGTCCCAGTCCTTTTTTTGTTCGGCTATAACTCCCAGCCAATAGCACACAGTGACATCTGAAGGGTTCAGCTCGTAAGCCTTGGAAAAAACATTGCCAGCGGCATCGATATTCTTCAGCCTGTAGTAAAGGCCGCCAAGGTAAAGCATAACGGTCAGGTTGTCCGGCGCAAGCTCCAGGTATTTTTCGTACTCTTCGCAGCCGCGATGTATTTTTCCTCTTTTTCGTATAGCTGAGCGATAGCCAGGTGCGCCTCCGGAGGTTCGGGTTTCAGGGATATCGAATGCTGGTAAGCTTCCATCGCCGAATCCGTGTTGCCAAGTTTCTCCTGTGAAAGCCCCAGCTGATAATAACCCTGTGAAGAATCTGGTTCCTTTTCAAGGAATTGATTCCAGTATGACACTGCTTTTTCGGGATTATTATCGGACGCGTGGTAAGCCGCGAGATAAAGGACAGCGGTCTCGTTTTCAGGGTCAAGTTTAAGCACCTTCTCCCAGCACTCCTTTGCAAGGGCAGGCTCACCGGCGAGCATATAGAAACTCCCAAGGAAAAGCAGCACGGGAAGGTTGTCCCCGTAGGACTGTTCAAGTTTTTTTGCGGCGTTTAAGGCTTCTTCGGCCTTTCCGGCCTGCCACAGCGATAAGGCAATGTCTTTATATACATAAATAGCGTTTATATCCAGGTCCGCGGTAAGCTTATATTCGCTCAGGGCCTGCTCCGCGTTGCCCGACCTTGCGGCGAGCAGCCCCCTTATATACGATTCATAGGCTTTGACCGGCACGGCCCCGAAACACGGCTCTAGAAACAGAGTAAATGTCACAATCAGCGCTGTAAAAATTTTAAATATTTTCATATGAATACTCAGTTTAAAAGTTAGCTATAAGCTGTAAAGTTTTAAGCTTTAAGAAAAATCTCCGTTGCCTTTTTTACAACTTATCGCTTAAAGCTTAGTGGCGACCCCTCCGGCTAAAGCCGGAGGCTCCTTAATCCTGTCGCCCTCCCGGGACGTCCGCCTATGGCGGGCCTCCCCCGTCTGAAGACGGGAGATTTCATGTCGCGGGATTAAAGGTTTTTCTCCATAAGCACCGCGTCTTCGGTATTATTGTAATATTTCTCGCGGACACCCGTAATTTTGAACCCGAACGATCCGTAGAGATCTATAGCCGGCTGGTTATTCTTCCTTACCTCAAGCAGTATTTTCTTAAGCCCCTGCGATACCATGGACGCCGTGAGGTACTCAAGGAGTTTCCTGCCGCAGCCCTTCGAACGGTATTTTGGATGTATAGCAAGGTTGATAAGATGGGCTTCGTCTTCTACCCGCCAGAAACCGCCGTACCCGATCACAAGGTCTCCTGACAGAGCTACGAAGAAATTGGAGATAGGCAGTGATATTTCCCTTTCAAACATGCCCCGGGTCCAGGGCTGAGGGAAAGAGAGGTTCTCAATTTCAATTATTTTGTCAAGATGCTCGTCTTTTAAACGTAAATATTTCAGCTCCATGTTTGATTATACAAAAATATCACTGCCAATTCAAATTTGAGCTAATACGTACCCGCGCACGCTGGAATCTCCGCCACTATGTCCTAGGCGGATCCGCCGTGCTGTGTTGGCGGACATTTCCGACGAAGAAGTGTTTTATAAGTCACGAAAGTCACGCCTGACACAGATTTCCTGAATCCTTCTATATTTTATATAACGACACAACCATGTGTTTCACTTATGATTGAGTGCCTTGTTTGATGTGATAATCAATTTTATTCTCATTGCAAAAAGATATTACTGTTCTAGTTAAATTATTATAAAATTCCCTTGTATACTTAAATTCCGAAGATTTTACATTGTAATTTAATCTGCCGAAAATTATTTTATCTACAAATGAAACAGCTTCCAATATTTTGTTTAAATCTTGGTCTATTAAATTAGGCGTGGGGTAAGGCTCCATACTTATCCAAGTCTTAAATCCTTTGTCATGCAACTGCTTAAGTGACTTTATTCTATCCACGTAAGCTGCTGAATATGGTTCATATTCTTTTCTAAATTCTTCGTTTAATGAAACTAAAGTAATACCATATTCATTATTTTTACTGTGCCCATTTTTTCGCCCAATTTCAGCAGGATAAACACCTTTTGTAAGCACAGTACATTTAATTTTATTTAGATTTAATTTATCAATAATCTTTGAGCTTAAATCACATATTTCATTCTGTTCATACATAAATGGATCTGTTGAAAAACACATATGAACATACTTTATTTGATTTTTATATTTAGGTATTTCTTTGTCCAAAAGCTCTAAAGCATTGGAAACTATTTTTGGTTTGCACCATTCTTCATAAGTTTTAATAACCCCACACCTTTTCTTCATCATATAAGCATAGCAGGGATACTTACAACCATGAGAACACCCCTCAACATGATTTAAACAAAAATCAGAGTATTCCACAGCGCTTTTATAAAGCAATGATTTTCTTTGTATGTAGTTCATTGAAAATGAAACTCTTTTTGGCCTGTAGAATCAACTTTAATAACACTGTCCCATATTTTTTGCGCAAGTTTATGTTTAGTAGCAAGAATTAAGACATATAAATTTACGTCTTTTACATTTTTTACAGAAACAGCTGAATCTGTAAATTTCAACCCTTCTTCCGGATAACCAATACTTTTAAGCTGTTGTTTAAAAACATCCAAAACCACGGGGTAAACATTTGGTTTCCCTTTTTTTTCGCTTCGGCAACTCTATCCCGCCAAACAGTAGTACCCAAAAAACTATCTAAAATAGTATCGGTTCTATCCTGCCAATTATCAATATTGCGTTTAATTGCGCCTATAGGAAAATGTATAAGCATATCCATTCGTTGAAATTGTGCCAATTCTTTGAGTGTTTCAAATTTTAAACCTGATGGAGCAAAAGGATCTATATATGCAAAATGATATTTGCTGTATTTACTTTTTTTAAGATACGCTACGATATTCTTTACTTGTTCGTTAGAATCCCCTTGCTTAAAAATAGATCTTCCATTATTTATTATTCTTTTCTTAAAAGCCTCTATATTCTCACCATCAATATCAGAAAACACATATTCATTGAATGGTGCTTTTTCCAATTTTATTACCCTCAAACCTCCGCCATCAATCTCTCTTCCGTCATCTCTAATGACACATTTTCCTGGGCCACAAAATAAATCTATAAAAACAGCATTACAATTGTTTGCAAACTTTTTTCGAGCCGCACAAGTTGAATGTAAATATCTTTCTAACAAATAGTATTTATTTTCTGACCAGGAACCAACACATTGCGCAGGCAAACCATCTTCAGCGTTCACCGGGCAATTTCCATTTTCTTTCTTACAGTCTTTTTTACAAACTCTATCCATAAATCCCCCTTATGTCTGATACATATTTTAGCAAATAACGTTGCCATCATGAAACTGCTTTATATTATCAGTTTTCCTGCTTTCGCATCGGGATCACCAAAATCTTTTCCGACTGTTTGCCAACACTTCCATAATTTTACTACCCGCCCAGCTTCTTTTTGATAGCTTCGTTTACTTCCTGCATCATTTGTATCCATGCTTTCTTCAGGGTTGCGTCGGCTTCACTAATGCCCGGACTGCCAAGCTCCTGCTGGTATTTGGCGATGTAGGTCTCATACTGCCCCTTTACGTTTGCCATATCCTCATGTGGCATCCGGCCGCTGTTTATCAGCTCAAGCATTTTCTTTTTCTGTTCTTCAATGTCAGCCAGCGCACCCTTATCAGTTTTTGGCATTTGGCCATCGGGATTTGTATTATTGAGCTTGCTTAGTTCCTCAATCCTAGCCTGAATTTCCTGAAGCTGCTGGTTCACTTTTGCCTTTTCCTCTTCTGTCAGTTTGGGGTTGGACAGGCTCATGGTAATTACTTTCATTATGCCCTGAAGCGTTAGTATCTGTACCTGCGGAGTCTTTCCTTCCAGGGCTATAGCCCAGTTACCGCTTTTTATTGCCTCTGCCTGTTTTTTCATCTCTTCCAGTTGGGCGGGCCTGCCCGCCGAAAAGGCGGGGTCAGTTATAGTTTGTTTTGGGGTTGTGGTTTGGGCTCCCTTGTGCTTGGGCTTCTTTGGTTTAGAAGAGGCGGGTTTCAAACTCTTTTCTGCTTCCTTAATCTTGAGCTTCAGAGCGTTATGCTTATCAATTTTTTCCTGTAACTGCTGTTTCATGCCGGATGAATCAAGCTTCCCCTTTTCGGCATTCTTAACCGCCGCCTGCCCAAGCTTGATCTCCGCTTCAAGCCCGTCTGCCTCAGCCTTATCAGCCTTGAGCGCTGCCTTAGCTGCCCTTACAGCCTCAGGGTCTGGCCCGGCAGGGCGGGCCTGCGACTTGGCCTGCTCTGCCTGCCACTTCTGGTGCTCATCTGTAATAGCCTTGGCAATGGCGTCTGTGGGGGTGTCTGCCGGTACAATGGCCTCTATACGTATGTTTTTGCCGGCCTTGGCTATATGAACGCCTTGAGCTTTGCTATGCTTCTTGCCAGCCCCTGCCTCATCGGCAGGCATGGATGAGGCAGGGCCTGATGTCATTTTAGCTATAAGCTGGCGGGTATCCAGAATACTCAAATCCTTCGCGATTATCTCTTCGGCCGCCTTTATCTTTAGGTCATCAGATGGCAGGCCAAGAAGCTCAAGGGCATGGCTCCGGGGCAATGTGCGACGTCGCACATTGTCTTTAACCAGCCTCAGGTAATTGCAGCAATCCAATGGAATGAGTTACATAGCTCCTGTCCTTGCCTATATCAGCGGCTATCTTTTCATGGGTATATTTAGCCGGGTCAAGCTTGTTTAAATGGTCAAACCCTTCGCCTTCCTCTATCGGGTTCAGGCTCTGCCGCTGGATGTTTTCATACAGGCCCATAGCGGCAGCCACGGCATCACTGGGGGCTGACCTTATAATAGCCTCTATCACTTTCCTGCCTTTATACTTATATGCCCGCCAGCGGCATTCGCCAGCGATAAGCTCGTACCATTCCCCATCTGGCGAGACGCCTTCCGGTATCTGGCCTGGCGCGGATACAACGAAAACCGAAATAAGTTCTATAAGACCTACATCTTCAATTGAATCTGCCAGGCTTTTGATCCTTGCTTCCGGAAAATTCTTCCTTGCCTGGTGTCGTGAAGGTAGGATGTGGTCCACCGGAATCAGCTTAATAACAGACTGCGCCGCTTGTGCCTGAGCATCGTCAGCCATGGTTAAAACCCTCCTATTGAAGATATAGTTTCAAATGGACACGCTAGATTTATCAATCTCAGCCATGATTCTTTCTGTCTCTGTTAGGGCAACAATAATTTTCTGGTAATGCTCAATATCAGAGTTGGTCAGGGTACGGTCTTTACGATCTTTCAGCCACTTCTGGGCCGGTTGGTAACCGCCAATATAAAAGTTCCAAGCTGATTTAGGAACATTGCCAAAATATTGTTCCTTGTTAATATAGACATTGCTGTCTTTGTAAACAATTTTTTCAACAATATTTCACCGCCAACCGGGTAGGTTGTGATGAATTTGTTAACTTTAGGCGATTCAAGGAGGTGAAGGGAGCGCAGTTCAGCGCCAAGCTTTGCAAGCTCTTTGAAGATTTTTTTATCTTTCGGATATGGCACGCGCGGGAAATCAATTTTCAAAAATTCTTTATACTTATCGCGATACCCAGGAGAGTGTAAAACTGCATAGATGTAGTCAAAAATATCCTCTGGTGTAACTCTGCCAACATTTTTTTCAATTTCATTGACGATTTCTTGTTTAAAATTTAAGATTTGTGTCTCATCTTCATTATAAATATATAAAGGAAATTTAAACGAATTATCTGAAACAAAATGCTCATCAGAAATATGTTTAGATATGAAAATATAATCGCCCACACGTGAAGTTTCAATAGCGATATTATCTCTATTAAAGAAATTATCCATGACCTGCGAACGACTCCTTGAAAGAAAGTTTTTGTCATAATATATGTATCTGCAATCAAAAGGCCTATAATCATGTTCTGTTAGGCAATTATCGTTATAATCAATTTTTAATACATTGTCATATTCCCAAGTAGTTTTTGGATTTAAATCATATTTCTGGATAATCTCTTTTAAAGAATATTTATTAGTGACAATATCTTCTATTCTATCACCTAGTATTTTTTTATCAAAATCAATAGAAATATTATCAACCTTAGTTTTTATTCCTGCCGAATACACATTGAATAAGTCTGTAACTGAAAAACTATAACCATATTCATCTTGTACGCTGAAATCTTTTGGTACAAAAAAATAATATGGTTCAGAGTAATTTAGTTTCTTCCATTTAATATTTTTTAAATCGTTTTCATTGAGTGCTTTGAATTTATCTTTTCTCTTGCCATATAATTCAGCATGATGAACATTGCCGAGTTCCTTTTTATTGATCGCTTTACGCACGAATATTGAAATGGAAACACCTTGTTGAATATCAAAAACATTCTCATCTTTACCGCCACCAGGCGCTTTTTCTTTTTTCTTAGAATTACCGTGTAAGTCAAGGATATAAATATCTTCAAATGTTTCAAGCAAGTGCTTCCTCATCTGGCGATGAGTAATTCCATCTATGAAAGAATTGTTCGTTATCATAGCAACAATGCCATTGTTGTTTCTTTCAATGAAATGTTCTGAGAAACGAATAAATTTAATATAGTCATCGTCAAGATTTATTTTACGTTCTCCAAGATTTTTCTTGTAATCTTTAATAAGATTCAGTATCCACTCGCTTTTATTCGATGAACTAATGCTGTACGGCGGATTACCGATTACAACCATAATAGGTGTTTGGTTTTTTATTACTGCCGCCTCTTTGGATTCTTCGGCTATGCTTTCGGCAAAACCAAAAGTCGCGAATAAGTCCGTTTGAGCGCCACTTTCTTCAAGCGAGTTCGTAAGATAAATACCGAGACGGCGGTTAAAGTGTATAAAACCAGTCTCCTTAAATGCCATACTCAACTTTAAATGAGCTATTGTATAGGGCGCCATCATAAGTTCAAACCCGTGCAGGCGCGGTAATAAATCGTGATGCACATAGGTTGTCCAGCGGCCTTTCTGATTATTTTTAAGCAATCGTTGGTAGATGATTCGAATAGCGGCACTGATGAACGTTCCTGTACCAACAGCTGGATCAAGGATCTGAACCCGATGTTTACCTGTTTCCAATTTCGATGTATCGGCCAAACCAGCCACAAGGTTGAAATCTTTTTCAAGAACATAATCAACCGCGCGTACGATAAACCTCACAACAGGTAACGGCGTATAGAAAGCGCCGAGCTTCTTGCGAAGTTCCGGGTCATATTCTTTCAAAAAGTCTTCATAAAAATGAATTACCGGGTCGGGACTTTCGTGAGTTTTACCCCATAAATCGTCTTCAAAATACTGTTTCATAAGTTCTGGGATATCGGCATGAGAAAAAACCATGCACAACTCATCTACTATATACTTAAGCCGCTCATCAAAATCTGTCCCCGCTATGTGATCAAAGAAATGCTGTAAAAGCGGGTTTGATTTTGGAACAAGGTCGCGGGCTTTTTGCCGCGAGAATTTTTCAGGGGTTTCGTCATAATAGCGGGCGATGAAAAGACCGTACACAAGAGTTTGCGCGTACATGTCAGCGAAAGATTCTAACGTTAAATCATGAACAAGCTGTTTTTTAATAGTTTCATAAACCTTTAGTATCTCGGCATTTTTGTCCGAATCAACTGAAAGAAATTGTTTGATGTTATCCCTGATTCTGCGGCCTTTGCCTCCCATAATTTTTGAGAGGTGTTCGCCGGATTTAATCGGTTCTTTTTGTGAATTTGCGAAATCTGTCAGGGATTTGGCAAGATGCTCGTAGTTTTCAGGCAGGGGAGTAATCGTTCTAAAATTAATGTCGTAAGCCGCAATTTTTATAGGCTCTTCATAGCGTTTCCCATGTCTATAGAAACGAAATTCCAAATAATCAGTAAGCACTAGATTTGTATACCCAAAATATCTTGCCATCTGGTCGGACTTTTCAATTTTATCCAGAGATACGCCGATATCTTTTGTCTCGATATAAAGCAATGGAATATCTTTAGTGCCAACAACAAAATCAGGTCTATTACCCTCAACTGCTTTGGGGTCATGGTCTATGCGTTGAATACTTATTTTTTCAAAAACACCTTCAAGCATAATTTCAAAAGCAGTGCGATATCCCATTTCGGTTGTTTCTTCGCGGGAGAATTTGGCCGAAATTGCCTGAATGTAAGTTTCAAATATTTTTTGCATTTATTTTATCCTATACTTGTCTGCGGAAAACAAAAAAACCACACCGCGCGCAATTCGCGCAATGTGGCTTGGTTCTTACAGCATTTCTCTCCCAGTTATTATCAATTGCCATCATAGGCAGATTCTATCTCTTTTTTATCTGTTTTTCAAACCGGGCAGTCTTTATTTCCCCGCCCTGTACATGACCACGTTGGCTTTTTCGATGGTTATAAGACCGTCTATCACCATATCGTCAAGCTGCGGTATGAACTGGCTGATCTTCTCTTCGCTGTCGACAATTTCTATTATCACGGGCAGGTCTTCGGAAAGCCTCAATATTTTAGCCGTGTGCATGTGGCTCTTCGCCCCGAAACCCATAAAACCTTTTATGACCGTGGCCCCCGCCATGCTTTGTTTCTTGGCTAGAAGAACTATCTCTTCGTAAAGAGGTTTGCCGTTCCATTTATCCGCTTCGCCTATAAATATCCTCAATAATTTGCCGTCGCCCGGTATCTTCACATATACCTCCAAATACTAAGATTAAAAATCAAACATTAAATATCAAAATTAAGGTTAACAACTATTATTTTAAATGCTTTTGAATTTTGACGTGCAATTTTAATTTTTGATTCTTGATATTTGATATCTATATGACATCTCCTATCAATATCCCTATCCTGAACAATATAAAGCCAGCCACGAGGCTCACCGCCGTATTTACAAACGCCCTCATAACCTGCCCGTCCCTTATAAGATTGTTCGGTCTCGAAAATAAATGTCGAAAAAGTGGTAAAAGCGCCGCAAAAACCTATCATGAGCAGTGTCCTTACGTCGCTGCCCAGCACGAATTTCTTTTCAGCCATCGTTGTAAGGAAACCGAGGAGTAAGCACCCGGAGAGGTTTACAGCGAGCGTTCCGTAAGGAAAATTGGCCCCGGTAACACGGTAAACAGCGCCGGCAAGCGCATATCTCGCGCAAGTGCCCAATGATCCCCCGATAATAAGTTCCAGTATTTTCGACATTATCACTTTCTAATAGAATTATATCTAACTCTCAATTTTGATTCTTTATTTTTGATTCTTTCTTACGCCGCAATATTGTGCCGCGAATTTTATTGACTCTATCATCGGCATCGGGTCGGCAATGCCTTTGCCCGCGATATCAAAAGCCGTGCCGTGGCCCGGCGATGTCCTCATGAACGGCAGGCCCAGAGTAACGTTTACAATGCTCTCCGGCGCAAGCAGTTTAACGCCGGTCATTGCCTGATCGTGGTACATGGCTACCAAGAGATCAAACATCCCCTTCTTGTGCTTCAGCCAGGCGCTGTTTGAAGGCCACGGGCCGGAAGCGCCTATTCCTCTTGCAACTAGTTTCTTGACGGCGGGATTTATTACCCTTATCTCTTCCTTACCTATAAGCCCTGACTCGCCGGCATGCGGGTTAAGCGCCAGCACACCTATGTTAGGCCGCTTTATACCTGCCTTGCCTTTTAGAAACTCATAAGACAACATTGCCGCTCTGAATATTTTATCTACCGAAATATTTTTGCTTATTTCCAGCACAGGAAGGTGCCGCGTCACCATGACTACCCTGAATTTTTTTGCCGCCATGAGCATAGCGAAATCTCTGGTATTTGTGAGCTCCGCCAAAAGTTCGGTGTGTCCTGAGTATTTGTGTCCGGCTGCGTGCAGCGCCGCTTTCGAGATCGGGGCTGTGGCTATAGCATCCACTTCACCTGTTACGGCAAGATCAACGGCTTTCAGTATGTACCTGTATGACGCTTCCCCGGACGCGGCTGTTTCCCTTCCTGGGCGTGTCTTCCCGGCGGCTGCAGATGCTGTTTCTATCAGTTCGCACGGCAGCCGAGAAAAATCAAAACCCTGACTCCTGGCGGCATCGAAGCTGCCTACGATGACAGGACGGCACAATTTATAGATAGCCCGTTTCGAAACTGCTTTATAAACTATTTCGGGTCCGATACCGGCGGGGTCACCAAAGGTGATAGCTACTTTAGGTAGGCTCATAACTGCGGCTCAGGTTCTTTTAACGCTTTGCAGGTTGTTCTTGTCCATGAACTCGGCATAGTGATCGTAACCGAGTTCAACTATCTTTCTTATACAGCCAGGCCTATCCGAGCGAGTGAACAGGCCGATAGTCTTCGATATAAAATTGTTAAGTTTCCCGCACGACGCCTTATCTGCCATATCCGCGCAGTCGGCGCATGACTTTATCTTCTTTTCAATACAGCACTTGCGGACCTTGCACCACGACGCTTTCTCGTTCGCGGCACAGCCGGGGCATTTTTTCTTCTTGTACGCCCCGCAGGCACCGCAATAAAGCCCGCAATACGCTACCAGTTGAACAATATTTTGGTCAGCCATTAGTCCAGAGAATTGATCTTTATGTTTGATTTTTCTTTCAGGTCTTTGATCCAAACTTCATACTTCTTCTGGGCCGCTTTCTGGTTAAGAAGCTCTTTGAGGTCGTCCTTTATATCTTCGTACGCAACTTTCTTCGCGGCGCGTTTTTCCTCAACTTTAATTATGTGGTACCCGAAATCCGTAAGCACCGGCTCCGAGATTTGCCCGACGTTAAGTGAAAAAGCCGCTTTCTCGAACTCAGGCACCATGTCGCCCTTCGCGAAGAAACCGAGATCGCCGCCGCGGTTCTTTGAACCCGGGTCATCTGAATATTTCTTGGCTACTGCTTCAAAATCAGCGCCGCCCTTAATCTCAGCCTGAGCATCTTTTATCTTTTTTAAGGCCGCAGATTTTTGTTCCATAGTCGCGTTCTTGTCAACTGAAACAAGTATATGGCGAGCCCTTACCTGCTCTGAAGAGAGCCTTGTGAGGTACTTCGCGAGAGCCTGCAGTTCGTCCTCGTCTTTCTTGTCTAAGCCAAGGTCCTTGCCGGCCATCTTCTGCTGCACTTTATCGTAGAACGCCTTTATCTCGTCTTCGCTGGGCGGCATGACTTTCGCTTTTACTTCCTGGTCTATAAGCTTCATGACCATAAGCTGGTCTTCAATGCGGCTCTCGAACTGAGGCTGCGTAAGGTCTTCTTTCTTCAGCTCTGCCTGGAACTCGGTATCAGTCTGGAACCGCTTCCTGACCTGTTTTAACCCTTCTTCCAGCTCCCTCTTTGAAACATGAATCTTCTGTTTCTTCGCTTCCTGTTTAAGCACCTTGTCATCGATCATCTGGGCCAACAGTTTTTGCTTGAACTCGTTGATCTTTTCAGGGGTTTGTTCGGAAGCCGCTGCCTGTGTTTTGTACTGGTCAATAACAGGGTCTGCGACCTTTTCGAACTCGGAAGCCATAATAGCTTCCCCGTTAACTATCGCAACTGTCCTATCCACGACCTTAGCGTTAAGAAACGAGGCCGTGCCTATCATTAAACTTATCACTGCCAGGAATTTAAAACCTTTAAACATTTTCTTCCCCTTCCATGATTTATTTTTTTCCGGATCTTTTTTCCGCGCCGAACTGCTGAGCCGACGGCGCCTGCTGCATTGCCGGCTGGGCCGGCAGTTTTGAAAGCATACCGTAATCAACTTTGACGCTCAGTTTGAGTTTTTCGTTCTCAAGCCACGCGTCGAACTTATTTTTTTCCAGAAGCTTCTTTATTTCGAATTTTGCTTCTTCCATGGAGCGCGGAGGAAGCGCCTTTTGGCTTATCTTTTTAATTACGTGAAAACCGAACTGTGTTTCAACTATACCTGATATTTGTCCGATCTTAAGCGGGAACACGGCCTTCTCGAACTCTGGCACAAGGTCGCCTCTGCGGAAGGGTCCGATCTCGCCGCCGCGCGCAGCGGATATCGGGTCAGTAGATACCTCTTTTGCCACCTTTGAGAAATTTTCGCCCGCATTGACGCGTGCAAGCACTTTCTCGGCTTCCTGACGCGTAGGAACAAGTATGTGCTGCGCTGTCACTTCGAGCGGATGAGTGAACTCTTCCTTATTCTCATTATAATAGTTCTCAATATCCTTGTTTGTAGCGTTTAGTTCCTTGTCATGAAGCTCACGAACGTAAAGCTCCATCATCAGGCTTTCCTGGTACTCTTTGAACTTGCGAGCCTGGTCCTTCTTATAATCAGTTATAGTTTTCTTGTATTCATCCTGCTTGTTTACCCCGGCCTTTTTCGCGGCTTCCACTACTACGCGCTCACGGACAAGCAGGTCGAGGAATTGTTTGCGGCCCGCGTTTGTTGTCAGGTAACTTTGGTACGCAGGGGGCGCGTCCATTATGCGTTCTTCAAGCATTTTCAGGGTTATTTTGCTTTTCCCTATATCGGCGACAGATTGCCCCTTGGCGCCGCACCCGTATAAACCAGCAGCTAACACACAACAAACAAGGCATGTGGTCTTTTTCATCTCTTTTTCTCCTGATGAAATCCTTTGGTTTCGATCTTAGTAAACAGAACTTATTGAAAGATTTACCAGCAGTTCTATTTTTATTTAGGATTTAGAGCATGATGATAACAAATTATGTTTTACAAGTCAACTGGAAATTGATCACTGGAAATTGATCACTTTACTCATTGAGACTTACTGATTATATGCTGATACACTGAGGCGCTATTGGTATTTATTTCTATTACTTGACTTAAAATGCACTTTATTATATAATTTTCAAGCAATATGAAAAAATTCCTCTTGTCAGAACCTCACCCTGGGAATTGTTCTTACCACGCTTGTTATCTGTTCGTTCCTTTTGCAAACCGGATTTTTTGAATCGCTTGAACTCAAAACATACGATCTGCGTTGCCTGCTGCGCCAGGCCCCGGTCAACAGCGGCGAAATAGCCATTATCTCTATAGATGACGACTCTATATCAAAGCTCGGCCGCTGGCCATGGCCAAGGTCGTTAATATCTGATGGGCTCAACGCCATATCATCTGCGGGAGCGAAAGTCATAGGACTTAATATACTTTTTACCGAGCAGGAACGCAACCAGGGCCTTTTAGAGATAAAAAACCTTAAGGACTTCATCCCCGGCATAACCAGGAACAAGGATACAATAAAGAAGCTCACTGATGAACTATCCGCTGCAGAGATACGCCTTGATAACGACACCAAACTATTAAAATCTATTCAGGATTCAAAAAATATTATCCTTCCGATGTATTTCACCGTCGGCCCCGCGCTTGGCGAAGAGCAGCCGGTACTGTCATCCCATACCCTGACCCAAATAGAAGGATCGGATGAATCGACTGTAAAGACAATTACTGAAGGACACAGCCCGGCCGTACCGCTACAGATATTCTCTGATTTTTCTACGGGTGTAGGCCACGTGAACATTATACCAGAACAGCGACGGTGTGGTCAGGTGCGAGATCCCTGTCATCCAGTTCCAGGGAGATTTTTATCCCTCTTTCGCGGTGCAGGTGGTCAGGAACTACCTCAATATACCAATCAAGAACGTCAAGCTTGTTCTCGGTCATTCACTGACCGTGGGAAAGGCCGTCATACCGCTCGACCGCTACAATAAGATGCACATAAACTATAACGGCCCCGCCGGGTCGTTCCCGTATTATTCTTTCTATGATGTCCTTAACCATAAGATAGACCCCAACGCGCTAAAGAACAAGATAGTGCTTGTGGGACATATGGCTACCGGCATAGCCGACTTAAATGTAACCCCGCTCGGACACAATTTCCCCGGCATTGAGATCACCGCTAATATCATACAGAACATCCTTCACGGCAACTATATAACAAGGCCCGTGTGGGCCCAGAAAGCAGAGCTTGGAACCCTACTTTTTATTGGACTTTTCATTGCGTTTATACTGCCCAGGCTCAAAGCATTTTTGGGTACACTTTTATCCTTCCTGTTGTTCGCGGGTATCGCCGGCGCCGGGACCTACGCCTTTATTAACTACGGCTACTGGCTGAAGATATTCTACCCGTTAAGCCTTCTTACCGCGGGCTACATCATAGCCACATCCAAACGTTTCTTTGTTACCGAAAAGAAAAAAGAACTTGTTGAAGCCGGAGCCATTGAAACCAATAAAATGCTCGGCCTTTCGTTCCAGGGGCAGGGTATGCTCGACATGGCCTTCGAAAAATTCCGCAAATGCCCGATTGATGAACAGATGAAAGAGCTCCTCTACAACCTGGGGCTGGACTTCGAACGCAAGAGGCAGTTCAATAAGGCCGCAGCTGTTTACGAGTACATAATGAAATTTGATTCAAAATACAAAGGATTAGACGAAAAAATTAAACAGCTTAAGGCCGCGTTTGAAGGCGCTGTTTTCGGCGGCCTCGGCCAAAAGAAAGGCGGCGAAGGAACTGTTATCCTTGAAGGTTCGCAGGCAACTGCGCCAACACTTGGCAGGTACCAAATTGTTAAAGAACTGGGCCGGGGCGCGATGGGCACAGTTTACCTGGGCAAGGATCCCAAGATCAACAGAATGGTTGCGATAAAAACAGTAAGGTTCGATGACGATGTTGATGAATCCTCGATCAAACAGGTAAAAGAGCGTTTCTTCCGCGAGGCCGAATCGGCCGGTAACCTCAACCACCCTAACATTATAAAGATATTTGACGCCGGAGAAGATAACGATATTTCATACATAGCCATGGAACTGCTTGAAGGCGAAGATATGAAGAAATACACGGAAAAGGCAAACCTTCTGCCGATAAGAACTGTTATAGATTACTGCGTTAAGATAGCCGACGCCCTTGATTTCGCTCACCAGCAGGGAGTTATACACCGCGACATAAAACCTGCCAACATAATGCTGCTCAAAGATGCCACGCTCCGCATAACGGATTTCGGCATAGCGAGGATAACAGCCTCATCCAGGACACAAACGGGCACGGTTCTGGGCACGCCAAGCTACATGTCGCCGGAACAGCTATCCGGAAAGAAAGTTGACGGCAGAAGCGACCTATTCTCGTTCGGCGTTATGCTATACGAACTTCTTACAGGCACTAAGCCGTTCGCGGGCGAAAGCATCGCGGAACTGCTTTTCAAGATCGCAAACGACAAACAGCCTAACCCAAAAGAGATAAACCCCTCGATACCTGACCCGCTTATTGCGATTATAAACAAACTTCTTGAAAAAGACCCGGACAAGAGGTATCAGCGAGGCTCTGAAGTGTCAAAAGACCTCACTGCTTCACTGGGCTCATTATCCTGACGTATCGGTATACATTATGAAAATTCAATTCGCTGCAAAGAGCGACACCGGCAAAGTCCGGACAAACAACGAGGACAGCTTCTTCGCTGACCCCGAGACCGGACTTTACATAGTGGCCGACGGCATGGGCGGACACAATTCCGGTGAAGTCGCAAGCAAAATGGCCTGCGAGATAATCAGCAAGAATTTCAAGGCCGCCCTTGAAAAGAGCAAGCTTCCCGATAAAACGATGCTGATATTCGGCACCAGGGACCCGCGCCTGTCCGAAAAGGAGAACAACCTTCTTTCAGCGGTGCGGCTGGCAAACCGCGTTATCTATGAAGCAAGCGTTAAGTACTCCAAGGACCAGGGTATGGGCACGACTGTCGTTGCCGCCCTTATCAGCGACGCCGCCTACACTATATCATGGGTAGGCGACAGCAGGATATATCTCATCCGCCACGGCCAGATACAACAGTTGTCAACCGATCACTCGCTGGTGCAGGAGCAGGTAAGCAAAGGCCTTATATCAAGCGAGCAGGCTGAGACTTCTGAGTTTAAAAACGTCCTTACCCGCGCCCTCGGCACGGCCGAAGATGTCGTAGCGGACGTCGCCGAAACCCCGGTTTTCGAAGGGGACTGCCTGCTCTTGTGTTCCGACGGTTTGACCAGAATGCTGCCGGACCAGGTGATACTTGATACGGTCAAAAAAAACGATGACCCGGAAAATATATGCGCCGAGCTTATAGATCTCGCTAACAAGGCTGGCGGCAAAGACAATATCACGGCGCTCGTTATATCTTCCGGCCCGGATAATTTCTGGAAGAAATTCATTAAAACTATTGCAAAAATATGATAGATTTCTTAGAATAGGATTATAACAGTGTGCCGTTTTCGTTTATGACAGCCTAAAATAAGGAAATTATGCCTGCTAAACTGTTGCTTAAATTCCATGCCGCCGTCATTAAAGAGATACCAATAGATAAAACCCCGATCACGATAGGGCGCAAGCCGGACAATGATATAGCTATAGACAACATGGCGATATCGGGACACCACGCCAGGATCAGCCTCCAGGGATCTACTTATGTGATCGAAGACCTCCAAAGCACTAACGGCACTTTTCTAAACGAAAAAAAGGTCGCAAGCTCGGCACTCAAACACAACGACCAGATAGTGATGGGCCAGCACACACTGGTCTTTATAAATCCTGAAGCTACGCCGCAACCGGAAGAACCCAAACCAGCGCCGGTAAAGGCATCTGATATAGATTCTACCGTGGTTATCACGCCGCAAAAGGCCGCCGAGAACGCGAAAATACCAGAGAAAAAGGAAGTGACCGGCACGCTGCGCGTAATAGATGGGAAAAGCGATCAACCGGAATACCAGTTGACGGGGCTGCTGACATACATAGGGAAAGGTGAAACGGCCACGATAAAAATCAAGGGGTTGTTCGCCCCTGAGATAGCGGCGCTGATCTCGCGAAGGCACGCGGGTTATCTCATCACCGCCGTCAAAGACCGCTACCCTAAGCTTAACAATATGCCGCTGACCGGACAGGTAGAGCTGAAAGATTCCGACCTAATTGAAGTAGGCGGCATCAAATTCCTCTTCCAGTTAAAAGAAACCAAATAGACGGCTGACATCTTATTACATATTACAGATTACAAATTGCAGATTAAACCATAAAAAACACGGGCAGAGATATTTGTTTGTGTTTATTAATTTGTAATTCTTACTACTTAGGAATGAACTTTTCGAACTTGGTGCTGTAGGTTTTGAGGATGTCTGTCCTTGCCAGGGTACTTGCTTTTCTCATCTCTGTGAGCGCGGCTTCCGGCCTCTTCTGCGCGGAATACACGCTGCCCAGGAAGAAATGCAGAGATCCTTCATTGGGTGCTTTTTCAATGGCGATTTTAAGATATTTTTCCGCATTAGCAAGGTTGTTGCCGGCCAGATAAAGAAGCGCGAGGTTTACATACGCGCTTATATTGCCTGTGTTCGACTTTATTGCGAGAGAAAACGTTTCTTCAGCGTCCTTTGGTTTGTTATTTTCTTCGTAAAGCCTTCCGAGATCGATGAGATCATCGTAAGTCATTTCGCTTGCTGGTATCTGCCGTAGCATCGCGCAGGCAACCGCAATATCACCAGTTGTTTCGGCGCAATGCGCCGTCTGCCTGTATATCTCAGCACCGGTTTTAATGTCGAGAGCCATGCGAAAATATTCCATGGCCTGCGTGTCCAGCCCAAGCTTCATGTATAAACCTGCCAAGCCAAAATCAGCGTCAAAAGATTTCTTGTCCACTTTCAGATCGTTAAGATATGCCTGTTTTGCGAGCTCATTGAGGTCGGCCCTCTCGTATGCGTTTGCGAGTTTCAGCCTGGCCTCTTCCAGTTTCGGTATAGTACTGACAGCTTCCTGATAAAACTCTATTGCAGATGAATAGTCGTTCACTTCAATGTATATGTCCCCGATAATTTCATAATACTGATATTTCTCTTTAATTCCGATATTCGCGTCGTTAATTGTTCGCCTGTATGCGTCAACAGCTTTGTCCAGCCTTTTCAAAGGCAGGTAATACCCCGCGAGGCGTTTCAGCGCTTCAGCCCTTTCATCGGGGCTTTTGGCGTTCTTTAGACCGGATGTCAGAGAATCTTCTGTATTATTATCACCGCCAAAAACCGAATGTGCCGGCATGATAAGTTGTAAGGCTAATATAAAAAACGTGAATATTAAAACCGCTTCTTTATTCATTGTAATAGATATTGGTCCGAGACGCGTTCGATGAGCTTTAATTTTATAAGAGGCGCTCCTGCCCTCGCTGAAGAAATGCCAGCGTCTATGCACTCCCTTGACCTGCCCAGATCGATAGCCGAAACATCACCCACATCGGGATTTATGGTTATATCGGCAAGCTTAGCTTTTTCTTCTTCCAGCTGTTTCCCTTGTATATATATCGACTGCATGAGTATCATGAAAACGTTGGATATGTCGTTCTTGGAAAGATCTGCCGACACGTTCACGGCTATTATAATGTCGGCCCCCATGAGTTTGGCAACGTCCGTTGGAATATTGTCATACAGCCCGCCGTCAACAAGGTAGCGGTGGCGGAACTCCACAGGGTCGAACAGGCCAGGTATGGTGGAACTCGCGCGGGCGGCTTTTGCCACACCGCCTTCGCGGAATATTATCCTTTCACCGGTGACAAGATCAGTAGCGACGCATGCGAACGGAGTCTTCAGTTCGTCAAAATTCTTTTTTCCGATATTGTCGTCAAGGTATTTCTCGATCTTATCGGTTGAAAGGAGGTGCTCGCTTATGAAGAGCCTGATTATCGAAGCGTTCGAAAGATTGGTCAACTTGTTCCATTCTATCGTCTCGCCCATTTTCTCGATTTTCCCCATTGGCTCGCCTGCGCAATAGACTGCCCCAATCAAAGCTCCGACGCTAGTGCCCACTACCATGTCTATTGGAATGTTTTCTTCCTGCAGAACTTTGAGCACACCTATGTGGGCGAGGCCTCTCGCTCCTCCGCCGCCAAGCACCAGCGCAATCTTTGGCCTTTGCGGAGGATGAAGATCCACGAACTTTTTCCAAAAGTAGTCCATTATCAACTTGTTCTCGTCAAGATACGCAACAGGTGTGCCTGCAGGTGAACCGTTATCAGAGGCATTAACGTGCGGGTTATGAAGCTGTTTTGTGGGATAATTAACTTCTTCTGCGGACGAGGCCGCGCAGGGGAGCCTTGAAAGAAGTGAAAATATTAGAGCGAGCCTTAGTAGTTGTTTCTGCATTTGGTCCGGAAAAATACGGTTTATTTAAAGAAGATTTTCCCTATGGCCCACTCGAGAGAAGCCTGGCTTGAAAGAGCCTGTTCTATCGTATCTAATCGCGTCAATTCTGCATCGAGTCTCTTGTCCGGGTCAGCTTCCTGCGCGCTTACATCAGCCGCGCGGCTTTTCCAGAAAGCATAATCAAGGTATGCTTCTCTTACGTCAGCAAACACCTCGTCTTCGATGCTGGCACGCCTTATCTTTCCTTCGCGGACCTGGAACTTCCTCTGCCTAATGCGCGACCAGGAAGCCCAACCGTCAAATATAGGGACATTGACATTTATTGTAGCGTTCCAGTTAGTCATATCAAGCGGCATCCTGTCGCCGAGACGCTCGTAGTTTGCCCCCAATGTCACAGTGGGGTACCTTTCCGCAAGCGACAGATTGACCCTAAGACTGTCTATTGTTTCCTGGAACTGCGTCTGGCTCAGCTCGGGCCTGTAATTTTTAGCCCAGGCGAGACATTTATTCAGGTCGTATTCTTCGGTAGGAGCAAGAATATCGCCCTTGATCGAGATCATAGTATTGAGCTCCAGCCCCAGCGTTTCCAGGTGCTTTAATTTTTGCTTTTCATATTCATGCCGAAGCTTCATCAAACCCATGTTCATCGAGCTAAGTTCGTATGACCAGCGGGCCCTTGTAGAAGGATTTTTATCTATAGATGCTTTTATCGTGTTTATCGCTGCCTCGTAAGCCTTTATCTTTTCCCGCAGACGTCACGCATGCGTAAAAGGATTTTTTCACATCAAGGACTACCTTGTTCTTTGAGATATCAGAACTGGCTTCTCGCCTGTGAAAGGTTTGTCTCGGCCAGTGTAAGGTTCGTTGAATATCTGCCGCTTGCGTATAGGTACTGCCACAGTGAAAGGCGGGTCGAGTAAAAAACGTCCTCGTTTTGCGCCGGTAAGTACTCTGAGTTGAAAGAAGGGGCCAGTACCGTAGGAAAATCGTTGCTGAATTTTGATACGCTCAGGTTAAAATCAATCTTCGGGTATATCTGCGACCCGGCTTCCTTGATCCTTTCCTGCGCTATCGATATCTGCTCCTGATAGTCGAGCAGCTCCTGGCTGTTATGCACACCTGTAGTTATGCTCTCTTCCAGAGTTAACTCGCGTTCGGCCGTTTCATCGGCAAACAGGCATGGCAAACAAAATGAAGCGATGAGCAATGACAACAATAAATTAATATTCTTTAATCTCATATTGAGCGCCCATACACTTTGCCTAGGCTATTTATCTGGGACTTGACAGAATTCAGAGATGTCCCCCCCTGCGATGTTTTCGCTTCGACTGCCAGCGCCGGATCTGCCATTTTTTTAGCATCTTCGCTGAAAAGGCTCGAAAATCTCTTGAGTTCGGATAACGAAAGTTCATTAAGTTTGAGATTGTTTTTTATGCAATACGCCACCATATCCTTCACAATACCGTGAGCGGCCCTAAATGGCAATCCTTTCCTTGATAGATAGTCCGCGAGTTCGGTAGCCGACTGGTATCCCCTGTCGAGCGATAACTTCATCTTTGCGGAGTTAATTTTCATTGACGCTGTCATGCCAGCGGTTATATCAAGGCACATCTTTATGGAGTCTACGGCATCGAACACAGGCGGTTTGTCTTCCTGCATATCCCTGTTGTAGGCTAGCGGCAGCGACTTCATAATCGTCAAAAGCGTCAGAAGGTCGCCATAAACCCTTCCGGACTTTGCCCTGACTATTTCTGCGCAGTCAGGGTTCCTCTTCTGAGGCATTATGGATGAACCGGAAGTAAATTCGTCCGAAAGCCTTATGAACCCGAACTCTTCGCTTGACCATAGCACAAGCTCTTCGGCATACCTTGAGAGATGCATTGAGATTATGCTTAAAGACGATAAGAACTCCAGCGCAAAATCTCTGTCGCTCACGGCGTCTATTGAGTTGCCGCTTACTGAGTCGAACCCCAGTAGCTTGGCGACATAACCCCGGTCTATAGGAAAAGATGTCCCGGCCAGAGCCGCGCTGCCCAGGGGCATAACGTTTATCCTTTTTAGGCAATCCTTGAGCCTCTCAACGTCCCGCGCAATCATCCATCCGTATGCAAGCAGATGGTGTGAGAACAGTACCGGCTGGCCTGGCTGAAGATGGGTGTAGCCAGGCATAACACTTTTGATATTTTTTTGAGATGTCCCTAAGATAGCAAGTCCCAGCTTATTTAAAAGTCCTATGATCTCAGCTGTCTCAGCTTTTAGGTAGAGCCGCATATCAAGCGCCACCTGGTCGTTCCTGCTTCTTGCCGTGTGCATCTTCCCGCCCACCGGGCCGATCTTCCTGATAAGCTCTTTTTCTACGGCGAAATGCACGTCTTCGGCCTTCGGGAGGCTTACGCCTCTTTTGATACCGGCAAGCATGGCATCAAGCCCTTTTATGATCTTTGTGCCGTTCTGACGCCGGTATTATCCGGCATTTGACGAGCATCTTAACATGGGCCATAGAACCCTCGATGTCATAAGGGGCGAGCCGCTTGTCAAACGCGAACGAACCGATAAAACTTTCGTAATTTTTCATAGTACCTCAGTGATAAGGGTTAAGTAGTAAGGGGCAAGAAAATCAAAATCTTTCCAGCTGTTCAGTTATCACTTACCCTCAGCCCCTACCCCTTTTTATCTCTTTTCTGTTTATCCAACATAGCCTTCACTTTCAATGGCAGCCCGAAAAGGTTTATAAAACCTTCGGCGTCTTTCTGATTATAAATCTCATCTTTGCCGAAAGTCGCCAACTTCTCCCAGTAAAGCGAGTTGGGAGAGGTTCTCGCCGCTGGTATTATATTTCCTTTATAAAGCTTGAGCTTAACAGTTCCGGTCACGCATTTCTGGGTCTCATTGATGAACGCATCGAACGCTTCCCTTAAAGGAACGAACCACTGTCCGTTGTATACCATCTCCGCATACTTAGGAGCTATAAGCTCTTTGTAATGCAGCGTGTCCCGGTCGAGTGCGAGGGATTCCAGCTCCCTGTGCGCCGCATAGAGTACTGTCGCGGCAGGGGCCTCGTAGACTCCTCTTGATTTTATGCCAACCAGCCTGTTCTCAACTATATCAACTCTGCCTATGCCGTTTGCGCCTGCTATCTTGTTAAGCGACTCAACAAGTTCAACCGGCCCAAGTTTTTTCCCGTTTACCGATATGGGTATCCCCTTGTCAAAACCTATCGAAACATACGTGGGTTTATTGGGTGCATTAATAGGCGACACTGTCATCTGGAACATGGACTCATCATATTCGTTCGCTGGGTCTTCGAGAATACCGCCCTCGTACGAAATGTGCCAGAGGTTCGCGTCCGATGAGTAGGGTTTAGCCTTGGTCACGGGAACCGGGATACCATATTTTTTCGCGTAATCCATGGCGTCGTCCCTTGACCTAATACTCCACTCGCGCCAAGGGGCGATTATCTTGACTTCGGGCATCAGCGCCTTGAATGTCAACTCGAACCTTACCTGGTCATTGCCTTTTCCTGTAGCTCCATGGCATACTGCGTCAGCATTTTCTTTTTTTGCTATCTCAATTACCTTTTGAGCTATAATTGGCCTTGCGAGCGACGTGCCCAGAAGATACCTTCCTTCGTAAAGAGCCTCGGCTTTGATAGCCGGAAAAATATAATCCGTTACAAATTCTTTTTTCGCATCGATGATGTATACCTTGGATGCTCCCGTCTTGAGAGCTTTCGCCCGGAGAGGCTTTAACTCTTTTCCCTGGCCAACATCTATAGCGCAGGCGATAACCTCGGCCCCGTAAGTCTCTTTGAGCCACCTGAGTATAACCGATGTATCCAGGCCTCCCGAGTAAGCCACAACTACTTTTTTGATCTTCTGCATTTAATTGTTTCCTCTCTGTATTTTATTCAATGCTTCTTCCAGTACGAATAAAGCCGTATTTATATCCTTTTTCCCTATTATGAAAGGCGGCAGGAACCTAAGTATCTTATCCTGCGTACAGTTGATCAGGAGTCCTTTTTCGAGACAAGACGCTACTATGTCCCCGCCAGGGATATCGAGCTCCAGCGCTGTCAGAAGACCCAAACCTCTTGCTTCCTTGATAAATGAGAACTTCTTTTTGAGTTTCTGGAGTTTGGCCAGAAGGTATTTTCCGTTCGTTCTGACCTTTTCCAAAAGGGTAGCGTCAAGCTCGCCTATCACAGCTATGGCCGCGGCGCATGAAACAGGGTTGCCGCCGAAAGTTGAACCGTGGCCACCGTAACCGAACGCCGAAGCGTATTTTTCGCTTATGATAGTCGCGCCCATAGGCAAACCGCCGGCAAGGCTTTTAGCTAGCGTAATAACATCCGGCACAACTCCATACTGTTCGTATGAAAAGAACGTGCCCGTCCTGCCCATGCCGCACTGCACTTCATCGAATATGAGTATCAGGCCTTTTTCGTCGCATAACTTTCTCAGGCCTTCAAGAAAACTTTTTTCCGCTATATTTACACCGCCCTCACCCTGAACGACCTCAATGAGTACCGCGGCGGTTTGATCCGTAACCAGCTTTGAAACTGAGTCCAAATCGTTGAACTCAGCGTACTTGAACCCCGCCGGCATCGGTTCGAAACCTTTATGGAACTTCGGCTGTCCGGTCGCGGCGAGTGTCGCGAGGGTCCTGCCGTGGAACGAGTTTGAGAACGATATCACCTCGAATTTTTTTGCGCCTTCCCGCGAGCTGTCCCACTTCCGCGCGAGCTTTATTGCGCACTCGTTGGCTTCGGCTCCGGAATTGGAGAAAAAAACCCGGCCCGGGAATGATAGGCCTACGAGCTTCTTCGCGAGCTCGCCCTGGGGCCCCGTGTAATAATGGTTAGAGGCGTGCATCAGTGTCCCTGCCTGTTTTTTAATAGCAGAGACGACCCTGGTGTTGCAATGGCCCAGATTGCACACGCTTATGCCTGAAAAGAAATCCAGGTATTTTTTCCCATTCTCGTCATAAACAAACTTGCCTTTCGCTTTAGAAACGGTAAGTTCCTGCCGTTTGTAGGTTTGAACTATATACTGCTTATCGTTTTCGGTTATATTCATTTTATTATCCTTATTTATTTGATCAATGTTCCTTTGAGCTTTGTCATGCTTTCTGCGCCGTTTGCTATCCAGACTTCTTTTATGCCGTTCTTCACCGAACGGGCGCAGGCTTTTATCTTGGGTATCATGCCGCCGGACACTATACCTCGCGAGATAAGCCTGTTTACTTCCGGGCGTTTTAGGCAGGGTATGGTCTTGTGATTCTCGTCAAGCACACCCGGCACATCAGTTAAAAGCACCAGTCGTCGGGCTTTGAGGCTCACGGCGATCGCCATGGCCAGTGAATCCGCATTGAGATTAAGAGCTTCGCCCTTAGCACCGAGGCCCAAAGACGAAACTACCGGCATAAAACCGGCAGAAATAAGGGTTTTGATTATATTTGGATTAATTTTCACGGGTTCACCGACAAACCCAAGTTCTTTTATCTGTTTTGACGGGGCAAGACCGCAGTCTCTGCCTGAAATGCCGCAGGCAAGAACGCCCCTATTGTAAAGCTCACCCACAAAATATTTATTCACCTTGCCGCTAAGCACCATCTCTACTACTTCGAGCGTTCGTGTCTGTCAGTGAATCTTAGCCCGCCAACAAACTTGCTCACTATCCCGAGCTTGCCCAGCCAGGCGTTGATCTCCGGCCCACCACCGTGAACAAGCACAATATTCTCTTTCTTCGATATCTTTGAAAGTTCGTCCAGGAATTTCTTTCTGGCTGGTTCGTTTTTAGCAAGGCTTCCGCCGAACTTTATTACTGTCACTGCTTTCATGGGCGATCCTTTTTGTTTGAGCAAAATATTTTTTTGTTTAAGCCCTGGCTGCCGAATGCGGACAACTTTTCTTGAAATCACACCTTGGGCAAAAACTTTTTTCCGGCGCAAACTCCCTGCCCGATATCTTTCTAGCCACGTCCTCGGCTATACGCATGGCGGCGTCCGTCTGCACCTTGCTGCGGGTAGTGCTTATCTTTTCTCCGCGCGCCACGAAATAGAACGTGAGTATGCTTGGCTTAAAACCCAGCGCCCTTTCGCAGGCCAGGGCGTAGATGCTCATCTGCAGGTCACTGTCAACTTTTTCCTGCTTCCAAGTCTCATTATGGGTCTTATAATCTATGACCTCATAAGACCCGTCCGGGTGCCTGTCGATCCTATCTATTAAACCGCGCATGCTGTTCTTGCCGAATGCGAAGCTGAATTCCTTTTCAACGAACAATATCTTGGTCTTCAGGTTAAGGCTCTCAGAAAAATAGTTCTCCAGCATCCGCCTGCCTTTCTCAAAAAACTCGTATGTTTGCTGGGGCGAATTAAAACCTTCGTTCTTCCACGAGTTGTTGTAGCAGTCAATGAGGTCTTCAAGGTCGCCTGCTTTTTTTAAATGGAAGCTTTCCAACGTCCTGTGTATGCTTATACCGAGAGATATATACGGATTTGGCGGAACCTTCTGCCCTTTCTCATATAAAAGACAGTACTTATAAGGGCAGGATTGATACGCGTTTATCTTTGAATAACTTATTTCAATGCCGGGCCTGAAAAATGAAGAGAGCTTGCTTATTAATCCTTTAAACATCAATTGCCTTTCTTGATATTTCTAAAAAAAGATACCAGCGTATCGCCATATTTTTCCTGCCTGAACATTTCAAGGCCTGCCGGCACACTGACAGGCTCTTTTTTATGATGCTGGCCTATTATCCAGCCGCCGCTTGCCAGTAATCCCGCGCGGGCTACCCCCAATAGCGCTGGCGTTGTAAGGAAAAGCGGCCGTTTGTGCTCATCCTTGTAAGGCGGGCCCATGAAAATTATATCGAACTGCAATTTTAACCAATCAAGGCCTTTCGTAATGTCAGCCCGCTGGATCACACCGCGCGCGGCGTAGCCAAGCATATCAATGTTTTCTTTGATGAGTTTGAGCGATACCGGGCTTTGTTCTATAAAAACCACCCTTCTGGCTCCGTTCGATAACGCCTCGAGCCCAACGGCGCCCGTGCCAGCGAACATATCAAGGAACTCGGCCCCTTGAAGCTTTGGGCGGATTATGTCAAACAACGACTTTTTCATACGTCCCAGCATCGGCCTTATTGAAAGGTCATCTGCTTTAAGGGTATTAAGCACCCTGCCTCTTGCATCGCCGCTCAAAATTCTAAGACCGCTCATTTTTTGCCTGTTTTGAAAGCCTATTCAAATTTATATCCGTAATGATAAACGATAAAGATTCCTGAGCAAATTATTCTGATTATTCTACTATTATTTGGAATTTTAGTCAATAAAAATGCCGATATCTCAAGTTAGATACCGGCCAATCAGCGCAATTATTGCTTCAGGACATTAATATATGGAGCTGATGGGATTTGAACCCACTACCTCTTCCTTGCCGAGGAAGCGCTCTACCAACTGAGCTACAGCCCCAAAACTAAATATCAAATATTAAACATCAAATATCAAAAATAAGGTTAACTACTCCTATAAATTTATTTTGCAGCGCAAAACTCGATAATTTTGATCTTTAATGCTTGATTTTTGGATTACTTAAAGTAGAAAAGAATATACAATAATAATGAATGAAAGTCAAATTTTATGTGAAAGAAGCGGAAAAAAGGGAGGCTATTACCAAACATCGCGCGCCATACTTACGTTTTCGAGGTCGTCTGCTACTATCATATTCATGGAGCCTTGCGCCACAAGAACACTTCTGATCAGCACGGCACGTCCGGAAGATGAACCGGCTATCGCCACCTCAAACCCGCCAGGAAAGTTGTTTGATGCGACTCCGTACTCCGGGATGGTTTTCGGGCATGCGGGTGTCGTCCACTTTGAACTGTTGGAAGAAACACCGTAGCTGAACCCCCCGATCACGACCCCGGTTATCATGCTTGTCAAAACTTTAAAGCGGTACATTGGGATCGTGTATGAGCCGGCCGCCGTAATACCGCCAGCCGAACTAAACGAAAAGAACGCGCTATTTTCACTTGTTTGGGTTGAATCCCATGCATTTTTTATCCCCATTGCGTAAAGGGCCGCGATAGCATTTTGCTGTTTGTTACCTGTCGTGGGAATAGATGTGATCTGGTCATAATCCGCGAACTGGATGCTCTGCCACTCAATAACATTGTATGACGGCGCGGCCCTGATGGGCTTAGGTGTCACAGCGGTAAGGTAATAATAGTTTAATCTATATACATCAACTTTCACAGTTGAAGTCCCGCTAAGCAGTGTAGGCATAGAATCGTTACTGGCGAAAAACAGGCAGTTCCCGACAGAAGCCTGATTAAAGTTAGTGGTCCCCAACGCAAGGGTGCCTATTTCCTGTATAGTGGGAAGCACAGAACCTGTCAGTATCATGGGAGCGCCTGGGCCGCTAATGCTCGACAAATAAACATTATCAGCGGCTGTATTATTAAATATGCGCTTGCAGGAACCAAGCCTCAAGTATATCCTGTTAAGAGTTGCCTGGTTCGTCACTCTGAGCTGCGTAGCCGCCTCGTACATCGAATAGCTTTTTGTGGTTTGCATGAGAAGCATCGCAATTACGGGCGTGACTATGCCAAAGATGGCAACCGCCATCATGAGTTCGACCATTGTCGCGCCAAGCTTACTGTGATATACTGAATTGTACTTGATCATAGCCGTAATGTAATGGATAATTTTGCCTGTATGCCTCAACACACAAAATATAGCTTACTCCTTTTGTAAGCCCCGAAAGATTATTCCATGTATACGATGTGGTGCTTAAAGAGTGAGCTGAATCATAAATGCCTTCCTGCGCTATAGTGCCGTCGCTGCAGAAACGCCAATTTGCGCCGTCGAAATATTTTACATTGTATACCATTGTGGTGCTTTCCGAATATCCCGCAGTATAATCAACTGTGTAAAGATTTCCGTCCCACCTCAGCCATGAGATCGTCCATGTTATAGGGATCGAAGTAGTCGCGTTATTAAATGAACTGGTCACCAGCGGATTGGTTATCTGGACATAAGGCAGTTGCGGAATATGACTCTGCCCCGTGTAGAGCCCAGCATCGAGAAAAGACCTTATCATGTTCATTACTATGTACCCGCCCATCTGTATAGTGCCGAAATTCGACTGTGTAGAAAGGCCGTTGGCCGAAACGTAACAGGTACTGGAACCCAGCACCATTTGCACCACAGCGCTCGCGTTGTCCGAACTACTGTATTCGGAAGTATAGTAAACCCTTGAAACCCCGGTAGCGGGTACAGTGGGTATTGAAATAGTAGTTCTCATGCCTGAATAAATGGAGTTGTTCCATTCAGGCGGCATGCCATTGTTCGAGTTATTGAGGTTAAAAGGCCTTGGGGCGGAGATCGGGGTTATAAGCGGCTGGCTGAAAACTGTCGACATATCAAGGCCCAAAGCGGTGATATCTCCATTAGAGCCATCGGCAAAGTCATGGCCGTAGGTTCCGGAACCGTTTCCCGCTGTTTGACCGTTATAAAATGACTCGCACCCCTGAGAGCCGGTGTTAACCGACCTGTTAAAGTTAAAATAATTGTTGAACGGAGCCGTAGTATGAGTTGTGCGCCAGTAATTCCCTGGCCCTGTAGGCACATTGCCTGTGCTTGTCCAGGTGGCGTAATCCTGATCCTGATATAGTTCCCCTATCCAGTTCTTCGCAAACCAGGTTAAATCAGTACTTGCAATAAGTCTTACCGGGCCGTTCAATATTTCATCTATATGAGTCAAGCTGTTATCCGTAACTGTGTTCCATGGCTGGTTGATGAACGGCAATGACCCGGTAGGAGGAGCGCCGTAAAATGGATCCTTATCCATGCCGAATTCGCCTCCCATTCCGACATAGTAATAGCTGAACCCGTTCATAGTGGTCCATATGCTTTCAGTAGCAAGCAGGCCCTGGCGGTAAATCTGGAAATACCTCGGGATATCCATATCGCAATTCCCGTTCCAGCCGTTCGTTGTATACGAAAAGCTGCTGTAGCTGAACTGGGTGTTAGGTATAGATGTGAACCACCAGTTGTACCTGCTGGTTTGTTTTACATCAAGATAAGGGCAATGGCGCGGGTCGCCCATGAACTGGTACTGCTCTGTCACAGGAGGCGCCTGGTTAACCCAGAAATATGTCCTGGAAAGGTTCGGATACTGATATTGAATGCCGGTATTCAGGTCTGAACCTATACGCGTTTCAACCGTGTGCATGCCTGTGGCAAAAGAGTTCGCGGCAAAAGTTATAACCCACCTGGCTGTATTCTTGGTTATACTTGAGGTGACGAGATCGTTTGAAAAACCATCCGTTATATTGCCCACGGGGCAGGGAATGTATTCAAGTCCGTAAAGAGTATTGGCTGAACTTAAGCCACCGTTGCTGGCACTTGAAGTTGAATTAAAGATAGGGCTGTCGAGGAGCGTTATTAATGTTCCACCTCCCGCCGGGTTCGTAACCGTGCAAACTGAGGTGGATTTTGAGAGATCAACACTGACTCTCTGATAAGCGGTGTCAGGGCCGCCGACAATTTCCTGCACAGTTATATTCGAGCTTGTTACAGTATCAGTTGGTATATAAACCGTGGCAAGGGGGATTTTATCAAATGGAACAAGTTCTTTGAGTTGATGCGCGCTTGACCAGTAAAGCTTTGCGCAAGCAACGCCAGTGTCTTGATAATAATCCATTTCAACGTAATATGTGCTATTTGCTGTAAGAGGGCAAATTGCGGTGGAAGTGGACATAGTGGCGGCCTGGTCGTTCCAGTCACTTATAAGGTTTGTAATGGTTGAACCATTGGTAATATTTAAATTTACCCCATCGTCAGTAAGTGCATAAAAAGTATAATTTTCAGAATATTCTGGCGTAATATAACCGGTCCACCTTACGACAAACTTGTTAACGCTTATTGAAGGATCAGGAGGGTTGGGATTAACAGGGTTTCCGCTGCCGCACCAGTCAAAGTTTATATTTCTATCATAGCGTGTAAGAGTTGGTGTCATAGTGTTAATATTACTAGGATTTGGCGGAGTACTATTGAAAGCGTTGGAATAATACTGTCCCAGAACGCCGACATTATTGCTGGTGCGGTACGAATAAACCCGCAGTGTTACCGGATTGGATGCACTTGTATATTCGAGATTCTGCGGATGAGTAACAAGCCTCTTATACGGAAATATCGCAGGTGACTTGGCGGCGTCAGAATAATTGCGCATAGGCGGTAAAGGCATGAGTTCTCCGTGAAGGTTTACAATGATCGCATTCTTATAAGCCGCCGGGTTAGAATTCATGTTCTCTATCAGCATCCTCAGGCTAGGCTCAGGGTCGCCTCCGGGCAGTGAGGAATAATAATTATAAAGGGCCAGTTCATCCGGATACCTGACGGCATGATTTTGCATATCACAGAGAGGGTAACTTGCGGCATTTGTCCTTACATTGTCAACGTCAAGCCGCCCGCCTATCATGGATGCGAGATAATAATCATATGGAACATTAGCTGGAAGGCCGTCAGCGCCCGTCGTCCTCATATGACCTGGATAGAAATACACATAAGGCATGGCAACATCATTTGTATCATCGTCCTCGTTGATGTAAGGATAATATTCCTGATCTCTACCGTAAGCCAGCCGGTGTATCAAATGCGGCCTTATTATAAGCCCGGGATTTAAAAGCTCTATGCTCTGCAATACGTTGTCAAAGACAGAACTCATCGTTGACAGATCCGACCACCAGCCAGGAACGTTTTGGATCTCAATAATGTAAACATCAAGGACCTGAGTGGGAACTGGGTTCGCGGTTATCGTCCTCAATATAGCGACAGTCTCAGCAAGGGTCTCTGCTGGTTGTCCGGGGTTTGAAAGGCTATTGCGGTAGATATCCACTGTGACCCTTCTTGTATAAGGGTTATTCGGGTCCTTTAAAACATTGATGTTTCTCAGATATTTCCACTTACCGCCGCGGATGATGTTGCCGCTTAACGGGTTTCCGGGGTCCGTTATAGCCTGATTTGATGTAAGCATATAGCTGTAGGTGCTTCCATCATTATAGTCATCAAGCACGTTAATTTGCGTTATTTCCGCGCCCGAAACAAGCGACCGCAGTTCTTCCATTATCTGTATGGCCTTTTCCGTAGCGAACGCTTTATCCTTTATCTCCACGGACTGCTTGCTCATAAAATTCTGGATATAAATTATCGACATGCTCACGATAGCAAGGATAGACACCGCGAGTATAGCCTCTAGAACGCTGAAACCTTTTTGAGATCTGAATATTTTATTCATATCAATAACCTTTATCGGCACCTGCCTATATGGCCTGGAATCAAGAATATATCATTGTAAATCCAAGTGTTTTTGACAGACTAAAAGTTTGATATGCCGGTAAAAACCCTGTAAGTCGACTTCATTTCGCGGTATTGGCAAACGATCTGGTTAACTGTAGCGAGGATTCCTTTGCTATATACAATTTGACTGCTTTGCGATGCGCCTGATTCCGAAAGTGTAAGTCCCTGCCAAGCCACTACACACCCTGCAATAACATTGCTGTCATATATGGTAACCGTGCCTGTGCAGTATATCAACCCTTCGTAATCGCAGTTTGACCCTGAATCAAGAATTAAATTTCCGTCAACAAAGAGGATTCCGCTGGAAAATAGGTTATGCGACACAGTGAACTCGGCGTTGCCGCAGATGTACACAAGGCACATATTCGGTAAAGGATTGGGAAGCTGGTTTACATTAGTGACAAGATAGTTAGCCATTATCTGCAGGTCTGATGTTGAAACTCCAAGGACATAAGACGGTGTACAGCTTGCGACTATCACCGATAGCCCGGCTGACCCCGTTATGTTCCCTCCGCTATTTATTAGATATGGCGGATTGGCCCCTCCGGAATAACCAACAGCATAATAACTAGTGCCTCCTGCTATAAGGCCAAGATTGTTAACTATTACGGTTGGCGTCAGACTGGATTACCCTTTTTTCCTGCCGGAGTCCCGCCGTAGTTAGTAATAACCGCGCAGTGAGGAAGGTTTAAATTGATCCTTCTTATTTCGGTAGAGACCATTGACCTCGCGAGAACATTTTTCATATTGAAAGTTGATGTTGCGCCGTTACATGTATATGTATTACTGGATGCTTTGTAAATATAACCCCTGCTTCCGATGTACCAGGCGTAACCATTTCCTGTTACCGCTCCGTTAAAAAACCTCTGCCCGCTAATGTCGTGAACAGAATATGAATCGTAAACTACTCCGGCAACCGCGGGGTTGGTTTGGCGCCTTACTTCATACCTCCCGTAAAGCCCGGTGGCGGCATTTAACGGGTATTCCTGAACCATGCCAAGGCTTGTGTCTATAGTGGCGCTCAAAGCTGAACTTGTACTGTATTGCGGATTAAAAGCGCTGTCCGCCCAGGAACCGTTGGGCATGGAGCCGCCGAGGGCAGCAACCGCAGCAACCGGCTGAGTGGGCTGATTCTTAAACCAGGAAATAGCGTCTTGCAGTCCGGCCCTTGCCACGTTGTCAACTTCTGAGCCCTGGTGTTCCTGATGCATGACAGTATTGTAGGCAGTGGTAATAAGCTGTGCCCCAACAATGGCAAGCATAGCAATAACCACAGATAGTATAAGGGCAGTAATAAGGGCGGAACCTTCCGTTTTTATGGGGTTGTGATTGTGCAGAAAATGGCGGACAGGGCTGGGGATGGCTATAGAAATTGATTTAACCCAAAAACGCTTTAGTGACATCTAAATACCTTACTCGCGGAAGAATTATAGATGAAGCCGCGAATCTGCTGTTATTTCCGTTACCAGTATAGCACAAAGACCATTATTTTTCAATAATTTTAATGGTGTGCTATTGCGCACATATACCCTACGTATTCACTCCAAACTATTTTCAATAAAAAAATTGATAATTCAATGATATCTTTTTTATTTTTTGGCTTTTGCGTTTTAACTGCCGCGAAGACTTAATTCCCGGGGCTTTTTCTTTGACAGCCGTTGTTTTTTTTGTTAAAATATTACACTAAATTATGAAAGGTTTTTTTATTACTTTTGAGGGTTGTGAAGGGAGCGGGAAGAGCACGCAGTCTAGGCTGCTGTGCGAACTGCTCCAAAAAAAAAGGCTGCAAAGTAACGCATACGCGGGAGCCGGGCGGCACAAAGATATCTGAAGCCGTGAGGCGCATACTGCTTGACCCAAAGAACAACATTACCCCGATTGCCGAACTTTTTCTTTATGAAACGGCCCGCACGCAGCACATAGCGGACGTGATCAAACCAGCCCTTGAAGCTGGGCATATAGTCGTTTGTGACCGTTTCACGGATGCGACTATTGCCTACCAGGGATACGGCCGCGGCCTTGATATCGCGGTTATCAAAAAGCTGAACTTCATCGCAGCCTGCGGCATAAGACCCGATATGACCGTATATCTGGACATTTCTGCTGAAGCAGGCCTCAGGAAAGCGCGTTCTATAAAAAAGGATTTCAAGAAGGCCTGCGACAGGCTGGAAGGAGAGGATATCTCTTTCCACGAACGGGTAAGAAAGGGATACCTTGCCCTAGCCAAGCAGGAGCCTGAAAGGATCAAAGTCATAGCAACACAGAGCACCATTGCCGGAACCCAAAAGAAGGTTTCAAAGGCAGTCTTAGACTGTCTTAAAACCAGCTATAAGTTGTAAGCTGTAAGAATGAAAGCTGTAAGAAAAAGACTTATCAGTTTTTTTCTGGCTTATCGCTTAAAGCTTATAGCTTAAAACTATAATAATTATGTTCTTTAACGATATCATTAACCAACAGAAAGCCAAAACAATACTTTCGGGCCAGCTCGGCTCGGGCCGTATAGCGCACGCTTACCTATTCCTCGGCCAGGACGGCATCGGCCGGAAGAAAACGGCGCTGGAGCTCGCGAGAACTCTCAACTGCGCGAAAAACACTGTGGCAAAAAAGTTCGAAGAGGCCTGCGGCCATTGCGTTTCCTGTAAGAAAATAGAACATTTTAACCATCCGGATGTAACAGTTATCGACCTGGCATACCAGGCACGCCTCGAGAACAAGGAAGTTGAAAAACAGAAAACGCTAAAGATAGACACGATAAGGGCGATGCAAAAGGATATAAGCTTTAAACCCTCCGAAGGCAGGTGGAAGGTTTATGTAGTTGAGCCGGCAGAAAAGATAACGTTGGACGCTGCGAACTGTCTTTTAAAAACGCTTGAAGAACCGCCGGCGTGGACAGTAATAGTTTTGCTGGCAAAGCACAAGGAAAACCTGCCGGCAACGATAGTATCAAGAACCCAGATGATAAACTTCGCGCCTCTTTCGGAGCGTGAGGTCGCGGGATACCTTGTTTCAAATCACGGCGCTTCAGCGTCACAAGCAGGCGAGATAGCGGCAAAGTGCGAAGGATCGCTCTCTTCTGCGATTACAATGCTGGAGGATAACGAGAACCTCTCGCCCGCGCTATGGCAAAAGTTAAGGTCCGGGTCGCTTAGCTCAGCTGACATGCTTTTTACCAGCCAACAGTTCTCAAAGAACGCTCAGGAGCTGCTCGACGGCCTGATCAACGAAGCCAAGAATGATTTCCGCGCCGGCGCTGTCAATTCCGGTTACGCGGTAGAAGAGATATCTAACTCCAGAAAATTGCTTGAGCAGAATGTTAATCCGCAGATGGTGCTTGACGTGCTTTTGCTTAAAATGAACGAACGCCGTAAGAATAATATCAAAAATTAAAAATCAAATATCAAATTTTAGGTTAAAGCCTTTTATAGAAACAAGATAGATCAATTTTTATTTTTTATATTTGAATTTTGATTTACAGGAGTTATATATGCCAATAGTAGTCGGGATCACGGTACGAAGGATAAAGGAAAAGATATACGGCGACACAGGGCATCTAGACCTTGTTATCGGCGACAAGGTTCTGGCGGAAACCGAACATGGGCAGGAAGACGGCGTTGTTTGCGAACGCGAGAAAATGGTTGAAAAGCTTAAAGATACACCGGCTAAAGTTATTAGGAAGCTGACGCCCGAAGACAAAAGGCGCATCGCGGAAAACGAGCTTAAGAACCAGCAGGCCCAGAAAGCGGTGCTGGGCAAAATAGAGGACCACGAGCTCGACATGAAGCTCACCTGCGTCCAGTACACGTTCGACCGCGCCAAGCTTTTTATTTATTACACGGCCGAAACCCGTGTGGATTTCAGGGAGCTCATAAAGGACCTGGGGCACATACTAAAGACACGCATCCAGATGGTGCAGATCGGCGTACGCGACGAATCTAAAATGATAGGCGGCCTCGGAGCCTGCGGAAGGAAGCTGTGCTGCCAGGGGTTCCTCAAAGATTTTTCTTCGGTCACAATAGACATGGCAAAGGAGCAGGACCTGTCCCTGAACACATCAAAGCTGTCCGGCCTTTGCGGAAGGCTAATGTGCTGCCTTGCCTTTGAACACGAGTTCTACAAGGAAGCCAAGAAAAGGATGCCCGCTGCGGGAACAAAGGTAAAGACTCCTGCCGGGCCCGCTATGGTGTTTTCACTCAACTGCCTCAAAGAAGAGGTTACAGTCGAGCTTGCCGACAAGCAGCATAAAACGTTCCCACTGAAAGACGTTACGGTGTGATCTGAATTTAATATATTATGAAATACTATCTGACAACCCCGATTTATTACGTTAACGACCTGCCGCACATTGGCCACGCTTATACCACGGTCGCTGGCTGACGTAGTTTCCCGATGGAAAAGACTTTGCGGAGACGACGTTTTCTTTCTCACAGGCACTGATGAGCATGGTGCCAAGATCTGCCAGGCGGCCGCAAAAGCTGGGGCCTCCCCCAAAGAGTTCTGTGACAGGATATCATCTGAGTTCAGCAAAGAATGGAAGAACCTCAAAATAACTAACGATTATTTCGTACGCACAACTGATGAACAACATATAAAAGCCGTTCAGAAGTTCCTTTCCGCACTGCACGAGACAGGTGCCGTACAGAAAGGCAAATATGAAGGGCTTTATTGTGTTGGCTGTGAGAAATTCATAGCCGAGGCCGACCTTTTGGATGGATGCTGTCCGGATCACAAGCAAAAGCCCGCCCTCCAGTCCGAAGAGAATTGGTTTTTCCGACTGGCAGATTACCAGGAAGAGCTGTTAAAGATCATAACTGACGATTCCGACCCGCGCGTGAAGATATTCCCCATAGAGCGCAGGAACGAAATAATAGGCAAGCTTAAAAGTATGAAGCTCGACAACATAAGCATCTCCCGCGCTAACCTCGAATGGGGTGTACCGCTTCCTTTTGACCCGGCCCAGACCGCGTACGTGTGGGTGGACGCGCTTCTAAACTATATTACAGCCATAGGCTACGGCGAGGATGCGGACGAGTTCAAGAAGTTGTGGCCCGCCGACCTGCACCTTATGGCAAAAGACATACTCTGGTTCCACAGCGTAATATGGCCGGCGATGCTACTCTCGGTCAAGATGCCGCTCCCTAAAAAGATATTCGCGCACGGATTTTTTACAATAAACGGCGACAAAATGTCAAAAACGATAGGCAACGTGATACTTCCCAAAGAGATGTCAGATAAGTTCGGCGTAGACGCGGCAAGGTATCTAATGCTTTCACTTTTTCCCTTCGGCGCGGACGGCGATATATCCTGGCAGGCCCTTACCGAAAAATTCAACACTGACCTCGCCAATAATCTCGGCAACCTCGTGTCGCGTACACTTACTATGGTAGAGAAATATTTCGAAGGCAGGATACCTAAACCAAATTCCAATCCCATGATAGAAGAGGTAATAAATATCGTAGATTTCAACGAATATTTTGATAACCTCCAATTCAATTATATTATTGAAACTATACAGAAACATTTAAACCATTCCAACCAACTCATAGAAAGATCTGCGCCGTGGAAAATGGCGAAGGCTAACGATCCCGAGCTCTCTACCGTGCTGTTCGAACTTCTCAACAGGATCAGGGTGGCGGCCTTATCGGTATTCCCATTTATGCCTGAAATATCGGCGAACATCTGGAAACAGATCGGCGCTGATGAAAATATCGAGAGCGAAGCCAAAGCCTTTTTTCAAGGCAGCATTATCGCTTCCCCCAAGCCCGGCAGTGCAATAACAAAATCCGGCAACCTTTTTCCTAGAATACAGAGCAAGTAGCTGATTTCCCAACCCTTTAAAAAATATGTTTATTGATACTCACGCGCACTTAACCGATGAACGCTTTGACCCGGACAGGCCGGAGGTCATCAGCCGCGCCAGGGCGAGCGGCGTTTCAAAGATAATCGAGATCGCCTGCGAGCCGGGCTACTGGAGCAAGGCTCTCGAGCTTTCATCCGCAAATAACGACATATTCTGCGCGCTCGGCATTCATCCACAGGAAGCGCAGCTTAGCGATGAAGCATTGTTTAGCAAACTAAGCGAGCTTATCAAAAACCCGAAAGTCATTGCCATAGGCGAGACCGGGTTGGACTATCACCATGAGAATTCCACCAGGGAAAAACAACGTGAAGTCTTTATAAAACATATAGAGCTTGCTGCAAATTCCGGGAAGCCGCTTGTTGTCCATTGCCGTGAAGCTTATCCAGACCTTCTTGATATACTAAACGGAAAAAGCTACAGAGGAGTGGTGCATTGTTTTTCAGGCTCCTTGCAAGATTCCGAGAAGCTGCTGGAAATGGGTTTTTACCTGGGTATAGACGGCCCCGTGACCTACCCGGGTGCAAAAGAACTTAGGCGTGTAGTTGCCGCCATTCCGCTGGATAGGATATTGATCGAGACCGACTGCCCGTACCTCCCTCCGCAGCCGCACAGAGGCGGCAGGAACGAACCATCTTTCGTGAGCCTTATAGCGAAAGAGATAGCAATGATAAAAGGGATTGACCCTGTAGAAATATCTAAGATACTTTACAATAATTCATTAGATGTTTTTAAACTTTTATGAAAACGAAAATACTGCTTATTCTTTTGGGGGGTTGCGCCGGAGCAATACTTATAAGCTTATGGCCTCCTTTTATTAAAGAACCAAAATTGAGCATTAACGATATACATATTGCCTGGCTTTTAAACGGAAAAGAGTTTTTTGTCAATAACGGCTCTTTGCTTGAAACGAATCCCGAAATTGTTAGGCTTGATAATCCGAAAGAATCGTTCACGCCGCAAAAAGCAGCGGGGGTTTACCGTATATTCTGTATTGGAGGGTCAAACACAAGAGGATGGCCTTTCCATCAATATATATCCTACCCTAAATTTTTAAATCTTTATCTAAGGGATCTGCTTCCTGCCAGAAAAATAGAAGTTATAAATGCCGGATTCATGCGGTCATCTACAGATAGCGATATCAGGCTGCTGCGCGAGCTGATGAATTTCCAGCCCGACCTTATAATAGCTTATGAAGGAAGAAATGAAAGCATGAACCTGCCGTTATATTCCGGGATTAATGCAATTCTTATCCGAATACACATACAGCTATTAAGGAGTTTTCCCCTCTACCGTTTAATGAATTATTTCTATGATGACAATTTTAATGGGGGAGAAAGGCTCGAAGGTTTTGCACATATGACTTCCGGCAAAGGCCCTGTCCTGCTCAAAACACATTACATGAAAAATCTTCAGATTATAAACAACATCTGCCGGAATAAAGGATGCCACATAGTATTTTTGTCACAGCTAAAAAGCAAATACGAGCTCAACCCGGATTCGGAAATAGCCATCATTGATTCCTACCTTGAAGAATTCGCATCGAAAAACAATTGTTTTTTATTTAAAATTGATAAGGCATACGCATCCTCTGAATTTTTTAAAAGCGATTTCATAATGGACAACACGAATCACCCTGGTTTTATGGGCTATATGTTTATAGCCAAGGATATATGTAAATCTCTTTACGACAATGATATCATAGCCGCCAAGAATGTTTGGAACTGGAGCAATTTACAGAACGACAGGTATTACTTGAATAATATTGGTTTTAATTCCAGTATATTGAATAAAGTATACGCAGAAAGAGTGATTTCTTTTTTTCGAGTAAACAATATTAGAGAAAAATGTTTACAAAGCGTAGCTGATTATAAAGCTACCTATGGAGAATAATCATTATGGCAATAACCTATAAATATCAGGATAATCTCTACATTAACCTTACAAACCGCTGTGTAATGGCGTGCACTTACTGCATAAAATACAAATGGAAAAGCAAATTTCGCGGCAACAACCTGCGGCTAGAAAGAGAACCTTCGGTCGGAGAAATCATAACAGCGATAAAAGATCCAAAGAAATTCAGAGAAGTGATATTCTGCGGGTATGGCGAACCGCTTGTCAGGTTCAGAGTGCTGAAACAAGTAGCCGGCTGGGTTAAATCTCAAGGCGGCAAGACACGCGTAAACACAACTGGAAATTTCAAACCTCATGACTCCAAGAAAATGCTCGCGGCTCTCAAAGGTGTAATAGACTGTATGTCCGTAAGCCTTAACGCGCCGGACGCGAAAACATACGTCAAAATAAACCGCCCCAAATACGGAATAGCGGCATTCAAAAATGTTTTAAGTTTCATCCGCCTCGCGAAGCGCTACATACCCGACACAACGGTGACGACCGTCACGCTCCCCGGCATTGATGTCTCTAAGTGCCGCTCCATAGCAAAAAAATTGAAAGTTAACTTCAGGGTCAGGCCTTACCTGGACGAATATGAGAACAGCTAAATACTTTTATTCTTATGCCCTCATCTCGGTTATCTGCGCCATATCCATCCTTTTTTTCTATTTCAACTACTTCAACATGGTCAAGATTATTGCCGACGGCAAGGTGATGGTTGTTCCCGTCCAGAACGTCACCATTGCAGAATTCCTTAAGAACAGAGGCATAGCGGTCAGCACGGGCGATATAGTGGTACCATCGCTTGAAAATCGGGTGCCGAGGCACGGGATTATAGGCATCATACGCGTAGCGGAGAAAACGGAGACTGTGAGCGAAGTGTTGCCTTTCATTGTCAGGTGGAGCCACAAAGACTCGAGAAACCTCAGGCCTGTTGAACTTCAAAAAGGCACTCAAAGAGTGAAGACTAAACTCATTAAGACAATCTACCACGACGGCCAGGTGGCTTCAAGGGAAACTCTTAGGGAAAGGGTCACCACGAAAACCGCTTACAGGCTGGTGCTCCTTGCTAAGGATGGTTCGTGGGAATGTATTTATGACCTTTCGAAAGCAAAAAAGCACCGTATGATCGCCACAGCATATTATCCCGGTGACCCATTAGCTTGGCGTGACGGGACAGAAACGTTCCTGGGTGAGAAAATGCAGAGAGGTATAGTTGCCGTTGACCCAAGGGTAATACCATTGAGAACGAGAGTTTTTGTTTCAGGTTACGGTTACGGCTGGGCTGGTGACACCGGCTCGGCCATAAAGAAAAAAAGGATTGACCTGGGAGTCAACAACAAACAGGAAGAGAAGGACTATATGCACGTACCTGTGGTTGTTTATATACTTGAAAAAGCGAACAGCTGGTAAAGATATTATCAGGGGTAAGGGATAAGTGGTAAGTAACAGCAAACATATTAACAAACGACCATATTTACGGTAATAACTGTTTTAGTAAGATGTTCTTAACCCTTACCTCTTATCACTGTTTCTGTTCGGTTCGATTATAACTTTGATCGAATCTTTTCCGGAAGCAGTAAGCTTGAAGCCATCAATTGTTCTATCTAGCGGAAGCTTGTGCGTTATAAGAGCACCCACCTTAACTTTGCCGTCCCGTATCAGCTCAAGCGATTCTCGGTTGTCCGAAGGAGCAGCGCCGTAAGATGTGACAAGTGTCATGTCGTTGCGCCAGAAATCGTTAACCGGTATATCAAGCCTCAGCCCCGGCTCTGTAGGCGCAAAAAACATGACTTTCCCGCCTTTATCGGCAAGCTCGAGCGCCTGTTTGAAGGCCGGAAAAGCACCGGTTGAAACTATTACTACATCATAAAGTTCGCCGCCGTTAGCCTTCTTCGCTTCTTCTATTACATTACCCTTCGCGTTTATAACAGCCGTTGCGCCCATCTCGACGGCTTTTTTCAAGCGGAACTCGTTGACATCCGTAATCACAACTTTGGCTGCACCCCGCGCTTTCGCAAGCAGAAGATGCAAAAGACCGGATATGCCAGCCCCGAGTATTATCACGGTCTGCCTTGCTTTTACACCGGCGGTCCGCTGGGCTCTTACAACGCAGGCGAGCGGCTCGACAAACACAGCTTCGTCATATGACATTGTTTCAGGCAAGACAAAAACACCGCAGTCGAGATTTATCTCGGGCACCCTTAAATACTGCGAAAATCCACCGGGATCGTAATTGGTTGTGTGCAGCAGGTGGCATGCAGTGTGATGACCGTTAGCACAGTACCTGCATGTGTTGCAGGGCACGTGATGCGACACAAAAACCCTGTCACCGACTTTATACTTCTTTACGTTCTTGCCGGCCTCGACTATCTCACCGCCGATCTCATGGCCCAGCACAAGCGGCGCTTTTTTTATCCTGTACCACTCCATCACGTCAGAGCCGCAGATACCGCTTGAATGCACCTTAACAAGAAGCTCGCCGTCGCCTATTTTCGGCACCGGACGTTCTTCAACGCGCACATCGTTGTTGTTGTAATACACCGCGACTTTCATTACTGTTTCCTTTCAGTCGTAGAATCTATCTCGCTTTTTTGGCTTCCATAAATATCTCGTGGGCTTCCTTGGATGTGGCGTTCTTGTGCACTATCGCGTAAAGCGCTTTAGCGACCGCTGCCGGGTTCGGGTTCTGCCATATGTTCCTGCCAAGGTTTATGCCACACGAACCCTTCTTTATGCCGTCGTAGACAAAATCGAACACCTCTTTCTCGGTCTCGCACTTGGGGCCTCCGGCCATAACTACTGGCACAGGGCAGCCTTCGACTACTTTTTCGAAATCTTTCTCGCACCAGTAAGTCTTGACGACCCTAGCGCCGAGTTCGGCGGCTATGCGGCAGCTGAGCGCGAGATATCTTGCCTCGATCTTTGAACCAATCTCTTTTCCCACGGCCGTTACTGCCATAACCGGGATGCCGTAGTCTTCGCACTGGTTGACTATTTTCGAGAGGTTCATAAGTGTCTGGTGCTCGTAATCGCTTCCGACGAAAATAGAAATGCCAACAGCCGAAGCGTTGAGCCTTATTATCTCTTCGATGGATGTAGTAAGGCCTTCATTTGCGAGGTCTTTGCCTACCATGCTTGTGCCGCCCGAAACTCTCAAGATAACCGGCTTATCAATAGATTCCCCAACACAGGACCTGAGCACACCCCTGGTCACGAACAACGCGTCGCAGTATTCCATCAGCGGCGCGATGGTCTTGCCGGGTTTTTCAAGACAGCTTGTCGGCCCTTGAAAATAGCCATGATCGATAGGAAGAAAAAAACAGCGCCCGTCTTCTTTAATAAGTTTTGACAACCTGTTTTTCATGCCCCAGTCCATTTAAACCTCCATTGAAGATTAAACATTTGGAATATTTTAAGATTTAAGACCATTAATTTTAAATCTTCAATCTTTCAATTTTCTAAATTGTTTTACCTCTTTCTTCAGCCCAAGACCTGCGCACGTATAACGGTTTAACCTTGCTGTAATTGCCGCCTTTTACTTTTTCTGCCAATAATGCCAGTACGCCTGCCCTGGGAAAAATATATCTTTCAGGTGTTTTTACAATTGTGTTCTTTAAAACTACTGAAATAATATCTCCGTAAACCATCGGAGCATTACCCACTACCATTATATTCTTTCTGAGCTTTTTTAGACCTTCAAAATATTTTTTAGCCTCGATTATCTCAACGGTTCTATTTGCAACATAAACTTCACCCCGCCCGGCGTCAATTGCAGCTATAACTTCGAAATCTCCTTTAGGCACAGCCTTCCTAAGCAGTTCAAGCGTATTAATTCCCAAGACCGGAATACCCAGAACCTGCGACAGCACCTTAGCGCACGTAAGGCCTACTCTTATACCTGTAAAGCTGCCGGGTCCAGTGGAAACCGCTATCTTATCCAGTGACTCTAGTTTCCACCCGGCATTATTGATGATCCTGGCTATGTTCGGAACAAGCTTTTCTGAGTGTATAAAACCCTTGTTATCAAACACTTCCTTGATTATCTTGCCGTTCTCAGATAGCGCTAGGCCGAACGACCTGCCAGAAGTTTCTATTGCCAAAATTCTCATAGAGGACCTTTCCCGGCAATTATTGATATTTTTCGTTTTTGTTCGCCAAGCCACTTGAAACTGACATCGTAAGCCGGGCATATCGCGTTCCTTTTTAGCCTATCGGCCCATTCAATAACAGTAATCGCGTCGTCAGATATATATTCTTCAAGGCCCAGCCTGTTGATAGACTGACCATCAAGCCTGTAGAGGTCCATGTGGCGCAGCAATTTCTTGTCCTTCGAACGGTACTCGTTTACAAGCACGAAGCTGGCGCTCCTTGCGAATTTTTTTATGCCGTACGAATCCAATATGCCCTGCACGAATGTGGTCTTGCCGCTTCCCAGGTCGCCCTTTAGAGTTACAATATCGCCTTTTACAAGTTTCTTAGCGAACCGCATACCGGCAAGCTTTGTCTCTTCCGGTGAACTGGTAATAAATTCCTGACCGTCTATTTGCTTTAAAGCGTGAGCAGTTTCCCTGCGCTTGTTTGTCATATCTTAAATGCCTGATAACCAGTTGCCTTAATACCTGACAGTTTGCTTCCGCTAAAATATCTTAGCTTTTCTGGCACTGTTTATTTCACCGATGCAGGTAATATCTCTTGATATTTTTTACGACAGCTTTAGCCCCGCGGGGGTTGACCGTAAAAACGAGCTCATAGTCCTCTCCGCCGTCCAACGCAAGATCAAGCGGATGAATACTTTTATCCTTCAAAGAAACTCCCTTAGTTCCTTTGAAACCGGTATTTTTTCGATACGATACATCTGCGCCCGCAGAGCTTTTATCTGTAATGATCTTAAGCGAAGCGGCAAGGCCGTCAGATGAGTCTATCATGCTTGTAACCACACCGGTTCTTGAAAGAAGACCCGCTGTTTTAAGGCGCGGTACAGGTAAAATGTGCTTATTTATAAGCTTTTTCTCCAATTTACCTGCTGCCCTGCCATGTTTTTCAAGTATATTCAGCCCTGCCCCAGAGTCGCCGAATATTCCAGTTACATACACAAGGTCGCCCGGCTTGGCGTTTGACCTGTGGATAAGATTTTTTTTTTCTATTTCACCTATTAAAGTAATTGATATTACAATGTCTTTTTTAGTTGAGCTACTGTGTCACCGCCAGCTATCATATAGCCGTATCTTAGAATATGCCTTCTTCATACCTATGTACAACTTATCAACAAAATCCACAGATATATCACCAGGCATTCCAAGCCCGACAAGGGCATATAGAGGCTTTGCGCCACCCATTGCGGCAAGGTCTCAGAGGTTGACAGCCATTGACTTATACCCCAGATCCTCCGGCTTGATCCAACTGCGCCGGAAATGGATATCTTCAACAAGCATATCTTTGGTAACTACCAGCAGCTTACCAGCAGGGAACTTCGCCGCGAATGCGTCATCTCCTATACCAACGACAACATCACCGGCGGTTCTTTTAAGGCTTAGATTTTTTTCCAAACGCTTTAACAGGCTGAATTCGCCAATCCGGTTTAAAGATATGTTTTTCATCGAATTTCCATAGGTCAGGAACGGCAAGGGCAGGTCTATTTTTCTTTATTTTCTGCCGGCGGATTATCATCGCCTGTTTTAGATTCGAAAGATTCGGTAATATTAGTGATCCCGGCCACGATCGAGATCACCCCTCCCACAACAAACATGAAAGGCACAAGGCCTTTCAAAACAATAATGAAATCGCCTTTCCAAACAAGAACCCCGCAACCGCCAGCCATGATAAAAACAAGCCCTAAAATTACTGCAAGCATAAATGCCTCCATAACTATGACAATTAAATATTCTAAGATAAATTAATCTCGAATTTTATAAATTTTGAATCTTTAGTTTGCCTTATTTAAATATCTTACCGCTGACTCTGACAAGAACTGCGCCCCTCGTGCGAGCGCACTCTCATCGATATCGAATTTCTCATGGTGCCAGGGATACGGTTTACTGATGGCGGTTCCAATGTAAACAAAACATCCGGGAATGAACTTTAAATACTCCGAGAAGTCTTCTCCGCCCATAGAAGGCTCCGAAAGCATCTCAACGTCTTTCGCGCCGAACAATTCTGATGCGGTCTTCTTTAGCAGTTCCAGCACACGTGCCGAATTTATAAGTGGCGACCCAAGTGACTCGTATTTGCATGTGTATTTGGCACCATAAGCTTTTGTTATGTGATTGATCTTATTTCTCATGGATATTTCTATTTTTTTTCGCAGCCTGTCTTCAAGGGTCCTAACCGTGCCGACCATTTTAACCCGTCCGCAGATGATATTGAACCTTTCCCCACCTTCTATCGTGCCTATAGTAAGTACCGCGGGTTTGACCGGGTCTATTTCCCGTGAGACTATCGCCTGCAGGGCCGTGACGACCTAGCCGCTATAACTATAGAATCTTTACCTAGATGCGGGTACGCACCGTGCCCACCCTCGCCTAAAATTTCGATCTCGAACCTGTCAACAGCCGCCATCATTGGCCCGTTCTTGAGCCCTATCGCGCCGGACCTGAGCCATGGATTAACGTGGACGCCGACTATTGCGTCCACTGTAGGATTTTTGAGAACTCCAGCCTTTATCATGCCGGCGGCTCCTTCAGATGTCTCTTCCTTAGGCTGCAAAATGAACTTCACGCATCCGGAGAATTCGTCCCTCCTCTGCGCTAGGCTTAAAGCCGCACCAAGCACCATGGTTGTGTTAGCATCGTGACCGCATGCGTGCATGATGCCGGCATTTTTCGATGCGTAAGGTTTTCCTGTTTTTTCAACAATCGGGAGAGCATCTATATCCGCCCTTAAAGCTATGGTCTTTAATATCTTATGACCGTCATTTTTCGTTCCGTAAATCGTACCTATAACGCCCGTCTGGGCCGGCCGCTTTGTTTTAATGCCGGCTTCCTCAAGGACTTCCTTTATGAAGGCCGTGGTTGCAAACTCTTTACCTCCGAGTTCGGGATTCGAATGGATCCGCCTTCTGATGGAGATGAGTTTATCCGACATATTCTCTTTCACTGTATTTTCCTTAGTACTGCGGGTATTCTCTCTGATATATCACCCGGCAGAAGCCCGATCTGCGTCTTTTCTTTCGCCGAGATATCTCCCGCAAGGCCGTGCAGAAACACACCGCAGAGTGCGGCGTTCAAAAGCCTTGGTTCCTTCACCTGCCCGATGAGAGCCGCTATCATGCCCGCCAAAACATCGCCGCTTCCGCCTTTTGCCATACCAGGGTTTCCGGTTGTGTTCACAAATACTTTCTTTCCATCACTGACTACAGTGCCGGCTCCTTTGAGCACACACACCGCACCGTATTGTTTTGCTATCGCAAATGCTGTTTCCGGCCTGCGCTTCTGAATCTCAGAAACACTCATCCCGGTAAGCCTCGACATCTCTCCCGGATGGGGCGTTACTATCAGTTTTGCCGTTGTATTATTGAGGTCACTTGCCGCAAGAGCGTTAAGACCGTCTGCATCGAGCACCACCGGCAGGTTCACGCACGAAATGATCTTTTTAACAAAGCTCGTCACTTCTCTATTCTGTCCTAACCCGGGTCCAATGGCTACCGAAGTTACTTTCTTTTTCTTTATGAAGCTTATGATCTCGCCGGCTGCTTTAAAGCTCAAAGTGCCAGTATTGTTTTCGGAAAGAGAATAACTCATGCTTTCCGGCCTGAGCTTGGCAAGAACGACGCGCGCAATACTTTTTCCAACCGCTGCGGTCACAAGGCCCGCGCCAGCGCGCAAGGCACCGTTCGCGCAGAGCACAGCGGCGCCGGACATATTCCTTGAGCCAGCCACCACAAGTACATGGCCGAAGCTGCCCTTATGACTGTCTCTTTTTCTAGGCAGTATCAATGAACGGACAAGCGAAGCCGATATCTTTTGGACTTTCATTTTAGTTTGACTATGTCGGTTAATGTCTATTTGATTATTGCTACTGCGGCCGCGTACTCTTTGGTGTGTGATAATGAGATCGAGATACTACTTCTCTTTTTTCCCTTTATCAAGGCCTCGGGCTTACCGTTGGGAAGGTTCTTGACACTAATGTTCTTTAATGATATCCCACCCATGCCGAGAGCTTTCCGAACCGCCTCTTTTGCCGCGAAGCGGACGCCATAGTGTTCGGCCCTGTTCACCTTTTTAGAACAATACGCTATCTCCTGAGGTGTAAATACGCGCTTAAGAAAGGCTTTATTCCTGATCAGCTTCGCTATGCGTTTTACTTCTACTATGTCTATGCCGATGTTCATATTAGCTCTTAGTCATCAGCTATCAGCATTCAGCTGACAACAATATCTTTGATTGATTTAAGCTGCAAGCTGAAAGCTGACAGCTGATAGCCTTATTCTACAGTCACCGATTTTGCCAAGTTTCTCGGCTGGTCGACATCACATCCAAGCACTACTGAAACATAGTAAGCAAATAGCTGCAGCGGAATAACGTTCATAAGCGGCGCAAAGATCTCGTTTACCGCAGGCATGTATATCTGCCGTTCGGTCTTAGACTTAATGTCTTTGTCGCCTTCGGTGGCGAGCGCTATTATAGTACCGCCGCGCGCCTTTGCCTCTTCAATGTTGCCCACTATCTTTTCGTAGACTTTGCAGGCCGTAGCTATCACCATTATGGGCATGTTTTCATCTATGAGCGCTATCGGGCCGTGTTTCATCTCACCTGCAGGATAGCCTTCGGCGTGTATGTACGATATCTCTTTTAACTTCAGCGCGCCTTCGAGCGCAATAGGATAGTTGATGTTCCTGCCAAGGAAAAGGAAATCCCTCTTATGTGAATATTCTTTTGCAAGCGTGTTGATCTCCTCGCTTTTCTTAAGGACTTCCCTTATCTTCATCGGCATCTCCCAGAACTCCGAGAGCAGTTTTTTATACTCTTCCCCGTGAATTGTTTTCTTGATGCGCGCCCAGTCGAGGGCTATAAGGTAGAGCACTGTCAACTGGCCCGTGAAAGCCTTTGTGGATGCTACGCCTATCTCGGGTCCGCAATGGGTTTGTATGGCAGCATCGGCCTCGCGGCTGATGCTCGATCCAACAACATTGCATATAGCGAGCGTAGATGCCCCTTTTTGTTTCGCGAGACGAGCGCAGCCAGTGTGTCCGCGGTTTCGCCGGACTGCGAGATTACTATGACCATGCTTTTGTTATCTAAGACAGGCGAGCGGTAACGGAACTCGGAGGCGATGTCGACTTCAACAGGGATACAGGCCAAGGTCTCCAGTAAAAATTTCCCAACAAGGCCTGCGTGATAAGAAGTGCCGCAGGCTACGATATATATCTTTGAAATGTTCTTTAGGAATTTCTCGTCATAATTAGTCCCTTCCAGATATATACTTCCCTCCTCAGGGTAAAGCCTGCCGCGGAAAGTATCCTGTATGGTCTCTGGCTGTTCGAAGATTTCTTTTAGCATGAAATGCTTGAACCCGCCTTTCTCAGCCTGTACCGCATCCCAGGTTATGTTCTGTACTTTTCTATCAACCGGTTTGCCGTCAGCTCCAAATATTCTGACACCCTTCTTTGTAAGCTCGGCAACGTCTCCCTCTTCCATGAATATCATCTGCCTCGTGTACGGCAGGAGCGCGGGTATATCCGAGGCTATAAAATTCTCGCCTTTGCCAACGCCTATTATAAGCGGTGCGTCTTTCCTCACCGCTATAATCTTGTCGGGGTCGCCGGCGGATATTATGCCGAGCGCATAAGCGCCCGTAACATCTTTAAGGGCTCTCTGCACAGCCGAAAGCAGGTCGCCTGAAAAATATTTCTCTACCAGATGCGCTATAGATTCCGTGTCCGTTTCGGACTTGAACTTGTGTCCTAAAGCGGTAAGCGACCTCTTAAGCTCCTGGTAGTTCTCGATAATACCGTTGTGGACCACGACTATAGCGTTCTTGCAGTCCGTATGCGGGTGGGCATTCTCTTCACTGGGTTTTCCGTGAGTTGCCCAGCGGGTGTGGCCGATGCCGGTTGTCCCGCAGAGCCTGTTCGTCTCAAGCACTTTGGACAGCTGGCCGAGTTTCCCGACGCTTCTGCGTAGCTCGATCTTACCCTCATTAACCACCGCTATGCCGGCGGAATCGTAACCCCGGTATTCAAGGCGTTTGAGTCCGTCCAATATCACTTCAGCTGCGTTTTTTGATCCGATGTATCCCACTATTCCGCACATAAATTCCTCCCCAGCCCGATCGGCGGCCCGCCATAACAAGCAGGCAAATATTTGTTAACTCACCAGCTTTTTCATCTCCCTAACAGCTTTTTCGAGGCCCACGAACAGCGCTCTTTCGATTATTGAAAATCCTATATTAAGTTCGTTCATTCCCGGGATACGTGCCACGGGTTTTACGTTCTTATAGTCAAGGCCATGCCCGGCGTTGAGCACGAGCCCTAAGGATACGGCTAGCTTTCCAGCATCCCTGATTCGCTTAAGCTCGGCTTTCCCTTTACTTGTGCCGAAATGACGCGCGTAAGCCCCGGTATGCAGCTCCACGCAGTCAGCTCCGACAGTTTTCGCGGCCTTAACCTGTTTCTTTTCGGGATCTATAAAAAGGCTGACGTTTATGCCACTTGATCTGAGTTGTTTTATAACAGCCGAGAAATGTTTGATCCTTGAACAAACATCAAGCCCGCCTTCAGTGGTGAGCTCTCGTCTTTTTTCAGGCACTATACACACGTCGTCCGGCCCGACCTTAAGCGCGATTCCGATTATATCCGTGGAAATTGCCATTTCGAGGTTTAGTTTTGTTTTTAGGTCCTTCCTTAAACGATAGATATCTATGTCCTGTATGTGGCGCCTGTCTTCTCTGAGGTGCGCTGTGATGCCGTCCGCCCCTGCTTTCTCGCAGAGCCGGGCAGCGAAGACAGGGTCGGGGTGTCCTTCGCGCCTCACCTGTCTCAGTGTAGCTATGTGGTCTATGTTTACTCCGAGTTTTACCATTTTTATTTTCCTTTAATTATTAACAATGTTATCTATCTCTTTTAAGGCTGTCTCAGATATTTCTTGCGCAAGCTTTGAGATAGCTTTCTTATCTTTGCCTTCTATCATTACCCTGAGAAGGTTTTCGGTCCCGGAATATCGTACCAATATCCTTCCGTCCGAACCCATTTTCTTTTCCGCTGCGGCAATTAGCTCCGAAGTCAGCTTAAGTTTTTCCAAAGGCATCTTCCCTGCCACTCTAGTATTTATAAGCACCTGCGGGTACTTCGTGATGATTGAACACAATTTGGAGAACGGCTTTTTTGAGCTTGCCGCTATTGATATTATCTGCAGAGCCGAAAGGATGCCATCGCCCGTGGGCAGGTGCTCGATGAATATAATGTGGCCGGACTGTTCGCCGCCGATTACGGAACCGGAATTAACCATCTCACCGAAAACGTACCTGTCGCCTACAGGTGTCTGCTTTACACTTATACCGTGTTTCTTCATGGTCTTGAACAACCCGAGGTTAGCCATGACGGTAGTTACAAGAATATTGTTCCTAAGCCTTCCTTTGCTTTTCAGATATTTCGAAGCTATGGCGAGGAGATAGTCCCCGTCCCTGACAATACCTTTTTCATCTACAAAGATTATCCTGTCACCGTCACCGTCAAAAGCCATGCCGCAGTACGCCTTACGTTTCAAGACTTCGCGGCTCAGTTTTTCCGGGTGCAACGAACCGCTGTCCTTATTAATATTTATACCGTTAGGAGAACAGTTGAGTGAAACAACATCGGCTCCAAGGCCGGCAAAGACATCCTGGGCGATCCCGCTGGTAGCACCGTTCGCGCAGTCTATAACGAGCTTCAACCCCTCAAGACCCCCATTTATGGGAAAGCTGTCCCTCAGGAATTGCTCGTACTCACTTACGAGGAAAGGTTTAGATTTTATGTTCGCGGGTTTGGGAGATTTTGTGACAGGCCCTGAAGTTTTGATAAGTGCTTCTATCTGCGATTCTATCTTGTCGGAGAGTTTCGTGCCTTTGTGGCTGAAGAACTTTATGCCGTTATCTTCGTATGGATTGTGTGATGCCGATATAACTATGGCTGCCGATACCGGGTACTTCCTTGCTATATAAGCAACACCGGGCGTAGGTATAACGCCCAGGTCCCACACCTCAACCCCTGAAGCTGAAAGCGAGTCAGCAAGGTTTTTAAATATATCGGGCCCGGACCGCCTCGTGTCCATGCCTATAACAATGAGAGGCTTGCGCCTATTTTTTTTAAAGACCTTTCCCGCGCAATCCCCTATTATTTTGACAGTTTTGCCGTCCAGCGGAAACTTTCCAGCGGTTCCGCGAATGCCGTCTGTACCGAACAGTTTTGTATTTTTCATAAGCCTCATTTTGTATAAACGTAATACCACAGCACCAGCGCCAGTAGCAACGCTATAACTTTCAACTGCCAGTTCACTTTCCAGTTTTTTATCATATAATCCTGATGATTACAGCGATCAATAACTTAGATTACGGTGATTTCAAAATTTGGTGTTGAATCTAATCGCTGTAATCGTGTGTTAACATCACCGCAATCAACATCCTGTGTAGTTTACAGGATGTTTTATTTAGCGCCAAACCGGCGAGCGACCCCGGCCTCCGCGCGTTTGCGGAAATTATCAAGAAGCTGCAAGCGAAGCTCTTCTATATCAATTCCGGTCTCAAGCCGGCTTTCACGCGATACTGACACACTGCCGGTCTCTTCCGAAACGACTATCACTATAGCGTCGGATATCTCGCTAAGCCCAACCGCAGCCCTGTGCCTTGTGCCGAGTATCTTTGCGATATCCGGCTCATGGCTCAGTGGCAGAACGCAACCCGCTGCGATCAACCTCGCGTTCTGGATTATCACAGCCCCATCGTGCAGCGGAGACTTTGTATTGAAAATTGAACTCAAAAGTTCTTTACTGACATGCGCGTTTATTATAGTGCCGGTCTCTATGTAGTTGCGCAGGCCCGTATCCTGCTCAAAAACGACCAACGCCCCTATGTGTTTCTCGCTGAATTCCCTCACGGCTTCGATCACTTCATTGACAAATCCGAGTTCGGAAGGGACCAGTATCTTTCCCCACCTGTGGCTCCCCAGCTGCGCGAGGGCGGAGCGTATCTCCGGCTGGAACACGACCACGACTATAACAACAGCCGCATACCAGAATTTCTCGAACAACCAGCCGAGCGTCCTTAAGTGCATCACTTGCGCAATGAATGTTACCAGAAGTAGTATCAGCATGCCCAATATGATCTGAACCGCCCTGGTCCCTTTGACCAGAAGTATCATGCGGTAGAATATATAGGCCACTGCAAGTATATCAACAACATTGACCAGGTAATGCGACCAAAGCATCTTAAATAGTTCCATTTATAGTGCCCGAATTAGCAATTTATCGATTTTAATACCTTTAAAGCCTGGGCGGTTTCCTTTACATCGTGCACCCTCACGATGTTAGCCCCGTTGAGCGCAACCCAGATGTTCCCGGTTAGGCTTCCTGCGAGTCTTTCATTTGGCGCCACCCCGCCAAGGACCTGGCCGATGAAGTTCTTACGCGATAGCCCGGCAACAATGGGAATTCCCAGGTTTTTAAATTCTTTCAGTTTTTTAAGTATTTCCAGGTTATGCTCAACAGTTTTGCCGAAGCCGATACCCGGGTCGATCAGAACCTGAGAACGTTTTATCCCTGAGCTTTCCGCAAATGACACTCGTTCCGCCAAAAAACCGTTGATATCGGAGATCAGATCGTTGTAACGCGGAGACTTCTGCATAGTGCGCGGAGTACCGAGCATATGCATGAGGATTACCGCGGCGCCACTCCTTGCTGTTACACGCGCCATGCTGCGGCCGCCGTAACGGAGAGCTGTTATATCGTTTATTATACTCGCGCCCTCACCGACCGCCGCTTTCGCTACACCCGGCTTATAGGTATCTATGGAAATCGGTATCTTGATCTCCTTCGAGAGTTTTTTTATTACAGGTAATACTCTGTTTATTTCCTCTTTTTCAGTGACTGTCTTAGCGCCCGGTTTGGTGGACTCGCCGCCTATATCGATGATATCCGCACCTTCATGCTCCATCTGGAGCGCGCGGTTGACAGCTTCATCCGAACCGTAGTACAAACCGCCATCGGAAAAAGAATCTGGGGTAATATTAAGTATTCCCATCACCAGCACTCTATTTCCAAGCCTCAGGTCAAACTTGCCGGCCTTAAGGACGAATGTCTCGTTTTCATGATTTGAAAGAACAGTTTCGATCTCTTTCGATATGGTTATTAATCCGAACGGCTGATTAGCAAGTTTTTTTGTCAGCAGGCGGTAATTTTTCAGCGTGCCCATCAGAAGCACATGCGAGGAACCCTTGTCAAACCTCGAGACTTTCTCGCTAACTGCGGCCTCAGCTCCGATAGAAAGCATCTCCTGCTTTATAAGAGCCGCCGCTCTGTTGTCGACGTGTTCTATTAGAAGCGCCCTAAACAACGCTTTAGGCGCCATTATGCCAACTGAATACGGGTCGGCACCGGTCATAGCTATCGCTTTACGCGCATCTTCGATATTGTTGAGCCTGATAACTCTGATCATAATAATATTAAAAATTGGATGCTTTAATCTTGAATTTTCAATCTTCTAATTTTTAATTACTTTATCAGCGACAAAGCTTCCGAACGTGTTCTTGCATCCTTTAGGAATATGCCCCTCATAGCGCTCGTGACCATCCTGGTGCCCTGTTTCTTGAGGCCTCTCATTGTTATGCAAAGGTGTTCAGCTTCTATCACTACCATGGCGCCGTGCGGTTTTGCCGCATCCATTATGCTGTTCTGCGATCTGTTTCGTCATCCTCTCCTGCAGCTGCAGCCTGCGCGAGTATAACTCAACCAGCCTTACGAGTTTTGAAACTCCCAGGAGCCTGTCTTTTTTGGGGATGTACGCCACGTGGGCGGTGCCAAAGAAAGGCACCAAGTGGTGCTCGCAAAGCGAGTGGAAAGGAATATCTTTAACAAGTACTATTTCTTCATGGTTCTCTTTTTCGTAATAAACTGTTAGGATGTTTTTAGGGTCGACATTTTGGCCGGCAAGAGCTTCTTCGTAGAAACCTGCTACCCTTTTGGGGGTGTTCTTGAGGCCTTCCCTGTCAGGGTCTTCCCCGAATGCCTCAAGCATGGATTTTACGGCTCGTTCAAGCTTCTTTTTGTCCATCGCTCTTTCCTTCCGGCGCCTTTTCTGGTGCAGTCACTGACTGCGGTGCCGCTGTCTGCTCAACAGGCTTTACCGCAGGTGAGGCGGGGTCAGGGTCACCCTTGAATATTCTCTCAACCTCTTCGGCGTCCAGTATCTCTTTTTCTATCAAGCGTTCCGCCAGGTTCTTCAGTATGCCCTGGTTCTTCCGCAGCACGTCTTCTGCATTATTCTTTGCTTCCTCGATGATGCGTTTTACTTCTTCATCTATTATTTCAGATGTCTTATCGGAGAACCGCGGCTCACGATTGAAATCCCTGCCGAGGAATATTTCTTCATCGGGGCGCTTAAGCGACAGTGAACCTATTCTCTCGCTCATTCCAAATTCGGTAACCATCTTGTGCGCGATGTCCGTGGCCTTGGAAAGGTCGTTCTGTGCGCCGGTCGTTATTTCATTAAATACCATCTCTTCTGCCACACGCCCCCCCATGAGCACAGCGAGCCTGCCATTTATTTCTAGCCTGGAAGTGAGGTATTTATCCTCAAGGGGTAGCTGCAGGGTATAGCCAAGAGCGGGCCCTCTGGGTATTATAGAGACCTTATGGACGGGATCGGAACCCGGCGTAAGTTTGGCAACAAGCGTGTGCCCGGCTTCGTGATAAGCGATTATCTTCTTTTCCCTGTCCGAGATCATTCGTGATTTGCGTGTAGGGCCCGCGATAACCCTGTCTATTGCTTCCTCTAGTTCGGGCATCTCAACAGATTCCTTGCCCTTCCTCGCGGCAAGAAGCGCCGCTTCGTTCACAAGGTTGGCAAGGTCAGCGCCCACAAAACCCGGGGTGCGCCTTGCTATTACCATAAGGTCTACTTTCGGAGAAAGTTTTACCGACCTCGCGTGAACTTTAAGTATCTCATCCCTGTCCTTGAGGTCAGGGTTAGGAACCGATACATGCCTGTCGAAACGCCCAGGCCTTAGGAGCGCGGGATCTAGAACGTCAGGCCTATTGGTAGCAGCTATAAGTATAACTCCTTCTTTTGTGTCGAAACCGTCCATTTCTACAAGCAGCTGGTTTAGGGTTTGCTCGCGTTCGTCGTGGCCGCCGCCTATGCCCGCGAAACGGTGCCGGCCTACGGCGTCTATTTCATCTATGAAAAGAAGGCACGGAGCGCTGCGCCTGCCCTGGTCAAAAAGGTCTCTTACGCGCGAAGCGCCGACGCCGACAAACATCTCGACGAATTCTGAGCCGCTGGACGAAAAGAAAGGCACGCCAGCCTCGCCTGCGACAGCTTTTGCAAGGAGAGTTTTACCCGTACCGGGAGCGCCGAACAGCAGCACGCCTTTGGGTATCTTTCCTCCTAGTTTCTGGAATTTGGCCGGGTCTTTGAGGAACTCTATAATCTCCTGGAGTTCTTCCTTTGCTTCGTCGCAGCCCGCAACGTCCTGGAAACGTTATTTTGGTTTTTTTTGTGGACTGAAGTTTGGCTTTGCTCCGGCCGAAAGACATAACCTGTTTTCCGCCGCTCTGCATTCCTTTCATCATCCACAACCAGAAACCGATAAGCAATATCATCGGGCCCCAGTTCATGATAAGCGGCATGAGCCAGCCCCGGTCAACATCACCTGAGAACTGTTCGACCTTGTACTCTTCAAGGTCTTCAACAAGTTTTGGGTCGGGAAGCGGCACGGTTTTAAAGCTCGTTATCTTGCCGTCCGAACTGCGGCTGGTACCGTGTATAAGCTCAGGTGCCACCGTGACCTTTATTACCTCTCCAGCCTCAAGGCTCTTTTTGAACGCCGAATAGGGTATCTCCTGCTCAACTGTTTTCTGCCTGACCGTTCTGGATGAAATACAGCAGGAAGAAAAACACCATTAACCAGATCAAAATGCTCCAACGATTTTTTTCTTTCATTTGTTTATTCCTTTTTCGAATTATTCAGTTTTAGAACGCCTATATAGGGAAGCCCCCTGAATTCTTCGTTGTAATCCAACCCGTATCCCACGACGAACTTATCTGGTATGATAAAACCGCTGTAATTTACTTCAACCGGCACTTTCCGCGCGCTTCTCTTATCGAGGAGCACGCAGGTCCTTACCGAGCAGCCTTCTCGCGAGAAGGTCTTTTTTCAAACGGCTCAATGTCAGGCCCGAATCGACTATGTCTTCAACCAGAAGGATGTTCTTTCCCGCCGGGCTTTCTTTAAGATCAGCTAGCATCTTCAATTTTCCGGTAGACTTTATACCGCGATATGAAGAAACAGCCACGAAATCGACACCACAATTTATCTTCAGGTGTCGAATCAGGTCGGAGAAGAATATCACGCTTCCTTTTAGAACCGAAACTATAGTTAATTCTTTCCCCGCGTAATCCCTGGATATCCTCTCCGCGAGGCTTTTAACTTTATTCCTTATCTGTACGGCGGAAAGAAGCACTTTATCCGCGTGCCTTTTACGTGACGATGGTTCGTTCATAACGGGAACACGGTTCATATTTTGTGTAAAAAAAGCCTATTTTTCCTTTTTTCTGCCAACCAGCACTTCGAAAGGATGATTTCTTTTTGGTTTTCGGAGAGAACAAGGCTACCCAGGCGCTTGATGTTGTTGAGCGACTTTTTTTCCGGCAAAATTTCTTTAAGAATACGCTGTTTAACAGCTTCATTATACTCAAAAAATCGTTTTAAATCAATCGAAATGCCGTTTTTTGAAACAGTTGAAATCCTTTTGATCGCGCGCTGGCTTAGCTCGTTCAAAAACTCGTTATCAGCCCCTATAATCTTTGAAAGGTTGAACACATGTTCCACTATCTTCGGGTTGAACTGCCTTAAAACGGGTATCACCTTATGCCTTATGCGGTTCCTTGTAAAATCAAGCTCAAGATTAGAACTGTCGATGGAGTATTCCAGTTTCTGCCGTTTGAGATAAGCCATTACTTCTTCACGCGTTACAGGAAGAATGGGTCGTATAATGCTTATATTCTCCGTGCCTTTCCTTTTCACCGGTATTCCGGAAAGGCCTTCACTGCCTGTGCCCCTGATGAGCCACATAAGCACGGTTTCGGCATTATCGTTAGCGGTATGGCCCGTGGCAATCTTATTGAAGCCTTTTTCTTTGGCAATGGAAAAAAGTGTCTCATAGCGAAGATTCCTGCCGGCCGTCTCGAGCGATATATTGCCTGAATCCGCCTCAGCCCTAACCTTTATTTTTTTAACTATAACAGGGAGATGCAGTTTTTCACCTAACATTTCTACTTTTCCTGACTCTCTGGAGCTTTCCCTTCTCAATCCGTGGTCCATATTGACAATAACAAGGTCGATTGGCAATGATTTCTTTAGCCTCCAAAATAAGTGCGCAAGGCAAACGGAATCAGGCCCGCCCGAAACGGCAAGCAGCCACCTTGTCTCCCGGTTCAACTAATTTATTGCCAGCCGTAAATAATTTAAACTTTTCCCAGGCATCCATATTAACCTTATTTATAAACGATCAACAGCTTGAATATTTTATCAAAAACCAAAGAAAAATGAAACATAAAACGTTTACGTCACACGCATGACTGTCCCTGCTTTTATTATCAATGCGGGCAAAATAAAAGAACCGCTCTGGGATTCCAGGCGGCTCTTTATAACAACTGTCTTGTTCTACTTTTAGAAATTTTTTGGTGTAGCTATATCTATGGCAATTTTATTGCCTTTGATCTGCTTGGTTTTCATGATAGAGATCACCTCTCTCGCGTTCGCTTCCGGCACCTCGACGAACGAGAACTTATCATGGAGTTCTATCTTGCCTATCGATTGTCCTGAAATCCCGGTTTCACCCGCTATGGCGCCTACGATATCGCCGGGTTTTATATTCTTGCTGCGGCGAACGTTCAGGAAAAGCCTGACCATGCCGAATTCTGCGCCTGTCTCTGGGAAAGACTGTTTATCCCCGACAGCGCGAGGTTTTTCAGCCACTTGGGGGCTAGAGCCTTCTGTCCCGGTCATCATTTTGAGAAGGGCAGCCGCTGACGTCCATTGACGAATGGTTCTCGCCGATGAAGCGCTCTATTATGGACGCGTACCTTTCAAGATTTTTTGACTCGAGGACTTTCTTGACCTGTTCCATAAGCTGTTTGGTCTTAATGTCTTCAACATCTTTTGCCGTGGGTACGGTCTTCCTCTTTATTGTAACCCCGGAAAATCTCTGGATGTCCCTTATTTTGTAAATGTCCCTTCCGGAAACGAACGTGAACGCCTTGCCCGCTTTTCCGGCGCCTGCCTGTCCTGCCTATCCTGTGAACATAATACTCCTCGTCCTGAGGAACATCGTAATTAAATACAGCTTCTATTCCTTCCACGTCAATGCCTCGGGCGGCGACATCTGTAGCGATAAGTATTTCTACGGTACCTGCCCTGAACTTTCCCATCACCCTGTCGCGCTGGTTCTGGTTCATATCGCCGTGGATCGCGTCGGCGGAATAGCCCCTGGCCTGCAGGTGGCTAACAAGCTCGTCAACTTTCCTTTTGGTGTTGCAAAATATCAGCGCGAGCTGCAGATCGTAGAAATCCACCACTCTTGTCAGCATCTCGAGCTTCATGTTCTCTTTCACTTCGTAGTATATTTGTTCGATGTCGGGAGCCGTGAGTTTCTCGTGGACAACCTTGAGTATTTGCGGATTCTTCTGGAACTTCCTTGTCAGCTCAAGGAATTGTTTGGGCATGGTAGCGGAAAAAAACACGGTTTGTCTTTCAGCCGGAACGCTCTTAAGTATAAGCTCGATATCTTCCCGAAAACCCATGTCAAGCATTTCGTCAGCCTCATCCAACACAACCATTTTTATAGAGCCGAGGTTCAGCGTTCCCCTCTCAAGATGGTCCATTACACGGCCGGGAGTGCCAATTACAATCTGGACGCCGCGCCTCAACGCGTGTATCTGGCGGTCAATAGGCTGGCCGCCGTATATTGGGAGAATCGTCAGATCCCTTTTGTATTTTGCCAGGCGCTTAAGCTCTTCGGCTATCTGCACGGCAAGCTCTCTTGTAGGGCAAAGGACGATAGACTGCGGCTTCTTTCTTTAGTTACTACAGCCTCAAGCATTGGTATGCCGAATGCCGCGGTTTTCCCTGTGCCCGTTTGGGCCTGCCCTATTACGTCCCTGCCTTTCATCACATACGGTATCGACATAGATTGAATGGCCGTCGCCTCTTCAAAACCCATGTCTTTAATAGCTCTGTTAATCTCAGGGGATAAACCCAATTCTTCAAATCTTAATTTTTCCATGATATCCTCTTTTCTTTTTGACTACTAGAGTCAAACTGTTTTAATTATATAAAATCAATGGGCTTTATAAACAAAAATGCGATAAAGCGCATTAGAGCTTTATCGCATTTTAATTGGTTGCGGGGGTAGGATTTGAACCTACGGCCTTCAGGTTATGAGCCTGACGAGCTACCGGGCTGCTCCACCCCGCGATTTTTATGCTCGTATAATATACTATTTAAAACTACTAATGTCAACAAAACTTATTTGTAATATTCCTGCAGCGACTGAACCGACCAGTCCTTGCTTTTCTGCGCTTTTATGCCTTCTACCGTGGCGCGCGCTGCGGAAGAGTGGTCACTATGGGAACGTTATAAATAACGGCGTTCCTTCTTATCTGATAACCATCCGCCCGGCTGGTTTTTCCGGATGGCGTGTTTATGACAAGACAAACCTGCCTATTCTTTATGACGTCAACCACGTTCGGCCGGCCTTCCGATATCTTATTTATTTCCTGAACATTGAGTTCGTACTCGCGCAGGAACTCGGCCGTGTGTTTCGTAGCTATGATGTTAAATCCGAGATTTATTAGGTCTTTTATGACGGGCAGGGCTTCCATTTTGCCCTTGGGCCCTAGGCTTACCATGACCGTTCCTGACCTGGGCAGTCCGGAACCAGCTGCGAGTTCGGCCTTGGCAAAAGCTCTCCCGAAATCTGAATCTATCCCCATGACCTCACCGGTGCTCTTCATTTCCGGCCCAAGGACTACATCGACATTGGAGAATCTTGTCCACGGTAGAACAACTTCTTTAACGGAAACGAATTTAAGCTCAGGCAATCCTTCTTTTATATATTTCTTCGGTAAAAGCTGTTCGAGTTTCTTGCCGACCATTATCTTAGCCGCGAGCTTGGCAAGCGGTATGCCGGTAGCTTTGGAAACATAAGGAACCGTCCTGGATGCACGGGGATTGGCTTCCAGTATGTAGACTATGTTATCTCGAACAGCGAACTGTATGTTTATTAGCCCCTTGACCTTAAGGGCCAGAGCCAAGTTGGTCGTATGTTTTTTAAGGGTTGCTATTATCTCTGGGCTTAAGGTGTGCGGCGGTATAACACAGGCGGAATCTCCGGAATGTATGCCGGCTTCTTCTATATGCTCCATGATCCCAGCAATATAAACACTTTTTCCATCACAAAGTGCGTCGACATCTATTTCGATCGCGTTATCGAGGAACTTATCGATCAGTATCGGTTTTCCCGGGCTCACTTCTGCAGCTAGGCCCACAAACTCGTAAAGCATCGCGTCGTCATAAACTATTCTCATGGCTCTACCCCCAAGCACGTATGAGGGCCTGACCATAACCGGGTAAGTAAGCTTGTGGGCTATAACCTTTGCTTCTTCGAACGACCTCGCTGTGCCTGATGCCGCCTGCGGTATCTTGATATTGTTCAATATCTTGCTGAATGATTTTCTGTCTTCGGCGCAGTCAATCGATTTGGGAGAAGTACCCAGTATCTTCACCCCGGCCTTGTCTAGGACTGCTGTAAGGTTCAGTGGTGTTTGTCCACCGAACTGGACAATAACTCCCATCGGGTCTTCTTTGTCCGTTATGTTCAAAACGTCTTCAGCAGTGAGAGGCTCGAAATAAAGCCTGTCGGAAATATCATAGTTTGTCGAAACAGTCTCGGGGTTGCAGTTGACCATTATGGTCTCATATCCTTCTTCCTTGAGCGCGAGCACGCCGTGAACGCAGCAATAGTCAAATTCTATTCCCTGTCCAATACGGTTGGGACCGGCGCCAAGTATCATTACCTTCTTCTTCTTGGTCGGTTTTACTTCGTCCTCTTCATCGTAAGTAGAATAATAATATGGTGTGTAAGCATCGAACTCTGCGGCGCAAGTGTCAACAAGTTTATACGAGGGTTTGACTCCGAGCTGTTTCCGGTATGCCCTTATCTCTTCCGGAGTCTTACCTGTTTGGTAGGCTATCTGGAAATCCGAGAAACCAAATTGTTTTGTCTTGTAAAGAAAATCACGCTGCTCTTCTTTCGGCATCTTAAATAGATTCGGGATATCTTTACACCACTCGTGTATCTCCTTTATCTGCCTAATGAACCATTTGTCTATCTTGGAAAGATCTACGATTTCTTCCTCGGTCATTCCCATCTCGAAAGCGTATTTGATGTTGAATATCCGGTGATTGTTGGGCGTGCGAAGCTTATTCTTAATTTCCTCAAGAAGTTCTGCGTAGGCTTTGCCGCGTTCCTTTAGGGCTTTTTCTACTTTCTTCGAAGAACCTAGCCCGTCGCATCCGAGCCCGTGGCGGCCGACTTCAAGACCTCTCATGGCTTTCTGGAGCGCCTCTTTGAATGTCCTGCCCAGGGCCATGACCTCGCCTACCGATTTCATGGCGGTGTTGAGCGTTCGGTCGGCTCCTGTAAACTTCTCGAAAGCAAACCGAGGAACTTTTACAACGTGATAATCTATGGTTGGCTCAAACGATGCCGGAGTTTTCTTAGTTATATCATTGGGTATCTCGTCAAGCCTGTAGCCTACGGCCAAAAGGCTCGCGATCTTGGCTATAGGGAAACCCGTTGCCTTGGAAGCGAGAGCGGACGAGCGGCTGACCCTAGGGTTCATCTCTATGACAACCAGCCTGCCGTCTTTGGGGTTGACCGCGAACTGGATGTTAGATCCGCCGGTGTCAACGCCTATCGCCCGGATCACTTTGAAGGCCCAGTCGCGCATTTTCTGGTATTCTACGTCCGTAAGGGTCATCGCCGGGGCGACGGTGATGGAATCGCCAGTGTGGACGCCCATAGGGTCAACGTTTTCTATCGAGCAGATGACAACGCAGTTGTCAGCGCTGTCACGCATTACTTCCAGCTCGAACTCTTTCCAGCCTATGACCGATTCTTCAATGAGTATCTCTTTTATGGGGCTCGCGTCGAGGCCGGTCGCGACGGCCTCCAAAAGCTCATCTCTCGTATAAACCGTGCCCGAACCCAACCCGCCCAGGGTAAACGATGGGCGAATGATAAGCGGGTAGCCGATCTTTTCGGCTATCTTCATTGATTCTTCAACCGAGTAGGCGTAACCGCTCTGGGGAAGATCTAAGCCTATCTCCTGCATTGTGCGCCTGAAGAGACGGCGGTCTTCGGCTTTTTTGATCGCCGGCAGCTTCGCGCCTATGAGTTCAACTTTGTATTTTTCGAGCATCCCGCTTTCTGAAAGTGCCACTGCGAGGTTCAGGGCAGTCTGGCCGCCCAGCGTCGGCAGTAGCGCCTGCGGCCTTTCCTTCGCTATCACCTTTTCGAGTATCTCGGGAACCAGCGGCTCTATATAGGTAGCGTCGGCAAATTCCGGGTCGGTCATGATTGTTGCAGGGTTAGAGTTGACAAGCACTACGCGGTAGCCTTCTTTCCTTAGGGCCTTTATCGCCTGTGTGCCTGAATAATCGAACTCGCAGGCCTGACCTATCACTATAGGGCCCGAACCGATTATAAGTATTGTTTTTATGTCGTTCTTTTAGGCATTTCTTTATATATCCTTTATTTCTTATCCATATACGAAATGAAGCGTTCGAACAAATAGCCCGCGTCGTGCGGACCGGGGCTCGCTTCCGGGTGGTACTGAACACAGAATACAGGGAGGTTCTTGCACTTGAAGCCTTCCAGAGTTCCATCGTATAAATTAAAATGGGTCGGCTCTATCTCGCCTTTGGGTAGGGACTCCTGCTTGACGCAAAAACCGTGGTTCTGCGAAGTTATCTCGATTTTTCCAGTGAAAATATCTTTGACCGGGTGGTTCGCACCGCGGTGCCCAAATTTGAGTTTATAGGTCTCGCCGCCCATCGCAAGGCCAAGCATCTGGTGGCCGAGACAGATTCCGAAAAGAGGTACCTTGGGATTTTTGGAAACATATGAGATGAGTTCTTTTACCGTGTCTATGACGTAGGTTACAGCGGCAGGGTCACCCGGGCCGTTGGAAAGCAATATTCCGTCGGGTTTGATATCTATAATGTCTTTCGCCATGGCGAAAGCCGGGAAAACAATGACCTCGCAGCCCCTGTGTGCGAGCTCTTTCAAGATATTGGTCTTACAGCCGCAATCGAGCACGGCTACTTTATATTTTGTCTTTGTTTTAACGCCGTTCGTGAAAGTATATTTGTCGCGGCAGGTGACTTCTTTGACAAGGTCGCGGCCGACAAGCCCGTGGGAACTCTTTATTTTTTCTATCAATTTCTTATGGTTAGTTTCAAGCGTGGATATTACCGCTCGCATGGCACCGGCCTGGCGTATGTGCCGGGTAAGGGCTCTCGTGTCTATCCCTTCAACACCCACCACGCCGTACTCGCTTAAGAATTCCTGCAGAGAACCTGAGGCCCGCCAGTTGGAGACTACAGTACTGGCTTCTTTTACGATAAGCCCGGAAGCGTAGATCCTGGAAGATTCCATATCTTCGGGGTTAAAACCGTAATTCCCTATATGGGGGTGAGTCATCGTGATTATCTGGCCGCAGTAGGATGGGTCGGTAAGTATCTCCTGGTAGCCGGTGATACTGGTATTAAAAACTATTTCCCCGTAGCTTTCGCCGTCCGCTCCGAACGACCAGCCTTCGAAAACCCTGCCAGACTCTAACGCAATAATGCCTTTTTTTAAAGCCATAACCCGCTTTTTCCTACCGTAATTGTTTCTTCTCTTTTTCTGCCGAGCGATATGAGCTCGATCCTGGCGCCGACAAGCTTCTCGATACGCTTAACGTAGCGCTGAGCATTGACCGGAAGCTGAACGAACTTCGTTATCCCTCTTATTGAGCCGTTGAAACCCGGCATAGTCTCATAGACAGGCTCGCATTTCGCCTGGATAAGCCTTGACGCCGGGTACTCTTTGAGCAACCTGCCGTTATATTTATAGGCAGTGCAAATCTTCAGTTTTGAAATCCCTTCAAGGCAATCGAGCTTCGTAAGTATAAGGCTTGCCATCCCGTTGAGGCGGACTGCGTGGCGCACAACCACAGCGTCGAACCAGCCGCAGCGTCTCGGCCTGCCGGTAGTCGCACCGTACTCCTGCCCTATCTTGCGCAGGTGTTCGCCGGTCTCATCTTTAAGTTCGGTCTGGAATGGCCCCTCACCTACACGTGTGGTATAGGCTTTGACTACGCCCAGTACCGCATCTATCTTTGTCGGGCCTACACCCGCTCCTATGCACGCACCGCCTGATATTGGGTTTGAAGATGTCACGAAAGGATAGGTGCCGAAATCTAGGTCCAGCATAGTGCCCTGGGCGCTTTCGAACATTATATTTTTGCCTTTTGACAGCCCTTCCTGCAGCATGACTGAAGTGTTAGCGACAAATGGCTTTAAGAACTTTGAGAGTTTGGGATAATCGGCGAGTATCTCTTTGCGGATCTTTGCCACCGGCTTTATCTGGTTGAGAAGCGGAGCTTTTTCTTTCAGGTTGCGGTCAAGCAGGTCAAGGAATACATCTTTTTCAAGATAGTCCACGACCCTTATCCCCAGGCGCGTCACCTTATCCGCGTAAGCTGGGCCGATACCGCGCCGCGTTGTGCCTATGCGTATCTTACCGCGTTCCCTTAATTCGTCAAGGTAGCGGTGGTACGGCAGTATTATGTGAGCCGATTCGCTTAAGAAGAACCTGCCGTTAATATTGACTTTCTTGCTTGCGAGAAGCTTCGCTTCTTCATAGAGCCCTTTCGGGTCTACAACTACTCCGTTGGTGATAAAACATATTTTTTTTGGAAAAAGTATCCCGGACGGGATCAAGTGCAGAACAAAAGGCTTGTCTTCGAAAATTATCGTGTGGCCAGCGTTGTTGCCGCCCTGATATCTTACAATGTAATCTGCTTCGGAGGATAAATAATGTACGACCTTCCCCTTTCCTTCATCCCCCCACTGCGTCCCGACAACTACCAATGTTGACATGATGTGTCCTTTTTAGAGCAACATATTAATTAGCGCCCTCAAGGGGATTCGAACCCCTGTCGCAGCCTTGAAAGGGCTGTGTCCTAACCACTGGACGATGAGGGCAACTTGACTTCTATTTTGTGTTCAAAACTCGAGATTATTTCGCTTATTTGGTCCAGTTTGACAAACTAAATGAGCCCGGTGCGACTCGAACGCACGACACCCTCATTAAAAGTGAGGTGCTCTACCGACTGAGCTACGGGCCCAAAACATAAGCAAATGTTCAAAGAATCAAAGGTTTAATGGCTCAGATTAATGCCATTACGGCGGAAAAAACCGAGGGGTATGGCAATATTGAAGTCAAATACACAAAAAACCCATAAAAAAAGCCATTGCAATCAGCCAATGGCAACTTGACTAACCGACATAATATAGCAAAATAGTATTTATTTTGTCAAACGCTTTTCCCAAAGATTCAACTGAACGGTAGATTATAATTCATAAAAAATTATAGTTATAGATTGGAGGGTCTCATCGTGTCGCAACGATAGCTCTTAGTTCGAGGATCTTGCTTAAGGATTTATTGATATAAGTCGGGTCTTTAGAATCGTATATCTCCAACCATAATTTAAGTGATCGCACTGGATTGCCATTTTTTTGATAGATATTTGCGAGTATAGCCTTTACCATGTTAGGGCACTGCGGCTGTTTCACAGCGGTCTCGAGAAGTACCGTCATCTCGTTGAACTTCCCCGATTTAGAATAGATTATGGCACTTATGTAGAGATGGTATTGCCAGAAAGGCTTATGAACGTCCCTTGTTATGTCCGGGCTGAACTTCTCAACCGATGAAATGCCGCTCTCGAGGAGTTTCATGGCCTCGTCCGGGCGGTTTAGGTTCCATGCGAGAGCGCCGGCGCCGTAAAGGTACGCATAGCTGAAGAACGGATCAAGCTCGGTCACTCTCTGGCAATAGGAATAGACACCCTTATAGATACCGCCCGTAATATCTGGATGGTAATGTTCTTCCTCTTCGCTTCCTGTTTTATGTTCTCCTTCCTTCTCCAATGGCAGCCCAAAAAGATACCTGGTCATATCCCATGATATTTTGAACTCCGTTTCTTTATCCAGGGGCTGCTCGGGCGATCCGTAGTACTGCAGCAGCTCTATCCACGCGATATCCGCAGCGAGCCGTCTAGCGCCAAAAAGCACTGCGCTCATGTCTATAGCCGCGAATTTATTTTCCGGAGAAATTTTTAAACTTGGATATGGGTAAGTGAATAGAGCTGAATTTACGGCAGCCGAGAGCACGAGAACTGACAAAAGAACTAACGATGTAAAATATATAGATTTAAATTTTGTCATGGCAGTAACTAGAATTCTTTATATTTAAAAATCCAGATAGAAAGGGCGATAAAGAAGGCGCTGTAAACTAGCCCGTAACCAAAAGATATCAGCATCCAGTTCCCAACTATGCCAGGTATTTCCCAAAAATCGCGCAGGTTAAAAAACTGAAGGTTTGGCGTGAGAAAGTAGACGGCCTTGAGCAGCACTTTCACGAACACGTTAGATATTTTTGAACTTAGGAAATTCATTTCATCGGTAAAATGGCCAAGAACCCAGAAGAAGAACGTAAAGCTTATCGAAGAAACCGCCGAGGTAGAAAAAAGAGAAAAGAAGAGCGCCAGAGAGCCTATAATTGTGATCTTTCCAGCAGAGAGAAGTATCGCAAGTGGATACCTCATCACGAATTGCCAGCCTTCAAGCCTGAGCAAAACAAGATGCATGATCGCCATAACTAGCATACCTGCGTAGACCGCCAGCATCAGGCCAATGTACCTTCCGGTAAGGTATGCTGCCCTTGATATTGGGCGCGTGAGCACAAGGTAAACGGTTTTGGATTCCATCTCTTCAAGGACCAGGGTAACGGCCGAAAAACTCACGGTCAGCAACGCAAAGATCTCGATCGCGTTGAGGCCGACATCAAGCAGTATCCTCTGCGGCTGCTCTCCGCCGAGTGCGGCAAGCAGAAGTGAAGCGAACACTATTACCGCACCGAAAAATACAAGGATATAAAATACCTTATTTCTTACGCTCTCAATAAATGTATAGTGTGCGATGGACAATATTTTTTTCATATTTTATGTTATCTTCATTCTTCCTAGTTCCGAAGACCCGGCAACCGCCGAGACGAATATTTCTTCCAGCCCGCCAGGGTTGGCCGCCCAATCATGTTGTTCAACGGTTTTAACTAACCTGCCTTTCGCAAGTATGCCTACCCTGTCGCAAACTTTTTCTACTTCACTGATCAGGTGGGATGAAAGGAAAACTGTTTTACCAAAAGACTTAAGTCGGGTTATCAGGGCTCTCATTTCCTGAATAGACAGAGGGTCGAGACCGCTTACCGGCTCATCATATATCAGTATCTTTGGGTCATGAAGCAGGCTCTGTGCTATGCCCACGCGTTGCAGCATGCCTTTCGAGAACTCGGAGAGCCTTTTACAGCGCACGCTCTGGAGCCCGACAAAATCTATCATCTCGTCAACCCGCCCGTCAAGGTCTTTTACTTCGGAAAGCCTGCCGTAGAATTTTAATATCTCTTCAGTGTTGAGGTATTTATAGAAGTAAGCGACCTCCGGCAGGTAGCCGATCTGCTTAAGGATATCAGTGGAAGGTGCGGCAGCGCCGTCTATAGTGACGCTGCCGGATGTAGGGCGCAGAAGCCCCAGAATAAGCTTAATAGTAGTAGTTTTCCCGGCGCCGTTCAAACCCAGAAGCCCGAATATCTCCCCTTGGTTTATAGAAAGGGATACGCCCTCTATCCCTGCGGTCTTCGTGGTTTCGAAGAGATGTTTTTTTAAGTAGGTCTTAGTAAGGTCTTTTAGTTCTATTGAAGGCATATTTTAGAGGACAGAGAACACTGTGTAGAGGACAGGGAATAGTTGAAGCCATCCCCTATCCTCTACCGCAGATTCTATAATTACAGTGAGACTTGTTTGACTTTGTTGACACCGGAAAAAGTACCTATCTGTTTAATGACGTCCGCGGGAACCGGGCTGTCAATGTTGATTATAGTCATTGCCTCGCCGCCAGCGTCCTTCCTGGCGACCTGCATGTTGGCTATATTGAGGTTGTTCTTTCCCAGGAACACTCCCACCTGCCCGACGACTCCCGGCCTGTCGATATTAGAGACAAGCAGCATGTTGCCCGAAGGCACTATGTCAACGCTCAGCCCCGAAAGGCTCACGACGCGCGGGTTCTTGTGAGAGAACAGCGTACCCGCTATCGGCAGCTCGCCTTTATCAGTTACAACAGTGGCGGTAATAAGCGAAGTATAATCCTCAACGGTCTCAGTTTTTCTTTCTTTTACTTTTATGCCTCTCTCTTTAACAAGCGAGGGGGCGTTTACGAAATTTACTTTTACATCGAGTATCGGGCTAAGCAGGCCCTTCAAATATGCGATAGTCAGAGGGTTCGTGTTGAAAGCCGATATATCGCCTTTGAACTGCAGCTTTATCTCTGTTATTCCGCCCTCTATCATCTGCCCCTGGAAAGATCCCAGCTTTTCCGAAAGCGCGATGTAAGGCTCAAGTTTCTTGTACGTTTCCCAATCGAGCGTTGGAACGTTTACGGCGTTTCTTATGACGCCCTTGGTGAAATAATCGATCACGACTTCACTTAGCTCAGATGCGATCTTAACCTGCGCCTCTTCCGTTGAAGCGGCGAGGTGAGGAGTAACGACGGTACCCTCCGTCTCGATTATAGTCCAGTCCACAGGCGGTTCCTTGGCGAAAACGTCAATTGCCGCGCCTTTCACGTGGCCCGATTTTATGGCTTCGGAAAGAGCTTTTTCATCTATTATGCCGCCACGTGCGCAGTTGACTATCCTTACCCCGTTCTTCATTTTCTTAAGGGCCTCGGCGTTGATCATGCCGCGCGTGGTATCGTTGAGCGGAGAATGTATGGAGATATAATCCGATTCAGCATAAATTTCTTCGAGCGACTTGAGCTCGATCCCCGAACTCTGTGCAAATTCCTTGCTTGCGAACGGGTCATATGCGATCACTTTCATCTCGAACGCTATCATCCTGCTGGCTACTTCGCGGCCTATGCGGCCGAGGCCGATGAGGCCCAGCGTTTTTCCCTGTAGTTCCGTGCCCACGAATTTGTCGCGCTTCCATTCTTTATTCTTGAGCGCGCCGCAGGCCTGGGGTATGTTCCTGGCAAGCGCGAGCATAAGCCCTACCGTGTGTTCCGCAGCTGAGATCGTATTTCCACCAGGGACGTTCGCGACTACGATGCCCTTCTGTGTTGCAGAGGGGATATCGACATTGTCAACACCCGTTCCGGCGCGGCCTATGAACTTAAGCTTGGCGCCTGCCGCTACTATTTCAGGCGTAACTTTTACTTCCGAGCGTATCATTAATCCGTCGTAATCTTTTATGAGCTCTTTGAATTGTTCCGGGGTCGGTTTCGCGTGTATCTCGACTTTGAAGTCAGGATGTTTGAGCAGCAACTCAAGTCCTTCTGTATTATCGTAAGTCATTAGTATTTTGTGCATGTTTGGTATCCTTTTTTAACAGAATAATTAAAAATTACAAGATTAAAGATTGAAAATTATAAATCTTCTAAATCTTAAATTTTTAATGTCTTTAGCCTTTAAGCAGTTCATCCTGCACGGCGGCAACAGCCTTGCCTTTCTCAAACTTGTAGCCGAGCTTCGTAAGGACCATCTCAAGGCACGCAAACCCCACGAACAGGTCCGGCTTCTGGATGTAACCCATATGGGCGAACCTTATTATCTTGCCCTTAAGAGCTCCCTGGCCTCCGGCTATCGAAACACCGAACTCTTCCCTGAGCATCTTGACTATTTTTCCGCCGTCAATGCCCGCGGGTACTTTTGCGCTTGTCAGGACGTCGCACGGGCTGTCGCCAAAAAGCTCGAGGCCCATGGCCTTCATGCCAGCGCGTGCCAGCTCTAGCGAGAAGACGGGTTTCCTTCCAAACATTCTCAATGCCCTCTTCTTTTATCATCTTGCAGGCTTCGGCAAGCGTGACTATAAGTGTCACGGCCGGAGTGAACGGGGTCTCTTTGGTCGCGAGAGATTTTCTCATCTTGCGCCAGTCCCAGTAGAAGCGGGGCAGCTTCGCAGTTTCAACAACTTTCCAGGCTTTTTCGCTGACTGACACGAAAGCGAGCCCGGGCGCGAGCATCAGCCCTTTCTGGGAACCGGAAACTACTACATCCGCCTGCCACTCGTCTGTCCTGAACTCCTGCCCTGCTAGGCCTGAGATCGCGTCGATAACAAGCACAGCGCTTGTGGCACCTACTATCTTCCCAATCGCGGCTATATCGTTGGCAACACCGGTAGATGTCTCTGTGAACGTCGTGTATACGGCCTTGATCTTCGGGTTAGCCTTGAGGGCCTTCTCGATGTCTGCGGGGTTTATTATCTTTCCCCACTCTGCCGAGACCATAATCGGCTTTATTCCGTATGCTTCCATCAGTTTGCCCCAGCGGTCTCCAAAGTTACCGCAGGTAGCCACCAGCGCGTCGTCTCCCGGTGAAAGCAGGTTAACTATCGCGGACTCCATCGCTCCCGTGCCGGAGGATGCCATTATAAGCACATCGTTCTTTGTCTGATACACATATTTTAAACCATCGGCGGCTTCCTGGAATATCGCTCCGAACTCGCTGGTCCTGTGGTGCAGGATCGGCAGAGCCTCTTTGAGCGCGATCTCCGGCGGGATCGGGGTAGGGCCAGGTGTCAACAGATAATGTTTTTTCATGTTTTTGCTCCTTTTTATTATGCTTTCAGCCATCAGAAATCAGCTGTCAGCAAAATCAAAACCATTAAATTTTGTTTACGATGTTAGCTGAAAGCTGATATCTGACAGCTGACAACTTTAATAAATTGTTTAATTTTATATCCACATAGTTCCCGTCCCTGTATTTTAAACTGTCGTTTCTATTAAAGCGTTGTTTACCGTTTGCACGGTTTGACCGTCTTGCCTTCGAGGCCGTAACCGAGCACTTCGTCCATGTGTTTGACCGGAATAAGCTTTATTTTATCTTGTATATCCTGTGGTATATCAGTCAGGTCCTTCTTGTTTCCTTCCGGAAACAGGACGGTGGTAATGCCGTCCCTGTAAGCCGCGATAACTTTTTCCTTTAGCCCACCGATGGGAAGTACCCTTCCCCTTAATGTTATCTCGCCCGTCATGGCAAGATTCTTCTTAACAGCCCGATCGGATATAACCGACGCGAGAGCCGTCGCCATGGCGATCCCAGCGCTTGGGCCGTCCTTGGGGACGGCTCCTTCAGGCACGTGTATATGAAAATCCATTTCTTTAAATACGCTGTCGTTGACTTTCATGACCTTTGCAGAGGAACGGACATAAGAAAGAGCTGCCTGTGCAGATTCTTTCATTATGTCTCCGAGCTTACCGGTAAGGCTGAGCATGCCCTTGCCTTTCATCTTATTGACTTCTATAGTAAGCGTTTCGCCTCCAACTTCAGTCCAGGCGAGGCCGGTAGCAACACCCACCGCGTTTTGAGCTATCTTTGAGCGTTCGAACGGCGGCACACCGAGGAATTTAAGAAGCTCGTCCGGGGTTGGCGCAACCTTGGTCTTTTTCTTATCGAGTGCGAGCTCCTTGGCAGTTTTTCTGGCAAGGTTCGCTATCTCGCGCTCAAGGTTCCTAACGCCCGCTTCATGGGTATAGTTACTGATAACGGCCCTGATGGTCTCTTCGCTTAGCTCGAGTTCTTCCGCTGTCAATCCATGCTCTTTGATCTGCTTTGGTATGAGGAACTTCTGCGCGATCTTCACTTTCTCTTCGAGCGTGTAGCCGGAGAAACGCAGTATCTCGAGCCTGTCAAGCAGCGTCGGAGGTATGTTGTAAAGCGTGTTGGCAGTTGTGATGAACATGACCTTGGAGAGGTCGAAGTCGACATCAAGGTAGTGGTCGCCGAAAGCGTAGTTCTGTTCCGGGTCGAGCACCTCAAGCAGGGCCGCCGAGGGGTCGCCACGCCAGTCCGTGCCCATCTTGTCTATCTCGTCTAATATAAAGACAGGGTTATTTGATTTTGCTTTGCGCATGGACTGAATGATACGGCCGGGCAGGGCTCCAATATAAGTCCTTCTGTGCCCGCGTATCTCGGCCTCGTCACGGACACCGCCCATCGATATCCTGACGAAGCTCCTGCCGAGGCTTCTCGCGACGGATTTAGCGATAGATGTTTTCCCTACCCCTGGAGGCCCAACGAAACAAAGAATCGGCCCCTTTATTTTCTGAACGCGGGTGAGCACCGCAAGATATTCGAGCACTCTGTCTTTTATTTTTTCAAGTCCGAAGTGGTCTTCGTCCAATATTTTTTGCGCTCTTTTGAGATCAAGCGTGTCTTTTGTAGTAACCGCCCAGGGAAGTGTGATGAGCCAGTCGAGATACGTGCGTATAACAGTCGCTTCCGGTGAGAAAGGCATCATCTTTTCAAGGCGGACAAGTTCTTTTTCGGCAGTTTCCAGCGCCTCGGGGGACATCTTGGCTTCCTTTATCTTGACACGCAGTTCATCGAGCTCTTTGGCGTAATCATCCTTCTGCCTCAGCTCTTTCTGGATAGCCTTCATTTGTTCGGTGAGGTAATATTCCTTCTGGGTCTTTTCTATCTGGGTGCGCACGCGGTTCTGTATGCGCCGCTCGATGTTCAGTATCTCTATCTCGGCGTTTAAAATCTGGATAAGTTTCTCAAGCCGTTCGCTCGGAGCCGCTATTTCAAGGATGAGCTGTTTATCGTTAGTTTTAATGAGTAGGTGGGACACGACCGTGTCAGCCAGGCGGCCAGGGTCGGTTATATTAGAGACCGCGACCGATATCTCCATCGGCAGGCGCGGGTTTAGTTTAACGTACTGTTCAAAAAGGGCGATGGAACGCCGCATGAGAGCTTCAAGCTCCGGTGTTTTTTCCTGGGTTTCGATAAGCAGTTTAAGCTCAACTTCAACGTAGCCCTTGTTATTGAGCCGGAAATCCGTCCAGCGCGCACGCTGAACGCCTTCCACCAGTACCTTAAGCGTGCCGTCTGGCATTTTTAGGAGCTGAAGGACCTCAGCTACAGTGCCTATCGGGAATATATCTTCAGGGCTCGGATCTTCTGTTCTGAACGTGTTTCTGGGCTACAAGGAATACGAGGCGGTGGGTAGACATTGCCTCTTCCAGCGCTTTTATCGATTTGTCCCTACCTACCGCAAGCGGGAGCACCATTGCCGGGAATACGACTATGTCGCGCACAGGCAGGAGCGGAAGTTTTGTAGGTATAGTTATAGGAGAGTCGCCTTTTTTGCCTTTGGTTTGCACTCTATCAAGTTCACTCATGCTACACCCCTCAATAAGGCAATTTCTAAAATACAACCCCGATATCCGAAAAGACTACAATACTAATATTCAAAATAAATTCAGTTTTTGATTTAAATTTTTTATTGCCTATTAAATATTGTTTCTAAATTCGTGTTTCGGTATTCGAAATTGCCACTTAATTATGCCGTTTTGCTTATATCGCTCTTAAAAATTAGTTTTGGCTGTTCTTTTCTTAACACGGACGCTTCATCTATCACACAGCGCAATAGGTTCTTCATCTCTGGCAGCTCGTACATGGTCTCCATGAGCAGCGTCTCAAGTATAGCGCGCAGGCCCCTTGCTCCGGAACCTCTTTGTATGGCAAGTTTTGCAATCGACTGGAGGGCGCCTTCGGTAACTTCAAGCTCCACTCCCTCAAGAGCGAACATTTTTTGATACTGTTTTATCATCGCGTTCTTTGGCTCGGTCAGTATCCTGACAAGGTCGTGCTCTTTTAGCCTCTCAAGCGTTGAGACAACAGGAAGCCTTCCGATAAATTCGGGAATGAGCCCGAACTTTATCAGGTCTTCGGGCTGGACTGCCGATATCACGGCGTCCGGGTTATGGTCGGCCCTGCTTTTGACGTCCGAGATAAATCCGAGTTTCTTATCCGTCAGCCTCGCTTCAATTATTTTTTCGAGGCCGTCAAAAGCGCCTCCGCATATGAAAAGTATGTTAGTTGTGTCTACCCTTATGTACTCCTGCTGGGGGTGTTTTCTACCACCCTGCGGAGGCACGTTGGCTATGGTGCCCTCTAGTATTTTAAGGAGCGCCTGCTGTACACCTTCACCGGAGACGTCTCTAGTTATTGATGGGCTGTCTGAGCGGCGCGATATCTTGTCTATTTCGTCGATATATATTATGCCTTTTTCGGCGCGCTTTACTTCGTAAGACGAATTCTGCAGGAGTCTCAGGATAATATTCTCGACGTCTTCGCCAACATAGCCGGCTTCTGTGAGAGTAGTGGCATCTGCCATTGCGAACGGCACATGAAGCATTCTCGCGAGTGTCTGGGCAAGCAGTGTCTTTCCGGTGCCTGTCGCTCCTATAAGGAGTATGTTTGACTTCTGCAACTCGACTTCGTTCTTTAGAGCCGGCCCGGACTCGAGCCTTCTATAATGGTTATATACAGCTACCGATAGCGATTTCTTCGCCCGGTCCTGACCAACAACATATTCATCCAGCGACTTTTTTATCTCTTTCGGCTTAGGGAGCGATTTCAGCGCACGGCGCGATTCCTCGGCCTCTATCCTGTCAAGAAGTTCAACGGAATTCCTTATGCAGTCCTCGCAGACGTAAGTCCCCTGTCCGCCTATGAGCCTCAGGCCGTGAAGTTTGCCGCGCTGGCAGAACACACAGGATTGATCGCTTGATGGTTTATCGTTCATTTTTATACCAGTTTTAAGCTGTAAGCCGTAAGTTGTAAGCAAAGACTTTTCTTAACACTTAAAGCTTATGGCTTAATTTCTGACTCACTTGTTCCTTCTTGACGCTACCACTTCATCTATTATGCCGTACACTTTTGCTTCTTCAGCCGACAGATAGAAATTCCTTTCCATATCCTGCCGCACTTTTTCGACAGACTGGCTTGTGTGTTTTGCCAGTATCTCGATCAGTTTTGTTTTAGTACCGAGCAGTTCTTTCGTTTCAATGTCGATATCGGTCACCTGGCCTGACAAGCCGCCTCCATAAATAAGAGGCTGGTGGATCATCACCCTTGAATGCGGAAGAGCATAACGCCTGCCCTTTGTTCCGGCAGCTAGAAGCAGCGCGCCGAAAGACATTGCCATACCCATGCATATTGTCGTTATTGGGCATCTTATATACTGCATCGTATCATAGACCGCAAGGCCAGCGGTCACCATTCCGCCCGGTGAATTGATATAGAGGTTGATGTCTTTATCCGGGTCTTCAGCCTCGAGGTACAGCAGCTGTGCTATAATGAGGTTGGCCGAATCTGTTGTTACTTCTCCGCCGTATCCGCCTACAAAAATGATCCTGTCCTTAAGCAGCCTTGAGTAGATGTCGTACCCTACCGCGGCCCCTGATTCCACCTTTCGATAATTGTTGGTATTACACCTGACATGATAACCTCCATTAACACAATTGGAAAATTTGAAAGATTACGAAGATTTAAAATTTTAAATCTTTAATTTTCTAATCTTTAATTACTTCTCTTCTTTGGCCTTCATTTCTTTTAAGCTGGCTTCCTTGATGAGGAATTCAAATATCTTCTGCTCTTTTATACGAGATGATATGCTGCTCTTGTTCTCATCGAAATATTTCTTTACTTCTTCTTCCTTGCCGGGATTAGCCTGAAGGACCCTGTCAAGCTCTTTTGCAATGTCCGCTTCAGATACTTCGAGTTTTTCTTCCTGCGCTACAGCGTTAAGTATATAAGAAAGCCTGACGTTCTTTTCGGCCTCTTCACGGTATTTTGGACGCATCTCAACAGCCTTCTTGTCCCACTCCGCTTTCTGTCCGCCCTGCCCGACATAGTGGGTCTCGGTGCGCTTCATTATATAGTCGAGCTGTTCTTCAGTGAGTGAATCCGGCACAGGGAACGCATTGTTGCAAAGAAGGTGTTCGATTATCTGCTTGTCAACCTCTTCTTCCTCGTGCTTCTTTTCTTCGGCGATCATAACTTCTTTTACTTTATCTTTTAACTCCTGCAGGTTCGCTACACCCAGGTCTTTCGCCAGTTCGTCATCAAGCTCAGGTAGAAGTTTTTCTTTTATCTCGTTGACCCTGGCTTTAAAAGTTACGTCTTTGCCTGCTATTTTCTTATTCGGATATTCCTGAGGCATCTTGATAACGATCTCTTTCTCTTCACCCTTCTTCATCCCTATAATGCCCTCGTTAAAACCTTTGAACGACTGAGGAGAGGATAGGTCAAAGAGCTGATTCTTGGCTTTTAGCTCCGGCACAGACTCGCCATCAACAAAAGCATCGAAGTCAACTATTGCAAAGCTTGTTGCAGTTACTTGTCCCGATTTCGATTCCTCCAGCCTTGCGTTCCTTTCCCTGAGAGCATCGATCCGCTTGCCTACCACGGTATCGGTTATCTCTCTTATTTCTTTATTTATCTTGATCTTTTTGTAATCTTTGACCTTGAACTCGGGGTGGCGTTCCGCTTTCATCCTATAGCTAAACGGTTTATCAAAATCGAAATTTACCTGTTCGATCAAAGGATAATTGATCGGTTCCACGCCGTGCGCCTTAAGGCTTGAAAAAACAGTCTGTTGAATAAGGTTTTCTATCACTTTCTCTTTAGCCGTCGTTGTGTAGTTTCTTTTTACAAGGTCCATGGGGGCCTTACCCTGCCTGAAACCCGGTACCTGTGCCATACCCTGAAGTTTGCGGTAAACTTCTTCGGTCTCGCTGATCACTTCACTGTGCGGCACTTCGATATTTAGGGTCACTGAACAAGGTTTTGTGTCAATAACATCAACTTTAACTTTTTGAGCTTCCTTTTCTGCCATTTTATTTTACTCCTTTATTATTATCAGTAAGTTAGTAAACACCGGCAAGCATGTGAATTCGAGGCTTCACTTACCAGTTCAACTGAAAGCGCTCCTGCTGTCTGGTGCGGACGGAGGGACTTGAACCCACATGCCTTGCGGCATACGGTCCTAAGCCGTACGCGTCTGCCAGTTCCGCCACGTCCGCATACTATTTTCTTTCAAAGCTCTTGAAGCAATGGTTTATGCTAGGAACAAAAACCCTGCCGGTGAAACTCAAGGAACATCCCGCGAAGCAGGACTGTGGAGTTTATCCGCCGACAGGCGGGCCACGTCCGTATGCTATTTTCTATATCTAGTTTTTTTGTTTCAACGATCAGAAATAAAAGAAAGTGCACCGCATAGGATTTGAACCTATAACCTGACGATTAAGAGTCGCCTGCTCTACCAATTGAGCTAGCGATGCATTGTCCGTCTATAAACCCGTGTTTTCTTATTTTCCGACGGGAAAACTATATGAAGCACAAATTTTATGACAATTTATGACAACTTCTGATATGCCAAAAAAACAGCCTGTTTTCACGCTCATAGCAGATTTTTAGCAGATGCTCATGCTGCTGCTAGTTTGGCTATTATACAAAACTAATATTTTATTTTCAAATTTATTATTATCGGCATTCCCAGACCATTACGACAGCCACCGTAATGCGCGTTACGATGGCTGTCGCAGTGCTTTAACCTATCCAAGCCTTTCTTTGGCAAACGATAGGCAATTGTCGCATAAACACACCCTGAGGGTATCTCCTCTATTACATTGGTTTTCTGCGATCATATTGGCTACCGGGTCCAGGATAAGCCTTTTTAAGGCTCTTTTCAGGTGCCGCGCCCCGAATTGAGGGTTATATCCATTCTCTGCCAGATACCTGAGTATCTCATCAGTTATGATTAGTTTAACCGGCATATTCCTAATCATAGTTCTTGCTATTTCAATGAGATTTTCGACAGACAGCGGATTGAATATTATCACCTCGTCGATCCGGTTAATGAATTCAGGGCGGAATTCATCGGTCAACCGGCTATGTATACTCCTATGTATGCTGTCTAAATCCATAGCCTGATTACGTATGCTTTCTCTTCCAAACCCGATATTTCTTTTATCGGTTCGCTCAATAAAACAATCTGACCCGAGATTAGAGGTCATAATTACTATTG
>CAWCFT010000009.1:0-136138 GCA_963794945.1 Endomicrobiales bacterium
CAGAAGGGCGCGAACATCGATACAACCATCATGCATATTTTGAGCGCTCTTATCGCCCTGGATATCAGCTTCTTATGGTCAGCCGCTGCGTCTTTTTTACGGGCCAGTTTTACCCATTTTGCCGCTTCAGTTATAGTCTGGGTAACCTCCGGCCGCATACAGGACTGACCAGATAGTAAAAGATCTTTTCCGCTCTTATAGCGTTCTCAATTTCAGGTTTGTCCCCTTCGGCTATAGCTATTACAGGTACAAGCTCATTAATTGTGCGTATATAATAGGTATTGACGGCATTGTTTGACATTAGGTGAACGGTGTCTATCAGTAAAGCATCGTATTGGTCGGCCTGCAGCTTAATAAGACAATCGTTTGTATTATATGCGATATCAAATGTTATATTTGATTGATTTTTCAAATTGTTCATCATGTCAATCCCTATCTTTGACGAGAGAACCAAGATCCTTGCCTCAATTTGATTTTCCATTTTAGTCCTCCTTTCCGTTCAACTTATTTACACGCAATTTTGACGACAAGTTGTGTGCAGGCAAGAAAAGGCGGCTATCGACGGCAATTTAATGTCGGGATATTCCAGTGGGATTTTTGACGCACAGGTTGAAGGTTAATGTGGGAGATATTTGCTCAACTTGGTTAGTTGTTGGGGTTAAAGTTAAGTGTAGTATTAGTGAAATAGAGGTTAAGTGCAGCAAACATCAATCTATTTTAGGATTGAATTTACGTTCAGAAACTGAAATTGAAGGCGAATATTGATATAAACGTGATACATAGACTTTATGTTTGACTATTTCTTCATATAGGCCGAACGTCTTATTTGTAATAACGCTCCACGGATACAACTCAGCTGTTTTTCTCGCGTTTTTTCCCATCGTTTAGCCACCACGGGATCATCCAACAAATGTCTGATTGACTTAGCAATATAACGATAATCTGAAAAATCGTTTAAAAGTATCCCATTTACGCCATCTTTGATAAAATCGCTTGCGCCTGCCAGGCCGGAAACAATTACCGGTAGCCCTACCGCCATAGCTTCAGTTATAACAAGCCCGTAAGGCTCGTAATTGGTAGGAAGCACGAGCATGTCAGCTACCGCGTAGTATGGCGCCATATTGTCTACTTTGCCTTTAAAAATAAAATACTTTTCGAGTTCTTTATTGCGTATCTCAGGTAAAAATTTATTCGGGTCATCCTGCCCTGTAATTATCACGAATAGATCTTTTCTATGTATCAAACGCACAGCGTCAATGATATAAGCTAACCCTTTCCTCTCGAACTCGTGGGCAGGAAAAACAATAACTTTATCTTCTTGGGTCAACCCCAGCTCAGAACCTTACAGCCTTTCTCTGCAACATCCTGGCCTCTGGATTGAACTTTGAAATGTCTACCCCGTTCGGTATTACATCTATCTTTGCGGAATCTATATTATAATGTTTGACAATGTCTTCTTTTACCCTGATTGAAACGGCCCTTACCGCTTTGGCGTGCCTGACGTTATGTTTCTCTATTGAAAGAAGAAGCGCGTGTAGCGGGTTTAGTGCTGTCTTTTTCAGTTTTCCCCAAAGCCCTCGCCTGAATTTTTTCAACACTTCCAAGCTCTCTGCGTGACAGCTGTGCGCAGTGAAAATATCTATTTTCCCAGTGTAACACCCTTGCGAATGCACAATATCGAAATTTTTGTATTTTATCATTATCTTCGCAAAAAAGTTAAAGGTTATAATTTCAAATATGTTATTTAGCGCCACGTAGCCGTGGCGTTTCAGGAACTTAAAGCTGAGCATCGGGACCTTATGGAAAATGATCGATGTTTGGTTATCGCACTGCCAGGAGGCGGTGTAGACGTGGACTTCATGCTCTTTTGAAAAACTCTCGGCGTGTTCCGCGGCGCAGGGTAAATGCCGCCAAATTTGTGGTACTCGCGTATTACTATCGCTATTTTCATTTGTATTTGACCTCTTCTTTTAGACACAGTTTAAAACACAAAAGTTTCATTTCTTAAAAAATATTTTTTAGCCTGCTAGCCTGCGGTACTGGGCCTGGTCATCTAGCCACAGGCAGGTTAACATTGAGCTTGCCTATTCATCAAGTCCGTATTCCTTGATTTTTTGATACAGCGTCCGCCTCGCTATTCCCAGTATCCGCGCCGCTTTGGTCTGGTTGCCGTTCGACGATGCCAATATCTTTTTTATGTGCTCTTTTTCAACTTCCACAAGGCTCCCGGGATTCTTTGTACCGCTTACAGGTTCACTGCCCGTTTCGGCTTCCATGTCCTTGTTCTTTATATAATGCGGCAAATCGCCCGGAGAGATTATATCATTTTCTGAAAGAACTATCACCTGCTCTATAACATTCTGTCGAAATTAAGTTAAAATGTCACCATTGCGTTAAGTAGAAATGTCATGGTTGTGTATAATGACCTCCTGTGCAAATAAACTGGAGGCATCCAATGGAGGTCCGACTAACCATGAGCAACCGTGAAATTGACCGTTTAAAAGTGATTCATTCTATTATGAAAAAGCAACTTACCTGGGAACAGGCTGCCGGCCAGCTTGACCTGTCAAAACGGCACATAGGCCGATTACTTGTGCGCATAAACGCCGAAGGCAACAAAGGCATCATTCATCGCCTGCGTGGCAAACCGTCGAATAACAAACTGACGCAGGCAGTCATAGATACATCAATAAATTTAGTTAAAACTCGTTACGCCGACTTCGGCCCGTCGTTTGCCAACGAAAAGTTACTGGAACTTCATGGAATTAATATCTCCACTTCTTCGCTACGTACCGCAATGATTAAGTCCCACGTCTGGCATCCACGCAAACAGGCCACAAAACACCGCCAATGGCGCGAACGCAGGCCCTGTGTGGGTGAATTGGTTCAGCTTGACGGTTCTGATCACGACTGGTTCGAAGGCCGAGGCCCAAGATGCGCCCTGGTGATCTTCATTGACGACGCTACAAGCCGTATTCTTTACGCTGAATTTGTCTCTGTAGAAAATACTTTTAACCTTATGTCCACTACAAAACAATATCTTCTTAATCACGGACGCCCTATCGCTCTTTATGTCGACAAAGACGGTATCTACAAAATCAATCGCCAGGCTTCCATTGAAGAACAGCTCAAGGACGAACAGGCCATGACACAGTATTCTCGCGCTATGGGCGAACTAGGCATTGAAATCATCTTTGCTCAGTCGCCACAGGCTAAAGGCAGGGTCGAACGCTCTTTTGATACTCATCAAGACCGCTTAGTCAAAGAGCTTCGCCTGGCAAACATTTCAGACATGAAATCAGGCAACATCTTCCTGCGCAAAATCTACATCCCCAAACATAATGCCCGTTTCGCTGTTTCACCCAAGCGCAAACTAAACGCTCACAAGCCTCTGCTTCGTTCCCACAAACTCGACGAAATTCTATCCCTTCAAACTGAAAGAATTCTCGCTAATGACTTTACCGTCCGCTTTCAAAATCTTTACCTGCAAATCCTCGCAGAGCAAAAAGTACGTATTCGCCCTAAAGACAAAATAATCGTCCAGGCAAGGCTCGACGGCTCTATGCACCTTAAATTTAAAGACCAATTCCTCAACTTCAAACCTTTGCCTCAAAGACCCTACAAACCCTTTTACACCGCCAACAAAAGACTCCTAAAAGGCTCTAATTCAACATCCAAACCTTATTTCCCATCAAAAAATCATCCTTGGAGGCATCAGGTATTCTCTGCTAAACAACTATCAACGATTCCGCTACTGTCAAAGACACCATGACATTTCTACTTAATTTAAAAGGTGACATTTCTACTTGCTTGCAACACTGCTCTATAACATTCTTTAGCTGCCTGACATTTCCGGGCCAGCTGTACTCTTCAAGCATTTCCAGCGCCTGCGGGGATATCTTCTTCTGCTTGCTGCCCATGTTAGAAAGGAAAGCGTCTACCAGCAGCGGTATGTCCTCGCGCCTTTTCCTCAGCGGCGGCATGTTTATAGAGATCACTCCAAGCCTGTAGAACAGGTCGTCCCTGAACCGGCCGGCCTTTATCTCGTCGCCAAGGTTCTTGTTCGTTGCCGCGAGGAACCTCACGTCAACTTTAATTTCCTCGTTGCCGCCCAGCCTTCTGAATATCTTTGTTTCAACGGTCCTCAGCAGTTTCGCCTGCAGGGCCGGGCTTAAGTCCGAAACCTCGTCTAAAAAAAGCGTGCCGCCGTCAGCTATCTCCAGCAACCCGCGTTTAAGTTTAGAAGCGTCCGTGAAAGCCCCGGCCTCGTGGCCGAAAAGTTCGCTCTCCAAAAGTGTGTCCGGCAGCGCCGGGCAGTTTATCGATATAAAACGTTTGGCGCTTCGCTGGCTGTTCTTGTGTATGAACCTCGCCACCAGCTCCTTGCCGCAGCCGGTTTCGCCCTGTATCAGCACGTTGGACGATGTAGGAGATATCTTTTTTAGCAGCGCCATTACTGCTTTTGTCGACTCGCTGACTCCCGTAAGCGTCGGCCCGTCAACCGGCTCCGCGGCCGTGTCCGCCGCCTGCTGGCGCCTGTGTTCAGAGCCGCCTTGTCTAAAACATTTTGCCGCGCGGTCAACCACGTCAAGCAGGTCGTCGATGTTCACTGGCTTTGAAAGGTAGTCGTAGGCGCCGAGCGTAAGGCTCTCGTGCGCTATGCGCATGGTCCCGTGCCCCGATACCATCACTATTTCTGTTTCCGGGTAATCTTTTTTAATAGCTTTCAAAACGCTCAGGTCGTTTACACCGGGCATCCTTATATCGAGCACAACTATATGGTATTTTTTGGCTTTCAGCCTCTCGTAGGCTTCCTGTTCGCTCTTCGCGGCGGCGCAGTCATAACCCGCTTCGTCAAAAACGCGGCAGAAGAGCTTCCGTATCATCTCTTCATCGTCGACCACAAGCACGCTGATCTTCTTATCCATTATTTCCCTTTACGTTTTCTTTTCGCGCCCGGCAGAAAACCAAGCTCTTTTCTGTATATCTGCACCATGTGCCTCGAAACCCTGAACCCGTGTAAGTTCAATATTATATTACTTAACACGTCATCTTTCAATCCTTTTTTATCCGCAACAAGTAATTTTTCAAGCAAGGATTTAACAACGTCCTTTTTTGAAGGGAAGAAATCTTTCAGCGGCACCTCGCTTCCGGCGGGTATTATAAGGCTTTTCGCGAAGAGCGCCCTGTTTAGCAGGCTCGGGCTAATTTCCATCCTTTTTGCCACGGTCAACTGGCTTAACGGGGCAAGCAACGCCTTGTCTCCTGTCAACAAAAACTCTTTCTGGAACTCAATAATGTTCTCTATCAGTTTATGCAGCACCGTTTTTCTAAGGTTCACGTCTTCAAGGTGTTTTATAAGCGGCCCCAGTTCCGTCAGTTCTTCTTTAGTGAAAAACCCGCCTTTTTTAAGCTCGCCTATCTTATCATAGTCTATCGAGTACCTGCCTTTTGCGAGGTGCGCGTGGCGGTACACGGCGTTCAGTTTTCCGTCATCCCCCATCTCTATCCATGCGACGGCGCTGTAGTTTATCCCGCCGCCGGGCGCCACTGAACTCCCGCCGTAAAATTCTTCGCTGGCCGAGATGTCGTTTACCAGCTCAAGTATATCACTTACGCCTTCCGCGCCTATACCGCAAGCCCGCGCGATATCTTCAGGGTCTATCCCGGCTTCGTTAAACAGGAAATATTTTTTGAAATTCTCTTCGCCTATCTTTTTTACAGCCGCGCCGCTCTTTCCCTTTTCGACAACATCAGCTCGACATCTGCCGTTCCGCCGGCCGGCGCCGAGATGCCTTCCTTGAACTCAAGCATGCGGTCAGAACAGCTTCAGCCTGTGAGGCCTCGCGTAAGTTATGGCCCTCTCTTTCCCCGGCCCCGGAGAAAATAGTTTTAAAAACAGCGGGTGGGATTCATGCGAAGATATTTTTTCACGGAAGGCCTTTTCGTCGAGCTCAAAGAATTCCGACAGTTTTATCCTGCCGGCGAGCTTCGTCTTCACGCCGGCTTTCGGCGTGTTGGTGATTTTCGGGGCGAAGCGGAAGGTATCAGCCATGTTTGATTATTTTTTCTTTCACGTGCTGCAGAAGGTGTTCTATCGAGTAGGGTTTGCTGAGGAAACTGTAGCCTTTCTCTTTTGTGGCCGCTACCTCGGACTTGTTGTCGGTGTAACCGCTGGACATAAGTATGTTCAGGCCGGGCTTATCTTTCTCAATAGCCGCGGCCACATCAAGGCCGGTCATGTCGCCAAGGATGACATCTATAAGCACCAGGTCATAATTCCCCTCTCCAGCCTTGAACACTTCTATGCCCTGCTGCCCGTTCTTCGCTACCGTTACCTTATAGCCGTACATCGAGAGGGCTTCCGAAGCGAATTTTCTCACCATGTCGTCGTCTTCGATTATTAAAACTTTTTTCCCGTCTCCGTGGTAATCCTGTAGCACAACGGGCATTTCATCAACTTTTTTCTGGCCTTCTTCCGGCAGCGGCAGATATGTTTTGAACACCGTGCCCTTGCCGGGCGTGCTGTCATAATCTATCCACCCGCCGTGCTGCTTAATTATCCCGTAAGCCGTGTAAAGCCCCAGGCCCATGCCTTTTTTCGCCTCTTTAGTGGTAAAGAACGGTTCAAATACGTGCTCAAGCGTTTCTTTTTCCATACCCGCGCCCGTGTCGCTGATGGTTACGCAAATGAATTTCCCAAGTTTCGCTTCATTTAAAGAATCCACATAGCTCTGCGTGGTCTCAACGTTCTCGGCCTTGATCGTCACATTGCCGCCCTTTGGCATAGCGTCCCTGGCGTTTAGCAGCATGTTAATGAAAACCTGCTCTATCTTTATCTCGTCGCCGAACACCGGGCGCAGGTCCGGCGCGGCATCAATAGAAATATTTATGTTCTCGCCCACCATCCACTTCATGATGGTCTGCATGTTCTTTAAAGTGTAGTTGACAAGGAAAAGCCTGCTCTTCATTGGCTTTTTGAGGCTGAAGAAAAGCAGCTGCCTGGTCAGGTAACCCGTGCGCTCGGCCGCGTTGTATATCTCTTCAAGGTCGCTGCGCATGGGGTCGCCTTCCTTCACGCGGCCCATGGCAAGCCTTGAAAAACCCTGTATCGCCGTCAGCAGGTTGTTGAAGTCGTGCGCTATACCGGAGGTGAACCGGCCTATCGCCTCCATCTTGTACATCTGGAGCGATTGAATTTGTTTCTTTTCCTTTTCTTCTTCCGCGGCCTTTTGCAGCGACACATCCCGTATAACCGCAAAAGCGCTGGAAGACTGCCCGTTAGTGGGGCAGCACCATATCTCGGCAACTATCCTCGCCCCGCTTTTCGAAAGCATCTCGTAACGCCCAGAGAAACTTTTGCTCACGCCAAAAGCCGAGCAGAAATCCGCGTGCTCCGCATCGCGCATGAAAAGCGGCCTCAGGTTCTTGCCTTTCACCTCAGCCGCGCCATACCCGAAAAGCGACAAAAACGCGGCGTTAGCGTACTCCACAACGCACTCGGGCATCTTCATCACCAGGGCCGCATCGCACATGGAGTCCAAAACCGCCCCGATACTCTGTTTGCTGTCAAACCCTTGTGCGCTCATAATATTATATGATTCCCCTCATTTGGCATGCCAAATTCTAATATAATATTTATCCACCGTCAACCGTTACTAAGATAATTTTTCCAATTATCAGCCGCTCTACCCGTTGTTCATGAAACTCAAAATAATAGGCCCGAAAAGAATAATGAATATCGTAGGAAATATCAGCATCACCAGCGGCCCCATAAGCTTTATCGGCGCCTCAGCCGCCATCTTCTCCGCCATCTGCGACCGTTCGGTCCTAAACTGCTCCGAAAGCACCCTCAAAGTCGGCGCCAGGCTTCCCCCGGTCTTTATCGCAAGCGAAATTGAATTAATAACAGTGTTCAAAGGAACGTACTTTATCCGCTCGATCATGCTTGTAAACGCATCCGCCCGCGCCTTCCCAAGCCTGACCTCCTGCTGCGCTATAGCAAACTCATCGATCAACGGCCCTTTTTCTGATTCTATGATCTTTCCAAGCGACGAGTTGAAATCAAGCCCCGCCTCGATCATAAGCGTTAGCATATCAAGGACATCCGGAAGCTGGCGAAATATTGCCTTGTGCCTGGCTTTAACTTTATCCTTATTGAGAAACAATGGTATATAAAACCCTCCAAACCCAAGCGCCGCGAGCAAAATTATATTGTAAAGATCAAGTAGTATTACCGCGAGTATAATTACGCCTAATGACACCAGTAATTGAATACCGATAAATGTATACGGGTCCATCTTGTTATGTGGCTCGCCAAGAATATCAAGGTTGTTTTTTATCTCTTTTGTAAGTTGTTCATATTTTCTGATTCTTTTTGATTTTACAAATTCCCCCAGCTTTTCTGAAATAAACAATAGTTGTCCTGTAATTCCTTTAAGTTTAATATTCCCTACGCCAGTGCCCAGGCCGTCAATCTTTTCCTTGAACTTTTTTTCCAGTTCAATTCTTTTCAAGAAGCTCATTAACTGGTAGATCACCAGAACTGCATGAAACACCTATTAAGAGCCCGATAAGTATTATCTGCATCATTTCTCCGGTTCAAACATCTATACTTACAATTTTGTTGATCACTATCATGCCCACAGTAACCATCACTATAACAAGACAAAGCATAATATTGCCAAGGAATGTATTGAACAGCAAACCCATCATGCTCGGCTGTATAAAGTAAAGAACACCAAGAAGTATGAACGGTACAAAACCCATCACAATTCCCGACACCTTGCCCTGGGCTGTAAGCGCGGCTATTTTACCATTTATCTTTTTCCTCTCCCGCATTGTTTCCGCTATCCTTGAGAGGATCTCGCCCATGTTACCGCCGCTTTCCCGCGCCAGGTTGATAGACAGAACCGTTATACGCAGATCGTTGCTTGGAATTTTATCCGACATCTCCATTAGGGCGTCTCCCACCGGAGTGCCAAGTTTTATTTTTTTTAGCGCGAGTTCGAATTCTGTTGACAATGGAGGTTTTGAATCCTTAACAAGGTTTTCAAGGGCCTGCGAAAAAGACTGGCCGGCCCTGACCGAATTTGTGATCATTCCCAAAGCTTCTATAAGTTGGTCGTTAAACACACCCATCTTATCTTTGATCTGCTTTGCAAAATACGAACCTACACCGTAGAACAAGCCCGCTCCGGCGACCAGGCTGAACAGAATATTATTGGTCAATGCAAAAACGATCAGCAATGATATGACGGCCATGATCATCTTTATTTTTTGCGATGCTCTGGAATACGGATTTTCCGAAAGCGCCTTTACTACCTTCTTCAGAATATCTTCTTTTTGAGTTTTAGTTTCAGCCCCACCGCCGTTGTTTACATTCACTATGATATCTGTTTTGTTAAGTTTGTTTAATATCACGGATATTATGGAGTAAAATAATGCCAGCGATAATGCCCCTGTAGATATAATTGCCGCGTATTTGGTTACCAGTATCACAACAGCTCTCCATTGTTGAATATATTTTTATCTATAACGAGCCCATGCGTGTCGATCTCGTTAATAAATGATGGTTTGTTCCCGGTTGAAATATATCTCCCTATAACCTTCCCGTCTTCTGTGCCCGTTTGTTCGTACTTAAATATAGGCACAAGCCCAACAACATCTTCTTTGATACCGGTTATCTCTGTGATTTCGACAACTTTTCTCGACCCATCGCTTATCCTTGACAGCTGCACAATGATATGAACAGCGGAGGCTATCTGTTCGCGTATCGCTTTTTCCGGAAGGTCCATTCCGGCCATCATTACCATTGTGGCTATGCGCGAAATCCCGTCTTTTGGCGAGTTTGAGTGTATAGTGGTCAGCGAGCCGTCATGACCGGTATTCATTGCCTGAAGCATGTCAAGAGTTTCACCCCCGCGGCACTCGCCTACTACTATCCTGTCAGGCCGCATGCGCAGGGCGTTTATAACCAGGCGCCTGATGCTTATTTCTCCAGTCCCTTCTATTGATGACGGGCGTGATTCAAGCCTTACTACATGTTTCTGGGGTAGCTTAAGTTCGGCCGAGTCTTCAATCGTTAATATCCTTTCATCTTCCGGTATGAACGACGAAACAACATTCAATAGAGTGGTTTTGCCCGAGCCAGTTCCGCCGGAAACAACAATATTCTTTCTAAGCTGCACGCAAACCCTTAAAAACTCAGCCATTTGCTTTGTCATAGCACCGAATTTAATTAAGTCTTCAGCGTCTAGCTTCTTTTTCGAGAACTTCCTGATGGTAATGGACGGTCCCACAAGCGAAAGGGGCGGAATAATAGCGTTAACGCGGGAACCGTCAGCAAGGCGCGCATCAACCAGCGGCGACGATTCATCTATCCTACGGCCCAATGGCGAAACTATTCGGTCAATTACATTCATGAGCTGTTCGGTGGATGTAAAGCTCAAATCTGAAAGAGTCAGTCTCCCTTTTTTCTCAATATAAATATCGTAGGGCCCGTTAACCATAATCTCGGTTATGTCTGGATCTTTCAATAGAACTTCTATACAACCCAGGCCCAGCACCTCGTCAAGCATCTCGTCTACAATAGCCGCGCGTTCTTCCCTGGTAAATTCGGTTTCCTCGCTAGCTATCTGGCCTTGGATTATTTTTCGCGAAAGCTCGCGGATCTCTTGTGTTTTCTCTGCCGACTCTGAAAAGTCTTTTAAGTTGATTCTTTTTGCGTTCAATTCAGCAATAAGCTGTTTATGCAGTTTTTTCTTCAGGTCAGTTCTTTTCTTTTTATCTTCGATTGCCTTTGCCTGTGGATCAACCGACAACTCAGTAGTAGAGGAGGCAGGCGCGCTGGCAGAGCTTTTGGTAGTTTCGTAAAGGATAGGATCTACAAGTTGTTTTGCTAACGATTTAACTTTGTTTGAAAAAATGCCTGTAGGGTCAGATAATACTGCAGGTGTTCCGCCGTTTATGTATGTAACATTAGAATCGGGATCGAAAGGTATTTCGGCAAAAGCGCCTATTGAAAGGTAACTCTCGATCTTCTTATTGTCAAGTGAATATTTCGAATCTATACTGTTAACCAGCACTTTAATTATACTTAAGGGAAAATGCAGGCTTTTAACATTGTCAATAAATTCAGCCGCCTCTTTTAAAGATATAACGTGCGGCATCACTGAAAGTATAACCAGGTCCGAAACATTAATTAGCGTAGTCAAATACTCATCACGGTCTTCAGGCAGACTGATGATAGTGTAGGGATAATTTGACGAGACGATCTTTATAGCCTCGCCTAATGAATCTGGGGCAACGCGCGTCTTTGATTCACTGGAAATACCTTCTAGCACGGCAACTGAAGTTTTATATTCAGGCAGGAACCCCTTCAGAAGCGCTGAGTCAATGTTCGGCAGCATAGAGACAAGTGATTCAGCTGTTTTTCCGGGTTTAAAACTCAAGATGGTTTCGACTGTGCAGGTTCCTGAAAAGCTTAGATCGATAAAAGCAGTTTTATCTTTTTGCTGGCTTGAAAGTGCCAGGGCGAGATTAAGCCCAAGAATATTCCTGCCGGGGCACCCGCTTGTTTCATATATCGAAATAACCTTCCCCATAATTTCTCGCCTCACTTCTTATATTTTTTTAATAGCTCCAATACTTCTTTCTGGTTTTTCTGGATTTCCTTTGCCTTTTCTACCGAAATCTGGGGCGCACCAGTGTTCTTAGAGGTTTGTGTTATTTCTTTAGAGAAATCCTTCATGCTTGTTCCCTGGCTTTCAACGATTGTATCGTCACCTATGGGCCTCAGCGATATTTTCACAGTGCCCTTTTCAGCGACCAGCGCTAGAGCTTCAGCTTCTTTAGGAGATACGGCAACTGAGACCGGCACACTTCCCGACCCTGCCGTTTCCTGCACCATAGCTTTCAGGTCAGACTTCCCTGATGATTTAGCCACCGGAGCGGCGGCGCCTAGCATACTGTTACCTGTTGAAAGAACAAGAATGTTCTGGAGTATTGTAAACGCGGATTCCTGCATTTGGCCTTTTGAATCCTCATATTGCAATATACCTATTATATCAACCCTGTTCCCAGGCTTAATTATTCCCGATATTATTGACGAATCAAGTGACAACGTTAATGAGCGTTTTTGCGAAGGTATGACTGCGAGACATGCCGGTATCGATTCCAAGCAGTGAAAGCTTTGTAGCCGTTATCTGCTCACCTGCCTCGAATGGAACAATTGCCATGTATATTTTCTTGCCATCCGAACTGAACAACTCTTTTACCTGACTGATTGCTTTTGGCTGTATGTATTCTTTAGGAACGAGCTTTTCTTCAACTGCGCTTTCATCAAGCAGTGTCCCCTGGTCTATATAATCTTTAGCCACCAAAACTTTAACTTTCTGGGCTCCTTGTTTATAAGTAGTTTCTAGGGAGTTAAGATACAGCGTCGCAAAAAGCGCGGCCATAATGCCAAACATTGCCGCAAAAAGAAGTGGCTTCTTCATTTAGCCTCCGCAAGATGAAAGATTACTTTTTGTAATACGTTGTTTTCCTGCCATACCGGTATTTATTATCGGTATGGCAGGAACAGGAAACTGTAATTAGTTAAATGCACTACTGGTCTGGCTGCTTATTTTGCTGCTGGATTTAGTGAAAAGACCAACGATCTGTGTTCCAAACGCCTTCACGACAACTATCGCGGCAACTGCTATTAAAGCAACAATAAGAATATACTCCGTCATTCCTTGCCCGCTTTCATCATTCAAAAACTGTTTAATCATGTCATTCACCTCCTTTTAATTGAAATTTGTCAATGAACTATATATTTATGTATTGAGTAATTTTACTCAATCTACCAAACAAATGTCAAATTTGGTTAATAATTCAAACTATTCTTAGCATTATTGCCTAAAATTGTTTCAATTATCCCCTTGGCAGCCGGTTCCAGCCAGCACTTCGGAACGCGCGCCGATACGCAGTTTTTTTATGATATTACTCCCTCCTATATAGCTGTTCCAAGCTGAAAAAAGCGCTGGGGTTTCAAATTGGTAATAGATTTGAACATAAGATGTAGTCAAATCCATACCCCTTTGCACTGCATTGAATGAATTGACTTTAGCACATTTATTAATAACTATATTGTCATTTGTTAATACTAATTTTGATGCGTCCAGTTTTCTTCCTTGAACATCTTTGCCGCAAAGATAATCTTGTATCTCAGCTTTAATTTGATCTTTAGTCAAGTTCGTATAAAGAATTAGATCCGTGCCATATCTCGCCGCCATTACCAATTGCTGTTTTGTTAGAACTATGCAGCCAAACCAGAACAGCATTACGATAACGATTGTTACTATCGGGATTAGTAAAACGTTCTCAACTAATGCCTGTCCGCAATTATTAAAACTTTTGTGTTCATTGATTCTGCCATAATGACACGTTAGCTGATTTTTGAATAATCTCAGTTTAGAAAAAGTAATCTGTTTCATAAAAAGGCCTTTCAATGCTGAATAACTGGAATGTCTAAAGGCAAAGGTATACCAGCAATACTTTTTGTTCGCACCAAATGCACGTCCCAGCCTCCGTTTCTGGCATCTTTAAATGCCTTTATCACTGGCGAAATATTGTCGGAAGGATTTCCCTTTTTTTCAACTGGGAACATGGGCCCACCTCTATTATATATACCTGCCGTAGCTATCGCATACGTATCAGGCCATTGTATACCAAGCCAGTCTCCGAATATCGGATAGCCTTTATTTGAAGAAGAATTTCCCTTCTTGACCGCCATGACGGTAATAATCAGATTTTTGTAAAATTTATCTTTATCAACATAAAGCCATGAATCCTTGTCTTGTTTCCAGTTATCTGTCCAAAATATATGTGTATGAACCCCTGTTGGGACAATAGGATTTGGGGGTATGCTTGTGCAAAAGCTGTCCGTCTTACAGTAATTCACTCCGTTGCTATTCCTGCATATGTCCAGTAATAATACACTTTCGGGATTAAGGATTTGTACATAATCGACGACTGAGTTATTATTGGTTGCGTTTACTTCCTGGCCTTGGGCTATGTTAAACATAGCCGTATTTACTGGAATTGGAGGAAACTCAGATACAAACTGCAACTGTAAAATATCCTGGGCCGTTTTATCTCCAATCACCAGTGCGCGAATTGAACTTATTGCATCCCAGCTTTGAAACGGTGCTGTAGGTAAGCAATTATCAGTGCCTGGGCAACCACCATGAAACGCGTCCAGGGTACATCCCACACATTTCTGTGTGTCAGTCAAAAATTGAAAATTTGCAGGCCCTATTTGCGCACACAAGCCCCATGTTCCGCCAGTAGCTCCAAAATAGCTATAATTTAGTCCATCTTCCGTTCCGTAAAGCGTACAACCTATCATATAATTTAACTCCCCGAGCCTATTTAAAAGCCTCGCTTTAGCCGTGGCAACCGACAGCGCAGCGTTATCGGCGGCGTTTTGAAGAATCATCCTGTCTGTTAGAAGTTTGGCGATATTTAGCATCATCGCCCATGAAATAACTAGCACCACCATCATTACAAGCATGTAGGGCATTGCCTGGCCTTTGGATGATCTAATTTTATTGGAAATTTTGAGCGCCATTGTATGCTTTATCATAATAGTCTTCATCAGGAGATTTAACCATTCTCGCGCGAGCAGCACATTTAAGAACATTTGTATTTCCTATGGACATAATTTGCTGGCCACTGAAAAGAGAGCCAAACATCACGCTTTGGATATACTTTACTGTAGAGTTATATATTTGCACAGCAGTTCCGGAGTGACTTCCGGGTATTTGTTTTCCATCAACAGGCACGTCATATGCCGCGAAGTTCATATTATTGAGGTTAGTTTGAGGCACAAGAACTATACCTGATGCTGTGAAAGTATTTTGTTTAACGTCTATTTCTTTAGATACTACGGCTACGCGTGATATCGCGAAAGATGCTTCGTTCATGGCTAGGTCGTTTACAACCATTATCACAAGCTGTAATGCGGCGAAAGTAATAATAACAAGACAAACGGTTGAAATCAATGTTTCAATCATCGCCTGCCCTCTGTTGTTTATGAACGATATATTTTGTTTTGATATCATTATTGTATTTTTACAGGAATAGTTGTTGTGGTTGTTTTAAAACCTATCAAGTCCGTTACTAATAGGGATATTGTGTACCTACCAGGCTTTACCCCATTTATATTTGCAAGAGAAAATGAGTTTTTAAACTTGAGAGGCTTTGCGTATAATGGTTGCCTGCCATCAATCATAGCGGGATGAAGAAGCACTATCCCGCCGTTTTTATCCCGCACAACCAAGTCTTCACGCAGCCAGTAATAAGTGACACCGCTATTGTTTAACCAGTTTTCCGATAATGTCGTAAAATTCCTGACATCAAAAGTAATGATTATCTCCTCTTTTTCATTAAATACGATCTTTCCTTGCGATATGTCATTTTTTCCGGCGCCTATTCTCACATCGCTTATCTCAAATATCGTGCCGTTTACAGTTTTCTGTTTTGAAGAGAAGAACCTTCTTAGAGCAGAACATTTTTCGCATGAGGATATGGCAAAAACTAAAAAAATACTTAATACGAAATATTGTACTTGTTTAATTAATTGCATTTTACCTCCCTAAGGCAATACTGATTTTGCAGATTTATATGAATATAAATTGACCGATTTTGACGCTCCAGCAACTAAACTGTTTACTGACGCCTTTGTTTCATTAATTTGCGACTGGTACCCATCAACCGTATTATTTAGGTTCGTTTTTGTATTATCGATCGTACTTTCAAGGCTATCGATCTTGTGATGCGCTGCTTGTAGTTCCGAGTCCATCTTAGACTGAATCAATTCAACATTCGCTTTGCAAGAATTCATGGCATCTCTAATCTTTTTCTGCCCAACATCAACCTTGGAGTTCGCGTCAGTCATGGCTACTTTCATCTGGTCTTTCTCGCGAGTTATTTCGGCATTTAGCTTTTTAACGGTATCGTTATCATTATCATTTGCCAGATTTTGCTGAGCTTCAGATATTTTAGAATTTGAGCTGTCAACTTTGGCTTTTACCTCAGCCTGAACTGCGTCAATTTGCGATTGAATGCCTGCAACATTTTTCTGAAGATTTACTTTTACTTCATTTATCTGGGCCTGGCAGATGTCAACTACATTTTTGACATCAGTTTTGACATCATCAATCTGCTTCTGGCAGTCATCCATTGCTTTGTAGGCCGAAACTTCCGTTGATTCTATCAGGTCTTCTATGTTGTCAACTTTACTTTGAACACCGGCTTCGCTAGCATCTATTTTTGATTGGTACTGATCAATCGTAAGCTTTCCTTGAGTCAGGGTATTTTGCGCGGGTGATTCTTTTGTAACCTGGGCCTCCGTATCATTTATATTTTCCTGATACCCGTTTATAGCATTCTGCGGGTTTTTCTGCGCATCCGCAAAACTTTGTTGATAAGGCGCTATTAGCGCGTTGGCATCGGTTTTCAACTGAGTATCACTATTCGTGGCTTTTGACTCAATATTGTTCTTTAGATCATCAGCCTGCTGCACATAACCCTGAACAGTGTTTTCAACACCTGACAACTCATTATCGGCGTTTTTTACCACATCATCAGCTTGTTGTTTGAGCTGAGCAATATCATCATTACATTGATTTCCAATTGTTTGAATTTTGTTATTGATCTCATTATATTCGTTTGTCAAATCTTGTTTAACTTGTTCAGCATAGTTCTGTGCTGTCTTGATCTGTCCTTCGATCCAGTTAACCAGCTTAATATCAGAAACATTGTTCCAGCCTTTGTCGGCTAAACAAGTATTTCTGAAATTAAATATTAACAAGCTTATAACTGTAAATAAAACAGACTTAATTATATTCATACTTTAACTACGTCACGGCATTATGCCCAAAGGGCCTGTGCGCAAGGTTTTAACACTGTTAAATTTTAGCTTCCACGCTTCAATAAGCATCTTAAAACCGGCAAACGAAATTACCGTGAGAATGAACAGAAGCAAGACATATTCTACCATTGCCTGAGCGTCTTCATCTTTAATGAATCTTCTAACGCGCGCCTTCATTTAAAAAGTTCCATATTTACAGTTAACCCCTTAGCTCTGATCTGCTCGAAAAATGCCGGCACAGCCTGTGAGGCTTTGAACTCACCCGTAATTTTACCTGTTGATTTATCAATTCCAGTCTGCTTGAATTCAAAAATAGGCGAAAGCGTTATTATATCGCCTTCCATACCGGTTACTTCGGATATGCTCACTGTTTTTCTTGAGCCGTCGCCTAGCCGGGTTGCCTGGACAATGATATCAACCGCTGACGCAATCTGTTCCCGAATAGCCCTTACAGGAAGGTCAAAACCAGCCATCATAACCATTATTTCAAGGCGTTTTAAACAATCGCGCGGAGAATTGGCGTGTGCGGTCGTCATTGAGCCGCTATGTCCGGTATTCATGGCTTGAAGCATATCAAGAGCTTCACCCCCCCTGCACTCGCCTACTATTATTCTATCTGGCCTCATACGGAGAGTGTTGATCAAAAGCTGCCTTATCGTTACAGCGCCTTTACCCTGCGAGTCAGCGGGCCTGGCCTCAAGTTTCCCAACGTGTTCCTGATTTAACTGGAGTTCTGCGGTGTCTTCAACAGTGATAATCCTTTCGTTTTCCGGAATAAAAGATGATAGTATGTTTAATAGAGTAGTTTTACCGGAACCAGTGCCTCCGGACACTATTATATTTTGTTTGGTCTCTACACAAAGTTTCAAAAATTCAGCCATGTTGCCGCTTAGAGAATTTCTGGATACAAGGCTATCCACAAGCAGTTTTCTCTTGGAAAACTTCCTTATGGTGATCATAGGGCCAACGATGGAAACAGGCGGGATAACTATATTTACGCGCGAGCCGTCTTCAAGTCGTGCATCAAAATACGGTGTTTCAGTGGTGATCTGTTTGCCGAGAGGTTTCAGAATGTTATCAATAAGCTTGAATATCTGAATATCATCTTGGAAAGGTTTGTCCAAACGGGATATCATTCCGCCTTTTTCAAAATAAATATGATCTTTCCCATTAATCATTACTTCGGAAACGGATTCGTCATTCATCAGCTCTTCCACCGGGCCAAAGTCGATCATTAACAGTCTCCTATTCCACAATTTTAGGTGTGACAAAAATCAGAACATTTGTTTTTGTTTCATTAAGCGTTTTTTGGCTGAAAAGCCCGCCAATGATCGGAATATCTGAAAGCAGCGGTATTCCATTTGAGCTAGTTTGCTTTTGAGTGTCGATAAGGCCGGCAATTGTTATTGTCTGGCCGCTTTTTACCTTTATGTTTGAAGTTGCCTCTCTCTTGTCTATAGAGGGGTACCCGCCGGACTGGTTTGCGTAATCAAGCCTGCTCACCTCTGTAGTGAGAACAAGGTCTATGTAGTCATCCGGAAGGATTCTCGGCTGAACTTCGGATTTTATACCATACTCTTTCCATTGTATGCTACCGCCGCCAACTCCTGAAGCTATCACCGGTATTTCGCCTCCTACCAACACTTTGGCAGTGGTGCCGGTTTTTGTAAGGATTTTCGGGTTCGAAAGGATCTGTGCTGCGCCCTTTTGTTCCAACAACTGCAGCTGCGCTGTCAAAGGAGTATACCTTGCCCAATCGCCAACTTGAATAATTGAAGGCACCTCGGGTAGCGCAGCCGGAGTCCTGTTTGCGGCTGTCCAGGAAACTTCGCCCGCCTGTATTGTATCTGTCCACTTAATACCAAGCTGATTGGCTTTAGTGCTGTTAATTTCAGTTATCTCTACAGATATTTCAACCATTTCGGCTGCAAGAGATAAACTTGAAAACAGTAGCATCAAACATGCGACAAACCATGAATTATAAATACAATACTTTACGTATCTATTCATGAATCCTCCGTGGCGCAGAAGTCGTATGTTGATATACAACAAAATCCTTTACCTTTATAGTGTCTCCAGGCTTACCCAAAGCTGTTAATGTCTCATCAAAACCATTATAAGAAGCCACCAAGGAATATGTATCCGTATTCATCCCCGCAAAGCCTCTTACAGCTGTTATAGTAAGTGAATAGGTGCCGTCACTAGCCGTCTTTGACGATCCTGGATAGTTTTCGCAGGCAACAACAGCTCCTTGAACCAGTGAAACTGGTGTGACGTTCTTTGTTGTTGGGTCAATTATTCCTTGCCAAACACGCCCTTCAAAAGTAACAGTGTTCTGAAAAGTTGAGTTCCTGTCACATCCCAATATTCCCGCGATTAACAATAAGAAAACAATTTTAATCTGTTTCATGCTGCCTCCGCGTATTTACTTTAAAAATATCATATCTGATTTCGTTTTAAGATGTCATCTCAATCCGCCAGAGGCGAAGTGGGATCTTGTTTTTGTTTGACTTAAGATTTTATTCCCGTCTTTGGCGGGATCGAAATGACAATGCCTTACTTCTTCTTATTTACTTCAAGCTCTTCCTTTGCTTTTACTATAGCCTTGCCTGCTTTTTCATGGTTCGGGTTTAGCCTTACAGCAATTTCCCACGTCCTGATAGCGTCCTCAGTTTTACCCTGGGCATAGAGCACAAGACCTTCGTTATATTTTTTATCCGCTGCCTGAGCATCGATTTCGGGTTCTGGTTGTTTATCCTGTTTAACACTAACTTTCGGCACTGATTTTGCATATGCTATTTTTGAAAGCTCGCTTATGGAGTTATCTATAAATGTCTGCGCCTTTGAATTCCATTCGCATGCCGCCGAGAACGGTTCCGTCTTGCAGATATCCTGTGCTTTTTCCATTGTTTTTATACAGACTATCCATTTTTTGGCGTCAAAACTTGATTTTCCTTCATCGAATACTTTTGAAACGCGATCCTCAATCTCCTTTTCATTCTTAATGCGCTCTATGTCTTTAAGGTACACTTTAACTTTAGAAACATACTGGGCTAGTTCTTCTCTTTTGGCATTCATCTGCAAAACTTTTTCCCATTCATTAACCGCATCGTTATACTTCTGTCCGCGATAATCCACATAGCCCTTCGCGTAAGAAACCTTTTCAAAATCCGAATCCAGCGCAAGTTGCGAAGACTCATTCATTTCATCTGTAATTTTCTGGTAGTATAACCATGCGTTTTCGTATTGCGGGTATTTAAGCATGATATCCCTGAACTTATCTGCCGCAAGCAGGTAGCGTGTTTTATTATAATCTTTCAACGCTGATTTAAATAACGGTTCAACTACTTTATCTATTTTTTCGTTATTAATCTCTTTGTTCTTCAAAGCAATCTGCGCTTCTTCCATTAAAGTATCTCTTGTCACAGACTTGTGGTATTTGGCTCCTTCACTCTTGGTTTTTCCGCAATTCCAGCTGTATCCGATTGAAAACCTATTCATAATTGCCAGATCGCCAAAATCAATGGCATAATCAACTTTAAAATCTTTAAGCTTCAAACCCGCGCCAGCGGTTGGATTATCCCCATAATATCCCGCCCTTAAGATATACTTCTGAACAAAGGTATACTCAGCCCCAAAAGCCGGATTTAGCACACTTTCCTGCAGGTTAGCGTCCAGGAATAATGAAACCGTATCGTGAGAGACTGTCCTGTACAATGTGGGCACTGAAAATACTGCTCCTAACCGGTAGACCGTTCCAAGGGTTTCCGCGTCAGAGATCAAAGTTATGCTGGGCGGAACAATATTTAACGCGCTCAGGCCCGCCGCCATCTGGCTCTTATTCCCAAATACTACAGGGCCACTAAATTCCTTAGATAAACCAATATCGACGCCCGCTCCGCCGCCAGTGTATTTATACATATCGTAATAAATGTACTTGATGTTGAGACCAATATTCAGCCCGATTAGTGTGTCAAAATGTTTCGCATAACTTAAATAGTAAGCCCACTGATTTGTGTTGATAACGCTAGGATCGTCATTGATGTTCTGTTCTGAGTTCTACATCACCGCTTCTTAGATTTATGGCCGACGCGCTAAATGACCCTTGCGCTTTGTTCAGCAGTCCGTTAAAACCTGCATAACTGTACGAAGACCCGTCAAAAAGAGTGTGCTCCGCCAAAACTACACCATTACTATTTGCCTCTGCAAGCAATGAAGGGTTATAAAATACAGAAGAATTGTCTTCAAATATCGAAGTTGCCGTCTCGCCCCTGCCGTAAGAAGCAACCGAAGGGCCATGAGAAAGGAAATTTTCCGCGATGCCAGCCGTAAAAGCCGGGCTGAATGTAAAGAATAAAACAACTATAGCTATTGCTGTCATTCCTGTGAAAACAGGAATCCATTCCAACAATAATTTTAACTTCTGGATACCCGCTTTCGCGAGTATGACACCAGGTTTTGGCGATAATATTAACCGAATTATTTGATTATCAGTATTCTGCATTTGCCCTTTTCTTCTCTGTCAGGTTACTTTTCTTGATGATGCAAGGATAAGTGATGTTACACATCATTTTGCCACTTCATTATCGCCCTTTGGCAAATCATAAACAATTTTTTGACTGCATAAATTCCCGTACTTCGAAAAAATGTCAATCACAGCAAAGCCGCTTTCTTCCATCTCATTTCAACCCTTCCTGTGATTGAATATGTTCTGATTGCGCGGTTTATTGTTACTATAGTGTGATAATTGTGTAAGTCTTGTATAAATGGTTATTTTTCAAGAATATCAATACTAAATTGCCAACATATTTTAACTACTTTAGACGTTGATTTTATTTAGAAAAATAAAAAAACGATGCGGCTTTATGCCCATCGTTTTTATATTGAAATGCTATATTTGGAATGTTCCCCGATCCCTGCTCCAGACACTTCAAGGTATCCTCTCCCAAATCCCTTAATTACTGGTTAGCGTATAAATAATATCAAAACCTATAACTTCTGTCAAACAATAGATTATTGATAAACCTCAGCAATCACAGATTACACAGTTTTTAGAAAGATTACCCAGATTATAATTTTCGGATTAACCCAATCATGCTGACAAAGCTAATTTGTGTGCTTGCTGTGCGACGGTTTTTACCAACTCTTCGATTGCATCGACTTCTTTTTCTTCAAAGTAAGTCTCGCCGCACTGTTCACAGACATACGCAGGAGCACTATCAAGAGTTACATGGCATCCTTCTTTATCAATATGAAGAGTTGTTACACCTTTTTTCATTTTTCCGCTGCAATACATGCATTTCATCTTTTCACCCTCAATTTGAAATTATTTGCCCATTTCTTTTTTGTCAGGTATATATGCCGTAATAATAGCTACATAATCGCCTTTGGGCGAACATACAACATGAATAGGACGTCCTCCGTTACCTTTACCTAAAACTAAGCAGCTATGACCGCGGCTATCTTCAGGATAATCTTCTATTAGCTCACCGTGCTCTATTACAGAGCGTATTTCCGTCGTACTTATCATGCGATCAGGCCTAATCATTTGCCGCAATGCATGAGGTAAATAAAGACGTTTCTTTCGGCTCCTTGTGCGTACTAATAATAAAATACCGACGTTATTCTTCATTTATTACGAAAAATAATAACAAATATTACAACCTCTGTCAAATTTGTTTAATATCTTTAAATCGCGAGATAATGATTCAAGCCTGACTTATACTTTCACAAGATAAAATGCTGCCTGGTCGCCGGCGTTATTTTTGTTCAACTGGGAGGCTTTGTAGCGGTAATAGAATTTTTTGGGGTAATTTAACAGCTTGGTGAGACGGCTGTTTGTGGTTATGGAATCGAGGGTTTGGCCTTTTTTGTATTTTTCGCTGCCTATGAATTGGAGCTCGTAGGAATCATATGTGTAGTTACGGACTTTCAACCCCGCTTTTTGCGCCAGCAGTTCAAGGCTTTTTACCGTGTGGATGTAATAATGCCTTGGGGCGTCTATCGCGCACCAGTTTACGCCGTAGTATTCGTAAGCCCATGAATCGGCCAGAGGTATCCTGATAACGCAAACGCCGTTTGGATGCAGCAACCGGGATATCATTTCCATGGTAGGTTTTTGTTCCCACATGTGCTCGAGGGAATGGCTGAGAATTATCAGGTCCCATTTCCATCTCGGGTTCAACTCGAATATGCTCATCTTCCTGATATTAAGGCTGCCCGGATAATCGATGTCTTCTTTGATAAACGGGTCCACACCCGCAAGGTTGCTGAAGCCTATGTTTTTCAGGCACCGCAATAAATGCCCGCTGCCGCAGCCGACATCTAAAATACTTGACTTATTGGTTAAGCGGACCTGTGACAACGCCCTTAATGACTGGTCAGGTTTGTAGGAATATAACAGCCTGCCTATTAAGCCGCTTTTGTTACGGACCGCGAACCTGGTTTTCTCGTTCTCTAAAAAACTGGATGACTGGTTTGCAAGGCTGTAGTAATTGCTTGGGTAATAGCTTGCGATATTCTCGGGGATCTCACTTATTTGCAAACAGCCGCACGAAGAACATTGAAAATACTTGAAGCTGTCCCTTGTTCCGATCATCATCTCGAGGACACTTATTTCCTTATTGTCATTTTCGTTGCCGCATATTCTGCATTTCATAGTACGCCGCTATTACACTATAAATATTTTTCTTTAAAGACCTGTTTATAAATAATGTTCGTTTTCTCCGCCACGTAGTTCCAGGTGTATTTTTCGGCTGTTTGCCGGGCCTTTTTTCCCATTTTGGCCATCGAGGACGGAAAGTTTTTGCAATATAGTATCGCGTTGGCGATCTCGTTAACGTTTGAATGGTCTTTAAGCAGGATGCCGTCTTCCCAGTTTGTCATCAGTTCAGCAGCTCCGGCTGTTTTGCTGACTATCACGGGCAGGCCCGATGCCATTGCTTCTGTTATGACCATGCCGAACGGTTCGTACACGGTCGGGAATACCATCAGGTCGCTCGCGGCGTACAGGCGCTCGATAAATTGTGTTTCGCCGGCGAAAGTTATCTGCTTATCGACCCCGAGCTCTTTTGCCATAGTATCGTACGCGGAAGAAGAGTCTCTGCCGACTACCAGCAGGCGTATTTTTTTGTCGCCTATCTTGCTCATCGCTTTTAGGATGTTCCCGAGCCCTTTACGCTCGAACTGGTGGGCCGGAAATATCATCACGAGGTCATCATCGCTAAAGCCGTATTTCTTTCTGATATCGGTCCCGAACAATGCTTTTTTAGCCGGGTTAAACATTTTTGTGTCGACGCCATTCGGTAGTGCGACTATCTTGATACCCGGTACTTTATAATTTGCCAGTATTTCTTCTTTCACGCCTTTTGAAACCGATATCAGTCTCAGGCAGGTCTTTATCGAGTGGTCTTCAGGGCCGAGGATTATTCTATGCAAGGGATTGAACGTTGACTTCTTCATCCTGTCTATAAAACCTTTCGACTGTGCACGGGCAAGCTTGAGCCACGCGCGGTGGCAGCTCCCCGCCGTGTACACATCGCAGTGGCCCGAATAATCGCCCTGGGTATGAATTATGTCGTACCCGTCTTTTTTAACCATATTCCTGGAATTTCTATTAAAGCTGGAAACTTCAAACAAAAGGTTAAGCGCGAATTTTTTTCTTTTGGTGAGGAATTTGAAGCTTGTTATGGGGACTTTGTGGAACTGTATTGTTTTAACGGCGGGGTTTATATCGTCCCAGTCCGCCGTGAAGACGTGGACCTCGTTGTCCTTAGCGAACCATTCCGCTAGTTCCGCGACGTAACGGGAGATCCCCCCGCGCTTATTATAGTGCCTTACGATGTACGCTATTTTCAAATTTCTATCCCAATATAGAATTTAAATAGTTATGTGTTTGCGCTTTTTAACATAACTATATTAATATAGCATTTTTCCGGGTTTGTTTTGTAATTTACCGTTTAAACAAATCAGAAATGAATGTATTTATTTTGTTTTGTTCAGCCGCGTGTATATGGCGTGGATTAATAAAGGTTTGTGAAAAGGCCGGAATTGAAAATATGAAGATCGTTGGGAATGAGAAGAAATTGCGTAATAGTTTTAGGCTGGAAATAATGTTTTTCTCAGGATGGGTCCCAAGGCGGTTCAAAATAAGTCCCCTAAAACGGTCAATTGTCTTGAATCTAACATGATGTTAACAAAATCATCACTTTATGTCAAATTTAAGTTAGAGGATCATTTCTTCAACATGAAGGTTCTCAAGACATCGCTCATGTCCTGAACGCTGTAAGGCTTTGGCAATGCCGCGGAGAACCCATGCTCTTTGTAGTTAGCGACGATAGGGTCGGCCGAGTAACCGCTTGAGACTATCGCTTTTACGTTCGGGTTGACCGCTTTCATACGGGTCAGCACTTCTTTGCCGTTCAAGTGGCCTGGTATAGTCAGGTCGAGGATAACAATGTCGAAAGCGTCGCCAGTGCCCCACGTATCGCGGTAGCGCTCGACCGCCTTACCGCTTTCAGCGAAAGCCTCTACGGCAAAGCCGAGCTTTTTTAATATCCTTGCCCCCATCACGCGCACTATCTCTTCGTCGTCAAGAATCAGCACCCTGCCGCTGCCTTTTATCAGTTCAGCCTCACCCGCCCGCTCCACCGGGATAAACTCGCCTTTAGCGGCGGGTATGTAAATTATGATAGATGTCCCCTTACCGGGTTCTGCTTCCGCCGTTATAAACCCTCCATGGTTCTTTATTATGGAATAACAAGTAGCCAAGCCCAGGCCGCTGCCGTTGTTTTTGGTAGTGAAATAAGGGTCGAATATCTTATCGATGATATCAGGCGCTATCCCGGGGCCCGTATCCTTTATTACGATCCTGACATAGGAACCGGATGTTGAGCCTGCCGGCGCGTTATCCGGCAGCCCGGTGTTTTCCGCCGAGATCGATATTTTCCCTCCGTTAGGCATCGCCTGAACAGAGTTTATCGTTATATTGCTTATTACCTGCCCTAACTGGCCGGGGTCCGCTTCAACAGGATAGATATCCGGAGATATGTTATACTGGCACACAGTTTTAGAGCCGTGCACGGCAAAAGTTGAGAATTCTTTGATTATAGGCGCGAGAGATATCAGTTTTTTAATCGGCGCGCCGCCTTTGGCGAAAGTAAGGAGCTGGAGCGTAAGGTTCTTTGCCTGCTTTACCGCTTTTTCCGTATCTTCCAGAAGCTCGTAGTTCCCGTCGCCGGGCTTAAGCGAATAGCGGGCAAGGGATATATTGCCCAGTATGCCGGTCAATAAATTATTGAAGTCGTGCGCTATGCCTCCTGAGAGCACTCCAAGCGAGTCCAGCTTCTGCGTCCTTATCGTTTCACTCTCCATCCGTTTACGTTCGGTAATATCCAGAAGAACCACGTACACGGCTATCATTTTGCCTTGCGCGTCATAGATCGGGCTCGAATTGACCAGAGCCCAGTGCGTCGTGCCGTTTTTGGTCTCTATCTTTATTTCCCGGTTTAATACTTTTTGCCCCTTAAGCGCGTGCTCGATCGAAAACACGCCGGGCTTAATTGGTTTCCCTGCGCTGTCATATTCGATGAAAGAAGTTTTTATATCAAGTATCTTTTGCCCTACCGGATCAGGTTCGTCAATGGTATCAAGATAGCTTCTGCAGGCGTGGTTCATTATTTGCACAACGCCGTCCGGCATGCTTACAAGCACCAAGGGGATAGGCGATTGTTCGAACGCCGATTCAAGCATTACCCTTGCGTTTGACAGCTCTTCTTCGAGGCGCTTGCGATCGGTTATGTCCTGAACGATGTGCACCGCACCGGCGAGGTTGTTTTCCTTGTCAAATATAGGGTCGGCGATGATATTGTACCACTTATCGTTGAGCTTGAGCTGCATGCTTTCCCGGCGTTTTGTCCGTTTCATCCGCTCTATCGGGCAGTTCTCGGTAGGCGATGAAGAACCGTGAATAACCGTGAAACAATATTGTCCAATGATCTGGTCGTAGGTTTTTCCCAGCATCGTCTCCGTGGCGGCATTGTGCCGCAATATCCTTCCTTCAAGGCTTATAAGGCATATAGAATCGGATATCGCGTCGAACGTCGTGCGCCACTCGGCCTCGCTTAATATAAGCTCGTTCTCGACACGCTTGCGTTCGGTTATGTCCCTTGTAATGTTAAGGTTATGCGGGACGCCGTTAAGGTCTATTACACTGCCCGACATCAGCCCTATGATAACCCTTCCGTCCTTAGCGCGGAAACGGGCCTCGAAGTTCTCAACATAACCGTCGCGTTTTAAGCTTTCTATGAAGTTTTTCCTGTTTGCCGGGTCATCCCAGATGTTCAATTCCAGCGAAGTTTTGCCCAGACAATCCCCTTCAGTGTAGCCTGTGATCTTAGTAAAACCGCTATTTATACTGACGTACAATCCGTCACTTAACCTGTTGATATTTATAGAGTCGGGGCTGGTAGCGAAGGCCTTCCGGAACTTTTCTTCGCTTGCTTTGAGGGCGTTAAGGACCATTTTCCTGCCGGTGATGTCATGGCAGAGCGTAAGTATATGGTCTTTTCCTTCAGTACGGAACACTGTCGCATTTATCTCGATCGGTGTAACTGCGCCTTCAGGCGAAACGTAGTCTATCTCCAGGCCGTGCACAAAACCCTGGTTAAGGCACCTTTTGACTTCATTGCCGTTATGTTCAAGGTCGTGCGAAGCGGTCCATTCCAGCACATTGTGCCCTACAATGTCTTTCATATTTTTTCTGCCGGTCATTCGCAGGTATTCGTTATTGGCCTCCAGGACATTGCCCTTGTCGTCAAGAATTACGTAACCCGTGTAGGTGGTTTCTACCAGCCGTTTGTATTTTTCTTCGCTTTCACGCAAGGCTTTTTCAGTGCTTTTCCGTTCGGTGATATCCGATATGCTCGTGACCATGAACAGCGGCCGTCCGTGTTCATCGAACAGCAAGGTAGAGCTGAGGTCGGCATAAATTATTTTCCCAGTCTTATGGACATACCTTTTTTCATACCTGCACGACTCGATCTCCCTGTTCACCAAACGGCTTATATACTGTTTTGTTTCTTCGGCATCTTCCGGTAAAGTGACATCGAAAATACCTTTCGATATAATTTCTTTAACCGAGTAACCCAGCATATCCGCGAACGCTTTATTGACGTTTAGTACTTTACCATCTATGGTCGCCAACGATATCCCCACTGTTGACTTTTCAAAAATGGTAGTGAACTTCTCCTCACTTTCCCACTGGTTTTCCTCCTTAATATTTACCAGCCTCGCGAATATATAAATAATCGCCAGCATGACCAGCAGGTTCATTACCGCGACCAATGAGACACCGGTCTCGTTGCTAAGTATTAAGAATTTTTGTGACCATAACTTAAGGAAACCCAGCAATAATGGAGTGACCAAGACAACGGGGAGTATAGCGCGCAGCATTTTACCGCCTGTCCTGCCGCTGGATATAGTTTTCATTATTCCGGATCTTGATCCTGCGAAACAAACACACACACAAGCGGCCATAAACAGCACCGTTGACATAAAGGACATGGGTTCGCTGAAGCTGAACCCAAGGATCAAAGGAGCCGCGCCGTAAAGATAACCCACGAAAGCTAAAAGCCCTATTATGCCGGCCGCCAGCGCGGATAACTGCCCTATGTAAATATACGCCTCTTCTTTTTTCAGCGACAGCAGCGTTGCCGCGCCTAAAAGAACAAAATTAAATGCCGAGTTAGCGGACATCCTTCCGGGCCTGACCGTTATCAGGTGGGATATTTTATCACTGATCAATAGCTGGTCAATGCCCAAGTTCAGCCTGAAAGCGTATTCGATCAGCGTCAACAAGCCTATTAAGGCGACAACTGACCCTAAAATATTTGTTACCATCAGTTTGAGACCGTTTGGAAGGCGTTTATTGTTCAGTATCAGGAACACTATGCCGGTCAAAACAAAAGAAAGGGCGCTATTAACTTTCATAGCGATATGATCAGGAGAGATATTTTGCAAAAGCGCGGCATTAAAGAGCCAGCCTGCCAGCACGGCGGCCCCGCCGGCTGTTAAGATCAGCGCCAGCGCTTGAGAAACCAGCTCATAAATTGAAGTTTTTAGATGTGTCGGATTTCCTGAAAAGCCTGCGTCCATAATTCCCCGCTTTATACCGTGTGCTTAATACTTCAGCCAGCTTTCGTTCGCGCCTTACAAATAAAAAATACCGCTTATGCGAATAGCGGTATGCCCAACGTTTAAATAATGATGCAAAATTGTATCTTTTCATATTTTCCGCCAAAATACTATTGTACCCCAGGAAAACACTACTTGATTCAACTCACGATTTGGAAGCTCATTGTATGTCTTTCAAGAACAGATTACAGCTTTTTAAATACAAAGTCAAGCGGTTCTGCTGCATTCTGTTAAAGAAGATTTTTCGCTTATTGCGGCCACCAAATTTAATTAACACGGAATTAACAAATTATTCATAAAATGCTATATTAAAAGAATGAATTTCAATAATCTCAAGCCTGCGGCACTAAAGAGGCGCTTATGAAAGACGGCAGCATAGTAGGCATAATCGACATAGGTACCTACTCGATCAAGCTTTTGATAGCGGAAAAAGCCGATTCGGATATAAGAAAGATCGAATCGCTCAAGAACGTTATCCCTCTTGGGCGGGACACTTTCTTTAAGGACCACATCTCCCACGAGACCATCAACCGCACAGTTACGATATTAAAAAAGTACGGCGAAAAGCTTAAGGAATATAATGTCAAGAACATCAAGGTCATCGCCACCACAGCCGTGCGTGAAGCAGAGAACAAGGACATTTTCGTAGACACGATATTGCGCAAGACCGGTTTCACGGTGGAAGTGCTCACGGTCGGCGACGTAATATATTATGTGGATTCCTACCTTTACCACAAGCTTAAGGACACCTACCCCATCCACGACAAGAACATTCTTATAGCGGAGCTCGGTTCCGGAAGCATAGACATATCAATACTTGACCACGGCTACACGCTGCTCAACGTCGGCCTCCCTCTGGGCACCCTTCGGTTAAACCAGCTTATGACCAAGCTGGACGGCAGCGTGGCGGAGAACTGCGAGGCTATAGCAGAGAATATCGAGAACGAGTTCGAGTACCTCATGAGCAGCATGCGCGCTTTCGAGATAGACGATGTTATCCTTATAGACGAAGGCAATGCCTCTTATTTGCCCGTTCTGCTGCCCGGCAGGCCCCTGCAGGGAAATTTCTTTTCCCTGAAAAAAGAGGACACCCAGCAGCTCCTCGACACGCTGATGAACAAAAACCCGTCCGACATCACCGCTGATTACAAGATACCCGCCGAGACCGCCGGCACGCTGCTGGAATACTCCGTTATTCTTAACACATTCGCTGCTTTCGGCAAAAAAAAGCAGCTCTACATACTTGAAGCTTCGCTTTCCGAAGCCATAGTGTCTAACCTTATACTTGACTACGAGAACACGCTGCAGTACAACAAGACAAACCAGCTGGTCTCCATAGCAACTGCGTTGTGCAGGAAGTTCGACATGGATATGAACCATGTTGAGAATGTGGCTAAACTTTCAACTATCCTTTTTGAGAATTTCAAAGCCGTGATGGGGCTGGGCGAGCAGGACAAGCTTTGCCTGATCCTTGCGGCCTACCTGCACGACATCGGCAGGTTCATCTACAACCGCGCGCACCACAAGCACACTGAATATATAATCTCGAACCTCAATCTTTTCCGCCTTACGCCGGACGAGATCAAGGTGATAGCCTGCGTGGGCCGCTACCACCGCCGCGGCGTGCCCTCCCCGACACACCTGGTTTACAGTTCGCTTCCTCAGGACAAACAGATACTGGTGCAGAAGCTTAGCGCTATACTGCGCATAGCTAACGCTCTCGACCGCACTCACAAGCAAAAGGTCAAGAAACTTGACGTAAAATGCTCCGCTTCGCAGGATTTCACGCTGACGGCGCACGTTAGCGGTAATTTCCTCAACGAGAAGCTTGACTTCCTGGATAAAAAAGATATTTTTGAAGAAATATCAGGAAGCAAAATAGACCTCAAAATAAGGTACACTTAAATGACGCCACAGGCACCGAGCGAAACAAAAGCAACCGACCCAAAGAAACTCTTCATCCACCGCGACTTAAGCTGGCTCGATTTTAACGAGCGTGTTCTGGAAGAAGCGTCCGACACCTCCAACCCCCTTCTTGAACGGCTTAAGTTCATGGCTATCTTCGCCAACAACCTTGACGAGTTCTTTATGGTGCGCGTGGCAGGCCTCTCAAGGCTGTTGGACGCCGGTTACAACCGTAAGGACGACTTCGGTTACTATCCTCAGGAGCTCTATGACGCTATACGAGGCAGGACCGAAACACTTTTAACAAAGCTCTACTCCGTTTACCATGACTGTTCGGAGAAGGAAGCAAAAAAGAACGGCATAAAGCTTTTGAAAGCGGGCGAACTTAACGCTGAACAAAAGAAGGCCGCCAAAAGGCTTTTCGAAACCACTCTTTTCCCCATTGTAACTCCGATGGCGGTCGACCAGGGGCACCCTTTTCCAGTGCTCCCGTCAAAAACCAATATTTTCGCTGTTTATCTTAACCGCAATGAGGCCGTACACCTCGCGCTTATAGCTATCCCGCACTCGGTCCCTAGGCTTTTCAGGCTGCCTTCGGAAAAAGACGAGTTCTGCGGTATACTTGTTGACGACATCATCCGTGACAATCTTGATAGTTTTTTCCGCGGTTATAAGATAGTCGCCAACTTTATTTTCAGGGTAATACGCGACAGCGAACTTTCGATAAAGGAAGAATACACCGCTAACCTTTTAAAAACTATCGAAGCCGAGATAAAGAACCGCTCGAAAGCTAAGGTAGTGTGCCTGCAGGTTGAGAAACAGCACCATGACCAGCTGCTTGAACTTATCTGCGAGGGCCTTTCTTTCCCCGGCGAGCTCATAAGCGTCATTGACGGCGCCCTTGACCTGACCTACCTTTTTTCGCTCGCCCGCCAGGACCTAAAGCCCGAGCTTAGCTACAAGAGCTTTCTACCAAAGAAAATAGAACTTGAAAATATATTCGATTCGATAAAAGAAAGTGATTTCATCCTGCACATGCCCTACGAATCGTTCCAGCTTACAGTAGACCTCATACAGCGGGCGGCTGTCGACCGCGACGTGCTGGGCATAAAGATGACGCTTTACCGCACCAACGATGATTCAGCGATAATAGCGGCGCTCCTGGAAGCCGCCAAGAACAAGAACCAGGTGACCGTGCTTGTGGAACTGAAAGCCCGTTTCGACGAAGAACGCAACATCGACTGGACCAAGGACCTTAAAGGCCGCGGGTTGCCACGTGATATACGGTGTCCCGGGCATGAAAACGCACTCGAAGATGCTGCTTATAGTCAGGAGAGAAGAGGACAGGATCCGCCGTTATGTGCACCTCTCGACCGGCAACTACAACGAGCGGACGTCAAAGATATACACGGATATCGGTTATTTTACGGCGAACGAAGACGTAGCTAAGGACATCTCTGATATTTTCAACGTTATTACCGGCTATTCCATGCCGTCCCGCTGGAAACGCATCGTCACGGCGCCGCTAAGCCTGCGCAACCATTTTTTTGAGCTTGTGGACAAGGAGATCGAGTTCCACAAGAAATACAAGAACGGTTCTATTTTCGCGAAGATGAACTCTCTTGAAGACACACAGATGATAGAAAAACTTTACCAGGCGTCGAAAGCCGGCGTGAAGATACAGCTTATAGTGCGCGGGATATGCAGCCTTATACCCGGGGTTGAAGGCATGAGCGAGAGCATTGAAGTGCGGAGCATCGTCGGCCGTTTTTTAGAGCACTCGCGAGTTTTCCTGTTTAACAACAACTCCGATTACCGCGTTTTCCTTGCTTCTTCCGACTGGATGACCCGTAATTTCGACCGCAGGATAGAGATAGGGTTCGAGATCAACAAGCAGGAGATCAAAGAACACCTGAAGTTCATACTTGAAGAATACTGGAAAGACACGGCAAAAACACGGATATTGACCGCTAACAAAACTTATATCAGGCCCACCAATGACACAAAAATACATAACGCGCAGGAATTCCTGCTTTCGTACTACAGCTCTGAAAGCGGCCGCTGAACGCCGCTGCGTAGCGGACGCCGCTGCCGGCTGCCTAAAATCTTTCTCCGATGAATACCCTGAAACTGTCCGGGGAGAGTCCCGAGAGGCCCTTCACCGGATGCGCGTCGCATCACGCCGGCTTCGAGTCGCACTTCATATGCTCTCTTACCTTGAGCCTGAACTATCTACAGATAAATACTACGACTATTTTCGCACTGTCGGGCATGCGCTGGGGGCAGTCCGCGAGCTGGATGTCCAGACAGCTTTCATCTCGGAGGCCAAGTATAAAATCGCTGGCTCAACATCGCGTAAGGGTATGGCTTTGATCGCTAATTCATTAAAAAAGAAACGCGCCAAAGCGTTACGTAACACCGTCAGTCTTCTCCGAAAGCAAAAACAGAGAAAGATTGTCCGCAAACTCGGTAAAATACTCGCTGCTCGCGCCGGCAGGACATGGACCGGAAGGCATTAACTACATCAGCGCTCTGCTCGCGACATATATCATAAACTTCTTATCCCGCGTTCCTAAACCAATAGACCCTTCAGACTCCGACGGCCTCCACCGCATGCGGATAGCGTCAAAAAAACTTCGTTACGCGCTGGAGATCGCTGCGCCCTGTTTCGGTAAAGCTGTTGCGAGCGCAGCTTCTGAAGCGCAGTCTATTCAGGACCCGCTGGGCGATCTGCATGAAATGGACGTTTGGCATGCTTATCTAATGAAAAACCGTTTCAAAAGAAATAAAACTCTTTCGGCCGCCGCCGCGATAATTAACAAGCGGTGCGCGGTTAAACGCGAGCTTGCCTTTAGAACGTTCCTTGTTTCATGGCAGGCCCAAAAGAAAGGAAAACTATGGAAAAATCTGTTAACAAAAATCTCCGCGAATCCGCGCTGAAGCTGATTCGCAGCCACAGAGGCGGCGATGAGAAACACGCTTTGCAAGTGGCAAAGTTGTCGGTGTCACTGTTTGACCAGTTAGCTTCCCTGCACAATCTTGACGCTTCGGACCGCGAGCTTTTGGAAGCCGCGGCTTTACTTCACGACATAGGCTGGCACAACGGCAGAAAGGAACACCACAAGACGTCGAGGAACATCATAATCCGGTCGCGGGCTCTCCCGATGAGCACCCGCCGCCGCGTAATGGCAGGCCTCATAGCGCGGTACCACCGCAAAAAGCTTCCCCAACCATCGCACAGATTCTTTTCTCTGCTCGACGAACGGTCAAAAGCAACGGTGAACAAGCTCGCCGCGCTGCTCAGGTTCGCAGACGGACTTGACGCGGGCCATAATTCTTCGGTAAAAGACATTAAGGTGTTCGTATCACCGCTGCAGATCACCGTGCCGGCTTTTGCCTTGCGGCAATAAAAACGATGATAATTCTACCGGGAAGAAGAAAGCAGATCTTTTAAAGAAAGTTTACGGCAAGAGGATCAGGATAGAAGTTTGCAGGTAGTTGCGTTTAACTTTTTTGCCTCGCCAGGGCGACACCGCCCAAAATAACAGCGTCATCAAGAAGATGTGAAGCGACGATCTCGCAGCTGCCCAGCCCGGAGCAGAGTTTATCGTTCCCGAACCTTTTTTTAATTATAGGGAACATGAAATCGCCGCAAGCCTCGATAACACCCCCTCCGAAAATTATGACTTCAGGGTCGAATATGTGGCGCAGGGTCACGCATGCGTTGCCCAACGCGAGAGCGGCTTCTCCCATTATCATGGTAACGAGCGGGTCCTTCGCCTTGAGAGCCTTATGAAGTGTTTTGCTTTTTATGGCCGACAGGTCTCCGTCCAGTATCTTTGTTACTATTGTTTTTTTGCCTTTTGCCACTGCCTTTCTTATATCGCGCTCGATAGCCCACCTGCCGGCGAACGCTTCAAGACAGCCCTGATTACCGCATGTGCATTGAGGCCCGCTCTCGCTGACTATCATGTGGCCCAGCTCCGCCGCCGCCTCGTGGCTGCCTGTATACAGTTCGCCATTTATCAACAGCCCTCCGCCGACGCCTGTACCAACAAAAAGGCTAACGGCGTTCTTTGCTCCGCGCGCGGCTCCGCGCCACTGTTCCCCGAGGATCCCAAGGTTAACGTCGTTGCCAAGCGCTACGGGTACCGAGAAGTGATTACGTATCATTTTCTTGAGATTGATGTTCGAAAGGTTCAGGTTGGGCGCCCTGACTACAAGGCCTTTGCTGTTATCGACAATACCCGGTATACCGATGCCGATGCCGGCAAGCGAGCTTATATCGTACCCGCTTTCGCTGATAGTTTCTTTGAGCAACGCCTTGATGGATCTTACAAGCTTGCCCGCTGTAATAGCCTTGGGCGTTGGGTTCTTAGCTATAGATATTATCCTGCCCGCACCGGTTACGAGCCCTGCGCGTATCTTTGTGCCGCCTACATCAATGCCAGCGTATAGTTTATTCATGTCTAGATTATAATATTTTATTAATTACTCTTCAAGTTAATTTACACCTATCAAAGCTCCAGCATTCCAATACGTTTTAATACCTTCCACTATCTACACGATTCATCATGAATTACTAAAAGTTTTGACGTTATTTATGGCTCATTTACTTTTCTTCTTTGCATAAGGCAGCATGGACACGTCCCAGCCGCCGCCAAGCGCTTTAATAAGAGACACCGAGGCATTTAAGCGGTTATATAATATATTCACAGCAGTCTTTCTATTCGCGAGTTCTACGTTCTGTACAGTTATTACATCTAAAGCGCTTATGGTTCCCTGCTTGAACTGGTTTAAGCTCACTGTTAATGATTCATCTGCGGACTTAACGGCTTCATCCTGCGCGGCTGCTTCTTCTTCAAGTATGCGCAGAGCGGACAGGTTATCTTCAACTTCCTGGAACCCGGTCAAAACGGCTTGTTTATAGTTCGCAACGCTTGCCCTGTAAACAGCCTTTGCCTGGGCAACCTGGGCTCTTTTTGCTCCACCGGCAAACAGGGTTTCCGCGAGAGAAGGCCCGTAAAACCACACCTGGTTAGGGATTGAAAGTAATGAAGCCCAATCCTGATTATTTGACTCTCTTGTCGCGGCTAGAGTAAGCGTAGGGAAATAAGCTGACTTCGCCACACCGATCTGTGCATTGGCAGCCTGTACACGCCGCTCTGCAGCCGCGATATCCGGCCGGCGTTCAAGAAGTTCTGAAGGCAACACAAGAGGCACATTGGGCAGGTTAATGGTTGCCGTGGAAACAGGCAGTGAAAACAGCGAAGGGAGTTTACCCACAAGCAGCGCGATCGCGTGTTCAGTCTGGGCGCGCTGGATCTCTATATCAATTCCCTGAGCGATAGTAGTTTTATACTGGGTATCCGCCTGCAGGACGTCCGCTTTTGACGCCACTCCGCTCGCGTAGCGGTTCTTGGTCATTTCAAGGAATCTCTTGTATCCGTCGATAGTATCAAAAAGGATCTGTTTCTGGACATCCAGCGACCGTAAAAGGAAATAGTCCTGCGCGAGCGTGGCATGAACGCTCAAACGCAATGATTCAAGGTCCGCGGCGGTCGCCTGAACATTAGCCTTGTTCGACTCAACGTTCCTCCGCACTTTTCCCCACACGTCCAGTTCCCAGGATAAATTTACGCTAGCAGTGTTATTTGTAACAGTATTTTTAAACGTGGCTGTAGATGTGTTGAGAGTTTGAGCGCCGGCCGAAATTACCGGAAAATATTCTGCTTTTGCGCCGCGCAGCAATGCACGGGCTTCCTGGAACTGCTCTTGGGCCGCAACTATATTTTGGTTTGAAACATCAACCTGATCCTCAAGCTGATTTAGTCCTTCATCGTTATAAACTTTCCACCAGGCGCCGCGGGCAATATTCTCCTGCGGCTGAGCTTCCTTCCAATTTACCGCTTCCTTGTATGCAGGCGGAACTTGGGTGGTTGGTTTAACATATTTTGGCCCTGCCGAGCACCCGTAAATAAGCGTAAGCATTCCAAAAACTGCGAGCACTTTCTTTAATTGATAAGCTTTCTCAAAGCAAAACATTGTTTACCCTCTCTTTACTAAATCCGATCCAAATTATCTAAACAATACGTGCCGGATATGCGAGAACTTCCCTTTCGGGTTTCCCTTTTCTCCGGGCAAGCCATATTCTGTAACGGTCCATCCACAAATATATTACGGGGGTAGTGAAAAGGGTGAGCATCTGACTGAGCATAAGGCCGCCTATTATCGTTATACCCAGCGGGCGCCGAAGCTCAGAACCCATACCCGAACCCAAAACAAGCGGGAAAGCTCCGAACATTGCGGAAGCTGTCGTCATCATTATAGGCCGGAAACGCAGCAAGCTCGCCTGGTAGATAGCTTCAAGAGGGGTTTTCCCCTCGTTGCGTTCCGCGGCTATGGCAAAATCTATCATAATGATGCCGTTCTTCTTGACGATGCCTATGAGTAAAAGTATGCCTATCAGGGCTATGATACTGAGGTCTATCCTGAAGATCAAAAGCGCTAAAAGCGCTCCGACACCTGCTGACGGCAAAGTTGACAATATCGTGATCGGGTGTATATAGCTTTCGTACAAAATCCCCAAAACAATATAAACCGCTATCAGCGCAGCAAGAATCAAATATGGCTCGCTCGCTATAGATGCCTGAAAGGCCTGCGCCGTTCCCTGGAAAGTCCCCCGTATAGTTGAAGGAAGCATCATTTTTTTTGTTGCCTCTCCTATCTCACTCACCGCGTCTCCGAGCGATGATCCAGGCGCGAGATTAAAGGATATTGTAACAGCAGGGACCTCGCTTTGGTGGTTAACTGCCAGCGAGCTGTTTGTCAGTTTAAATGAAGCTATAGCGCTTAAAGGCACCTTGGCGTTCTTTGCCGACATCACGTAAAAATTGTTCAGTATATCCGGCCTCTGCCAGTATTGAGGCTCAACCTCCATAACCACATGGTATTGGTTGAGAGGAGTGTACATTATTGAAACCTGCCTCTGGCCGAATGCGCTGTACAAAGATGAATCAATCATGGCCGAAGTTATCCCAAGGCTCGAAGCCCGGTCGTGGTCTATGTCAAGAGATGTTTGCAGGCCTTTGTTCTGCTGATCGCTGCTTATATCAACCAGCCCCGGCACTTTGTGCAATCGGGCTTCCACGCGCGGGGCCCAAGCCATCAGCTCGTCAAGGTTATCATCCCTTAGCGTGAATTGGTACATGGCGTTGCTCATCCTGCCTCCAACGCGCACATCCTGAACGGACTGAAAGAACGTTGGCGTGGCCGGCAAAACGCTGAGGCTTTTCCTCAGCCTCGCTATAATCTGGTCGGCGTTCTTTATTCTGATCGACTTCAGAGCAACGAACATTCTCGCGGTGTTGCGCGTTGAACTGCCTCCTGAAAAGGCGATGACGTTCTCGACAGCAGGGTCTTTCTTTATAATTCCGACGACTGTTTGCAGCTTTTGTTTCATCAATTGGAAAGATATGTCCTGAGAAGCCTGGATCGTACCGGTAAGCCTGCCTGTGTCCTGCGATGGAAAAAAGCCTTTAGGAACTAATATGAACAAAACAATATTCACCAAAACTATAGCTACCGTTGCAAAAAGCACGAATTTGGGATGCTTAAGCGACCACGATAATCCCTTTTCATAGGTATTGTACATGCTGTCAAACATACCCTGGCTCGCTTTGAACAGCCGCCCTTGGGAAGGCTGTTCGCCTTTCTTTTGCTGTTTTAAGAGTATCGCGCAGAGCATTGGCGTGGTAGTAAGCGATACCAACAGCGAGATGATTATAGCCACGGAAAGCGTTACAGCGAACTCCCTGAAAAGCCGGCCCAGAATGCCCGCCATGAGCAATATCGGCGTAAATACAGCTATGAGAGAAATACTTATAGATGTTATCGTGAAAGCGATCTCGCCAACACCTGTCATTGCCGCTTTAAGCGGAGTTTCACCTTTTTCCAGATGGCGCGTAATATTCTCAACGACCACTATTGAATCGTCCACTACGAACCCCGTAGCTATGGTCAGCGCCATCAGCGAAATATTATTCAGACTGAAATGCAATAGATACATGACCCCGAACGTGCTTACAAGCGATATAGGCACCACAACGCTCGGTATAAAAGTTGTTCTTATATTCCTCAGGAAAAAAAATACTACTCCTATGACAAGCAGCACAGAAAAAATAATAGTTTTCTTAGATTCCTTTAAAGAAGCGCGAATAGTGGGGGTCCTGTCCATCACAACTGTCAGATCTGCGCCCGCCGGGATCAATGCCTTAAAAGCCGGAAGCAGGGCAAGTACGTTGTCAACGGTAGATATGATGTTGGCCCCCGGCTGGCGAAATACTATTAGGGAAACAGCCGGGTGGCCGTTCACAAAACCGGCGTTCCTTACGTCTTCAACGGAATCCTGGACGTCAGCGATATCGGAAAGCCTTACCGGCCGGCCGGCCCTGTAAGCGACAATAAGTGACTTATACTGATCCGCCCTGTACATCTGGTCGTTGGTTTGTATTTCCCATGACATCAGCCCGTTACCCAGCCTACCTTTTGGAGTGTTAGCATTGCTGCTGCCTATGGCGCTGGCAACCGTATTTAAACTGATGCCGTATTGGCTTAATGCGTTAGGGTTCAGCTCGGCGCGCACCGCCGGCAGGGAACTGCCGCCCACTATAACCTGGCCCACGCCGGCAACTTGCGACAATTCCTGCTGCAGGACTGACGAAGCCACATCGTACAGCTTTGCCATAGTATATCTGTCCGAACTAAGCGCCAAAATAAGGATCGGCGCTTCGGACGGATTGACTTTTCTGTAGGTAGGATTGCTTGGCAGCGCCGCTGGCAAATAAGAGCGGGCCGCGTTTATTGCAGCCTGAACATCGCGCGCAGCCCCGTCAATGTCGCGGTTTAGGTCGAACTGAAGCGTCACGGACGTAGTACCGAGATTGCTGGTTGACGTCATTTCAGTGACGCCGGATATGTGCGAGAATTGGCGTTCAAGCGGTGTCGCCACCGAAGTTGCCATGTTCTCGGGGCTTGCCCCGGGAAGCGAGGCATTGACGCTTATTGTAGGATAATCAACCTGCGGCAGGGGTGAAGTAGGCAGTAAATTTACAGCTAAAGCCCCCGCTGTAACCATTCCTATGGTTAAAAGAGTTGTAGCCACCGGCCGGTTGATAAATGTAGCCGATATGCTCATTCATTGCCCCCGGCAACCGGCACTTTGCGCAATTTTTTTGATATGCGGTCAAACCATAAATAGATAACGGGGGTTGTAAAAAGAGTTAGCGCCTGGCTTAAGATCAGCCCGCCGATTATTGAAATTCCCAAAGGGGTGCGAAGCTCGGAACCCATTCCCGTGCCCAGGGCTAACGGCAAAGCTCCGAACAGGGCTGCCATTGTCGTCATCATTATCGGCCTGAAACGCAAGAGGCTGGCCTGATATATAGCCTCTTCCGGTGTTTTCCCTTCCGTTCTCTCGGCATCTATAGCAAAATCCACCATTATAATTCCGTTCTTTTTTACAATGCCTATAAGCAGAATTATGCCTATTAGTGCAATGACGCTCAGGTCCATTTTGAAAAGCATCAGCGATAATAGCGCTCCGACACCTGCTGAAGGTAAAGTTGACAAAATCGTTAACGGGTGGATATAACTTTCGTATAACACACCCAGAACGATGTAAACAACAACCAGGCCGCGAGTATCAAGATCGGTTCATTGGTAAGCGAAGACTGGAATGCCTGCGCCGTGCCCTGGAATGAGCCTATAACGCTGGCGGGAAGCTTCATTTTTCGTGTTACTGAGTTCATTATGTCAACGGCCTTGCCAAGCGATACTCCTCTCGCGATGTTAAACGACAATGATATAGCAGGGAACTGTCCTATATGGCTTATGACCAGCGGCCCGCTTGTCTGCGCAGTTTGAACTATAACGTCAAGCGGCACTTTTCCGGCACTTCCAGTTCCTGTTCAAATAAATGTCATGAAGGTTTGCCGGAGACTGTTTGTATTCCGGTTTTACTTCGAGAATAACGCGGTACTGGTTGGCCTGAGTAAATATGGTGGATACCTGCCGCTGGCCGAAAGCGCTGTAGAGCACGTTATCTATCATTTGTGTGGTTATGCCGAGCCTTGAGGCTTTATCGCGGTCGATATTCAAAGTTATCTGCATGCCTTTATCCTGCTGGTCGCTTGAGACATCGCGTAGTTTCGGTTGAGCTCGCAGAGCGTCAACAAGTTTCGGGGCCAGGACGTTCAGTTCTTCGTAGTTCGGGTCTTCAAGGCTGTACTGGTACTGGGCGCGAGTAACCGCTGTTTCAACTGTAAGGTCCTGCACAGCCTGCATATATAGGGTTATACCGGTTACTTTCGTTATACTATCCCTCAAACGGCGTATAACATCGCTTGCCGAAAGTTTCCGTTTTTCAAGAGGTTTAAGGTTTATAAGCATTCTGCCGCTGTTAAGCGTTGTATTTGTTCCGTCAACACCGATAAAAGAGGATAGGCTTTCAACTGCGGGGTCTTTGAGTATTTCTTTGGCAAGGGCCTGCTGGCGTTCAGCCATGGCGGTAAATGAGACCCATTGCGGCGCTTCGGAAACACCGAGTATGGCTCCGGTATCCTGTACCGGAAAAAATCCTTTGGGCATAAGCATGAATAATATTACCGTAAGGACAAGTGTGCCGACAAAAACCCTCAACATCATCTGCTGGTGATCAAGAACCCATTTTAAGCCGTTACCGTAAAGACTAATTATATCGTCAAACATTTTCTGGGACGTCTTATAAAACTTCCCCTGGTCTTTTTCCGGGGTGTGTTTCAAAAATCTCGCGCACATCATAGGGGTCAGGGTAAGCGAAACTATCGCTGAAAATATTATAGTTACCGAAAGCGTGATCGCGAATTCGCGGAACAGCCTGCCGACAACGTCGCTCATGAACAGCAAAGGAATAAGCACCGCGATAAGCGAAATGCTTAAAGAAACTATGGTAAACGCGACTTCCCCAGATCCCTGAAGCGCGGCCTTCAAGAGGAGTATCCCCCCGTTCAATATAACGCGAAATATTTTCTATCATAACGATAGCGTCATCAACTACAAAACCGGTAGCAATGGTAAGCGCCATAAGTGAAAGGTTGTTTAAACTAAAATCCAGAACATACATAATACCGAAAGTCCCTATTAAAGACACCGGCACGGCGACCGCCGGGATAATGGTACCCGATGCAGTTCTTAAGAACAAAAATATAACCAGAACAACGAGTAATATAGAAAGCATGAGCTCGAATTGAATATCCTTGACCGAATCGCGAATAGTTGTGGTCCTGTCAGTCAATATCGAAATATGTATGGCTGACGGCAGGGATTTCGAAAGCGAAGGAAGCATTTTTTTTATGCGGTCAACTACGGCGATGACGTTCGTATTGGGCTGGCGTTGGATATTAATAATTACCGCAGGTTTATCGTTCATCCAGGCCGCCTGGTCCACGTTCTCGGCCCCGCTAACAGCAGTTGCGACATCGGACAACCGTATAGGAAGGCCGTTGCGGTAAGCGACGATTATAGGCATATAATCTTTGTTTGAAACAAGCTGGTCGTTGGCTCCAATAACGGAAGACTGCCTCGGGCCGTCAAACCCGCCTTTGGCTAGGTTCACGTTCGCGCTCGCAAGGGCTGTCCTGAGGTCTTCAAGCGTCAATCCGTAGGCCGCGAGGGCTGTCGGGTTGGCCTGTATCCTTATAGCGGGGCGCTGTCCCCCGCTTATGGTCACAAGGCCTACACCGGACACCTGTGAAAGTTTTTGGGCCAGTTTGGTGTTTGCAAGGTCTTCGACATTCAGGAGCGGCAGTGTTTCGGATGTGAGAGCCAGAGTGATAACCGGAGCATCTGCCGGGTTAACCTTATTATAAACCGGCGGATTTGGAAGGTCGGTAGGAAGAAATGTTGTCGCAGCGTTTATCGCAGCCTGTACTTCCTGCTCGGCAACATCAAGGCTTAAATTCAGATCGAACTGAAGAGTTATCACTGAACTTCCGCCGGAACTTGTAGAGCGCATCTGTTTGAGGCCAGGCATCTGGCCGAACTGGCGCTCAAGAGGAGACGTAATAGAAGACGCAATTACTTCGGGGCTCGCGCCGGGGTAAAATGTCATTATCTGTATTATGGGATAGTCCACCTGAGGCAGGGCGGAAACCGAAAGCTGGGTGTAAGCTACCGCGCCGGCTAAAATGATCGCAGCCATAAGCAGAGTGGTCGCTACAGGCCTGAGGATAAATATGCGTGATGGGTTCATTATTTGGCTCTGGGTGGTTTTGAATTCCCTGAATGAGTTTTAGCGTTGCCGGCAGATGAGTCGGTTGCGCCACCGGCAGGCGCGCCTTGCATCTGTAGATCAACCTTACTGCCCTCTTTGAGTTTATCGGCCCCTTCAATAACTACGATATCCCCCGGAGACACACCTTTGTCTATGGAGACGTTATCACCTTCGCTCGGGCCTGTTGCCACTGTTTGCACTGTCACGGTGTGGTCAGGTTTTACAACATAAACATAATTGTCCTGCGGTCCCTGCTGTATTGCCGCTGCAGGGACTATTGTCGCGTTCCTTTTTGTATCTACAAGAAGCCTTATATTAACAAACTGGTTCGGGAACAACTCGTTCGCTTTATTGCTGAAAAGAGCTTTAAGTTTTACCGTGCCTGTATTAGGATCAACCTGGTTATCGATAGCGAGCAAAGATCCTGTGGCAAGCACCGTTTCATCACTCCTGTTATAAGCTAAAGCTGTTATACTTATGCCTGAATTGAACCGGTTAAGCACCTTGGGGATATTATCTTCAGGAATAGAAAAGACAACTGTCATCGGCTGCATCTGAGTTATAACAGCAAGCCCGTTGGCATCCGACGCGTGAACGATATTCCCCTGGTCAACGGCCCTTAGCCCTATCAGCCCGCCAACCGGAGCCGTAATCGTGCAGTATTCCAACTGAAGCTTTGCGTTGTCTACCTGGCCCTGATCCAATTTTACCTGGCCGTCGTATTGTTCAACTAGTGCTTTTTGCGTGTCAACCTGCTGTTTCTGAATAGAGTCCTGTTCCAGCAGTTTCTTGTACCTTTCATAATCCAGCTTGGCGTTGTTTAATAAAGCCTCGTCTTTTTCAAATTGCCCTTGCGTTTCGTTCAACTGCGCCTGAAACGGTCTGGGGTCTATCTGTGCCAGAACATCTCCATTTTTGACTATCTGCCCTTCCTTGAACTGTACCTTGACCAATTGTCCGTCAACTCGCGTATGCAACGTTATAGTGTTTAGCGGAGTAACCGAACCCAGGCCGGTAAGAAAAATATTTATATCTTTGGCCTTCGCCTGCGCGCCCACTACCGGTACGGCCATTGATAAACCCTTTTTTGCGTTCGCGGCGTCTTTGCCGGAAAATATTTTAAACGCGCAAAAAATAACAAGAAAGAATAAAACAGCTGAGCTGCGAACCCGGTCCATCGGTTCCTGAATTTCGGCGGAACATATAATAACAATTTACTTATCGTTGGTTGGCAGGCCAGCCAGTAATGATCTAACTTGGCCAGCAGTTGCTGTTTGAGCGGTTTCTCAGTATTGATCTTCTCATCTTTTGGACCCGGCTGCATAAAGTTTTACCTCCAAATTGACAAAGCCCTAATATCTACTAAGTATACTAATTTTGACCATATTAAAACCCAAAAAGTTCCATATTTATGAAAATATTTTACGCTTTAATATTTTCCTGTAATCTAAGCAAAAAAAGCAACAGTTCTATGCCCTGTCGCTTGTTAAATTATAACATAAATACTGCTAACATCACAATCAGTAGTTTACCTCCTGCTTCACTGTAAGCTTAAACTAGTACTAATAAATCAGTTTTTCGATAACTGAAGTCATTTCTTATAGAGAAACACTATGGTAAACTAATTCTAAAACTAGAATACAGAAGATTTCAATAAGTTCATCACCTAGCTAGAATAATGAATAGTGAAACGAAAGCGAAACATGGGTATCCGCCGATCCAATTATGAAAGGACAATTTATTATTTTAATTATTTTCGGTATTCTCTTGAGCGGTTGCGCTGTGGGACCGAAATTTAGCAGCCCGAAAATGGCAAACATGACCGGGTATGCGCTAGACATATCTACCGGAGAACCATCTGCCGGTAATGCCGGTTACAGAATGCAGGCTTTTGCCCCGGGCGAAGATATCCCCGCCCAGTGGTGGGAGCTGTTTCACTCAAAAGCGCTTGACACCCTCATAAAGCGGGCCATCGCGAACAGCCCGACTCTAACGGCCGCACGAGACCTTAAGTAACGCACGCGAACAAAGGCGCGCTCAGTCCGGTGCGTTATTCTTTCCTTCAGTTGATATCGGCCTGTCCGCGACCCGTGAAAAATTCAACGGAGTAGCTATCGGTATTCCGGAGCTCGGCACGACCGTATTCACGCTCTACGACGCCTCAGTCAACGTGTCCTATGTGTTCGACGTTTTCGGAGGCAGCCGCAGGCAAGTGGAAGCCATGAGGGCTCTAGAGGAATACCAAAACTTCCAGCTCGAGGCTGCCTACCTTACGCTGACCACCAACATAGTCACAACAGCCGTTCGGGAAGCGTCACTTAGGGCACAGCTTAACGCAACATTGGAAATATCCTCCACGCAGGAAAAGCAGCTCGGTATAATAGAGAAACGATTCGACGTCGGAGCGGCCTCTCTAACTGAGGTCCTTACCCAGAAAACGCTTCTCGCACAGGTTAAGGCATCAGTGCCTCAAATTGAAAAGCAGATCGAATCCACGCACCGTTTGCTGGCGGTCCTGGCTGGAATTATGCCTGGAGCAGCGTCACCCCAGCCTGACAATGCTTCCTTTATACCAGAATTCCGGCTTGAGGAGCTCACTCTTCCTGAAAAACTGCCGGTAAGCGTTCCGGCGCTTTTGGTGCGGCACCGCCCTGACATCCGCGCCCAGGAGGCGTTACTGCACCAGTCTAGCGCGCAGATCGGTGTTACTGACGCTAACCTTCTGCCGCGTATCACCCTCGCCGGTAATGAGTCGTGGGAGTCAGGTTCAACGGACAATTTGTTCAGTAACGATAACAACACGTGGCTATACATTATCGGGCTACAGCAGCCTGTATTTCAAGGGGGCGCGCTTACAGCCCAGCGCCGCGCGGCTATAGCAGCCTACAACGAGGCGGCGGCACAGTACCGGCAAACAGTTCTGGTCGCTTTCGAGAACGTCCAGGATTCCCTTCGTGCCATAGACAAAGATTCGGCCACGCTCGATGCTGAGTCGCTGGCAAAAGATTCGGCGGCTAAATCTCTGGATGTCACTCAAAAACAATTCACGCTCGGAGCGGTCAGCTATCCGCTCCTGCTTGCCGCTCAGCAGCAGTACCAGCAGACAGATATAAGTTTTGTGCAGGCGCAGGCGGCTCTATATGCCGATACGGCCGCGCTTTTCCAGGCGCTTGGCGGAGGATGGTGGAACCATGGCTAAACGTATGATCTTAATGTTGTTAATGGTCGGGATATTATTCGGCGGTATATTCGGTTTTAAGCTGCTGCAGGCCTCAATGCAGAAAAAATATATGTCAAAATTTCAGATGCCTCCGGTCGTCGTCTCGGCCGTGAAAGCCGAAGATCAGAAATGGCAGGATCAATTCAAGGCTGTGGGCAGCCTCCGCGCCGTAAACGGCGTCTTCGTCACCTGCGAGGTTGCCGGCATGGTGCAGAGCATACATTTCAGGCCCGGTGACCATGTAAAGAAAGGTGACCTGCTCGTACAGTTAAACGCAGATTCAGACATAGCCTTGCTGCGTTCGCTTAAGGTGCAGGCGGAACTCGCCGCAACCGTCTATGAGCGCGACAAGAAACAGCTAGAGGTGCAGGCTATAAGCAAAGAGACTCTTGACGCCGCAAAGGCCGATCTCGACAGCAAGCGCGCCCAGGCCGAGGAGCAGAGGGCTCTCGTCGTTAAAAAGAGCATCATTGCGCCATTCGACGGCAAGCTAGGCATCAACAATGTCACTTTGGGGCAGTACCTCAACCCCGGCAGCACAATCGTGAGCCTGCAGGCGCTGGGCACACTTTACCTCGATTTCTTTCTACCCCAGCAGAGCGTCTCTAACATTTCCGTTGGCCAGCAGGTCTTCTTTACAGTAGACGCATACCCCGGGAAACGTTCAACCGGTATAATAACCAGTATCAACCCCAACATAGATCCCGCCACGCGTAACATCGAAGTGGAGGCTACAGTTAAAAATCCGGAACAATCTCTCTTACCCGGCATGTTCGTTTCCCTCGACCTCCTTGTCGGCAAAGAAGCGCAATACATAACAGTGCCCCAGACGGCAGTGACGTATAACCCCTACGGCGATATTATTTATTTGATAGAAAACAACAAGGCAAAACAGGTCTTAGTTGACGTGGGTGAGACCCGGGGAGACCAGGTCTCTATCGTCAAAGGCGTTAAAGAAGGAGACACGGTCATTACCGCCGGCCAGTTAAAGCTTAAAAACGGAAGCCCGGTCGTCATAAACAACAAGATACAGCCCTCTTTCGTAGAAGAACCGGACCCGAACGATGAATAAATTAACAGCAATCTCGAATAAACAATTTCGAATCTCGAAGAAATATCAAATATGCAATAAGAAAACTGCAAAATAGCGTTGAATTGAAGTTAGAAATATTTTCTGCTATTTAATATTAATTATTGCAGTTTGTTTCGGATTTCGAGATTGTATATTCGAAATTATTTTACTGAGGTAAATATGAAATTTACAGACTTATTCATTAAACGGCCGGTGTTGGCCACTGTCGTCAGCCTGCTTGTACTCGTGCTGGGGCTGCGTTCCATGTCCCTGCTGCCGGCAAGGCAGTACCCGGTCACGCAGACAGCGGTGATAAACGTAAGCACAACGTATTTCGGCGCCGACCCGTCGCTGGTGGCGGGTTTTATCACCACGCCTCTCGAAACCGCTATAGCTCAGACCAACGGGATAGACTATCTGACATCAACGAGCCTGCTTGGCGTAAGCTCTATACAGGCATACCTGCGGCTCAATTATGACGCGGACAAGGCGCTTACGGAGCTCTCCGCCAAGGTCAACTCCGTGCTTAACCAGCTCCCCCGAGAATCCCAGCAGCCGGTCATCACACTGCAGACCGGCGAAACGGTCGACTCGATGTACATAGGTTTCTATAGCGAAGTCCTCCCCACAAACAAGATCACCGACTACCTTATCAGGGTTGTTCAGCCGAAGCTGCAGACCGTGCCCGGCGTTCAGACGGCTGAGATATTGGGGCAGAGGCAGTTCGCCCTGCGGGCGTGGCTCGACCCCGACAAAATGGCGGCGCATAACGTCACCTCAACCGAGGTCTCGAACGCGCTCGCGGCCAACGACTTCATCTCAGCGGTAGGAAGGACCAAGGGGCTCATGGTGGCGAGCGAGCTTACCGCGGCGACGGGGCTGCACTCGGTGGAAGAATTCAAGAGCCTCGTGATAAAATCCAGCGGCGGAGCCGTTGTGCGCCTAAGCGACGTCGCGAACGTCACCCTCGGCGCCGACAATTACGACACCGCCGTTTCTTTTGACGGAAAGAGCGCGGTGTTTATAGGCATACAGGTCTCGCCTGCCGCGAACCTGCTCTCTGTCGCCGCGGGCGTGCGCAAGGTTTTCCCCTCCGTGCAGCAGGAACTGCCGGTGGGCTTGAGCGGCCGCATAGTTTACGACGCCACTAAATACGTCAACAACGCCGTCAGCGAAGTTGTTCTGGACGCTGATCAAAGCGCTTATCATAGTAACGCTTGTTATTTTCTTTACTCTCGGCACAGTGCGTTCGGTCATCATACCTACCATAGCCATACCACTTTCGCTGGTAGGGGCATTCTTCATAATGCTTTTGCTGGGCTACTCCATAAACCTGCTTACCCTGCTCTCATTGGTTCTCGCCATCGGACTTGTTGTGGACGACGCTATTATAGTTGTAGAGAACACCCAGCGCCACATAGAAAGCGGTGCGCCGCCTATGCAGGCAGCCCTTGAAGGCGCGAGGGAGCTCGCGGGGCCCATCATAGCCATATCTGTGGTGCTTATAGCGGTGTACATTCCTATAGGGTTCATGGGCGGTTTAACTGGCGCGTTGTTTACCGAGTTTGCCTATACGCTGGCTGGCGCCGTAGCCATCTCCGCCATTGTCGCGCTGACGCTGTCGCCCATGATGAGCTCGCGGTTCCTAAAGAACAGGGCCGAGTGCCACAAGGAAAAGTTGTCATGTTTTATCACTAAGGAGTTCGATAAACTGCGCGACGTCTACGAGAAACTGCTCAAGGGCAGCCTTAAATACCTGCCTGTGACCGGTGTCTTCGCAGCCATTATACTCGCCAGTAACTACTTCCTTTTTGTTTCATCCAAAAGCGAGCTCGCGCCCCAAGAGGACCAGGGTATAATCATAAATTCCATGCAGGCGGCTCCTGATGCTTCGCTTCAACAGACCAGGCTCTACACGAGGCAGGTGTTCGAACACCTCTGGTCCTTCCCCGAAAAAGACCACACCTTCCAGTTCGACGGCGTGGCGGGGCTTAACTCCGCTATAGCAGGCCTCGTGCTTTCCCCATGGGACGAGCGCAAACGCACAGCCGCTCAGCTTCAACCGCTGGTGCAAAAGGGGCTCGACGGTATAACCGGGCTCCGCAGCGTAGCCTTCCAGCCTCCCCCTCTGCCGGGCGGCGGCAGGGGCCTGCCGGTGCAGTTCGTTGTGGAAACAACGGAATCGTTCGACAGGTTAAACACAGTTTCTCAGGACCTTACCGACCGTGCCCGCAAGACCGGCCTGTTCGCTTACGTAGATACGGACCTTAAAATTGATAAACCCCAGATAAGCGTCGAGATGAACCGCGACATGATAGCCCTTCTCGGCCTAACCATGAGCGATGTTGGCGGTGCGCTCTCCAGCATGCTCGGCGAGGGCTACGTAAACTATTTCAGCCTTGGCGGCCGATCATACAAGGTAATACCCCAGGTTATGCAGAAAGACAGGCTCAACGCCGACCAGATCAAAGGCTATTACATCCCGGCCGGCGGGATGACCATACCGGTCTCGACAGTTGCTACGCTCAAAAAAAGCGTGGTGCCGGAATCCATCAACCATTTCCAGCAGCTTAATTCCGCTACCATCTCCGCCGTGCCATCGAACGGAGTAACGCTGGGGCAGGCGTTGGAGTCCTTAACTGCCATTGCAAAGCAGACACTTCCGTCGGGTTACAGTGTTGATTACAGCGGAGTGTCCAGGCAGTATGTGCAGGAATCAAGCGCGCTGATTGTGACCTTCTTTTTCTCGATGGTGATAATCTTCCTCGCGCTCTCGGCGCTGTTCGAGAGCTTCCGTGACCCTTTCATAGTGCTTATAAGCGTACCGATGTCCGTGTGCGGCGCGATGATATTTATTTCTCTCGGAATAGGCGGCTCGAGCTTGAACATTTATACTGAGGTGGGCCTCGTAACGCTGATCGGACTTATAAGCAAACACGGCATACTGATAGTGCAGTTCGCCAACGACCAGCAGAAGGAAGGCAAAAGCAAGTTCGACGCGATAGTAGCTGCGTCAACAATCCGCCTGCGGCCGATACTTATGACAACAGCGGCCACAGTGCTTGGCGTAGTACCGCTGGTAACGGCAACCGGCGCGGGCGCGGCAAGCAGGTTCAACATGGGCCTTGTGATAATGACGGGGATATCGATAGGCACCCTGTTTACACTGTTCGTGGTTCCCGCCATGTACCTCTTTATGGCGGTAAACCTCACGGAAACAAAAAGCGCTATAAACGAATACCTTGAAAATATCAAACAGCCCGAGCCTGTCGGAAGCGGATTGCAGTCAAAATAGGTGAATAAAGGCGGGATTTACGACGCGGCTAAAACTTAAGTATTAGCTGTCCAATTCTACGCTAAACTGATTAAATAGTATGTGAAATATATTTATATTCCCTGATCCGGCATTTGCGTTCAGCTGTTACAGCGCCTACCCAAGGCCAGGGCAAAGCCAATGGTTTAATATACCAGGCTTGCTGTTCAAGTTCGACTTTTGTCCAAGTTTTATTTAATGATACGGAAAAACTCTGTAAACTGACGGATAATCCCTTGCCTTGCGCCTTAACGACTGATTCCTTCCTTGTCCAATAGTCATAAAATACCGGTTCCCATTTTTCCAATGATATTTGTTCCATCTGCTGGAACTCCTTTGGTGAAAAGCAGGTCTTAGCAAGGCTAGATTTTTCATCGATTGGCAATATCTTTTCAATATCTATACCTATGCCCGGGAAACCAGTAACCGCTAAAACGGTAAATCCGCCTGTATGGGAAAGATTAAAGAATATTCCTTTATTATCCTGCAATTCGGGTTTACCCCATTGTGTCTTAGTAAATAAAATATCATCGGGATCCTTACTTATATACCGCGAAAGGATATGTCGGCGGATATTATTATCTTCTGAATCAATATGCCAGATGTGTATCTCGTTATGAAGTTCTCTCATCTCAATCCTCAGAGTTCGCTGACTGCGCCGGTATTCCCTGCCAGCGGGTATTAGCAGGCAATACCTCGCCTTTCATCATCAATGACAGGTCATCAAGGATGCTACCATCTTCCATCCTGCAATTATAGAGAACTGTGGACATGCTCCCAACACTTGTCCGTGAGGCGATCGATACAGGCCCCATTTTGATAACTCTGTCCTCAAACAAATGCGTCTGTAAATTAGCGTTCTCGTTCAAGGCGACGTCATCGCCGATATCAATAAGGTCGAATTCAGTATACCAGGTTGAATCGATATAACATCTCCTGCCTATCCGCATGCCGAAAAGCCTTAGCGCCCAGGAAATAAAAGGCGTGCCGCGCAGCATGGTCAGGAAAAAATGTTCGCAAAAATTGGAATAGACGGCGTTTATCAGGTCATTGCGCCAGACAAACGGGCTCCAGAGCGGCCTTTCCTGCGGTTTATAGCGGCCCGCGATGACCCATTTAAGCAGGACCGTTATTCCTATCCCCAAAACGCCAGCTGCCGCGTAAAGGATCGGCAGAAGCAGCAGCCAGTGATTTAAATGAATATAATCCTGAAGTATATCGGTTGCCGTAATGATCAGCGAAGCAAGAACGATAAAGATCGTCGACGGTAAAAATACGCGGAATATCTCGATGAACATCCTTGTAGCCACAAGCTTGCGCGTGGGGCGGTATGTGGTCGACTCATGAAAATACTCGCCCTTGTAGCGCTGCGGCATGGCTATCGCCGGCGACCCGAACCAGCTTGTCCCGGCAGGCACGGGTTTTCCATCGTTATCCGGCGACTTTGACATTAAACCGATAAGGACATTATCTTCCAGCGAAGTTCCGGAAGGGATAACCGCGCTGTTGCCGAGAAAAACCCGTTTTCCGGTCTTAACCTCATCTATCGTGACCCAGCCGCCGCTCACTTCCGGCGCGCCGATAAGCGCGAGGTCCGCTATCATGCTTTCATCGCCCAGTATAAGAAGGTCGGGCTGGATAAGTTCCACGGCGGCTGATCTCCACGCGTTTGCCGATGCGCGCGCCCAGGGAGCGCAACCATGGGGCCGCGTAAAGCGTTTCGTATAACGACTCCGTCACATCGGTGCTCATGGTCATAAGCTGGTTGAAGAACCAGGTTTTTACATACCAGAAGCTATAGACCGGATACCGCCCGGGCTTAAGCCGCCCGACAAGCAGCCATTTGCACAGCCACAGCTCCACGCTAAGGAAAATAACGAACGAAACCGCTATCAGGGGAGCGGCAAACAGAAAGGAATAACCCTCCGCGGCGTGGCCCAGCTCAGTTATAACCATTATTCCCGGCATTACCGCCGCGGTAATTACCAGGGGGAAAAGAAATATGCCTAAACCATAGACCAGCCACGACCTCTTGCTCCATGGTTTCATGGATGCCCCCGCTTGTCTTGCGCCAACGGGTTTGGCCGGCGACCCGTTCCAAACTTTTCCTGCGGCTATCCGCTCGCCGGAGGCAAGCACGGAAAGGTCGTCAAGGCAGGACCCGTCTTCCATCACGTTATCGCCGCCAAGCACGCAGCGGTTGCCGACGTAACAGCGCGAGCCGATCGTCACGCAGGCCAAATGAAGGATACCGTTGTAAACGGATACTCCGTCTACCGAACTGTTAAGCCCGATACTGGAGCCGTCGCCGATAGTCAAAAGGTCAAACGAAGCAAGGCCGTGCGAGGCTATATAAACGTCCCTGCCGATCCTTGCGCCCATAAGATTGTAATATAAATTGAGAAAAGGAGTTCCGTCAAGATAATGCACGGGCGCGGCCCGCACGACCGCGCGCACAAGCCAGTAACGAAAATAGAACCAGCCCCAGAGCGGATACTTTCCGGGCTTCATTTTGCCCAGCAAAGCCCATTTTAAAATTATTGAAAGGACCAGCGTAAAGGGCGTTATAAGGAACAGAACTATGATGGAAACGGCCAGGCAGGTCTTTACGGGCCAATCCGCCACGGCAAGATAGCCGTAAGTCAAAAAAGGCCCCAGCCATTGCGTTATGTTGATCCCGCATAAAAACAGCACGCCGAAAGCCTGGCCGATCGAACAAAACGTGTAAGCCAAACGAGACACCGGACGGAAGGTATCGGTTTTTCCGGAAACTTTCTTTTCGGTGCGCTTTTTGTTTTCAAGCAGGCGGCACAATTTTTCCACGCTGGGGGCGTTATAAATATCACCCACCGAAACATGGGCAAACGCTTCGTTCTTGCGCAGTTCGGAAACAACCATTGCCGCGAGCAGGGAGTGGCCGTCGAGGTCAAGAAAAAAATCATCCGTTACTGAAATATCGGGGCGCTTTAATATCTTTTTCCAGGCAGAAACGACGGCTTCTTCCGCGTCCGTACGCGGGGCGGCATAAGTGCGGTTATTTTTCCCGACAACTGCTTTAGGGGCAGGAAGCCTGGCCCTGTCGATCTTGCCCGATGAAGTCAAGGGTAATGTGTCGATCTTCTCAATAAACGCGGGCACCATGTAATCTGGAAGTTTTTTGGAAAGATATTCCCTCACCATTGCGCGGTCAAGGGCCTGCCCGGAACGCAGCACGACCCAGGCCGCCAGCTGGTCCGTAGCTTTATGAACATCCACTGCCGCCGCCTGGATTGCAGGGATTTCGGATAAAACAGCTTCTATCTCCCCGCGTTCGATGCGGTAACCACGGACCTTAACCTGATCGTCAAGCCTGCCGAGAAATTCAAGGTTATCGTCAGGCAAATACCTCGCCTTGTCTCCGGAATGATATATCCGAACGGGAGCCCCATCGTTATCGGTCATAGTTGTAAATTTCTTTTGTGTAAGTTCAGGCTGTCCGAGATAGCCGCGGACAACGCCTGTGCCCGCGATACAAAGCTCGCCTGCTTCTCCCCGGGGAACTGGTTTTCCCGCTGCATCAAGCATATATACCTGATATCCGGCAATAGGCCGCCCGATAGTAACAGGTTTCCCCGGCTCAAGCAGGGCCGCGGTTGTAATAACCGTGGCCTCGGTAGGGCCGTATGTGTTAAATATCTTTCTGCCGGGCTTATACCAGCGGGCGGGAAGCGTTGGAGGACATTCCTCCCCCCCAAAGATCAGCATGCGTAAGGTGGAGATATCCTTATCCAGCATTGATATATAGGTCGGAACGCAGGAAAGGACTGTAATGCCAAGGCGTTCAAGATGTTCGGAAAAATCGGGGCCGGACCTGATAATATCCGGAGTGCCGGCGATCAATGCCGCTCCATTGGCAAACGCCATCCAGATCTCTTCTATCGAAGCGTCGAAAGCGGGTGAAGCGAATTGAAATATCCTGTCTTCGGGTTTTATGCCATAAATATTACTTTCTGTCTCGACAAGGCTTACCACATTTCTGTGCTCTACCATCACGCCTTTAGGGCGGCCCGTGGTCCCGGACGTGTATATCACATAACAGAGATTTTCTGGATTAACCCCGGTTTCAGCCGTGGGTATCCGCGATGCGGGTTCTGATAAAGCCTCAGGAATTATTTTTTCTAAATATAATATTTTGGCTTTATTGCTAACTTTGGCCGCAAGCTCATTGGTTGTAATAATGAATTTAATATCGGCATCATCCAGGATATAATTAATTCTTTCTATCGGTGTTTCGGGGTCAAGAGGCAGGTACGCGGCTCCGGCTTTTAGAACCGCAAGCATGGAACAATAAAGCCATTCATTCCTTGGTAAAAGTATAGCTATGCGCACCTCAGGCTTTGCGCCATGTTTTTGGAAAATATGAGCAAGCCTGTTGGCATTTTTTTCTATCGTTCCATAAATAAAAACTGATTCGCCGCACTGCACGGCTGCCTTGTCAGGAAATAAACGCGCGCTTTTCTCGAAATATTCATGAAGTAGTTGCATTATTTCTCCATTAGTTAGACATTGATCCTACCTTTAAAGTTTCGCTGCGATATAAGCGCGGATGGCATCAATGTCCCTGGCGTAATCCTTAAACGGGATAGCGGTATAAACAAGCAAGGCATCCTCACTTGCGGTTCGGATGCCTTAACGGCTGCTGCATAACCGGTTAACTAATTGAATTATACAAGATTCAAACGGTAATAACTAATTTGGGCACGGATTTATTTCAGCTTCATTCTGTCTGCCTGATACATGTTGTAGTGCTTTTCTATCATCTCCGGAATAGACAGGTTATAGGGGCAGCGTTTTACGCACACACCGCATTTGATGCACTTTTTTACTGATTCCATTGCGTTACCCAGGAAGTCAACCGCGACTTTAGGCGATGTTCTATGGAGCATAACAGGATACCCCATAGCCGGAGTGATCGCAACGCCGTTCGGGCATGGCTGGCAATATTCGCAGCGGCGGCAAAACCGTTGACCCAGGCGGCTGCGGTATTCTTCCATCGTTTTGATGTCGGCTTCCTCAATCACATTCGGCCTGGTATAGATGTCCACAATACTGTCTATCGATTCTGCAGAATCACAGCCTGGTATGGCGACAGCTTCTGGATACTGCCTCAAGTATTTAAAGGCGAGCTCCGCGTTATCTATCGCCCCGCCGCCAAAGGGCTTCATGCAGATAAACCCAATTTTAAGCCCGCGCGCGGCCTCATATAAGCTGACGGCTTCGGTTTCTATCAGGTTGAAAGGGAACTGGACGGTAGAAAATAACCCGGTCTTGACCAGCTTAAGGGCCATCTTCAAACTATGTGAAGTAACACCGAGGAAACGTATCTTCCCTTCCTTTCGCGCCTTGGCTGCCGCCTCAAGCCCTCCTCCTGCGCCGGTGAGCGTTTCCCAGTCCTTCTCTTGTGACACCTGGTGCATCTGGTACAGGTCTATGTGATCGGTTTTCAGCATCCGCAGGCTGTTGTCCAGTTGATCCATGACACCCGCGGCATCGCGTTTTGTAGTTTTTGTAGCGATTATCACTTTATCGCGCATACCAGTGAAGGCGATGCCCATCTTTTCCTCACTGTCACAGTACGCGTTGGCTGAGTCGTAGAATGTTATTCCTTTGTCGAACGCATGCCGGAGCACCTTTACCGCGTCTATCTTCTCCAGCCGCATGATAGGTATGCCCCCGAACCCCAGCTCCGATATTATTAACCCTGTTTTACCAAGTTCTTTATACTTCATGCTTAACTCCCACAAATCTTATTGCCAATCCGGACTAATTATTTGCCGGTTTTCCTAAAAATACTTTCAATTTATCTAACTGCTGAGTGAACCCAGCTTGCATGCCCTGGACAGCCATCCCGGCCTCAGGTCCGGTTTTGTGTATAGCTGCTCTAAGCTTTAGTTTAGTCCTGGCGCCATCCTTGGCCAATACAAGTTCTGTTGACTGTTCTATTGTGGTTTCCTTTTCTTTCCCTTCGGTCCAGGCCTTTGCTGTATACAAAAGCTTTTCGTTAGGCTCAACAACGGTAAAGTTTCCAAGCATTGGCCATTTAGTGCCTTTGTACGGACCCATCGCTTCTCCCGCTTCCATAACTATGTAAATTTTGCCCCCAACCCGCAAGTCAACTTCGCATTCTGGAATAGTAACATTATTCGGCCCCCACCATTGCTTAATTAAGCCGGGCGTGGTCCAGGCCTGCCAGACTGTTTCAGGCGAGGCGTCATATGTTCTTTCAAATACTACTTCTTTAATCGGTTCCATATTAATCTCCTTTCTTGCGTTCGTCTTTTCCAGTAAAAAAATGCATCATTACGGGTTTTGGTTTAACTCTGGAAGTTATGCCTTTAAGATAAACTTTATATTCCGGCACTAACTCTTTGACAAATTTTATCATTGACGCGAAATCATTGGCAGGATGATAACAGGTTATCGCCATTTTGGGTTTATGTTTTACTATTATATTTTTCGCCCCGGACAAGACTTCGGATTCGTACCCTTCAACATCCATCTTTATATAATCGACCTTGCTTTCACTCGTAAGGAGTTCATCTGCTGTAATCATCTTGCAAACAGCGCCTGATTCTGAAATCTCGCTTAGCACTCCAGCATCGGTTATCTTTACATCGCCGTTTTTTGAGCCGAGAGCCACATCGTGCAACATTACCTTCCCTGATGCCGTATATTCCAGAAATGTCCTGTTTAAAGCTCCAAACAATTTATGGTTTGGCTCTACAAGTATTATTTTACCGCACCGGTTGACGATATTTAACGAAAAGAGCCCCTCGGCCGCCCCAATGTCTAATACTACGTCGCTTGCACCTACCCTTGTAAAAGGATGTTCATAGAAATGCCAATCATGCCTGTCAAAGGTTTCACCTATTATAAGGTACAAGCCTTCAATATCACATTCCGCCGGCCAGTAAAGGTGATCTTTCAGGCCCTTTATTGAAACCTTCTTAAAACCATTCGATATCTCGATTGAAGTGATCCTGTTTAAAGCTTTCTTCCTTCCGGATGCTTTAAAAAGTATCCGTATAACTTCATTGAACTTAACTTCATATCTATGTTTAAAAAGCCAGTTTGAAAATATCTTCAGCCTTCTTTTTAAAGATCTAACAGGAATAAGGCTGTTTATTGATATCATATTATTTCAAACTTCCATTTTCGCATATCCCTGCGCTATCTTTTCGCAGTTGCGAGGAATACGGAAAAAGTGTTTGTTTTTCCGTTAGCGGAAGGCTTGGATATTCTTCTTGCGGTGAAAAACCGCACGTCTTTAAAGCCTGCCTGAACCAGCATTTTTTTGAAATCTTCACGGCCAAACCCGTTATGAAAAACACCGGTTGCATCTTCATGGAACTTACCGTTGTCGGGCTCCAGGTCAGCGATCGCCAGCGAGCCTGCTTTGTCAAGCACATTATAAAACTGTTTTAACAACCCTGCTGGGTCTTTTATGTGGTGCAAGGCCATGCTGGAAGTTACAAGGTTGTAAGAGCCGGACAGAACACCGTTATTTTCCACATCTACAAGCTCCGCCCTGGTATTGCCGAAACCGAGCTTTTTAATTTTGCCGTTAAAAACATCCAGCATGCCTTGCGAGTTGTCAGTGCCGGTAACAGAATTTACAAAAGGCGCAAGTTTGAAAGAAAGTATCCCCGTGCCGCAGCCGAAGTCCAGCACATCCATTTTATCCGTGAGCTTCACGCGGGCTATAATTGAATCGCCAATATCCGTAGTTATTTTTCCTTTCATGGGGTTTTCGTCCCACAAAGCTGCTTCCTTGCTGAAATCACGTATTTCTGTAACCATTCCGACCTCCAATTCATTGTCGATCTTTATCTCTCCGAATATTTTAGAAATTGCTTTATTTGGGACATAAAAGTATCCGGATTGATCGGCTTTTCAAGATACCCGCTGAAACCCATGCTCATGGCCTTTTCACGGTCTCCCGGCATCGCGAAAGAGGTTACGGCAACGACCGGAATAACGCTGGTAGCGGGGTCTTTTTTCAACTCGTTGATTACCGTGTAACCATCCATCACAGGCAGTTGTATATCAAGCAGTATAAGGTCCGGTTTCTCCGCTATCGCGGTACTTATCCCCTTTTTGCCGTCCACCGCCGCGATCACTTCATACCCGTTCTTTTCGAGAATAAAAGTTACCAGATAGAGGTTCTGCTCATTGTCTTCTATAACCAGGATCTTTGGTCTCATGTTACTGCGCCTCCTTTGGCAACGAAAAACTGAATTTGCTCCCTTTTCCCAGCGCGCTTTCCAGTCTTATTTCCCCTCCGAGCATATCAATAAGCTTTTTGCATATGTAAAGGCCGAGGCCCGTGCCTTCAAAACGGCGGGTTATACCGTTCTCAGTCTGGTAGAACGGCTTAAACAGTTTCTCAATTTCTTCGCGTGCTATCCCTATGCCGGTATCCGAAACAGTGACAACGATATTTTTTCCATCCGTTCCGGCCTCAACACGCACTTCGCCTTTGTCCGTGAACTTCACCGCATTGCTCAAGAGGTTAAGGAGTATCTGCTCGAACCTCTGCCTGTCGCTGTTGATCGTTCCAATATTTTCCGGTACATTCAGCACAAGCGCGATGCTCTTCCTATCGGCAAGCGGTTTTGTACTGGACACAGCATTTTCAATTGATTCGTAGATATTAAATGGTCTGCAAAATACGTGCATTTGCCCCGCTTCTATTTTGGAAATGTCCAAGACATCATTTATCAAAGCCAGCAAATGATTAGCGCTCGATTGCACCATTTTCATCTGTTTCGTTTGTTCTTCGTTGAGCTCGCCCACCAGGTTTTGAAGCATTATGCCCGTAAAACCTATTATTGAGTTCAGCGGCGTGCGCAATTCGTGCGACATGGTGGCCAGGAAGGCTGACTTCAGCCGGTCGGACTCTTCTGCGCGGTCTCTCGCAACCGCCAGTTCAGCCGTGCGTTCCGTTACCCTCTTTTCAAGGTTCGCGTTCAGCTCGCGTATCGCCTCTTCTGCACGCTTTCGTTCAGTTATATCGCGGTTGATCGCCAGCGAATACCTTTCCCCCTTCAGCTCAAATATTGAAACATTTACTTCCTGGGCGAACTCAGTGCCGTCCTTTCTTCTCCCTCGTGTCTCATAAAAACCGGGAGCCTCTTTGCCGGCTGCTTCTCAACTTCATGTAGTTCTGATATCTGTTGTTTGTGGCTTGGCGCAACGTGGTCAAGAACAGAAGTTCCTTCAAGTTCTTTAAAACTTGTATATCCAAATAATTTCACCACAGCTGAGTTTCCAAACACTATAATTCCATTTTTTATAACAATAATAGCATCCCGCGAATTTTCAAAGATCGCACGAAACTTGCTCTCGCTTTCTTGTAAAGCCTCTTCAGCCTGCTTGCGCTTGGTAATATCCGTAAGAACGGCGATGCGAGAAGCCCGCCCCTCAAAATTAAACCCTTGTGAAAACACTTCGATCGTAATTGCTGTCCCGTCTTTTTTCAGATGATGCCATTCGCCGGCGTAGACATGCCCGTGTAATGTTTTTATTAAATCCACAAGAGCTTTCTTTTCTGGTTCCGGGTAAAGGTCCGTAAGATGCATCGCCAGGATCTCAGCCTTGCTGTACCCGTATTGCGCCAGAAAAGCGTCATTTACCGCTAACATATTTAGCGTTGCCGATTCGTATATCAGCATTGGAACGGGACTCTGCTCGAACAAATAACGATAATGCGTTTCACTGTCTTTTAACGCTTTTTCAGCCTGTGCGCGTTCAGTGATATCGTGCACCATGCCGATCAGATGGGTACACGCACCGCGGGCATCGAAGACCGGCACAACCGTTACATGCCCGATCTTCTTGCCCATAGGATATTCCGACACTTCTTCCCATTGAGCGGGCAGCCTGCTCTGTATGGCTTCGCGGTATTTTTGAAAAACAATATCGTGCGAAGGCTGGGGAATGACGTCCCTTACAAGCTTGCCGACGATACGGTTCTCCGGCAGGCCTGTTATATCCAGAAACCGGCGATTGACCAGGGTGAAGCGGAAATTGTCGTTAGGTTCAACAGCTACCGCGAAAACGACATCTGAAACGTTATTGAGTATCAACGAAAGCTGGGTTTCACTCTCTTTTAACTTCTCCCCCACTTGTTTGAGTTCGGTGATATCTATCCCAACGCTTTGGATTTCCTCTACCTTGCCGTTGACATCCTTTATTACCCGGTTGGTCCATGCGACATAAACTCGCTCGCCATTGCGGCGCACGTTCATATTGACGTTGTGCTCGTAGGAAGCGGGGTCAGTAAAGATCTGCTCCATCATCTTGCCCATGTCCCGCCCGTTTTCGTCAATCGCGGGGACTATGGTGTCCATGACATGCCGGCCTATGATCTCTTCGGCGGAATAACCGAAAAACCTCAGGCCGAAATTGTTAAGGAAAGTGATCTTGCCGTCATTTGTCCAGTTAAGGATTATGCAGTTGGCGTGCTCAACAAGTTCGCGGTATTTTCGGAGGGCAGTTTCAGCCTCTTCACGTTTAATGGTACTGTCATCATCTAAAAACATTTTTGCTGTGTTCCCCGCGCGGTTCCAAGTAGGTTTATTTTAAAGTAAAATAGAATTTCGCGCCTTCACCCGGCTTTGATTCGGCCCAAACCTTGCCGCCGTGCCGGTTCACGATCCTTTGAACTATAGCAAGCCCTACGCCTGTGCCTTCAAAATCATCGGCGCTGTGCAGCCTTTGGAACACTCCAAAAAGCCTGCCAGCGTATTTCATATCAAATCCCACTCCGTTATCTTTCACGTAATACCGGTTATAATCTTCTATTTTCTCGCCTCCGATCTCTATCCTGGCTATGTTCTTGCCGGCCGAGAACTTGACGGCATTTGAGATAAGGTTCGTGAAAACCTGGCGGATCATAACAGGATCGCCTTTTGCCGCCGGCAAGTTGTTAATTATCACTTCTATTTCCCTTCCGGTATAATAGCTTTTCATATCATCCCATACGGCCTTAGCCAGCCCGGCCATATCAATTTCTTCGCTGCTGATATCACTGTGGGCGAGCTGCGAGAAATTCAGCATATCATCAATAAGCTTGTTCATTGTTGTAATATATTTTTTTATTACTCCCATGATCCTTTTTCCTTCATCGTCCAGCTGTCCCGAATGGTCTTGCTCGAGAATAGACATAAATCCGTCGATCGCCCTTAATGGGGCTTTAAGGTCATGCGAAACAGAATATGAAAAAGATTCCAATTCCTTATTCGCGTCCTGAAGCTGGGCCGTACGAGCCGATACTTTTACCTCAAGGGTTGTGTTCAGTCTCTTTATTTCCTCTGCACTTCGCTGTTGATCGGCCAGGGACTGCGAAAGTTGAAGCATTTTCGACTCCAGCTTATTAATAAGCACCTCGTTATATTGCTTAAAGAACTTTTCATCGTCTTTCCCGAGCTCAACAAACGGTTCGATCTTGTGGGTGCGGTTTTTCTCGATGACTGTCAGTAATATTTTAACAAGTTTATCCGGGTCTTCCGGCTTAATGATAAACTCGTCGGCCCCAAGGTTCAAGGCGAGTTCGCAGTCTTTCTCATCGGTATAAGTGGCGGTGTAGAATACAAATGGTATGTGTTGAAGCGTTTTATCCGATTTCCACTCGCGGCACAGGGTAAATCCATCCATAACCGGCATCAGTATATCCGAAACAACTATATCCGGAGGATTCTTCCGCGCCAGATTAAGCGCTTCAACTCCATTTTTTGCAAGGCTTACCTGGTAACCGTGCTTTTTTAACAAGATCTCTATCATATATAGGTTCTGCTCATTGTCATCCACTACCAGTATTGTTGACATATTAGCTATCCTCCAAACTGCTGCAGAAAACGTTAGTCATAAATTAAAAAAGCCCATGTATCCTTGCAAACACTGAGCTCAGTTATTAAGGCCTTAAATAGTTCAAACTATTTACAGTTATAAGTTTCCTATGAAAATTAATATAAAAGCGTTTTATGTGTGCACTACGGGCATTCATACTAAGCCCTCCCCGACACATATCATAAACTGCTGACAATATGCAGATCGTACTTCCTGACTTCCACTTAATTTATTGTATACATTCTAGACGGTTTTTGCAAACTTGGGACGACACAATACACTGCCTTTAATCAGGACTTTGCCAATTTACGTTATTTTGGTCACAGTTGCGCACATGCACACACCAAAAATGATTATATAACCAGAAATATATATCCATAGCATGAGAGTCATAATTCCGCCTACTACCCCGTAGGCAACCGTAAAACTTGTCAAAGAATTTAAATAAATAAGAAACAATGCCTGACAGAACGCTGAGAAGTATTGTTACGAATAAGGCAGGCAAACATACTTCAGAATATTTTAATTTTCGCCGGGGCGCTATCTTGTAAAAAATACTAATCCCGAAAAACATTACAAAGAAAGGAATAATGATTGATGTGATCTTATATATAGTAAACAAGCCCGTATGTACTTTAAAATACGCGGCACTGACCAGTCTTGAAACCGCCGGAACCGTCATTCCTACCAGCGCTATTACGATCATAATTACCAGCATCACGAGGCTTTTTAAGGGCAGTTCCAGCCAATCGTAAACTTTCTCGTCCCATGCCCGCGAAGCCGTATGTGTAAGTATTTTAATAAAATTGATCGAACTCCAGATAACAACTATTGTCGCCATAATACCCGCCTCTGTATGCACTTTCATAAAATCCACAATAGGCTTGAATAACTCATGCCTCACATTTGTAGTAACGGGCAACAAACTCGCTATATACCCAATAACAATGCGCCTTGCGGTAGTTTGATCTATGAACGTGGAAATTATTGTGGTAAAAAGTATTATCAAAGGGAACAAGGAAAAGAAAGTGTAGTAAGCGAACGCCGCCGCGCGCTGGGCGCCGTCGATATGCGAAAACTTCTTTTGTCCGTTTAAAAGTGTTGCCCAGGCTTTTCTGATCATTTTATTTTTCCAATTATTGAACTTGTTAAATATGTCCGGCTTTATAGCGTAATTCTGTATCAGGCTTTCATCACTAAACTGTTGCCGAAGCCATTTTTTGCTATTTTTGTCATTTCGGCCGAAGGGAGAAATCTTTGTTTCATTTATACATCAAGATCTCTCGTCTCGCGCATGGCGGGACTCGAGATAATAGACAACCAGTTCGGCACCAAGCACCTAACTTAACTAGCTATTTTTTGCGATAATGCATCTTATCTCACAACATTATGAAAATCTTACATATTAAATTCCATGTTTGCAAGGCAAGTAAGCCTGTATTTTTAAACTTATCCTTTCTAATTCGCGGCATCAAAGGCCAAGGAATTTCTTGATGTCGGCAAGGTTTGCTTTGGACTTTTCAAGTTCGCCCCTTTTAGAGGCCCTCTCTTCTTCGGTTTTTGTGGGGTCTGCCGATTCCATTTCAAGCCTTGCGATCTCAGAATCAAGTGCGCTGAAGTCGCCAAAGGCGGCCGTGGCGTGCTGGCCTGAGGCAGGCCCGTCAGGTAAGTCAGATTGCTTCACTCCACTACACGCAGGCGGGCAGGCTGCTTCGCCCGCTAAGACGGTCTCGGGATTGTCTTTGCGAACCGGAGGTGAAGCAACCTCGCTGTTATCAGTTCCTGTTGTTGGTGTTTGAGTTACACTGTTATCAGGCTGGGGCTGTAGACCGTTCTTTTTCATGGCGTCAAGCTGGGACTGGAGCTTTTGGATGGACATATTAATTCCTGTTTTTTGCGCGTCGGTTAAATCTGGGCTCCCCAGGGCCTTTTTCAATTGGGCTACCTGGGCTTCAAACCCTGATTCTACCGCAGCCTGTCCGCCCTCTTTTAGTTTTTTTAGCTGCGCCAATTGCTCCGGATTGAGGCTACTTATGGGCTTGGCCATAAGCTCTTTAAGCTTGTCCTTTTTGGCCTGGATCTGCTGCCTGATGCCGGACGAATCAAGACCGGCCTTTTCGGCTTTTCTGGCGCCCTCTTCCGCAAGCTTTATCGCTTTCTTTGCCTTGGCAATGTCATCCTTGCGCGCCTTGTCAAAAGCCTTGGCTGCCTTTTGGGCAGTCGGGTTGGGCGTTGCTTGCTCCAGCTGTGCCTGCTCATCAAACCATTTCTGGTATGCCTCTGTAGCGATCTTGCTGAAGTCCGCAACCGGGAGTACAGTCTGGGTGTCCCAAACAATATGAACGCCTTTGCCTGCCTTAGCTATCCTGATGCCTTTGGCCCTGCCTGGGCGGGTCTTCGGCTTTGGCGCACTACCTGCCGCCTGCTTGACAGCCTCCGCCTGCCCGGCAGGGTCGGGTGACGCTGACAAGGCTTTATTGACTAGATTTTCAAGCTGTTTTACTGTAAAACCTTCCTTTACACAATGCTCTATCATGACTTTCTGGGCTTCCGGATTTCCTAACCTTGTTATTTGAAACAGATGGGTAACATCAATTATACCTCGAGGTATAATTTTTATAACCTCTTCAGGAAGCCCGGCTATGGCCACATACTGGCTTACACATTTTTGTGTTACGCCAAGGTCTTTAGCCAGTTCCTCCTGGCTCTTTTTTCCAGCTTTCATGGCCACAATATATGAGCGGCCCTCATCTATGGGGTCTACGCCATCCCTGACGTTCTCCTTTATCATTATCATAACCTTGTCATAATCGCTGACATTTTCCTTAACAAGGCAGCTTATCTGTGTCCAGCCGGCTTGTTTAGCACCCTCAAGCCGGAGGTCACCCGCTAAAAGCTCATTGCTACCGGCGCCATCAGGTATGGGTGTAACTGTGATATCGTGAAGCTGGCCCGTTTGTTTAAGCTCTTCCGCCATTTTCGCGATGCTTTCCGGGCTGTGCTTGCGGAACCTATCGGGAACGTAAATCCTGGCAATGTCTATCAAACGCTTTTCGTCCGGCATGTTGAACTCCTTTTGAAATGTATTTACCCCCCCCCCTCTTTGTGCATAAAGAGGGGAAACGCCATCATTGACCTTTGCCTTTCTTATGATGTCATTTTGAAACGTAGTGAGAAATCTCTACACACTTTACAAAATATCTCTCACCCCGCCTTGCGGGATTCGAGATGACAGGCTCATAAAACAAAAAAACCACACCGCGCGTTATGCGCAATATGGTTTACGATTTCAAGACCGTTGCAAACCCAAGAAATTAAACAGCATTTATCCCCCGAATCAATGCCATGACAGGAAGATTTTATAAATTAATTTAAAGTTTTTCAAGCGGATCATCGCCGCTATCTTCAAATACCGGGCCAGAATGACAAAGCAGGAGATTCCAGCTTATTGATCGATTCGATGATGTTACGTCCGGGCAAGGTCGAAGCGATCGGCATTCATTACCTTGTTCCAGGCCGCGGCGAAATCCTGCACGAACTTTTTGTTCGATCCATCGAAAGCGTAGACTTCCGCGATAGCCCGAAGCTGTGAATTTGAGCCGAAAATAAGGTCAACACGCGTGGCTGTACACTTAAGTTCCCCTGTTTTGCGGTCACGGCCTTCAAAAATATCTTTGTCATCCGATACCGGTTTCCAGGTCGTGCTCATATCGAGGAGGTTTACGAAGAAGTCATTGGTAAGCGCCTCCGGCTGTTTTGTTAAGACCCCGTGTTTAGTTTTCCCGTAGTTTGTATTGAGCACGCGCATGCCGCCTACAAGCACCGTCATCTCGGGCGCTGTGAGCGTAAGCAACTGCGCGCGGTCAATTAATAGTTCCTCCGCGGAAAGGGTGTACTTTGCCTTAAGATAGTTACGGAACCCGTCGGCTATCGGCTCGAGCACGGCGAACGATTTTACATCAGTTTGCTCCTGCAGAGCGTCCATTCGCCCAGGCGAAAAGGGCACCGTTACATCCTGCCCGGCATTCTTTGCCGCCTTCTCTATTGCGGCGCACCCTCCGAGAACAATGAGATCGGCCAGCGAGACCTTTTTCCCGCCCAGCTGCGCCTTGTTGAAATCCGTTTGGATAGTTTCGAGTGTGCTGAGCACTTTTTTTAGCTGTGCGGGATCATTAACTTCCCAATCCTTCTGCGGCGCAAGGCGGATACGTGCTCCATTTGCCCCGCCTCGCTTGTCAGAGCCGCGGAAAGTTGACGCCGAAGCCCATGCGGTCGATACTAGTTCAGATATAGAAAGGCCCGAGGCGAGTATCTTGCTTTTCAGAACAGCTGTGTCCTGGGCGTTTATTAATTCGTGGTCAACGGCCGGTATAGGGTCCTGCCAGATAAGCTGTTCCGACGGAACTTCCGGGCCGAGATAGCGCGAGCGCGGGCCCATGTCGCGGTGGGTGAGTTTGAACCAGGCGCGCGCGAACGCGTCGGCAAACGCTTTCGGGTCTTTATGAAAACGGCGGGCTATAGGTTCGTATATCGTGTCGAATTTTAGCGAGAGGTCGGCCGTGGTCATCATGGGCCTGTATTTCTTCGACGGATTATGCGCGTCGGGGATCATATCTTCTTCCTTAACGTTCTTAGCAACCCATTGTTTGGCGCCGGCTGGGCTCTTGACCAGTTCCCAATCGTATGTCAAAGAGCATATCGAAATAGCCGTTGTCCCATTTTGTAGGGTTCGGTTTCCAGGCGCCTTCGATGCCGCTTGAAGTTGTGTGTTCGCCCTTGCCCGTGCCGAACTTGTTCTTCCAGCCAAGGCCCTGTTCTTCGACAGGCGCGGCCTCGGGTTCGGGGCCCACGAGTTTGGGGTCTCCCGCGCCGTGCGCCTTTCCGAACGAGTGCCCGCCGGCAATTAGAGCCACGGTCTCTTCATCGTTCATACCCATGCGGGCAAACGTTTCTCTGCACATCGCGGCCGGAAGCAATGGGATCGGGAATGCCGTTCGGCCCTTCGGGGTTCACATATATAAGCCCCATCTGCACGGCCGCAAGCGGGTTCTCAAGATCGCGGTTGCCGCTGTAACGCTTGTCTCCGAGCCAGGTATTTTCTTTTCCCCAGTAGACATCCTCTTCAGGCTCCCAGAGGTCCACGCGGCCGCCGCCAAACCCGAAAGTTTTAAAACCCATCGACTCCAGCGCGCAGTTGCCGGCAAGAACCATTAGGTCCGCCCAGGAGATATTGCTTCCGTACTTCTGCTTTATGGGCCAGAGCAAACGGCGCGCCTTGTCAAGGTTAACGTTGTCGGGCCAGCTGTTGAGCGGGGCGAATCGCTGGTTGCCACCACCTCCGCCGCCGCGGCCGTCACCCGTGCGGTAAGTGCCGACACTGTGCCACGCCATGCGGATAAACAGGCCGCCGTAGTGCCCCCAGTCGGCGGGCCACCACTCCTGAGAGTCGGTCATAAGTTTGTAGAGGTCTGCCTTAAGCGCCTGCAGGTCAAGCTTCTTGAATTCTTCGGCGTAGTTAAATCCGGCGCCCATAGGACTGGAAACCGGTGTGTGCTGGTGTAGAATGCCTAGATTTAACTGGTTTGGCCACCAGTCACGGTTCATCGTGCCGCTGACCTGCAAATATTTTTGCTTACCGCACCCGTTACCGGGCACTTCGTCTCGTTATCCATTTTATTTGCTCCTTAAATTTTGCTGTTCTATAGATCAATTCATAATCACATTTTCTGCAAATGAGGTGGAAAGCAGTTAGTAATATTTTACTTTTTAAATTAATTGTTTTACTGATTTTTTTCTTTTAAATACTGACGTATTTCTACATGCAACAAAAAACATTTATTAAAAAGACAACCACACCGAACAATAGCCGGTATGGTTTAAATATTTATAAATATTGGGGTGGCTGACGGGATTTGAACCCGCTGCCTCCTGAGCCACAGTCAGGCGCTCTAACCAGATGAGCTACAACCACCTTTTGTCGCACCCTTCGCTTGCGCTCAGGGCGAATATCGTTTCGGCCTTGAAAGGTATTCGTTCGCCTTCGGCAAACTGACGGCCGAAATGCTCCCGAAGGGAAACGCAGTTTCCCTTTCGCGCTCGTCCGCCTGAGGCGGATTCGCTGAACCTTCCCAATATGTTAACTTCTTATCAATTTTGAACAGCTATAAGATTTAAGCTCTAAGTATAATCAAGACATCTATCCGTAAAACTTTCTTACCGCTTAAAGCTTACCGCTTGTTTAAAAGCGTCTCCGGCGTGACTTGAACACGCAACCTACTGCTTAGAAGGCAGTTGCTCTATCCAATTGAGCTACGGAGACACCTAATAAGCAGAAGTATTATAACATACAACGTGTTTTTAGTCAAACAAAGGGCTATTCGGCTTGATTAATTAATGAATATTAAATATACTTAGCTGGAAGCCCAATCCATATGCCATATGTAAAAAAATACCATTCCTATTCTTATAAGTATAAGCGCAAATCAACAATATCATTGAAAACGGTATTGACAATCGTGCTTATTTCCAGCGCTGCCGGCCTGCTTGCCTTGCTCATAAGCAGTTTGATGACCCCTGCCCCCTACAAGAAGGCCGAGATCGTGGACTCAGTAATAAAGAGATACAAAGACAACTACGGCGAGAACTGGAAAGAGAAACTTAAACAGGACTACGGCGCTTATATCAACAAATAGCCGGCCGTTAAATCATATTGCTGTCAATGAAACTCAACAATGTTTCAGCGTTCTTTTGTGGATCTTTGCCTATAATGAATTTATATGTTTTTGCCTTTTTTACCGCCCTGGCGCAAACCATCACTCTTGACGCTACTATCCATGCTTTACCAAAAATATCTGCAGTATCAAACCTGAGGAAATACTCGACCATCTGCGGAAGCCCCAGCCCTATAACGCAGTCTCTCAGAAGCGCTATAAACACAGTTATCTTGCCAGCCTCAACAACCCTGGGGTTGTTCGAATACTCCCTTACCCCCTTAAAAATAAAGCCTAGTTCCACCGGAGAAGATATCCTGCCGATGAAATATTGCGTGTCTATCAACAGCTTCCTGCCGTATTTTCTGCGGTCAAGGCTGCCGAGGAATTGAGGCGGGATATCGAAGCCTTTCCCATCGCCGACGCCAATTCGCGAAGGAAATGGAAGGAGCCGTGAATCCGACGAGATTAACGGCGTATCATCTGAAACAAGCTTAACGCTCTTATTTTTTAAAAGCTCCATATACAGTGTAGTTTTTCCCCCGCCTTGAGGCAGCAGGCATACCGCGCCTTTTTTCTCGATAGAAAAACCGCACGCGTGCACCCTGTGCATGCCCTTTTTGTCCAGCATCTCGCCGACACGTGAAAGTATCATCAGATACGCTAGTTCATGGAGCAGTTTCAGATCAGCCGAGAACAATTCGCCTGATTCGGCCTTGTAATCGTAGACAGAGAGCGCTTTTCCGAAATAGTCAACATACCTTTTCCCTTTTTGGTCGTAAGATATAGAATCCGGCTGGTAGAGGCTGGCCATTACCTCCGGTATCCTTGACAGCGGCGGTTCCTGGTCCGCTATGACGAGCGTCAAAGATGGTTTATCAGAAATTGGTGTCTTTAAAAAAAACGAAAAGTCCTTGCTTAATTCTTCTTTCAGCCATGAAGGAAGGGCTATATCAACCGCTACTCCATAAAATTCTAAAGTTAGTCTGTCCATTTTTTAAACACTCCCCTGGCGAAGCCGATCCCGTAAGCCAGATGCGCGACAAAAGGCAGAATTATCAGCAAAGGCAAAGCGGTTATACTTTCGCCATATTTTATCATAATTGACGCCGCGTTGGTTAATGCAAATATTATATACGCGTATAACGGCGCCAGGTATAGCGGGTTATTAGCATAGCCTGTCGAACACAGATATATAACGAAAAATGTAGGCAAGAGATATACAGGCCTGAGGCTTTTCGGCATTATCTTTGTCATCATCGCGCGGCCTTCGCCCGAACGGTATACCTGCTCGGCCAGGGAGAAGAGATCCTTTCTCCTGTGGTGGTACACGACCAGCTTAGGGCAATACAGGGCTTTATGCCCTTTACCGAAGAATTGCTCCAGCAGCAGATTTTCCTCGTTGTAATGCAGCCGGCCGTCAAAATATATATTGGACGACTCGAATATCTTTCTCCTGAAAGCCAGGTTGCAGAGCGTCACGGAACTATCGTCACATACCCTCTCCGTTTCGCCGGGCATGAACCTTTCTCTCATTTTCCAGGCGGTAAATATTTCCGAGAAGGCGTAACCGGCTATACGCTCTATGAGCGGGCTGCCGGGCGGGGTAACGTTAGGCCCGCCGATAATATCAATATCAGCGCGTTGTTTGAATTTTTCTTCCAGCAGCGCGATATTGCCGAAGTCCGGGTAACAATCGTCATCAAGGAAATATATAAGCTCCGCGCCCGAATTTGTTATGCCCGTGTTTCTCGCTTCGCTTTTTGATATTTTATTTTCAAAGAAGACGCACTTGAACATCGGACCTGTGACGCTTAAGATGCGCAGATATTCGAATGTTTCCTTATTATACCCGTTAGCGACTATGACTACCTGGAGGCCCGAGGCCTGAGATAGCACGTTCACGCACTTTTCAAGCGAACCTTTTCTCCCTTTGGTTATTATAACTACGCTAATTCTTGCGTTATCAAAAGGCACGAAAATCCCCTGAACCGTTACTGTCCTCAAATAATAAGTTCATTACACCTCGACAACATTTTAGGAGTGTATTTTGGATCAGGCTTATCACTGACCTAGGCCTATTTTTCACTCTCGACAAGCCATACGTATTCATCGCACGGGCAAACCTCCGCCTCGCAGGGCATTGGCTTTTCAAACAGCTTAAAATCATCATCGAAGAGGTTGCCGATCGGCTTGTGACTTAGAGGCCCGCACCGAGTTACTTTGCCGTCCGCTTTTATAGACGCGTATACCTGGCCAGACCGGCACAACTTGCCTTTAGTCTTTTTACCTTCAAGATGGTATTTTACCCTTGAAATATCACCCATGAACGGTTCCATCATCTTACGCTCGGCTTCGCTGTACGAGTCCGGGTACTTTTTGCCTTCGTATTCCCCCCAGAAAGCCGCGAGGGCGAAATCGATGCCGTTTTCCTTGAATTTATTATAGTAGTGATCTATCTTTCCCATATTGGGAGGATATGCCAGGTAGCAAACACCCCCCTTGAAACCTTTTTTCTTCAACGCCTTGATCTTGCTTAAAAAGCTATCGTAGTTGCTGTCTTTGGGATGAAAGTTCATATCCAGCACGACCCTGCCCGGGTCGACTTTCTCGGCAAAAGCGTACATGTCTCCCGAAAGCTGGCTTGTGACCTTGACCGTGTGCAGTTTTGACAGTTCTGTTATAAGCTCCACAAAGTTAGGGTAGATAGAAGGTTCGCCGCCGGTTATCATGATGTGGCACTCGCCGTGCCTGTCGTAGATCCGCCGCCACACTTTCATAAGCTCAGGTACCGACATATAGCGGGTTACTTTCTCCATCGTATCCCAGTTCTTGTCGAACCAGCAGTAAGGGCACCTGAAGTTGCATTTGTAATGTATGTCCCAAACAAAATTTACTTTTTCCATTTTACCTCTTTAATTATAGTCTAAACATTACCGCACTAAAACAGCACGTAAATGAAAGGAACCACACTACTGCTTTGCGCGAATATTATCAAAAGGCCCAGACCCAACAGAACTACGAACATAGGCACAAGCCACCAGAGTTTCCGTTCCCAGAAAAATTGCCAGAATTCACCCAGTATCGAGAACCTAGACATAAATTGCTTTAATGTAACCATCAAATTCTCCTTATTTAGAGACCTTGATCTTTGGTTATTTGACCTTTACCTGTCTTTATTGCCTCTCCCAGCATAAAACCGTTAGTGCAGGTGAGCCAGCAGTGGCATGTTTTCTTGTTGAAGAACTCTCTTATGTCTTCCGCTTTTTTCGACTGCCAAATACCGTCAAATCCATCCTCCAGAGCGTTTCCTGCTATAAGGTTTTTATGCACGGGACAGAAATACAGGTTACCGTAAGGGTCCAGCATAGCGTATTTCTCTCCGCACGGGCAATCCGGGAAAAACCGTCTTCTTTCGAGTATATATTTCTCTATGTAATGAATGCCCATAAGCATGGACAGCAGGCCATCATTGTTTAAAAGCATTGAATAGTCGGTGATGCCTGGAAAGTATTTAGCGATAATACCGTCTATGAGGGCATCCAGCTGGATGCGCACGGTTTCGATGTGTACATTAGTCCACGCGAACTCTTTTGTCTCCTTCTTCTGCACCATGACCTGGAAGGAGACGTGGTAGCCGTTATCACTGCACCACTGGTATGCTGGAAGCATTTGCCCACAGTTTTCTGGTGTCAGGGTGAAATTAAGGCTGAAGTAGAGCTCAGGGTACTCTTTTCTTATGAATTTAAGCGTGTTGGATAACAAGCGAAAACTGTCCTTCCTGCCCCTGATATTATCATGCGCCGCGCCTATGCCGTCCAGCGAACTGCCTATTGACACGTTCTTTAACCCTATTTCATTTTGTATTTCCCTGATATTATTTAAAGCCAGCTCGGTGTCTACAAGGTTCGAAAGAATCAGTATCTCCACTGCAGGGTAATTATTCCGCAGGTATTTAATTAATTCTATCAGGTCTTCCTTAAGCCAGGCTTCCCCACCGCTAAGCACAATATAACGGACGTCTTTTAGCAGCTTAGCATCTTCGATCAACAACTTCCATTGTTCAACAGTTAGCTCGTTTTCCGGCTTATTAATATAGCGAAGATTGCACATTATACAGTTAGTATTACATCTGTAGGTCAGCTCGATGTGCAGCTCCCTGGGCGGAACGCAGGATACCTTATTTTTTAAAGCGCTTGATTCCAGCACTTTGCCGCATTTTTCCAGGAACTCTCTCGCTTTATTCATAGCTTCCGGCGCTCCTAAGGCATTCGTCCATAAGCTGTCTAGTTAGCTCATTGTTTGATTCCAGGTCGAGTGATCTTTTAAAGCATTCCACCGCCTTTACTGAGTCATGATCGTACTTGTAATACTGCCCCAGAAGGAACCACTTGTCAGGCTTAACTCTCAGCACTCCGGATGTCTCTGGAAGGCCAAGCTTAAGCGCGGTAGCGCAAAACTCTTCATATCTCCTGAACCGTTCAGGGTAATCATTTTTCCCTTCGTCCGATTTCCAAAAGAGATGGTGTTCGCTTCCGGTGATCCCGAATATTCTAGGGTTCTTTCGAATATACGTCTCTTTTTCCAAAGTAAAGAATGACTGGCTGGCAAGTATGGAAGTGATATACGGCCTGGCCTTCGTTAGAAACTCAATCGTCTTTTCAAAATCCCGTCTGGTCTCGCCCGGGAACCCGAACATTATGTTAATCTGGAAATCTATTCCGGCTTCCCGAGTGTCTTTTAGTATGCCAACGGCTTTTTCGATGTCGAAGTGCTTATTCATCAGATCAAGTATTCTCTGCGAACCGGATTCTATACCGTACCCGAGCCACACGCATCCTGCCTTTGCCATTTTGTTTAACAGGGCCCTGCTCATATCTTCGCGGACCATCGCCTGGCCGGCCCACTTGATTTTCGTATTGTTCTCTATCATCTTATCGCAAAAATCCTCAAGGACTTTCAGGTTCCCGTTAAGAAGCAGTCCGTTAAAATAGAAATAATTGATCCGCGGATAATCACGGACATGCTTTTTTATCTGTTCAAATATTCTGCCACCACTCATCAGTCCGGTATCTAGGCCAGAAAAGCCTCTCATAACAGAAATGGCAAGCGTTTATACATCCGCGGGAATCTAGTATATCAAGCCTGTGTGGTTCGCTGTATTTATTATCCCTTATGTCACTGTCAAAATCACTATAATCCGGAAAGGGCATCACGTCCAGGTCTTTAACATAATCCGGCACGCCGCAATCCTCTACTATTTCCCCGTCTCGTTTTACCAGAAAACCATTTTCTAAAGGCAGCTCGCCAGCCTTTAAAATCCTCCAGTTTAGCTAACAGGTTTTTGAGCGGTATATCCGCTTCGCCAGGACACACGTAATCTACGAACGGCTGCTTTATAAAATCCAAGGCCATCTGAGCGCGCGAAGCTTTGTGACCCATGAAAATATTAATAATTCCCGGGTAATTTTCCTTGAGCCTTTTTGCTATTTCATAGCTGACAAGTACTGACGGCGTGTGCGTAACGAATACAGCTACTCGCGCGCCTGTGCCGCCGATAAGTTTGACGTATTTTTCGAAAACAGTTTCAGGTATGGCCTGGCTGATAAAAGCTTTATTTTCCCAGATTGAATAAAAGTCCCTGTCTTCCCAGTACTTTCGCCTTTCAGGCTCGGCATCGTGATACATCCTGTTGTTAAGGTCGAAACACGACACCTCGTGCCCGTTACCGCGAAGGTATGCCGCGAAATATCCAAGTATATAGGGCGGGCAATACCTTACCCACCACGGAGAGTTAATCAAGGCGACTTTTATAGACATTAAATTACCTCTTATCTAGCGCAGCAATAACTTTTGATCGAAGATATTTCCCCTGCCAAGTATTGCGCTTGGGTCGAGCCGTTTCTTTAAGCCGCCATCTCTTCTACGCCGGCCTTGCCCACCATTTCCTCAAGAAAAGTGTGCTTTAGTTTTCCTATACCGTGTTCAGCCGATACTGTCCCGCCAAGACTCACCGCTTTTTGTGCTAGCTTTAGGTAGATATTTTTGCTCTTAGCGAAATCTTTCTCATTATCCGGGAGAAAGTTCGCGTGCATGTGGCTCTCGCCTATATGCCCGAATATCAGGTACCTTATCCCGGAACTTTTAAGCTCTTCGCCGTAATATTTTATCATTTCCTTTAGATATTCATCAGGCACCGCGAGATCTGTCCCTGTTTTCGGGAATTTGTTCCTGCGGACTATTTCATTGACCTTCTCAGGAAGCCTGTGCCTGAACTCCCTGAAAAGCTTTTCTTCCCTTTCAGTTGTCCCGAACCAAACCTTATCAAGTGAAACCCCGTATTTTTCCAGTGCCTGCGCCCAGCCGTCTATTATGATATCATTTCCGTTGTTAGCTATTGATTGTTCAAAGAATATTGCCGAGCGCGCTCCCGCCGGAATGTCCCTGTAGTCTTCCTTGAGCAGTTCCAGAGCACCGTGATCGAAATATTCTAAGGACATCGCGTCTACGCATTCAAAATCGCCGTTCCTCGAGGCTTTTGACAGGCGTTTTATCTCCAGGACGAATTCCCACGATCTCTCTTCATCCTGGAAGAAAGCGATCCCGGTAAGTATTTTCTGAATTCTAGGAATAAGCAGCACATCCGCTTCGGTTACAACGCCCAGAGTTCCTTCCTGTCCGATAAAAAGGTCTATCAGGTCCATGCCCGGGTAGTTAAAGTATCCGGCGGCGTTTTTTATGGCCGGCAGTTTGTAAGCTGGCAGTTTGAGTTTAATCTCGCCGGACTTTAACGGAATATTTAATGAGCTCTCGGTATCTGCAAATACCTTTCCCCTTTCAATATCCAGTATTTCACCATTTGTCAGAACAACCTTAAGCCTGTTTATGTAGTTCCTGGTCGGCCCGAATTTTAGGCCGCGGCTGCCGGACGCGTTAGTGGATATATTGCCGCCGAGAAATGACCCTTGCTCAGTCGGATCCGGCGCGTACATCCATCCTGCAGACTTCGCCTTTTCTTTTATCTCCTTGATCGATACTCCGGCGCCCGCGGTCATTATGGCCTTATCTTTGCCCAGTACAACTATCTCACTTGTTGTGTTGAACTTCTCAACCGAAATCGAAGCCCCACCGAATGGCACCCTGCCCCCAGTGACACCTGTTCCGCCTGCGGAAACAGTTACCGGCATTTTATTGTTCGAGCATTCTTTGAGTATATCTGAGATTTCCTGCTCGTTTTCGGGTACAAACACTATTTGCGCAAAACCGCCGCGCAGGCCGGATTCATCTTCGGTGTAGGATTTAATAAGTTCGGGGTCAGTTTTTGTAAGCATGATTTGTAGAGCAGTTATCAGCGGAGGGTAATTCCAAGCTCTTTGTTGAACGCACTCACTATGCCGTCGAATTGGGTGTTGACTTCCGAGTCCGTAAGAGTAAGCTCGGGATGGCGAAAAGTAAGATGGAACGAGTAGCTTATGTTTTCCGCGCCGATCTTTTCATCCTCGTATTTTGAAAACAGCTCAAAACCGGCCAGATGGCTGTCTCCGCCGGTATATTTGTCAAGCAGAGCGGTGACGCTTTCGAAAGCCACCGTCTTTTTTGCAAGTAAAGAGATATCTCTTTTGACCAGCGGTTTGCGGCTTATCGGTTTGTACATCTTCTCGGAGCTATTCCAAATTTTTTCTATCAAATCGAGGTCTATTTCGCAGTAGCAGATATCTTTCCCAGCCTCATTAGAGAGCTCGGGGTGAAGCATGCCCGCCTCGCCTACGTTTTTACCGTTCATCTCAATAATAGCTGTCTTTCCTGGGTGATAATACGGAGCGCACTTGGGATTCTCTTTGAGGCTCACCTTGTTGCCGCTAAGCATGTTCTCAACTATACCGGCGAAATAATAATAGTCATAGTTGACATCTTTTATCTTGCCTTCCCAGCCCCACCACTCGTGCCAAACGCCGCCGCTGGCGATCACGCCGAACTTGCGGGCCTCTGCGCCGTGAGAGAACACAGTGCCTGCTTCAAAGAGTTTTATGTCGTTATAACCCTGGCGCAGGTTAAGGGTCAGGTTTCTCCAAAGGCCAGTAAGCATTGACGGCCTCATTACCTCGTTCTCTTTCGAAAGCGGGTTAGACAGCTTTACTGTAACCGGTAGTTTCAACAGGTCAAGCTCTTTTTGTTCGGCAAAGCTGCAGTTTACGGCCTCTGAAAATCCAAGCGACAACAACCTGTCACGCAGTATATCAGAGATATTGCTTTTCTTCATTTTCTTGTTGTCCGGCATAATCGGCATAATTGTTACCGGAACTTTATCATAACCTTTGATTCGTATTAATTCTTCAATGAGGTCTATCTCTTGATGGATGTCTATTCGCCAGGAAGGGATTTCCGCCGTGACTTTGTCTGTGCTTCCGAAAACTTTCATGCCGAGCCCTGAGAGTATGCTTTCTATCTCTTCTTTTTCGAACATGACGCCGGTTATCTTTTTTGCTCGTGCGTAACGCATATCAATTGAAACGGGCACGTAAGCTTTGGCTATCTTGTCGCATCTTGATTCTATTTTTCCGCCTGCGATCTCGCATATGAGCTTAGCAGCCCTGAGCACCGCGGTTTCGGAGACTGTCCAGCCCGTGCCGCGTTCGAACCTATAGGATGCGTCGGTTGAGAGATTTAGTTTTTTCGATGTTTTTCTTATGCTCTGCGGCTTAAACATTGCGCTCTCAAGGATCATCGTAGTGGTAATGGAAGTAACTCCTGAACGTTCCGCACCCATCACTCCGGCTATAGCCTGCGCGTTTTCCACGTCAGCTATTACAAGCATATCTTCATCCAGTTTATATTCTTTTCCATCAAGCGCCAGTATCTTCTCGTCCTTGTTAGCCCGCCTGACTATAATCTCTTCACCTTTCATTTTCTGGGTATCAAAAGCGTGAAGCGGGTGGCCCAGCTCAAGTAAAACGTAGTTCGTTATATCAACTATGTTGTTAATAGGCCGCAAACCGCATTTCTTTAGCTTATCGGCAATCCAATCAGGCGATGGGCCAACCTTGATACCAGATATTTTCATGCCTATATAGCGTGAGCAAAGCTCCGGCTCTTGTATAGTTATCTTGTTCCAGGTTTCGGTAAGCGGGTTTGAGTATATCTCAGGCATTTTAAGCGGTTTGCCCAGCTTAGCCGCTATCTCCCGTGCCGTGCCCCAGTGGCTGAGCGCATCAGGCCTGTTTGTAGGTATTTCTATCTCAAGGATTGAGTCAAGCTCGCCAAGGGCTTCTTTTAGCGGTTTCCCCAGGGGCGTGTCGCCTTTTAGCACCATTATGCCGCTGGATTCTTCAGAAAGGCCGAGTTCTCTTTCTGAACATATCATTCCTTCGGATTCAACCCCGCGTATTTTTGCCTTTTTGATCTTTAGACCGCCGGGCAGTTCTGCGCCGATAGTCGCGAGAGCGACAATCTGCCCAAACGCCACGTTCGGCGCGCCGCATATTACGGAATAAGTGTTTGTGCCATCGGTTAAATTGCAAAGGGTGAGCTTATCTGCCTGCGGATGTTTGTTTGTCTCCAGCACCTTAGCTGTTATAATGTTGGTCCAGTTTAGGTCTCCTGAAGAAATAACGTTGGTTTCTATGCCGGCGAACGTGATAAGGTCAGCCGTTTCTTTAGGCGAGAGGTTGATATCTACGAATTCTTTTAACCAGTTATATGATATCTTCATTTGTTTAAATGTTATTTTAGAATTGTTCGAGAAACTGCAGATTGTTCTCGTACAACAGCCGTACGTCATCCAAGCCCTTTTTTAGCATGGTCAACCTTTCGATCCCCATGCCGAAAGCGAAACCGGTATATTTTTCCGCGTCGTACTTGACAGCTTTAAAAACGTTCGGGTGCACCATTCCGCAGCCCATCATCTCTATCCAGCCTGTTCCTTTGCATATACGGCATCCTTTACCCTTGCACATGAAACATTGTACATCCACTTCCGCCGAAGGTTCTGTGAACTGGAAATGCGACGGCCTGAAACGGACCTTAAGGTCCGAACCGAACATTTTCTGCAGGAATGTAGTGAGAGTGCCCTTGAGGTCTCCGAACGTTATGTTTTCGTCTACAGCGAGCCCTTCAACCTGATGGAACGTCGCAAGGTGCGTGGCATCTGTGGCTTCGTTCCTGTATACCCTGCCGGGTATAATGACTTTAACGGGAGGCTTTTGCTTTTCCATCACATGGACCTGAACCGGGGAGGTATGCGTTCTGAGGAGTTTGTCAGAGCCTTCAATGTAGAAAGTGTCCTGGCTGTCACGCGCCGGATGGTCGGCCGGGATATTAAGGGCTTCGAAATTGTACCAATTCGGTCTCCATTTCCGGACCGATCGCGACATCGAAACCAAGTTCTTTGAATACGCTAACTATGCTGTCTAGTGTTTCTATCAGCGGATGCGAGTGGCCTCTGGAGAAAGGGAAAGCGAGCCTGCCTGAAACATCTATCTTTTCAGATCTCAGCCTCTCGCTGGTATCGCCGGCCTTGAGCATTTTCACTTTTTTATCTATCTCGGCTTCAACAATTCCGCGCAGCTTGTCAGCTTTCTCGCCAACCAACTTTCTTTCATCTACCGGCAGGCCGGAAAGTTTCTTGAGTATATCCGTGACAGAGCCCTTCCGTCCGATGGAATTAACCTTGATCTTCTCAAGGTCATCCACCGAACCGGCTTTTGATATCTCTGTCAGGATATCGTTCTCAATTTTCTGAAGCTCATTTAACATCGGCAGTATCCGTAACCTTATTGAACAGGTTTCTTCTCTACTGTTGGATATGAGCTTTTTGCTATCTCTGCGAGCTGTTTGAATGCCACATTGTCGTTAACCGCGAGTTCTGCGAGCATCTTCCTGTCTATGATAATGTTCGCTTTCTTAAGGCCGGAAATGAACCTTGAATAACTCATGCCGAATTCTCTTGCGGCCGCGTTGAGCCTTACGATCCAGGTCTGTTTGAAAGTCCCTTTTCTGTCCTTTCTGCCTACGTACATGTGGCGCATGGACTTTTCAAGCTGCTGGATCACCATTCTCCAGCGGTTCTTCTTAGACGCATAAGCGCCTTTAGCCAGCCTGTAATATTTTTTCTTTTTCTGTCTTGTGTGGACTACACTCTTTGCTCGCATTTTTTTGCTCCTTCGTATTTAAAATATATTTTTTATCCGTTTTTTCTTCCGTACGGCAGATAGAGGTTGATCTTTTTGTCGTTAATTTTGTCAAGAACCGCAGAACGGCGCAGTTTTCTTCCCCTGTTCGAACTCATCCCGGTCATGAGATGCCTGAGGCCCATCTTTTTGTGCTTTACTTTACCGCTTTTTGTTACGCTGAATCTCTTTTTCGCTCCGCTGTGAGTCTTCATTTTCGGCATTTGTTCCTCCTGTTTTTCTAATTTATTCTTTATATAAGTATTCTAATCACTTAATACCCTGCTGGCATATATAACGTTACGCGCCACCAATAATATTATCGTGGATTGTTGTCAGGCCTAAAGGTGTGTTTCAGGTCAAGCCGTTTTTTTTGGCATCAGGCTAAGGAACAGCCGGTTTCCAAGCATAGACGGGTTGTGCTCGACATCTGCGACATCCGCCAGGCTGATCTTGATCTTGTTGATCAAGGCCATCCCTAGGTCGCGGTGCTGCATTTCGCGGCCCATGAACATCACTGTTATCTGCACCTTGTCGTTGGCAAGAAGGAACTCACGGGCATGTTTAAGCTTTATTTCGAGATCGTGTTCCCCTATGCGAGGGCGGACGCGAACTTCTTTAAGCTGGCTGGCCTTCTGCTTCTTTCTTGCTTCCCTTTCCTTTTTGTCCTGCTCGTAACGGAACTTTGAAAAATCAATGACTTTGCATACCGGTGGGGTCGATTGTGGAACTATTTCAACTAGATCTTTCCCCCTCGTTTGGGCCAGGGCTAGAGCTTCATTTATCGGCTTTATCCCGACCTGTGTTCCGTCCTCATCGATCAGTCTGACCTGCGGTACTCTAATCTGGTGATTAATACGCATTCTTCTGTCTACGGGGGCCTCCCACACTGCTTATAATATAGTCCAACAAAAAAAATAAGAGAAAGCGTTAATAAACGCCATCCCTTGGTAACATTGCCCAACGAAATGTTTCTTCATGTTTAACCTTTTTTCCTAAGGATCAAGGTGAGCCGGGATGGCTGCTTCAATAAGTATGCGTATTATATTAGATTATCAATAATATGTCAAATAGTATTTAACAATTCCGGGTATACCGCTTCTTTCGTAAGTTCAGTTATAAAGCTATCGACATCCTTTACGCCAAGGTCCTTGTTTCCCCTAGCTCTCACGGCGACCGTTCCGGCTTCCTTCTCTTTATCGCCTATGACGATCATGTAAGGTATCTTTTTTAGGCTTGCCTCGCGTATCTTGAAACCTATCTTCTCGTTTCTGTCGTCAAACCTCACCCGGAGGCCGGACTTTTTCATCTTGGCAACTACGGATGCTGCGCAATCGATCTGGCTGTTTGTAATGTTCATGACAACTACCTGCTCGGGCGCGAGCCAAAGCGGGAACGCGCCGGCGTAATGTTCTATCAAAACACCGAAAAACCTTTCGAGCGAGCCCATAAGCGCCCTGTGGATCATGTACGGACGCACTTTTTTACCTTCTTTGTCAACGTATGTCATATCGAAACGCTGAGGTTCATTAAAGTCGAACTGTATAGTAGAACACTGCCACTCGCGGTTTAACGCGTCTTTAATTTTTATATCTATTTTAGGCCCGTAAAAAGCTCCACCGCCTTCATCCATTATGCATTTAAGGCCTTCGACTTTGACGGCTTCCTGCAAAGCGCTGGTGGCATCGGCCCAATCCTTGTCGTCTCCAACTGAATCTTTCTTGGGTTTCGTTGCAACATAAATACTATACTGAGTAAACCCAAAAGCGTTCAGCATCGCAAGGCAAAATCTTAGAACTCGCCTTATTTCGGACGGCATCTGTTCCGGGCTGCATATAATGTGCGCATCATCCTGCGTAAACCCTCTCACTCTCATGAGACCGTGAAGGACCCCGCTTTTTTCGTATCTGTACACTGTGCCTAGTTCGGCCCAGCGCACGGGCAGGTCTCTGTATGAGTACAGGGCGTTGTTATACATCATTATATGGAACGGACAGTTCATGGGTTTAACATAGAAATCCTGCTCATCGACTTTCATCGGTGAATACATGTTCTCACTATAGAACCCCAGATGTCCGCTTGTTTCCCACAGCTTGCCCCTGCCTATGTGCGGGGTGTAAACCAGTTCATACCCGTTAGCGAGATGCTGGTTGCGCCAAAAGTTCTCTATTTCAAGCCTAATCCTTGCACCTTTGGGATGCCACATCACAAGCCCCGGCCCAACTTCTTCGTTTATTGAGAATAATTCTAATTCTTTGCCGAGCTTTCTGTGATCGCGCTTCTTTGCTTCTTCTATTCTGGCGAGGTACTCTTTGAGCTCTTCTTTCGTAAAGAACGCCGTTCCATATATCCTCTGGAGCTGCTCGCGTTTCTCGTCGCCGCGCCAATATGCGCCTGCTATCGAAAGAAGCTTAAAGAACCTCAGCTTGCCCGTAGCCTCAACGTGAGGCCCGCGGCAAAGGTCAATGAAATCGCCTGATGTATAAAAAGTAATTTTCTGCCCTTTGAGTTCTTTTATAAGCTCAACTTTATATTTCTCGCCCTTAGAAGCAAAATATTCTTCCGCTTCATCGCTTGTCTTTTCAGTGCACGCGAACTTGTAATTCGCGTTAACTATTTCTTTCATTTTCTCTTCGATCTTTGGCAGGTCTTCAGGCACGAATGGCGTAGGCCGGTCAAAATCATAATAAAATCCGTCTTCTATTGAAGGCCCAATAGCAACTTTTGTTTCCGGGTATAACGACACCACTGCCGCAGCCATGACATGCGCCGCCGAGTGCCTAAGTGTTTCTAGTTCTTTCTGTTTGTGCTCATTGCTCATTGATTTACCCAAGGATTTCCGGTGTGTATTTCGACTTTTCAGGTATTTAAAATTAAATGCCTAATGGCGGGTCTACCTCTGGTGGAACACGAAGCTCTGACCCTCCGCTGTTGCGAATACTCTAACCAACTATGAAAGATTTGTTGAAATGTTGGTGCCCGGTAGAGGACTCGAACCTCTGACCCCTTCCATGTCAAGGAAGTACTCTAACCAACTGAGCTAACCGGGCATTTAAGTCGCAATACTGTTATATTTCTAGTTTTTAGACCGAAATGTTACTTCTGAAAAAACACAAGACTAGAACGTTTTTTGATTATACAAAAAATATGTCTTAAATTCAAATTTTAGTTTCTAAGATGAGAGAACATTTTCATTTTGTATCATCGCGCCAGCCCCCTGCGCCTGCAATTACTTTCGATACAATTTAGGGGAAGCTCTAAAAGCTTTAAGTCATATTTGAAAATATTGCCCAACAGCGGGCCTTGCAATTGGCCACAAGGCCTCACCGAACCATCGACCCCAATAACTGCAAAATCCATGCCGGCATTACAGCAAGCACCTGATGATTTTTGATTTGTTTCGAGATTTATCGAACCAGATGAATCTCTTTCTTCACAAAGCATATTCATGTCATCTTGATCCTTACCCCATCTTTCCGTAATATCCATTAATTTTAGTTCTTCAATTGAATATGCGTGCGGATATTCTTTGCCATTATATTTGCCGCAGAATTGTGTCAAAGCCATATCGATATTTAAACCTTTAAAATACCTCTTGTAGTTAAGCATTTCTCTCAGTTGAAGTGGATGCGCCAGATAGCATACATTACAGATAAACCCTGCTTTTCGCAGTTTTATGACATTGCCGGCAAATTTAAAGTGATCAGTTTTAAGAGGATGAAAAGTGGAATTAATTTCCACCTTTGAAGCGTCATTCTTTAAGATAAACTCTTCCAAAGGGACAGATAGGTTAGTTGTAACATGAATAACATGCATTTTACTTAATTTGTATATAATATCAGCAAATCCCGGATAGAGAAAGGGCTCGCCTCCAGTAATGTATATCTTAATCGGTCCGTGCTCATCATAAATATTTTCCCACGCGGAGCACACTTCATCCACGCTTCTGTCCGTACCATGCTGCTTTTTGATGTTATCCCATCCTGTTTGCGTAAAAAAGCAATATTCACACTTGTAATTGCACTCATATCCCATATCCCAGGTAAATATCTTCATAAATATCTCTCTTTATCTGATTCAATAATGTTGCAATAACCATTATTAGAATTGCCGCCGCTCACACGGAAACCGGTGCCAACATGAAGCTAGCGTCATTTTGAAAGTTCCACAAAACACATCTCATTATCAGCCGCAATATCTATCAACTTAAAACCGCTGGCGGCGGCCATTCCCCCGATTTCAGTTATTCCAAGCTTATATTGTATCACATGTTTACTTACAGTCACAGAATCACTGCCAGGACCATTATAGGATTTGCCAAGCACGGCCGACCATATCTTTCTCTTTAATACGTTAACTGCCTTCTCTTTGAGGTCGATCCACGAAATCAATATCCTCCCGTTCTGCGAAAGGCACTTTTTAAGCTTCTTTAATGTTTCAAGCTGCTTTGCGGGATCCAGAATATTAAGCATTCTGGCAAATATGATGTAGTCATATTGTTCATCCGAATTAATGTTGTTTAAATTAATAGTTTTCACTTGCTTTCCCTGCCTTATTAATTTTGCGGCTTCTTCGGAATAGCCTCCGGACGACTGGATGTCAGCTATATTCTTTTCTAGTCCAACGTTTTGTATTTTACTTTCTGTAATCTTCAGGCTTTGCTGCCATTTTTCTAAAGATACGCCCATATTTGACCGCAATAATATATAATTTTTATAATAGCTTAAATCGGTTTCAGGTAAAATTAACGATAGTATTGCTTTAATATTAAGGCGGAACCGCTTCAAAACAAACGAAATATAAGATAAATTTAATATATTAATCGTGATAGAACAATATAGCAACAAAATACTTATGCTTTTCCCGATCGGCGAATCGAGGTTAATTTCATATCCATTCTTTTTTATCCTCACAACTCGGCCCAGGATATCATCATAAATAACAAGCCTATCATCTTTAGCCACGTTGTTATCGCCCTTTGTGCAGAAACAAGGCCCGTTTTTGCCTTTAACCTTTTTTATAACTCTATGCGCGGTATTGATGTCCAACGACCTGTCAATATTTTCATAAACAACTATATCTCCAACACGAATTATATCGGGAGATACCTTTTTAACAAAAAGTGAATCGCCGGATATCAGAAGGGGCCACATACTTCTCCCTTTTGACTTAAATATTACCTCATTTCCTTTTACAAGCGACTCTTTACCCAGTTCGTTCAAAGTCTTCCGAAATTTTGCTGAATCCATTATAACGCCTCTATGCCCATGCTTATAGCTTCTATGATACTCTAAAGGACTGAATTTCCTATATTAATAATACACTATACTCATTTGTAATTTTCTTAATAATCATTTTTTCAATTGTTTTACTGAACTTCATAGGGCAATATCCGCTGTAGCAGGACCTGGATATTGTGATAATGGCAGGGTTGATAGCTTTATTTTTCAGCGTGTCGAATATTCTATTAATCTCTCCGTTTATAGCTTCGGTATCCTGAAAATATTCTTTCACTCTGGACTTTTTATGGCTAACAACAACAATATACCTTCCATTGTCTTTAGAGAATTCTAACTTAATATTATCGTACAACAAATATTTATTTTTCGATAATAATTCCCTTTTTAAATATTGCCCGCGCGTTATTTCAATAGTGTGAAACAGCTCATTGCCGACAGAATCCCTGCAGGCAAAATAGTCCAGATCAATATCAAGCAATACTTTTTTATTTTGCGGAATATGATCCATATCACATATATGTGAATCGAAATGTTTTATGTCGGGGAAAGCTTTGGTGAACATTTTGTTTTTTATAGGCGGTTCACTGCTTTTCTCGCACTTAATTATTTTCCCTTCCCCAAAAACAGAATAGACGATCATTTTGTGGTCTTCGGGTTTAATTTTTCTCCATTTTGGAAATACAAAATAAGCGTTTTTTACTATTCCGCCAAGAATGGCCGGTAGGATAAAACTTCCTATATCGATTTGCATATCACCGCGGATAAAATCATTATAATAACCCGCGTAATCGGCGTATTTATTCTTTGGTATGTAAATCGATTTTGACAGCGTATTCGGCGTACCCATATCGCTATGCGCATCCAAGTGCAATATATCCAACGGCTCATTAATATTATTTTTATTTTTTTCTTTATGCCAGCAATAAAATGATTCATTGTGTTCGTCAACAATATAGACTGGAATTCTATTATTTTTTTTGGTTATCATAATTTAATTCCTTATACATACCGCCTATTAATTTCGAGGTTGAATCCCAATAAGTCAAACTAAATGCTAAAATTTGTGAAGAGTGAGAGAGTAGAATAAATATCTATATTACTCATTAGTAAACCCGCACACAATATATTTTTGTTATTAGATCAGGAAGGGAACTTTCGAGCATTTTTTCATCTCTATTTATGCCAAATGGTGACCCTTTTATCAGAGCCCTCTGAAATCTATTATGTTATCAGATAGTATTTAGACGCTTTACACTTTTAAGTCGGTATTTAAAACCCTCGTTTCAGGGAAGAGACCTTCATCGCGGGCAATTTTACAGAAGACAAAAGGCGCTAAAAACGATTTTTGCTCCCAATAAGCTTCCGCCCTGCATTTTCCAAGGCAGAAATTCTTCATCATGCACTTCCCGCAAATTCCCTCAAGCTTTAAAGGCACGTCTTTTCTGATAATATTAAGAATCTTGTTATTTTCCCACACCTGCTTAAGTTTTGTGTCCTTAATATTGCCCATATTGAGTTCTTTAACGACACTACCTATTCCGCAAATTGATATTGTCCCATCACCCGTAATACCGATTATAGACTTTATTCCGCATACGCACTTTTCAGTTTTGAGCTCTTCTATTGTTTTAAACGCCGGAGGAATATCAAAACACAGCTTGAGTTTTTTCTTAAGCCTTGGTCTGGACATATAGCTTTTCATTTTTTTATTTGTTTTGAGTATTTCGCCAATAGTAAGCAATTCGCCTTTACTCTTCATAATATCCGCGCGGGAAACATTCATTATCGGGTTTATCTTCAGGCTGTTCACCCGCAAGGCCGCGCAAAGATCTATCATTTGTTTCATTTTACTTTTGTTTTCGTTCCAAAGGCTGCATATTACTTGTAAACTTAGCCCGGGGTTATATTTTCTCAACTGCCTTATTCCGTTTACAGCATTTTTGAATGACCCTTTTACATTCCTGAGTTTTTCGTGTGTTTGTTCATCAGGCCCGTCCAATGATACCGCTACTTGCATCACTTTATAATCTCTTACAGCCTTAGCCTCTTTCTCGCCGATCAGGGTGCCGTTTGTTTCAATATGCATGTTCAATTGATTCTTTTTGATCCATTTAAACAGCTCTATAATATCTTTTCTTAAAAAAGGTTCTCCGCCGGTGATCTTCACTGTTCTAAGCCCCAGCTTTTTGGCTTGTTTTAGCGCGTTTATTATATAACGCAGCTCAATGTCTTTCTTGTTGCCGCCATTGTCATCAGGCATACCAGTAAAATCGGGGTTTATCCAGCAGTGCCTGCAGTTAAGGTTACAGTATTTTGAAAAATATAAATACACTGATTTTAAAAGATATTTTTTTGTTTTCATCGCTTAGTTTTCCCTTTTCCAGCAGTAAAGTTCAGTATTTTTAATCCCTCCGGGATAATGGTACGGGTAACACCTGTGCCCCCAGAAACAGATATACTGATGCTCGCATTCAACGCATTCCGGCATTTTTGTAATATCAACATGCAGATCCTTCCTGAAACTCCGCAGCACTTTTGAATTTTTCCAAATCTCCTTAAAGCTGTTTTTGTAAAGGCTCCCGGCTTTTACTTCCCAAATAACTTCACACGGAGTCACTGATCCGTCAGGCCGAATAGCGCACCTGGAAGTTGCCGCACCGCAGGGTGGGACTGTTATTTCCTTCATTTTAGGTTTAAACTTGCCAAGCCCTTTCAATTTATCATTCTGCTGCAGGTACGAGCCCGTTATAAAACCCGGGTATAGTTTCGAAAGCTTGACAATTTCTTCGATCGCTTTCCGCTCTTCATCAGGTGAAACATACACTTCCTTAAGGAAACACGCTGCGTTCCCGCCGTAAAATACGTGGTTAAACCTGACACTGCTTGCTCCGATCTCTTTTCCAAGCTTTACAACTTTTTCTATATCTCCGATATTAAGCTTGGTCACGGTAAACGAAAGAAGCGCCTGCCCGCCGTATTTGATAATATTTTTTATTCCTGCTACGGCGCGGTCAAACGTATTTTTGCCTCTTTGCCTTTCATGCGTACCTTTTGCGCCGTCTATGGACACAACGTAAGACCTAATATTAAAATCTTTTATTAGCATTTTTGCCATTTTATCCGTCATAAGAGTGGCGTTAGTGTTCATCGAGATCTTAATTTTATACTTTCGGAACCTTTCAAGAAGAGCCGGCAGGTCCTTCTTTACAAGCGGTTCCCCGCCAAAAATTGAGACATTGAATACTTTTGCCCGGCCCACTTCGTCGATAACGCTAAGCATCTTTTCAGTGGACATATCTCTTTCCCCCCAGCTTTGCTTGACTCCGCAATGCCTGCATCGTTGGTTGCATTTGCCTGTTACAGTGAAACATAATGACGTAGGTGCGGAATATATCTTCATCGCTTATCTCCTCTCAAACACTAACTTCCTGCTTAAAGACAAACTTTTTGAGTTGTGGCACAGGCTCTAAATTCGAAGGGTTCCATGTCGCTGGAGTGATTGAACAAGCTTAGCCTTTGCTTTATCCGCTTCAAAGTGTATTATTTCTGTCTCCGGCCATAAACAGTTCCAGCAGTCGTTGACTAAACCATTGATATTAATCCGCCCGCAACAGTATCTTTGATTTAACCAGGTCTTTAATTATGTTATTAATATCATCTTTAATGTCATCTATTTTAGCCACGTAGGCCTTTGACAGCTCACCGTAAATATTTTCAATGTCCAGCCCTTTGTTTACCATTTGCCATACCTCACTGCCTGTCTTGTTAAGGTAACAATTTTCATTTGTATCAATGTTTACTATCACAACCTCGCCGTCAATATCCCGCCAAAGAACATCCTTGTTAATTTTATATTTCATTTCCCGCCTCCAGCAAGCCGTCCTTTTTCATTTTTTTAATGAATAATAATATATCCGGCCTTATCTTTTTATTGTTTTTGCCGTACTTATCTGTTGCTTTTGCGATAATATCTTCGATGCTGTATTTTCCGTTGCAAAACCCGCATATATATGCGCCGGTTTCATTGAGCGTTTCCATACTCCCTGTTTCCGAATTAAATACAATAGCCTCTTTGCCTTCGCGCCTGAAAACTATTTTTGGGTTTATAACGAAATAAATATTTTTCCTACTCATCAAAACCTCCTGTGCCGCTTTATGTAAATAATTTCTTGAATCGGCTTTTTAATAAACCTCGATTTTTTATTCCTGTTCCACCTAACCTGTCATTCAGCAATGAATTGCCGCACGTTAAGTGTTATAAACAGCAGCCTTTTTCATGGAATGTTGAAAATCCGTTTATGGTTTAGCGGCTGGACACATTTTTAAACTGGGCTCACAGTTATTGTTAAGAATTGGTATTTTATCTTATGGATTCTTTTAAGCCAAAAAATATTAGTCCAGCGGAGCTGTGCCTGGCCCACATGTGCTAAAAGGATAGCTACCTCGGACACATTCCCCTTCCGAAACACCACTACTACCACCAACGCACAGCGGAAGCGCACTGTATCCGGATGCTTCAAACTTGTAGTCTGTTTTGTTCCCGAATAGTATCTTTTCAGGTTTTATCCATTTCATCTTGCTTTGCTTCTTCCTGCTTTTCATCTTTCTTTCTCCCAAAACAACTTACACCATTGGTTAGCTGTTGTGTTATGACAAGATTGCTGGAAGTTTTCAACATCTGTCACCATTCTATTATAGGCCTGTTACCAGTATTGCAAGTGTTTACTCCGACAGCGGCACCACCGCCATTACATATATAGCCTGCAAAACCTTCACCACCGGTGACGCACTGAAAATCGTATCCGGATGCTTCAAACTCGTAGTCTATTTTGTTCCCAAATATTATCTTTTCGGGTTTTATCCATTTCATCTTTTTATGTTTCCTGATGTTTTTATTCATTTTTCCCAATCCTGGAATCTGGCCTGCAATGGCCAGGCATCTCGCCCGTACTGCTACTGCGCTATCGGCGCAACAGTAACAATTTGACCGTCGCTACACGCATTCCTGCTAGGGCCAACAGCGCTGATACCTAGGCTACAATCATACAAAGCAGTGTTACCGTACGTACAATCTGACGCATTGCCGCTACCACTAATACAACCGAGACCAGCAACACAAGATGCCGCATCGCCAATACCAGTGGAACAATTGGCAGCTACAATCATTGCTTCATTCCCAAAGGAGATTTTTTCAGGTTTTATCCATTTTATTTGTTTTTGTTTCCTAACGTTTTTATTCATTCTTTATCCAATTACTAGATTATTGAAAACCCCAACAAGGCTCAACTTGATCATCCGGACTTCATCTACATTCACTCGCCCTCTTTCTATATTTGTTTCAATTAAATCAAGACAGGGCCCAATTTACCTGTCATGCAATCGTAATTATTCTAGGGTTAGAATAAACATCACCACTTAAGCTGAAGAAAGATTATAAAGCTACCTCAACATGGGGTTGCCGCCTCCAGTACAATCGCTAGAAGGGTACGAACCGCCTGAACAGTGCAAGCCTTGGTTACCTGGGGTACACGAAAAAGCGCCTCCACCACTACTGCATTGGTTAGCATCACTGCCGCCGGAAGTACAATTAGCAGATGAAATAATTGAGTCATTACCGAATACTATCTTTTCAGGTTTTATCCATTTCGTTTTACTTTGCATCTTTCTGTTTTCCATTATTTCTCCTTCAATAGCTTACGCCATTAGTAAACTGTTGTGCCCTGACAAAATTGCCGGAAGTTTTCTATATCTGTTAAATTTATTCTGCAGCACCGACGCCCGGAGTGCAAGGACTTCCAGTATCGTCGGAACCACCGTTACAAAGAAGAACAGCACGATTGCCAGGGCCACACTGATGGCCGATATCGTATCCAGCTGCTGTAAACTCGTGGCCCAAATTGTTCCCGAATACTATCTTTTCAGGTTTTATCCATTTTATCTTACTTTGATCTTTTTTTGTCATTTTTCTCCAAGTTGCTTGTGCTTGTTCTGAACACAACCTTTTGCTGTATCTCCTTGGCAAAGCCACATCAGTCATCTGTATGGATACAGCGTACGCAAAAAGTTCCGCGGATATACGCCGCTATAACATTTTTATAGGGCGAATACCTGGGTTGCAAGGGCTGCCATCTCCACCGCCTGTCCAGCAAGCGGTATAATCAGCGCCATTGCCAGAGCTACACATATTACCAGACGGTTGAGTCGAGCCATCTTGACAACCTGCAGGTATAGTGTATCCAGCTGCATTAAAATTGTCACCCATATCGTTCCCAAATGTGATTTTTTCAGGCTTTATCCATTTCATGTTATTTTGATTCTTTCTGTTCTTTGTCATTTTCTTTTCCAATATTATTTATAATCACTTCTGTCCGGTTAAAAAGCGAACGCCATTGTTAGTTGGCGGTCTGTGTTTTTGATTTTAGGCAGCAATCGATCATTCAAATTAAGTAAGTCAATGAGATTGAGGCGTTCAAGAAGCGTTTCCTGAATGACTTTGTGCAGGTAGAACAGTGAATATTTATATTTTGACTGATATTTGATGTAAGACAGAAGCAAGTAGTAGCACATGGCAATCCAGATCTGCGTAAGCACAGCGTTCTTTGAAGTGCCAAAGAATGTTTTGATTTTAAGGTTCTGCTTGATCCACTTGAAAAAGACTTCAACTTGCCAGCGGGCTTTATAGATACCAGCAATAGTAGAAGCGGCAAGCTTGAAGTTGTTGGTAATAAAAACAAGCAGTTTATCGGTTTGCTTGTCATAGTAACGGATCAAGCGCAGTTCTTTGGGATAATCCTGCTTCTGATAAAAGCCGTTCAAGGCGATAATTTCATCTGAAATTACGCTGTTTTTTGATGATTCAGGATGCTGTCCGGAAACAGTGTAATTGATGTTGTCTTTGGCTCTGGTAACGAAGAAAGCGCCTACTGTGTCTATTGAATTAAACCAGGCAAAGTCTATATAGCCCTTGTCCATGCAGTAGATGCTGTCCGGCACAATGTCAAAAGAAGAACGGGCAACGGTTATTTCGTGCTTTTTGGCATCTGTGACAACCATGAACGTGGGTATCTGCCCGGCATGGTCTAACTGGCAATGCAGTTTTATAGCCCCTTTGGTAGTGCGGAATTTTGCCCATGAAAACATTGACAGGCACAAGTCAATGACTGTGGCGTCAAAAATGAACAATGGGTTTTTAAACTTGAATTTGTGTGTAGGGGTTATATTCTTACAGCGTTCAAGCAAGGCATAAAACAACCCTTCATATATGCGGTAGTCGCGTTTCTGGTTGGCATCGGCAAGAGTAGAACGGCGCACAATGGCAAGGCCGACATGGTAGAGCTTTCCGGCTTGCGCCAGAAAAGCATTAACAATATCACGCAAGCTGTCCTTGCCGCTGATTTGGGCATAAAGCATGACTGTTAGTTGTTTCCAGCAATTGAAGGTTTTGACGTATCTGTCCCCGAAATGACGAGAAACGAGGTTTTCAAAACGATGTCTCGGAATAAACGTTTGCAATTGGTTCATGATAGTGTTATAATGCATCTTATCAATCCTCCGTCAGTAGATTTGTTCCTTTGCAGAAACATTCTACCTGATCGGGGGATTTTATTCAAATTTTAACCGGACAGGTGTGATTTATAATAATTAATAACTGCCTTTGTTCTGAAGCCCGATCACGGATTTCCGGCAATACAAACACATTATGTGAGGATCAAGTATTATCAATTATTCCATATAACTTTTTCATCGCCGTTTCGAACGTTTTTTCGCCGAAACGCCTTTTTGCCATATTAAAGGCGTTAAATGACAGCTTGTTCCAAAGCATTTCGTTATTATATACTTTTACTACCTTTTTCGCAAACTCTTCCGGCTTATCAGCGACTAAAACCTCTCTGCCGTGTTTCGCGCCTATGCCTTCGACACCGATCGAACTCGTCACAACCGGGGTCCTTGAGATCATTGAATCAACTATCTTCTTCTTTACACCCGCCCCATAACGCATGGGGCATACAAAAACACGGTATTTGCCGAGCTCATCAAAAATATCATCTACGCGCCCATGGGTCAGTAAACCTCCGCCCATTCTATGAAAATGGTCCGCCCCATTGCCTGCCACATGGAATTTTATGCTGGGGATCTTTTTTTTGATCAAAGGAAATATTTTTCTCATAAAATATTTTATAGTATCGTCATTGGCCCCTTCATTTCCGTATTGCCCGAAAAACACAAGGCCGGACCTTTCCGCGAACTTTCTCGGAACTGTTCCCTTTTCAGGAACTTCCGTGGGCGTAGGTATGATCATTATTCTTTTGCCTGGAAGTTCTTTCCTGAATATATCCCTTTCGGGCTTTGATATTGCGATTAGCGTGTCAGCCAGCTTGAGCCCTTCAAGTTCATTAATTTTACTTTTTCTAAAAAAAGAATCACGGCTTTTTACGCCGTTTATTTGCATTTCTCTTCTTTGCCTGATGTATGTGATCTCATGAGTGTCAACAATAATGCGGTTAAATAACGGCAGGCAGCTGCGGAAACCGGCTATGCAGTAATATGACCTGAATATCGCTGTTTTTATTCTGTTTTTTAAAATAAACCTGTTGATGTTTGCAACATGATTCTTATCCAACGGAAAAACAATTTTTACTCCCATATCTATAAGCGCTTTGCCGCTTAAACCACTATTCCATCGGACGGTGAGCGGCAGCAGAAACACTCTGTACCTTTTTGCCAGGCTTTTACAAAGGCGGTAAACCCTCCAGTCTCCTGCATTAGTTTCAAAATGTGGGATATGAGTGACGACAACAAGGATGCTTTTCAAGTAACGTTCCTTTTGCTTTAGCCTTACTCTTCTTTAACTTGCATAATTCCGCGCCGTCCGCCAGTGGTGGGCCTCTACAACAGAGGCACGGCCTTCTGTTTGCTGTTTTTCATAAATGCTGTAAAATCTTCTCCCTGCTTTTCCCCACTTCTTTAAGAATTTCTTCTTGGCCGCGCGGCACACCGCGTCTATTCTTCCGTATTTGTGCTTGAATATTCCGGACTTCGTGGCTTTGCTGATAAAATGAAATATAAAAACATTCATGGCATTAACCAGTTTGTACCCTGCCTTTTTTGCCCTGAACGAATATTCAAGGTCTTCACCGCTGCATGGATAGAACCTTTCGTCAAACAGGCCTATTTTGTCGACAACGCTTCGTTTTATCAGCATGCACATTCCGTGAATATAAAGCGCCTCATCATACTGCCCTTTTCTACTCAGCGATAACATCACCGCGGCTTTTTGGATTTCTTTTATATTTCTAAACCCGGCGATAGCTGGAAAAAGGCCATAATCGTTTATGACATTATTGCTCGCGCAGCCAACAATGCCTGTCTTTTTATCGCTTTCCGCGCAGCTTACCAGGCCCTCAAGCCAGTTAATAGTCACTATTACGTCATTGTTCAGATAACAAACATATTTACCTTCGGATATATATATCCCGCGGTTTAACGCCCCGGATACGCCAAGGTTCCGTTTGCTTATTATCGGCTTAAACGCCCGTATCGAGCTCCTGGCTCCAACGGCCAGCCTGTTTTTAAGGGTTTTGAAATACTTTCCGGTGCCATCGGATGAACCGTTATCAATTACTATCAGTTCAAAAGGGTATGATGTGTATTTAAGTATGCTGTTAATGCACATCTTTGTGAATTTAAGCTCATTGAAACAAGGTATTATTATCGAGACAATATTTTCTGTCATATAGAATTATTGATCTTTTTGCGGCCAGAACCAGCTAATATTAGCAACAATAATTATAAAATAATGCGCAAGAGTTTTCCGGAAGAACAGAAAACATCAAACAAAGACGCTTAAAGTATTTTAAAAACAACCTCGCTTTGCTTTTTTTCCTTAATTCTGACACTTTGCTCATATTGCCCTGTTATTTCATCTATATTTCCAAAACCCAGCTGTTCACCGTGATTTATGTAAAGCGCCCTTTTACAGTATTTTTTTATACTGCCGATCCCGTGCGAAATGAACAATATCGTGCTGCCACTATTAAGAAGCCTTTCGATCGCGCCGATGCACTTAGTCTGGAATGAGGCATCGCCAACGGCCAACACTTCATCGATCATTATTATGCCGGAAACTGTTTGTATAACGGTAGCAAAAGCTAGGCGGGCTCTCATGCCGGATGAATATTCTCCAAGCCTCGTTTCCATAAACCCGTCAAGCTCGGCGAATTCCGTTATTTCCGGCAGTTTTTGGTCTATTTGTTTTCTCGTCATGCCGTGCAGAGCTCCGTAAAGATACACGTTCTCCACAGCGGTGAACCGCTGGTTAAAACCGAGCCCGAGCTCAAAAATACATGAAACCTCTTCCCTGACCACGTAGCTCCCGACGGTCGGGGCCATGATACCTGAAAGGATCCTTAACAGGGTTGTTTTGCCCGCGCCATTCGGCCCGATAATAGGCAGCATCTCTCCCCTGTTCACCGTAATGTTTATATCACGCAGCGCCCAAAAATCTTTTGTAGGGTATTCACCGCTCAACTTATACTTTAAAGTTGTAAACAGCGTATGCCTTTCTTTTGTGCCTATCCTGAATTTTTTAGATAGGCCCTTGGTCTCTATCAATGGTTCGTTCAGCATATCTTTTCCACAAAGAATCCTTCCATTTTTTTAAACAACCTGTATCCCACGATCAAAATTACTGTCGAGAGCACGAATACATAAATAAGCCCCGGCAGGTCGGGGAATTTATTGTCGATTAATATTTGCCTGGTAGCTTTTATAATATGCGTCATAGGGTTAAGGAGGATTATCCTCTGCTTGCCTACGCTAAGCATATCCATTGAATAGAATATCGGAGTTATGAATATGCCTATGCTCATCAGTATGCCCCATATCCTTGATATATCAAGAAAATATACGCCTATTGTGGCAAGAACAAAAGAGAGCGCGACCACAAGATAAATATTCAAAGCGAGTATCGGGAGCAGTAGAATAACTTTTATGCCAACGTGCCCTTTAATAATAAGAAAGACAACTATCAATATAAATAATTCCAGCAAATGGATGTAGAGAGCGGACAATACCGAGCACATGACCAGCACCGACTTCGGGAAGTTTATGCTTTTAATATACATGCTGTACCTGATAAGCACAAAAATGGCCGAGCTCGTAGCGGACGCAAAAAAGTTCCATTGAACGAAACCTATGATCAGGTAAAGAGGGAAATCCGGTATACGCGAGCCCATCCATTTTACGAACAATCCGTAAAGGACAAGATAGTAGATCAGCGGATTGAGCAACGTCCACAAGAATCCCGCGACCGTACCCTGATCCCTCATTTTGAAATCAGCCGTGGCAAGAGAGAAAACCATCGTCCAGTAATTTTTCTTGAGCATTTCCATTATTACGCCGGATCTCCTTCAAAACATGGGCACAGGCAAACAGTCGAAAGGGCCTGAATAAATATTGAACGCGGGGCTAATAAGCAACCCAGCGTTCCCTGTATTCGCGTTCATTAAGCTCACTGTTCATTGACACCGGATTTTGAATATTTAATACAAACCACCCCAACACTCAGTTTATGCCTTTTTTAAATGACCTGAGAGCATACCCTATACATCCTCCGTGGCATGTTTTTCTGATAAAATGCTTGCATTTACGGCACTTCGGTTCTGCTCCAAGCTCTTGTATATTTTTAAACCTGTCATTAAAATATTTATCCGCGTCTCTCACAGTATTAAAATCATTCATCGAAGCGTTGAACAACCCCGATGTTGCAAAGCATCTCCACATAGTTAAATCTATATTTATGTCATTTGCACCCTTGCAGAATAACAATGGAAAATTATCATCATAGTACAACTGTCCAATCTGCTTTTTTGTAAAACTGCATAGCCTGAAGCCGCAATCGAAATCTATTCTAATATTATGCTTGTCACATTCTTTAGAAAAACTTACAACATATTTTCCGATTTGCCCGTGGTCCAGTGCTGACAAATGTTTGTTGCCGCCATCAGCTAACGGAGCAGCTAACCCCAGCCTGACCACCTTTTTTAAATTATATTTTCTTATTAAACTGATAAGCCAACTACCATTAAAGTTTCTGTCATGTATGGTATAACCTGCTCTTGCTATTTTATTGAGCCCTTTCATTGTTTTATTAAGTATTTTCCAAGACTTAATAGAATAGCTTTCGGGGTTATTTACGTTTAAAATGACATTTACTTTTTTCGGGTCGACCCCCTTCAAATATTGCAACACCTTGTCTTTCATAATGCCGTTTGAAAATATTCTAACACTTATCCCTGACTTCAAGATCATATCAATAGCCGCATTAAATTGCGGATGAAGAGTCAGCTCGCCCCAAGTATTCCCAAAGTATTTTCATTGGATTTTTTCGCGAAATTAATTACTTTATTTATATTTTCAAGAGTAACATAATGATCCTCTCCTGCGCTTTTTGTGTCTTGTATTTTGCCTTTTGCAAAACAATACTGGCATTTTAGATTACAGATATTTGTGAACAGGACATTCATTGTTTCCTCTTTTTAAGGGCCGTCTAGCCATTGCAATAGAACAAAAAGGTACTGTAAAACCAAATTAAAGTGTCGTAGGTATCAATGAAATATTTTACAGATAGGCTGAAGAAAGGAATTATATATGCTGTCTTATTAGTGGTTCCCATGTCAATGAAGTGCTATAACCAACCGAGTTAAATGGATATATATTAGATTATAACTTGCAAATGAAGGCTAAAATGGAGGTGCGGGTCGGAGTTGAACCGACGAATGACGGTTTTGCAGACCGCCCCCTTAACCACTTGGGTACCGCACCAAAAGAGATAAAAGTATACATAAAATACCGTTTTATGTCAACATTCCATCAAACATTCCATCAAACGTCTATCTAGATGCGTTTATAATACCCCTAACTTTTTTAACGCATTCATTTGAATGGCTTAAAATACTCTTCTCTTGAAAACGAGCCACTTTCCAGCCATGCCTGCGCAGGAAACTATCTTTTGCCTTATCCTTCCTTTTCTGAGCCCTGCCCGAGTGCGCCTTGATATTATCGCACTCAATAGCTATCTTCACACTTCTTTGGAGTACAACCAGGTCAATCCGAAACCTTTTTCCTTTAACCGATACACTGAACTCTCTTTTCGTTTTTATGCCGGCGCGGTGTAGCGCTCTTTCCAATATGCTTTCGGTATCAGGCACTCCGTAAAGTTGGAGGATATTCCGTGCGGAAAGCAACGTCTTTAGTTCAGTGAACCCGAAAGACACCCTGCGCGGTACAATATTTTTTATCGGCCTTGCCAGTTTAATTATTTTCTTAAATTCGTACTTATAATATTTACACTCCGCACTCGGATGCCCGCCCTCATTGGGCAGCAGATATTTCCTTTTAACTTTCCTCTTTTTCGATATACGTGCATAAAATTCTATGCGCTTCCCTCTCTTGCCGAATAATGAAGGCTGGTAAAAAGCGATGTAGTCGAATTTTCGCTTAAATGAAAAGGCCACCGGTATCCTGTACCAGTGGTCTTTCAAAAGGATATCAAGATCTATCCGGCGCTTCAACACCCCAACCAAAACATTTTTTACCATAAAGTGAAACTCCGCCAGCAGGAGCTGGCGGCTTTTTTACTACGCCAACAACCTGCGTGTCGCCTTCGGCGGCCGCCTAGCCATCCTCAAACAGGAGCTTGGGGTTTAACATGGCGGACTAATTGATCTATAAAATACTTTTATATTTATTCAAAACTGCCGCCGTGCGCAGCGCTTACAGGCGCTGCTCAGAAAGGCCCATGTGATCCGTCTCAATTTCAACAAGAGCTGTAAATATCTGTTTTATTCTTTCATCGGTTGATTCCGCCGCGCTTTTTTATAAAACTCTATGGCGCGAATTTCGCGTTTATGGGACTCTTCGAGATTCTCATTATTAATCACAAAACATTGCTCCGAACCCTTAGGCGTCGCATCAAGCTTCAGTATTTTTTTCCACATGGCCGCATGTTCGGCTTCTACTTTGGCAAGCGCTTTAAATAATTGTTTGCCTTCAAGGTCATTAGTCTTGCCGGCTGCAGAAATAGAATGTCGAATTGCTTACCTCTACCTGCAGGGCGTGCTCAGCATTCTCCTTATCTTTCGCGTTCAAACTTACATTAAAGTTCACATTAGCGGCTTTCGCATTTTTGATGTATTGCCTGTGAGCGCCGCAAAACGGACAGTTATCCGGCGGATTTTCGCCGAATGTATGGGTCTCCGCAAATCTCGCATCTCCAAAGTTTAGCCATTTTGTTCTTCTCCTTCGACCCTAGGCTTTCCGGGTGATATCAGTTATTATATAAAAGACAACAGTTTTTTATTATTTGTGAATGTTTTGACCTGCTCCAGCAGGAAATTCATTGCCTCTTCCGGCTTCTTATGGGATAATATTTTTCTCAAGTCGATTATTGATTTGATGTCTTCCTTATCATAGAGCAGTTCTTCTTTTCTTGTGCCGCTTTCCATTATATTGATGGCCGGAAATATTCGTTGCTCTGCCAGCGCCCTGTCCAAAACTATTTCACAGTTTCCCGTGCCCTTGAATTCCTGAAAAATAAGGTCGTCCATGCGCGAACCCGTGTCGACCAGCGTTCGTGGCGAGTATAGTGACCGAGCCGCCATTCTCTATTTTGCGGGCTAGGCCGAGGAAACGGCGCGGTATCTGCAGCGCTTCGCTATCCACCCCCCCGGACATGGTCCGGCCGCTTGACGAGCCCCTCTGATTGAAAGCCCGCGCCATGCGGGTCAGGCTGTCAACAAGTATTACCACATCCTTTTTGCATTCCAATTCTATCCTTATCTGCGCTAATACAAGTTCTGTCAGCGCGACGTGTTCCGCTACCGTGCGGTCGCTGCTGCTTGCGATAACCTCCGCATCGACACCGCGTTTGAAAAATGTTACTTCTTCGGGCCGTTCATCTATAAGTAATACTATTATCCGTGCGTCGCCATCAGCCTCGCGAATGGTCTTTGCGATCTTCATCAAAAGCGTTGTCTTGCCCGCTTTTGAAGGTGAAACTATTAGCCCTCTGGTACCTTTGCCGATGGGGGTAATCAGGTCAAGTATCCGCATACTGATATCCGTTGACTTTGAAAGATCGAACCTTTCATTTGGGTCTACAGCTGTCAGCTCATCGAACGGTGTCCTATTGGAGAACTCACTTGGAGAAAGGCCGCAGATGGTATCTATCGAAGTGATCTGTTTATTTTCTTCTTTCCCTTCGACAAAAGCGCCGGATATAAGATGATACTGTTTGACTGATGCCTGAGGCACAACAACATCATCAGCGCACGGGACAAATGATCTTTTAGGGTCGCGCAGCGCCCCCGCTCCATTGCGCGTGAATTGAAAAATACCTTTTGTTTGTATAGACATTTATTTATTCCTTTTAACTAAACAATCATCAACATAACAATGACAAATCAATTTGATGTTCACTTATAGTCCGAATGATGAATGGAGGTGCGTGTTGGTTAGTTTCTTGCATCAATTATATCAAATTATGCGAAATATAGTATGTTTTAGCTAAAATATATTTATGTTTAATATATTTGCGTTTATCCCGGTTGAAATTCTTTCAAAATGCATAGAATTAAGTCAGTAGAAACACGAAATATACTATTTTAAACGAACGAGGTTAAATGTATAATTTTTACTAATGCATCTTAATGACAGCGCGAAGCGGGAGGTGATCCTCTAAGTCCTCATACAGTAAATATTTACGATAAAAGGAGACCGTACCATGAAAACTTCTATACTAGCGTTAGTTTTATCGGCAGTGGTCATCATGTTCGCAGGATATTTATCAGCTGACGATAATGGATTTGTGTGCCCGTTGGACAAAAAAACAGCAAAAAAAATGATGGATGAAGACCACGCGAAAAGAGTCGCTTACTACACCACATTGCTAAACCTCACACCGGATCAGAGTAAAAAGATCTCAGATATCATGGTTGAATACAGGGACAGGCAGCTTGCCAAAAAAGACGAGTTCATTCAAAGCCAGGTAGATGCCGTAAATGAATCAGATAGAAAAATTAAGGCGGTATTGACGCCTGAACAGGTTGACAAATATAAGGAAGCGCAAAGCAATCAGAATAAAACTCTTGGTGATAAAATGAGGGATTGGTTCCAGAGCGGGATGTGTTATTGAACCGGCTGATAACCGTGTTAAAATATGCTTGTTACTAAGGATGTTCGTATTCTTTGATCCAGCACATGGCTTCATCCATCGACTTGAACACTATAGATTTCAGCGCTTCAGGGTCTTTCTGTATTGTTGCCGCGTAACCGGTATATACACGGGCTAAGCCGTACTTTAACAGGCCTGACACAACTATCAGGTCTATACAACCCCGCCTCGCTTTTCCGGAAACACTGACCTGTGTTCCAAGTTTTTTTATATCAACATTGTTAAGTTTACCTATTTCTGCCGCGGTAAAATCCCATATCGTGTACTTTGTAAGATCTCCTCTGTAGTACAAGTCTATCGCCTCTCTCAACTCTTCGTAGCTGATCTCCCCCTCCATAGTGTAAACAGCGATATCGAACTGAAGATCTTTCGATAAAATAATCTTTCCCAATCACCCCTCCCTTGAGACCGGCATGACTCAGTCGTTTTTCTATAAGGCAGTTGTAAAACTATAACAGATTTATCTTCATTTTCAAGCGCTAAATAGCGATTTATGTGATATAATACATTCCCAACTTAATGTGGCTGTGCTAATTTGTGCCAATTTAAACAACCTAGGCGGTATAAATGTCTCTGATCAGTTTACGCAATATCAGCATAACGTTTGACGGGCCTCCGATACTTGGGGATCTCTCCCTGGACATCCACAAGGGCCAGCGCATCTGCATTCTTGGCCGCAACGGCACGGGCAAATCAACGCTCATGCGAATTATAAACGGAGAAATTAAACCTGACTCGGGAGAGATAATAGTTTCACCAGGCTTGAAAATCTCGTATCTGGCGCAAGACGTCCCGGAGAATATCACCGGATCGGTATTCGATGTTGTCGCGGCGGGCGCAGGCAAGATAGGCGAAAGCCTTGCCCAGTACCATCACCAGCTTGAGAACCCGACTGATGATAACCTGCTTCACACCCTTCAGCACGAACTTACCGAGCACGACGGCTGGAAAATAGAGGCGGTGGTAAACCGTGTCCTGGAACAAGTACAGGTTAGCCCCGATGTAGAGTTTTCATCCCTGTCGGGCGGGATGCGCCGCAGGGTTTTTCTTGCCAGGGCCCTGGTCAGGGAGCCCGACCTTCTTTTACTTGATGAGCCCACCAACCACCTGGACCTCGAGTCCATCAAGTGGCTAGAAGATTTTCTGCTGTCCGCTCGTCTTACCGTAATGTTCGTTACCCACGACAGGCGGCTTCTAAAAATTTTGGCGACACGGATAGTTGAGATAGACCGCGGCAGGATAATAGACTGGAGCTGTGATTACACCACTTTTCTTGAAAGAAAACAGGCCGTTTTAGATAACGAAGAAAAAGCTAACGCTGATTTCGACAAAAAACTCGCGCAGGAAGAGATATGGATACGGCAGGGCGTAAAGGCCCGCCGCACCAGGGCTGAGGGCCGCGTCAACGCGCTCAAGAAAATGCGCGAGGAACGCAGGATGCGCAGGGACCGCACCGGCAATGTTTCCATGGCCATCAGCGCCGGGGACCGTTCCGGCGACAGGGTGCTTGAAGCAAAGAACGTGTCGTTCTCTTACGAAGACAAACCGATACTTAAGGGCTTCTCTTATTACCTTACCCGCGGAGAACGTGTTGGAATTATAGGCCCCAACGGCTGCGGAAAGACCACGCTGCTTAATATTTTGCTCGGAAAACTCCAGCCCCAAAGCGGCCATATCGAGCTCGGCTCAAATGTGCTTACATTATATTTCGATCAGTTGCGCAAGGGCATAGACCCCGAGAAGACCGTTTGGGAGAACGTGGCCTCCGGCGGCGACAACGTGTACATAAACGGAAGGCCCCGCCATATAATAAGCTACCTTCAGGATTTCCTTTTCACGTCAGAACGAGCCAGAACCCGCGTTAAGTGGCTCTCCGGCGGCGAACGCCACCGCCTCTTGCTCGCCCGTTTGTTCACTATGCCTTCGAACCTGCTGGTTTTCGATGAGCCTACGAACGACCTTGATACCGAAACTCTCGAACTTCTCGAAGAGGTCCTTCTGCAGTACGAAGGAACACTGATAGTTGTAAGCCACGACCGCGAATTTCTAAATAACGTAGTGACCTCGGCCCTGATATTCGACAACGGCCGTATCAAAGAGTATATCGGCGGTTATGATGATTGGGAGCGCCAGATAACTCACGCGGCCGAACAGGAGAAACCGGAGCTTGCCCCCCAAAAAAAACCCGCCCCGCGCAGCCGGCGGCAAAGGGCCCGAGAAAGATGTCTATGAAAGAAAAGCGCGAATTCGAAGCCATGCCGGCCGTTATCGACGCTCTTGAGGCTGAACAACACAATATCAACGCTCAACTGGCTGATTTTACTCAGTGCCAGAAACCCGGCTTTGTCACGCAGTCAAAAACCCGCCTTTCGGAAATTGAATCGGAACTCTCTAAAACATATTTGCGCTGGGCCGAACTTGAAGCTCTTTCCAAAGACAAGGCAAAATAATAGGGCGGTTTTATTTGGACCTGGCCCACACCTCAACAACAACAACATCTACATCAACTTCCACTTCTACTGCTACTGCTTTTGAGCCTGGCCCTATGTCTCTAATAAAACCGCCCGTTATATATCTTTTATCTTCTTAAAATGCTTAATGAATTACCGCCTTGCGACAGCGTTTCAAGGAACAAAATACCGCTTATCGCCAGCAGCCCCGAAAGCGCGAGTATCGTCGGGTTTATACCAATAACCGCAAGCACCCCTACCGCAAGCGCTCCGAGCCCGCCCAGTGTCCTGATGTCCGCCGATGCGGCCGATATCGATATCATCACGTTTTTAGCGAACTGGTTCTTCATCGTCCTGCTCGCCTGCAGGGAATTGATCATCGCTATGCTTCCCGCGCCAAAAGCTATCGCCGCGCCGAATATTATTACCGCGATAGAATTGAGCGCCATCGAATTAATGCCCAACAGGGCTATAATCCCAAGCGTCACGCCGCTTATGCCCGCGATAGTTTCAACCGAAGTTCCGCCTGGCGTAATACTAAGGTCCGCCGCGCTCTCGCCTATATCCTGCACTATTGAAGAAAACCTTCCCATAACAGCGCCCGCCTCTATTATCAGGCCGGCTCCCAACGCTATCGACGCGATAGATAGCATCATCTCCGGAAGAGCGCCTGCCAGGCCAATTATCGCTATCACTCCGGCTGCAAGCCCAACGATGCCTTCCATCATCGAACCTCTCGCGATGGTTTTACTCTGCCTTCTTTCAACAAGAACTTTTTCCAACACCTGCTGATTAGTCTCCATTGTATCCCCCTATCATTGAATTTGTGCCCGCGTTCTACACAATTATTGTTTATCAAATATTGTTTAAAATATCACTGATCTGTTTGAACCAGGCACTGCCATATTTCCACCGCCATAATTGAGCCCTCATCGACAATTGAAACCTTCAATTTTGTCATTTCGATCCCGTATGAGCGGGAGAGAAATCTTCCCTGTTGTCATAGACAAGATCCCTCTCCGCCTCTGGCGGATCGGGATGACCAACACCTAACTTAATTGGAAATACTCTTTAAGGCATGACATGCTTGCAAGGATTTTTTAACTTTTTAATTTATATTTTAACGGCTTCGGCCGTTGGCTTGCGTTCCACTATCGCTCTCGCGGTGCCGAATATGTTTGTGATGTTGCCGGACATATCAATTTGCGACTCGCCCTTCATAATAACGTACTTCTCGGAACCGTCCCGCAGTATTACCCGCACTATCTGGTTGAACGGCAAAGTCCCTGGAACACCCTCAAAAGGTTTCTGTATAACGTTCCAATCCCCGTGATGTATAATCCCCCTAAGATCTCTTACGGTCATCTTGGTCTGCCCCGGGTCGACACCTAAGACGGCTGCCATCTCGCTTGATATGGACATGGTTCTGAGTATTATTGTCAAAGCTCCAGCTTCCGATGTGTTCTCTTATAAGCGACATCTCCAGCAGCTCGTTCTTTCGCCTCACTGCTTCGTGCCTGTCGATGTGCGCGGATATATCCCTTACCGTCTCGATGTAATATTCGTTCCATTCCATTATGATCTGTTGCGATTTTACTTCCGCTGGAAATGTTGTCCCGTCCTTTCTCTTATGCACCGCTTCGTAACAAGCGCTGCCTTTTCCCTCACTCTGTTAAAATCACCTTCGCAGTACATTACAGATTCTGACGCCCTCAGGTCTTTTAGGGTTTTTTGCATCATCTCTTCATGAGTGTACTGGTAAGTCTTAAGCGCCATGTCGTTGGCTTCGATAATATTTTGTTCCTTATCATAGATCAGCATTATTTCATTGGCGTATTTGATTATCGAATCATATTTTCTTGATAAGAGCCTGTGCCCGGCTTCGGCCTTGTATAGCGCCCTGTAAAACATACTTATTTGCTGATGCAATATGAGCCCCATCAACCCGCCGATCCCTATCAGAATACTTGCGACCAGAATGCCAACCGCTAACCCGCGCGCCCGCACAGGGCCGTAAACTTCTTCCGCGTCCATTTTTGCCATCAGGCTCCAGTCAGTATCAGGTATGGTTCTTGAAAAAGCGAACACCGGTATCCCCCTGTAGTCAACACCTGCCACTACATTATTATTATTTGAGGATTCGGCGATAACTGCGGCTGCCGGTGCGTCTAAAGATATCCTGAACGTCAGAGCCGCGTTCTTTTGGTATTTAAGTTCGTTTAAGAACACCTCTTTCCCGTCTTCCTTTTCCATTAAGATCGTCTCGCAGCTTTTAACCGATTCGGGACAGTATCCCTGAATGTACGGATATAGGAATTTTTCCGGGTCTATCTTTAACACTACCACGCCTATGGTTCTTTTTTTCGCCCGGATGGCCTCGCTGATAGGCACATCGATATCTATTCCAATAGAGCCGTCATGTTCGTTTTTATAAAGGTCTGAAAACTTGATCTCGCCGTTCCTAATTGCCTCCAGCGCTTGTATCTCTTCATATTCATTTAACGGCACATACCGGCCATTCTGGCTAACGGACGCGATATTATTTAGTGAAACATCTACAAGAGACATGCTTGCGTACTCCGGCTTCCAGTTAATTGATTTTGTGTATTCATAAAATGACCTGTCCCTTTGCCTCTTTTTAGAGATATCTTTTATCTCGCGCAGCATAACGGGGTTAAAATACAGCCTTCCCAGCTCAACAGCGTCATCCATGCGTTCACGCCTCCAAGTCGATATCTGGTTCGCTTTCAGCGCAGCCAGGAGAACAAGGTCGTCTTTCTTTTCATTGACGATAGATCTTTTTTCCGAAATAAAATAATAATATCCCGCGGCAAGGACAAGTATTGCCAGCAGGACATACATGGACAGCAGCTCGTTTTAGCGGCCGTCTTCAATGTTGTGTCCGTCTTTAATAATTCATCTATATTATTAATTATATTCATGATGATCGTCTAGCCGGATCTTTAAGCCTATTATACAAACAACGGCAATTTTCAACGCTGGCTTATTTCATCATGATTCTGACTTAATTCTGTTGTTTTGATAAACCTGTCATTTCGGGCCTGCCAAAGGCGGGCGCGGCAATCTCGACGTTGCGAAGATTCGCCGGAAGACACTTGATTGGTGATAGTTCCATAAATGACTGGGATTTACCTGAGGGTTATTGTAGTATTTGGCTGGAGTTGGGGGGTGTGTTACTGTATCGTTGTCATCTCGAATCCCGCTATAAATTGTCATTCCGATCCGCCAGAGGCAGAGAGGAATCTTAAGATTTCTCCCCGCCTATTCGGCGGGATCGAAATGACAGAGTTATAGCTCTTACGAGATTTTACCGGAGAGGATTTGCCCTGAAAGCGTAGTAGAAACCGTCCCTGGCCTCAAGTTTAATGGGCGTGTTGTACAGTTCGCTTATCTTTTCGCTGGTCAGTATATCTTGTTTCGCTCCGTCTATGGCTATCTTTCCGTTCTTCATGAAAACCACCCTTGTTATCTCTGGTATAATGTCTTCAATGTTCTGTGTAACAAGTATCACGCTTATACCGGATTTCGCCAGCTTGCTGAGTATGTCGGTAAATTTAAAGAGCGCGTGAGGGTCAAGGTTATTCATGGGCTCATCGAGTATCAGCGCCTTTGGTTCGTGCACCAGCGCCCTGCCTATCAAAAAACGCCTCGCCTCACCCGAAGACATTTCATCCATGTCCTTATCCTTCAGATGGGCTATTTCCAGGAAGTCCATGACCTCTTTAACTTTCTTTTCCATTTCCGGCGTCACCGGCTCTTTATATATGCCGATACTGCTGAAAAAACCGGAAAGGATAGTCTCAAAACCCATCACGTCCCTGTCGCACTCGTGCTGCAGGTCGCTCGAAACAATGCCAAGTGTGGAACGCAGGTCAAAAATATTCCATTCGTCCTGTCCCCATATCCTGGCGCTGTATTCTTCTTCTTTGTACGAAGGGTAATGCTGCCTGGTTATAGTTTTTATCAGCGACGATTTCCCCGCCCCGTTCGGGCCCAATATCGCAACATTCTCGCCCTGATTGATGGTTATTGTTATCGAATCCAGCACAACGCGGTTAACATTTTTTAAAACCGTAATATTCTTAAACTCAATTAAAGGCCTTTTGTTTGTATCAGTTGTCATTTTTTGTTCCTTTAGTTGGGATCGTAGCCGTGTAGTCCCCCCTCTTTTGTTTAAAGAGGGGTCGGGGGAGTTTAGGCATGTAACTTCAAACCGCAACCTGGAAATTCAAGGTCGATATTCACGTTCGGCTTAGACCTACCTCATTCAGCATACGTCCTTATAACTTCCGTAAAAACCGCTCCGTACTCTTTTTGTTTCGCGGCTCCCACTCCAAAAACCGTGGCGAACTGCTCTATGGTTTTCGGTTTAATCACCGCCATATCCCTCAACGTCTTGTCGCTGAATATTATATAGGCCGGCACGTTCTTTTTTCCGGCAAGCTCTGTGCGCTTTGTCCTTAGCACATCGAACAGCTTTTGGTCGACGCCTTCCCACTCCTGCGACCGTTTTGAACGCCTTTTCTTTTCAATGTCTTTCTTCTTGGCGGCCACGACGGGTTTCGCAAGCACAGGCGTTGCCTCGCCCCTCATAACTGCCCGTCCGCTTTCGGTTATCGCAATTGTCATGAACTCGCCCTGACGAATAAGAAAACCCTGGCCTATCAACTGCTCTATCATAAACCTTATGAAAACTTTAGTTTCGCCGCTCATGAGCCCGAACGTGGAAAGCTTGTCGTGGCCTCTCTGCTCTACAGCCGCGCTGGCATTCCCTTTTAGTATATCCGCGATGTAGTCCGCCCCAAAACCTTCGTGCACCCTCGCCACGCAGGAAATTATCTTTTGCCCTATAACAAGCGGCTCGTCGGCCATATCCACTTCCCCCAGACAGAAATCGCACGCGCCGCAGGTTTTGTTCTTGTATTCCTGGGCGAAATAGTTCACCAGGTACTTATGCCTGCACTCCGGCCGCACGCAGAAGTTGTACATTGCGCCGAGCTTTTTTAAAAGCACTTCCCTGTCCGCCGAATCGTGAAGCATATACTCCCAGGTGCGGTAATCCGCCCCGGAGTAGAAAAGGTAACAGTCAGCGGGCAGCCCGTCGCGCCCCGCGCGCCCTGTCTCCTGCTGGTAGTGCTCTATCGATTTCGGCATCGCGGCGTGTATAACGTAACGTATGTTGGAACGGTCCACACCCATCCCAAAAGCTATCGTTGCGACTATTATGTTGGTCTTCTCACGGGAGAATTCTTCCTGGTTCTTTTTCCGCTCGGAGTCGGACAGCCCGGCGTGGTACGGCAGGTTGTTGTAGCCCAGGCTGTTAAGCTTTCTGGATATCTCGTCCACATCGGCGCGCCTTAAACAGTATATTATACCGGGCTCGCCTATGTGCTTCTCAATGGTTTCCACAATCTGCCCCACCGCCGTGCCTTGGCGCTGCAATATCCTGTAGTTGAGGTTGGGCCTGTCAACGTTGCCGACATAAATATGAGGTTCAACAAGGTTTAGCTGCGCCACAATATCTTCCTGCACCTGCACCGTAGCCGTCGCCGTGAACGCGTGTACGCTGATATTGCTGAACTCTTTCTTTATCATGCCAAGCATGCGGTATTCCGCGCGGAAGTTGTGGCCCCAGTGGCTGATGCAGTGAGCCTCGTCTATAACAAAGAACGATAGCTTGACGCTTTTTAAGAGCTCAATAGTGTGTTCGGACATCAGGCGTTCGGGAGAAATATAGAGAAGCTTCAGCGCGCCCGCCCTTATCTGGTCAACAACGGCCTGCTGCACTTTCGCTGTAAGGCTAGAGTTGAGGCATTCGGCGGAAATACCCATATCCTTAAGGTAATCCACCTGGTCTTTCATAAGCGATATAAGCGGCGATATTATAACAGCCATCCCGTCAGATATAATTGCCGGCAGCTGAAAGCAAACCGACTTCCCGCCGCCCGTGGGAAGTATGGTCAGCGTATCCTTTTCGTCCATTATCGAAAGGATAGCCTCTTCCTGGAACGCCCTGAAAGTGCTGTAGCCCCAGTATTTTGAAAGTGTTTGTAGTATGCGGTTTTTCATGATTTGTTAAACGGCGGGATCATCTGCGGTACAAGTATAATATCTATTTATCGTTGTCATCCAGAACACCACTTAAATTGTCATCCCGAATCCGCCAGAGGCGGAAGAGGGATCTTGTTGTTGTACTACTGAAGATTTCTCTCCGCCTATTAGGCGGAATCGAAATGACAACTGTAACTAAGCGTCTAGTTGTAGTTTATCGACTCATCTCTAGTAAGTATATTAGTATTTCGTCCCCCCCCCTTGTCAAGTTTTCCGCTGCAGAGCAATTTATCCCAGATTTTGTAATATGCATAAACGCTGTTGTAGCGGCAGAGCTTGCTCTGCCGGTTGACGTGAAAGGTATAAAATCAAGCTTGATTATCTGTAGTGCTTATAAACTTACTTCAAAAACCGCTTCTCTTCCGCGCCGTTGTCAGCTTCCTTTGCCAGCTCAAACTCCCCTACGATCTTCATAGCCATTGTGGCCTCCTTTCAGCCCTGATACGCCTTCATCCATCAGACTGTGCCGTAAATATTATGCTTCCGCATAGCTTCACTTTATGCTTCCTGAATAGCTTCACTTATGCTTCCAGTTTAGCTTCCATTTCAGCTTCTTTTTTCTTCCATACTTGCTTCCAGTCCAGCTTCCATTTTAGCTTCCGTTCAGCTACCAATCCAGCTTCCTATTTGCTTCCAGCTAAGCTTCCTCTTAGCTTACAATCAAGCTTCCACTTAGCCATAGACACGCAATCAAAGCGGTATTGGATGTATTTTGTTTTCCTTCCTCGCCCTGTACGGGTAAGACTTTGGGCCTTGAGGAGTTGATTATTAACTCCGAAAAGGAAGAGGATTGAGGTGAGGGTAAGTTTAGCCAAATTTCAGTTTCCACTTTAGCTTCCTATTTGCTTCCAGTTAAGCTTCCTTTTAGCTTCCAATCCAGCTTCCGTATTGCTTCTATTTGTCTTCGCGAGTCCACCACCAAAGGCTGATAAACTCCGGGACGCCTGCCCGCCGAAGATTCAGTGGCGGGTGGCGATCTCGCTGTTCGCCTTCGTAATATTTTAGTAAAGCAGCCTTAATTTAGCCAGTTTTCAGCTTCCATTCCAGCTTCCTTTTTGCTTCCAGTTTAGTTTCCATTTCAGATTCTCTTTTGCTTCCATACTTGCTTCCAGTCCAGCTTCCATTTTAGCTTCCGTTCAGCTACCAATCCAGCTTCCGTTTTGCTTCTATTTGTCTTCGCGAGGCCGCCTCTGGCGGGCGTGGCGATCTCGATGTTCGCCTTCCTTTCAGCTTCCAGATAAGCTTCCTTTTTGCTTCCAATCCAGCTTCAGTTTTACTTCTATTTGTCTTCGCGAGTCCGCCTCAGGCGGACGTGGCGATCTCGATGTTCGCCTTCGAAATATTTTAGTAAAGCAGCCTTAATTTAGCTAGTTTTCAGCTTCCATTCCAGCTTCCTTTTTGCTTCCAATCCAGCTTCCATTTATGCTTCCCGATATGCTTCCGTATCTGCTTCCTTTCAGGCATAACCTACAGCCCCATAAGCCCTGTTTAAATAAGTAATATTCACTCATAATACAATATATTAATGTATTTGGTATAGGCAAACGCTACGGTGTACCTAAAGTGAATACTTTGGTGAATATTTGCGCAATTAATAACGCTTGTACGCGGATGGTTAGCGCAATACAATTTGCACAAATATTAATAACAGATTTTTTGGTATTTTCAAGGGTTTGAGAGTTTAGAATTGGAGATCGAGTTAGAGAGATCGAAGATCCGGAACAGTCGCCGACTATTTGGAGGCCGACAACGTGTCCGCCAAAGATGTTGGTGGAGTACGCCTCAGCGGCATGCCAGGCACATTTTACTTTAATTAATTACACTGTTGTCCCCATTTACATATTAAGCAAGCCTGACACCGAAATTCTTTACTATTACAATAGTTCACAAATTATTCCAATGTTATTTCATCTTGACAATAATTGCCTTTTATCTTAATTGGGGAATCTTGTGATAATTTAATTTCTATTGTTGGATATCCTGCTCCCATTAAAGAATAGATTAACCTTGCCGACTTTCCATCCGGTGCAATTGTTTTAGATTTATCTCCGGCTATAAATGGCCCGGCAGCGGCATTGGGCCAAAAATCAGTAATTTGTGCCTTTGTTTCTATTGGAAGAAAAATATCAAATTCAATTTGACCCAAAGGTTCATTTTTTAAAGGTTCAAATGAAAGAATCCAACTAATGCCTGACGCTATATTAGTTTTACTTTGAGAATAGAGCTGAATTGTATTTGGTGCTGTATTTGTTTTAATTTCCTTAAGTTCCTTTTCGAGTGAATCAATTCTTTTATCTTTATCTTTAATCATCTCAATTAGTTCTGGTTTATCTAGGGAATTAAAATTATAATTATAAACATCTCCTTTTATCGTGTCGTGTTGACTTGCAATAGTCTCAACGTTCCCAGATTTTGTAATTCCAAACTGATTAACAGGCATAGTTTTCGCATTTTTACCATTCGCACATCCAATGATAAAAAAGCATAAAAAACAATATTTTAGATTCTTCACACTTTCCCTCCTATAACATATTTTCATAAATATTTATACATTTTATGCGAGGATTTACAAGTTATAACACAAATTAGTGGTCAAATGCTTACACCAAAGTAATTGCTTTTATACAAATGGGGACGGTTCTAATTATTACCCCCCTTATCAGCGGATCATTCGCCCCTGCGAATGAAAAAACCACACCCGTCTTTCCGACGGCCACGGCCACTCGGGGCGTAATGTGGCTTATGTTTCAACAGCATTTCTCTCCCAATTAATATCAAATGCCATAGTAACGAGATTCTAACTCTTTTTTAGGGGTTTATCAAGGAATGAGGCAGGAACTGTCATTGTATTGTCTTTTCCAGTTGTGACACATCGTACCCGTTAGCTTCGATGCGTTTAAGCAACGCTTCGTACAAAGCAGGGTCCATGCGCGGCGTTCTTGAGAGTATCCACAGCTTTTCGCGGGAGGTGTTGCCGACAACGGCATAATCATAGTTATCACCGAGCTCAATTATATAGAAAGTGCCCGTAAAGAACAAAAAGAACCTCACGACTATCTCCGCGTTGGTCTTTTTGTCCGCTATATCGGCCTTAAGAACTTTGTAATAATACTTCCCTTCAAAATTATTTTTATAAGCCTTTATGGTAGTAAGCACTTTTCCGTCAGGCAAAGGGCTGTAGGTCACCATAGTACCTTCCAGCCCGCTTTCAAACCAGTGCGGTATCTTGGCTATCTCGTACCATGACCCCATGTACCTGTTTACGTCCGCGTACGGGACAGTGCGCAGTTCCGGGGTCTTTGCGTCGCCGCCCGGAATTATAATGATCAGCGCTGACAGAACGCACAATGCCGATATTTTCAGCTTCGTTATGGCTGCCTGCATAAACCTTCCTCGCGCACAAATATATACCCCGAAAGAATCCCTTCTGGAATTTTCCCGGGGTATACCGCAAAAGCCGATGTTATCGCCATGGCGGCAGTGCGGTGCTTTAATAACATTTCGGAGATGCTCCTATTTCTGCCGGCTGTACGTTATCTCCATCATCTTGTATTCTTTTTTGTTCTTTTCTTCCGAGTACATCTCGAAAGTATATGTATTGGAATCGATTATCTTTGTCACCGAACGGTTTTTCATCGGGCCCCTTACGGGGTCGTCAAAATAACTTTCCATTGTGATGGATTTTCCGTCAGCCCCTGCTGTCCCCTCAAAATACAGGATATGCGTGCTCATTGAATCCAGCCAGAACGAAACGTATTTCTTGGTATTATTGTCATAGCCCGTGATACCCATACCCTTGTAAGGCGCTCCCATCATGTCCATGCTTTCCTCATCATAAAGGTAACGCCCGTCGAATATCATTTTCTGCTCGCTGGTTCCCTTGTGCTCCTGCGGCGGCTTGTCCGGGTCCATCCATGTCCTTGCGCTGGCTTTCCAGCTGCCGGCCATCCTGGAAAGGAATATGTGCTGCGCACCCGGCGTTCCCAGTTCCTTATACACTTTCATCATGTCCTGCGTGCTCGTTTTTACGCTCGATTCTTTTTCTTGTACTGTTACCATAAAAACCTCCTGTACCGCGTCCGGTTTAACCAGCGGGTTAGTAGTGTTCGTATAAACACACGATACTAAAACTGCAGGCTCAGCTCAATGACCTGTATCGACATGTTACTGACCTATTAACAGGTTGGTTTCTCGTTAAACAATGAATCATCTACAGTAAACTGCGAAGTACCAGATGATTATTTCTACTTCCTCTCCCTAGATGGGTAAGACTTTGGGCCTTGAGGAGTTGATTACTAACTCCGAAAAGGAAGAGGATTGAGGTGAGGGTGAGCTTTCAAATGCAACTTCAATTTTGCCCCCCCTCATCCCTACCTTCTCCCACCTGGGGAGAAGATAAATTCGGTAATTAACTCAACAGCTTTTGCAGTTTATCTGTAACATTTGCGATATCGAGCCTGCGCTTATATAGATCTTTCCAGGGATCACCGTGTTTTTCCAGCCTCTTCGGCACGGTGTTGATATTGAATCTGGCGGGGTCAAGTTTTAAGGTAACTTCATTCCATTCAAGAGGCGTCGACACCGGAGCTCCCGGCCTCGGCCGCAGGGAATATGCCGCCGCTGTAGTTGCCCCGTAGCGGTTCTGCAGATAATCAAGATACACCCGCCCCTTTCGCTTTGCAGGCGAGCGGTCCAGGCTCGTTACCTCTGGCAGACCGCCTTCTTACTACCATATTGATAAGATGCGCAAGGTCCTGAGCCTGTTCGAACCCGTAAACCGGTTGTATGGGCACGTAAATGTGCATGCCCTTGCCGCCTGAAGTCTTGCAGAACGCGGGAGCTTCGATCTCGTCTAAAACCTTTTTGGTCGCAAGTACCGATTCCACAACTTTTGAGAAAGCTACGTCCACGGGGTCAAAATCGAGAACTATGTAGTCCGGCTTATCAAGCCTTCCGGCAACGGAGTTCCATACATTAAGCTCAATGCAGCCTAAATTTGCGAGATAAAGCAGAGTATCAGTGTCCTCGCAAAGAAGATAATTGTTCAGTTTTCCGCCTTCCTGAATCTTGACGGTCTTTACCCACCCGGGGGCGGTGTCTCCCGCGTCCTTTTGGAAAAAGCTCTCGCCTGTAATGCCGTCGGGAAAGCGATTGAGCGATTGCGGCCGGTCTTCAAGGTACGGCATTATCCACTCGGACATGCGCCAGTAATACTCGATGAGATATTTTTTTGTGATACCTTCATTGCGGCCAGAACATCTTATAGAGGTTGGTGAACCGTACTTTTGTGTGTCCGGGCTGGTTATCAGCTTTCGTGCTTACGGGCTCCTCAGGCACTACTTCAGCTGGTTTTTTGTCCTGCGCAAGGCCCAACACTATGGGCTGGCGCATCAGGCCGTCTTTGGTCCATTCACTGAATTTCACTTCTACAACCAGCTCGGGCTTTACCCATGTGACCGGCATATTGGTTTTTGGCTTGTGTTCGAACGGGCTTTTATCTGTTTCTAGGGGTTTAAGTTTATCATACATCGCTTTGAGCCCTTTATCGTCAAAACCGCCGCCGGCGTGGCCGGCAAAGGTAAGTTTGCCGTCCCTGTAAACACCCAGCACCAGGGCCCCGAAGTATTTCCTTGAAGAACGGCCTTCAGTGAAACCGCATACCACGGCTTCCTGCCGTTTCTGCGCTTTGATTTTGATCCAGTCCCGTGAGCGCATGCCCGAGCGGTACGGAGCTGTTAAGGTTTTTTGCTATTATCCCTTCTAAACCGTTTTTAACCGCGGCCTCGTAAAACTGTTTCCCGTCGGTATCCACGTAGCCGCTAAGCCTTATGGTGTTTGATACCGGCAGTATCTTTTCCAATATTTTAATTCGCCGCTTTAACGGAAGGCCGCGCAGGTCGTACGAGCCCGCGTAAAGGCAGTCGAACACATAGTAAACAAGCGGGCCTTTTCGGCTCATCAGGTACGCCTGAAGCATCTGGAAGTCCGAGCGCCCTTCTTTGTCTAAGACAGCCAGCTCGCCGTCGAATATCGCGTTGACCGCAAGCCCCTTCAAACCTTCAGCGACAGCCGGGAACTTTCCGGTATAAACTTTCCCCGCCCTGGAAAAAAGCTTTACATCACCGTTCTTTACTATCGCTATAGAGCGGTACCCGTCCCATTTTACTTCAAATATCCAGTCGTAACGGTCGAAAGGTTTTTCGTCCAATGTCGCGAGCATGGGCTCTACAAAGGCCGGCATGCTGTGTTTGACAGCCCCGGCGAGATCTTTACCCGAAAGCAAAACCTCGTGATCTTCTATTGCCTTCGCGGGCCTTTTAACGGCGGCAGGCGGATCGTCCGGCACGTCAACCTTATCACCTTCGACGTCTTCCAGCGTCCGGCCCGAACGTGCTGAGCGCTCGTCCGTAATGCCCGTAGGCGCCGCGTACTCATCCGCTTTTTTGATTATAAGCCACTGGTTCTCGCCGTTCTTTAATTTCACCAGCGAATACTCGCCATGCATTTTTTTTCCCTTGAATATAAGCGTCAGGTGCCCTTTCTCGAGAGCCTGGGCTGTTAACTTTTCCGTCTGTTGAAGGTCATCTTTGTCGGCGCCATACAAACTGTAAGTTCCTTCATCCCAGATAATAACGCTTCCCGCGCCGTAATTGCCTTTTGGTATAAGGCCCTCGAAATCTTTGTAGTCGTAAGGGTGGTCCTCCACCATTACCGCGAGCCTCTTATCCGCGGGGTTCATCGATATGCCTTTAGGCACGGCCCAGCTCTTAAGCACTCCTTTGTGTTCAAGCCTCAGGTCGTAGTGCAGGCGGTGCGAACGGTGTTTTTGAACGACAAAACGCAGCCCCGCCGGCCTTACGAGCCGGCGCCGAAGGCTCGGGAGTCTTGGTGAAATCCCTTTTTTTAATATATTCTTTTAAAGGCATAGCTTCGCTATTTGACGGACACAAGGCTTTTCTTGAGCTTCTCAAGTATATCGCCTGCGGCTGTTTCCTGCAGGGGGCCTTTTTCAACGTGAACGGTTTTGCCGTGCTTTTTGGCATCTATAATGTGTTTCAGGCGTTCGTTGTAGGTATCTTTAAATTGCTCCGGCTTGAAATGGCCTTTGAGCTTATCTATAAGCTCGAGAGCAAGCTCTTTCTGGTTCTTAGGTATATCAGCGTTTTTGGGAAGTTCGAGTTCCGAGGTTTTTTCAGTGTGTTAGCGAAACGCATTACGATCAGCATTATCACGTCGCGGTCGGCCTTAAGCATCACGAGATGCTCCCGGTTTTTTAGCACGAACCTTCCTATGCCGGCCATCTTCGATTCGGCAAGAGCCTCGCGGAACAGGGCGTACGTTGCGTGCGACTTTTTTTCCGGCTCAAGATAATATGGTTTTTCAATATATTTAAAATCAACTTCTCTTTCGTCAACGAATTGTTCTATGTCTATCGTGTAGGTCTTCTTTGAAGCGGCCTTCTGAAAATCCTGCTCGCTCAAGACCACGTAATCATCCTTTTGGTACTGGTACCCGCGGACTATATCTTCGAACGGAACTTCTTCGCCCGTCCTTCTGCACACCTTCTTGTACTGTATCGGGCAGAGGTCGTCTTTCCTAAGGTAATTCATGGATAAAGTGTCAGGCGTCACCGCGGTGTGCAGCTTGACCGGTATGTTGACGAGACCGAATGAGACCATCCCCGACCATATAGCGCGCATTGTAACCTCCGTGCACCTATATTTTACCTATATGTACGAAATAACTTATAACATTATTCCGCTTTTCGCTGATGTTTTTCTCTGTTGATTTATTGCGGGCCGGCAGTGTTGGAATTACCGTTGAGGCTGGTAAACCAGAGGTATGAAAATATCCCTATTGCTATAATTGCCGCGGTTGAGCTGAATATATTTGACGGGCATGGGTTGAGTATGATCTGTCTTACCTGAGCCAGTGCCAGCGGCCCGCCCAGAGCCAGTGGCACAACCTGAAGATTGCGGCGGAATAGATAAATATAGCCCACGAGCATCGTTGTACCTAACATTAGCCCAAACGCGGTCCAGGACAACAACGTATTTATTTGGTTGTTCCCTCTACTAATAAGACCAAAGATAATTATAAGCAGAGCAGCAGGCGCTTTTCGTTTGGTCCACGAGCCTGTGAACAGCTCAACAGCCATGAATACGAACATGAACAAACTCGACTGCTTTATGAGGCCCACCGACACTGAAATAGCTTCGTCAATTACCGGGAATGTCGCGCCCAGCGAACCGAAGTCTGGCCACACGGGCATTGTGTACCGCGTTGCCGCGGAAACAGCCGCCGTTACGCCCGCAAGAATTAACGCCCATGCGGCTGCAAGCCTTAGCGCTTCCTGCAGCTGCAGATTCTGTTCTGGTTTTAGGTTCCCTGCTACCATCGCGCTGATCAGCGCCACATTGAACGATGAAACCAGCGCCGTCATAGTGTACAGCCCGATCTTGGTAAGAGCCTGGTTCGCGAACGGCTGAACTGCGGAGTATTGCGATAAAGCTGTCTGCCAGTTATTGGCGAAACTTACTGCAAGCATCAATAGTACCGACCCTAAAAATATGTAGAACACATTTACCGTGAACCTTTTTTTGCTCCACGCTACTATCGCCGTAGCGAACGCGGCGAGGTATAAAAGAAAGATCAGCAGCGAACACATGCTCGATATTGAATCCGTTACCGCCGTCCTGTTAGCTTCGTTCCTCTGCCACTCCTCTGGCACGTGAACGTAGCTGTTTGTGTCTGTAACTTTATCGCCCGCTATCGTTACCGATATCCTGGGCTGTCCGTCTTTCAGCGGGTAGCCGGACGGGTCGGAGAACTCGAACTTCCAGTCGGTCCTGTTCGGCCGCTTCTCGTTTAGCGCCGAGACCTCGGTTATCTTGCTCGTATCAACGCCGAATCTTTTTAAAACAGCTTCGTGCGCGGCTTTCCGCGCCACGTCTTCGCTAAGCGACGGCGCGGGCGCGCTCTCGGGAAGCTTGTGGTACGTCTTGATAACTTTCCCTTTCCAGGAAACAGGTATAAGGTACTCTTCCGCCCTGTCCGCCAGATCCCCCTTGAACATCGCGTACCGCACTATCCATCTCGGGGGCTTAAGGTAGCCGTTTTGCATAAGGATAGAATACGCCTTTGCCCCGCCGCTTTGCCAAACGAACCTGTCTTCGCCTCCGGGGCTCGCCGCGACGTAGGCAAACGTCTCCCACGGCTTTGAAAGCGATATGCCCTGCTCTTTAAGCGCCTCCACACTTGCCGAGACAGCCTCTGACCTGTTTATTTCTATTAAAGGCACCGAACTGCGCAGCCTTGAGAACGCGCCCCACAGGATAAGCCCTGAGGCAGACCGCTATAATTAATATTTCAGGTTTTATCGTATATTTCCGGGCGGCAGGCGCTGGTTCTTCGGCCTGACCTGCAGGCGTCGTTTCACCAGCGATCCATACTTTATTGAAAGGGATCTCGCTGTCCTCAGGTTTTTTGCCGTACTTCAAGCGGGCAATAATAGCGTATGCCAGCGGCACAACCACAGCCGCTATCACCACCACCTGGTTGACCAGCGCCCCTTTGCCGGAATAAAAGAACAGAGGCAGGGACATCCACGAAGCGTCAAAAGTAAAGTGAAGTATTATAACTGGAAGAAGGCCGTAATAAATATACAAGAGCCCAAAAACAAGGGCCGGTATAAGAAGTTCTACGGGCCTCGCGTAGGCGGGCTCATTGACATAATTAGCGTGCGCCGACCCGAATATCACGGCCTGCAAAATGAGCGCCCCTATTATCCAGAGTTTTCTCTTGCCCAACCGCTGGCCGATAAGCGCCGCGCCGGCTATAGGTACCGCTCTGAACAGGCACTCTTCCCAAAGGCCCGCGTGCACGGCCGGAGCCAGCGAATTGAACCACGGGACGTAGGACGCAAGCACGTTCGGGTCGAATATCGTATCCGACGGCGACCACCAGCCGAACCACCTGTTCGCGCCGAAGTAAAGCGCCACCTGGTACGCGCTGAATACCGCCGCAAGCAGGTATCCCGCCGATATCCTTCCGGCTATCCTGGGTGATGCCGGCGTGTTCTTTGAGAACAGCTTCCAGAACTGTATGTGCTCGGGGAAGGCTTTTCTTGTCAGTCCTTCCGCGGCCATAAAGCTTACGGCAAGAAGCGCCGAATCCTTAAGGAATTCCGACAGCATCGAGGTTATGTTCTGCATCAGAAAACCCTGCTGCGATAAAGCCGTATCGTACGACATCAGCGATAGCGGCCACTCGTTAATCCTAGCCACAAGCTGAAGGAAGCCTACTACCACTCCCAGCATTACAGGCTCACGCCATATAACAAGCTTTTCTTTGAGCAGGAAGTACAACCCGATAACACAGCCGCCCAATATATAAAGTATTATGAACGACACGGACGCGGAAGTTGCTATGACATTGTTCGATGAGCGCATGTGCTCGAATCGCAGTTTGAACGCCTCAGGGATCTTGAGGAAATGCTCGAGGCCCGTCGGCTCGCTGCCGGACACTACAAGCTTCAGCCTGTACCTCGCCTCGCCGATCTTGACATCGGGCCTTTCGTACACGAACGTGTGGTCTATCCGCCCGCCGGGCTTTTTCTCGCTGGACTGTTCAACGAGCGCATAAGTTGAAATATTGACGCCCCACGCCGCGAGCAGCGTTTTCCGCTACTGTCCTTGCTTCCGGGCTGCTTATGTTCTTTCCGGGCTCTTGTTCAGGAAGCTTAAGGCTGAAACCGTACGGTCTGCCTTCCGGAGTGAAAGCTATGTTAGCCTCTCTTGTCACCCGCGTTTTAAAATGCCTGACCGTCCAAACGTAAGGCGAGTACAGCCCGCCTTTGAGCATTTTGGTGAAAGCTTCCTTCCCGCCGCCTTCAAGCTCAACGTAGTTTTGCGCCTCGTTATCCTCATCGAAAAGCCAGGCCTGGCTGTATCCCGCAGGGCCCCAGCCGTATTTAGCGTCAAGTTTAGCGGCCTCGGCGAGCGCGGCGCCGCGGTCCATCACGAAATTCAGCGTGACTATCGGGAAAGCCTTAGAAAAAAAGCGCACCGTGAACAATACCGATGCGCAGGATACGGCTATAAGCGATATCCAGAAATACAATTTTCTTGTCATTAATTTTCCGTTACTGTTTCTCAGAGAATGATAAATACAAAAGCGTGCCCTGCCTGTCGACATCAATAACGACGCCCTCCGACAATTTGACCTTTGATGTGGCGGCAGTGAACTCTTTTACGGTCGGGGTCAGCGACTGGTTAATAGATCTTATCAAATCTCCCTGCATAATTCCAATCGATTCAGCCGTACTGCCCGGAGCCACGTCGATAACCACGCAGCCTTTCTCGTTCTCCGTTATATTATACCGCTGCGCGAGTTCGCTGTTAACGGTCATCACCTTCATCCCTGCCCACTGCGTCGATGACCTTTCCGAAGGCTCGGCACCGCGCCCCATTTCCGCGAGTTTCTCTTCGAACGGTGTCTCTCCGGCGGTAAGGCTTACTGTCATCTCTTTTTTGTTACGTATTATAAGAAGCTTTATTATGGTCTTCGGTTCAATGTGCGTGACTATGTTCTGTAGCTCGTCCGGCGTGTTTATAGTTTTCCCGTTTATCGCCCTTATGACGTCTCCTCTGATGAGCCCCGCTTCCTTCGCGGGTGAGTTATCAAATACGGAATTGATCAGTACACCCGACTTGTCAGCCAGCCCGAACTGGCTTGCTATCGCGCTGTCTACCGGCCGTATCTCCACCCCCAGCCAGCCCCTCACCACTTTTCCTTTGCGTATCAGCGAGTCTAATATTTCCTTGGCGTTGTTTATCGGTATGGCGAAGCCTACACCTGCGAACACTCCCGTAGGCGCGTAGATAGCCGTGTTAATGCCTATAACCTCGCCGTATATATTGTAGAGAGGGCCTCCTGAATTTCCTCGGTTTATAGCGGCGTCGGTCTGTATAAGGTTATTGTACATCTTACCTTCTATCTCTATCGACTGCCTCTTAGCGGATATTATGCCGGTCGTAATGGTCTTTTCCAGCCCGAACGGGGAACCCGCCGCTATCACCCACTCGCCGACTTTTATCTTGTCGGAATCCCCAAGCCGCGCGAAAGTTATGTCTTTTCCTGCGTTGATCTTTATTATAGCTATGTCGGTGCGCTCGTCCCTGCCCACAAGCTTGCCGGTATATTTCCTTTCGTCGGACAGCGTAACCTTTATGGACTGCGCGCCGTGCACAACGTGCTCGTTTGTGAGGATGTACCCCTCTGCGCTTATTATCACGCCCGAACCTTCCGCTTCAGCTTTCTGCGTCTGGCTCTGGCCCGGCATCTTCGGCGTGCCGAAAAACTCCTCGAAAGGCGACCCGAAAAAGAATTCGTACTGCGGGAGCTTCTCTTCAAAAACCGTAGATATATTAACTACTGTCGGTTTTACAGTACTCGCGAGCTTTGAGAACGATTCCTGCATCGAAACCATCGCAGGGCTCGGCTTTAGAAGTTCTGTTTCGTCGGCATAGCCCAAAGAGACCAGCAAAAGCAGCGCTGCAGCGGTACTTAGAATATGTTTAGCCATAATATTTGTTTTCATTGTATTTATGTAACACATTAACGCTTACTCCTTCCTATTTATTAAACAACGCTTTATACTTTCCGTAACCCTGCTTTTCCAGCTCTTCTTTCGGAATGAACCTCATTGCCGCCGAGTTCATGCAGTACCGCAATCCTGTCGGCTGAGGCCCGTCATTGAAAACATGCCCCAGGTGCGAATCGGCATGTTTACTCCTTACTTCTGTCCGCGACATAAAGAAGCTGTTGTCCTGCTTTTCTACTATATCGCCGGGCTCGAGAGGTTTTGTAAAACTTGGCCAGCCCGTCCCTGACTCGAATTTGTCAAGCGAGCTGAACAGCGGCTCGCCGGATACGATGTCTACATATATCCCGTCTTTATGGTTGTCCCAGTATTCGTTATGGAAAGCGGGTTCTGTGCCTTTTTCCTGTGTCACTTTATACTGTATAGGCGTTAGTTTTTTCTTAAGTTCTTCTTTTGAGTAACTTACCGAATATTCACCCGGCGGGTCGGAGTGTATAGTTTCTTTACCCCAGAACCTTATCGAGGTAGCGGTCGCGCCCGCACGAGGTCCTGTAGTATTTGTATCGTATCGGGTTTTTTTTGTAGTAATCCTGGTGGTAGTCTTCGGCGGGATAGAAATTGGTGAAAGGTATTATCTCCTCCGCGAAAGCCTTGCTGAACCTGCCGGACTTTTCCAGGCGCTTCATTGACTCTTCAGCTGCGGTTTTCTGGCGGGCGTCGAGATAGAATATCGCCGGCCTGTACTGGGGCCCGCGGTCGCAGAACTGGCCTCCTCCGTCCGTAGGGTCTATCTGGGTCCAGTAAACGTCAAGGAGGGCCGGGTAGGTTATTTTTGACGGGTCATATGTCACCTCGACGGCTTCAACATATTTTTTTTCGGCGTAATCTTCATATGTTGGGTTACTGCCCTCACCCCCGGCGTAGCCGGACACTACTTTTATTACGCCGTCAAGCTTTTCGAAAGGCGGTGTCATGCACCAGAAACATCCGCCCGCGAAAACGGCTTTTTCCTGGCTTGGGCCGGCGAAAGACGACGTTCCTGCGAACAGGCATACAAAAGCGAGACCGGGTGCGATAAGTGCTCTTATCATTTTATTGTCCTCCATGTGGCACGAACTGTAGCGAACTGCTGTTGTATATATTTTACTTATATATTATTGCACTAAGCTAACCTAATTCCCTGATCTACTGACATTTTTATCATTAAACGGGCATGAAAAATACCATCCGAGTCAACAGGATAGTATAATATTGTTTTAGATTATTAAGAGCCGGCTATTTATTCTTCTTTTTTATCTTTACTGCTCGACAAAGCTTTCATCGGACGACATTTTTAGCCATTTAGATCTTAACCCTTAACAACTCTTTGTCGGACACTCTTGGTGTAGGCAGTTTAAGACGAGAAAGAGCGTTTTCTACTATAGACGCTACCGCGTAGTTGCGGTACCACTTGTGGTCCGCCGGTATAATGTACCATGGAGCGCATGCCGTTGATGTGCTGGACAGGCAGTCGTTGTAGGCCTTTGTGTAGTCTTTCCAGAATTCCCTCTCCTTAAAATCCGCCCACGCGAGTTTCCATTGTTTTGCCGGGTCCTGCTGGCGAGCGCGAAGCCGCCTGCGCTGCTCGTCCTTTGATATGTGCAGGAAGAATTTTAGTATCGTGACACTATCCTTGGCCAGCATCTCTTCAAAAGTGTTAATAAGGCCGAAACGCCACTTCCAGAGGCCTTTAATTTTCCGCACGTCGGGCGGCAGCAGTTTGTCTGCATGCACGCGGACTATCAATGTGTCTTCGTAGTACGAGCGGTTGAATATCCCGATGGCTCCGCGGGGCGGAACAGAATTGTGGGAGCGCCAGAGAAAATCATGCTGTTTTTCAACAGTGGTCGGCTCCTTAAAACTTGTAACAACGCAGCCGGCAGGGTTAACGCGCCCGAATACGCGGCGAACCGTGCCGTCCTTACCGGAAGTATCCATACCCTGTAAAATGATCAACGCCGCGCGCGACCCGTTTAAATGCAGGCGCATCTGCTGTTGGCTTATCTTTTTTACAATTTTGTCCGTTAGGTCTTCCACTTCTTTCTTTTCTGAAGCGCCTGGTGTTGCGCTGGTATCGATGCTGGTGATATCTACATTTCTCGGGCACTTGAGTATTTTCGATAGATCCATATAACGATTCTCCCGCTTTGTTTTGTCAGAGGCTCTTTCCAAACTCCACTGCCTTTTCGCGTGCTCCTGGCTTCTTTCTAACGTCGCCTGAAACTCCGGCGTTAGGCACTATCAGCGAAGCGTATTTCATGCCCGTGTATTTGGCCGTCATTTTGAAAGGTTCCTCTAGCGCCGCGAACCCTTCCCCCTCGAAGGCGCTAGCTATCACGGCGAACGTTTTTCCCTTGAGGGGCGTTTTCATCGTCCCGGCCTCGTTGTCCCATTTGTAAAGAGAGAACATCCTGTCGAAAACACCTTTTATCTGCGCGCTGGCAGAAAAGAAGTAAAGCGGTGTAGCCATAACAATAACATCAGCGGTCAGCATCTTATCGAGCGTAAGTTTCACATCGTCCGCAAAAGCGCATCCGTATGCTTCGCGCCTCTGGCACGCCCTGCAAGACTGACAGCCGTTGACCTTGCTCTTAAGCAACGCGGCATTGACTATTTCTACCCCGGCGCCGCGAGCTTAGCCCCTTCGGCGAACCATTCCACAAGCGCCGCGGTGTTGCCGTCTCTCTTTGGACTTCCAGTGATAACCAATATAGATGCGCCCATCAGGTATTGCGTCCTGTTTTCGACAACCCGCCTTTTGTCAGATACTCCTGCATCTGCTTTTTTGAATAGTAGCGGGAATATTTTACGTGTATCCTTGAGAATTTGAGTTCGGCAGCTTTTATCACGGCCTGTTTGACGTTCAATCCCAGAATATCAGCCAGCTGTTCTTCGGTGAGGAACTTTCCCGGAGAGCTCATTATCGTTGTTATGTTTTTATCTTCTATCTTTGGTGTGTAGTGCTTAGTGGGTTTTAACTTCATTAGATTCCTTTACAGTTAGTGGCCGGAACATTTCCCGCCGCAGCAGGGTCCGCCCGAACCCATCGCTCCTCCGCACCGCTCGTCGCGGCTAAGGCACGCCTTGCCTGAACTTCCCTTCTTTGATGAGAGGGGTGTAGCCGCGCTCAACATCTTGCGGACACTGCCTTTGCATTTGGGGCAATTGGGCTTTCCCTCGTGCATCTCCTGAAGATGTTCAAAACGTTTACCGCAAGACTCGCACTCGTACTCGTATATAGGCATTTGATCTCCTTGTAATATCTACTTGCTTTCGCCGCGCCCTGGTGTGCCCGCGGCGACTGCCGCGGTCATGAACTGCAGTATATACATGAACGGCCTTATAAAGCGCGCGGGGCGTTTAATCTCCACCGCTTTCGACGGACAAAGTTCCTGGCAGCAGAAACAGCGTATACAGCCCTCAAGATCGGCATGAGGTTTATTGTCCTTCATAATAATGACCCGGGCCGGGCATGAACGGATGCACTCACCGCAAGAAGTGCATTTGTCATGGTTAAAAACCGGCTTCGGCTTTGTGTAGCGGGCCAATAACGAGGGTATCGCGCCGTCAGTCATTGATATGCCGGCCTGGTTGCCCAGCATAGGTACGTCGAAGGAGTCAAGGCGCGCTTTTTCTAAAAGCATTCCGGAAATTTCAATATCGTTCACACTTTTGGGAGCAAGTCCCCTCACCGCAGCCTGCTTGAGCACCGGCACCTGGTCAGGCCTCAACCCTATAATGTGCGCTGCCGCTGTATCAAGCGCGAAGGCGTCCGTGCCCGCAAGCACAAGCCCTACCTGTTTCGGCTTGCCGGCAGACGGCCCTTCGCCTTCCATTCCTACAACGGCGTCCATTATGGTTAACGCCGGCCTTACGCTTAAAAATATATCTATCAATGCGTCAGCAAACTGGTCGTGGCCGGACAGGCGCATGTGGTACTCGATCTTAGTCGTGCCGGCTATTGCGCCGAACATGTTCTTTACCGCGCCGGTGTAGATCATCTGCCCATGAGTTTTTAACTTTGGGATATTGATAACGATGTCCGCGTCAACCAGCGGTTTGATAATACTAAGCTTTTTGAGGTATTTCGCGCCGGGGTTTGAAACAACGGCTTCCGTAACATCATAGTTAAGCAAACAACCGGTCTCTTTTGCGATATCCGCGAAGCCGCAGGCTTTGTAAACACCTTCTAGGTAATGCTTGAAGTACGGCCCGCCCGGGCTGTCGGCAATGGTAACAATACCTCCAGCTTGCTGTATAAGCAGCACAAGCTCTCGCACAAAAGCCGGGTGCGTCGTTGTCGCGTCTTCGGGGCGCTTGCCCATCAGAAGGTTGGGTTTAAGCAGTACCTTGGTGCCTCTTTTGACGAACTGGTCTATACCGCCAAGGTTATTAAGCGCCTGCTCTATGGCTGCCGATACCGTTATTTTTGAATAGTCACTGCATGGTATGATAGTAACAAGGCTCATTATACGATCCTAATATACTTTTCGCGCAACAAAAATACTAGCCGCGCGGAGGGCCGAAACTTCTACCGCCCGCTTTTGTGAAACGAGAGAACGGCTTGTCCTTTCTAACTCCTGAACTGCGCCCGCTGAAAGAACCGTTCCTTCTGGGCTTAAACTCCGGCCTGCCCGGAGAAAAAGAGTTCCTGCCTGAAGATGACGCGGGCCTACCGCCCGGCGAATAGGGCTTACCAAAAGGCCGCTCGCCTCTCGGTTTAAATTCCGGTTTTCCCGCCGAAAAGCTTGGCCTGCCTTCAGGCGACGAAGGCCGGCCGGTTGAAGCATATGGTTTTCCTTTCCATTCAGGTCGGCCAGTTTTTGGATATGCAGGCCTGCCTTCAAAAGTTCTATTACCCGAAAAGGGTTTTCCGCCTGTTCCGCGTTCGTCTATTGAATATCTTTGTCTCCCAGCCGGTGAATACGTCTTGCCGGAAGAAGACGAATAAGTTTCCTGCTTCTTAAATCCCTGGTAAGGCCTGGCTCTTTCGCCGGCGCCGTAGCTGCCGGTTGAAGGCTCTGTCCTGGTGAAGGGCCTTTCCCCTCTTGGTTTGTATTCAAGCCTGGCTTCACGTGCAGGGAAAGGTGCTCCGGGTTTACCGCCTCTCACTCTTGAACCGTACCCGTAACCGCCCTCGCGCCTTGGGGCAAATCCGGGCTTTCTATACGGACGCCCTTCTTTTCTTTTAAATCCAGGTTTTTCCGAAGAGGCCTGTCTCTGTGAATTGTCAGGCCTTGGTTCCCTGCTGACAGGCCTTTCATCATACATCTGAGGCGCGGCTTTTCTCAACTGGTTTAGCCCGGAAAAATATTCAGGGCCGAACTTAGGGTTTGCTTCCTTGACCCTTATCTTCTGCTTAAAGAATTTAGAATGGTTCAGAGCCTTTATCGCGGCTTTCCGCTTCCGCCTGCACGGGCATATCAACAAACCCTATACCGGTCGGCTGTTCATTCATCGGGTCAACGACTATATAAGCCGTGGTTATGGTTCCGTACGGGCGGAACTGCGCCATTAGTTTTTCCGCGCTTGCCAGATCCGACAGGTTTCTTACAAGTATTATCATATTGTCTCTTCAGATTTGTCGTTGTCATCCGGCGCGATTATTGGCGGCGTCTCCTGCGCGGGTTCGAGGACATTAACAACAGCATCGTCGGGTAATTCACCGCCCTTATTTAGCTTGCGCTGCCTTTTCGCTTCGTTCTTCTTCTTCCTCTTTAGTTCCTTCATGTGCTTCTCGTAACCGTAATTCGGTTTTTTCATCTTACCTTCCTTTTGCTAGATTATCATCCCGCTGATCATTGCCGCCCAAGGCGGCATCTTCCGCTCTCTGTCTTTCTGATTCCCTGTATATGTCTTCAACTTTCTTTCTCGCCCACGGTGTACGCCTTAAGAACGTCAGGCTGGACTTGATACTGGGGTTGAACAGGAAGCACCTTATTTTAACATCTTCTCCGAGCGCTGTCCACCCGTAACGCTCGACGAGACGCGTCAATATCATTTCCAGCGTTACGCCGTGGAGAGGGTCTTTCGAAGCATGTTTATGTTCTTGCGCGTTTTTTCCGCTATCCATAATTTACCAGAGCAAGGCTTATTTCAAACAGGCAACGAAATCCTGAAGCTTTTTAATGTAACGGCCGTGGTGGTTGGGGCTGAGGTCGCCGGCGGTAAACCCCGTGCTTGCGATAACCGTTTTCCCGGTTATCTCCTGAATCTTTTTGACGGCTTTTCCCGGGCCCATACCGCTGGCCGTCGAGAACACCGCCACATTTTTGAACGACGACTTATTGCTGGTGACATACGTCCTTACCGCGGGCGTTAGCGTCCACGTCCATATCGGAGTACCCAAAACCACGAGGTCGTACTTCGCGGGATCGTTCTTGATAGGCTCTATCTCTGTGAGGCTGCCGCTTATCGAATCCCTGCAGGCGTTTACATATCCCCCTGCGCCGCTGCGGTCTTTTTTATCGATAAGCTGTTCGATATCAGCGTTGAGCGATCGGGCGATATCTTCCGCCGCCCTTTTCGTGTTGCCCGTACGGGAATAATAGACGACCAATATCTTTTTTGAAGGAACCGCGGCCGTACTTTCGGTGACAGGAACATTTAAAGACTGTGCCGAGAACAATTTCACCGCGCTCAACATGACTGCCGCCAAAACAAGATACTTTACTGATCGCATCGTTTCCTCTCCCGCCTGCTATTTTGTTATAGGTATCACATATAGCGTTTTTTTGTTTGGCATATCGTAGATCTCGTATGTTTCCCGGGCTTTGTAGCCTTTGCCCGACATATACTTCATCAGCACCGGATATACCTTCATCGGCGCTATCATGTACGACACGACGCTTTTTGTCGGAAAATCTACCACCATGCAGTCGGCCTGCGGGAATGTTCCCACCTTGAGTTTTTGCTCTGTAAGGCTAAGGACCTTTTGCACGTCTATGTCCTCTACTATACTGCCGCAATAACTGCGAAGCTTATCCGAGCTGACCATATCCGGATTGTCGAAATACACGCCTATACCTTCCCTGTGTTTTATTCCCTGAGCGTCAAGTTTGCTATTTACCCTCGCGAACACAGGGACAGTCTTCTGGTAAGGGCCGGTGAATTCTTCGTAAGCGTAGGCGTATGGCCCAATTTTCTGCTCTTTAACTATAACGGTCGAGAACATTCCCAGGTACGAGAGCATCCCAAAGGCCGCGGCTGCAAGAACCACAACGATTATACCGACCCAATTGCGTACTTTCATTTTGGCCTCCTAAAGCTCTGTTATCTAGCTTGGCGAGCCTACCATCGGCACGAAGCGAACAGGCAATATGTTATGCTGAATTACTTCATCGTTAACTTTTTCCAGCAGCATCAGTTCCTGGTGCGCCGACCCCACCGGCAGAACCATTCTCCCGCCCTCGGCAAGCTGTTCGACAAGGTGCGGCGGTATCTCATCCGGCGCGGCCGTGGCTATTATCCCATTGTAAGGCGAATGCTCCGGCCAGCCCAGGTAGCCGTCACCTGTTTTTATATTTATGTTGTTGTAGCCCAGGTCTCTTAAGAGTTTTGCAGCCTTTTGCGCGAGACGAGGCACCACCTCGACAGTATACACTTCTTTCGCGGTCATTGAAAGCACCGCGGTCTGGTAGCCTGACCCTGTGCCTATCTCCAGGACTTTTTCACTGCCTTTTAGGCCGAGCAGGGCCGTCATCAGGGCCACCATGTACGGCTGGGATATCGTTTGCCCTTCGCCTATGGGCAGCGGGTTGTCATCATAAGCCGACGACTGCAGTGTTTCGGGAACGAACATGTGCCTTGGCACCGCGCGCATGGCTTCCAACACTCTTTTGTCTCTGACGCCGCGCGCTTCTATTTGGTATTTTATCATGTCATCTATCAACATGTGTACTTCCCCGACAGGGCTCATTCAAAAATGGCCTTTTTCATCAAAGGCAGGTCGCTTAAAATATGTGTGACCGCGCCAACGGCTACCGGCACGACGAACGGCCTGAAGAACATGTCCGCTACTAGGACTATAAGCGAAGCGAACAAAAGATGCGTCACCATGGCGTTCTTAAGGACTCCGGTCTTCCATATGGTTCTGATGAAATTGTCGTAAAGCGAGTATATCTTTAGAGGGTTCTTAAACTCCCTAAGGCTCGCGTGCTGTTTCGCCCCGGCCCAAACCAGGGCAACCACGTCAAGGTCTATCACAGCGGACGTAAGCCCGCTTACCAGTATCCATTCCGGCTTGCTGATGGCGAATGGCGCCATTACCGCCCCTGAGATAAGAAAGTGCTTATGCGGAAGCATCTAACAACCTTTCCGGCAGACCATATTAACATCGCCGGCTGTCTAACCACTTATTTTAGTTTTTGATAAATGCTTGGTTTGTATATGAACAAGGGCGTTTGCAGTATAGCCTAAACGCACGGCTTCATTCCCCACAACAAGATTTTACCATTCCGGCTTAAATAAGTAAACCCCCGCCGCATTTCCGGGTTTAAATAAAGTATGAGGTCGCAGGTTCACTCCGCCCAAAACTCAGCCACCAGCTCGCGCGCGTGCTCGATGCCGCCTGTCTTAAGGTGTTTGATCGGATGCCAGTGGCCCGGGATAAGCTCGCTGTACGGCGGCCGGGCGAAACGTTCGTCCATCAGCAGTATCACGCCCCTGTCCGTCTCGGTGCGGATAACCCGGCCCGCGGCCTGCAATACCTTGTTCATGCCGGGATATATGTACGAGTATTCGTAACCCGACTCGCGAGTCTCCTGAAAATATTGGCGTATGATGTTTCGCTCAAGCGATATCTGCGGCAGGCCCACACCAACTATCACGACGCCGGATAGCCTTTCGCCGACAAGGTCTATACCCTCGCCGAACACTCCGCCCATTACCGCGAACCCCACAAGCGTTGTTTTGCCGAACCGGGAGAACTCTTCTAGGAACAGCGCCCGCGCTCCCTCGCTCATGCCCGGCCCCTGGCAGACAACCGATACCCCGGGGTTGGCTATCCTGAACCTGGCGCACACCTCGTTCATGTATTTGTACGACGGGAAATACGCGATGTAGTTTCCCACCTTGCCGCTCGCGAGCGCCGCGATACCCTGGGCTATCCTGTCGTAAGAATATTCGCGTGTCTTGTAAGTAGTGGAAACACGGTCGTCCAGGAGCACCTTCAGGTTGTCCTGAAGGAACGGCGAGCCCAGCTTAATAAGCTCCGTGTCCTCGCCCGCGCCCAACAGCTCCCTGAAGTAAGGAAGCGGGGTAAGCGTCGCAGAAAAGAATACGGCGCTCTTGGCGCGCCTGAGCGCGTCTTTGAGCAGGTACGAGGGGTCGACGCAAAACTGTTTTACCGTGAGATCATTTCCGGTAAGCTCGTAGTAGCACCTGTACCTCTCGTCGAAATACTCGGCGGTGCGCAGGAAGTTGTGCGCCTCGAAATACAGCTCCAGAAGTTTCTCGCTGAAAGGGTACGGCTTGCCCGTCTCGAGTATCTTTTCCGAAACAGCAATGAGCGCCTTAAGGTCGGGCAGGATCTCCACCGGCGCTTCCTGTCTAACCACGAAACCCAGGAGCCGCCCCTCTTCTTCACCGCCCTGCTCGCAAGCCGAGCGCGCCCTTGCCATGTATTCGTATAAACAGTCCAGCACGATCCCAAGCTTAACAAGACGGGCGTCCGGCCGCCTGCGCTCGGGCCTCGCGACGGCGTCGCGCACTTCGCTTATCATCGACTGGGTAAGCTGAGCCGAGAACATCTCACGGGCGCGGTCCACAAGGTTGTGTCCTTCGTCCACCAGAAATAGGTACTCTTCCGAGCCGGTCCGCTCTTCGTCGGCAAAGAAACGGCGGAGATAGACCCTGGGGTCAAAAATATAGTTGTAGTCGCAGATGATGCAGTCGGCCCAAAGCGCCATGTCCAGAGTGAACTCGAACGGACAAAGCGAGTGTTTTCGCGCGCAAGCTTCTATCGTCTGCCTGTCGAGCCTGTCGTTATCAAAAAGCTCCTTGACCGCGGGCCGGAGCCTGTCGTAGTAGCCCTTCGCGAAAACGCATTCTTCGGGCGTGCACTCAGCGCCCGGGTTAAAACAGATCTTGTCCTTCGCGGTTATAGTTATAGTTTTAAGCCGCAGACCCCTTTCGCCGCATAGTGTCGAGCGCGTTCTCGGCTATGGCCCGGGTTACGGTCTTGGCGGTCGCGTAAAATATCTTTGAGACAACGCCCTCGCCCGCCGCTTTCACAGCCGGGTACAGCGTTGCCATTGTCTTGCCGATACCCGTCGGCGCCTGCGCGAAAAGCATTGAGCCGTTATTTACCGTCTTCCAAACGGTTTCGACAAGCTCCTCCTGCCCGGCGCGGTATGTTTCAAAAGGGAACGATAAGCTTTTTATGGATGTGTCCCGTGTCAGGGCCCACTTCTTTAGCACCTTGGCCCAGGCGATGTATTCGAGCGCGAGCCGCTCGAAGAATTCCTTGAGCTCTGGAATGGTAAAGCTTTTTTCGAACGCCCTTGTTTGCCGGCTGTCCAGCTGTGAATAGATTATCTGCACGGCAACCGATTTTATCTTGTGCTCCTTCGCGTACATGAAGGCGTAGCACTGCGCCTGCGCCCAGTGGAGCGGGTGGGTCTTCATCCGTCAAGTCCTCCAGCGTTTCGGAAGTGGACTTTATCTCCTGGATGGTTACCGCGTCTTCGGATTCGAACACTCCGTCTATGCGGCCTCCTACTTCAAGGCGTATCCCGCTCTTTGTGACTGCATGCGAAACCATTACCTCTGAAGTATATCTGCAGCCCGGCGAAGAAGCGAGCCTGTTTGCCCGCTGTATTGCCTGGTGGTGCCATATCCCCTCGGCAAGCCGCGACGAGCCGATGAACCCGGAGTCTATGTCCCCCGATTGAAGCGTGAAAGCGATGAGGTCCCTCACCGAAACCCTGACCGTGTACATTTAAACCCCTGAGAGACAATATCTAATAGATAGGGGCGATCGATGCGCTGACCGGCGCGGACAGCGCGCCGGTGCAAGCGTCGAACTGGAAGCTGTGGCTGATCGCTTCGCCTTTCATCATGACCGCTCGAGCTATGGCGGCCTGCGCGTGCTGATGGCGGTCCTGACCCAGTGGCGTGACGGTATTTTCGCGCGGGTGGCGATGCACGCGGTGCGCAAGCTCGCCTTTCTCACCTTCGTGCACATGCACGAACTGTCGCTGCGCTTTCATCTGGAGCGCAAGACCGGCGGGCTGACGCGGGTGCTGGAGCGCGGCCGGCTCGGCATCGAGAGATCGTGCGGATGGTGATCCTGCAACTGGTCCCGACCATCGTCGAGGTCTCGCTGCTGATGGGCGTGCTGCTGTGGAAGTTCGACTGGCGCTATCTGGTCGCGACCCTGATCACGGTCGTGGTCTTCATGTATTATACCTATAAGGCGACCGAATGGCGGATCGAGATCCGCCGCAAGATGAACGAATCCGACACCGACGCCAACACCAAGGCGATCGACTTGCTCTGAATTACGAGACGGTCAAATATTTCGGCGCCGAGGCGCGCGAAGCCATTGAATTTGTAATTTTTCAAATTCAAATTTGCGCAAGTTTTTTATTTCTATAGATATTACAATGAATCAAAGACATTATGAAAGAGCAATTTAAGGGCTTTCTTATTTAAAAAATTATACTGTTATTAAAACCACTGTAATTCATTTAAAATACTTTATCAATTGATTCATAAATTCACTGAAAACAGTATAACTTTTTAAATTTGAAATGCATAGTATACTCAAAGACACATTATAAAAGCCCGCAAATGGCACTTTCATTATGTTTTATTCATTTTAATATCTGCAGAAATTAAAAAGTTACGTAAGTTTGAATACTCTCAAAAAATTTAAATATATTACACCCAGGAAACCCATCGGCCCCTTTCGATCACCGCCTCGAAAAGGTCCCGGTTCACGGCGAAAAGAAAATCCTGGGAGCGTTGAAGGTAATCCCCGTGATAACCGGCGGAGGGTTCGCTTAATCTCATCCCCAGGCAAGGAAGGGCCTGCAGGAGGCCGGGCAGGGGGGGGTGGTGATGCAGGGAAACCACGTCGCCCTTCCAATAAAAATAGCCGTTGGTTATTTCCGCGGGCTCGTCGTTGGTGGGGGAACCGGCAGATGACCTCACGTCCCGATGATCTTGTGTTCAATCGCGTACTTGATCAAGTCCGCCGTTCCGCGCAGATGCAGCTTGCCACTGATCATGGACTTGTGGAATTCCACGGTCTTGATCGTCACGTGGAGAACGTCGGCAATCTCCTTGTTCAGATGTCCCTCGGCCAGAGTGGAGCACCTCTCGTTGACGATCCGTAAGATCGCCGGAGGACATCCTTCTTTTCATCGATGCTCCCGGTAGACGGCCGTCGAAACCCTTTGCAATGACGGGAGTGGATCGGTCCGCCCCTGAGAACTTCTTCAATCGCGCGGGTCAGCTCGGAGGCAACCGACCGTTTCAGGATGTAACCCGAAGCTCCGGCGCGAAACGCCTCCTTGACATAATCAACGTCCGCGTGCATGGTCAGGAAGATCAGCTTCACCTTGGGAAGCGACTTCTTAATCTGCCGGGCGGCCGTGAGCCCGTTCATCAGGGGCATGGAGATGTCCAGCAGAATCACATCGGGTCTGAGGACTGGAGCAAGCCTTACGAAAGAAGCGCCCGGCCGTCTCCGGCGGTTCCAACGACCTCGAACTGTGGTTCGAGCAGTTCGCGCAACCCG
>CAWCFT010000010.1:0-24658 GCA_963794945.1 Endomicrobiales bacterium
CGAAATTAAGTTAAAATGTCACCATTGCGTTAAGTAGAAATGTCATGGTTGTGTATAATGACCTCCTGTGCAAATAAACTGGAGGCATCCAATGGAGGTCCGACTAACCATGAGCAACCGTGAAATTGACCGTTTAAAAGTGATTCATTCTATTATGAAAAAGCAACTTACCTGGGAACAGGCTTCCGGCCAGCTTGACCTGTCAAAACGGCACATAGGCCGATTACTTGTGCGCATAAACGCCGAAGGCAACAAAGGCATCATTCATCGCCTGCGTGGCAAACCGTCGAATAACAAACTGACGCAGGCAGTCATAGATACATCAATAAATTTAGTTAAAACTCGTTACGCCGACTTCGGCCCGTCGTTTGCCAACGAAAAGTTACTGGAACTTCATGGAATTAATATCTCCACTTCTTCGCTACGTACCGCAATGATTAAGTCCCACGTCTGGCATCCACGCAAACAGGCCACAAAACACCGCCAATGGCGCGAACGCAGGCCCTGTGTGGGTGAATTGGTTCAGCTTGACGGTTCTGATCACGACTGGTTCGAAGGCCGAGGCCCAAGATGCGCCCTGGTGATCTTCATTGACGACGCTACAAGCCGTATTCTTTACGCTGAATTTGTCTCTGTAGAAAATACTTTTAACCTTATGTCCACTACAAAACAATATCTTCTTAATCACGGACGCCCTATCGCTCTTTATGTCGACAAAGACGGTATCTACAAAATCAATCGCCAGGCTTCCATTGAAGAACAGCTCAAGGACGAACAGGCCATGACACAGTATTCTCGCGCTATGGGCGAACTAGGCATTGAAATCATCTTTGCTCAGTCGCCACAGGCTAAAGGCAGGGTCGAACGCTCTTTTGATACTCATCAAGACCGCTTAGTCAAAGAGCTTCGCCTGGCAAACATTTCAGACATGAAATCAGGCAACATCTTCCTGCGCAAAATCTACATCCCCAAACATAATGCCCGTTTCGCTGTTTCACCCAAGCGCAAACTAAACGCTCACAAGCCTCTGCTTCGTTCCCACAAACTCGACGAAATTCTATCCCTTCAAACTGAAAGAATTCTCGCTAATGACTTTACCGTCCGCTTTCAAAATCTTTACCTGCAAATCCTCGCAGAGCAAAAAGTACGTATTCGCCCTAAAGACAAAATAATCGTCCAGGCAAGGCTCGACGGCTCTATGCACCTTAAATTTAAAGACCAATTCCTCAACTTCAAACCTTTGCCTCAAAGACCCTACAAACCCTTTTACACCGCCAACAAAAGACTCCTAAAAGGCTCTAATTCAACATCCAAACCTTATTTCCCATCAAAAAATCATCCTTGGAGGCATCAGGTATTCTCTGCTAAACAACTATCAACGATTCCGCTACTGTCAAAGACACCATGACATTTCTACTTAATTTAAAAGGTGACATTTCTACTTGCTTGCAACACATCTTTCTGGTTTTGAATATAACCGTGCTTCCAATAATTAGGAATTAAGTATATTTCGTTTCGGATTGGCGCAAATTGAGCTTACAAGACTCTTTAGAGGCGGGCTCGTATTATTAATCTAGAAACGGAGAGAGAGGGATTTGAACCCCCGGTAGGGCAAAGCCCTACACTGGTTTTCAAGACCAGCGCCATCAACCGCTCGGCCATCTCTCCTTTTACAATAAAAATATTCAAAAAATTTAATCTCGACGTATTATAGCAAATTTATCAGTATTTTCAACTATATCTCTTGATATCTAAGTTATTGGCTAGATTAAGGCTATTGACGGCTATAACTGTTTGTCAAGGTTGCGGTATTGGATGGCTTCGGCAACATGGTTTTTATTTATCCTTTCGCTGCCTTCAAGATCTGCAATGGTGCGGCTTACCTTGAGTATCCGATCGTAAGCCCTAGCTGAAAAACCGAGCCGGTCTATTGCTGTTTTAAGCAGGCTCTTGCTTTCTTCATCAATAGCGCAGTGTTTCTTTATATGTTTTGTATTCATCCGGCTGTTGCTGTGAATACTCGAGCCCGTGAACCTTTTTTTCTGGATATCCCTGGCCTTTATCACTCTAGAGCGGATCTCGGCCGATGTGTCGCCGCCGCGCGTGTCGCTTATTATATCCGATGTATTTAGAGCCGGCACCTCAAGGTGCATATCTATTCTATCAAGAAGCGGACCGGATATCTTTGACCTGTATTTCTGTATCTTATAAGGCGTGCACACGCACTCCTTATCAGGATGGCCGAAATTCCCGCACGGGCAAGGGTTCATTGCGCCTACAAGCATGAAAGATGCCGGGAATACTATCGATCCCTTTGCCCTTGAAACCGTGACGACGTTGTCTTCCAGCGGCTGGCGCAGAACTTCAAGAACATCCCTGTGAAATTCCGTAAGCTCGTCTAAGAACAAAATGCCGTTATGGGCAAGGCTCACCTCGCCGGGCTTCGGGAACGCCCCTCCTCCAACAAGTGCAACATCGGAAACCGTGTGGTGCGGCGAGCGGAAGGGCCTGATGGCAAGTAGCCCTGTGCTTTGGTTAAGCGCGCCCGCCACAGAACTTATTTTTGTAGTTTCTAGAGATTCTTCAAAAGTGAATGGAGGAAGAATAGTAGGTAGCCTTTTTGCTAGCATCGTTTTCCCCGACCCCGGCGGGCCCATCATAAGCACGTTATGGCCGCCGGCAGCAGCTATTTCCAGCGCCCGCTTCGCGAACTGCTGGCCTTTGACGTCGGAAAAATCAAGCTCGTATACGTTGAGGGTCTTGGAGAAATCTGTTTCGGAAGATTTGAAAGGTTCGATGACGGTTTTACCGGAAAGAAAATCTGCTGCCTGGTTTAGAGTCGCTACGGGGAATATATCTATCCCGCTCACAACGAACGCCTCAAGCGCGTTGCCGGAGGGAAGCACTATTTTATATATCCCATATTTTTTGAGGCTGGCCACTATCGGAAGGACTCCCTTCACCGGGCGGAGCGACCCGTCAAGGGCCAGCTCACCAAGGAAACAGAATCCTGATACGTCCGCTTTAATGTCCTGTTTCGCGAGCAGGACAGCAACAGCGATAGGCAGGTCGAAAGATGCGCCTTCTTTCTTCGTATCCGCAGGAGCGAGATTAACGGTAATTCGCCTTGAAGGAAAATCGAAACCTGAATTCCTTACAGCGGCGACGACCCTGTCCTTGGATTCCCTCACCGCCGCGTCCGGCAGCCCTACGGTCGAGAAAGTGGGCAAGCCGCGCGAAATATCAACCTCGACGTTCACTATATACGCATCAATTCCAAGAACAGCGCACGAAACAACCTTTGATAGCATGAAAAATACCCTTTTAAAAAACGGCTGATCATCAAGGTTATTTTGGATTACTGCTGCCGCTGCCATCCCTGAATAATTTCTTACCAGGCGCGGACGCTACTTTTGAGCCGCTTGTTTGTATTCTTCTTCCAGGGTCTTAACAAGTTCTTTTACGGGAATAATTTTATCCGTCTTATAAACGTTAGCCCCCGCGAAAGCGAACCCATCCTTGAGGTTTCCTCTCTGTGCGTTGACCAGGGCGAGAGCAATACAATATGGTGCGTTGACAACATCACAGGTCTTTATACAGTGGTAGGGGCACTTGAAGGGTTTCTTGTTCCCTTTGTTAACATCTTCAATAAATACGTTCTTTATCGCGCGGCCCGGCATTCCTACCGGGCTTTCGATAATAACGACATCTTCTTTTTTTGACTCAATATAGGCTTTTTTAAAATTTATCGAAGCGTCGCATTCGTTGGTCGTGACGAACCTGGTTGCCATCTGAACGCCGTCGGCTCCGAGTTTATCCATGAATTTATATATGTCGGCTCCGCTGTATATACCACCCGCGGCGATAACGGGAATATGATGGCCGCACTCATCGTCAATCTTTTTCCTCTCAGCTATCACTTCTGGTATCAATTTTTCAAGTGCAAAATCAGGGTTTTCTATGTCCACTGGCTTAAAACCCAAGTGACCTCCTGCGAGAGGGCCTTCCACTACAACCGCGTCAGGGCAATGATGGAACTTATCTATCCAACGCCTGGCTATCAGCGTCGCCGCACGGGCGGAAGATACAATGGGCACAAGTTTTGTTTTTTGGGAACCCTCAAGATAGCGCGGGAGGTTAAGCGGAAGTCCGCCGCCCGAAAATATTATGTCTATCCCCTCTTCAACCGACGCTTTCACCAGATCGGCGTAGTTCGAGAGCGCGACCATGATATTTACACCAAGTATCCCATTCGTAAGGCTCCTAGCCTTCCTGATCTCGCGGCGCAAGGCCTTTATGTCCGCGGCAGCTAGATTCGAGAAATAGTCCGGCTCGGACATGCCAATTACAGCGGTAGCTATTACTCCGATGCCGCCTTCGTTAGCTACGGCCGATGCCAGCCCTGAAAGGGATATACACACCCCCATGCCGCCTTGTATTATAGGCAAACTTGCCGTCAAATCTCCAACTTTCAATGCTTTAAATGAGCCAAAATCCATGGTTAATTACCCTCAAATTTTTTAAACACACTCTTCCGTGTCAGTTTCCCGGATTGAAGAACTCCAGCTGTTCGTGGGCTTCAAGAGTGTTTAAAAGTTTCATTATATCGTCGACAAATATCGGTTTCGTAAGGAAGCCTCTGGCTCCCATTTTAAAGGCGTTCTCAACCGAAAAAATATTGTCGCATCCCGTGATGAAAAATATATTCGCATCCGGGTCGATTTCCTTTATGTACCTAAAAACATCTTCACCGTCTATGCCCGGCAGAAGTATGTCCAGAAGCACGAAGTCGGGCCTATTGTCTCTGTAGATCCTTATACCGTCTTCACCTGTACCAGCGGTAAGGGCTCTGAACCCCTGCCTCTCAATAATTTTGCCGAGATGGCCGCGTGTGTATATCTCGTCGTCAATTATCAGTATTGTTTTCATAAATTCGACCGCGTACAGCCGCGTTCGTTTTATCAAAATTTCGGAGACACTCAATTCCCCGGAGATATCTTATAAGACAGAAGTTCTGTATTCCTGTGCTCACTGCCGCCAGAGGCCGATGTCGTTGTAAGTATCCAGCCGGCTTCGGGCGCGTAGTAATTGAATCTTAACGAACCGGGTAACTCGGGATTTTCTTCGGAAACTTTAAGGCATCCGTTGAATTCTCCTGCTTTCACTTTTATCGATAGATTGTTCGCGACTATCCCGAATATTACCTTCTTTCCGTCCCTCGTGGTCTGCCAGTATTTGCCTACCTCAAAGGGGTACTGCAACGCCACCGAATAGGACTCAGAACCCGAGACTCAAATATTCACGCAGTTGAAAGTTGTCTTTGCGGTAGAACCGCTTGATGTCGGTAACGTGGTTCGAACCGGCAAAAAGCCGTTTCACTATCGAGAACGTCCCTGTAGAAACCTCGTTACAGTCCCATTCAGCGCGCATGTTGCGGCCCTCTGTTTCCGAATCACCCTCAATCCAGAAACTGCCCTTTGTCAGAGGAAAATAGTCGGGGCTCCCAAATATACCGGCCCTTGCCAGATTTGTCCAGGGTTGCGATGACGGATAGTATTCAATGAGCCTTTTATAATAGTTTACTGCCTGGCCGTAAAGTTTGAGATTCTTCTGGTATATCCGTCCCAACCTGTAAAGCGCTTGAGGGCAGATGCGGCTCGAAGGGTATTTCTGGCAGATGTTCTGGTACTTAAATCCGGCCTCAACAAAATACCCGTTCTTTTCAAGCTTCTGAGCCTGCCTAAACTGAAAATCCAGGCCACACCGGAACAGGCTGCTATTAACACAGCACAAAATAAAAAAACTGTGGTTTCAAGCCTCATTTTTCCGCTCTATGTGGCCTTTCCAGAAACTATAAATGAAATATCCGGCCACGGCTCCTACGGAATCGATCCCCACATCTATCACTGACGGCCCCCTGGTCGGGACAAATGACTGGTGGTATTCATCGCTCGCAGCGTACAACACCGAAAACGCTATTGATGCCAAAGATGCTTTCTTGCCACTCCATGCACCGATACTGCCAGTGATGGCCCGCCGGCTCAGCAGGAATAGTACACAATATTCGGTTACGTGCGCGCCTTTCCTAAGCACCAGGTCGATGATCCAGCCAATATGGGTCCCGAGATTTTGCAAGCTTGAAAGATAAAATATTAGAGAGCACCAGGCAATCACCGGCATCCAGTTTCGATAAAAATTATTCATTTTTTTCCGGTATTCAACTTTCCCTCGGCCTTGCCTGCTTTCTTTAAAAATGTTCAACTGGTCTATCGTAGGTTTTTTTGGAATCGATTGTAAAAAAACAGGCGGGCATTTCGTTGGACGAAATCCCGTTGTAGTTTATGCATTCGCAGCAAAAACCCTTGTCGCTGCATGGTTCGTAAGTCCAGCTGCATTTCTGTTTGTTAGCGCTTGTTTGCAGCCGCGGCTTGACATAGTTCGGCATTCCTCTATCTTAGAAGATTTTATCAATTTTTTGCTAATTATTCAACCAGATTTTTTTGGCGGCACGAAGGAAGGTCGATCTGGGAAAACGTCTGACGGTACTTATTGTTTGAAGGTATTGATTCCTAAATCCGATTATTTTTCAAATATAAACTCGTATGAGCCTATGCGGACGGTGTCGCCTTCTACAACACCCCTGGCCTCGAGCTCTTTTTCAACGCCTATTTTTTTCAGTATGTTCTGGAAACGCCGCAGAGATTCTTCCTCGGCGATATCAGTCATAGCACTTAGCTTGTCTACCTTGGAGCCTTTCACCACATATATACCGCCGATCTTCTCGATCGTAAACTCCGCTTCATAAATATATTTTTTGACCGGCTCCTCTATGATGTCTTCGGGCGGCGGGATTTTTTGAGCGCCTTACTTACGGCGTTCATGAGCTCTTTTATGCCCTCGCCAGATACCGCCGAGATGGGAAATATTTTTTTATTCTTCAGGTTCCTCTTCAGCTGCGAAAGTTTCGCCGCCGAATCGGTAAGATCCGTTTTGTTCACCGCGATGACCATCGGTTTTTTAAGGAGGCCTTTTGAGAACTGTCCGAGCTCCTGGTTTATAATGCGGTAATTCTGGTAAGCTGTGTTTTCGTTGAAACCAAAAAGGTCTATAACATGTATCAATACCCTTGTACGCTGTATATGGCGGAGAAATTCATCACCTATCCCTTTGCCCGTGTGGGCGCCTTCGATCAGGCCCGGTATATCCGCAACAACGTAACTGCGGTCCGCCGTGGCTGACAACTCCAAGGTTCGGGCTAAGGGTAGTGAAAGGATAGTCCGCTATCTTAGGCCTGGCCGCGCTAATATGCGAAAGTAGCGTTGATTTCCCCGCATTGGGAAAACCGACAAGACCTACGTCAGCAATGAGTTTGAGCTCGAGATCTAAACTTACGATCTCTCCCGGCTCGCCCTTTTCTTTGATCCTCGGCGCGGTGTGCCTGCCCGTCTTGAACGATGAGTTGCCTCTGCCGCCTCTGCCGCCGCGCGCGACGAGCAGTTTGACATAGGGCTCTACCATATCGGCAAGAGCTTCGCCGCCTTTGTATATAACAGTGCCCACGGGTATCCTGATGATGATATCGTCAGCGCCCCTGCCAGTGCAGTTGCTCGCGCCGCCGACCATTCCGCTGTTTGCTTTGTAGTGTGAACGGTAAGTTAAATCGAGAAGTGTTGTTAGGTGCGGGTCGGTCTCGAGGTAAACATCGCCGCCCTTGCCGCCGTTTCCGCCGTCAGGGCCGCCGAAGGGAACATACTTTTCTCTTCTAAAAGAAATACAGCCGTCGCCACCGGTGCCGGCTGTAATGAATATCCTTGCTTTATCTATGAACATTTACTTTAGTACTTCCAGCAGCCTGACTCTAGTTTGCGGCGGTTACGCTGACAAAACATCTGTTGCCGGCTTTTCTTGTGAATTTGACAAGCCCCGAGATCTTCGCGAAAAGAGTGTTGTCGGAACCAATACCGACATTCTTGCCGGCATGGAATTTAGTGCCGCACTGGCGGACTATGATCGAGCCTGCGTGAATTTTCTGGTCGCCGTAGATCTTTACACCCCTGCGTTGGCCCGCAGAATCGCGCCCGTTTGTTGATGAACCCTGTGACTTTGTATGAGCCATGGTATACTCCTAATTACAGATTACAAATTTCAAATCACAGATTAAAAAAGTCAATGACGTTTGACTTCAATTTGTAATATGTAATCTGTAATTTGTAATCGATTTATTGTACTATTTCTTTGATCTTAAGTTCGGTGAGATACTGCCTGTGCCCCTGCGTCTTTTTATAGCCTTTTTTTGAACGCTTCTTGAACACTATAACCTTGGGTCCGCGCATCTGGCGTACAACTGAAGCAATGACCTTCGCTCCCTCAACCACCGGGCGGCCTATAGTAGCCTTATTCTCATCGCCGACTATAAGAACCTTGTCTAATACGACTTCTTCACCGGCTTTTGCCGCCAGTTTTTCCACCAATACTGTGTTGCCTGCTTCTACGCGGAACTGTTTTCCGCCCGTCACGATAACTGCATACATTGACATACTCCTTTCTAAGCTGTATAATAGTAGCACAAAAAATAGATACTTGTCAATACAACTGGCAAAATAGCCAAGGAAACCCGGATTCCAGTGGAAAAATTAATGATCTTATCAGAGAGAGCCCAAAACATCAAACCGTCCGCGACACTCGCAATTGATTCAAAAGCCAAAGCCCTGAAAAGCCAGGGTATCGATGTCATAAGCTTTGGCACCGGGGAACCGGACTTCGACACCCCTGCAAATATTAAGGAAGCTGCGAAAAAAGCAATAGACGCCGGTTTCACAAAGTATTGCCCGGTTTCAGGAACCCCTGAACTTAAGCAGGCGATAATCGACAAATTCAAAAAAGACAACGATCTCGACTATTCAAGCGACGAGATCATCGTTTCCTGCGGTGCGAAGCACTCTCTATACAACCTCTTCCAGGCAATGCTTAACCCCGGGGACCAGATCATAATACCCGCCCCTTACTGGGTTTCTTACCCTGATATGGCCGCTCTCGCAGGTGCGCAGCCGGAGTTCGTTAAAACGAGGGAGGCTGACGGCTTCAGGATGACACCGGAACAACTCAAAAAAACTATAACAAGGAAGACCAAAGCTGTTATAATCAATTCTCCTTCGAACCCCACCGGCGCAACCTATACGTTCGATGAGCTTAAAGCGCTCGCGAAGATATGCGTTGAACATAATATTCTTATAATAGCCGACGACATTTACGAAAAACTCGTCTATCAGGATTTCAATTTTTACTCTATAGCATCCATTTCCCCGGAAGTCAAAGCGCTTACCGTTGTCATCAACGGCGTGTCCAAATCCTACGCAATGACCGGCTGGCGTATAGGCTACGCCGCCGGACCAAAAGAGATAATCACTGCAATGACAAATATCCAAAGCCAATCAACATCTAATCCTACATCCATATCAATGAAAGCGGCCACCGAAGCGTTGAACGGTCCGCAAGACAGTGTTGAGATGATGAGAAAAGAATTCGAGAAACGACGGGATTATATTGTTGACAGGCTAAACGCGATCAAAGGCGTAAAGTGCCTTAAGCCGGAAGGGTCTTTTTACGTTTTCCCTAATATCAAGAAATTTCTCGGCAAGTCCTACGGCGGCAAAACTGTAACTACATGCACTGAATTTGCCGAATACCTTATCGACAAAGCGCGCATAGCCGTGGTTCCGGGCGACCCATTCGGCGCGCCGGGATACATCAGGCTTTCCTACGCTACATCTATGAAGAACATCAGAAATGGCCTCGACAGGCTTGAAGAAGCTATAAGCGGCAAATGATATTGCGTAATTAAATTCAATATATTTTAAATAAAAAAGACGGTAATTTTATTGCCGCCTTTTTTATTTTTGTTTGCCTTTTGATATTCTCGATAGAAACATCCGGTAAAAACACCTATGCTCGCTGGTTATTCTATTATTATCTGGTAATCTTCCCATGGGACGTCGTTGGCAGACTGGATCTCTATGTCCTGGCCCGCGCATTGTTTAAGCCGTGAACACCTCTCGCGGAAATACTGGGCTACCGTAGGAGTAAGCCTTATTCTTATTTTTCCCGTGTGTCTTGCAAGCTTCATCTGCGCGAGTTCTTTAGATATCTGAATAAATAATGATTCCCTTGAAAGCACGAGCCCGAGCCCGTGGCAAGTGGGACAAGTCTCGCCTAATAGCGCAAAGAGCGATTCTCTTTTCCTCTCCCTCGTCATCTCAATCAGGCCGAGCCTTGTAATAGGCCATATCTTAATTTTTGCCTTGTCGCCTTTTACCGCACGTGTCAGAGCCTCTAGAACCTTCTGCCGGTTCTTGGCTTTCTTCATGTCTATAAAATCTATGACAAGTATACCGCCTATATTACGCAGCCTTATCTGTTTGGCTATCTCCTGCGCGGCCTTTATGTTGGTCAGCGTCACCGTCTCTTCCTGCGACTGCGCCCTCGAGCCCGTATAGCGGCCCGTGTTAACGTCTATAGCGCAGAGAGACTCGGCTTCCTGAATAATCAGATATCCTCCGGAGCGCAGGTTCGCGCGGTTTGATCTGAGCTTTTTTATCTCGTCCTCTATATTGAAGGCCTTGAATATCGGCGTCTTGCCCGTGTAAGGTTTTATCTTGTCGACAAGCTCAGGAGAAACTATTTTTACGAAATCCACTACTTCCTCATACTCATTTCTGGAATCTATCATGAACAGGTCAACTTCTTCGTTGAAATAGTCCCTGACAGTTTGGAACACTATACCCAGGTCCTTGTGTATCAGCGCCGGCGCCTTAGCTTTCTGCGCGCGTACATTTATCGATTCCCACAGCCTCACAAGATATTTTATTTCTCTTTTTATCTCTTTGTCAGTTGCATCCTCGGCTTCCGTGCGAACGATAAACCCACCGGTAGGCGGCTTACTCTCGGTTATTATCTGTTTGAGCCTATCGCGCTCCTGGCGGGATTCGATGTTCTTCGATATCCCGATGTGGTTGTTGAACGGCATAAAAACGAGCAGCCTGCCCGGCAGAGAGATGTCCATCGTGACGCGCGCGCCCTTCGTGCTTATAGGCTCTTTGTCCACCTGAACAAGTACTTCTGAACCTATCTTTATCATCCTCTCAATTTTCTTCTCGCCTGATTCTGAAATGACGTCATCTGCCGAAAGATAGGCGCTCCTCTCGAGACCGACCTCCAGGAATGAGCTAGAAAGACCCGGCAGTATGTTCTTGACCGTACCCTTGTAAATATTTCCGACTATCTTTTCAGATTCCCTTCTCTCATTAAAAAGGTCGACTATCCTGTCATTCTCAAGTATTGCTACCCTCGTTTCTTCCTGCGAACGGTTTACGATAATTTCTTTTTTCATGATTGCCTCTTAAGTCAGCTATAAGCAATAAGCTGTAAGTTATAAGTTTGAACCTGCACCAGCAGTCAAACCTGCCTTCGAATATTTATTGCTGCTTCTTTTTCTTACAGCTTAAAGCTTACTGCTTATAGCTGCCGTTATGGTTCTAATATTGTACCATCTTTTTTTTCAATTAAAAACCCCGTGCGGCATATGGGCAGAGATTTCGCCTGGTCATCGGTCAGCCCCAGCAAAAGCTGCACTATCTTTTCAGGTTTGACATTCTTTTTTGGGCCGAATCGAAGCTCAAGATGTAGCCCCCCATCCTTATTCTTCAGTTCCTTTATAAGCGGCTTCGCGTCTATCTTTATGACTTTATTCTCTTTGACTTTTTCAATAATTATCTCCGGCGCCGAAAGGAAAGATTTTATCTTCTCGTCATCGGACACGGCTCCGATTTTATAAACCGCTATATTAAGGAGTGAGTCCAGTGAAGGGAAGAACACGGGGATCTTTTTGGCTTCCATGGTTTTGAACCCGCGCGGCAGGGCTCGGTCAAGCCTTTCTATCATCTCTGCTGGTTCAACGCGCCTGGCAAGTTCAAGCTCCACGTACTCAGACTCGCTTTCGTATCCCACCGAAATCGCTGGCCCGAAAGCGGCTTTTACCTGCGGGCTAAAACCCATAGAGTATGCCACGGGAAGGTTTGCCCTGCGGAACAGCCTTCTAAAAACGTCTATTTGTTCCAGATGCGACAGGAACCTCACATCACCATGCCTTGAGAAACACAGCCTCATGCGAAGCACGGGCTGGAAAGAAGTTCTATCGGCTTTGACTGCCATTGGCTTAACAACGGGCACCGCTTCCATAATCGTGTTCTCCTTTGGCTCGAAAGGCTCGAATATCTTTTTGTATTCTTCCCACAGTGCTTCTTTTTCACCTGAGAACTGCAAGTGTTCCCACGGAAGGATTTCATCCTTCTCCTTTTCACGGCCGACATAAAATGCTGTATCTATGCCGACCTCGGCAAACGCTTCTTTCCAGAGGTCGAACCTCGAATGTTCTTTCCACTGGTCGAATCGGCACCCTTTTTCCCACGCTTTAAGGATGACTTTTGAAAGCCTCCTGTCGCCGCGCGCGAGCACGCCTTCAAGCATGCTAGCTTCTACAAAGTGCCCTTTGACCAAAGCGGGCAGGGATCGTTCAAGTTTCTTTGTCCTGTCCACCATCTTCACCGGATCTTCCATCCGCGCCCACTGGAACGGCGTTTGCGCCTTGGGAACAAAAGGCGAAACGGTTACGTTAAAGTTAAGGACCGAGTTAAGCCTTTTCGCCGCACGCACAAGCCTGACAATACCTTCAATATCTTCATCTGTTTCCGTTGGAAGCCCTATCATGAAATACATCTTTACAAGCTTCCACCCCATCCTGGAAGCGACGGATAGCGTGTCCAGGATATTTTGCTCGGAGATATCTTTACCTATAATGTGCCTCAGGCGTTCGGTACCAGCCTCGGGAGCAAAAGTGAGACTCGAGCGCTTATTGTGGCTTAAGTCCCCCGCTACCTTAAGGGAAAACTTGTCGCACCGGAGCGATGGAAGCGAAATACCTATTTTTTTTGAGCCGAAACGTTTCTGAACTTCTTCAAGCAGGCCATCTAGCCCTTTGTAATCGGTGGAGGAAAGCGACGCGAACGAGACTTCCTCATAGCCGGTCGACGCTAGGCCGTCTTCAAGGATCTTTAGTATGCTTTCCTTTGAGCGCTGGCGCCACGGGTAATAATACCTGGCAGCCTGGCAGAACCTGCACATGCGCGGGCATCCGCGCGAGATCTCGATATTCATCCTGTTGTGAACGGTTTGTATGAACGGCACCATTTGTTTAGCCGGAAAAAATGTTTCTTCCAGCTTCACTATGCGTTTTGTGATCCTTCCCGGCGCGCCGTTCATTGGTTTCACCGCTTTTATGGTACAGTCATCGTTATAGCTGACATCATAAAGTGAAGGCACATAAACTCCGGGAATTTTCGAAAGTGCTATCAGTAGTTTTTCCCTGTCCCCATTTTTTAAATTTGTATTCTGTAATTTGTAATCTGTAATTGCCGTTAAAATGTCTTTGATCGCGTCTTCCCCTTCCCCCAGCACGAACGCGTCAAAGAAATCCGCGAACGGCTCGGGGTTAGCCATAACCGGCCCGCCGCCTATAACAAGAGGGAACAAGCCTTTGCGTTCAGCCGAAAGTTTAGGTATACCCGCGAGGTCAAGCATGTTCATGAGGTTGCCCGCGCAAAGCTCGTGGTGCAAGCTGAATCCAACTATATCGAATTCCTTAAGCGGCGCTTTCGATTCTAATGAGAATAACGAAAAGTTGTCGGCTCTCAATTTATCTTCGAGGTCCTTAGCCGGACAGAAACACCTCTCAGCCCTGGCAGAAGTTGTTTCGTTGACGAGATGGTACAATATCTCTATTCCAAGGTTAGACGCCCCAACCTCATAAACATCCGGAAAGCAAAAACATATAGATGCCGGCGCGTTTTCTTTAGGCGCGTGCGAGTTCCACTCGGAATTGATGTACCTGGCCGGTCTCTGAACTAATGGAAGAATCTTGTCTATGTTCATTATTGTCCTTTTATATTTTAATGATTCGTTCTCTTTATTTTGCAATCTTTATCGCCGCGATAACAGCTTGTACTATTTGAACCAGCCCGCCCATGGCAATGATCACGCCGACAAAAGGTATCAACAACCCGGCGACCATTCTTGCCGTGCTTTCATTCATTTTGTCCCCGGCTTTGGGCCCAACCAGAGACTCGCTTATCTTTCTCCTGGCAAGAAGAAATTTTATCCCGAAAACAAGAAATATAAGCCCCATTATAAACGTAACAATTGCACCATTGTAATTATCAAGATGTGCTAACTGCATATAACCTCTTAGAAATCGGCCGTGCCGGAGACACTACTAATCAATTATCTCACCGGCCCTTGAAATACGCTCTCGTGTGTGTGTCTTTCAAGTTCGATATATCCTGCAGGAGATAAGAGACATACCTGGCCTCAAGACTGGAAGGATACGCGGCCTTTATCTCCCCGTAAACACTTATTGCCTTGTCTCTGGCCGCGGGCCCAAGGCCTGCGAAATACCCAGAACCGGCTACGTTGTAATCCATACCCAACGCTGCAAGCTCGTTCACTTTTGCCAGGGAAAGCGACCATAAAGTTTCATATGCCCGTCCTAAAGAATAAAGCGCCTCAAGCCTGTAGCCAGTGTCCGGGTTATCGCTGAGGAACTGTGGAACCACAGTCGTCACCACCTCCGCGAAACAATAGTGCGGCGGTATGTTCGCGAACATTGATTCCTTGTCGTAGTCGGTTTCAGAAGGCGAGTTCAAAAGGTCGATGAAAGCCTTCTGCCCCCACTGTGTGTGTGGAAACCTTTCTATAAGGATATATATTGGAGCGGTGGTGCGAACCGGCGAGTTCGCGTCATAGTCTATGCCAAAGGTTTTAAGCTCGCCCTGGCCTTCAGGCGAAGAGTACGCCGGCAACCCAAGCTCAAGAAGATAGTAAGCCGCGGCTATCTGGTCTTCGGAGAGCCCGGCGAGATTACTATTTTTAAGCACTTGCAGAAGATCCTGCTGCTGCCCGGAGTTAACTTCTTTTTTCTCGTGCGTCCTTTGCGGCGGCACCCCTGCCTGCCCAAGCCCGAGCAAAGCCCGCTTCGCCTCAGCCATAAGCATGTTGTGAGCCCCGCCGCGGACAAAATATTTCTCCTGCAGCTTGCTCTTGAGGTTAGCCTTGATACTTTCTACATCCTGAGGCGCCGCAGGCGCAGCCTTTTGCGGCGGTAGCGTCTGGCACGCACAAATGAACAAAGGGACTATAAGTAATAATAAATTCTTGTTATTTTTCATCTTAACTCCTCTGATCGCACGATCTATTGACTAACGGCAGTATTTATGTTATTTATTCCCTGCATAATTATTGACTTATTACTTATATTTCAATCATTTTATAAATATATTATCTGGTTACAACATGGTATGTAATGGGCATTACATTGCCATTTAGAGCTACTTCAATTAAGATGTTTGCCGGCAAACATTGCCACTTACCCGCTCCCCGCCCCAATACGACATGTTTTTACTAGGTATGGGTAAATCGCCTAATATGTATAGAAAACAGTATACCCAGCGCCCAGAGGCTGGAGACCATTGAAGAACCACCATAAGAGATCAGCGGCAGTGGTAGTCCGGTCGCAGGGGTTATACCCATGACCATTCCCATGTTTATGAAAGCGTAAAACGCGAACATCGCGGCTATGCCGGTCGCGACCAGCGAACCGTATCTGTCGCGGGACTCTCGCGCAACTATCATCGCCCGCCAGATGAGCAGGAAATAAGCTATTATCGTAAGTTCGGTGAAAACGAACCCCGTTTCTTCCGATATTACCGGAAAAATGAAGTCGGTATGCTGTTCCGGCAGGAACCCGAGCTGGGCCTGTGTGCCTGAAAAAAGTCCCTGGCCGAAGACCATGCCGGAGCCTATGGCGATCTTAGACTGGATTATGTTGTAGCCGCTGTCAAGTGGATCGGCGTCGGGATTGAGAAAGACCACGAGCCTTTTTCGCTGGTACTCTTTCATGGTCTTCTGGACCGCTAGAGACGAGACGCTTCCCAAAAGCACTATGAAGGATAATACCAGGGGATATATGAACGGGATACGAATCTTTAGCTGCACAAAGAACCACCATGTGACAAATATCAATGCGATAACGCAGGTAAGCACTACCAACATGTGCAGTCCACCGCGAGAAGCGCTTACAAAATAGGCAAGCAAAGAATGTGAGGCAATAAGCTCCGGCTGCAGCTTGAAAAAAGTCGCCATGAGTGGGATGCCCGCCGCGAGGCTCCCGAAAAGCATCACGCCTATCAGGTACATAGGCGCGACACCCGCTACAAAAAGAAGGATTATCGTTATGGGAAAGTACACAAGCGATGATCCGAAATCGGGCTGCAGGAGTATCAGCAGTATATGGCCGAACAAAAGTAAAAGCCCGACTCCCAGCGTTGATAAACGTTTAGTTTCATTCCATACGCCGTCAAGGTAGCCCGCGAGCACCAGAATGAAAATGATCTTTGTTATTTCAATAGGCTGAAAAGCAAAATAATGGAAATTGATCCAGCGGCCTGTGCCGCGTATGGACCTGCCGACCATCAGCACCGAGGCAAGCATTAAGATCGAAACGATATAGGCGGGGATTATTATCCCTCTGAAATACTGGTAATTGAAGCTGGAAAAAAGTATCATGCCACCGAGCCCTATCATTACCGCCATGCCCTGCGTGAACAGATATTTGCCGGGGTTGCCGTAATGGAGCGTGGCGGAATACACCGCAATGAGCCCCATTCCCAGGAGATACAACAGCGCGCCCACGAGGAACCAGTCGAGATTTTCGAGAAATCTTCTTAATACGCCTTTTTCTTCGTCTTGTTCCATATATTTAATCCTTAAATTTCAGATTACAAAGTTAAACAAAATTCTAGAGCCTTCGGAGCTAATTTGTGATCTGAAATCTGTAATTTGTAATTCGCTGTTAATCTTCCGGCTCTTCCTGGGCCGGCGCAATCGCTTTAACAGGCTCGTTAAGTTTGAAATACGTCTCGAACATCTTTCTGGCTATGGGTACTGCGGCCGTTCCGCCGTGGCCGCCGTTCTCGACTATCACGGCTATAGCAAGCTCGGGGTTGTCCGCCGGAGCGTACGCGATAAACCAGGCGTGATCCTGCCCGTGCGGGTTCTGCGCCGTGCCTGTCTTGCCGGCCACTTTGAGGTTATTAAAATAGCAGCCGCGCCCTGTGCCGTTAAGAACGACTTCTTCGAGGCCTATGTGCAGCAGCCTCCAAACTTGTTCCGGCATCTTTACTTCACCCTTCTTGGTGACAACCGCCTGGTAAAGTTTTTCGCCGCTCGGCGACACAACGCTGTCAACGATATAAGGTTTGTAAATCGTGCCGCTGTTTGCCACCGCCGCCACATACACCGCCAGCTGCACCGGCGTAACCCAGAGAGGCCCCTGGCCTATCGCCATGTTTATCGTGTCGCCCTGCCACCACGCGTCATGCATTTTCTTAAGCTTCCACTCCGCGTCTGGTATCAGCCCTTTTTTCTCTGAAGGTATTTCTATGTCTGTCTTTTCTCCCAGGCGGAACATCTTGGCGTATTTATACAATAGCTTCGGGCCAATCTTGAGGCCCAACTGGTAAAAATAAACGTTGCACGAGTTGGCGAGCGCGGGGATGAGGCTCAGCCGCCCGTGGCCCTTTTTGTTCCAGCACAGAAAAACTTTGTCGCCAAAATCGAAATGCCCGGGGCAATAGTACGTAAGGCTGGGGTCGACGCCCCCCTCAGCGAGCGCCGCGGAAAATGTGACCAACTTGAAAGTTGAGCCCGGAGCATAGAGCCCCTGCACGGCCCTGTTGAAAAGCGGGAGTTTTTTCTCCTTGTCAACGACATATTTATAGAAATCTCTCGTAAGAGAGGCGTTGGGGTCATAGCCCGGGCCCGAAACAAAACACCTGACGGCTCCGCTGCGGGGGTCGATCGCGACAACGGCCCCTCTGCCCGTTGGAGATTTCGCTAGCCCTTCACCAGCCACTTCCTGCAGTTTTTCGTCTATAGTTGTGTTAAGGCTGTTGCCCATCCTCGGGAGTATATGCCTGACAAGCCTCGTCTGGTGGCCGTAGGCGTCAACCTCTATCTGCCAGCCGCCGTCCTGACCCCTGAGGAATGTATTGTATGACTGCTCGAGACCGCTGCGGCCTATCCAGTCGCCCGACTTATACCCTTCGTCGCTGAGTGCGTCGTCGAGTTCATCCTGAGTTACCTCGTTGAGGTAACCTGTAAGGTGCGCGTTGTATTCCGGGGCGTTATATTCCCTTCTTTCTTCTTTAACGACGGATATGCCCGGGAACGCCAAACGCTGCTCCTGCAGCTGGAACATTTCCGAGCGGGTGAGGCTATCGGAAAGCCTGACAACCTTTCCTGTTCTCCAGCCCAGCGCGATGCTCGCTTTCAAATTCTTGAGCGGGAGTATTTTCCCCAACTGCTCCATAACCTCTTTAGCAGGTATCTTGTTCTGGCTGAAGGGATAGAAAAGCGCTGTGAAAGCCGCCTTGTTTCCTACGATGACCTGGCCGGTAACGTCGTAGATGACGCCGCGCGGCGCGCGCTCAAGTATTAGGTGAGTTCGCTGCTGCTCGGAAAGGTCCCTGTAATACGCGCCCCTGACCACCTGCAGAAAGAACAGCCTTGACGAAAGGATCAGGAACAGGGACAACAGGGCCCATATGACTACCTGGTATTTCTCCAGGAAGTCTTCATAATTTAATCTGTTCTCCTGCTGCCAGACCATAATACACTCTTATTTACAAGTTAGTTGCTTAGCTCATTAATCTATATTAAAATCAAATATCAAGAATTGAAATTAATGAGTGTTGCTTTGCAAAACATATTTTAAATAAGCCGCCACAGGCGGCACAATAATTTTGATTTTTGATATTTCGTATACTTTCGGGTTTTAATCTAAAAATCTACCCAACTGTTTTCCCACCCAGAATATCGCGGGAGCAATCAGCATGTTATAGAACGGTTGCAAGTAGGTGATATAATTGAAATTGTAAAAGTGTTCGCTCGCACCAAAAACGCTATACACCAGCTTCATACCGGCCATAAAAAATACCGACGCCGCGCCCGCAAGCAGCATCTGCGCCGAAACTTTCGATTCGTCCCATTTTCTGGACAAGAGGCCAGACAAGTAGCCCAGGCATGTGAAAACAAAAGCGTGGCTGCCAAACATGTCTATCGACATAGCGTCCCAGGAAATACCCCAAGCGAAACCGAGAAGCTCTCCTTCGAACGGGCCTCTCATAAGGCCCACGAAAACAAGGCATACAAGCAGAAAGTTGGGGCTGATACCGTACGGTGAGAAGTATTTTGACCAGCCAAACTGCACCGTTACACCGATCGCATAAACAAAAAAGTAAACAATGAATTTTCTCATTTTATTTGCTGGTTTTTTCCGGTATCACTATTATCACTTCCCTGAGATTGTTGAAGTTCGCCGCGGGCTTGACCACCGCGGAATGGAACGCTTCGTTGTCGACACGCGCGAAATCGGTGACTTTCCCTATAGCGATACCCGCAGGGAAGACGGAGCTTAACGGGCTTGTTACAACTTCGTCGCCGATCCTTACCTTGGTGTCGGAAACAAGATAATTTATCTTCAGCATATGGCCGTTCTGTCCTTCCACAAGGCCGTCCTCGTTAAGCAACTTTATCTCTCCGGGAATAGCGCTGAGGAGGTTCGTTATCAATACTACTTTTGCCGAACCCGCGAAAACTTCCCCCACCCTGCCAAGCACCGATGGTTTGTCGCCGGCCCAGGCAAGCACCGGAGCATCGAGAAAAACACCATCCTTCTGGCCGCGGTCTATGGTGATCCACTGGAACCAGCTGCCCGGCTCCCTAGATATAATATGCGCGACAATGAATTTTGTCTGTTTGACCGCAGGAAAACCGACAAGCGAGCGCAGGCGAAGATTTTCTTCTTTAGCCCTCTGTGACTCGGCCTCCAGAAAGCTATAGCGCTTAATGGCTTCCTTAAGCTCAAGGTTTTCCTGATGCACGCGCACTATCTCCCGCACGTTGGACGAGAACTTGCCTGCGGAATCAACTATGCATGAGGCTGCGTTACTTGACGGGAACAAAACGTAATAAATGAAGTTCTTGATTGTGCAGATATAGTTTGTGAGGTTCGCGGTAAGTAAAAAGATGTTTATCGTAAACAACAAAAGGAAAGCGTAATTGGCTTTTCGGTGGGAAACTATTTCTTCTTCCATAAATCTCCAGGGGCTTGAACCCTGCTTGCTGCAAAATCGTGTTAAAGGCCGCGGGGGCAACTTAAAGCAAAATTAACTCTATTACTTAACACGCAACCTAAATTATTCTTTTCTTTTTGGAAATTCGCAGGTTATCGAGTTCTTCTAGGTACTTTCCGGTGCCCCTGACGACGCAGGTCAGCGGGTCTTCGGCAAGGTTCACGGGAAGCTCTGTTTCTTGTGACAACAGTTCCGTGAAACCGCGGAGCAGCGAGCCGCCTCCCGCGAGCACTATCCCCCTGTCAACAAGGTCGGCGGAAAGCTCGGCTGGAGTCTCTTCAAGAGTGTTCTTTATTACTTCGATTATGGCCTTTATAGGTTCAGAAAGCGCCGACCTGACCTCTTCTGATGTGATCGTTATGGTCTTAGGAAGGCCGGTGACCTGGTCCCTGCCTTTGACTTCGAGGCTAGTTTCTTCGGGGAGCGGGAATACTGACCCGATCCTTATCTTTACATCCTCCGCGGTGTTCTCACCTATAAGAAGGTTATATTTGCGGCGGAAATACTGAACTATTGCCTCGTCCATCTCGTCACCCGCGACATCTACAAACTTAGAAACGACCATTCCGCCCAGCGATATTATCGCTACTTCGGTCGTTCCTCCGCCAACATCTACTATCATGTTGCCTTCGGGTTCCTGGATGGGAATGTTCGCCCCTATGGCCGCTGCCATTGGCTCTTCGATAAGGTGTACTTCCCTGGCCCCGGCCTGTTCAGCCGATTCTCTTACCGCCCTGCGTTCAACTTCGGTTATCCCGGATGGAACACCAATGACTACGCGAGGATGGAGGAGGCTCCTGCGGTTATGTACTTTTTTTATAAAGTAACGTATCATGCGCTCCGTTACTTCGAAATCAGCTATTACACCGTTCCTGAGCGGGCGCACCGCTACTATGCTTGCCGGCGTCTTGCCAAGCATGCGTTTCGCTTCAACGCCTATGGCGAGTATCCGTTTGGTTTCTTTTTCTATGGCTACGACGGAAGGTTCTCTTAATACGATACCCTGACCTTTAACGTAGACAAGCACTGAGGCTGTTCCGAGGTCAATCCCCATGTCGTTTGAAAAGAGGCTGAAGAAATAATTGAACATGTTCAAATCCTATTATACAATTTAAGATAGAAAATACAAACTATAATTTAAACTTTAATTTTCAAATCTAAAATTTCCGACTGTTTAACTTACTAGTTTTACTACTGCCATTTCAGCGTTGTCGCCTTTTCTGAAGCCCGCCTTGAACACCTTCACGTACCCGCCGGCTCTGTCCTTATAACGTGGCACGAGCACTTCGAAAAGTTTCTTCTGAACGAGCTGATCTTTGATATCTCCGGAAATCTTCCTTCTTGCGTTCATGTCGGCCGGCCGGGCGCTGGTGATAAGCTTCTCTGAAAAACTGGAAAGCTCTTTTGCCCGCGCGAGGGTCGTTTTGATCTTCTCGTGCTGGAACAACGACGTCGCGAGATTCCTCAGCATCGATCTCTTGTGAGCACTTGTTACTGATAGTTTTCTTGCGCCTAGGTTTTTAATCATTTTTTATTTCCTTCATCCCGAGCGAGAGCCCGAGTTCAGCGAGTTTTTCCTTGATTTCGGTTAAAGAGCGTTTTCCGAAATTCTTATAGGAAAGTATTTCTTCTTCCTGTTTTGTAACGAGGTCGCCTATGGTCTTCAGTCCCGCCGAGAGCAGGCAGTTTGCGGAACGCACCGATAGGTCCATTATGCTGAGCGGCTGCTCTAATAGTTCTTTTTGTTTTTCTTCCTGCGCGTCCACCACAGGAGCTTTTTCCGGTTCTGCTTCCGGACCGGTGAATATCGTGAGAGAATTCCTGAGTATCTTCGCAGAATATGCAAGAGCGTCCGCCGGTGAAACAGAACCGTCGGTCCAGATCTCAAGTATCAGCCTGTCGTAGTTGGTTATCTGTTCAACACGCGTGTTCTCAACTTCGTAGTTGACCTTAGTGACTGGAGAGAAAAGCGCGTCCAGAAGTATCGTGTTTACCGGATACTTGCCGGACTTGCTCTCTTCGGCAAGGACATACCCTTTGCCGCGAGTCACTTCCATCTCTATTTCCAGGTCAGCACCGAAATCCATAGTAGCTATAACCTGGTCCGGATTAAGCACTTCTATATTCGGGTTCGGCTCAATGCTCTTCGCGGTCACAACGCCTTCTTTTTTGCTGCGAAGATATATCGTCTCCGGGCCCGGCGTAAACATTTTCAAGCGCACTTTCTTGAGGTTAATTATGATGTTCGCCGCGTCTTCTTTTATACCTTTGACTACTGAGAACTCGTGAAGGACACCTTTGATGCGCACTGCGGTTATCGCTGACCCCTCGAGGCTGGACAGCAGTATGCGCCGCAGCGAGTTTCCTATCGTATGGCCGTAACCGCGTTCGAACGGTTCCGCCACAAATCTTCCAAACGTCGGAGAAGAAGTTTTGTCGTCAAGCGTAAGTCTGCGTAGTTTTTCTAAATCTGGCATTTTCATTCTAAACCTCACTATTATCAGCGTTAAGGGTTAAGCGATAAGCGGTAAGTAGCTGCAACATCTTGACCGAGCCGGGCGCTGTTTCCCTGACCCCTTACCCCTTATCCCTTATCACTACTTTTTTATTTTGAATAGAATTCAACTATCAGCTGGCTATCAATGGGATGAGAAAACTCCCCAATCTTCGGCTCGCTGATAACAGAACCTGTGATACTCTGTTTATCGAGCCCGAGCCATGAAGGGAATTTATCCGTACGTTCCAGCGCCTTTTTTATTTGAACGTTCTCTTTTGCCTTCTCTTTCAGCGTGACCTTGTCGCCCGGCTTGAGCGCGTAGCCCGGAAGGTTGACCTTCTTGCCGTTTACAAGCACTCTGCCGTGACCAACAAGCTGTCTTGCGAATTTCCTGGAGGTAACTATGCCTAGGCGGTAAACGATGTTATCGAGCCTCATTTCCAGCATTTTCATAAGTGTCTCGCCGGTCAATCCCTTCATCTTGTCCGCTCGCTTGAAATAATGCCTGAACTGTTCTTCCGTAAGTCCATAGACTCTTCTCGCTTTTTGTTTTTCGCGGAGGTGCCGTGCATATTCTGACACCTTCGAGCGAGACATACCGTGCATGCCGGGAATATTTTTGCCGCGCTTTCTGTCGAGCGTGCAGTTGGTGTTGCACCTATCGCCTTTCAGAAACAGTTTTTCTTTTTCGCGGCGGCATTGTTTGCAAACTGAACCTAAATATCTTGACATTAATTAAAACCTCCAAAATAGAATTACAGATTTCATATTACATCTTACAAATTACTTGCTGTTGATTCTATTGCAAATCTGTAATCTGCAATCTGTAATTTGTAACGTGCTTACACGCGTCTCGGTTTTGGCGGACGGCAACCGTCATGAGGTACAGGAGTTATATCGCGTATCGACGTGATTATAAGCCCCGCAGCCTGAAGGCCCCTTATAGCCGTTTCGCGGCCGGGCCCGGGCCCATTTACAAGCACGACAACCTGTTTGACCCCGGTATCTATAGCTTTCTTTGCCACGTTCGATGCCGTCATTTGAGCTGCGAATGGGGTCCCTTTTTTGGTTCCCTTAAAACCGCAGCCACCGGCCGATGCCCAAACGATCGTGTTGCCTTTTTCGTCAGCTATCGTAATGATCGTATTGTTAAATGAAGACTGGACATACGCTTTAGCCAGTCCTCCCGCAAATCTGATTTTCCTCTTTGTGTGCGGTACATGTGCTGCTGGTGCAGGTGCTGGTGATTGTTTCTTTTCTTCAGCCATTATTTGGATCCTCCGGCCTATATGATCGGCCACCCGCCAAAGAGGCGGGTTTCTAAATTAGTTATATTTTACGCTTTTGGCGCTGGCGCTGCTGCTTCTTTTGTGGCTTTGCTTACCGATCCCACAGTCTTGCGCTTACCGCGCCTTGTGCGGGCGTTCGTCTTTGTGCGCTGTCCGCGGACCGGCAGGTTGCGACGGTGCCTGTAGCCTCTGTAAGAGCCTATATCCATAAGACGCCTGATGTTCGCCTGTATCTCACGGCGCAGGTCGCCTTCTACCTTGATGTTCTTTGTTATTATGGTTGTCAGCCTGCTCACTTCTTCTTCGTTAAGGTCCTTAACCCTCTTTGCCGGGTCAAGCTGAGCCTCGGCAAGGATCTCTTTCGAAAGGGCTGTCCCGATACCATAGATATAAGTTAAAGCAACGTCAACTCTCTTTGCCTTAGGTAAATCAACTCCTGCTACGCGTGCCATTTAAAAACCTCCAAAAATCAGTACTAAGTTTTAAGCTCTAAGCTGTAAGTTACGGCGAAAAGACTTTGATGTTAACTTACCACTTACAACTTACCGCTTATATCTGTCGTTATCATTCCT
>CAWCFT010000011.1:0-162473 GCA_963794945.1 Endomicrobiales bacterium
TGGCGCAAAAAACGCCGCATCGGAAGTGCGACGTCATTTCTTTCAACTCTCATAACTTTCGATACGATAATCTATTGTTTTTGGGTACCAGGGACAACTTGTGGTGAATTACTTTCTTTGATGATCTGCTTTGTCTCAGCATTTGCTTTGTCACGGTCAGCATTGAATTTGCAGGGCCGGCAATTGGAGCTTCCGCATCCGCAAATACATAATAAAGCGCATAAAACAACTATTTTGGTCATATTCCACCTCTTTTTTCGCAGGGGGCCAAAGCCGGCTTGAATATATCTGATAATATACTTATATCTCTTTAAGAACTAGGTGTCAATAATTTTTTAAAGTTAAACACTGCTGGATTCTGCGCCTGTTCAATCCTAACAGGTGCTTTTTTCGGGTCAAAACTGCTGTTTGTAAACCATTGTTTGTTCCTGTTGTAACTGGCTAATGAAAATAATAAAGCCGTGAAGAATACAATTATATAAACAAACATGTTCGGATTTTTCCAGCGGTTATCAGAAATGTACGGCTCCAAAACCCAGATAAAAATCATATATACGCCTATAGAAGGAAAATACAGGTATCTGAGGTTTATGTTTGAGTAGCTGTAGACCATAAAAAGGCTTGGCGCCAGGCTGATAAAAAATATCGCCGGAGCAAGAATTTTCCAGCGGTTTTCCTTTTGTTTCCAGAAACCAAGCCATACAAACAGCGCTAAGCCTGTTAAAGATATAAATGTTTCGTAAGCAGGCAACCTTGCCGAGTCGTTGTGATCTCTGTTGACAGCGTAAACAGAATTAATTAAATAGCCCTCCATCAAACCCGCGTCTTCATAAACCCATTTTGAATGGTACGTCTTTGTTACTCTGCTCATCTGTGTTACAGGGTGAAAATAATAAAATGATATTACAATATAGAATAACGAGACGGCGGCGAAGGGCGCGACCTTTACGGCGCTTCTTAAAATACGCCGGTAAATTGTATCGCCGGTGTCCGCCACAGCTGCCTGGTAAATAAATATTACTGCGGGCAGAGTTATCGCCATCGGGTGGGAGAATATGCCCAAAGAGAAAGATATCAAAGAAAACGCGTAATAAACTCCTGCTGTTGTTAACTGTTCCCAGAGTGTTTTACCGGCTTGTTTTGCCTTTTCGCGTTCATATAACAGGTAAAAGATCAGGCAAAGGAACGAAAACATTCCCGCTAAAAGCAGCCCTCGGGCGGAGCACCCGTTTACGGGCTGGCTGTGACACGGATGAACGGCAAATAACAGTGAAGTTACGAAAGCAAATTGGCGTTTTTTTGTCAGAAGAAGCAGAAATATGTAACAACAAAATACGGTCAAAATGTGTAAAATAGCGTTTACCGCATGAAACATGACAGGGTTAAAATCACCCGTCAAAAAATAATTTAACATATGCACCAGGTTCTTTACTGGAGCGTAGAACCCGTAGATCACCGGGTTTGTAAACAACTTTACAGCGCCTGACAGAGTTGTATTTGTAAGGGCTGTGTTTTGGACTATTTCTTCAGGGTCGTCATATTGAGAAAAACCATTTTTAAAAACGTTTGAGTATACAAGAAGGCATGCGATAAACAATACCGACAAGTGCTTAAAGTGAGTTGAAAACATTGAATGCTCTTTATGTTTGACAGACATATTAATACATCTCCAAGATTTTAGCCAACACGGACACCCACTAGGCTCAAGTTTTTTGGCATTCAGGCCATCACCCAACGCGGAATTCCAGGGCTACACCACTCATTGCCCGCCCCAGCTTCTTTTTGATCGCTTTAATTACTTCTTGTATCATCTGTATCCATGCTTTCGGCCGAGTCGCAGACCGTATTGCCTTCTTCTATCCGGCCAAGCCGGTTAGTTACCTTAGACGTTGTAAAGCAGCGACTCGGCGACGGATGTTTTGCCCTCGCCCTGTGGCCCGACTGAACAGATGTTGCGCAGATACCGGTGTCGTAAGTTTTCATGCTGACTCCTCCTCATGAATTCTATCTTAGACCGAAATATTTTCTCGCGGACTTGATATCGCTCGCTATCTGTTTTACCAGTTCCTTTATGTTCGGAAAGCTTTCTCTTTCTTATATTACCGCAGAGGTAGACGTTGGTCTTTGCGGTTGTCCAATTCCCGGAAAAATCAAGTATATTGATCTCTGGAACCGTTTTACCCTCGCTGAAAAATGTGGGGCGGATGCCGATGTTGATCACAGCAGGCCAAGTCCTGTTCCCGTCGCCTATTATAGCCGTGTGCACGCCCGGAGGAAGTATTTTTTCTTGAGCGACTGAGAGGTTTACTGTAGGGAAGCCGAGCTTCCTGCCGAGACCTCGCCCTTTTTCCGGAATGCCTTCAAAGTGATAGAACCTGCCTAGGAGCTCGTTGGCCTTGTCGAGTTCGCCGTTCTTAAGATATTCCCTTATAAGCGACGATGATATAACTTGGCCGCCGCGCCTTAGCGGTTCTACGACCGTTATTCCGGTCCCGGAAGATAGAGACTCCTTCCTCAGCCAATTCGTGTCGCCCTGCCGCCCCCGCCCAAAAGCGAAGTCATGGCCAACTACGAGGTGTTCCATGTTCAGCTTGCCGCAAAGAAATTCCTCAAAAAACGAAGCGGCCGACTGTGCGACCAGGTCTTTAGACGCCGAAACCACGACTATTTCATCTATAGGGCATTGCCTTATTAAAGCTATTTTTTTCTTCCGTAGTCAATATACCGGTTACGGGTTTGACCGGTTTTGAGAGCACTACGAGGACCGATCTTAATTTCTTTCTTCTGGCCGTGCCGATGAGCCTTTTGACAAGCAACCTGTGCCCGATATGAAATCCATCAAAGGTGCCTATCGCAACAGCTGAATGTGTCATAATCAAATCCCAAATCCTAAATTCGAAATCCTAAACAAATTCAAAGCACAAAATACAAACTACTAAAAATTCTGGTGATTTGAATTTAGACATTGTTTAGAGTTTAGAAATTCGTGCTTAGAATTTATTTGCGCAATGTTTTAACAGTTCTTCACGGCTTATCTGCTGCAGTTTCTTGCCGTCGAGCGCGGTGGCAATCGTGAAATCTCCGGACCTTTCCCTGCACAGCGCTTCTACCGTCGCGCCGCAGACCTAGTTTTGCACCTATATCTTCCACTAGGGTTCTTATGTATGTGCCTTTTGAGCACTCTACCCTTAAGCCTATATTGGACGCGCTTTTCGATAACATGTCTATAGAATAGATAGTGACTCCGCGCGAGCTCGCGTTTGACTTCAAGCCCCTGCCTCGCTAGCTCGTAAAGGCGTTTCCCGCCGTACTTAAGAGCTGAATACATGGGCGGCATCTGTCCGATTTCGCCTTTAAAACTATTCAGGATATCATCTAATTTTAAAAGGCCGTCAGCGTCTACCCGGGATTCCTTGAGCGTGGTCCCTGTTACATCACCGGTATCAGTTGTCACGCCCAGCTTGAGTATGACCCTGTATGTCTTCTTGCCAGCCATAAGCGTGTCTTGCAGTTTCGTGCTTTTGCCAACCAGTACAACCAGTACACCGTTCGCGAGAGGGTCGAGTGTGCCGCAATGCCCTACCTTTTTTACGCCGAGAATGCGCCGCACCTGTTTAACCGCCCAGAAGGAGGTTACACCTGAAGGTTTGTTTATGTTAATGATGCCTGATATATCGTTCATAATAATAGATCAAACCTGGCGGGTTTTAATCTCAGCCTGCCTGGGTTGCCCGATCGAAGCTTGTTGTCAGGATTTACATGTTACTTTACAAACTTGGCAAGGTATTCAAGGAACATTTTTTCAACTGTTTTTATGCTCCCTTTCGAGGCTGCAGCCGGAAGCGTTCTTGTGGCCGCCCCTCCAAAATGTTTCGCTATACGGTTAACGTCAAAATGGTCTACTGAACGCATGCTGACCTTGATAAGGCCAGGCGTTTCTGTTTCCCTGAAGAAAACACCTACGACGACTCCGGGTATCATCATCGCGTAGTTTATAATCCCTTCAGTATCAGCGGCGCTTGTTCTGGTATGTTTGTAAAGTTTTTTTGTAATGCTGAAGTGGGCTATTTTACCTGACTGTGAGATCTTGAGACCGGCCAGAGACTCGCCCAGCAGGTTCAGGGAAGGAAGCGATTGAGTCGCGTAAAGCCTGCCGTATATCTCTGTCGGCACGACACCCGCTTCTATAAGTTCCGCGGCCATTCTGAACGCTTTCGGGGTCGTGTTCGCCTGCTGGAATTTTCCGGTGTCCGTTACCAGTGCTACATAGAGAGCTTCCGCCTCGTGCTTCAAAATAGGCATGCCGCGCTGCTTAAAAATATTGAATACAAGTTCCGCACTTGAGGAAGCCTTGGAATCAATATAGTTTATATGGCCGTAATTGGAAAACGACGAGTGGTGGTCAATATTGATCAGCACTCCCGCCTGTTCAGCCGTAATAAGGTTACCCATGCGCTCGAGGTCGAGGCATTCAAGTATTATTGCGCAATCGAATTCCCCGGGCACTTTTGGCATGATCTTAATTGTTTTCGCTTTGCTGATAAAGGTGAGATAGGGAGGAACCGGCTCAAGGCTGTAAATAGACGTTTTCTTTCCAAGGCGGTTAAGTAAAGAGGCAAGCGCAAGACCCGAACCGACCGTATCACCGTCCGGCTTAATGTGTCCGGCTATAAAAAACGTCCTGCTTTTGTCTATGGCTTCTAATATATCTGAGATCACTTTCATTTAAATGTCCGTGTTGCCGGCGGTATACTGAGGAACAACTGGCAAGTTCGCTCGTCCCCCCCTCTCTTATTCCTTGCTCTCGGGGGGCTTTTCTTCTTTGCTCTCCGGGGGTTTTTCTTCTTTGTTTATTTTCTCAAGCAATTCAAATATGCGGTTTGCCTTTTCAGCCGTATCATCATACATAAGGAGCAGCGTAGGCACCCTGCGCATATTAATTTGCGCGGCAAGCGAATGGCGGATTGACTTAAGGGATTCCTGGAGAATGGCCGCGGTTTTAGCTTTCACTTCGTCCGAACCTATGACGGAGTAGTATATTCTTGCGTCCTGGAGGTCATCAGTAAGTTTGACACCGGTGATAGTAATGAAGCCGATCTCTGGATTTTTAATTTCCTGAACGATCCTGGATATTTCCTGCTGTATAAGTTCAGCTACTCTGGTAGAACGTTTAAAACTTTGCATGATAAGAACCTGATTGAAAATTGAAAAATTTAAGATTTAGAAAATTAAAGACTTAAAATCTTCGAATCTTAAATCTTGAACATTCTAATTCGGTTTATAATTTTCTCGCTACCTTTTCCTGTACAAAAGCTTCGATTATATCGCCCGGTTTCATATCGGAATAATTTTCAAGAGTTATACCGCACTCGAAACCTTTCTCGACTTCCTTAACGTCATCTTTGAACCTGCGTATTGAAGCTATACCGCCTTCGTAAACTATCACGTTGTCCCGCACTATGCGTGCCTTGCTGCTTCTAATGATCTTGCCTTCGGTCACCATACAGCCCGAGACCATGCCGGCTTTTGTGATCTTGAAAACCTGTTTTATCTGAGCTTTGCCGGAGCAGGTTTCCTTGATGGAAGGTTCAAGCATTCCTTCCATTGCTGCTTTTACGTCGGCTATAAGCTCATAAATTATCCTGTAAACCCTTATGTTAACGCCTTCCCGCTCGGCCAGCCTCTCTACCGAAGAATCAGGCCTTATGTTAAAGCCCATTATCATCGCGTCGGAAGCCGCGGCCAGCGTGACGTTTGATTCGGTTATGCCGCCGGCTCCGCTGTGTATCACTTTAAGGTTTATCTCGTTCGTAGAAAGCCTCTCGACAGAATCCAGCAGCGCTCCAAGCGAGCCCTGCACATCCGTCTTAAGGATTATTCTCAAGTCCTTTGTCTTGCCGGTCGAGATATCTTCCAGCGAGAGGTGGTGCCTGGGCCTCAGTGCTTCTTCGCGCGCCCTGCTGTTGCGTGAATCTGCGATTTCCCTGGCCTGGTACTCCTGCTCAACGGCAAAGAATTTATCCCCTGCCTGCGGAGTGGTGTTCATGCCGAGGATCTCTACGGGCGTGCTGGGAGGCGCGGCGTCCAGTCGTTTGCCGTGCTCATCAAGCATCGCTCTCACCTTACCGTAGGTCGTGCCGACAACAATGTTATCGCCTACTTTAAGCGTGCCGTTCTGCACTAGCAGCGTGGCGATGGGGCCTCTCTTCGAATCAAGCTTTGCTTCGATGACGAGCCCCTGCGCTAGCCTATCCGGGTTCGCTTTCAGCTCCATCATTTCGGATTTGAGGACTATCATGTCGAGCAGCTGGTCGATATTCGTTTTCTGTCTCGCCGAAACTTCCACCATGATCGTGTCGCCACCCCAGTCTTCCGACATCAGGTTATACTTGCTAAGCTCCTGTTTGACCTGTTGAGGCTGAGCCGTTGGTAGGTCTATCTTGTTCAACGCCACAATTATCGGCACCCCTGCCGCGCGCGCGTGATCGATAGCTTCAACTGTTTGAGGCATGATGCCGTCCGCAGCTGAAACTACTAGCACCACAAGGTCGGTGGCTTTTGCTCCGCGTGAACGCATTGCAGTGAAAGCCTCATGGCCCGGTGTGTCAAGGAACGCTATCTGTTGGCCTTTGGCTGTTGTTACTTTGTAAGCGCCTATGTGCTGGGTTATGCCGCCTGCTTCTCCGCCCGCGACATCGGTTGTCCTTATGGCGTCGAGAAGCGATGTTTTGCCGTGGTCAACGTGCCCCATGATAGTTACCACCGGAGGGCGGAACTTAAGAGTTGCGGGCTCGTCCTTTACTTCGATTATGGCGTCTTCAGCGTATACCGAGACGAACTTGACCTCGTACTTAAACTCGTGCGCCAGAAGTTCAGCCACATCTTTATCGAGGCGCTGGTTTATGGTCGCGAGCGTCCCCAATCCCATAAGTTTCTTTAAAAGCTCTCCGGGTTTCTGGTTCATCTTATCTGAAAGTTCGCGGATAGTAGTAAGTTCATTTATCTTTATCTCGCCGAGTATTTTGGGCTCTTCCGGAACGACAGGCGCCGCGGCAGGGCAGCCTTTTCGCCTGCCGGAGCCGCTGGAGCCGGCTGCGCCGGTGCTTCGATCTTCGGCGCCGCTTCCGCCACCGGTTTTGCGGCCGGTTCTGCTTTCAGCTTTTCTTCGGGCTTGTGCACGGGCTTATGCTCTTCGGCTTTCGGTTTCGGATGGTGCGAAGGCATAGTAAAAACAGCCGCGCTGTCCGGCTTCTTTTCTATTTTGGGTTTAATTTTTTTGGGAAGTTCTTTGGCAGGCTCTTTGACAATGGGTTCTTTGACAACTGTTTCTTTTGCGACAGCCTTTTCATGCACGGGTTCGGCTGCGACAACTTTTTCCGTGGCGGGAGCTTCCGTTTTGGGATGTTCGGCTGCGGCCTTCTTTTTCGCGGCCGGCTTTGCTGCGGCCTTCTTCACCGGCTTGGTTTTCACCGCTGTTTCTTTTTTTATCGTTTCTTCCGCAGGATGTTCTTTGGCCGCCATTTCTTCAGCCGGAGTTAACGGTAATTTCTTTTTGGTTGCCGCGGTTTTTTCAGCAGGCGCAGCCTTCTTCGCTGCCGGTTTACTTTTTTTCTGTACCATTGTCATCTTCCTTGTTTTTCTCTTTATTTTCTTCTTTGCTGCCTTTTTTTGCCTTCTGTTCGCGCGCTTCTTCCTGCGCTGTGTAAGCCTTTATGAAATTCTTCGCGGATTCTATAATTTTTTCGGCTGTCTTTGCCCCAACGCCCTGCAGTGTCGTGAGGTCATCGACAGTCATCTCCGACAACTTTTCTATATCGGTAAGCCCGGCTTTCTTGAGTACTTCAGCCGTCCTAGGCCCTATGCCTTCCAGTGTTACAAGCCTTTCAGTCGCTTCTGCGCTCTTCTCGGACGATTCCTGCTTTCTCTGCGACTCGGATTTCACGTCTATGTGCCAGCCGGTAAGCTTTGCCGCGAGGCGCACGTTGTGCCCGTTCCTGCCGATAGCAAGCGAAAGCATGTCATCCGCCACAAGCACCTCGGCCTTCTTTTCTTCTGCAGACACTATGGAAACACCCAGGACTTTCGCCGGTGACAGCGAGCTTGATATATATTTTGATATGTCCGGGGTGTATGGTATAAGGTCGATCCTTTCTCCCTGAAGCTCTTCAATTATGGGTTTTACTCTTGCCCCTTTTACGCCCACGCACGCGCCGACCGGGTCCACCTTCGGGTTATGCGATATGACTGCGACTTTAGTTCTCATTCCTGCTTCACGAACTATGTTGACTATCTCGACAACTTTCTCATATATCTCAGGCACTTCGACTTCAAAGAGCCTCTTGACCATCTCGGGGTGCGCCCTGGAAAGTATGACCGACGGCCCGCGCGAGCTTTTCTCAACCTTGATTATGACCGCTCTCAAATGCTGGCCCAGATTGAAACGCTCTTTATATACCTGTTCGGAAGCCGGAAGGATCGCTTCCGTTTTGCCGATATCTACTATAAGGTTCCTGCTCGCGAAACGCCACACTACGCCGGACACCATCTGCCCGACTTTTTTCTGGAGCTCTTCGAGGAGTGTTTCCCTCTCGGACTCCCTTATCTTCTGGACTATGACCTGCTTTGCGGTCTGCGTCGTGATCCTTGCGAAATCCTGCGTATCGAGTGGTATCCTGAAGTCCTCGTCCATCTTTATTTCCGGCTGTGTTTTTTTTGCCTCGCCGAGGCTGATCTCAACAAGCGAGTTCTTCACGTCTTCGACGACTCTTTTGACAACGCGCGCTGTCATCGCGCCCGTATCAGGGTCGACCGTTGCTTCTACGTTGACGTTCTTTCCTACGTGTTTTTTATACGCCGACACAAGCGCATTCTCGATAACTTTTAGGATATCCTCTTTTTTTATTCCCTTGTCCTTCTCGATCTGTTCAAGGGCAATTACAAGTTCGCTTTTCTCTGACATTTTTTGTTCTCCATTTAATTAATTAAATCAAATATCAAAAATTAAATTTCAAAATTAAGGTGTCGCCCACGGCGATTTGTATTAATTCCGTCCTTCGTGTTTCCTCGGTGAATATTTAAATTTTGACTTTTGATGCTTGATTTTTGATTTTAATTTTAAAGTTCCGGTTCAAGCCTCGCCCGTGCTATACCTTGAATATCCAGAACCACAGCCTTCCCGCTTTCATTGTCAATAGTCAGCTTGCCGTCAGCGCAGGAGACTATGTTGCCCAGGAAATTCCTCTGCCCATTGACGGGAGCGAACGTTGAAACCCTGGCCTTTTTTCCCATGAATTTTATAAAATCGCTTTCTTTTTTCAGTATCCTGTCGAGACCGGGCGACGACACTTCCAGCACGTAAGAATCAGGTATTATGTCCGACGCATCGAGCAGCTCGCCCTATCTTGTTGCTCATTATCTCGCAGTCGGTTAGCTTTATCCCGTCCTCTTTATCAAGGAATACGCGCAGTACCTTGCGCCCCCCTTCGGGCACGTACTGAAGGTCCACCAACTCCATATGCTCTTGTTCGATCATCGGAGACAAAAGCTGTTCAAGTTCGCTGATTTTACTCATCTTTACCGTATATTACAATTATTTAAGCGCTATAGAACCAAAAAAGAGTGGCTTTAGGCCACTCTGATGGATAAATATTACTAAATATGAAAATTAAAAGCAAGCCTTTACTCACTTGGGCGCGGGTACGGAACCGTTATAGTACACATCGCACTTGCCCCAGGTAACGAGTTCCTTTCCCTTTTTGATCAGGTTGATCGCGGGGCCGGCAAGCGCCCGGATAACTGACGGATTTTGCGCCACAGGCTTTTTAAATGTACCTGTAAGCTTCTGAACTATTATCGCGCAGCCTTTGGAATCTACTATAGCCAGATTAACATTGTCATAACGCTCACCCGCGAAATCTATTCTGCCGTTGAGGGCTAACCTGTATTTTTTTGTGGCCATTGCCACGTCGTCCGCAAGCGCTGTGCCGCCTTCAACTTGCCAGCTTGAGTAAAGCCTGCCTATGTTGGTTGTGCCTCCCGCGCTCTTGAGGATGTTCGCGAAACTGTAGCCTTTAGTTGCCACCAGGCCAAGCGGGCCTATGAGATAGTAAGCTCCGGCGTCGAATAGATTGAAATTCTGGCTGGACTCAACCCTCTCGAACTCTTTATCGAGGTCGCTGCCGAAAAGCTCAAGGTTACTACCGCTTAAGGTCACAAACCCCTTGGCGCTGCGTTTTAGCTCGTCAGCGGTATCGCCCTGCAGGTACAGGTTGGCCGTAAAGTTCATCGGGCCCTTCGCTATCGTATTCGGCAAGAACGTGCTCAAATATTTTTCGATTCGGAAATTTAAAAGGTTGAGGATCACGAAATAGCGGTGCATGCCGCCGGAAATGCTGGTTACAACCCTCCCTGAACATTTTCCCCCGAAATACGTCAGCTTATCGCCTTTTAAAGTTATTTCGCCGTTGAGGCTGCGCACCATCTGCTCGGTAGTACCGCTCTTGAGTGAAAGTTTTGCAGTAATATCCATGGGCCCATACGGCACCCTGTATTGAACAAGCCGTTTTAGGTATTTTTCCACCCTTACCTTTGAAAGGCTGCAGTTTATAAAATAGTGGTGATCCGGCCCTGAAACCTTGTCTACTATCTGCCCGGAACCCGTGCCGCCTAAAAGCGTAAAGTTGCCACCGGTTGTGGTCGTAATGCCATGAGAGCTGAGCATCATATCGTCCCAGTTATTGCCGCGCATGGCAAGCTTTGCAGTAAATTCGGCGGGTCCTGTAACCGCTATTTTCGGGTAAAACATGTTCAAATATTTTTCGATACGGAAATCCGAAAGTTTGAAGTCCGCGGTGTAGGTGGCAACCGGTGTAGTCGGGTCGACTACTATACTGCCTGAACATGTTCCGTCAAAAATGCCGAGAACCGCTGGGGCAAAGGTAAATATCCCGTTATCGCAAACGCATTTGAATTTTATGTCCGAAAAAACAAGGTCGTTCAAGGTTAAAAGCTTTGATGTTGCCCTCGCGGTAAAGGAAAAGTGTTTAAGGAATTCATTGCTCATGCCGGCAGATACACTTAAGTCGCGCGCTTCTATATTCAGGCCCTCCGCCTTAAAACCGCCGCTGGAAGCAACTTCTGAGTAGTTAAGAGTTCCGCCGGAAACGGATATCAGGTCGATGTTCAGCACCGGCAAAGAGCTTACCACAGTGCTGTATTTTGCGAAATTGAACCTGCCGTCGGGAAACCTTCTTATGTAAAATACCGGGTCACGAGCCTTATGCCACCCACGTGAAAGGTCATTTTAGAAAGCGAAATTATCTGCGGTGTGATCTCCGCCTCTCTGGCAACGATGATGTCCTCGCCTGCGTTGCGCAGATGCGCGCCGTAAGCCCTTACGCTCAGCCGCGGGAAAAACGTTATATCCGGCCTTCCGTTTATCGTGATCTCAAGGCCCACGGCGTCCGAGGCGGCTTTCTCGAACCAGTGAGTGTAAACGCCGTTGTTGACAATAGCGCGGGCAGCAGTGGTGGCAATAATGAACAACACCGTAGCGCACACAACCATGAACAAAGTCAATTTAATTATTGTATTGATTATCTTTTTAATTATCTTTATCATTCGTGATTTTTTTGCCCTTTTAATAGCCATTGTTATTTGGTCTTCGGTGTATCTAGGTAATATGCCTTAATAATCTGTATGATCAAGACCGTTGAGACTTTCTCAACACTCTAATTATACAAAATTCAGCGCAGGAACATAAACTCCGAGTTCCATTTTTTACAAGCTTATTCATTTTTTTTGAAGGATTAACTGCGATTACACGGAAGGTAATAATAAATTATTATCTAACCTGCTTATAGAAATGTCTTAATTAAATGAAACCGTTACCCCCATTACTATATCCAATAAATACAACAAGTCACGCCTGACACCGTTTCGCAGCTGAGACCGTTTCCGGTTGAACTTCTGTAATTTTATCTAGAACAGTTGTCCAGTTATACATATCGACCACATTGCGCCGGGCCGTGTTCTGCATTAACCGGAGTTTTTCAGGGTCTTCCCCTTTTAAACGGATAATGCGCTCAACAGCGGAGCACCATTCATTAATATCATCCGCGCGCGCAACAGCGCCGCTTTCCCCGTCCAAAATAATTTCCTGCGGCCCGCCCTGGTCCGAAACGACAGCAGGCAATCCGCAAGACTGCGCTTCCAGGACAACCATGCCGAAAGTGTCGGTGTTGCTGGGAAAGACAAAAAGATCTGCGCAGGAATAGAGCGCCGGCAGGTTAGCGTAGCTGAGCTCTCCCGTAAACATAATATGCGGGTCGCCGCCCGCGCGTTCCTTCAATGCCGTCATATGAGGGCCGTCCCCGGCAATGATCAGCGCCAGCTCCGGCTGGGCCGGCTTAAGGCGCTGATAAATATCGAAAAGAAAATTGAGGTTCTTGTCTTTTGAAACGCGCCCCACATACAGCAGCCTGAAACCGCTTTGAGGCAGCTGAATTGAAAGCGCGCGGGAAATCTCACCTCTGGGGCGAGGACTAAAAAGAGAAGTATCGATCCCTCTGCGGAATATTTTCATCCGCTGCGGGTCAATGCCGCGTTTCATCAGCAGCTGGATATATTCTTTAGTGGGAACGTGAACCTCATCCACATTGGCGTAGAACCATCCGGAGTAATTTTCCATGAGTTCACCCAGCCTTTCATCTCCGGTTATATCTTTGGTCTGCATGCCGAAATCTGTGTGATAAACTCCGATGCAGCGCGCTTTAAGCAGCTTGCCGACCAGCAGCCCGAATAAACCTACCGGCCCCGGTGTTGATATGTACACCTCGTCAGGATCATATTCGTAGATCTGCTTAAGCGCGGACAAAAATGACGGTATCTTCAGTCGGTAACGCTCGTAGCTGGGCAGGTTAAAACAGTATATGTGTTTCAAATTAATAAAATTGGGAGGCACTTCTCCAGTGATCTCGGACTCCAATAAAGATGAAACGACTTTGAGATCGCGGTCCTGAGCTATACAGGCCCATCCCAGCTGTTTGAGCGTCACAGAAACGCCATTAAGGTCATTTAAGGTATCGGTGAACCACAGTATCCTCTTGTGCTGCGCCAGTTTCCCACCGCCAAGTTCGGTCTCAATCTTCGATAACAGGTCACGGCTTTTGTATAAGTGATGCAGCGTGCTGAAGAACGGGGCCGACAGAAAAAAAGCTGGAATAAATGACGATATTTTCCCGATAACGCCGACAAGATCGCCCTTCGCCAGGTCTTTTTCAACTCCCGAGACCGCTTTTGACATCAGCGCGTCAAGTATAGCTGAAAGTTTGTCATAAACTATATCAAGCTTCTTTTCCACAAGCACATTTCCATTGACCTTGAACTCGTCAAGAAGTTCGATTATCAGCTCTTTGATCCGGTCGGATGACCAGCGGCGGTCAAGCTTCAATTTGTTGAGCACAAGATTATCTTTAAGGCTGAGAGTATTGCGTTCGAATATAGTCTCCGTCAGCTGGCTGATGAAAGATTTTGAAAAACCGTTGCTCCGGTTCTTTGAAAAATCGTAAAATACTTTATATATAGTAAAAGCAAGGTTTTGAAAGTTGGAATTCATGCCGCCGGCGACTGTTTCACGCGCGCGAATAGCGTCAAGCAGCTCCTGCTGGTCCGCCGCTTTGGCGACAGTAAAGGTTTTGCCGATGAAGATGCCGCCATGGTCATCGGACCCGCCGGTAAAACCTTTTACCCAGGGCATATCGCTTGAAGGGGCTATGTTATGCTTTTTCTGCAGGCGCTCGATCGTCTCCGGGGTGAGGCGCTTTAGGACATCGGTCCATATCTGGTTGTTCAAACGGTTCCTTCCGCCGTTAATGCTTTCGAAAACATCAAAAAGCAGCACTAATTTTTCAAGGTGGTCAGAGGTAAGTTTGTCGTTAACCGGATAAGATGCATGCGCCAGGGAATGCGCGAGCCCGCGCTCTTTAAGGAAATCCCTCAATACGTAGATATCAGTGCGTATACGTTCTATGGCACAGTAATCGTCTTCGGTGAGGCCGTATACAAGGACATGCACCTTGCAGCCATCCTCCGGAAAATAAGCCGTACTTTCAACGCCTGTGATAACATCTTTGGGGTGTGCGCTTTGCAGCTCCAGCGCCCCCTGGATACGGTTATGATCGGTTATAGTGACCAGGTCCATCCCCTGCTCTTTGGCGTTCCTGTATAAGGTTTCGGGGTCGGTGTAGGATTCCGCGGCGCTGATCCTTTTTAAAAACCAATCCGACGGGTGTTCAGAACATCTCGAATGAACATGCAGGTTCTGCTTTTATCATTAATCACCTCGCTTGCCCGGGTTAATAACACATCCTGATTAATATTATATATTTCAATAGTTAAGATAGTGTTATTTTTTATACGTTTAGAAATGTTCTGGGCAGGAGAGAAATGAAACTTATAACAAAATAGAGCGCTCCGCAGGCAAGCAGAAACCCGGACAAAATATTAATACGTCGCATTAATTGTTTGGAAATAAGGTGCCTTGTTTTTCGTATAATTGCTATAAGCAGGAAAAGATAACTCATCAGCCCGAGGATGCCCGCCCCAAGAAATATCATTGTCCTGGGAAAAGATGCGCTTGGATCGATGCCGGCATCCGCAGTTATGGTGCGTGCGATCAGCCACCAGAAAAGGATCGGAAAATTAACCGCCGAAAGAGCAAAACCCAGCGTAAAGGAACGCCTTTTACTGCCCATATAGGGCTGTTTTTCATCATTGTATTTTTGCTGAATTCCTTCCCGGAAGCTTTGCACGGCGCAAAATGCTAAAATCACAACATTCACCGCTTTGAAAACAGCCGCAACCATAGGGATCTTAAAGACAGGCACTACACCAAAAAAAGCAATTAATCCATAGGCAAGATCGGCGGTCATTGAGCCAAGCACCAGGGCAATTGCGGCTTTCGAAAAATGGTTTAATACGCGTTTGGCGATCTCGATCTGGCTGGCTCCGACAGGGATCGCTGAAATGAAACCCATCGACAGAGGAAGAAAAAAAAGAAGTATATTTTTCATTTTATCTTTCGTTCCGGAATTACTTGCCTATTGAGCTCATTTTACAGACTAGCGGCGCCCCCCCCCTCCGGCAGGATTCGCAAAATAATGGGGTCAGGCCTTGCATTCATACATTTACAATATTAACTTATGTCTATTGAAATTGTCGCATTGCAAGACCTGCCCCCATCTTCTTTATTACAAATCTCAAAGATACATTTTAGTAAATAAACTACACCGCGCGCGAAGCAATATAGTTTACAGTTTAGACAACATTTCTTTCCCAACTAATGCAAATGTCATGACAATGAGATTCTATAAATTATTTTTGGATTTTTTAAGACAGCCGGATGTTCATTCCAACTGGTACAGCCCCACGCCGTTATTTTCATATATCTTGCGGCTGTATTTTGCCAGCAGGCCGTTCATCAAATCCATTACATGCTGGTCATAATAATACGGCGAAGGCGGGTATTTATTCTCATTGACTACCACGTGCGTTATGTTAAGGGTTCTTAAACGGCTCAGGAGTTCAAGAGAATTCGCGTACTTTGAATACACAATAACGCTTTGGTTTATAGGGTCGCCCCGAACATACGGCCTGTCAAGGTAATACCCCCGTATTTCGCGAAACAGAAGTATCCCGGAATTTCGCGGCAGGTTTTTATTGATGTAGCTGTAAACATTGTAGCAGTCCAGGCTCTTATCAAGGTAATGTTCAACGGGAGGCATGTTTGGTTTCTCCAGCGACGGCAGGGACAACATGCCGAAAAGCTGGTTGTTGACGTTAGACGCGAGCAGGGGCGCGATGTTGACCGACAATGCCGCCAGCGACACTATCTTCAACACCCTGGAACTATGCTCTATGCTCCAACGGGCAGCAAGAAGACGCAGCGAACGGAAGGGCTGCTAAAGCATACCGCCACAATTGCGACCCGCTGAAAAACCATACGGTGAAATAAAATACAACGAAAGCTAAAAGGTGCAACTCAAGGGACTCAACCCGCTTTTTTACAAAAAACACTCTCAAAAGAAACACTATGATCGCGGAAATTACAAAGAAGCCCGGCTGGTACTGGTACCTCTGCTGTTTGGCAACAAGGTAATACGGCAGCTCGAGGTAATTTAAAAAATTAACTTTTATATCGTTAGACATTTTGCCTTCGATATCCATTTTCTTTGCAGCCGAGCTCGCGTCAGCGTTGTTGCCCTTGAATATATCCGACATGAACGGAAACACAGGGTTCGCCGTCCAGGTGTAGTTCCTCACATAAACTACCGAACCGAACAAAAGCAGAATTACTATCGATTGCATTATCGCAGCTTTCGGTATTTTAAACTTATCGCGCAATGAAATGTAAATTATCGAAATAAACAGCCAAGCCAGCGTGATAAAGCCCGTCATCTTCGCCGTAAGCGCAAAACCGCCGAAAGCGGCAATGAGGTAAAGCCGCTCGCTTCTTTTGTCCGTCAAGTATTCAACAAAGCATATAACCGCCAGCAGTGAAAAAAGGCAAACAGCAAAATCGTTGTTCGCCGTTCCGCCTACATTAAAGCAAACCGGCATTACGGCGAATAAAGCGACGCTTAATTGAGCGGCATCTTCGGAGTATTTTCTTTTTGCGAAAAGAAAAAGCGCGTAAAGCGCGAGCTCGGTGAAATATGAAAGCAATTGCGGTAGGCCTTCCATACCAAGCGACATTGCCGCGCAGGAAAGCATTTCCATTCCAATAGTGCATTGTTTCATTAGCATGGAAGGTATAGGTATCATGCCGTGATTTTCAGCGTAGAACTTTGGGATGGGAAGATGGTACGCCAGGGCGTCCCAGGAGATAGAAGGAGAAAGCGCATGAACAAGGCTGTAAAACAGCCCGATACCCATCATTAGCAGCAGGAACGGGCTCCACTGCCTAAATTGGTTCCGCTTGAGCAGCTGAAGGACAGAAGCTATCTTTATTTCCCTGGCCCCGGCAAATACACCGGAAGCAAGCAGCACAAACATTGAAAAAGGGTCAACGATCCCCAGCCACGCGAAAATGAAGACTATTAAATTAAATAAACCCAAACCAAGGGATAACGCGAACAAAGCCTCGTAATATTCATCTTCACCGCTCCAGCGCAACAGCTTTAAAAGAAACTTCCCCAAACCGTAAAAACTCAGCAGGAATATTAAACCAACCGCGGGGACAAATATCAAATTATACGCAATGGCAAATATTTTTATATTTCTTATTACGTCGAATTTTAATGCATATAGAAAAAAGCCCTTATGATTGAAAATAACGGTCACAAAAACTGCCGAACAGATGAGTGTTTCAATAATTTTATTTTTATTAAATTCGCGCATATGGCCTGCTGGGCACTCGCGGGTAGGAGTTATTTACTAACTAGCTTTCAGGACGATGGAAAACCTATTGAAATACACCGTCTTTGCGAACCCGAAGGGCGAAGCAATCTCGCATTTCAAACGCAACAGCAAGATTGCCACGTCGCTTCGCTCCTCGCAAAGACACCCTGAAAGTTATTTTCCAATTGGTTCAATATTGAATACTGTTTGGTTTAACTGCTTTACCAAGCACTATTTTAACAGTTTCATCAACAATGGCGCCTATTGATATAAGTTTGACTTCTTTTTGTCCGTCTTTGCGGGCTTTAAGTTCGACATTGTTATCTTTGAGGTTCTTCTCGCCGAGAGTTATGCGGTAGGGTATTCCTATAAGGTCGGCATCGTTGAATTTGATACCGGCGCGCTCGTTGCGGTCATCCAGTATCACCTCAATGCCGGCCTGTGTCAAGTTTATCATGTATTTCGTCGCTAACTTTTTTTGTGCGCTCGTCTTCGTAATTGATGGGAACGATCGCGACCTGGTAAGGCGCGAGCGCGACCGGCCAGATGATGCCGTTGTCATCATTAGACTGCTCGATTGTCGCCGCGACTATCCTTGAAACGCCTATACCGTAACAGCCCATGACCATAAGGTTCTCTTTGCCTGCCTCGTCAAGGTAGGTGGCTTTCATGGCTTTGGAATATTTATAACCCAGCTTAAACGCATGGCCAACTTCTATGCCGCGGTTAAATCGAGCTCCTTGCCGCATTTCGCGCACTTGTCGCCCTTTCATTACAAACCTGAGGTCAGCGTATGTTTCGGGAACAAAATCCCGCCCGGGGTTGATACCTGGTAGCGTGATGATCATTTTTGTTGGCGCCGGTTATCCCGTTGACAATGCCTTTGACGGAATGGTCGGCTACTAATTTTACGTTCTTGAGGCCCTGGGGCCCAGCGAAACCGAGCTGGAGCGCCCGTAACTTTTTCTATAATGTCGCAACATCAGCCAGTGCGACAATGGAAGCGCTCAAGCAAGCCTGCAGCTTGTGTTCGTTTATCTCAAAATCTCCGCGCATGAGAACGACAACAGGCTTATCGTCCGCGATATATATCATAGTCTTGATGAATTTCCGGGTGTTCTGCTTAAGGAGCTTTGCCACGTCTTCTACGGAGCTTACACCCGGGGTGTGTATCTCTTTTATATCCTCCAAAGGCTCTGTATTAGGTTTGCTTTCCCATATTTTGAACTCGGCCTTTTCGGCGTTGGCGCCGTAGCCGCACTCGCAGGAGACTATTTCCTCTTCGCCGGTCTCTGCAAGCACCATGAATTCGTGGGAGAACGAGCCTCCTATCGCGCCGGACGTTGCCTCAACCGGCCTGTATTTGAAACCGCACCTGTCGCATATCCTCTTGTACGCTTCGAACACTTCGATGTAATACCTCTCGAGGTCTTTTTCGTCGGCATGGAACGAGTAGGCGTCTTTCATGAGGAATTCCCTCGCGCGCATGATGCCGAAGCGTGGCCTTATCTCGTCTCTGAACTTCGTCCCGAACTGGTAGAGCATAAGCGGCAGCTGACGGTACGAGCGAACTTCGCGCCGCACCAGGTCGGTTATGGCTTCCTCGTGCGTGGGCCCAAGACAGAACTCAGAATCCTTTCTGTCCTTGAGCCTGAAAAGTTCTTTGCCGTAAATGTTCCAGCGGCCCGTTTCCATCCATAGGTCTTTAGGCAAAAGCAGAGGCAGCCAAACCTCGTTGCCGTTTATAGCGTTCATCTCTTCACGGATTATGTTCTCAACTTTTTTGAGCACCCTCAAACCCAGAGGGAGCCACTCATATATGCCCGAGGCAAGCTTCCTTATCATGCCCGCCCTTAGCATTAGTTTAGCCGAAACATTGTCGGCGTCGGAAGGAGCTTCTCTTAAAGTGGGAATGAATGATTTTGAAAAATACACAATTTCACCTCAAAATTTAAGTTCTATAGGTTTTGAATCCAAACTCAGCAACAGAGCGCAAAATCCGTGATCAATATTCTACATTTAACCTGTCAGCTTCACGCTTTAGTTTATTGTCTAAGGTCCACAATAATACGTTATTTAACATTGCGGAAGACAAAAGATACGCGTCAATCAAACCCAAACCCGTTCCTGCTAATTTATGATTATCGATAAACAATAACAACTCATGATTATCGGCCGTGTCTACGGCTGGAAGAGATTGGAGCAATGACAATATTTCTTTTCTGTTTTTCAGATTACCGCAAGCGAGTTCACCGATGATAAACGGATGACATACGACATCTTCGCTGTTCAATAACTTTTCTAATTTTGTATTTCCATTGCGAAAATGATCTACCCACACTGAAGTGTCAACAAGGATCATTTTTTCATACCGTCCCTTTTTCTAGGTATGTCATTCAACCTTGATTCCGTGCCGCCTAAAACCGCAAGCCTTTTGCTGCTTTCTCTGGCTATTAATGCTTTTAGCCCCAGGCTAACCAAAGTAGTTTTTTTATGAACACCAACAAGTTTTGACGCCTTCTCTAAAAGAGCACCTTCAATATTTAGCGTTGTTCTCATGTCTATGCCTCCATATGCATATTATTATGCATATAAGTATGCACTATTTGTACATATATGTCAATTAGTACTTACTGTAACCTACGATATCTTCAAAACCTTAAATTCCATTTCTCCGCCCGGCAGGTTTATCTTAACCTTATCGCCTTCTTTGTGCCCGAGCAGGCCCTGCGCCATCGGAGACTGTACCGATATTTTTCTTTCCATGGCGTTCGCTTCTTCGATATCGACTATGGTATATTCGTATTCATCGCCGGACTCCACTTCCAAAAGTTTAACCGTTACGCCTATGAATATCTTGCCGGTTTCTATGTGCTGCTCCGATATCAGTTTTGACCTCGAAAGTTTGCTTTCTATCTCGGCTATCCTCTTGCCGAGCTTACCCAGAGTTTCCTTGGCGGCATGGTATTCAGCGTTCTCTTTGAGGTCGCCGTGCTCCCTCGCGCGCGCAAGCTCTTCTGTAATGATAGGCTTGCGCCTGTTGAGGTCTTCAAGCTCCTGTATCATTTTATTGCGCCCTTCTTTGGTGAGATAAATTTCGCTGGACATTGTTACATCCTCCTGCACATAATTTAATTTCTAATATCTAATTTCTAAACCCGAAACACATCGATTTGCGGTTTGGTGTTTGGCCACTTGGCAGCCATTTCGAAATCAGAACATTAGCGATTGTTCGTTTATTTATCATTTTGATAAGCGTATCCACCCACTGGCCCGGTTTTACTTCCCCTATAACCTTGCCGTTCTCAAAAAGCATACCGGTCTTTTTTCCGCCGGCGATACCTATATCAGCACCCTTGGCTTCGCCCGGGCCGTTGACTACGCAGCCCATGACGGCGACCTTAAGCGGCTCTTTCTTATATTGGGAAGTAATGTTATGCAGCTTAGACAGTTTGAGCTCAAGCTCTTCAACTATTTTTATAAGGTCAACCTCGCACCTTGAGCACGTTGGGCACGAGATGAGCTCGATGCCCGTAGAGCGAAGTTCCAGCGACTGCAGTATCTGGTACGCGGTTTTGACCTCTTCAACCGGATCGGCAGTAAGCGAAACCCTGACAGTATCTCCGAGCCCGTCGTTAAGCAGTATTCCAAGCCCGACAGATGATTTGATAGTCCCGCGGAAAAGAGAACCGGCCTCTGTTATGCCGAGGTGCAGCGGATAGTTCTTCTTAGCGGCAAGCAGCCTGTACGCCTCTACTGTTGTCAGGACGTCCGAAGCTTTGAGGGAGACCGCTATATCAAAGAAATCGTTATCTTCAAGAATCCTTATATGTTCCAGAGCGGAGGCGACAAGCTTTTTAGCCTTGCCGGCCGGAGTATTTTCGCCGTGGGCGCTTTTAAGCGAGCCTGCATTCACGCCGACCCTTATCGGTATGCCTGCGCTTTTCGCGGCATCGACAACTTTCCTTACATTCATTGCGGACCCGATGTTTCCCGGGTTAATGCGCAATTTGTCGACGCCCTGCTTTACAGCCTCAACAGCTATCCTCCAGTCGAAATGCACATCCGCGACAAGAGGTATGCTGATGGCCTTTTTTATCTTTGAAAGGTTCTTCGCCGCGTCGAGGTCCGGCACAGCGACCCTTATTATCTCGCAGCCGGACTCTTCGAGTTTTTTTATCTGCCTTACAGTAGCGTTGACGTCATGCGTGTCGGTGCAAGTCATCGACTGCACTGCAATGGGACTCCCCCCGCCTATATCCACACCGCCTATATTTATCTTACGAGTCTTATTTCTCTTGAACATTCTAATTCCAGTCCCTTATAGCGTGCAATTCGAAATCCTACACAAATGTCATCCCGATCCGCCGGAGGCGGAGAGGATCTTCTCTGTCACAAAAGGCAAGATTTCTCTCCCGCCACGGCGGGGTCTAAATGACACAAAAGTGAATTTGCCTTTTATTTTGGCATGAATTTTCCGAGATCAAGGCCGAGCCTTGCGAGATCGGAATATGTCGCGAAAACGAATATTATGAGTATTATGGCAAGCCCCGCAAAATTCGATATCTGGATGATCTTTTTATTGACCGGCCTGCGTATCACAAACTCTATCAAAGCTATGAATATGTGCCCGCCGTCAACAAGCGGTATGGGCAGCAGGTTAAACAAGCCGAGCGCCACCGATATAACTGCCAGAAGATGCAGCAGGTCGGGCATACCGGTCTTGGCCGCGGTCGCAAGTATCTGCATCACGCCTATTGGCCCGGCTACTTCCGGCTTTTCAAGGCGGATTATCTTTTCGCCGAGGTATTTTAGCGTGAAAACCGACTGGTAAACTACCATCTTACAGCTGAGGTAAACCGATTGCCCAAAACCCAGCTTTTCTATTTCAATTGTCGGCACTATGCCTATAAGGCCCAAACCGGTAGATGCGTCTTTCCTGGGCGTTACACTTATCTCGATAGGCGATTGATCCCTCGTTACAGAAAGCATTACGGCCTGTCCCGGGTACTTGTGTATCAGCTCAGCCATTTCTTCCCAGCTTGCGACCGGAACGCCGTTAATTTTATCGATCTTGTCTCCGGGCTTTATGCCGGCTTGTTCAGAAGGGTAACCAGACATTACCTGGCCTATAACCGGAAGGGGCGACGGCTTCCCCATGCCCCAGGTAAATATGACGATAGTAAACAGTGCGACCGCGAGAAGATAGTTCATTAACGGGCCGAAAAAAGCGATTATCGCCCTTTTGTACCACGCCTGTGAAAGAAATTCGTCAGGGTGCCCGGTGCTGGTCTCAATGTCCTCTCCGGGCATTTTGACCATGCCTCCCAGAGGGATGGCCCTGATCTGGTATCTCGTCTCACCGTAGGTAAACCCCACAAGCTCGGGCCCGAAACCGAAAGCGAAAGCTTCAACCTTCAATTTGAAATACTTTGCCATGAGAAAATGCCCAAGCTCGTGAATAAAAATGAGCAGTCCGATGCCGAGGACCATGGCAAGCACTTGGAAAACCGTGATGTGAAAACCGAATATGTTTAACATTAAAACTCCTTTGACAGCTATAAGTTTTAAGCTGTAAGCCCTAAGCTGAACAAATAAATAATTTTTGCATTTTCTTACGACTTAATACTTACAGCTTATAGCTTGTATTATCTCTTCCGCTTTAACTCTGGCCTGACTGTCGGCTTTGATTATTTCCGCCAGGGACGCGCCGTGTTTGACTTTATGCGCGGACATCACTTTTTTAATGACTACCGGTATCTGGTCAAAACCTATTTTCTTTTCCAGAAAAGCCTTTACAGCAGATTCGTTCGCCGCGTTCATCACGGCCGGCATAGTGCCGCCGGCCTTTGCCGCGCCAAGCGCGATGCCCAGGCACGGGAACTTTTTAAAATCAGGCTTAAAGAACTCAAGCTTCTCAGCGCCGGGAAGGTCAAGTTTTTTTACTTCCGACTTCATTCTTTCCGGATATGTTATAGCGTACTGGATCGGCAGCCTCATGTCCGGGTTGGACATCTGCGCCAGCACCGAACCATCGGTAAATTCCACCAGCGAGTGGACTATTGACTGCGGGTGTATAACTATATCTATCTTATCGAGCGCGATGCCGAACAGGTGGTGCGCCTCTATAGCTTCAAGCCCCTTGTTCATCAATGTGGCGGAATCAACCGTTATCTTCTTGCCCATTACCCAGGTTGGATGCGCGAGCGCGTCTTCAACGGTTATCTTCGAGTGCGCCTTGTTTGAGCGGTAGAAAGGGCCTCCCGAAGCGGTAAGTATCAGCCTGCTGACATTCTTAGAGCCCCCAATACACTGGAATATTGCCGAGTGCTCGCTGTCTACCGGCAATATCTTTACGCCTTTTTGCCTGGCCTTTTTCATCACTATATCGCCCGCGGCGACAAGAGCTTCCTTGTTGGCGAGCGCTATATCTTTCCCCGCGTTTATCGCGGAAATAAGTGGTTCTAAACCTGCCGAACCTACCACAGCCGCTATTACAAGGTTGACCGGACCGTACACAGCCGCGGCTTTCAGGCCATCGGCTCCTGATAAGACTTTAGTTTTGCGGTTATTTCTCCGGCACCAGCTTTTTAGCTCAAGCGCGTCTTTCTCATGCCACACGGAAACAAGGCCCGGAGAAAATTCTTTTATCTGAGCCTTGATCAGTTCGATGTTCGAGTAAGCGCTGATGCTGCTTATCTTGACGAAGGAAGAGAGGTTCCTGGCGACATCCATGACCTGCCTGCCTATAGAACCGGTTGAACCAAGCACCGCGATATTTTTCATTTTAACCATTTTATTGACCGATGGAGGAATATTAATTGCCTTTGAAAATCGTCAGATAATAATAAATCAGCGGGGATGTGAACAGGAAGGAATCGAAACGGTCTAGCATGCCCCCGTGGCCTGGAAGGAGGTCAGCCGAGTCTTTGACACCGACATCCCTTTTGATCATTGATTCCGCGAGGTCGGAGAACTGCGAAGTGCCGGTTATGATAAGGCCAAGGATGGCCGCTTCGGACAGCGTCAGGCTGGTTTTGAGGAATATCAGTTTGCATATCATTGCCGTAAATATTCCGGTCAACGCCCCGCCTGCGAGGCCTTCCAGCGTTTTCTTAGGGCTTACCATCGCGGCCAGCGTGTTGCGCCCGAATTTCCTTCCAACGGCATATGCCCCTGTATCAAGCATCCAGATGACAATGAACAGGAAAAACACGTACTCCATCCCGAACGGGCGCAGGTTCCTGATAAGCACCAAATGCCCGAGGGTCCAGGGAATGAAAAAAGCCCCAAAGAACGTTATCGATATCCTCTCAATAGCTTTTTCGGGGCTGCTGCGGAGCATCTCCCTTAAAAACACCGGTATAAGAATAAGGCTTAACAGCGCCGCCGTGCCCTGGTTATCAATAGATGCCCCGAGTTTGGTGCCGTTCAAATACATCGATAAAAAGAGCGCCATGCCGCATATTGTGCCTATAACCGGCTGAAAGCCGTACTTGCCGTAGCCGGCCAATATGTAATATTCCCGTAGCGACATGAATACAACACCTGCCATGAGCAGGAAGAACGGTATCCCGCCAAGGTAAACCGCAAACATCACCAAAGGAATTCCTACGACCGCCGTGATTATTCTTGGTAAAATCATGTTTAATTCAATTAAAAATTGAAAGATTAAAGATTCAAAGATTAAATTCACTAATTCTTAATCTTTAATTTTATAATCTTCAATCGCCGTTACTATATTCCCCCGAAACGCCGCTGCCGGGATTGAAACTCTATTATGGCATCTTGAAGATTTTTTGTTTTAAAATCGGGCCACAAAACCGGGGTCACATATAATTCGGTATAAGCTATCTGCCAGAGTAGGAAATTCGAGACCCGCATTTCTCCGGATGTCCTTATCAAAAGGTCGGGGTCGGGAAGCCCGGCCGTATAAAGCCGGCTTTCGATATCTTTTTCTTCCGCATTCTTCTGCCCGCTCTTCAACAGAGCGTTCACCGCGCACAATATTTCCTGCCTCGCGCCATAGTTCAGGGCCAGGCTGAGTATCATACCGTCGTTGTTTGCCGTAAGTTCTTTTGTTTCTTCGAGCAGCCTCTGCTGTTCAAGCGGAAGCTTTGTGATATCGCCTATGGTAATAAGCCTGATGTTGTTATCCATGAATGTTTTACGCTCTTTTACGACATAAAGCCTTAGAATGGACATTAAACCCTTTATCTCGGCCTTGGGCCTTATCCAATTCTCAGTTGAAAAAGCGTAAAGCGTCAACACCTTGATCTTTTTCAGTTCGGCGCAGTATGCAACTATTTCTCTTACGGTTTTCATGGCCTGCCTGTGCCCGAATATCCTGGGCAGGCCGCGCTTCTTGGCCCAGCGGCCGTTACCATCCATGATTATTGCTACATGAGCCGGCAGTTTTGAAAGATCTATGTTTTCATTCATAAAGGCGTCGTCAGTCGTCGGTCGTCAGCAGTCAGTTCCAGGTTAACATCCTTATTTAAATAGCTTTTATTCATTGTACTGACGACTGACTGCTGATTACTGGCGACGGTGTTATTATTTCTTTTTGGTTCCGCTTATGCATGTCATCGGGCAAACATCCGCGCAATCACCGCAATCGGTGCACTTTGCCGCGTCGATCTTATATTTATCTCCATCCTGGCTGATAGCCTTAGAGGGGCACGACCCTTCGCATACTCCGCATCCCGCGCACTGCTCAACGTCGATCTTGAAAGCCATATTCTTACGTCCTCCTGTATAATATTTTCTGCTTTGCTTTTCTTACCGCTTACAACTTATCGCTTATCACTGGTTTACTAAACTTCCATCACGTCTCTTTCTTTGAGCGCCAGCAGCTCGTCGATCTTTTTCATGTAAACATCGGTGAGCTTCTGTGAATCTATCTCAGCTTTTTTTCTTTCGTCTTCTGTGATCTTTTTATCCTTCTCGGCTTTCTTTATGTTCTCAACCATTTGCCGCCTTTCGTTGCGTATCGCTATCCTGAATTCTTCGGTTATCTTATGTATGCCCTTAACTATCTCTTTCCTGCGCTCTTCTGTAAGCGACGGAACGGAAAGCCTTATTATCTTGCCGTCGTTAGCCGGAGTAAGGCCAATGTTCTGACTTAAGTATCGCTTTCTCGATATTCTGAAGCTGAGAAATATCCCAGGGGCGTATCTCAATGGTTTTCGCGTCAGGAGTGCTCATATTGGCAAGCTGGTTCAACGGCATCAAAACTCCGCCATATGACTCCACTTTAACCCCTTCAACAAGAGCTGTGCTTGCCCTGCCGGTCCTGATAGAAGCAAGAGCGGCCTTTCATCTTATCAAGCGTTCTTTTCATCGGCTCTTCGCCCTGAGCCAAAATCTCTTTAGTTGACATTAGCACCTCCACCGAAGGCTGTTCAAAGGTTCAATAGTTCAAGGGTTCAAAGATTTTAGCATTAAAACTGACATCAACAAAAAATAGCATATTGCAGTCAATTATCCTTTGAACATTGAACCTTTAAACTTTGAACTATATGTGTTTATTCTTCCCCAACTCTGAACCTTGCGAAACGTTTGACAACTATATTTTCGCCTATCTTCGCCACAGCCGCGGTAACTACATCCTTAACTTTTTCTTTGCCGGATGTGTCCCTTATGTAGGGCTGGTCAAGAAGGCAACCTGGCTGTAGAACTTGTCGAGCTTTCCTTCCATTATCTTGTCCCAAACCTTCTCTGGTTTGCCTTCCTCTTTAAGCTGGGCCTTGTATATCTCTTTTTCCTTATCGATAACTTCTATCGCCACGTCTTCCCTTTTAACGTAAAGAGGGTTGGCGGCGGCGACTTGCATTGAGAGCTCTTTTACAAGGTTCTGGAAGTCTTCGGTCCTCGCGACGAAATCAGTCTCGCAGTTTACTTCTATAAGCACGCCGAGCTTGCCGCCGGCGTGGATATAAGAAGCTACCAGGCCCTGGGTCGCGGGCCTTTCGGCTTTCTTGACGGCCGAAGCTATGCCTTTTTCTCTCAAGTACTGTATGGCTTTATCCAGGTCGTCTTTCGCTTCTACAAGCGCGGCTTTGCAGTCCAGTATGCCTGCGCCGGTCATAGACCTAAGTTTTGATATTAATTCAGGAGTTGGGCTCATTTGTAGCTACCTCGCTTTTGTTTATTGTATCCGTCTCATTCTTAAGTTCTACGGCAGGTGTTTCAACTGCTAAGACATCTTCGGTAAGCGCTTGATCGCCTTCCTGCTGCTTGTTGACAAGGCCTCTGCCTTCAAGAACCGCGTCAGCTACGATCGAGCAGAAAAGTTTTACGGCTCTGATGGCGTCATCGTTTCCGGGTATGGGGTAGTCCACAAGGTCCGGGTCACAGTTCGTATCACATATGGCGACTACGGGAATGTGAAGCTTCCTTGCCTCTTGTACGGCGGTCGCTTCTTCCGAAGGGTCTACTATGAAAAGAAGGCCCGGGTATTGTTTCATGTTCTTAATGCCTTCAAGTGATTTTTCAAGCTTGAGCCTTTCCTTTTCTTTCTGTGACGCTTCTTTTTTTGAAAGCAGGTCAAAGAGCCCGTCGGTTTTCATACGGTCTAGCTCGTTAAGCCTCGCAATAGATTTCTTGATAGTCTCAAAGTTCGTGAGCGTCCCGCCGAGCCACCTGTCGGAAACGAAAAAAGCTCCGCAGCGAAGGGCTTCTTCTTTAAGGGGCGTCTGGGCCTGTTTCTTTGTGCCTACGAAGAGCACTGTTTTGCCTTCGATCACAGAATCCCTGACGTATTTGTAGGCTTTTTTGAGTTCTTTGACGGTTTTCTGCAGGTCAACGATGTGGATCTTGTTGCGAGTGCCGAAAATGAACTTGGCCATTTTCGGGTTCCATCTGCGCGTCTGGTGTCCGAAGTGGACCCCTGCCTCTAGCAAGGCTTTCATCGAAATGTTGGACATACTGCTGTCTCCTTTGGTTTTTCCCGCTTTATGCGGCCGGGCCTCCACGCGGTTCACACTTTCCCAGCCCACGCCCTTACGGGCTGTGGGACCCTGGAAATAATCCCCGAGTGTGTTTATTAAAGTCAAAAACCGCTAATACATCATAGCGGCTTTTGCCGTTCGAGATAAGATAATACCAAATATTTTTAAGATTTTCAACTATTATTGTACTTTGTGCGGGCGACTTGTTTTTCTACCGTTTTTTCTTGTATTTTTGCGATATCTTTAACTCAACGATAGACCTTCTTAGATCTTTTTCCAAATAAGCGAATTCGCGCTTACCGTGTTTTTCTTTCAGCAGAGTCTCTGCCCTATTGCGGGCTTCTTCGGCTTTCTGAGATTCTATCTCTTCAGAGCGGACAGCATGGTCGGCCAACACGCTTACCTTATCATTAAGGACTTCAAGGAAGCCGCCTATCACTGTAAAAAATACTGATTTATCTCCGGCATTTATCTTTATCTCGCCTTCTGAGACCTTGGCTATAAGAGATATATGTCCGGGAAGAATTCCTATCTCTCCCTGGACTGTAGGTATCATTATCTCTCCCGCGGTGTCTTTATAGATCAGCCCCTCGGGTGAAAGTATCTCGATGTTTAATACTTTATTTGCGTCCACCTTTTTCCACCGCCTCTTCTATAGTACCTACCATGAAAAACGCCTGTTCAGGCAGGGCGTCGTGCTTGCCTTCTATTATTTCCCTGAAGCCTTTTATTGTGTCTTCGATCTTTACGAACTTGCCAGCCATACCCGTGAAAGCCTCCGCAACGAACATCGGCTGGGTAAGAAAACGTTGTATCTTCCTGGCCCTTGAAACTGTAAGCTTGTCTTCATCCGAGAGTTCATCTATACCAAGAATAGCGATAATATCCTGCAGGTCTTTATACCTCTGCAGTATCCTTTTGACGTCGTTGGCTACCTTGTAATGTTCAGGGCTCACTGTATTAGGGTCGAGCAGCCTAGAAGAAGATGTGAGCGGGCTGACAGCCGGATAGAGGCCCTGCTCAGCTATGGAACGCTCGAGCGATACGGTCGCGTCAAGGTGTCCGAATATGGTGACAGGCGCCGGGTCGGTATAATCGTCTGCAGGGATATATACAGCCTGTACCGATGTTATCGAACCGTTCTGGGTTGACGTAATGCGCTCTTCGAGTTCTCCCAAGTCGTGTGCCAGCGTCGGCTGGTAACCCACGGCTGATGGCATTCTGCCCAGAAGCGCCGAAACCTCGCTTCCTGCCTGGGCGAAACGGAACACGTTATCAATGAACAACAATACATCTTCTTTTTTTTCGTCACGGAAATATTCTGCCATAGTAAGCGCCGTAAGGGCTACCCTCAATCTGTTTCCGGGCGGCTCCTCCATCTGGCCGAACACCATGACGGTTTTTTCAAGGACGTTTGCTTCCTTCATCTCGATCCAAAGGTCGTTGCCTTCCCTCGTGCGCTCACCGACGCCGGCGAAAACCGAGTGGCCTTTATAATATACACTTATGTTCCTTATCAGTTCTTTTACTATAACCGTTTTTCCTACACCCGCTCCGCCGAATATACCTATCTTGCCGCCTTTCGTGAACGGCGATATAAGGTCTATCACCTTTACCCCGGTCTCAAGCATTTCCGGTTTTGTCCGCTGTTCGGAAAGTAAAGGAGATGCTCTGTGAATTGGGTCGGTCTTTACTTCTTTATTCAGTGGGGCCAGGCCGTCTATGGTTTCACCAAGCACGTTGAACACCCGTCCCAGCGTCGTTTCCCCCACCGGGACCCTAAGGGGCCTGTAGGTACGCCGTACTTTAGTACCGCGTTTCAGGCCGAACGTGGGGCCAAGGGCTATAGTCCTCGCCTCGAAATTTTCCAGCTGGTATTCTGTTTCGAAAATTAGTTTTTTTTCGTTATCAAGGTCGGCTTCAAGCGCCTCGTATATCTCCGGCACTTCTTTATTGAATCTCACGTCAACGACAGTTCCCTGGACTCTGATAATAACGCCTTCGCCGCCTACTGCATTCGGATCATTTTTCATGGTTTATCTCTTCCTTTTAACACAATTTCGTTTTATGCGCTCATTACGTTCGTGATATCCAGTATCTCGTTAGTTATCTTTTCCTGGCGAAGCTTGTTGTAAGAAAGTGTGAAGAACTCTGTTATATCGATAGCGTTGTTCTTTGCGTTCTGCATGGCGACCATACGCGCGGCTTGTTCCGACGTGTAGGCGTTGAGCAGGCAGTTGTAAAGCCTGACTTCAGTGTAGTACGGTATTATATCTTCCAGCAACACTCCCGCGACGGGTTCATACTTGTATCCGGCCACGGGCACGGTTTCGGTCTTGGGGTCGAAAGTAACCGGCAGAAGCTTCTTTATCACCGGGACATTCGTGAAAATGCTCTTAAAGTCCGCGTAAAGCACGCTGACCTCAAACACCTCGCCGCTTATGTAAAGCTTGTCCATTACTTCCAGTATCGGATAGATGAAATCGTATCTGGGCAGCTTCGTTCCCATGGGGAAAGAAGCTTTCACGTCAAAACCGTGCCTGGCCATGTACCTTTCGATCTTCTTACCGACAGTGATGACCATATACTCGGCGGGGTTGTAGCCTGCGAGTTTCTTTGTTATATTCTCAACGAGCGCACCGCATAAGCCGCGGTCCGGGGAAACAGCTATGACCAGCTTCTTGCCGGCGGCTTTTGGCCTGACGTAAGGGCTGTCGATAAGCGAAGTGTCAACACCGTAAAGTATCTTCTCGAGCATATCGACAAGTTTCTCAGTATAAGGCCTGTTGTTCTCAACAAACTGCTTTGCCTTCCTGATCTTAGACGCCGATATCATCTCCATCGCTTTCGCAATCTGGGATATGTTCTTGGCGGTCTTTATCCTGGATTTGAGTTCCTTTAAGTTGCCTGCCATATCTTCCTTGTTAAATCAAAAATTAACCTCCGCCCAGCAAGCTGGGCGGTATCAGATGAATTTTGTCTTTCTTCCTCTCCCTTAGATGGGAGAGGATTGAGGTGAGGGTGAGCTTTTAAATGTAACTTTTATTCAGCCCCCTCATCCCCACCTTCTCCCGCCAGGGGAGAAGATAAATTCGGTAACCCCGCAACGAGCACGGAGAATTGTCAAGTTAAATATCAAAATTTAGGTTAACATCTTTGAGATAAATAGTCTTAATTTTTGAGTTTTGATCCTTGATATTTGATATCGCCTTATTTATCTTGACTGCTTGAATTTCTTTATTGCGGCATTGAGTCCCGCAAGTGTGCTTTCTTCGATCTTTGCGCCTGTGCATATGCCCGCGCAGAGTTCTTTCTGTTCGAGCTTGAAATATACTATCAGGTCGTCTTCGAATTTTCGCAGGTTCTCAAGCGGTATGTCATCGAGAAGCCCGGAGGTTGCCGAGTAGAGCACAAGTATCTCCGAAGCTTCATCTATCGTCGCATACTGCGGCTGCTTGAGCACTTCCGTTATGCGTTTTCCCCTCTCTATCCTGTTGAGAGTAGCCTCGTCTAAGTTTGAACCAAATTGGGCGAAGGCCTGCAGCTCCCTGAACTGCGCGTGCTCGAGCTTCAGCGGCCCTGCAACCTGTTTTATGGCTTTGGTCTGAGCGTTGCCGCCGACCCTCGAGACCGAGAGCCCGACATTTATTGCCGGCCTTTGCCCGGCATTGAAAAGGTCTGTTTCCAGGTATATCTGTCCATCGGTGATTGATATAACGTTTGTAGGAATGTAAGCCGAGACGTCATTGGCCTGGGTTTCTATAATAGGAAGTGCGGTCAATGACCCGGCCCCGCGTTCATCGGATAATTTCGCCGAGCGCTCCAGAAGCCTCGAGTGCAGGTAGAATATGTCGCCCGGGTAAGCTTCTCTGCCAGCCGGCCTTTTTAAGAGGAGCGATATCTGCCTGTATGCCCAGGCGTGTTTCGTGAGGTCGTCATAAACCACAAGCACGTCTTCACCTTCGTTCATGAAGTATTCGCCTATCGCACAAGCCGCGAACGGGGCTATGTACTGAAGTGCCGCCGGGTCGGACGCGCTCGCCGCTACGACTATCGTGTAGTCCATCGCGCCTTCTTCCTGAAGTTTCGCTATGGTCTTTGCGACGCTGCTGTTCTTCTGGCCGATGGCGCAGTAAATGCAGATTACTTTCTTAAGCCCCAAATCCATTTTTTTCTGGTTGATTATAGTGTCGAGCGCTATCGCTGTCTTTCCCGTGTTCCTGTCGCCGATGATAAGCTCTCTCTGCCCTCTGCCTATGGGAATAATGGCGTCCAGGGCTTTGATACCGGTCTTTAACGGTACCTTTACCGGCTGCCTGTCGATAACTTTCGGGGCCGGGCTTTCAAGCGGGTACAACCTGCCGGTATTCTTGAGTTCTTTGCCGTCCAGAGGAACCTGCAGCGGGTTTATCACCCTTCCTATAAGTTCTTCGGATACCATTACGCCAAGCACCTTGCCGGTAGTCTTGACCTTCATCCCTTCCGTGATGTCACGGGCATCTGAAAGAAGAATAATGGATACGTAATCCTCGTCGAGGTTGAAAACGAGCCCCCTGGACCCGTCCTCGAACTCTACTTCTTCTCCAAAACCTACTTTTGAAAGGCCCGTCGCCCTCACCGTGCCGTCGCCCACTGTATCAACGATACCCTGGTTGACAAGCTCGGGAGATACTTCAACTGAAAATAACTTTTCTTCGATCTGTTTAAGCAGTTCTTCTGGTTTCATGTTTATCCTTCACTTCGTTCAGGCACTAATTGATTACAGTGATTACATAATAAGCCAAGATTTTGATCATCGCAATCGTTGTTAGAAATCACCGTAATCAAGTATAGGTTTTTAGATTCCTATACTATAAGTTCTCTTTTATCCCGTTAATAGCCCTTTCAATTATATTTTTTACGCTTAACCTTACTATATTGTCGCCGTGTTCAAGCACCATGCCTGCGCCAAGCGACGGATCGGTCTCATAACGTATATCCCGCCCCTTAAATACTTCGCCTATCGTTTTTCTCGTGCCTTCATCGGACACGCCTGCAGTGCTGACACTGACCCGCCTCTTGCTTGTTTCATTCTTCAGATAGAGCATGTACTTTTTGAGGTCCCGCTTGGGAAGCGTCTCCAGAGCGTACTTCTGCGCGGCCTCGCCTTCCGGCCCGGCCAAAAATGCCATTGACGCAAGTTCCCTCAAAACGCTGTCTTTCATCCAGCCCATCCTGTCTTAGCAAGACAAGCAAACATGATACATGCTAATAAAGTGTTAATTTTACATAAACTGCCAAATTCTACAATATGGGCTGGATTCATATTTTGTCCGCGTCCTTGTGAATGCTCTCTACTGCCCGCTTGAGTATTTTCTGTTTTTCTTCTTCGGTAAAAAGCTTCCCTATTACCTCGGTCAACAGCTTCTGCGACAGGTCGAGCGACATGTTCTTGACTTCTTTCTCAACCTTTTTCATCTCGGCCTGGGCCTGTACCTTGGCCTCGGCCACCATGCGCTCGGACTCGGCCTTGGATTTGGCGGCGAATTCCTGCCGCATATCCTCGGCCATCTTTTTGGTGTTTTCTATGATCGCGTTCGCCTCGGTCTTAGTTTCCTTGAGCATAGCTTCTCTGTCGATCTTGGCATTATCAAGCGCTTCCTTAGCCTTCTCGGCGTTCTCAAGGCCCGCCTTTATCTTATCTTCCCTTTCCTTGAATATAGCCAGGATGGGCTTATAGAGAAAGCGTTTGAAGACCCAAGCCAGTATCAGGAAATTTATGATTTGGGCTATGAACAGCTTCAGGTCAAAACCGAACTGATGTAGTATTTCCATCATAATGTATTTCCAATATTACCTTTATTTTTTATTATCGCAGAATCTAACTGCTGGATCCCCGACAGGATCATTCGGGGATGACATCGTTGATCACGCGTTGCGGGACGCCGATGTCATTTTGTGAATGCGAGCACGAGCGAATAGATCGCTATGGCTTCCGCGAACGCCATGCCGAGCAGCATCGCCGTAAGGACTTTGCCGCTGGCTTCCGGGTTCCTACCGATAGACTCAACTGCCTTAGCGCCTATCATTCCTATTCCTATCGCGGGCCCAAGGCCGCCTATCGCGATGATCAAACCGCCTGCAACTGTAAATATCATACCATCCTCCTTTTGAATTACACTTGTATCAAAAATCAAATATCAAAAGTTAAACATACATCGTACCTAATAGTTATTCTATCTATAATATATTTGCATTTTGATTCTTGATATTTGATCTTATTTTAGTGAGCTTCTCCGTGCGTCTCTGTGAATATGCTCATGAAAGCCATTGTCAGCGCCGCAAATATCAGCGCCTGCACCGAGGCTACTATTATCTCCAGCACCAGGAAAGGCAAAGGGACGACGTACGACATAATTGAAGAAACTTTACCCAGCACCATCTCGCCCGCGAAAATGTTCCCGAAAAGCCTGAACGAAAAAGAAATAAGTTTTGTAACCTCAGCAACAAGCTCAAGCAGCCCTACGAAAAGCAGTATCGGGCTAAGCGAGAAGAAGCGTTTAAGGTAGCCCTTCACACCGGTAAACTTTATGCTCAGCGCGTGCGTCGCCACAACCGATATCACGGCAAGAGCCAGTGTAGTATTGAGGTCACTCGACGGGATCCTGAAAAACGGTATCATCTCTGCGCCCTCTCTAAAGCTCAGAAGCCCGTACCCCGGCAGGAGGCCGAGTATGTTCGCGGTAAAGATGAAAAGGAAAAAGCTCATGAACCATGGGAATATGCTCGGAGCGCGCGAGCCCGCGATGTCTTTTGTGGTCGAGAAGAAATATTCTATGAGCATCTCGAAGGTACTCTGGAGTTTTCCAGGTATCAGTGATATGCTTTTATAAACAAGAAAGACCAGCGCCAGTATCACGGCATCCGTAAGAAGTGTGCCGGTGACCGTGTCGGTTATTCTGAAACCGAAAAGAGAAAATAGTTTTTCTGATCCAAGTGGTATCATTTATATCCAAAACAGTTCAAACGAATTATATATACAAGTAAACCGCGGGGCTAAAGGGAAACCATGCGGAGCTTAAAGTTTATTCTTTTTAACAAATATTACAGCGGTGTGTCAAATTCTCAAACACTTAACCGGCCGCCTGTTTCGTTTCCACAAGCCCGACAAAAAATTCTGCGAGTGTGTTAAGCACCGTCTTAAGCGTCTTGGGTTTGAGTTTTGAAAGTTTTTCCCATATAAGGGGCACGAATGAAAGCGACAGGGATGTTATCCTTGGTATCCTGTCAACTGAAAAACGAAAGTATTTTAACGGGGAGAGCATCCACGCCAGCTCCTGCGACAGTTTGGACGGGTCGGTGACCCCTATCCAGGCGCTGATCAATATCAGAAAAAGGATCCTCAGCGCGAACAAGGCCCCTTCAAGAATGCCGCTGTAAGTGACCTTGAATATCCACCACTCCAAAATTGGGGCGCCGTGCGTGGAAAATACAGCCGGCAGCACAAAGCTGAACACGACTATACCCCACAGGCTTAAAACCCTTGACCCCGCCGCCTTCTTGTTATCGCCATAAACAAAGATCAAGACAAGCACGATAAGTATCAGCGCCAGGTAAGCGTAGACAGATTCTAACACTATCGTGCTGAGCACAAGCACGAAAGCCCCCGATATTTTCAGTTTGTCGCTCGCGCGCAGGTCGACATGGTATTTGGCGTCTTCGGGGCCGTTAAAAGACGGGAAGCTGTTCAACTGCTCGTGTTCTATCCTGTCGAGCACGTATTTGGTCGACCATCCGGCCAGATACCCGCCTATCACCGCCAACAGCACCATGATCGGCGCAAAAACCAGTACAGCCCTATGATGAAAGAGCCAAAAATATGCCAGGGCGATCTCAGCGACATTATGCACCACCGCGCCTATAATGCTTATCGTTATAATGGAAATAGAGCTTGTATCCCTCACCACGTAATATATGGCCGCCATCACCATAAAGCTTGTTACGGAGCCTGTAAAACTAAGGAACAGCACCGGCGAAAGGAACGTGCCGTTCATGAGGCTTGTTATTATGGGCCGGAAGATAGCCACCTCAAAACCCGCGGGAGCCCCGAATAGAACTATGCCAAGAAGGGTGGCAATATTGGCAAGCCCTACTCTCAACCCCGGTATAGGCACCGGGAAGGGAACGAATGTTTCCGCCAGCTGAAGCGCGGTCCCGCATGCTATAAGGAATGATATTTGGGCTATGTTATATTTTCTCAAAAACTGTGCTCCGTTTATACGTTCACTATTGTCTTGATATCAGGAACGAGAGGTTCTCGATCTCTATTGACATGTCAATATTCCTGACCTTGACGGGGCCGGCAAGCTTGAGGTTGATGGGCGCAAAGTTCAAAACAGCCTTAACACCGCACCTGACCGCCTCTTCCGCCATTCCTTGAGCGGCTTCTCTGGGCACAGTTAGTATAGCCATGTCTATTTTTTTCTTTATCATGACCTGACACATTGTTTCTGTGCGAAATATCTCCACCCCGTTAATAATTTTACCCAGTTTGCCGGGGTCGGTATCGAAAGCGGCCACTATTTCGAACCCCTGTTCCTTGAAGCCTTTATAACCCAGGAGCGCCATTCCAAGGTTTCCCACACCCACCAGCGCGACATTCCATTTTCTATCAAGTCCGAGTATTTTTCTTATCGACGCCTTGAGCCCTTCTATATTGTAGCCCCTGCCGGGACAGCCGAATTGCCCGAAACAGGCGAGGTCTTTGCGCACCTGAGCCGCTGTATAACCAGATATATCGGAAAGTTCCCTGGAAGATATCAGGTCCCGCCCCGAACACTCGTAAAGTATCCTGTAGTAACGTGAGAGCCTGGGAATGACTTTTTGCGAAACTTTTTTTATTTCCTGTGTCATTTCAGTAACCTAGATCCTCAGGCAGGAGAATAACGTGATAATCAGTGTAGGAAGGTTTTTTAAGAAGCGTTACCGATATGTTGCATATCCTGTCAGGTGACGAGCAATCAGAGCAAACACCTGTTTCGGCGCACGGGGTCTTGAGCTTAAGCCTTTTAGTGTTGACCGGTCCCGCTATGAACTCCACACGCTTTTTAGCCAGCTGCTCATCCGGAACGACCTTATTAAAACCGGCAATGGCTATTGCCTTTGCCGGGCCGAACATCATGCCGGCGGCCCTATTGCCGATCTTATCAACGAACAAAAGTTTTCCGTCAAGCGTCACCGCGTTGGGGCTGGCAATAAAAACATCCGCGGCGAGGCTTTGCCTGCGGACTTTCATCACTTCTTCTCTGGACATCCCCGGCCTTGGAATTATCAGTTCCGCTCCGCGTTTTTCCAGCGCTTCCTGTATGCCAAGAGCCAGCGCGGTCTGAGAACCGCCGAAGGCCACGCTTTCTCCGGCCTTCACGAGTTCCAGCAGCCTCGCGAGCGCCGCCTCAGCATTGTCTTCTACGTAAACTGAAAAATTATTTTTTTTAAGGCTCCGGGCGGCCGTCTCAATAACAGCCTTGCGGTGCCAGCTTATATTTTCGTCCATCGCTGTCATCGCTCCGCTATTACATCTTTTTCTTAAGTTTAGCTCCGCAGGATTCCCTTACGATAAGCTCGCCAAGAAGTTCGGCCTGGAGGTCCTTGTCGGCTTTGCCCTGCATTTGTTTTATAAGGAATTTAGCCGCGAGAAAACCCAGGTTGTCAAAAGACTGCCTGTACGTTGTAAGCGGCGTAAAAAATGTTGAAGCGAAATCCAGGTCGTCAAACCCTACAACCGCGATGTCGTCCGGCACCCTTATCTTTTCGTCAGTCAGCGCCCTCATGACACCGACAGCCATGTAATCGTTAGTGCAGAACACGGCGGTAAAATTCATGTCCTTGTTGTGCGTGAGGTAAGTCTTCATCCTTTCGTAAGAAAGGGAAACGCTGAAATCACAGTTTATGACCATTTTGGGGTCAAATTCAATCCCGTTCTTTTCAAGCGCCTGCCTGAAACCTTTCAGGCGGTCAATGCTGTTCTGGCTGTCAGGAAAACCGTTCACAAGCACTATCTTCTTATGCCCGAGGCTTATGAGGTATTCCGTCATAGTGGCCGCGCCGAGTACATTATCGGTATCCACCCAGGCAATACGCGGAGAACGACAATTAATAAGAACAGCCGGAATGTTGGATTCCTCAAGCTCCACAATGGCTGTACTGTGTATATGCGGGGCTATAGCCAGCAGTCCGCTGTTATCCATCGTATGCGCAGAAACATTTTCAGGAAGGTTTCCGTCCTGCTGGGCCATGACGAGCGTGTATCCTGCCCCTGCCAGCGCGGAATCGATACCTGATCTAATTTTACGGTAATAATATGACTCCAGAAAGTGCTTTTCCGGCCTGTTGAGCAAAATAACAGTGTTTTTCAATGTCATCCTTTGGTCCTCCTGATATTAGAAAAACGGCCAAAACATGCTCTAACGTGTAAAACCTTTACCAGTGCTCCGGATCCCAAAATTCAGCTTACTAAGAATTATATAATATTTTATCTGAAATTACACGTTTATTTAACTATTTTCACATCAACAGCGCGAGCTGCATGATGTCAAACATACTCGGTTATGTCAGCCAGATTTTTGCGGGGTAAAGCCTGAGGAACGTGCCCCCCCGGCCTGCCTAGCGGGATGAGAGCCATAAGTTCATCCGGGGCCGATATTCCGAGCACCCGCTCCAGTTTTTCCCTTGCTATAAGCGGCCCCGTCATCCAGCAGGCGCCGTAGCCGAGCACATGCGCCATGAGAATAAGGTTCTCAATTGCCGCCGAAGGCCCCTGCACATCCGCAGATGTCTTTGAAACTTGTATATTGTACCGCTTCATTATTTTCTGCGTTATGGAAACATAAGGCTTTTTTATTACAGCGATGACAACCGGCGCCTCGTTGAAAAAAGTAAAATTCAACGAGTACGTTTTAAAAACGTTCTTTGCCTCCGCGAGGCTTATCTTTTCGCTGACCTCGGCTAGCTCGGACTCCACTGCGTCTTTCATAGACTTTTTGATCTCATTTGATGTGGCTATGACAAACTCCCAGTTCTGCATATTCGTCCCGGAGGGCGCCCATGAAGCCGCTGTTATTATCTTTTCAATATCGCCCGCGGGGACCGGATCAGGCAGGAATTTCCTGATGCTCCGCCTGGACTTCAATATTTCAAGGAATTCTCCGGCATTCATTTTTTCCTCACGCTGATTATGTCGCCTGCAATGATCTTTGCCAGTTTGTTCCCTCCGGTTTTAACCCAGAGGTAGCCGTCACTATCAACTTTTTGAGCTATCCCTTCTATGATGCCGTCCCCGCCGTCAATTTTGACGGCCGCGCTGTTCAGCAGCGACTTGCTGTTGTATTCGTTCTGGAACCCGGCAAAACCTTTTTCCAGGAAAACATCGTACAGGCCGTAAAACTCGGAAATGACATCGGCCAGAAATTCCGCCCTGTTGACTTTGCCGCCGGTCGCCTCCGCAAGGCTTACCGCTGTTTGCCTGAGCTCCTCAGGGATCACGTTGTTCACGTTTATGCCTATGCCTATCACAACCCAGTTAAGCTTGCCCACCTCGGCTGATATCTCAGTAAGAATGCCGGAGAATTTTTTCTCATCAAGCGTCACGTCGTTCGGCCACTTAATAAGAGGCGACAGGCCGAACGCCACTTCAACGGCCCTGCACACGGCAAGCGAAGCGGCGAAAGTTATCTGCAATATCTTGTCAGGCTGAATTTCAGGCTTTAAAATAAGCGAGAACCAGAGGCCGCCTTCCGGAGATGCCCATTGCCTGCGGCGCTTTCCGTACGACCCGGTTTGCCGCTCAGCGATGACAATAGCCGGCATATCCGCATTTTTCTCCGCTATAGTTTTTGCCTCGTCCTGCGTTGAACCGGCAACCGGCAGATAGAATATATTGTGCTTTTGTATGCCGTCTTTCTTGAAGTAATATTTTAGTTCTTCGGGTGTAACGATGTCAGGCCTGGAAAGCAGAATGTAGCCCGATCTGTTTGTGCCGGTGATGCCGTACCCGGCGTTCCTGAGCTTCTGTATCTGTTTGTGCACCCCGGCGCGGGAAATTTTCAAGAGACGGGCTATCTCTTCACCGGACACGAACTCGCTGGGTTTTAGTATCTCAAGTATATGCATATGGTTACTTCAGCGTTAAGGGATAAGTGGTAAGCGTAAGTGTTAAAATCTCAACTATTTTTTGCTGCATGTTATTTACTGCGTTTGATCTCTAAACTAATATCAAGCGCCGGGGCGGAATGGGTGAGCGCCCCAACGGAGATGCGGTCGCATCCGGTTTTTGCATATTTTGCCACGGTAAGAAGGTTTATGCCTCCGGATATTTCTATCTCAGGTGACCTTTTTGAATGGGGGCCCTTATATTTCCTAACTTTCGTTACAGCTTTTTTTACATCAGACACGCTCATATTATCCAGCATTATAATATCAGCGCCGGCGGCCAGGGCGTCATCTACTTGGCTAAGGGTATCACACTCAACTTCTATTTTGAGCGACGGGCGGTTCTTCCTTATTTTTTTAACCGCATCTCCTATATCACGCACAGCGCTTATGTGGTTATCTTTAATAAGGGCCATGTCCGAGAGGTTCATCCTGTGGTTATAGCCGCCCCCGCAGGTAACCGCGTATTTTTCGATCGAACGCAGGCCTGGAAGCGTCTTTCGCGTGTCATATATTTTCGCGCCCGTGCCCCGGGTCTTTTCAACGAACTTATGGGTCAGAGTGGCAACACCGGAGAGGTGCTGTAAAAAGTTCAGCGCTGTGCGTTCGCCGGCCAATATGTCCTTCGCAGGCCCCGCCACCCTGGCGATAATTTTCCCCTTAGCAACCTTTGTTCCATCAGCCACAAAAGCTTTGGTGCAGCTTTTTGTATCAAGCATCTTGAACACTTCTTTGACTATTTCGACACCGCAAATAACACCGCTATCTTTCGCCACCAGGTCTGCTGTAATGAATTTCTTTTCCGGGATAGTCGCCCTCGACGTAACGTCGTGCCACGCATAGTCTTCCTTTAAAGCAAGCCGTATGATGTTCTTGATCTGTTCCATAGTTTTTTATGAGCCTTTTGATGCGTTATTTTATTCAGCTTTTCGGCTGCGCCCGTCGATAATTTTCTTTATTGTGCCGAGTTCAATAGGCTTCATGAAATAACCGTTGGCGTGCAGTTCCTGAACTTTTTCGTATTCCTTGCTCGAGCCCGTAATAAAATATATATTCGCTTCCTTGTCAAAGCTCTTTATTGCCTTAAAGACCTCGTCGCCTTTGATGTTTGGAAGCAATATGTCCAGCAAAACCATGTCAGGCCTTTGCGCTTTATATAGATCTATAGCCCTGGCCCCATTCTCTGCGCCCATAGGCGCGTGTCCTAACCTCGTCAGGAACCTCACAATGCTGTCTTTTACAAACGATTCATCGTCGACAACCAATACTTTCATAAGGCACCCCCATGGTATCCTTGTTAACTAGCATAAATCGAATTATTCACGCATTATTTTCAGCCTTTAAGAACCTTGTCAGGCCGGGTTTATTATATCATTTCCTTTTTGATTTTCCCACTTTCATCTCTTTTAAAATTATTACCCTGTCCCTTAGAACAGCCGCGGTTTCGAAGTCGAGGTTATCCGCGGCGTTCCTCATCTGTGTTTCAAGGTCCCTGATGACATTGTCAAGGTTGCCTTTGGTCACATACTCTCCTGCGTCTTCTTTGACCATATATTTCAGCCCTTCCTCTTTCGCCTTATACTGGAACTCATCAAAGTCGTGGATGGCTTTTATGATGGTCTTGGGGGTAATGTTGTTTATTTTGTTGTACTCCAGCTGCTTAATCCTGCGCCGGTTCATCTCGGATATCGCCCTGTTCATGGAACCCGTCATTTTGTCGGCGTAGAGTATTACCCTGCCTTCAATGTTGCGCGTTGCCCGGCCGCATATCTGTATGAGCGTCGTTTCAGATCGCAGAAAACCTTCCTTGTCGGCGTCTAGCACAGCGACGAGCGCCACTTCAGGAAGGTCGAGGCCTTCCCTCAGGAGGTTTATTCCAACCAGCACATCAAACTTGCCCTGCCTCAGGTGCTTTAGTATCTCTATTCTCTTAAGCGAATCGATATCCGAATGGAGGTACTGCACTTTGAATTTCTTTTCTTCCAGATAGGCAGACAGGTCCTCGGAAGTCCTTTTTGTAAGCGTCGTTACAAGCACGCGCTCTTTCTTTTCCACGCAGGCCGTTATTTCTTTTATAAGGTCGTTTATCTGGTTATCAATGGGGCGTATCTCAACGGCAGGGTCTATCAGGCCCGTCGGGCGGATAACAAGGTCAACAACCTCGCCCTTTGTTCTTCCAAGTTCATAGGGCCCGGGCGTTGCCGAAACAAATATTGTCTGGCCCGTCAGCCCCTCGAACTCAGGAAATTTCAGCGGCCTGTTATCCAGCGCCGAAGGAAGCCGGAAACCAAAATCAACCAGCGTTCTGCTTCCTGCTCCTGTCGCCCGCGTACATGCCGCCTATCTGCGGTACGGTTATGTGAGACTCGTCAATTATGGTCAGGAAATCGCCTGCTATATCGGGCGAGGCGAAAAAGTAATCTATAAGGCAGGCGGGCCTTGAACCGGCCGGCCGGCCTGAAAGTATTCTGGAATAGTTCTCTATACCGTGACAGAACCCTGTCTCCCTGAGCATCTCGATATCGTAATTCGTACGCTGTTTTATCCTCTGGGCTTCGAGAAGTTTATCCTGTTTTTTAAGTTCATCAAGCCGCACTTCCAGCTCGGACTCGATATTAGTTATCGCCGCCTCAAGCTCGGGCCTTGTAATAACAAAGTGGCGGGCGGGATAAATGTAAGCCCTTTCCTTTTCGGCCAGCACGTCTCCCGTCAAAGGGTTAAATTCCCTTATGCGCTCAATGCGGTCGCCGAAAAGCTCCACCCTTACTGCCGTCTCAAGGTAGGCCGGAAATATCTCTACGGTGTCCCCGCGCACCCGGAACTTGCCCCGCAGGAACTCGATATCGTTTCGCTCGTAATGAATAGCGACAAGGCCGGCAAGCAGGCCGTGAAGGTTGGTGGTAGAATTTTTTTCTATGCGTACGCACTGCTTGAGGTATTCCCCGGGCGAGCCAAGGTTATAAATGCAGGACACTGAAGCCACAACAATAACATCCCTCCTTTCTAGAAGCGAGGTTGTGGCTTTGAGCCTTAGTCGGTCTATGTGGTCGTTTATAGATGAGTCTTTCTCGATGTAGGTATCTGTCGAAGGGATGTAGGCCTCGGGCTGGTAGTAGTCGTAATAAGAGATAAAATATTCAACAGCGTTCTCCGGAAAAAAAGTCTTGAACTCCGCGTAAAGCTGGGCCGCGAGTATTTTGTTTGGAGAAATAATAAGCGCCGGTTTCTGCACCCTTTCAATAAGGTTTGCCGCCACAAAAGTCTTGCCCGAGCCTGTTACTCCAAGCAGTACCTGGTTCTTTTTGCCTTCAACCACGCCGCGGGTTAGCTCATCAATAGCTTCGGGCTGGTCGCCGGCCGGCTTAAAACTGGAAACTATCTTGAATTTTTTGTCCATTGTTTTTTCCTGTCTTTACACGACGCTTTTTTGCTAATTTCCGCTTAGCCCGCCTGCCGGATCTTCGGCTTGCTGGGCGGTTATCTTGGTTTGGTTGCCTTTGCGAGAGAAGCAGCTTGTCCGCCTGGGTGTAGTGGCGGGAAGCAATCTCAAAACGATTTTGAAAGCAAACATCTAGATCGCCACGGTCATCTGCGATGACCTCGCGAAGACAATCAATTGATACTAAATTTAACAATCTCCCTAATGCCAGGAAACTCACTGATTAGCCACGGCTGCCATAGCGTCGTAAAAGGGTCTCATGTCCCGGCTTTTCAACGCTTCTGAAACGGCGTCCATGACCTTCCTGGAGTATTTCCTGTCAAAGGCTATGCCTTTATTCTTCAAGTCGTTAAAAATATTTTCTGAAAACCAGAAAGTGTATTTGTCAAGTTCATCAAGCCATTTTTCTGTCCGCGAATGCAATGGAGCGTTTTTATCGATGCTTTCGAACAATCCCGCCATGTCCGAAATCAAACTGTCATTTTCCTTAACCTTTTTGGGCCCGTTATCATTACCGTTTGCGACTGAAGCAGTATTCCCGCCTTCCGTCCCTCCGGATGCGTATTCCGCCGCCGCATTCGCAGCCGCTCCGTGCAGTCCGTCTCCCGTCACCCCGGTTATTTCTCCGGTAATTGAATTTATTTCCCACCAGCCTATCGTTGGAACGGAATTAAAGGCGACCATGCTTTTTGGCAGTAATATTTGAATATTCTTGTCGGATAACAGCCTGTCGTTTATCAGTTTTTTTGCCGCGCCGCTAATCCCCAGGTCTCCGAGCATGGACAGATTGTTCCCGGACAGCACCAGCACCCTGTCGTTATTGCCCCCGGCTGTATTGCCGTTCGCGCCCGCGTTTTCATTTTCAAGCTCGAATACCATCTGGCTTTTCCCGTTGCTTATTTTCAGCTCTTTTTCCAGCACTTTATAACCGTTCGCCTTGATCTTTATTTTTCCGTCCGCGAGCCCGGAAAAACTGGTAAACGCTTCCTGCAGCTGGTTTATGTCTTCCACCCGCATGTATTTCCCGCCGCTGGCCTCCGCGACCGCTTTAAGCTCATTTTCAGCCTTGCTCCCTGGCTCAACGCCGAACCCTATGGTGTAAAAAGGTATGTTGGAGCCGGTTTTTTTGTATTCGCTTGCCATTGTTTTACCCGCGTCGCTGCTGTCCCCGTCGGTCAACACGATAACCCTCTGGTTCCTGCCTGTCGCGTAGTTCTTCAGCATATCGATAATTTTATGAACGGAACTCCCGAGAGGCGTGCCTGGAAAGTCGCTGTTCTTCGATAGCATGTTCAGGAGAATATTTTTATTGAAACTGAACGGCCTTTCCTGCGTGTAATCTATGCTCATAAAATCATGCAGTATCATCTCGGCGTTCACGGGAAGTTTTTTTATCAAATCCGAAGCCGTGTTTTCGACCATCTTATTTTTGGGCATGCCGTCCTTGCTTCCCTTTATGGCATCGTTCATGCTGCTGGAATTATCTATCAGCATAAAAATGGAATTCTCGGTTAGCGGGTGCGTTTTATAAAGGTTTATAGTAAAACTGCCGCCGGCCGCGGCCGGTTTGTCATAGTCCGCGCCTTCTATCTTGATCTCGGCGCTGTTTATTTTCTCCCTTGTCCTCTTGTCGATAACGTCGCCGCTGATCTTGCTGAGCACATTATAATTATTTACCGCTTTCAACTGGTTGCTGTATTTGTTCGACACTACTTTCAGGATAACGGCGTATTTGTCGTTGCCGGTCACCCACAGTTCGCCGCCTTTTTTATCGGTATAAACTTCGACCCTGATAGTTTCCAGGTTCCCGTCGATCACAATCTGACAATCTTCTTTTTTGTCGTTCCGCTTCATGCCGAGCGCTTCAAAACACTTTTTCGCGGACCCGCTCTCGTTATTTACGGCACAGATAAATTTATCCTGAGGCTTGAACTTGCCGTTTACCGTCATTTCGTCCATTTTGTTAACGGCCCTGGCCGGGAATTCTCCGTTAAAACTGCTCATAATATTCCCGGGGGTTATGACCCACTCGAAAAAAGGGCTGAACCTGGTTTTTCTTAAGTACAGGTCCATCCTGTAATTCTTGTCTTCAATATACAGGTCATAGACCAGCTGGCAGGGGACCGAGATGGCCAGTTTATTTATATTTATGTCGGCCTCGTTCGCCGCCGCCGGCTCGTTGTGTGTTTCTTTTGGGGCCGCGGGCTTCGTCTTGAAATACTTATCGAATATATTGGTCGCGGTGACGCACTCCTTTCGGGAAACTATGTTCATGCAGAACCCAGCGATGGCGTTATCCGATATACCGCGCATCATGTTTATCTTTTTTGGCTCATCGGCTTCGACGCGCATATCGTTTTTCAAGATATCCAGGCTGCAGGCAATTGACCGCCTGCCTTTCGTTTCATCCACTTCAGTCGCGGAGATTATTATCCTGGGAGAAACAAAAAAGGCGTTCCCTCCGGTATATTTAAGGATGTTCTTGACCGCCACGTCCGTAATTACCGCGTAACCGAGGCCCGTGAAATAGCCTCTAAGCGCGGCCTTTTGAACCTCCGGCATTTTTTTCCTGAATGCCCCGGCCAGTCCTGCCTCTCTGTTGAACACAGGCCCGTCAACGCAGTTCGGCAATATGACGAACGAATATACGTCTTTAACGCTGCCTTTGCGGTGGCCTGCTTCCCTGTTAACGTCGAATAACGTTCTTTCGTACGTTCTTTTTTCACTGCCGGGAGAATAAATGTTAAAAATGATAACGGCTTTTTTGATACGGCTTAAGTCTCCGCTGCCCTTCAGCACGGTATCGCCTATAAATAAACAAGGCTCCCCCTTTCCGCTGTCCTCTTTTGCCCACTTGAAAATATTCTTTTTATCAACAAAATACGCCGTATCATTCTTGTAAACAATATCGTCCTTGAACCGCTCCTCATCGCTGTAGCATCTTACAATTATTTCTACCTTATGCCTGTCCTGTTCGGGAATACCGCTGATCTCTTCGGCCTGCTGTTCTTCCCTGTCGGCCAGAGGGTAGAACGCGCGCCAGGCTTTGTCATTCATATATTGGATGAAATACCCCTCTTTGTCTTTCATCAGTCTTGTTTTTATCTTCGCGTATTTCAATAATTCCATCGTCAGGACGCATTTGTCGGCGTCGTTGCCCGCTTTTGACCAGAGCGTTCCCACCGCGCCCCTGAGATACCCCCGGTAATTCTCGTTCTTTACGTCTTCTTTGACATACTTTAATATCGCGGGCAGGCCATATTTAAGCTGTTTGGCTTTCTCATTTACGTACGAGAACGCCCCTTCGTTCGAGGCCGAGGTATTGTCGTTCTTGTATTTATAAAACTTGTAAGACCCATCTTTTTTTTGCAGTACCAGCGGCAGCGCAGCCAGGGCCATGAACACTATTACAAAAAATATTATCTTCGTGTTCTTCAATTCATACACCCTTTTTTCTAATCATTAAGGACATTATCTTCTCCTTTCTTCGCTGATAGATTCGATGTCCTTATCCATTTTAGCCTCTGATCTGAGGAATATTTCTTGCGTAGGATCGATATGCAGCTACTTTGAGTGCATAGAATTGAAAAAACCACACCGCGCTCGACGCAATGTGGCTTTATATACGGCTTGATCCCAGATTTGGGCCCGCCAAACAGCCGGCGGATCTGCGACACTCGGGGATGACACCTTGTGTCAGTTTTGACGGCATTTTTTCTCCCAGTTACTATCAAACATAACGACTAGATTCTATCTCTTTTTGAGGGACTTTTCAACTTGTATGGGGCAAGCTATTTCAACGCCTTTGCCCAAGCTTTGAAGTCGTTAAATAGTTCTCTGGCTGTAGGGTCTATCTTTAAAGGCGTTATTGAAACATAACCCTTTTGGGCTTCATCTATGTTCGTTCCGGCCCCTTGCGCTTCCAAAACCGGTTTACCTGAAAGCCAGTAGTACTTGCGCCCTCTGGGGTCGGTGCGGCAGTCTATCTGTTCATCATATATGCGTTTGCCAAGGAAGGTTATCCTGAAGCCTTTTGGTTTTTTAGGGATGTTCACATTGAGGTATATCTTTTGCGGGAGAGGCCGTGCCAGTATGCTCTTGACCATTTTTGCCGATATTTTTGCCGCTATATTGAAGTTTCCGCTTATCGGTTCGGCCACCGAGACAGCTATGGACGGTATGCCCAGCATGCAGCCTTCGCGGGCACCCGCAACGGTGCCGGAATAGTTGACATCATTGCCGAAATTCGGTCCGGAATTTATGCCGGATATTACAGCGTCCGCACCTCCGGGCACGAGTTTTAGAGCACCGTACCGCGTACAGTCAGCGGGCGTGCCGTTTACGAGATAAGTGTCCGGAGCTACTTTTTGAATGCGTATGGGTTTGTGGAGGGTAAGCGAATGGCTGGTGCCAGACCTTTCCTGGTCAGGAATAACTACAATAACCTTCGCGAACTTTTTTAGCTCTCTAACTAAGGGGTTCAGCCCGGGCCCGTAGATCCCGTCATCGTTGGTAACAAGTATTGTTTTCATAGTCTATATTCTACCAAATTTTAGGCTGTTGAAAAACCATTTTTTAGGTCTCCTTGCGAGGAGTCCCGCCTTGCGGGACGACGCGGGAATCTTGTTGTTTCTTCAGAAAACGAGATTGCTTCACCCCGGGTTCGCAATGACGGTCATTTTATCAGTTAGCCGCGGACTTGAATTCGGAAGTAAAATAGAACTTGATATCCGGGTATTGAACCATGTAATGATGCAGCAGCCACTCGGATTCAGCGAAGAAAACGATGTTATTGTCCTTGTCTAACCCTATGTGGTCGGCTTTGTAGTTGCAGAAATCCGCGAACTGGGCTGGGTTCTCGGAAGTTATCCAGCAGGCTTTGTGAAAGTTGAGTGGCTCGAACCGGCAATCCGCGCCGTATTCGTGTTTCAATCGGTACTGTATAACCTCGAACTGGAGCTGGCCGACCGTCCCGATTATCCTGCGGTTGCCGTGCCTGAAAGAAAACAACTGTGCCACACCCTCGTCCGTAAGCTGTTTGACGCCTTTTTCCATTTGCTTGGCCTTCATCATCGAGGTGTTTATGAGCTCTTTGAATATCTCGGGAGAAAAGCTTGGTATACCGTGGAACACGAGGTTTTCACCTTCTGTCAGCGTGTCGCCAATCTTAAAATTGCCCCTGTCATAAAGGCCTATCACGTCGCCGGGGTAAGCCTCTTCTATGACATCTTTCTTTTGCCCGAGAAAACTTGTCGGGTTAGCGAAACGAAGGTCAATCCCCAGGCGCGCGTGGCGGTAGAACTTGTTCCTCTCGAACCTGCCGGAGCAGATCCTGAAGAACGCTATCCTGTCGCGGTGGCGCAGGTCAAGGTTGGCGTGTATCTTGAACACGAAACCGCTGAATTTTTCTTCTTCGGGGCTAACCGTGCGGGTTTCAGCTTTCATGGGGCCCGGTAAGGGAGCCAATTCTACGAACGTATTAAGCAGTTCCCTTACCCCAAAATTGTTCAAGGCGCTGCCGAAGAACACCGGGGCTGTTTCGCCCGAAATATAACGCTCTTTTTCAAATGAGCCGTAAACGCCGGAAAGCAATGCGGAGTCTTCACGCAGCTGCGCGGCGGGGCGTTGGCCTATACTATCTTCAAGTTGTTTGCTTTGCAGGTCCAGTATGGACACCTTGTCATCCGAACTCGTTTGATTGGGGTTAAAAAGATGCAAACTCTTTTCGTGCAGGCTGTAAACGCCTTTAAAATCTGCGCCACGTCCTATAGGCCAGCTTAGGGGGCACACCTTAATAGAGAGCTTGCTCTCAAGCTCGTCAAGCAGATCGAACGCATCACGGCCTTCGCGGTCAAGTTTATTGACGAAAATGATAACCGGAGTGTTCCTCATCCGGCAGACTTTCATGAGGTTCTCGGTCTGCTCCTCAACGCCTTTTACACTGTCAACCACCAGTATCACGCTGTCTACAGCCGTTAGCGTCCTATATGTGTCTTCCGCGAAATCCTTGTGGCCCGGCGTGTCCAGCAAATTTATTTTCAGGTCGCGGTACTCAAAACTCATCACTGCTGAAGCCACTGAGATACCGCGCTGCCGCTCGATCTCCATAAAGTCAGAAACAGTACTTTTTACGATCTTGTGAGATTTTACGGCTCCCGCGCTCTGGATGGCTCCCGCAAACAACAAGAATTTCTCCGTTAGCGTTGTTTTACCCGCGTCAGGATGGCTTATTATCGCGAATGTCCTTCTCTTATTTATCTCATCTATATAACTCATTTGTCCCCTTATAAAAAATCACACGCCGTTTCGGCGTGTGCCGTTGACCTGAACTTTTGTAATATGCTTCTAACCTAAATTGATACTATATTATATCAAATTCTTAAAAGCCTGTCATTCACATGCGACGCGCCATGCTACAAAAAATACAACCGTACCACCTCCCCCGGATGAGTACGGCTGTTTTTCCACTCACAAGTCTTTCTTATACCGCTCCGGCTGACAAAAAGCGATGTTTACTGGATTATTCTCCAAAATGAAAAAATCCACACTGCATTACAGCGTGGTTTCATACTATGGATGTTATGAGTTATTATTGTACAACGAACAAACTCAGCCGACTTCCCCTCGGTTCCCGACATTTTCCCCGCTCCCCCATCAGAAATGAACTACATGTATATTTATATATTTTTTAACTTGATCTGTCAACCCTTATAGGGTAGAGCCGCATAGGATTAGGTTTATTAATTATCTTACTTCGGCAGCCACTTTTTTCCAGGTATTCGCATAGTCACTGGCGAATTGCTCAAATGATATAGGCAGTCTTCCGACTACCCTGTAGAAATCGTCCGTTACAACTGTTCTGCTGCCTTCCCTCGCGTGGTGCTCAAGACTGAGATAAACCTCTATATCCCACTCCGACATTCCGGCAGAACGCAGTCCTTCCGTGTATTGGCTTTCTACCTGAGGAATGTATTTGATATCCCTGCCCGCTGCCCTGGACAGTATCCTGGCTATCTCCCGGTCCGTTACTGCTGTTGGGCCGGTTATTGTATAATCCCTGTAATCATTGGCAGCCGTATTAGTAAGGATTTCAGCGTCTGCCGCAGCTATGTCGCGCACATCAACATAGCTTATGGGCACGTTCCCGTGAGAGAAAAAGAAGGCGTTTTCTTTATTGATCACGTCAGCATGGTAAACTACGAAGTTTTGCATGAACGAGTTAGGGTGGACTATACAGAACGAGATACCGCTTTCGCGCACCATCTTGTCAATATGCCCGTGTATCATGAACAGGAAATGCCGCGATTCAGGGCTGGAATCTATGACGGAAGATCTCAAAATGAACTTTATCCCGCTTTTCTGTGCCGCTTCAATTATGTTCCTGGCCCATCTGCCCATGGGTTCAACCATCGGCAGAAGCAGGAACAATGTATCTATGCCTTTCATGGCCTTTTCAAGCGACTGCTGATCGTTGAAATCTAAAGTGACAGTGTTAATGTTAAGTTTCTTCATTTTCTCTGTTTCCGGATCAGGCACGCCGGCTATGAAGTCAGCTTTCATCTTTTGAAGATCTTGTACAAGGAAAGTCCCTATATTTCCCGACGCACCTAAAACAAGTATTTTATTGCTCATAAAGCCCTCCCCCTGGCAACACTATTTACATTTTTTTAAAAAGTCCGGCGCACTGTATTGTTTGTTCATGTTCACATTATTACAAATATTGATTCGAGCTTGTATACTTTTTCTCTCAAGGATACTGACGTTTTTCACACGCTTAAATATAGTAACGTTTGTTGATACGAAGGTCACGGCAGGTTAGCGGAGGGATTTGACAACTTCTGCTGCGAGCAGTTCCTGGGGGAATGAGGCGGGTATCTTAAAATCATCTAATTTCTTTGCCGAAGCAAAAGATTCTGATATGATTCCTGCGAGCATCCGCGCGTTCAGGTCTTTTTCAATTACTATTTTAGCCAAACCTTCCTTCTCTAGCGCCTTGGCGTTGAACTCCTGGTGATTGGCGGTGGCAAAAGGGAAAGGTATTAAAATTGACCTCTTATTAAGGATTTTTAGTTCGGCTACAGTGGTGGCGCCCGCGCGGCATATAATAAGGTCGGCAACTGCGTACGCATCTCCCATGGAATGCGTGTAAGCTATTACGCTGCCGGGAATACCATTTGAGATGTACTCTTTTTCAATTTGTTCGTGGTCATTCCTGCCGGAAATGTTCAAAAATTGTATTTTTTCTTTTATGCCGGCGAGATACTGAAAAGAATCGATCGCGGCCCGGTTAATCTTTGACGCGCCCTGGCTCCCCCCAAAAACAAGTACCGTGAATTTCCCTTCGGAAAGGCCGAAGCTCTCGTATGTAGACTTTGACGGTTTTTTGAACAGATCTTTCCTGACCGGATTGCCTGTGACCACAGTTTTTCCAGCTGGGAAATACTTTTTAGAGCTAGCGAAGCTTACGGCGACAATGCCCGCAAAGGCTGAGAGCAGCCTGTTCGTAAGCCCGGGAAGCGCGTTTTGTTCGTGTATAACTGTAGGAATACCAAGTATTTTAGCGCAGATAACAGCTGGAAAAGACACGTCAGCCGCCCATTCCTACAACAACGCGCGGCTTTACATTTCTTACAAGAGCCAGAGTGGTGCCGAAACCGCTCATTAATACGAAAGGTAATTTAAGAAGGCCCATGCTCAAAGTCCTTGGCAAGCCCATAGCAGGTACCTCATAATACCCAAAACCTTCTTTTTCAAGTATACCCTTGCAAAGATCGTTCTTGCGCACAAGAAAAACAGGATAGAACCCTTTTAGCTTGAGCTCCGTTGCGAGCGCGATACCGGGATAGATGTGCCCTCCCGTACCTCCTGCCGCGATAATAATTGTATTTTCAGGCATTTATTGTTTTCCTCTTTGATATATTTAAAAGTATCCCCGCGCCAGCCATATTAAATACGAGCGCAGTGCCTCCAAACGATATAAAAGGAAGAGGCAGGCCCTTTGTAGGCACCAAACCGCAGGCCACCGACATGTTCACCAGCGCCTGGAAGGCTACCAGCAGAGTTATGCCAAGGGCAAGAAGGCTTCCGAAATAGTCCGTGCTTTGACGGCTGATCTTCCAGCCGCGCCATGAGTAGATAAGAAAAAGGCATATAACGAATATTGTTCCTATATATCCCAGCTCTTCCCCGATGATAGGGAAAATAAAGTCCGTGTGGGGTTCGGGCAGGAAAAGCAGCTTCATCTGGCTCTGCGCCAGGCCTTTTCCCATGAACCCACCCGCGCCAAGGGCCAGCATAGACTGGTTGAGCTGATAGGAAATAGAATTAATGTCTCCCCATGACGCTATGAAATCCTTTACCCTGTGAAGCCTGTAAGGTTTGCGGAATACCTCTTCTACAACAAGCCCGAGAAAACCGGCAACAATCATAAACAGGTTTTTAAGGTTAGCCCCGGAAATGAATATGAGGCTCAGGCCTACAGAAGAAATGATTATCGGAGTTCCGAGGTCCGGCTCAAGCGCTATAAGCCCGCAAATGAAACCTATCACGAAAAGGGGCGGCACGAGCCCGCCCCAGCTTTTTAACCTGCTTTTTTTCCTGTCGAGATAGTCCGCGAGGACCACTATCACTGCGAGCTTAGCGAATTCTGAAGGCTGAAAGTTAGCCGGCCCAAAAGTTATCCAGCGTTTGGCTCCGCCCTTAGCGTGCCCGATGACAACAACCAGCACCAGGAAAAATATACTTGCCATCAAAATAGGTTTGGCCAGCTTCTGCAGTTTCCTGTAGTTATAGTTCGACATGAAATACATAGCAGCCGCGCCTACTGCCACCCATACGATGTGTTTAGTGACAAAAAGGTAAGGCGTTTTCCAGCGGGCGTCAGCCATGATCACGCTTGACGAGAACACCATGATAGTGCCGAAAACCACCAGCACGGCCGTCGTGAGCAAAAGAGGGTAATCTATATAGCCCTGGACTTCCTTTTTTTTCACTTAAGTTCCCTGACAAATGCCTTGAATTTTCTTCCTCTGTCTTCGTAGTCCTTGAACTGATCGAACGATGCACAGGCGGGCGAGAACAGCACAACGTCTTCAGGTTTGGCGAGCTCAGCCGACCTCTTGACCGCGTTTGAAAGTGTAAGACAATCATAGAAAGGTACCGTTCCAGCCAACCCCTTTTTGATCTTTTGAGCGGCTTCGCCGATGAGCAGTATACCTTTTACTTTGTTATTTATGAGTTTTTTAAGCGGCGTATATGGGGCTCCCTTATCCAGTCCTCCAAGTATTAGCCAGATATTCTTGTCGAACGATTCCAAGGCAACCCTGGTAGAATCAACGTTGGTGGCTTTTGAATCGTTAAAATATTTCACCCCTCCGTGTGTTCCGCAATACTCTATGCGGTGCTCAACCCCGCGAAATCCGTTGAGTACTTTAGCTATCACTTTTGGTTTCACACCCGCCGCGGCGCTTATAGCCGCTGCCGCAAGAGCGTTCTCTATGTTATGAAGCCCGGGGATCTTGAGCGCGATATCAATCTTGAACTTATTTTTGCCAAAAGAAGATATTATCTTCCCTGAAGAATAATATATTCCGCACTTCAGTTTCTTTTTCCTGCTGAAATAAAATACTTTTGAGGGGCAGTCTACCGCGAGTTTCCGCAGTATGGCGTCATCATAATTTAGCACGCAGAACATCTTCGGGCCTTTGGTTCTGAAATATCATACTTTTTGCCACGATATAGTTTTTCATTGTGTGATGGTGTTCAAGGTGGTCGGGGGTTATGTTAAGGATGGCGGATATGTCCGGCCTGAAACTCGGAGAATCTTCTAGCTGATAGCTTGAAACTTCCAGAACAATGTTGGTCTTAGGGCCGATCGTGCCCGCCGCCGCCGCGAGCGGGGTGCCTATATTCCCTGCAACAACAGTTTTCATTTTCGCGGCTTTGAATATCTCTCCTACAAGTGTGGTTGTAGTGGTTTTTCCGTTTGTCCCGGTGATAGCTGTAAGTTTAGCACAGTCTATTAATTTGTACGCAAACTCGATTTCACCGATAACCGGGATATTCCTGGATTTAGCTTTCTTTATCACCGGAATATCGGAATGGACTCCGGGGCTTTTGATGAGTACATCGGCCCTCGAAAGCCTATCTGAATGTCCGCCGAACTCGACTGCTATGCCCTTGTCGAGCAATTTGAGGTTTTTGCCGGCATTCTTTCTTGGAAGAGTCTCGCTGACAAGCACGCGGGCTCCCAGCCTGTTTGCAAGGTTGGCGGCGGCAGCGCCCGAACGGGCGAGCCCGATCACGCCGACCTTTTTTCCTGACAATATCTTTTTGTTCATCTTAGTTTAAGTGAAGAAAGGGCAATGAGGGCGAGGATTATGCCGATTATCCAGAACCTGACAGTTACTTTTGGTTCGGCCCAGTTGCAAAGCTCGAAGTGGTGATGGATCGGGGCCATCTTGAATATCCGTTTTCCAAAACGGCGGAAAGAATATACCTGAAGAATGACCAAAACGGTTTCCATAACGAACACGCCGCCTATTATTAAGAGTATAATTTCCTGTTTAATGAACACAGCTACCAGGCCAAGCGCTCCCCCAAGAAAAAGGCTGCCAGTGTCTCCCATGAACACCTGTGCCGGATAAGAATTGAACCATAAAAACCCAAGCCCCGAACCCACCAGCGCGGCAAGGAATACGCTGAGCTCTCCGGACCCTGAAACAGGTATTACCCTCAGATAATGCGCTATTTTGATATTACCGGAAAAATAGGCAAAAAGGCTCAAAGTCATGGCCGCGATTATAAGGTTGCCTATCGCCAGGCCGTCAAGACCGTCGGTAAGGTTTACACCGTTCGAACTGCCGACTATTACGATCATCACAAATAGCATATAACCGAGGTTGAGATCGATAAAAACATCTTTTAAGAACGGTATGTTTATTTTTGAAGCGTATTCGGAGCTCGAAGGATTTAGCCACAGATATACAGCCACAGTGAGAGCGAGCGCGCACTGCCCTAGAAATTTCTTTTGAGACTGCAGGCCCTTCGGATTTTTCTTCACAAGTTTCAGATAATCATCCAAAAATCCTAAAAGCCCGAGCCATACCATGCTTGCGATCATTATCAGGATAAATCTGTTATCGAGCCTAGCCCAGAGAAGTGTGGAGATCAAAAGTGAAATAAGAATAAGCAAGCCGCCCATAGTCGGCGTCCCGGATTTTGCCAGGTGCGTCGGAGGGCCGTCAGTGCGTATTGTCTGCCCGATCTTCAAGTTCTTCAGGTACGCGATAAGGGCCGGCCCAAGAAGAAAGCTGATCACAAGGCTGGTAAGTATCGCACCCGCCGAACGAAAGGTGATATACTGGAACAAATTAAGCGGAGAGAACACCTCTCTGAGCGGATAAAATATGTGATAAAACATTACATGACCTCTTCCCTGGAAATTATCGACTCAACTACTTCCTCAAGCCCCACACCGCGCGACCCTTTGAACAATATAACGCTGTCTGAATTTATGTGTTTTCTTATCTCCGCTATCATCTCGTCCTTCCTGGTAAAATATTTTGTCGACGCTTCGGGGTCATTTAGAACCGAGAAAGCGTTACTCATTTGTTCTCCGTAAAGTATCGTGCGGGATATCGGCAGAGCGCTTATGAACTCACCAAGTTTTCTGTGTTCCTGCGCGGAGATATCGCCAAGCTCAAGCATGTCGCCCAGCACAAGCACTTTTTCCCTGTCCTGGAAAGAATCCACCACACTCTTGATGGACTCTCTCATGGAAGTAGGATTCGCATTATACGAATCGTTGATCAGAATTGCCCCCGAGACAAGCCTATGTTTCTCCATTCTCCATTTTGGGCTTGAAAAATTCACAAGCCCTTTTACTATAGTATCTGCATCTATACCAAGCTTTACAGGCCAGCCGAAGCAGCCAGAGCGTTGTAGATGTTGAACTTTCCGTAAACAGGGAGCCTTACATGAACATGCTTGCCTGCGATATCGGCTTCGAAACTCGGCAGGTCCGGCCACAATCTCACGTTCACTGCCCTGAGCATGGCTTTTTCCGTGAAGCCGTATGTTATGCATTCTCTGTTTGTTTCGTATCCTGCAAAATACGGGTCATCTATGTTCACTATGGCCGTGCCGTTGGCTGGGAGATTTTCTATAAGCACCCTTTTTTCCTGAAAAACACCATCCGTATTCTTGAAATTCTCAAGATGGGTCGCCCCAATGTTCGTTACAATCCCGATATCGGGCGCGGTGATCTCTGAAAGCCTCGCTATCTCGCCCGGCCAGGAAGTGCCAAGCTCTATGACCGCGTAAGAATGTTTCGAAGCGAGGTTTAACAGGGTCAATGGCACACCTACCTGATTGTTGAAGTTGCCCTTGTTGCACAGAGTCTCACCGGCAAGGCTCAGGATGGAAAAGAGCATCTCTTTGGTTGTGGTTTTGCCGTTGGAACCAGTTATTGCAACAACGGGTATTTTCCATTTCCTGCGGTACGCAGCAGCGATGTCTCCCAGGGCCTTTAACGTGTCGCTCACTTTTACTATTGAGGGAAATGTTGGGAAGGCTGGTATGGATTTATCGAGATCAATGACCTTAAGTGACATGATAAGCCCGCCGGCTTTCTTGTCAATTGCCTGCTTTACAAAATTATTGCCGTCGTAATTCTTTCCCTGGAGAGCCAGAAAATAATCCCCTTTGGCCAGCGTTCGGGTATCTATCGAGATATTGTTTACCGGGGCGTGAGGATCCCCTGAGAGAAACTCGCCTTTGGTGGAGTTAATTATATCGTGCAAAAAGAATTTTTCCATAATTGCCTAGATGAAGCGTGAGCTACTTTTCTATTGCGAGGCCGGCCAGGATGTATTTTCTTGCTATCTCGCCATCATTGAAATGGATTTTATTTTCTCCTATTATCTGGTAGTTCTCATGGCCCTTGCCCGCTATAAGCACGATGTCGCCTTTTTGCGCCATACTGACAGGCAGCAATGGCCTGTTCCCTGTCAAGTATCACCTGGTAGTTGTTCCTGTGCTGCCTTCTTATGCCGACTTCTATATCCAGAGCGATGCGCTCCGGATCTTCGCTTCTTGGGTTATCTGAAGTAACAAAAACAAAATCGCTCATTTCTGAGGCTATTTCCCCCATTATTGGCCTTTTAGAACGGTCCCTGTCGCCGCCGCATCCAAAAACGGTAATAAGGCTCAGGGTTAAGTTCCTTAAGTGCGCCTAAAACGTTCTTTAACGCGTCATCCGTATGTGCATAATCTACCACAACGGTGAAATGCTGGCCCGCTTCGATCTTTTCTAGCCTGCCAGGAACCGGAGCCGCGTTCTCCAAACCGCTTACTATGCCTTCGATTGATATCCCGGACGCAAGCGCCGCTCCCGCCGCCGCCAAAGCGTTGTAAACATTGTATAGCCCGAGTTGTGGAAGATGAACTTTGCGGTGTCCGGCAGGCGTTACAAGTATAAAGTCAGTGCTCTTGCTAGTGCTTTTTATATTCAGGGCGCGTACCGCCGCTTTCTCGCCCAATCCGTATGAAACTACAGTAGAGGACAGCCCCGTGTCCGCGAGCTTAGCGCCCCATGGATCATCAATATTGATTATAGCAAATTTGGGATTGCCTTTTTCCCCAGGCTTAAGGTCTATGAACAACTTTGTTTTAGCCGAAAAATACTCTTCCATTGTTTTGTGAAAATCCAAGTGGTCTCGCGTGAGGTTTGTGAATATTGCGGTATCGAATTCGATCCCTGACACGCGACCGAGCGCAAGGGCATGCGAAGACACTTCCATGACTACGGCCTTGCCGCGTTCTTCTAATACCTCTGCAAAGAACTTGAAAATATCGCTAGCCTGAGGAGTCGTGTTAGGCGCCGGATAAGACTTCTTACCGAACCTGTAGTTAACGGTACCTATGACACCGATGGGAATATTGTGCTCGGTAAATATAGATTCCAGCAGATATGTTATGGTCGTCTTGCCATTAGTACCGGTTACACCTATAATGTGAAGTTTCTTGTCAGGGTGCTCGTAAAAATTGGCGCTCATTTTAGCAAGCGCTTCCAGCGTATTGTTAACCACTATTACGGTCTTGCTTCCGACCTGTACCGCTTCATTTGCGACCACAGCGGCGGCGCCCGCTTTTACCGCATCCGCTATAAACTCTCTGCCGTCAGAGTGGTATCCCGGAAGGGCTACGAATATATAACCCTGTTCGACCTTGCGTGAATCATATTCTATACCCTTGACCTCAACATCGCAAGGCCCGTGTATACTGCACTGAATACCTGACGTAACATTAGTTAGTTTCATGGTTTTATCACTTTTTCGAATATTCTTTTATGTCACAAAGATTTATAGGTTCTCTATCGGGCGATATTTGAAGGTAATGCACCACACGTGAAGCTATTTTGGAGAATACGGGCGCGGTGCGGGAAGCCGCGTAATAATCCCCCTGGGGCTCGTCGAGTATTACCAGTATCGTGAGCTTTGGATTAGACATTGGTATCGCACCGCAAAACGAGGCGACATACTTAGAGGTCGAGTATTTGCCGGTCACGGGGTCGCGTTTTTGTGCGGTGCCGGTCTTTCCGCCAACTGAATAACCAGGGACCTTAGCCAGCTGCCCTGTGCCTTTCTCAACCACGGACACAAGAATATTCCTTAAAACCGCGGCAGTTTGAGGAGTCACGGCTTTTCTTATAACGCTTCTCTGCGAAGTATATAAAGTTTCACCCTCTGGATTTTTTATTTCTTTTACTATTTTAGGCTCAAGGAGACACCCGCCGTTGATCACTGAAGAATATGCGTTTATAACCTGGATTGCCGTAGTTCCTACCTCTTGGCCAAACGAAATTATCGGAAGCGATAGCCCGCTCCATTTTTCCGGAGGGCGGAGGAGGCCCCTGGCCTCTCCCGGCAGGTCTACCCCCGTAAGGCTCGCGAAACCGAACTGCCTGATGTAGCCGAATAGTTTGTCCTTGCCAAGCCGCTGGCCGACCTTCGCCATGCCAATATTCGATGAGTATTCCATAATACCCTCTAGGTTCAGGAAACCCTTTTTCTCGTGATCTTTTATTACGTGGTCATAAACCGTGTACTGCCCGTCCTCGCACCATATGTTCTCGGTCGTGTTGACTGCTTTTTCCTCCAGAGCGGCCGCCGCAGTTATCAGTTTGAAAGTTGAACCTGGCTCAAGGATGTCGCAGACGGCTGGGTTTTTAAGACAATTCGTCATAGCCGCGTAATCAGCCGGGTCGAATGCCGGCCTGGATGCCACGGCTAGCAGTTCACCAGTGTTTGGGTCCTGTATAATGACCACGGCTTTCTTTGCCTTGCACTCGAGCCATGCTTTTTCTATTTCCTGTTCCGCTATGAATTGAATATTTCTGTCTATCGTGAGATATACGTCCGCACCTCTAAAATTATCCACATCGACTAGTTTGTCGGACAGCTCACGGCCCCTGCCATCCCTGTATTTTACTGATTTTACTTTTTTGCCGGTGAGATAGTCGTTATATAGAAGCTCGACACCCTCAAGCCCTTTACCGTCTTTGCCGACGACACCCAGGACATGGCATGCCATTTTACCTTCAGGGTAATCTCTCTGAAGTCCCTGAACGAACCCGACACCGGAAAGCCCCATGGACTTGATCTCCTGCATTTTTTCGGGACTCAGGTTTTCTTTGAGGGGAACGAACGAAGTCTTGGAAGCTAATGAAGGCAGATTTTCCGGCAGGCTTATCTTTTCTTTCTTAAGCGTGCTTTTTAACCCGGCAAGATCGTCAACAGCTTTCGGGTCAACGAACATCGTGTAAGATTTCACGCTCATCGCGAGTATCTTGCCGTTCTTATCAAGTATCATTCCGCGGCATGACATCTCGGGTTTTTCGCGGTGAGTGAGTTTTTCCACCTGCCTATTGAGCTCATCGTGGCTCCATACCTGCAGGAAGAAAAGTTTCATCCCTACAGCGATAAAACTCAGGGCCAACCCGAGAAAAACGATGATTGTCCGTCCGTTTCTTATCATCTTGAGATGTCGTCGCCTTACTTTAACGCTTTCTCAATAACCTGGAGACAATCTTAATAAATATTAGAGAATTCCAAAAAACATTCGTTAGCAGCATTATTATGTTATCCTTTCAAATATATTATCTTCTTTTCATCCGGCGTAACAAGCTTTTTTTCCTTTGCGACCATATCAAGCCTTTCCATAGAAAGCAGTCTGTTGATCTTAAGCCGCAGGGCTTTATTATCCTGCTCCCATGTTTCGCAATCTTTTCTGCAGTTATCGACCGAATACCCCAGCCTTATCGATTGTGTTCTGCTGCCAGACATAAAAAACCAGAACAAAAGCCACAACAGTAAGGAGCCCAAAATATTTCATGTCTTATATCCTTTCGGCACAGCGCAGCTTCGCGCTTCTGCTTCTCGGGTTTACTTTTTCTTCTTCAGGGGATGCAAATATTACTTTTTTCGTGAGTATCTTCAAAAGCCCTTCCTGCGCTTTTTCCTTGAATGATTGTTTTATCATTCGGTCTTCGAGCGAGTGGTAGCTCAGCGTCACTATCCTGCCTTCCTTTGAAAGTGCCTGAGGCATGGAAGACAGCACGCTTTGTAGGTTTTCAAGCTCACCGTTCACAGCGATCCTTAGCGCCTGGAACACTAGCGTTGCGGGATTGATCCGGCCGTGAGCCTTTTTAACACTTCCCACGATATCTGTAAGTCGCAATGCCGATGCAACTCTCGCTTTCGCCCGTTCAACAACTATCGCTCTAGCAATCTGCCTGGACATCCTTTCTTCGCCGTATTCGAAGAATATTCCGGCAAGCTCTTCTTCAGTCCACGTATTAACTATTTCCTGCGCCGATGTGCCGCCCGACCGGTCCATGCGCATATCGAGCGTCTGCGACTTAAAGCTGAATCCTCTTCCGGTTTCGTCAACCTGATGCGAAGAGATTCCGAGGTCGAGCAGAAAACCAGCGGCTCCGCCGGAAAATGCTTTCATCATAGACTGGGGCACTTCTTGAATAAAAGTAAAATTAATAGTTCCTGCTTCGGTCCCAGCTAGCGGGTGCCGATGAGGCATTTCTGCAACGGAGCCTGTCTGGTTACCAAACAACGAGCTAATATCTTTAAAATTACCTTTTATTATACTGACCCTATCACCAAACCGCGCGAGCTTTTCCGAAGCTGTCTTAATAGCGTCTTCATCCCTGTCTATACCTATTATCTTTATATTCTCATGGTGTTCCAGCAGGTACTCGCTGTGTCCCCCGCCGCCCAGTGTACAGTCAACATAAACGCCGTTTTCATCGTTGACAAGAAACTCATCGACTTCTTTCGGCATCACAGGCAAATGGTATGTCATATTTCAAGTTTACCCGCCAAGGTTTTGAAAGACAGATCGGCGTGAGCTTTGTAATATTTTTTCCAACTGCCATGATCCCACACTTCAAGCCTGTTACCGACGCCTATAATTATGATCTCTGAGTTTATCGCCGCGTAGCCTTTTAAGGCCTGAGGTATGATAATCCTCCCTTGGAAATCAGGAGTTATCTCGTGAGCGCCGGAAAGCAGTGCCCGTTTAAAAGCTCTCTCTTGAAGTTTATTCTTAAGCGAAAGATTATCGAGCTTCTCCAGTACTTTTTCCCACACGGAAATATCGTAGAGATAGAGACAGCTCTCCAGCCCTCTGGTTATTATGAATTTTTTATTTTTTGCCCTGAATTTCGCGGGCAGGAATACACGGTTTTTAATATCAACCGTATGGACATATTGACCGATGTACATCTTTGCCGCCTCTGTTAGTTTACCTCAAGTTGCACCCAGCAGTTTCTATGTGGCAATTGGGACTTCAAACTACTTTCCACCACTATCCACCACCGCACTAAAAGTATACTTATTTGCCCTATATTTGTCAAGCCTGATAAAAATATTTATTCACAATTTATGGTTGGGGATACTTTGGGGATAAGATGACAGTTAATCGACGATTATTGTTTTAGGTATAAGTGGGTTTGAAAAAGGCTGTGGATAAGGGCGCACAGAAATTAAGCGCCAGGTTGGTTATTTTGTTTTAGAAAAACATCATCTTTACGGAAGTAAGTAACAGTATGAAACCGAAGCCCCTCTTGAGTGTTTCTTCAGGGATATTTATTGAGACTTTTGCCCCGATCAACCCTCCAATCAAAAAACCGGCCGCCACAAGCACGGCAACAGGGATATTTATAAATCCTTTTTTGTAATAGACCATCGCGGCAAGCAATCCCACAGGAGGTATCATTACGGCAAGTGATGTTCCCTGAGCCTGGTGCTGGCTTAACCCAAAAAGCAAAACAAGAGCCGGCACCATGATTATTCCTCCACCGATCCCGAGAAGCCCGCTTAGCACACCCGCGGCCGTACCGAGTAAAATGTACATAAGTAGTTGAATCATATTATCTCCTTTCGCAGCAGTCAAAAATAAACGGAGCCCGATGCATAAATTCACTAAAATCCGTTTGCAGGCATTTCAGGGATTATACGCGGCGGACTCCGTAATGATTTTAGATAACCTATACACCGAATTCTGTATCCCGCCGAGGCGGGACCAGGATCATTTCTCTGCCCCGTAAATTACTTTACGGGATCAAGCGGCTTGCGATTCAAGCCCTTTCTTCGATCTTATCGAAGATCAGGCATCAGCCTTGCTTCCCAGTAAGGATTTAGCCGTTTCACCCCCGGTATTACTGCCGGGGCTCGCCCCAATTAGCCGGGGTGGTCAGGGCTTTCGCCCAAAACCGTCTCTGTTCGCACCTCTCGCCGCTGCTCCGCAGCGGAAATCCCAATAAATCAATTTCTAAATCCTAACAGGATTAGCTACTTTTTAGGATATCGAAATTAGAAATTGGTGTTTCCGTTGCGAAGCAACGACTGATGGGGATTACCCACTACCGTTTCCGCCTATGGCGGATGAAGTCCGGACTTTCCTCCCCCCGCCAAAAACACAGGGAGCGATCCTGCGGTTATCTAAAAGAACTATTTACCTGCTGAATCAAGTGCCTGGTTCGCCAACTTGTCGGCTAGCTTATTTTGCTCACGAGGAACGTACTTGAACTCAACTTTCTCAAAATCCGACAGCAGTGCTTTGGCCTGCCCAAACAATACTGCGAGATTTTCATCCCGCACACGCCACTGCCCATTCATTTGATGGACAACCAGATCGGAATCAAGACGAAAGCTTATGCTGCACGGGACATACTTCTTAGCCACTTTAAGTCCGGCGATAAGCGCCTTGTATTCGGCTGTGTTATTAGTTGTATCACCGATACATTCTTTATATTCTTCAATAACAGTTTTTTCTTCGTTAAAGACCACTACTCCGATAGCCGCCGGGCCCGGGTTTCCCCTAGCCGCACCATCGGTAAATATCTCAAGTTTCATTTTTTAAATAGTATCCTTGAACAGCTGTCGCACATGACAAGGTCTTTATGCTTGCACACGTCGTTTATTATGGCAGGCCTAAGGGTCATGTGGCACCCTCCGCAGTTCTCGCCTTCCACAGGGACAACAGCTACTCCCTGCCTGCTCTCCCTGATATAATCATACTTGCTTAGTAGATCTATAGGCAGCTGGCCTGCGAATTCATTGCGCTGCGCCTCGAACACTGCGAGTTCGCCTTCGATCTTCTTCTGTTCTTCCTGCAGTGAAACTATTTTTGAAGCGGATTCAGCTTCCTTAGACTTCAACACCTTTTCATTCTCTTTAATAACCAGCCCTTCTTTTTCGATAGCTTCCATAACATCGAGTATCTGGTTTTCAAGGGCGTTCTTTTCTTTCTTATCGTTATCGATCTCTGTAAGCAGCGCCCTGTAAGAATCATTAGATTTTATGGCGTTGAGCTCGGATGAATGTTTTCTTATAAGCTGTTCTTTGCTGTCAAGTTCCAGTTCTTTCTCTTTCTTTGCCATTTGTAATTTAACAAGATTTTTCTTTTTTTCTTCCGTCTCCAGCTTGATGTTAGCGATGAAAGCTCTTTCTTCTTCGATCTTCACGGGGATATCCTGTGCCTTGGCACGCATTGCGTCAAGCGCGACATCTTTTTCCTGAAGCCCGATCAGAAGCGTTATTCTCTCTTTGATTTCCATGTTTCTCCGCCGTTCTGGTGGGTAGTACAGGATTTGAACCTGTGACCACTCGCGTGTGAGGCGAGTGCTCTTCCGCTGAGCTAACTACCCTCGATTATTTGATGATGATTATACCATGTTTTGACATGACGGTCAATATATGAAAAACCGTGCGAGGCCACTATCTTTTGCACAAGAAATGCCAATATGGTATATTTTCTGAAACTAATACATCAGAGAAATATTCTTTAAGTGCAAGTATCTGCTTGCGTGTCACACGCTGTTCTATCCTTGTAAAGAACCTGTCGTAAACGTCCTGTTCGATCCTTCCCGGAGTTTTATCTTTATAAAAATCGTACAACGGCACAACGCGCGAAAGGCCAACAGGCCTTAACATTTTGCCTATCAGAACAAGCGGCATATAGATCATGTAGGTCCCGGCAAGAGAAAATATCTTTCGGAATAGCTTATTTTGAACTCGGCACAATATTGAACGTATGATCGTCACAAGCTTTAGTATTAGCCTAAAATGCAGAGGCCTGTTATCAAGCGCATAGTACAGGAATACAAGCAGCTCCTGGGCAAATTTACCCAGATGCTTGACTTCTTCAAGGCACGGTGTTGGAAGGTGGTGAAGCACCCCGAGAGAGAAAAGAAAATCCGCAAAATCAGCCCTGAAAGGAAGTTTCTTCAGGTCGCACATGAAAAATATACAATTGTCTTTTCCCTTCAGATTCTCCCTCGCCACAAAGATAGAATCGGAAAAATCAACAAGTACAATTTCTCCTGCGAATCCCGAAAGAAAATAGCTCCATCGGCCCATGCCGCAACCGATATCCGCGCATCTTTTACCTATAAGAGTTTCCGGAGGAGTAAGGTCAAAATACTGGTGGAATTCTTTTTCATGTTCGGGAAGCAGGCGCGAGTAACTTTTCCACTCTTCTCCGAATGTAGATTGTATGTCCCGGGCAATGTTTGAACTTCCCCCGCTTTCTGCTGACAAAAGCCTGTGTTTGACTAAATCGGTGTACTCTGAAGGTTCACACAACACAATCACATCGTCCAGAACCGGATATCGCCTTCCACAGGAAAAAAAGAAGCCGTCCTTGAAGGCGGCTTTTTTATCTGCAAAAATATCCCTTAGTGTTTCCAGTTTATTATCGTAATACATTGCCGTATTATACCATTTTGTCGCCTTTACAGTCTATCGTCCTATCTTTAGGCCTGTGAAATATTCTTCTCATCCATAAGCGGAATATATCAACATAACCATAGACAGCCGGTACAACGACTAGCGTGAGAACCGTTGAACTGACAAGCCCGCCGATAATTGCTACTCCCATGCTCTGCCTGGATTTACCTACTTCAGTAAGCCCCATCGCCAGAGGCATCATGCCAGCGATAAGTGCGAACGTGGTCATAAGTATGGGGCGCAGCCTTGTAATCCCAGCTTTTATAAGCGCCTCTTCCTGCGTTATGCCGGTACACTCAAGTTTCTGTGTCAGGTCAACTAGCAATATGGAATTTTTTGTCGTAAGGCCCAGAAGCATTATGAAACCTATCATCGTGAACAACGATATAGTCTGGCCACCGATATAGAGCGCGACAAGCCCTCCTACTATGGCAAGCGGAAGGGCGACCATAATTGTAAACGGCACAAGTATTGACTCATAAAGGCTCGCAAGAACCAGGTAAATGAATATCACCGAAAGCCCAGCTGCTATCATCATGTTCGTCATAAGGTCTTGAAAGTCTTCTGAAGACCCATGAAATTCATAAGTTATTCCTTCTGGAAATTTTTCCTTCATAAGTATCTTTTTTGCGTCAGCCGTAATATTTCCTATGGCGCCGTTCTTGTCAAGATTGCCGGTTATCGCAACGTACCTGCTCCTGTCCCGCCTGAATATTTTTGACGGGCCTGTGGTGACAAGCGATTCCGCGACATTTTTAACCCTTATAAGCTGGTTATTTACGTTCGGAACGTAAAGCTCGTTGAAATCCTTTTCTAAATCTCTCTGCGGCTCGTCAAGCCGGACACGTATATCATATTCCTGATTCTCTTCGCGGTATTTCGCCGGTGTATTGCCCTCAACCATTCCCCTCAGTTCCATGCCTGCAAGAATGGACAACACTCCAAGCTTTTGCAGTTTTTTAGGGTCCATTTGCACCTGGAACTCGGGCTTGCCGGGCCTGTAGTTTGTTTGAATGTCCACTAGCCCGCGTATCACACTCAGCTTGGGCACAATGCTGTTGGCTACGGCCGAAACTTTTTCGGTATCATCGCCTTTTATCAGCAAGAAAAACGGTGACTCATTTGCCCCGGACATCGTTATATCGCCTATCTGCGGCAATAAAATGTCTTTGTAAGGCATGAGCATCTTTCTGACATATTCCTTCATATCACTGGTTGACCTTGAACGCTTGGACGTATCGACCATCCTGACGAACAGCGAAGCCGTATTACTTTCGCCGTTTGAGTTCCCAACGGTGACAAGTACCGTTTCTATATCTTTTTCTTTACGTATCATCGAATCGGCCATTTTTGCGTAATAGGTCATTTTATCTAGCGACGTACCGGGTGCGGCCTCAAGATAAACCATAAACTCGCCCCACTCGTTATTGGGCATGAACGTGACGGGAATGCCTTTCGTCAAAGTAAGCGAACCGAAAAATATTAAAAGCGCCGCAAAAAGAACTCCAAGCTTGTGCCTCAGGGTAAAATGCATTACCCTTTCGTAAAATACTGTCAGCCAATCCTGGAATTTTCCAAACATAGCCGCCGGAGCATGAATTACCGCGCCCAGGCCCGTATAATCCGAGTCTTTCTTTATCTTGCCTATCAGGTAAGCTGAAAGCATCGGCGCTGTGGTTAACGCATCAAAAAGCGAAATGCTCATCGCAAATACTACGGTCAACCCGAAAGATTTGAAGAACTGCCCAATAATTCCCTGAAGGAATGCGACAGGCAAAAATACCGAGATAACGGCCAGCGTTCGTGGCTATTACCGCCAGGCGCACCTCATCAGTGCCGTTCTGGGCGGCAGCCATGGCCGTCTCGCCGTTTTCAATGTGCCTGAAGATATTCTCACGCACAACTATGGCGTCGTCTATCAAAAGCCCCACTACAAGCGAAAGTGCCATAAGCGTTAGCATATTTATGCTGAAACCGGCCATCGCCATGAAAATAAACGCGCCTATAAGGCTGTTGGGCAGCGCCACGGCCGTGATGAAGGTCGAACGGAAGTTGCCGAGGAACAAATAGACAACCAGCACCGCAAGCAGTATACCCTCAAAAATCGTATTTCTTACGTCTTCTATGTTCATCCTTATGGGCCTTGCGCCATCGCGAACCATAACCAGCTTTGGAGAGCCCTTCATGTCTTTCATTGTTTTGTTAAGCGCGGTAACACGCTTGATAACCGCGTCCGAAACTTCAACGGTGTTCGATTTTGACTGCTTATAAACGTTTATAACGAGAGCCGGAGTACCGTTCAAAAAGCCGCGCGACTGTTCATCTTCGCTGCCGTCGGTCACTTTGCCCACCTGGTCTATGGTCACGGGCACGTCGCTTCCAAAAAAGTTTACCACCACGTCCTTTATCTGTTTTATTGAGTGGTACTCGCCTATGCTCCTGAACGACAGCTCCTTGGAACCCGTCGAGACCTTGCCTATAGGTATGTTCTGGCTCGACTGGGCTATGCGGTTGGAAACCATGGTAAGGCTGGTCTCGTAATCTTTAAGTTTACGTTGGTCAAGGTCAACATGTATCTCGCGTTTGGTGCCGCCGACTATCTCAACTTCTCCTACGTCCGCCGCTTGCTCAAGCTTGTTCCTGACAGTTATATCAGCCAGGTCGTAAAGTTCAGTAGGGCTCATTTTCCCTGTAAGAGAAAGTATCATGACGGCCTGATCTGAGGGATCGAACTTCTTTATTACAGGCTCCTTAATATCAGTGGGAAGGTCATTGCGTATCGCGGCGACTTTATCCCTCACCTGCTGTTCGGCATATTTGGGGTCAGTTTCAAGAGTAAACTCTCCGAGGACAATTGAAACGCCGTCCTGGCTGGTAGAATCCACGTATTTCAAGCCCGCTATTGAGCTTATCTCTGTTTCAATTTTTTTTGTTATGAGTGTTTCTATTTCTTTTGGGCCGGCACCAGGATAAGCAGTGGTCACGGAAATAAACGGAAAGTTTACGTCCGGGAACATGTCTACCGGCAGCCTTTGCATCATTATAAAACCGACCACAAGCATTGCCACTATTATGGCAGTGATGAACGTCGGCCTTCGGATAGCTATTTTTGCTAGATTCATTCAAATCTCCAAATTATTTATTTACTATAGGTTTTGTATTGTACAATTCAGCTTGGGCAAGGGTCATTATCTCTTCAAATACTGTGCGGTAAACGCTCAGCATAGCATCGTCCAGGTCATTTTCGGCGCTTAGCAAAAGAAAGGTCGTAGTCCTACCTTTTTCGAACTTCTTCTGCTCGGACTTAACGCGGTCATCCTGTATCCTCATTATGTCCTTGGAAAGCTCAAGCCTTGACTTCACATTAGACCACGTGGTTCGGAGCTGGTCCCAATCGTTCTGCGCAGAAGTAATTGCGGATCTGAATGACTCCTTTGATGAAGCAAAATCGTTATTATAGCCTTTTTTAACCTTTGTAAGAGTTTTGTAATCTAGCGGGACTATAAACGATAATCCGAGCGTATAAGTTGGTTTATCTTGGGAAGTCAGCTGGCTCCACGCGTTCTGAATACGCCAAGCCCAACCCATTAAGCGCGTAGGAAGCATTAAAACTCAGTTCCGGCATGGCGCGGTATTTTGTTTCTTTGTCAGCGAATTCGCTCGAGCGGTAAGTGGATTCCGCGGCCAGCACATCGGCGCGTTTTCCATTACAGACAAGCTTATCTATCTGAGAAAAAGCCGTCACTTTATCCGAAATCTTTTCGAGGTCTTCACTTACAGTGTCGCTTTTTAACCCGAGCATCTGGTTAAATGTTCTCGAGGCTTTTACCTCGTCTTCCTGCGCTAGCTGTAGGTTGAGCTGGCGAAGCCTGAATGCTGCCTGCGATTCTAGGAGGTCGCTTTGTTCTATAAGATCAAGTTTTATCTTATTCTCATTCCATTTAAGCAGTTTGTCCGCCCTGTCCAGCGATGCTTTGCGAAAATCCCTAACCTCACGGTCCAGAGCGAGGTTCCAGTAAGCGCCACGGGCTGAAAGCAGCAACTGCTGTTTCCTATACAACAGCATATATTGCCCAGCAAGCACGGACGACTTCGCCTTGTCTATCCCGGCCTGCGTGAGGCCAGCGTTAAAGTCCCGTAATAACGACTGATTGAGACTTAATGTTGGTGTGAGCTGATAGCCCGAAAAACTTGAATAATTCGTTCCAAGGTAATTGAACGGCGACAGCAGGCTGAAATCCGCGCCCATATACGTATAGCCTAGGCTTACGTTAGTACCCGTCCTGAATTTTTCGGAAGCGTTGAGTGACAATTCATTGGCCTTTAACTCATCAGTTGCGAGGTACGAGCCAAAGCCGGGCCCGGACCTGTCGTCAACCCTGGTATAACTTCCTGACACAAAAGGAGAATAAACCATATCCGCCTCAAGCACTTTCTGCCAAGCAGCTTCGATGGAGAGGTTTACGGCTATGATATCAGGATTTTCTGATTCTACACGCTGGAGATAGTTATCAAGCGTTACTATGTCGGCATGTGATACAGCAGGCGAAACTACAATAGCACAAACAAGCATGAGCAATATTTTCTTCATTAGTGTTTATATCCTTTACTGTAAGTTCTTATCTCGCAAGGCCGTTCATTAATATCTTCAGCACTAGTTCTGTATCAGCTGACTCATCATCACATTCATCATTAAACGCTTTATGGGCAAATATCGATGTAACCGACAGTATAATTGATGCGACAACCTTAGAAGGATAGTTCTTAAATTCCTTATCTTTTATCCCTTTATCAATTATACGGCTCATCGATTCAGTGATCTTATGAAACCGCGCCTGCATCTCCGCGTGGACTTTACCCTTAGGAGCCTGGGACTCCTCGCGGATCGATAGAAAAAGATGCTTGTTCTCTTTTAAGAACTTACTCATCTGTTCAAGCAGTATAGAAAGTTGTTTTGAGGCATGGATATCAAGCTTATGGACATCGTCAATAACAGCTATAAACCTGTCTATCAGGCTGAAAACTACCGAACTATAGAGCTCATCCTTGTTTTTAAAATATAAATATATCGTGCCTTTGGCAATACCGGCATACTTCGCTATCTCGTTTACCGGGCATTTATAATAGACCTTTTTGTTCAGCACTTTAACTGCGCAGTCGAGTATCTCGCGTTTCCTGATCTGCGGGTCCCAATTCTTAGATTTGGACATTGAAATAACCTCTCTATTGACAACACAGTAAATGACTGACTGGTTAGTCATTATACATTCGTACACAACTTTTGTCAAGCACTACTAACAAATATATGATATTATAATTTGAAAATGAATATAAGTACGTTCAGGGCATATAGCGATTAAGTGAATATTGTTCGCTGGTCTACTGCATACCTTAAGAACTGATAATAGGTTTTAATAAATCAAAAAGGCTTCCTGCTGTTCGAAGCAGGAAGCCTTTTCTTATTACCTTACTACTTGTTCTGAAGTTATTTTACATACCGAACTTATAGCTGAGCTTTGCACCCATTGAGAAGCCTTCGGCATAATAGTATCCGCCAGCATCCACCAAAGGAACTTCCGCTTTTTCGTTATCCAGCAAGTTATTGACGAACACAGATGCGGTTAACGCTTTGTTCCCTAAAAGATTCTTGAAGAGAACATTGACGTCTACAAAGCCCGCGAACGGAATCGACTCATAGACTGAATTCGTTGCGGTGGTACCCGCTGTCTTGAGCATGTATCCATTGCCAAAACCATTCACATGAACATTTAGGACAATGTCTTTACTGCAGTTAATATCAGTGCCAACGTTGAACGTTGTGTAGGGGAAAGCACAGACGTTCTTGCTGTTATCATACAATGCGCCGCCCTGCAGTGTTGTTGTATAGTTACCGATATTCCACACAAAACTATCAACCTGCGCGCTGAAGATCTGCGAAACGTTTCCGTAAACGTCAACTTTATCGCTGAATTTCTTCTTCGCGTCAATCTCTACGCCGATACTCGTAATGTCGTTAGCGTTAACTGTCGAAAGCCTGTCTACCATGCCTGGGGTGACTGCACCCAGTGGCGTAAAAGCGCCGCTGTAATTGAAATAGTGCTTCATTATTGTTTCATAGAAATCTATACTGCCACTGAATGTTTTTGTATTGTACATGTAATCCAAGTCATGCGTATATACCTCTTCGGCTTGATCTGCGCCGATCTGGTCATAATTACCACCGTTGGGCAATGGAGTACCATTTCCCTGGCTGGGATCGAGATATTTTGTAGGCGTTTGACCAAAGTAACCCACGCCTGCTTCAGGGCGGACATAGCCGGTGTTATAGCAGTATTTGAGGGTTGAACTCTTGTCAAAATTATAGATTCCTGCAACTCTGGGCAGGTACGCCGTCTTGTTCTCAAGCAGGTTATCATTATCCGCGCGGAGGCCGAGTATAATATCCAGCTTGTCGGTAGCTTTCCAATCGTTTTCAATGAATGCAGCGAAATCCTTGTCATAATCGTTAGGAAGAGCTATAAGCGCTAAATTTCCGTTATTGGTAAGGCTCGTTGGAAGCGAGGCGAAATTAAGGCCGTTATACGTAATTATCGGGTCAATGTTGGTCATGACGCCGCGTAAGCCGTATTTCAGCGTGTCTACATCTTTAAACTTCTGAGTGAACAGCATGTCAAGCCCAATTTTCTGTTCTTTTGACAAGCTTTCTTCATCCATGCCTGTCATTCCGGGAGAGGAAATGAGGTTGAACATATGGTCATCAGTCACAAGGTAATCGGTGAAGAACTTTGTCGTTAAAGAAATACTATCGCTGATCTTTGAGTCTTGCGCCACTTCAACATATGTCGTTTCTCTTCTCTGAAAATACTGGGTGTTCGGGTCGGTATTTCTTTGCCAGAGGTCTGTGCTGAGCACATCAGACGCGTGGGCGGATATGGTTAAATCATCCATTTTGATCTTGGTATGGAACTCGTAGCTGTTCGGCATTTCGTCGAGAGGAGCAACATGGTCGGCCGGAGGATTTCCGCTCTCTGCCCAAGTATAGCCATTTGGATAGATCGCAGTGCCTTTACCGTTAGGAAAACCGTTTTCCTGTGAAACGGTGAAGGAAACCATAGCGCTTTTGTTCTCGCCGTAACTTTTGCCGTACAATATATTGCCGGTATGCTGGCCGTCATTAGAAGAGGCATCAACGCTTACCTGCAGTCCATTGACATCAGAGCCGTCTTTGGTAATTATGTTGATGGTAGCAGCTTGCCGCGTCAGTTCCCCAAAGGGTTGAACCAGGGCCTCTGACTATTTCCACCTGTTTCACTTTGTCAAGAGACGGAAGATACCAATAATTGGAAGGGCCATCCATCGCTATACTGTTTATGCTGTGGCCGTCTATTAAGAATAGGAACGAATTATTAGAATCACCTAGCAAGCCGTGTGAACCCATAACGGGTTCAGAGTACTGGCGTGTAACAAAAAAACCGGACGTTCTTTCGAACAGTTCCCTAAGTGTCCTGACTCCCATTTTTTGTATGTCTTCAGCGGTCCAAACTGTGACCACTGACGGAGCTTGTGTAACAGATTCTTCGGATTTACTTGCGGTAACAACTGAGGGGATTTCCATGAACAGAAGTGATTCTTCATTTCCGGCAGATTCTACAGCGAACAAACTTGCACTGGCGATCCCGGATATCATTAATCCGGACATAAGCACAGCAAATATTTTTTTCATTACCCAGCCTCCTTTAAATTTCTTGGCAAAAACCACAAACACTACTTGCGCTCATGTTCGTTTTGCGTCTACCACCTCCTATTTTAGAAATTATTGACTTAAGGATAGAGCGAGTTCAGCAATTTAAATACCAACTAAGCTAATTTAATGATAAATAATATGCAAATGTAAGTTGATTATATAAATATATTCCAACTATGTCAAGCCTGATAAAATATTTTTCTGCAAATTAAAATGGAGCATTCTGGGCCGGAGTTTTCTGGACTGTCATTTTATTTATTTGATCAAGTTTCTGTCTAAGAGTCTGATTGTTTGGGTCTGACTTTAGGGCCTGCTCTATCATTTCTCTGGCATCGGTGTAATCCTTGCTCTCAAAATAAGCTAATCCAAGGTTAGCCACGGCGGAAACATTCCCGGGGTTGATGGCAAGGGCTTCTTTGTATTCTCCTATTGCTTCGCTAAGCCGCCCTACTGTAAAATAAATATTCGCAAGATAAAGCCTTGCTTTAAAGCTTTTTGGGTTTATGTCAATAAGCTGTTTACAGTTTTTATACGCTGCCTGCCAGTTCTTTGCCAGTACATTGTCTTCCACCGCCTTCATAAGTGTATCCCACTCTGCGATCTTTTTATCGGACTCTCCGGTCCTTGCAAGTGATATTTTCAGGTTTTTCCTAGCTACATCAAAATCCGGATCGATCTCTAGTGCCTTCCTGTAAGCCTTTATGGACTCTTCATCATTCCCCATTTTCGTGTAAAGATATCCTAGATTGTTCTGAACGTCTTTGTTCGTTGGAAAGAGATACGCGCATTGAGCGAATAGTTTCAAAGCCGCTTGCTGGTAAAGGCTCTGGTTAGCCAGAAATATGCTTCCGAGCGCGTTATAAGCCTCCAGTGAAAGAGGATTGATATAAAGCGACCTTGTGTACTCGTCCATTGCCTCATTAAGTTTGCCTGTCTGCGCAAGCACCGTAGCCATGTTAAAATAAATCTCGTCGTAACCCGCGTTCGCTCTGAGGGATTCCTTATAGAAATAAATAGCTTTTTCCCTGTCACCAGACCTGGCGTAGCAATTAGCGAGCTCATAATTATTGTTCACTTCAAAACGCTGATAGCTATGAGCGGCTTCAAGTTCGGGAATAGCTGCCTGTATAAGATTTTTCTTTGATAGTTTAAAACCGTTGAAGTAATGCACTTCTCCTATAAAACTCTTTGCGTAACGCAGTATCGTAAGAGACCCAAGAATAATAATGGCCCAGACAATTGCTTTTGATAATGAGGATTTCACTTCCAAACTCTTTTCTTCCTGCTTAGCGAGGCTCGACAGATACCCCAAGTTCCACCAGTAAAGAAAGCCGGGTATAGCGAAATGCAACGAGACGTTTAGCAGGTTATCCGCCCACATCCCCACAAGAGAAGCGAAAAGACCTACTGCGAGCATCCTTTTCTCGCCGTTCGAATTCTTTATCATAAATAGCGAATAGTACACTATTGCCGCGAACATCCATAAATAAATCCCGAACCCAACCGTGCCAACCTGCGACCATATCTCCAATATCTCGTTGTGGCAATTATTTGCGTGCGTACGAAATCCTATGTATTCCGGCAAAAAGAGATGCCGCCCTTGATAGAAGGGATAGAACAATTCAAAACATCCCCACCCTTTTCCCAAGACAGGCCTTTCGTCAACCATGTGCCACGCGCATGACCAGATGAGCTTTCTCTGGTCCCATGCCCCGTAGTAGCCTTCTTTCTTTGACACCGACTCTACCAGCCGCCCGATAACTCCCGGATTATACCCCGGAACATTGCTCTTGGGCCAGAATATCATCAATAACATCATCAATCCGAATGGCAATAATATGAATTTCTTTATGTCTTTTAGAACAGTTATTTTTTCATATTTTATTAGAAAATATGCCACTATACAAAAACTGACAGCACAGCCCAGCCACGAAGACCTTGTCATCGTACAAAGCAAACCTGAAAAATATGTCAGCATGAATATGAGATAAAATATTTTTTGAGAGAACGACTGGGCCTTTACAAAGAATATGTAACTCACAGGAATAAGAAGCACCAGGTACGAAGAAAGGAAGTTTGGGTTACCGAAACTTGAAACGCTCCTCCCACCGAACGGGTTGAGCACCTTCGGCCAGAAAAATTCTATGCCCATATACTGCAGTATCGCGTAAAAAGCCGCGAACCACCCGGCCCAAAAGATAGCCAGCATGAATTTACGCTTACTTTGCTCATCAGAAAAATATGACGGTATGTAATAAACAAGTATGGCGTTAACAACAAGGAATAGCCAGTTCTTAAGCCCTTCGCTGAAAATACCGTAGGAGAGATACGGCTCATGAATATTCTCAAAAAACATTGCTACCCATGAAAGCGTCGCAACGACAAAAAATGCTGCAAGTTGGAGGTCAAACGGAGTTTTTTTGAACGTGAATTTCCCGGACTTCATGCTTGTATAAGCCCATATCATGAATACAAGCACCGTCAGGCTGTTGGCCAGCACTATCTGGAAATAATAAGGGTTGCGCGTCAGATCGGTAAAAAAGATTAGCGGTGGGACAAACAGCATCAAATAGATAAGAAAATTATATACTCGTTTCATTTTGTTAATACTATTTCGGCGCCATCCCGAAAGTCCTCATAACATCCGGATCCTGCGGAGATATTTCTCTTGCCGCGAACCATTCCTTCTTTGCTTCTTCCATCCTGCCCGTGCGGCTGTACAATACGGCGAGATTCTTGACTGCGTTGATCGAAGTAGGGCTTAGTTTTAAAGCGTCTTTATAGTATTCTTCCGACGCCTTGAAATCATTCCGCATGAACTTCATGTTCCCAAGATTTATATATGTTTCGGCGTATTCTTCCGGGCGCCTCTTGTACCAGTCTTCATCCCAGATGCTGTGCGGGGGTTTTCTGAGCTGCTCAGGGAATTTTATATGTGCCAGGTATGCGTTTTCGGCCTTATCATATTCTCCGAGTTGCATATATATCCATGCTTCTCTGTAGTAATTCAAAGGAAAAATCGGGTCGATCTCGCGGTATTTCTCAAACTCCGCAAGCGCCTTATCCCATATTTCTTTTTTGTTCTGTTCATGTACAGCCGCTTCTTTAAGATCACCTTTTTGTCTCGCGGCATCTTCCAATCTTTTTTCATCATCACCGGATTTGAGGTAAATCAAACCGGCCTGATGATGCGACTGAACGTAATCCGGGGCGAGCTTCCAGACATCATTATATTTACCTATGGCCCTGTCCCTGTCGCCTTCTATCCATCTGTCGTTATAAACGTTCCCCATGAAGTAGTGCGCCATGATAAAAGATGGATTCTCCTTAATCACTTCCGTGTATTTATCCAACGCCTGTGTCCACTGTCCTTGCTTTGAGAAGAAAATTGCCATATTGTGGTTTACATCCGCGTCAAAATATCCATAGAATACCGTAAGAAAATATACCGCAATAACAGCGATCAGCACCTGGAACGTCCTCTTTGCATTTGTAGGCAATTTCCCTGGTACCGGCTGCGACGATTTCTCAGGCATTGGATGGTTTACACTGAATGCACCTAAGAGTCCTATCAGCAGCCATAAGAATATACCGGATGAAACGAACCTCAGCGAAACGCACACAAAATTGTGCACAAGCTGAGATGCGACAGCTGTGAGAACACCTAACTGGTAATAAGCGCGTATGTCACCGCCCGGCTTTTCAATGTTCAATTTTGAAAATACCTGAAGGTTCTTAAATCCACCCCAGAGGAACATCGAGATCACCCACAAGAATATACCAAACCCTACAAGCCCTTCATCGTACCATACTTCCAGGTACTCGTCTTCCGGATGGTCAGTCTCTGTATTGTGTCTGCCTTCAACGAAAAATATCTGCGGCCTGCGGAAAGCCGGATATGTTACATAAAATGTTCCGATCCCGGTGCCCAATATAGGGTTTGTGTTTATCATCTCCCAGGTTGAAGTCCATGTGAATATACGGAATGAGGCACTATCAGTGCGGCCTTTAAGGTTATGGTAAATGCCGCCTACAACTATCAGGATGCAGGCGAATGTCATTATCAATAATATCGATCTTTGCTTTATTTTCTGAGTTTTAAGGAATAAACCTATGACAAGGAACACTATTATCAATACCCCGGCACCAAAGCCAAGCCATGCTCCTTTTGAGTAAGTGATCATCACCGAGAAGGCTATCATCAGCCACAATAGTAAGAGGTGTATTTTTCTCGAACGCAGGAACATCGCAAGGGTTATCGGGCTCATGACAACAAGGAAATCGCCGAAGAAGTTAGGATTGCCGAAAGTGGAGAATATTCTGTCTCCGAACGCCTGCCGCCAGATAAAAGGGTCAAGGCCGGGTTCAGGGGGTGGAGGGAAATAGTGCCTGTCTAAGTACTGGATTACGGCATAAAGAGTTGCTACGTACGCCGCTGCTATCAGCCAGTTGAAAAGCCGTTTCATTTTTTCATGGCTGTCGAATTCCTTTACTACGATAAGGGCTATCGCGATATAGAATACCCTGCGGGCAAGCTCGTTAGCGCTCGCGAGCGGCAACGGAGAGCGAAGATATGAAACTATCCCGGAAATAAGAAAGGCCAGAAGCGAACAGATCACTATTATGTTTTGCCGCAGGAATAACATTACGTCTTCTTCTGCCAGCTTAATCAGCCAGGTGGCAAGAAGGAAGGTTCCCCCCATCTCTATAAGTGTTATCTTGATCTGCGCAGAATCGTAAGTCTTCAGATAAAACGCTATTGATATGAGAAAATATAGTATGGGAACGCCGTAAATCAATATTTTACCGGCTATTTCCATTACATTATTATCTGAAACTCTTGCCGTTTCACTCATTGTTCCATCCCTTGGCTTTAAATGTTTTTGCTAAACTTTGGATTCGGTTTGCACTTAATCATTTCCAGAAAGCCTCTCGGAGGGAATATATTTCACAAAAACACTTCTATCTGCCGCCGCTCTATATCGCAATCTTCAATTTATTTAACAGAATGGAGCCGAGGAAGGGACTTGAACCCTCGACCTACGGTTTACGAAACCGTTGCTCTACCAGCTGAGCTACCTCGGCAGCTAAAAAATGAACCCATGGGACATGCAGCCTGCTAAACAAAAAATGCTGGGGGTCAGAATCGAACTGACGACACCAGGTTTTTCAGACCTGTGCTCTACCGACTGAGCTACCCCAGCAAACTACCTGTATTTCTTTTAATGAAAGATCAAAACTTATCATGGGCAAGTTTATTTCTTTTCGAACGCTCTTTTCCCTGCGTCAAATGCCTCTTCGATCTTTTCACGGGAAGAAACTATTTTTTCTTTTCCTTCATCTATTATCTGTTTTGACCTGTTTTTTACATCTTCACCCATATCTTCGATTTTTTCAGCAAGGTCCTCACTGAAATCTTTGAGTTTTTCTCTTGTTTCCTTTCCGGCCCTCGGCGCGTATAGAATGCCCGCTACAGCGCCTATGATGCCCCCAAGGACGAATGCAAGTAGCACTTCACCTGAATTATTCTCTGACATATGCCCTCCTTTGACTCCGTGACTCAATCAGCGCTTTGCATCGTGCCGAGTCACAAGCTTTGTTTTCTTCCGCCAATTCGTTAAAGCTGTTGTTGTTCTTCTCTCTTATTACGGACAAAAGACGAAATTATTCCGCCCAGCCAGCCGCCTGCCTGCGCCCACGGAGAAGTGAATTTTTTTACCAAGTCGTGAATTCTGCCGGTTATACCGATCACAGTATCAATTTCATAATTAATGTTCTTAAGCAGTTTTTCCAACTCATCGGCGGCTTTCTTCACGCTGTACAATGTTTGTACAAGATAAACTACGGCAACAACAAATGCAGCAGTCACAACTAGCGCGCAAACAACCAGTACCGTATTCATTTCACGTTTTCCTTTTTTACATTTGTTTTTGACACCAGTTCTTCTATCTTTTTTTTGACTTCTGGCATATCGAATGGCTTTGACAAGAACCCGTTTGCACCGAAGAGCATGGCGTCATGAAAAGTTCTTTCATCAGAAAAAGCTGTAAGCATTATTACCGGTATATCAGCCGTTTCCTTTGCTGTTTTGATATTTCTGCAAAGGCTTATCCCGTCTTCGCCCGGCATGCTGACATCCATGAGTATCAAATCCGGCCTAAAACTTTTAAGCGTTCTTTCAAACTCAGCCGCGCTTTCACATGCCGTCACATTATATCCCATGATCTCGAGACCGCTTTTTAAAAGATCCAGCACGTTAGGATCATCGTCAACTATCAATATATTCTTCTTTTTTGTTTCCATTTTTTCGTTTATGACCAAACGGCGCTTCAACTGGTAACTATTTCCCAGTCAGTTGATTTTAACAAAAGAAAAATCATAAGTCAAATTCGAGTAATTTTGCAATTACTTATGATTTTTTAATACTTATATGTTCTTAGATGGACAAATGTCATTTAAAATACATTGGCCATGCGCGGATTTTCTTGCCTTGCAAACAAACCTTCCATGCTGTTGCAAGAGATATGAAAACACCAGCCAATCCGCCCTCGGAACAAGCTTCATCAGGTCAACTTCGATCTTTACGGGATCATCATTTTTCGTCAAACCTAATCTCTGAGAAAGCCTGCGGACATGCGTGTCGACGGCTATGCCTTCGATAACACCGTAAGCGTTTCCCAGAACGATATTTGCGGTCTTTCTAGCAACACCGGGCAGTGAAAGGATATCCACCATATTCGAAGGCACTTCTCCGCCAAATTTATCTTTTATCAATTTTGCCGATGTTATGATATTCTTTGCCTTGTTGCAAAAAAACCTGTGGACCTTATATCCTGCTCGAACTCATTTAAGTCCGCAGAGGCGTAATCTGAAAGGCTGCGGTATTTTTTAAAAAGTGTTTCTGTCACCTTATTGACCCTCTCGTCGGTGCATTGAGCCGACAGGATCGTAGCGACAAGCAGCTCCAGCGGGCTTGAATGCTTTAGGGCTATCTTTGCGTCGGGATACGCTTTCTTAAGCCTTTTTATTATCTCCAGTATTTTTTCTTTATTCATTTTTAAACCGTTTTTATAGCGTCTACGGGGCAATCTTTTTCCATCTGCTTCGTGCAGTCTTCCTGTTCTTTGGGAACCATTTCGTTCTTTGTAAAAGCAATATTGTCCTGCATCTCGAAAACATCCGGGCAAGTTGATTCGCACAGCCCGCAACCTATACACGTTTCTTTGTCAACATAGACTTTCATGTCACCCTCCATTTAACCGTATTTCACTTTACCAGCTCAACCATACGGCGGTGTATCAAGCCGTTGGACGCTAGCAATGTATCTCCAAAAATATAATTATTACCGCCGTTAAATTCCGATACTTTTCCCCCCGCCTCTTCTAAAATAAGTGACCCCCCTGCGATATCCCACGGCTTTAATCCCTTTTCCCAAAACGCTTCAAAGCGTCCTGCTGCCACATATGCCAGATCAAAGGCCGCTAAAGCACGCCGCCTGACACCCTGGACCCTGACTAATACGTTCGAAAGGCTCTTTAATACCGCACCGCTGTTCGAGTGGACATCATATGGGAAACCGGTTACCACAAGCGACCTTACGAGCTTTCGCTCGAAGAAACCCTAATGGCCCTGCCATTGAGGAATGCCTGCCCGCCTCTTTGTGCCACAAATAATTCCTTTAAGCATGGAGCGTATATGACTCCGGTTATGACTTTGCCGTTTTCCAGCAGGCTTATAGAGACGCTGAAAAATGGAACACCATGAATAAAATTCACCGTGCCGTCCAAAGGATCGATTATCCAGCAATGATCCGAACATGCGGTTTGCCTAGGGCCTTCTTCGCCTATAACAATGTGCCCTGGAAATTTGCTTTTTAGCAGTTTGACAATTGTTTTCTGGGAAGACTTGTCGGCAATCGTTACCGGGTCGATCGCGCCTTTGTACTGAACAGACAAACTGGAATTGAAATATTTCAACAGCACCTCGCCGCCAGCTTTGGCCGCAGCGATGGCTGTCATGGTGTATTCATTTAATTTCATTGGAGTACCGCGAGTTTTGATTTTACTAAGGCATTTCCCAAGATTTGTGCGTGGATAAGACAAATAACGTTTGGCGGTAAAAACTATACGGGGACGACGGGATTTGAACCCGCGATCTCTGCCTTGACAGGGCAGCGTGTTAAACCAGGCTACACCACGTCCCCAGAAATTTACTTATATGACTTAAATATTCCAGATACTTGTTTAAGAGCTGGATATGTTCTCTAGCTTGATCCCGCGTTGCGTGATTAAGCCAGGATACCACCACATCAGAAAAATTAGAGGTATATACTACCAGAAAAAGCTAATATTGTCAAATTACAGTAAGAAATCCAAGTAAACAAGATAAAAGCGTTAGCCGAAAATCACGCTAACGCTTTTAACTCTTTGCCCGCGCTATTGAACTGTTACGGCAGCTGCAATGACAGCCCGAAACGATGCGACCCGGTAGAATTTTCGACTTGCAGCGGCCAGGCAAATGAATAATCAACAATAAGTTTTGTTTTTTCGCCGAACTTGATTTCATAGCCTAGACCAAACGTGACATCTTCCTGGCTACCACCTGACCTGATTGCGAATTTCCCGTCAAAAAGCCATGTTTCTACCCCGAATCTGATATCCGATACACCGTCTCTTGTGGCTACATCCAGCGCGGTAGTGAAATATGGAAGTTTCAGGAAAGGAAGTTTTTCATTATAGTACGCAAGGCCGATCACGTTTTCGTTCGGCACCTGATCAACAGTAAGTAAACCCACGTTAGGAGTGTTGGTATTTTTGCACGCGACTCCGCAGGAAAGACCAAGCTTTTCCCATGAAACAAGAAGCCCTGCGTCGGACGTAGTAGCGGCCGCAGAATTACCGTTAGCAAAAACAGGGTCGCCCACAGTCCGCTCGTCCAGCGTATACGCATGCTTTAAATACTTGAAGTTCGCCCCTATAGAGACAGCCGGCTGTTTAAAACCAAAGATGTCGTTAAGATAACGCCCATAACCTATAGCGGCAGTGTCTTCAGTATAGAGTGATGGCGAAGACAGCTCGCCCCATGTGACACCTATACTCCCCGCTCTTTTGCCTAGCGGATGAACATAACCAAGATAGTTCAACCCTATATTAACTCCGTCAAGTCCGGAGTATAATTGCGCGGACATCAACGAAACTTCGTCATGCACAACTTGCGGAAGCCCGGCAGGGTTATAAAGTTGGCCGTTCGCGTCATCAGCTACCGCGGTAAAAGCTCCGGCCATACCCAACGGTCTCGACACCCCAGCCCGAGTCCATGAAAGCGGCGAACGTGAGACTGGGCAAAGCGAGCAGTATTATGACCGCTAAACTTAAATAATGGACCGATCTTTTTCTATTCATTTTATTGCCCTTACGGCTCTGTATGTTGCGTTACACTTAATGTTGCAATTACTTCGCTACGACAATAGTCCCGTTTATTATCTTGCCAGTTGCGTTCAGCTTTATCTGGTAGATGTATATACCGCTTTCCACCAGTTTTCCGCTATCATCTTTCCCATCCCAGCTGAAATCCTGGTTAAGCTGCCTTATCTTTCTGCCTCTGATATTATAGACATTCACAATATCGCCGCTGACAAGCCCGGAGAACTGGGCAAAATCATTCTTATTATCAACTGTTGCGGGCGTAATTATCCTTTCCTTTGGCCTGTAATCATTGTCGCTCATGGAACCTACCGGGAATAAGGCGTACATACTAAAGTGCTGCACGTCAGAGTATGTTATTAGATTTAGGTTCGGGTCTTTTTTTCCTCCAAGCAGGCGCCAGTCAAACCCATCCCACCAGAATACTTGCAAAGAGCTGGCCTTATAATTAGTGCCGTCAACTATCCCGTCATGATCAACATCCTGGTAGTAAAGTTTCATCGTACCGGCTTTTTTGAAAACTATATGCTCAGGGCCAAAAGTATAAACAGCTACGGGTACCGCTGAGCCACAGGGCGATTTGCCCGGCGGAACAGAACTGTCAGCAGGATCGATTTCCGTTATTGTAATGTTCGTATTGCTGTCCAGCGCCCCTTGAGGCAACTGAATTGTTGTCTGGCCGTCTGCCGAGTCTCCGTTAGGCAGTGAAACTATGCCGCCATTTGAACCAAAAGTTATTGTATTTGCAGATATTACCTGAACTGTGAAATACCCGCCTTGTGAGGGCAGGTAAGATACAGTGTTGTTAATATCTGTGGCTACGAGCTGATAGTAGAGATATTTTGATTTTGTAAAATTGACCCTGTTTTTATCTAATGCAAACTCGAAACCATAAGTTGAGGAATTCACTTTATTCATAGTATTGAGCGCGCTTCTTGACGTCATTGGTGCCGCTGCTGTTTTTGCGCGGCCTGCCTGGGCGACAGCGTAGGGTGCGATAGTAAAAGATGAATAAACCACGCTGTCATCGGTTTTGTAGCACATTGTTATCGAATTCACGCTGACCGTATCGGAAACTGTTCCAGTGGCGATCATGATCCCGTCCACAGCAGATATATAATTAACCGGTGTATGAATAATTTGTAATGTACTAAGGACAGCTGAACTTATACCTATATTAAACGAATAGAAAGTTCCGGCAGTAGGCCATAAAGCTGACCGGCCCGTGTTGTCCATGACGGTTATCTTATAAAAGAAGCTTGCCGGATTGTTAGCCATATTCACAATTATCGCTGTCGAAAAATACTGCTTGAATAAACCCTGTGTAATTACCGCAGCTGTTGAAAAACCTGTTTGCCCGGACACGTAGTAATTAACTGTTATGCTTGTGATCGTGCTTGAAGCAATTCCGCAGGTAGCTGTGCCTGAAATTACAGCATAATTACCCTGCGAAAGCTGGGTTAAACCTATGTGATTTATAACAGGATTACCGGTGAAAGCAACGCACGCTGTAAACGATGCGACAGAAACGCTTTGAAAAGATGCGAAAGCCTTTCCAGAGCCGGTTAAAATAATAATCAGCGACAATAATAGATAGGACTTCCATTTAATCATGGAAGAACTCCAACGTTAGTTTATTTGTTGTGTATGTGTTAGGCGTTGACGCGTTGGCAAAATCGGCGGCTAAATATATGTATATCGGAGTTGTTGCATTTGACCATGCATATTCAGCTGTCTGAATCCCGCTTGTATTCCATACGGTTACATAGTCACTGTTGTTGGTAAAACCAGCGGTATTCTTGTCTTCCATCCATAAGAAGCATGGGTACTGGTTCCCAAGCCCGGTAACCCACAGCCTGGCAGGATAACTGGGTGCGCCTTGCTGTACGCTAAGAGTGTTAGTAGTTATATCTACGCACCTCCAAGCCAGCGGAAGTGCTACAGTAGTTGCGGTTTGGCATACAAGGCCTGCAGGGTTGCCTGTGCCGGTGAACTTAGGGTTTGCGTTCGATGCTTTATTGTCGGTATATATCTGTATGCCCCAGTTAGAATAGTCTGGCACGCAATTGATCTTGATATACTGATTTGCCGCTACCCATCCTGTCGGCAGGGACGGTGTTGTCCAGGTAAAATAGGTTGTCGCGGAATTGTCAAGGGTATTGTAAATGCCGACTTGAAATAATGGAATAGGATAAAGAGGGTTGAACTGGTTCTTGGCAAACAAATACCATGCCGCAGAAGAAACGCATTGGTGAGTTGAATCCATTATCCAGCCTCCGTAGGCTGTGCCCTGGTTGGTTGCGTAACCCAGGCCCTGGATATTACTTCCCATAGGCGAAATCGCGTTCTCTATTTGGCTGGTAAAATAGGCACCAAGCGTTGCGTTCCCGCTTATATTGTACGCTTCAGCCATCTGGCCGGTTCCTTCAAGCCAAACGGCATCCATGTCCGGCTGCTGGCCAGATAGCCCGCCAAAATCATAACCGTCTACAAACGCGCCTGTAAGATCGCTTGTTTTGCTATTTCTAAAATAACCATCTACGCTGCTTAGGCACGCATTATATGTGCCAGTAGTAAATGCCAAAGCGGCAAGAGAATAACAGTCCAAAGCTTTATCTATCGCTGGTACGTTTGAACACACTTTAAAACGGTAACCAGTTTCACTGTTCCATTGACCCCACATTGTGTCCAACCAGCTCTTAATGTTATTTGCCTTTGTATTAAATGTACTATCACCTGATATTTGAGCATAATTTTGGAATACAGCGTATCCGGTAAGATTGTGCTCAGTTCCCTTGTATGAAAGCCAGGTGGAGCCGTCGTAGCCAAACTTCAGCCCCCCATCGGCGTCTTGTCTCGCAGCCAGCCATGTTGCGAGGTTGTTCATCATCGTATCATACGTTGTGTCGCCGGTCATATAGCGGTAATACATGATAGCCTGAAGCATCCAGAGATTGGGGCCAGTGGTGCGTGTTGCTATCAGCACTGACCAATTGTCTACACTATATTCATCTGCATAACCGCCGGTAGCATCCCATGTAATATGGTTTTTATACGCGCTAAGCACATTTTGTGCGGAAACAGTGCTTCCGTAATAACAATAAGCCATTATTGCCAGCGCCTGGTCATATGTAACTGCTTCATTGATCGTTTCATAGCTTCGCACAAGGCCTGTGGTAGCGCTTTGTTTGTTCTCTAATTCGTTCAAAACATATTGGGCATTGGGTGAAACGAACCCCGGCGACATCCAGCGTACATTATCGATCCAGAAACTGCCGCTGGCAGTACCGATGTCCGCGCCTACTGCGGCAGCGTTAAAATAGACGGTCATTGTTGATAAATTTAGGTTTGCATCTAAAGCTGTAAAAGAAGATATTGGAATGGCAACTGACTGCCATTGATTATTTAGTAAAACTCCCATATTCTGGCCTAACATAAGCTGGGCTGTACCGGTTCCAGCGGATTCATTATTGGAACGAATTCCTATTTGAACATCCGCCGATGACGACTTAAAATCAAAAGCCAAGTATCCGCTGGAATACGTCGCCATAGATCTGGTCGTATTGCTCCCTGAACCGCCTTCCTGAACAAACCATCCAGCCCATTGTGATGGCGTAATGCCAAAGTCTTCCCTGAACGAGAAGTTCCCAGTTGTAAAAGTCGAGTAGTCATTAGCAAAATTGAGTGACGCACCGCTTGCCAGGTAAGTTCCAACATATCCGGCAGCGTCCTGGTCATTTAAAACATTAAAAATTGTCCACGTGGTTGCCACTACATTAAATGAGCTATAACTGGAATAATCGCTCTGGTTTCCAACCCCATTAATTGCCTTAACTCTCCAATAATATGTACCCGCCGCAAGCGCCGGGCTAACACTGTATATATTTGAAGGTACCCCAGGCACGGTGAGCAGAGGTGAAGCAAAAGTAACATTATTATCTATCTGCATCTTATAGGTAACACCTGAGACATCAGTAACTTGGCTCCATGTTAGGACAGGAGAAGGACAATAACTGCTAGAAGCGTTTGCCGGAGAAACATTTGACGGCACAGAAGGAGAACTTGTTTCAACTGCCGCAATAGTGAAGGAGAAAGTACTTGACCACACACCTACATTGCCTACCCCGTCAGTGGTTTTTACGCGCCACCAGCATGTTGTGCCCACTGCAAGAGATGTTGTTGGAGTATATTGAGTAGCAGATATACTAGACACATCTACTGTTGCCGATGGAATAGTGGGCCCGTGGGTGTCAAGCTGAACCTCATATGCTACTCCGGAAGGATCAGTAACATTAGACCAACCAAGCAGTGGAGAGTTAATACTCGAACCTCCATTTGCTGGCTGTAAAAGCGTAGGCGCGGCTGGCGGAGTGGTGTCATTGCTCATAAAAATATAATCTATGTATACTGTTTCTACTGGAGTAGTCGCGGTAAATGAAAAATATATAGGGTCTGAAATACTATTGAGATTAAGAGACGAATTAGCGCTTTTAAAACTACTAAGTGGTATTTTAACCATTTGCCAATTTGTAGTTACTGTAACACTTAATGGTATTTCGGCTTTATTGCTGGAGCTATCCAGCATGCCTATCGTGAAGGTTTCATTGCCGACTGCGCCTTTTACATAAAAAACAAGGTTAGTATAGGAAGATAAATTTACTGTGGGAGATGACACAAAAGCCCATGCGTCCCAGTTGTTACCGCCGCCCCATACCAATTTGTAATATTTAATTGGATCAAATGCGCATCCATTGGGATCTGTCATTTCTGTAAAACCGGACTGATATAAATTCCATTCTTGCAAACTGATATTCGATCCTAATCCGGCATCAGAGTAAATAATATCATCGGCAGCAAAAACCGATACGGCAAAAATCGTCGATACGGCTAAAGCGATAAGCAGCCCTCTTAGCAACTTATTTACCCACAATGATGTTTTAACTATATTGAAAGTCATTTAATTGTAACTTCCCCTGTTTTCTTTACTTGCACTTTAAAGACTTTTTCTTTAGTGATACCGGCGCCGGTGAGACTTACTATAACCTTATATTTACCAGGTTTAGGAAAAGTGTCTTTTTCATTTCCGCTGGCTATAATCATCCTTGTTTGCCCTGGGTACGCTGGCCTTCCTTCCAGTATATTCAGGATAGTTTCATTTTTCTTATAAATTACCTTTATGTATCCTGACGGCCTGACATGGACATTGCCGTCATTTTTCACAATAGTCGAAAATTGCACTCCCGCCTGACTACTTTTAATTTTTGGCATGGAAAAATCCCAATCAACTCTTTCCGTGCCCTTGACGGTCACAAACAATGAAACGCTGACTATTAAAGTTACGCCTTGCTGCCCGCCTGGAACAAAACTGATCATTACCGCTCTCATTCCCGTGATAGATGTAGATATCTTTACTTTGTATTTGACTTCTTTAGTTTCGTTCGGCTCAAAAGTGAAAGATGAAGGCAATATCTGAAGCCAATCCGATATTTTTATATTCTTTTCTTCTTCTTTTGCAACATACCAGTAACGCGAATTGACAGAAATATCCGTGGTTTTACCAAAATCGTTCGTTACTTTGTAACTGCCTTCATATTCACCACCCGGAGGCAGTGCTATCTCCTGGCGGGTAGGTTCGACCATCAATCCGGCGTTCAGAACGGCATTTAGCCCTGCAACCATAAATATAGAGGCGATGGCTCGTCTTATCATAATCACCTGTATTTTGGCGGGACAGCGGTTAGGTTAACCGCTGTCCCGCTCAAATTTTTCAACAAATCAAACGAACAACCTGTGGCGATGAGCCATATTAGTCGTGAAAAGCTTCAAGGCGCAACGTCGTGGTTCTATACGTATTAGGAGAAATTGCACTTGCGAAATTAGCCCCGAAATATACGTAGGCCCAAGCTTGCCCTGTCGGCCCGGTAAAACCGGAAGAACCTGTGCCCGCTGCTGATTGTAAACCCAGCGCTTGATCCCAGATTTCAGCATAATCTCCGTTGTTATCGGCTTGGCCGCTAGCAGTAGTTGTCATAGAACTCTTGTCCAGCATATACAGGAAGCACGGGTAGCCGTTTCCACCGTTGTAACCGCCTAATTCGCTAGCGAAGAGGTTATTGCTGGGTCCTCCCTGAACAATCGTCAACGAAGTCGTTGAAATAGTAACTATACGCCAGCACATGGGCAAGACTGCGGTAGTAGTACTCGTGCCGATAAGACCAGATGGAGGGGTCACGGACGGGACGCCTGTATATTTTGGATTTGCATCCGACGCGGTATTATCCGTATACATCTGGATACCGCTGTTGGCTTGAGTCATGGTCGCATTTATAATCATATAAGCATCAGCTCTTCTCCATGCTGTCGAACCGAGCGTGATTCCCGTCGTGTCCCACCAAAGTTGTGTGGTCGTGCCACCGGCAAGGTTATACAATTGAAAAGTGTAGTTAACAGATCCCGCGTGCCGTAAACGATACACTTGCCGTAACCGTCGAAATTGCCATAGAGGTAAAACCGGCGAATGATGGAACTTTCATGGTCGCCACTAAACCTACTGCTAATGCTGCTGACCAATAATTTACGCATACAATGCCTCCCTTCATATTTTATCGAATTGCTTCGATAATACAACCTGGTATAAATTTACCGTCTTTATCTTTGTCGATTCTGTTTTCCCTCCCCTAAGAACGTGGTTCAAGCTGAAGCTTGAACAAAACTGCTGTTGTAAAGCCTACGGGGCCAAATTGCGTGTAAATTTAAATTTATCATGTGGAAAAAACTCAAAAAAATATCAGTTTTACAAGGATATTAACCAAATTTCACATTGAACAACCCTATTTGAAATCCCTAAAACTGAATAAAACGTAGTGGATATGGTCACTCTTGTCAATTATTAATCTGGCCTGCCCGCCGATGCATTTTTGGCGGCCGATAATGGGTAAGGATGAGGCAGGTGCTAAGACAATCGTGACTTTTTGTTACAATTCTTTAACTTGAAACACCCAAGATACGTCTAATTAAACAAAATTATTAACTAGCAGTCAATCGAATATATTGACTTGAATTGATTTTCCGATGTTTCGGCCTCAGCAAGTGCTTATCCCTAGCTAATTATATAATTTACTGTTGATTTATTGAGCATATTTCTGTGAAATTATTGTGAAATCCAAATATCCCGAATTCAATATTAATTATTACTAAGTTGTTATGCTTTGAGGGCTAAAGGTAGACCGGAATGCAGGATACCAACTTGGGAAGAACCTCGGGGTCACTCAGAAACGAAATCGGAGTTTTCTCTTTTGGATTTCACTATCTTGTAAGACACCTTGTTTGTATTGAACGCAAGAGGATTGAACCCACAAAGAGCATAATACCTCCATACAGTTGACGAAACTGAAGCTACCCATTGCCCATTAGAACCCCTGGGAATTTCCCACTCGTTGGAAAATGCGAATAATATGTTTTTCTCTCCAAGGCATTTTGAGGTATAAGGCAGGCGACCAATCGACAAGCCTTACCGTGGCAGAAAGCTTTTCGATCTCATCAGAGAATTTTATAGCCTTAAGCCTGTATTCTTCTGCTTTTTCTTTACGCCCCACACTTTTCGCGTATCGAGACATTACCTGGTAGGCAACAGTTTGAAATCCTGTGCCTTCCAACCATATAATCCTTATGGCATTATTTCTTCCAGGAGGGTCGGTGAAATCAAACCCTTCCACCCGCTCACCCATCACATCGTTTATTACGAGAAAATGGTTTTCTGCGTAATCCATAAGATAGAACGGGTCTATGCCCATTTCTTGAAGTTTTCCCGGACCAAATGCTGCTATGGTCCACGATACTGTATCCAGAGCACGCACCGTTCTGCGGGCCTTTTTCGTTATAACCGCAATTAAAAGACTTTTCCTCTGGGTTATAGGCCACTTCCTTTATCCACCTTTCGATGCCTTTCATTTCACCGTCTATATCGTTTAATCCGTAATTATATTTTGCGAATTTTTCCCTGACCCTGCTGTCGCCTGATAAATATAGTTGCTTTAACATGGAAAGGACGGCGTAATAATCAACATTGTTTTCCGTGGAAAATACCTTTGCCCAATCAGGACCCCACCCATAGCCCATCGAAACCCCGCCTCTTTGCCCGTCCGCGAACTCCCAGTGCTGAAGTTGTTGGACCCATTTCACCATATCTATCACAAAACCCAGATACTGGAGGTCATCTGTCATTGACGAATACTGCAAAATGGCCAACGCTACCCACATATTAGGGCCGAGGTGTATCCGAATGCCGTCTATACCCACCAAAAGCCCATCCGTCCCACCCGAATTGGTCCTATATGAGTTGCACAAACCGATATATTCATTTTTTAACATGTAAAATTCCCTTTTATAGGATGAAAATATTTTACATGCTTTCTGCGGCTGTCCGGCAAGAGTGAACGCCAAAGTGGCTACCGCGCTGTCATATGTGAACGATTGACAGTCCAATACACCTCCGCTACCGTAGCAGAAAGCTCTTGTAAAAATATCGAAAGTATATCTGCTCGTACCGCGAAAACTTTCAACGAGTCCGTTAACTTCAGACTGTTGTTTATCAAGGAATTCAGTTGTTTGAACTTCGATCTTATATAATTTTCTCTTTAAGTCGGGTGAAATGAAAGGATTAACAGCGTTTTTATTGAGGTAGTTGCCAGCAAAAACATCGCCGCAAAAAAGGAACAGCACAAAGGCACAAAAGGCAAACTTGATGGATATTAGATAAGATTTATTAAGCAAAACGATTATTCCCGCCCCAAGAGAACGCTGGGGCTATAATAGCTTAAAGACTGTGTTACATAATTATGCTGATAAATGAAAGAATATCAAGTGTTTTTTGGAAAGAGTAATCGGTAACCCCGCAGCGAGCTACGGGGAATAGTCAAGTTTAATGTTTTAAAAGTTAAATCTGATCTGCGTTACTTTATTATGAGCAACCTGCATTTATCCTTCTCTTCGCCAGATGAATATTTCTTTTTGATTATGCAGGGATAAGTGCCGTTATACATCGTGTTTCCACTTTCGTCTTTGCCGTTGTATTCTACCTGGTTTGTCCCTTTGTGAAGACCGGTAACACTACCGGCCCAACAGCGGTCGCCGTACTCGCTGTATATCTTTATGTCCACATCTCCATCTTCAGTCATCTCAAACACAATATTTGTGCTCTGTCCACGCGCTGGATCGAACGGGTTCGGGTAATTAAATGCCTTTGTTGGCTCTTTAATAGTGGTAAATGAATACTCCGGACTTTCTGAAACCACGCCATACTGGTTTGCTACCTGAACCTGCCAGTTGTAAACCATGCCAGATTCCAAAGTATCTATTGTATAGCTCGTATTTTTTCCAATGTATACAGCGGCTAAACCACTGCTAATGCTTTTGTTGCTGCCGCTGGGCAATATGGCAGGCGACTGCTGTTTAGTTTGTGGCTTGCTTAGATACAATGTATATGTTAGGTCATCATTATTCGGGTTGTTGCAGGCCCAGCACAAGCGAACCTGTCCTGAAACAACGCTTGCCCCGTTCGTTATCCCCTGTGAAGCATTCTGGGGAACGTTCGGTGCTGGTGCGCCTACCTGAAAACTGCCTGTTAAAGTGGCTGTTGAAGCACAGCCATAAATGTCACATGCTTGAAAATTATACGTATAGCCGGAACAGGGAACCAAAAATGTGGCTGTAGAATAAACAGCTCCCGTGGCATAGTTGCCGGAATACAGGTTCATGCCGATGCAATACACTGTAGTGCCGCCGCTTAAAATATTAACCTGCGGATAGCCGGAAGCAGGAGGGTAACTGTCAGCGTACATAACATGAAAATAAAAAGTAGTATTTCTATTTCCAAAAATAGGATAAACACCAGTGCCAGTATAATTTGTTTCATTTGTAAATGAAATTTGCGGAGCAACTGCTTCTACTACCGAAGGCCCAGTTTGAATAGTTGTCGGAATGCCAGCCGCTGCGCAGTCCCCATTCATCCTGTGCCGTAAAATAATAAGAGTACGCTGTTGCGGGCGACAATAGCGTAGAAACGCTATAATTTGCACCTGATAGCGGAATATAACTGGCGTTTGTGGAACTCATACTAAGTAATTGCACAGTAGTGCCGCCGTTTAATATATAAACCATCGGAAAACCACTTTTAGGAGAATCGTTTTCAGTGTCATAATATTTAACCTTAAAAACAAAAATTGTATTGCTTGCGCCGACTGTAGGGGATAATCCAGCATTAAGATACGCGAGCGGGTTACCCGTCCAACCAAGCACTGGAGTAGTATTATTCCTAACGAAATCAATGCCATCTTGCTCAGAAACTAAGTTATTAACCGAATGATTGGCTGGATTGAATGTGTAAGTGCCTATTCCCGGCATTGAACTCACGCTGACAATCCAGTTGCTATAAGAAGGCACCATCATCTGATAATAACCTGCAGAACTAGTTTGAGTATAATGTGTCGAAAGCCCAACAGCTTCAACTGTCACTGAAGATATAGGTGTCACACTATCTGGTTGAGTAACCCATCCAGTAATCGCATATCCGTTAGCCCATGTTACGGTATAACTATCAATCATAGGTATTGCGTTTGGGTTCGTTGTTGAAAAAGAAGAGATTATCTGCAAATAGGGACCCACACTTGAAGATATTGCTCCGCCTTTTGTCAGCGGAATTGAAGCATTTGTATTGAGATTATAAGTGCTTGTAGCCGTAACGATATAATAGCTGATGCTGCTTGATGAAGGTTGTGTGTCATAGGCATTAAATGTCCACCAATTACACCAGTTTGACCCTGCGTTGAATATTTGTGAAGTGTAAGAACCCGAGGTATAATAAACTATAAAATTATTTACTTGCAAACCAAACATATCGTAACTACTCTGGCAATGACCATATATGCGGAAATATCTGCACGATATCGTTGAAGAGAGTGAACAATATGCCTGAGTTGCACCACCTACAGACGTTAAAGAAGATTGAATAATTTGCCAGTGCATACTATCTTGAGAAATCTCCAAATCTGATTCACTTGCAACGGCAGGATCAGGACCATAATTCGCATTTTGACATAAGACAGTACATGTTATCCCAGAAATAGGAATACAACATCCTAAGTCTATCTGCCACCATTTGTTTGTAAGCGTAAGACTTGATCTATACCAATCATTGCTATTACCATCAACAGCATTTGATGGCGGATAGCCTACTGAATAATCGCTTGCTGTTGCTATTTTATTCATTGCCAAGTCAATAACTGTAGAAGACAATAATGCAACGCTCCCAGTGTAAGTCGTAGTATCAATATTCACCCCTGACCCTGCGGCCAGTTTGCCTGCGGTTTGCTGCGTCCAACTGCCGGTCCCAAGGCAATAGACAGTTGAAGCAAAACCGGCTATCGCAATAACTACAAAAATGTACCGCAAGCTGCTTCTTCTCATGTATGTACCTTAAAGTTCAAAGGTTTAAAGTTTAGGGTCACCATATTCTCCATTTGGCAAAGTCGTAAATCCGTTGTTGCATGTGATATGAAAGAGGGACACAGTGTCATAGTGACAGGCCTGCCAGTTTGTCATTGAGGAAGACCTAAGTCCGCAATACATAACTAATATGGATACATTTTTGGGTGCATTGACGCACCATCTATACTACTTGCGGCCTTGTTTTTCTTGATTTTACGGACTTCTTTTTTATTGAGATCTCATTATCAACGGATACAAGCGGAATATGTTATTACAATCGTCGTTTACTGCAAAACCTATTCTTGCATACTCGCCGGCAAGTTTGCGCGCCTGCGTGGCTAATGAATGCCCTTTGTTTTGCAATACCTTAATGTAGGGTGATGTCATTTTTAGTTTAAACCCTTTGCGGGCGCATTTTCTTTCAAGCCTGTCAATATTTTATCAAAATACGGCTTATACCAGCTGTTCTTTGCCGACACTTCCGACAACTCCACAACACTTTCAATTTCCAAGCCTTTCAGATCATCATCAACTTCACTCATGGCTGTTAATCCATTTTAAACTGTATTTCCAGGCGCGTTTCAACTTAATTTTAATGTGCAGAGTTTACATATTTCCGGCTGCAATATTGGCACATTATATTGTGAGTTTTAGGGTGCAAATCATAGTTCATCATTAGTTGCATTTTCTGGAGTGTTTCAGGGTGCAGAGTTTGCACATTTCCACATGCGTTATTGGATGCGTTGTTGTTGCATTTCTTAGTGCATTATTGACTGTATATTCATTCTGGTTAGTGTGTTTTGGAGTAGAGTATAGAGGTTGGCCAACTTGAACTCCCCTATTTTCCGTAACGAACGTAATCTATGTAAAATATGCCTGGTGCTGCGATTGTTGTATCGAATGCCATACTTATGCTATTTAATGACAAACCAGCGAAATCTGTTAACGGTATTTTAATTTCTTTCCAAGTATTATTAAGATTATAATAGGCACTGGCATTTACATCATAGCTATTACCTGTCCCATCTTGAATTTCAATCTTTATATCAATTGAGGATTTTATCCACAAATCTAAATATCCGCCTGTAAATGCCGAAAGATTTATTGGTGTATTGGTAGTATATGTAATACCCCATCCGGCATATGCGCCAGTACATACAGTTTGAAATGACTTAGAACCTTCTGGGGCAGTAGAATCTGCATAATTCCCGTTAAAAATTCCCGTTCCCCAAGTATATAAAGCTACCGAATCCGTGGCAATTCCCGCATCACTATATATTATCTTTTGCGTAGCATAAGTATTACTTACACTACCATTTGTTGACATACTTGATATCGATACCATGGCTGTGCCGATAATTCCAGAATATGTCGCATGAATCTGACCTCTGCCAACATTGGTCGAGCTGGCAGTAAATGTAGTAATTTTCCCGTTCGGGGGATTGAAACTTCCAAGATTTGAATCTACTGTCCAAGCCGGGGAAATGCTGACATTGGACGAGGCAGCGCTTTTGCAAATGGCAGTAAGAGTTTTTGTCGTGCCTGTACTTAAGGACACAGTGGAAGGGTCAACGGCTATGACAAGTGTATCGGCAGTCAGTTTGTCTTTTTTGGGCGTGCACGAAACCAACATCAAAACCGGGACGCACAGGCATATTGATTGGATATATTTCATGAATCTGCTCCGAATACCAGCAACTTAAAACTTTTGCGAAAAATACAGGCCGGCCTTATTTTTGTTACAGGCAACGCTGAAAATTGATGTGCTTTGGGCACTAGGCACTGTATCTTTTCCGTTTATGTACGCGTCTATTATGCCGTAAATCCAGACCCCTGCGCAGACAAAAGAAACAATCATTGCTTGATTTTGTTGATTTTGATAATCGGAATATATCGGCCCGTTCTTTAAGCCGGCGTTCTCGTAATCGTTGTAGGTATTGTTAGCTTTTGTATACAAAAGAGATGAACCAGCCAGCGTTACAAGGGCCGCGCACCCTATAATGTAACCTTTAGTTTTCTGTTCATTAAAACACTGCCCCCAACCCGGTATAATAAGCGACCTGACCGCCGAATGCACCGGCGTTTTGGCGCTTATGTCGTATTTAGCCGGTTTTGCGTAACAATATCCGGACAGGAGAACGATGGCGCAAAATGACGCTATAGCCTTTTTGATCATATTGCCTTTATATTTCCATATCATTGAAATCTATTTCATTTTTATCTTGTAAGCTCTATATCGTCCAAAAATACCGTGCCGCCATTACCTACAGAAGTATTCGGCGTATCAGGGTTGCCGTCTTCATCGTATAAAAGAATGAATTTTACGAAATCCGTAGCACCCGCAAGATTGTTCACTGTAGGGTCTATTGTAAGGCTGTATTGAGTCCAAGTGGAAGAAGGTACACCCATCCAGACGCCCGTGGCGCCTGATTTAAGTTCATAAACATTAGTAGCTGTACTGGGGAAGTTTGCTTCTACCCGCAGATAGACATTCGCATTTAGCGAGCCGCGTGCCCAGAAAGTGATTTTTGTGTAGCCGCCAAGCGCTAGGTTCCTGGTTCGGGTAGAATATGCCCCTAGAGTTTGCGCGCAGATAAGGCTGAAACCGGAGAAACCGCTCTGTGTATAGTTCACGGGTTGCGAAGGCGGGCTCGCGTATGTAAGAACCGGCGAACCATTCCATGAATACCTTATACATTTCTTACCGGAACGCGGGTTATCGGTGCAGTTAAAATCTATGGTCGCGCCCTCGTTAAAAGTCATTACAGCGCCGTTAGTTTTTAGCTCATCGTCATATAGAACCCACGTGCCGGACCAAACTCCTGTTGAGCTGGCAGGTGAAGGATTAACAAGCCGGTTGACAGGATCTTTGTCGCAGCCTGTAATGATAAGAAACGGAAAAATTAGAATATAGAAGAGCAAAGCTTTTTTCATATTATTCTTTTGCGCGTTGGCTGACAGATTGAAACCAGAAAGCAGAAAACATCATAAGCAACAACCCACTAAAACATATACTTATGTTATCAGAATATAATTATCTGATGACCGGCAGGAAAGGATTTTTTCCTCTCCTACCGGCCGGTTAGATAAAATATCTTATTCGTACACTATGTCATCTAAGAAGAATATCATTCCGTTAGGGTTGTCATCTTTTGACGCCGACCAGCAGAACCCGCCAATCACACTGGTGAGGTCTTTCCCTTTGAGGTCAATTGTAAATTTCTGCCACTCGTTTGTAAGTTCAATAGGTCCGATAGCCGAGGTATCTGAATCAGGATATTCGCCGGTAATGCCGCCCATCTTGAATTCAGTTATTTTCTCGCCGCCCTTGTCTCCTCTCGCCCAGAATGTAAGCTTGGTTGCGCCGGTAAGGTTGAAAGCGCCTTTCTTATCGCCCCAGTTGCTCATAGGCTGCTGCCAGTACATTCCCGCCCAACCAGCGTTCTGTGTAGCCTTCGCGCTGTAAGCTATCTTTATGCAGGTCTTGCCGCTATGCGGGTCCACAGCCCAGGCATTGTTGACCCTGAGGTCGGCATAATCGCCCATCCAGCCTGACGGAAAGAAATGGTTCTGCTTGCTCTGATCATCTAAATAAACGTAAAAATGCTGAAAAAGGCTTGCGGCAGGGGTCACTACTGCAGGGGTCACTGCTGGGGTCACTTTCTTAGGCTGTACCACGGTTGTCGAATCATCCTGATCATCAGAATCATTGCTCGAGACCTTAGGCGCCGCTAACAACGCACCAGTAAAATACACCGCAACAACTGCTACAGCAACTGCACTTAACACTTTCTTCATTGCATTATTCTCCTTTTTATTTTTTACCCCGGTATGTAACGGAGTAGTTTTTCAATATTTATTCCTCAAAGGCTCACTGCTTTAGTATTATCACCTCCACCCTGCGGTTCGCCTCGCGGCCTTGTGCAGTAGAATTTGTTGCAACTGGTTTTGACTTCCCTAACCCTGACACTTTGATGCGGTTAGCGGCTACACCAACGCTGATGAGATAATCCGCAACGCTTTTTGCTCGTAGTTCGGAAAGCGTCTGGTTAAGCGCTGCGTTTCCCTGCCCGTCCGTATGGCCTTCAACCAATATCATGTTATCTTTATAAGTATTTAATATTTTAACCACTTCGTCAAGCGATTTCCCAGCCTCTTGTTTCAGCGTGCTCTCTCCAGGGTCAAAAAGGACTTTCGATGTCATGGAAATCTGAAGCCCTCTTTCAGTCTCAGTTACATTAACTTCTTTGGCTGTTTCTGTAACTATAGGATTTACCTTCAAAGATATTTCTACGGGGTCAGTATTAGCGGTATTGCCGCATTCGTCCCTGGCCAATAGCTTCACAGAGTAGCTGCCTGCAGGAACCAATGATCTAAAGTCATCTTTCCCATCCCATTTGAGCATATATGGAGGCCGGCCGTCACCGGAAAATGTCCGTATTATCTTCCCTTCTGAGTTAGTGACCTCTATTTCCCAGGAATCAATACCGGAAAGCCCAGTTGCCCACGCCCTCATTTCAAGCGTCTGGCCTTCCATTGGCAAAAACGCAGTTACAGGAATGCCAAGTGAAACCTGCGGAGGAGTTGAATCGGCTGCCTCTTGAACCGGTGCCTTATCATGAACTGGTTTTTTTGTTACTGACTTGTGAACTGGATGCGCAAACGTAATTATCGCTCCGAACGAAACACTGAAGAACAAACGCACCTCGTCAAAACTTCCGAGTTCCGGAGAACTGTTATCCTGCTGGCCCACGCCTTTGACATATTCCATGCCTGCGTTAATTGAATTTCCGAAGTTCCTTGAAACATGCAGCTGATAAAGCCTGTCGTAAGTTTCCCCAAAGCTCCTCTGCCACGATTCAGGACCCCAATCATCCTGACTGTAACGCAGTTTTACTAGATATGGTTTGTGTTCTATAGATATACCCGAAACAAAATATGCTGTAATGGGCTTGCCCTGCCCCGTGGCGCTTGTATAGGCGGAACCGTTAAGTGCCAGGGAGTCTCCTCCACCTAGGTTAAAAATTATAACAGAGCGTTTTGTTTTGAACCGGGCAAGCATTGTAAAATCTCCGATGTATCCATCCGTAGCCCATGGTTCAGTGAGCAGTGGACCGTCCCAGACAAGATTACCGTTCTCGTCCCAGTAGTAGAGCCTGTCCGTCCCGGTGAAATATCTTGAAAGCGTGTATTTAGCTGCTAAAGAAAGCGGCGCTCTCTCTCCCGGATTCATATTCCATTCTTCCAGTTTATTTGGCTCATGAAAGTAGAACGGCGTATCGGGAGTTGGGTTATAGGTTACAATGAATGATATGAGGCTGGCTTCCCTGTTGTCCCAGTTTACCCAGAAAGGGCTGCTCATATCGCGCGGCTCAAGAAGAGCCGGGCCAGGGTTTGCCAGTGTTCCCTCCAGCGCAAGAGGCACAGGCCCTACAAGCGGCTTTCTGTAAGTGTAATCAATGCATCCTGTTATGGACTTTGTGATCTTTTCAGTGATCTGCGCGTTTATCTCATTCTTATCGCCAGCCACCAGGCCAAGGTATGTGTATTGTAATAATACGTCATCAGCCACCGGCAGCTTTTTTAATGTAAGCTTCGCGCTATATCCCAGCGCATCTGACTGGCCGGTCACACCTGTTTCTTTTTCATAGCTTGTCCCGAGATAACCGGAACCCGGCGAAACATAGTTCACATAAGTATATTCCTGGTTTAACCTGAAAGGCTGATACATTACTGCAAGCCTAAGAGAGTCCTTTGAGAAATCGATCTTTGTGCTGAGTTCCGTGGTGGACATCCTTTCGTCCGGGTCGCCGTAGGGAATTATATCGTTGCGGTACATGAGGTTGGATGTTAATCCAAGAAGATAGAATTCATAATTAGCGTAAAACCCGTCCGTGTAGCCCCAAACTACCTCCGGTCCGTAAATGAGTTGCAGCCTGCCGGCTTTACCCTGAAGGTCCAGTTCGTAGCCCTCGGGGATTGATTTCCCTGAGATCCTAAGATAGTCATTAGTATCGTATTGTACTGGCAACAGGTCGAAGAGGTCTCCCTCAAACCTCCATCCGTCAAGCCCGATATTCCGGAAATAGCGAAGGCTCATCCAGTCGCCGGTATATGTTATTTCTCCGCGGTTAAAGTTAAAATTCTGTCCGTTGATGTCCATGCGGTGTTCGAGGTTCACTGGCATCCAATACTTGTCCGCGTAAGCGCCGATAAATTCGAATTCTAGTTCACCTTTCAGGTTTTCAGTAGGATGGAAGCCGACATTAAGGAACATTGTCTCGCCAAAGACCGTGCCGCCCTTGTCCGCCGATGGAGTTGAAGCGCTGTATGTGTAATTATTATTTATATCGCTGGCGGTCTTACTGACTGTCCAGTTATCTCCGAGCTTATGATAATAGCCGTCAAACTGAAGTTTGCCGTCAAGGCTTAACGATCCAGTATCAAGCAAATCTGGAATCTCACCCGCCGTGCCCTTCAAGGTGTAGGACGCGGCTATGGCAAACGAAAATAAAACCAGAATAAACGATTTGCGCATTTCGGCTATTTTATCTTTTCCTTCGAATCCAGTCAAGTGGGTAAAGCTCTATCTGCACAATAAAATATAATATCACGTTCTAAAAACACATATTAATTTTTCAGCAACTTACTTTCTAATTGAAATAGGTGATGACCGGGATTAACTATACCTGAAGAGAATGTTTAAGTTTATTGTTAACAGCCTTTTTAATGAAAGAGCAAAGATTAAACGTCAAAATCACCCTTGGTCCGTTTGAAATTCTAACCATTTGACTACAGGATTTACAACTACAATAATAACTATAACAATATTATTGTCATTACTTTCCTGCCAGTCAAATTAGAAGGTCGGCGGCTGGTTCATCAGCAGCCAGTAAAGGCCTATGTCAACGATAGACTGCATGAATTTTCCGTAGTCTACCGGTTTTACTATATAACTATTTACACCAAGCCTGTAGCCTTCGATCACATCTTTCTCTTCTTTGGAAGAGGTAAGTATAACGACCGGTATCGCTTTTGTACGTTCATCATATTTTATCCTTCTTAAAACCTCCAAGCCGTCAACTTTTGGAAGTTTAAGGTCCAGAATAATTACCTTAGGCTTATCCTTTATATCTCTTCCGGTGAACGGCCCTGTTACAAATATGTATTCCAGTGCTTTTTCGCCATCATTGACAACATACACCTTGTTGGCAAGGTTATGTTTCTTGAAGGATCTAATGATAAGTTCTACATCATTCGGATTGTCCTCAACGAGAAGTATTTCTACTACGTTTTTTTCTTGCATGAAAATGCCTCCAAACTCAAGGTTAAAAGATTTTGGCTTAGAATTCAATTAAATGGGCAACGTAAAATAGAATGTTGCGCCTTCGCCGGGCCTGCTTTCTGCCCATACACTGCCGCCGTGTTTACTTATCACTTTTTCTATTACAGCAAGCCCTATACCTGTACCATCATATTCCTTCTCGCTATGAAGCCTCTGGAATATGCCGAACAATTTATCAGCATACTTCATATCAAACCCTATGCCGTTATCCTTAACATAGAAAAGTATTTCTTTTCCCAACTGCTTGCCGCCGATCTCAATTATGGCAGTTTCAGCCGCCTTTGTAAACTTGATCGCGTTTGATAAAAAGTTCGCAAATACCTGCCGTATTACAGTTATGTCCCCTCTTGCATTTGGAAGGTCTTTGACAATAAAATTAATTCTTCTTGCTGGGTTTGCAGTTTTGGCCTCATCGATAAGAGACCCGACAATGTTTGATGTATTAATATCCGAAACATTCAGCTCAAGCCTGTTTACCTTTGCAAAAGCCAGGAAGTCATCTATCAACTTGCCCATTTTATGAGTGTTGTCCATAATAACACTGAACAACCGTTTTGCCTCTTCATCGAAAAGTTTTGAATAGTCTTCCAGTAATATTTTCGAAAAACCGTCTATGGCCCTCAAAGGCGCCCTAAGATCATGCGACACCGAGTATGAGAAAGATTCCAGGTACTTATTGGCTTCTTCAAGCTGCGCGGTGCGTTCCTTCACGCGGTTCTCAAGCTCTTCGTTGAACTTACGGATCCTCTCCTCAACTTTTCTCCTTTCAGTAATATCTTCCCCTGATGACAACGTCCCTATTATGGCTCCTTTTTCATTTTTCAGCACGGCATTATGGAAAGCAATAGTTCTATGCTCACCCGTCTTGGTAATTATTTCATTTTCAGAATTCTCAACTGGCGCAGTGTTGCCTTCCATAATACCGTGGAAGGCTTTTAATATCTTTGCGCCGACTTCATCCGGAACGCAAACATCAAACCAGTTCTTGCCTAAAAGTTCGTTTTCAGCATAACCTAAAATATCGTAACCTTTTTTTTCAACTGCAAAACCCGCGCTTCCCTGTCTAAAACGAGCAATATGACGCCAGCAATATCAAAATACTGCTTTACCTGGTCGCGCTCAACGACAAGTTCTTCCTGCGCTTTTTTCCAATCCGTTATTTCAACTACGATCGCGCCAACGAAATTGCGCCTTTTATCCCTTCCCGAAACGGGAAAATATGACACAATCCAGTTCCGTTTCTGCCCGGGATGGCTGGGAGTTTCTCCAGATATTTCAATGTTCAAATATGCCTTTCCGTTCTCAATAATGTCTTTGCACATGGGCATAAGCTGCGGCGCGAGATCTGGCAAAATGTCGGAAATTGTATTCCCGATATGTTTTTCAATTGAACACCCGTTCATGTCCGCCATTTTTTTATTTATTTTAACCCACCGATACTGGTCGTCAACAATGCATAGGCCGGCTGGCGATTCGGTAAAAAATGATTCCATCCGCTGCTCGAGATTTTTTCTTTCGGTTATATCGCGCGCTATACCGTGGATATAGGCCTTGCCTTCAATATCCATGAGCCTCATGCTCACCTCGACGGGGAACTCTGTCCCGTCTTTGCGTATATTTACAGTCTCATAGACTAGGCCGCCTTTAGTATTCACTGTTCCCAACATTACGCCAAGCTGTTGCCGCTGCTCCGGAGCCCTTATGTCTTTGATAGACATCTTAAGTAGTTCTGCTCTGGTGTATCCGAACGTATTTACAGCTTTGTTGTTCACTTCAACGATCCTTCCGTCACTTTCCGCAAGGATAATGATATCGTTCGCGTATTCGGTTATATACTTGAAATGCTTTTCAAGGGCCTTCCTCTCAAGTTCCATCTGGTACTTCAACCGGTAATAATATGAATCTTTTCGATACCAGTAAAAAGCGGTCATAGAACCTGCAAAAAGTATAAAAATTACAGTTGTCAGCGCCGCGAGCCATTCGGTAAATATTAGCGGGGAACGTATCTCTTTCATGTCTATTTTCGAGACAAGGAACCATGGCGAATCGGGTATCTTTTTAAGCACAGCGAGTACATTCTCCCCTCTGTAATCCTTACCAAATACAGGTTTTTCTACTCCCCGCGCGGCCATAGCCGCCGGCAGATTAGGCGAATTGATAGGGAATTTCAGGTTTAAGGCCGTTTTTTTCATGAACCGAAGTTCGTTAAGATAAACAATATTATCGCCCTGTTGGTCAATCAACAGCGTTTCGCCTGTTTTACTTTCGTTCGGCCAGTTTGTAATGAGTGGGTAGAGGAATTCGTTAGGGTTAATGCGCAGAAAAATGACGCCAACCTGTGTTTCTTTTTCAGTAGTCCTTACGTTCATGGGAATGAACATGCCCATGTGTATATCAGGGTCCACTTCCCCCTTTGCCAGGTCTGAAAATATTATTTTGTTTTCATGTCGGGCTTCATCAATAAATCTTTTTGCGGAACGGCCGTAAGCGTTGGCATATTTTCCGCTGGAACACACTATCTTGCCGTTGGTATCTACAGCCAGTATGCTTTCAAGCCTGTACACATCCCTTATAGTTTCCAGAGTTAGCTGATATTCTCTAAACAATTTCTTGTCGTCAGGATTTTGTACGCAGTCCCTTAGGTATTTTGACAATAAAGGTATGCTGAAAATTGCCCGCGCGTTGGACATCCTCTCAAGCCGCCAGTTGACTATTTGCGTGACCTTCAGGTCGGCTATAGCAGAAAGCTCGTCTTGCTTTTGTTGGATCGCGCGCTTTTCTTCATGATAGAAATGAATAAAACCAAGGATTATCATTCCTATTGTCAGCGCTGAAAATATTAATATAATATGATAAGGTACCGGCGAGCGTGTTGTAGGTGAAGACGTGGGAGTAACTTTTGCTTCTTGTATCACTTTGCCTCCCTAAATCCTAAATACACCAGTGTGTAGTTGCTGGGAGTAAACTGTATTCCTAAGATTGCATAAGTATAGCAAACTTTTTGTGTAATTTGAATATTTCACGAATATATTATAATATTATTTAATCCTTACGAGGCCACTCTTTTTCCGCAAAAGAATTGTTAGAAAAATGGATATAGCTTGACATTCATGCTATACAATTGTATAATTATACCATAAAGTAATAATACAACATTCAAAGGAGCAGGCACATGACCAGGCCATCCCGCAACACAGATAAACTGCTGATACAGGCCGCAAAAGAACTGATCCCTAAAACCGGAATTTCAGGCCTTACTATCCGCGATGTCTCCAAAAAGGCCGGGGTCAACCTCGGAATGTTCAATTACCACTTCAAAACCAAGGATGCTTTTATTGATAAACTCCTTGTTGAAACTTATGAAGATTTCTTTACAAACTTTAAAATAGAGTCGGCCACTGGCGGTACCCCTAAAGAACGCCTCAAAAATGCCGTAATGACTATAGCTTTTTTTGTCCGCGACAACCGGCAGATATTCATTATGGTGGCAAAAGAAATAGCCCTCGGTAACAAAGTTATCATCGATTTCATCAAAAAGCATATGACGAGGCATATTGAAATACTTGTAAAGCTTACTCACGAATGCCAGAAAGAGGGCTACATTATTAACCTGCCGTTACTGCAGGTTCTCCCATTTATAATGGGTTCGGTCATGGCAACAAACCTTCTTGTAACCGCTATTGAAAGGTTCTCCCCGGTAAGCTCCAGCGGCATAATGCGCGAACTGTTTGCCATGGCGGCCGATAAAACGCTCTTAGCCGACAAAGCCATAGTGCAGCGTGTGGATATGGCGCTTAATGCGCTAACGCCGCGTAAGGAGCCGATATGAACACCAATAACAAAATCATATTATTAACCACTATATTTATTGCAATTTCAACGTGTATTTGCTCAGCGGACGTGCCCATGCTCAGCCTTGAACTTGGCGACTGCGAAACGAACGCAAAAAACAGTTCTCCTCAGTTAAAAAGCCTTGTGTATGAGCAGTCGGCCGCCGAAATGCGGGCTCAAGAGCTTAAAACTCAGTATTACCCGACACTGAGTTTTGACGGGAGCTATAAATATTTATCTGAAATACAGGAAGTGGTTGTTCCAATACGCGGGTTCGGCTCACTGCAGTTGGGAGAACATGATAATTATTCAGTCGGGCCCACGCTTGCCTGGACAGCTTTGGATTTTGGCGCGCGTTCAGGCTCATACAGAAGCGCCTTTGCCGCGGCAGAAGCCAAAAAACTGCAGGCACAGGCCGCTGAAAGCCGGTTGCTTCTTGACGCAAGGTCTGCCTATTTCCGTGTAGCTCTGGCCGGTGAGCAGGTAACGCTCTATGCCGATTCCCTAAAGCTTGCTAACGCGCAGTATAACGATATAAAGATAAACGTTCATGCCGGCACAAGGAGCCTTTTGGATGAGCTTTCCGCTCATCAGGAAGTGCTTACAAGGATGAAGCAGTTAAGGCAGGCGCGCGCTGATATGGCTTCGGCACTCAGGGACTTGGCCGCCATTACAGGGCAGGATTACGCCTGCGATGTTTCAGCCCCCCTGGATGCCAGAGCAGCCGGCACATTGCCGGATTCTGTTTCCGGGCCGACCTCTATTGTGAAGCTCGAAAGCATAGATTCGCTTCTTGACAAGTTCGAGCCCTACGCTAAAACGAGACTGAACGATAACCATCCCGGAATCAAAACGTATTCAAAATCAGAGGAATCCGCTATTTTTGCCAAGCGCGGTATCGAGGCCGACAAATGGCCTAAGGTTCAGCTTTCGGCTAGGTCATCACTCGAATATCCTAACGGCAACCAGGCAGTCGATTATAACCAGAACGCCTTAGGCGTCACTCTCAACTGGACGCTTTTTGAGTCCGGGCTTACTAATAAACGCGCGGCTGAACAAGAGAGCGAAAGCCGTTCAGCTGGCGAACTGGAGAAACAAGCCAGGACTGACTACTCGCGCGACTGGAACAAGACCACGGACCAGCTTTTAAACCTTGAAGAACAAAGAAAAATCAATGATATTTCGGTTTCTGAGTCCGCGCAACTGGCAGACATTACTTATAAATCTTACAATGCTGGTTCAGCCACCTACCTAGAGGTAGAGGACGCGAACTTTAAATCTCTTGAGGCTAAGATCGATTCGGCTACGACCAAGGTTCAGATACTGTTGAACCTTGCAACGTTAGCAAGCCTCAGCGAATAAGACAATATCGAATTTCTAAGCCCGAAATTCTAAAAAACGAAGTTGAGGTATTTTTTATTTTAAATATTTGAAGTTGGTGTTTTTTTCGGATTTAGAAATTGCTGTTTCCTTGGAGGACACATGAACAAAAAAGTAGTAATCCCCATCATTATTGTTGCTATAGCCGCTGCGGCGGTTGGTATTTTTCTCTTGAAAAGCAGCAACTTTACTTACGCGGGTACTGTTGAAGCGACCGAAGTTGACCTTTCTTCAAGGCTGACAGGAGTAATAGCATCAGTGAAAGTGCGCGAGGGCGACAAGGTATCCGCGAACGAACAGCTTGTGAGTTTATCAGTTGATGATATCCGCGTAGCCGGCTGAAGCCGCAGAGAGCGACTACAAACGCGCGGTCGAGCTTCTTTCCGCAGGTTCAATGAACAGGGAAGCGTATGACAAGCTCAAATTCAAATGGGAAGACGCAGAAGTACGTCTTGGCTGGAGCAGTATCAAGTCACCGCTTGACGGCACCGTGCTGACCCGATACCACGAGCCCGGCGAGATGGTCAACCCAGGCACCAAGCTCCTTACGATAGCCGACCTAAAACATCCCTGGGCCTATGTCTATGTTCCCCAGCCGATGCTTTCCAAGTTATCGATCGGTATGAAGGTAAATGGGTTCGTCCCGGACGACAGGAACAGGGCTGTCTCAGGAAAGATCGAACATATTAACGATGAGGCAGAGTTCACGCCTAAGAACGTACAAACAAGAAAGGAAAGGACGCGTCTCGTTTTCGGGATCAAGGTGGCCTTTATAAATGACGATGAATTCCTAAAACCAGGGATGACGGTCGAAGTTACTCTTCCGGAGAAATAATAAGTCCAAATGGATACAATAAAACCAAAGAATATTGGCATTGAAATCTCCGGTTTAACCAAGAGCTTCGGCAAGACAAAAGCCCTAGACGGTATCACTATAAAAGTTGAACCCGGCGCTCTCAACGGGTTTATCGGGCCGGACGGCGCCGGCAAGACAACGCTTTTTCGTTTGCTAGCGGGCCTCCTGCGTCCGGACAGCGGGAACATAGGCTTCACCTCCGAAGGCAGCGGCATCCCGTTCGACAACATTCGCCCTTCGCTTTCCTATATGCCGTCAAAACAGAGCCTTTATCCAGACCTTTCCATCGACGAACACCTAATTTTCTTCAGGGACCTTTACAGCCTCAAAGAGAGCGACTTTAAAGCCAGGTCCGCGGAACTGCTAGAGATCACGCGCCTTGAAAAGTTCAGGTCAAGGAAGATCGGAAAACTATCCGGCGGGATGTACAAGAAAGTGGGGCTCATGTGTGCCATGCTGCAGTCCCCCTCCATGATGCTTCTTGACGAGCCCACGAACGGCGTTGACCCTATCAGCCGCAGGGAGTTCTGGGACCTTCTTCACAGGTTGTCTCGAACAGAAAATACTGATACTTATATCAACTTCATATATGGACGAAGCCGAGCGCTGCTCTGCTGTTCACCTGATGGACACGGGGAAGGTCATAACGAGTGGCACGCCTGACTCCATCCTTTCGCGCGAAAAAGCCGAAGGATTCGATGCGATATTCATAAAAATGGATAAACACGAACACCATCATGAACGAACATCTTAAATAGCATCATGAATGCGGTAAATAATATGGATACTAACAGTTTTTCTAACGATGATATACCAACACAAAATATGACTATACCCAACGCTGTGAAAACGGTTGAGCTGGACAAACTCACGGTCAAGTTCGGTGATTTTACAGCTGTCAAAGAGCTGACGCTTAGCGTAGACAAAGGCGAGATATTCGGGTTCCTAGGCGCCAACGGAGCCGGTAAAACCACCGCCATCCGCGTTATGTGCGGGCTTTTACTGCCTACAAGCGGGGATGTGCGGATAGCCGGGCTTGATTTCTCGCACGGCAAAAACGCAATTAAACGCAAAGTCGGTTATATGTCGCAAAAGTTCACGCTGTATGACGACCTTACAGTTATGGAGAATTTGAACTTCAAATCCGCTATCAGAAAAATACCCGAGAGCGTATCCAGAGAACGGATTGATTCCATATTCGAGTTCATCGAGTACGATTACGGGCGTGACACTATGGTGCGCGACCTCCCCGCCGGCGTCAAACAGCAGGTTTCGCTCGCCGCAACACTTATACACGACCCGGAAATTGTTTTCCTCGATGAGCCGACATCGGGTGTTTCGCCGGCAGTGCGCGCAAGGTTCTGGTCGCTCATCCGGCGGCTCGCCAAAGAAGGAAAGACTGTTTTTGTGACAACTCATTACATGGACGAAGCTGAAGAGTGCGGAAGGATTGCCCTAATGAGGACAGGAAAGCTGATAGCCCTCGGAAGCCCTTGCCAGCTTGAAAAAGAAGCCTACCCGGACGGCCTTCCGAGCGGCAAGAAAGCGACGCTAGAGGACGTTTTCCTAAAGCTTGTGGAAGGTGACGAGAGATAAAGCAATATCAAATATCAAGAATCAAAAATATCAAATAGAAATGAACCTCCGCGCAGCAAGACTGCGCGGTATCAAAGGTCAAAGAAATTGAAGAGCTGTAGTTGCTTTATTTGCTCTTTGTTTCCCTGCTTTGCAACGTAGGCGCGAATCACTTCTTTATTGCCGCCTTCTCCTACTGTTGCTACAAAGTATCCGTCGCTCCAGAGTTCGCCGCCCCAAAGTTCCTTCTTTAACTCTGGATGTCTCCGGAAAAGCTCTCTCGCTGTCAAGCTTTTGATTAGTCTTATTACTTGTCCTGGCGAGAACTTTGGCGCTACGCTTATCAGATAGTGGACGTGATTCGCGTCTATCCCTATCTGCTCAAACTCTATCTCGTAGCGCTCTTCAATTTCTTTGCTTATTTCAACGAGGCTATGACAGCGGTCAGAATGCCCGAATATAGCCTTCCTATATTTGACTGGCGTTACAAAATGATAGTGTATCTGATACCCACTGTGCTCTGTCTTTTTGACCGCTCTCATAGCCTCTATTATACCTTAGCGGTAACCCCGCAGCAAGACTGCGGGGAATGGTCAAGTTCAAACTCAAATACTGAGAGTTTTATATTAAAGACCTTAACCTTGATTTTGATATTTGATGTTTGATTTTTGATACAGTAATACAATAAGGAAATAAAATGAAACTTTCACGGGTTCTTGCAATCGCCAGGAAAGAAGTGATGCACATACTCCGCGACCCGTTCACGGCCGGCATGGCGCTTGGCTTGCCCATAATACTTGTGGTATATTTCGGTTTCGCTATAGATTTTGATTTCAGGAACGTGAAACTGGCTCTTTATGATTTCGACAATACTCGCCAATCAAGAGAGCTCGCCGACGTTTTCCTCGCGTTCTGGCTATTTCAATCTTGACAAGGGCGAATATCCGGGCGGCATGCTTAGAGAAGTAGAAACCGAAAAAGATTTTGGTTCGATCGTTATCTCTCCCGAGTTCGGCAGGAAAATAGCTTCAGAAAAAACCGGCAACGTGCAGATACTTATAGATGGCTCTGACAACCAGAAGACCGGCATTATAACTAGATATATCGGTTCGATCCAACAGGCGGTTTCCACGCGTATTTCCGGCCAGCAACCAAAAGCGCCTTTTGAGCTGCGCACCAGGTTCCTTTATAACCCTGAGCTGAACACGCAATGGTTCATTGTTCCAGGCCTTATTGTGATAGTCGTTGGCATCTTATCGATCCTTATGACTTCTCTCACTGTCGCCAGGGAGTGGGAGAACGGGTCTATGGAGCTTCTGTTATCGACACCCGTGGAACCGATGGAGATAGTCCTCGGAAAGATACTGCCTTATGTCGGTATCGGCCTCATCGGGACGGTGCTGGTTTATACAACAGCCCGCCTTGTGTTCGGCGTGCCTTTCGAGGGCAGCCACCTGCTGTTGATACTTGCCGTACTTATATTTATTGTAGCTTCCCTAGCGCAGGGCATATTGATCTCTGTAACGATGCGCCAGCAGAGCAGGTCTATGCAGCTGTCATTTATAAGCGGCTTCCTGCCATCACTGCTGCTTTCGGGGTTCATATTCCCGGTCGAGAGTATGCCGCTTTTTTTCCGCTGCCTTACGGCCCTGCTTGCCCCGAGATGGTTCATGAACATAATAAGGGCCCTTTTCCTGAAAGGCTCGAACCTGTTCGAGCTGGCTGTCCCTTTCACCGCGCTTATTTTATTGAGCCTCATTCCCATTATAGCCGCCTCCAAACGTTTCAAAAAGGACCTTGAACCATGAAAAAAGTCCTTCTCGGTTTTATCAAAAAGGAATTTGCCCAAACGCTGAGGGACCCGGTAATGAGGGTCTTTCTTTTCGTTGCGCCAGTTATACAGCTTTGTATTTTCGGCTTCGCCATCAACACCGACTTTAAGAATATCAACCTTGCAGTTATGCACTCGCCGTCCGACCTAACCGCGAGCCGGCTTTCCGACAGGATATACGCCACCGGCTGGTTCAACCGTATCGATACTACGCAAGAAACTGACCCGGTTGAGCTGATGCAGTCGGGCAAAGCCGATGCCGTGCTGGTCGCGCCCGCCCGCGGGATAGACCACGATGCCGCCAGGGGGCCTGCCGTTATACAATTGTTAATTGACGCGCAGAACGCGACTAAAGCGCGTGCAATAGAATCCTACATCCAGAGCATAGCGGCAATGTTCATTTCCGAAAATTTCCCGGGCTCCCAAAGCCCCGCGCAGGTTGTTTTTGACGTCAGGGTGCTTTACAACCCGGCCCTGGAAACCCCTATATTCATGATACCTGGAATCATGACACTTATCATGTGCCTCGCAACGGTTATGCTTACAAGCATGTCAATAGCGCGGGAAAAGGAACTGGGCACCTTCGAGAGCATAATCGCCGCCCCGCTTGGGAACATGGAGATAATACTAGGCAAAACTATACCGTTCATAATAATCGGCCTGATAGATGCGGTATTCATAATGTCCGCTGGCATGCTGATATTCGGAGTTCCAATGAGAGGGTCATTCTTGCTTCTATTTATGGCGACACTTGTATTCGTCTGCACGACCGTCAGCATAGGCACGCTGATATCCACGTTCGCCGCGAACCAGCAGCAGGCGATGATGGGCACGTTCCTTTTTGTTTTCCCTGCCATGCTGATGTCAGGCGTGTTCTTCCCGCTTGAGAACATGCCGCTGGCTCTAAAGTTCTTTTCTTATATCGATCCCCTCAGGTATTTTATTATCATGCTCAGGAGCGTCATGCTAAAAGGCAACATTCCCGGAGTGTACTTCCCGAACTTAGTTATACTTGTTGCTATGATGTTCACGGCCGTGTATATAGCCGCCCAACGCTTCCGCCAGACGCTCAACTAAAGATAAAAAGTATATCAAACACGTTCCTTGCTGGCAAAATAAATACAATGACTGTACCACCGAGTTGAACGCCCGGATCCAAGCTTTTAAACTATTGATTTATTGCCTTAATATAACTGATATATGGTATAAATTACGGTTCCATCAAATGACTTAACAACGCCAAACGTGTCAAAATGCATTTTTTTATCCCTGGCAAAATCTTGCAGGTATTGGCGAATGTTATCATAGGGACGTTTCCCCGGGAGTGAAATGTCCCTTGAAAACTCCAACGATGGAACAATTTCTTCAAATACAAAATAAGCCTTATCGTTGCGTGCCGCTTTTGATGTCATTTTTTCTGTAAACATTTTTTTCACTGTAAATCTTAATGGATAATACTGTTGGACATCCCCTTTAGTGACTATAATTATCTTTCCATACAGGCTGTTATTTACAACAGTTACTGGGCAAAGATTATTATATTTAATATAACCTGCCAACCGCTCGACACTGTTTTCAATGACGCCTATATGCTCTGTATCTCTTTTAATCTCTGCTTCATATGCCATAAGTATGTTTACTTTTGCCGCAATTATCATCACAAAGATTAATACAGCCGAAACTCTAATAACTCCTTTCATCACACTGCTTCCGTTGTCCTTATACGAGCCTGATATTTTATATAAGTTATATACAAACAGAGCGAGTACAAACTGTTGCAAAGGCTGCATTAATGCCAGGTGACTAAACCTCATGGATCCCGGAGAAAAAAAAGTCGTTAAAAATGTAGCTAGATAGAAAATATAAATAAATATGATTATTTTTGTGTTACTATTTCTATGGATATACAACACACACAAGTTAAATATAAATCCAGCCCAGAAAAGAATGAATAATATTTCCCTGAATATTTGCACCATATAAAACTTCGAAATGCCATCGTCTTTTAACAACTCAAATAGATGCCCAACCCTCAGTTTAATATGTTCCAATAAATCCATGTTGCTGATGCCTGCCCACGTTCTTTCATTTGAAAATAAATATTTTACAAGCTTTAAAGTATTGCCACCGGTTACAAAGTTATAATACAACATCATAAATGCCCCTGCAGAGAAGGCCATTACAAGCAGAATTAACTGCACTTTATTGAACTCCTTGTATTTTTCCATTATCTTTCTGCGATACACAATCAGACCTGCTACAATACCCCCAAAATAATAAGAAAATGCGGACAGCTTTATGCTTGAGCATGACCCAAGAATTATTACCGCTATAAACAGATAAATAAAACTATTATTCTGCTTGTACATCATATAAGACAAAACAGCAAATATTAAAAAAATGAATATCAAATGCTCATCCGTAATTAATGTAAAAGAAGAAAAATATGCGAAGGAAGCGCTTAAGGAAAGGAATAATGCAGTAACAAAGGCAAACTCGCTGTCAAAAAGTTTCTTTAACGCATAAAACAATGCTATCAATCCGATATATGATATAAAAATAAAAATCATTTTAAACGTATATATACTTATGCCAAACAACCCGAAAAATGGAAGCACGATAAATGACGGAAGTGAAAATTGAAAATTTCTATAGTGCTTCATAGGTATACCATAACAGTCCACCGGTATACTGTTCCCAAATAACTTAATAGAGACACTTGCCCAGCAGTCAAGTTGTTTACCTTGCAAAACATTTATGGCAAACTGCCCGAAAACAAGCTCGTCTTTACATGCATCAAGGTATTTAATATTGGGGAGTGCTGGCAGCAAAAATACCGCCGTCAGCAACATGAGCATGATGGGTTCTTTTAGATATTTCATTGCCTAAAGTTCAATAGTTTAACGATGATGGAGTATAATGGGCAAGTCCATGGCACAAAATTGTGGTGCACTGTCCGCCGTTTCTGGCATAAACTCAATTAACGGCAAATCATTAACCAATAATTAAATATTAAATTGCTGCGCTATTATGCCGTCTTTGGCGGCCAAGCCTGCCGCGGGCAAACACCGATATTTTGATATTTGATTCTTATTTATCGCTCGTCTTCGCTATCGACAGCGCGACCACACTCGCAAACGATTCCAATAACTGATCCTGTTCAGATGTTAGTGATTCATCAGGTTCTTTGGTTCTTAAACCGATAACACCAATTGTTTTGTCTTTCAACTTAAGAGGTATATAGTACCAGGCCGCTGATGCCAAGGTCTTCGTACTTTTCCCCGCGGGCTGGCCGTTAGCGTACACCCACGCCGCGACGGCAGTTTCGGAAGTGCTAAGAGTTATATCCTGCCTGCTTTTTTCCTTAACCCTCACCCACCCCGAGCCATCCGGCAGGAATATACCCACATCGCTTTCGAAAGCTTCTGAAATGCTCTTTACCGCTCGCGCCAGTATCTCATCCAACCCTTCAGCCGCCATTATGGCCCTGCTGAACGTGTAGAGCGAATACACGAACCTTTCCCTGTGTCGGGATCCTTCCGCTTCCTGGCGCACCGACTTTGCCAGATAGCTAGTTATCACGGACACCAGAATGAACACTATAAAACTCGGGAGATAACGTATATCCGTAACCCTGAAAGTTAGGTATGGCGGCACAAAGAAGAAATCAAACGACGCCACAGCGACAAGCGACGCGAACATTCCCACCCTTATTCCCCAGAGTAATCCGCTTGCTATAGCCGGCAGCAAAAGAAGCATCCCGATATTTACGGGCTCGAAATTTGTCCGCATCATCCAGCCCAGCGCTATCGTTACAGCTATCGCGCAAAAACTCGCGGCGTAGGCCTTAAGGTCGATCTTACGCATTGGCGGGATCTTAATTTTGCTTTCTTCTTCTTCGGCCTTTGTGCCGGCGATTAGAACGTTTATCGGGCCGCTTTTATTTATCAGGGTATCCAGTACCGACCCTTTCAGCATCCTGTCTATAAAGTTCCTTCTAGACGGCCCCGCAACGATAAGGGTAACGTTCTTTTCCCGCGCAAAACCCAGTATCTCGTCTGCCACGTTACTGCCGCTTAACGAAACGACCTGCGCGCCCAGCTCTTCCGCGAGCCGAATATTCTTGTCCATCTGCAGCCTGGCTTTTTCGTCTGTTTCGAGCTGCTGAGGAGACTCGACATAAACAGCGAACCACTCGGCGTCAAGGTCCTGCGCCATGCGGTGGGTGAACCTGAGCAGCCTGTCCGATGAAGAGCTCGCTGTAATTCCTACAAGAAGGCGCGAGCCCACGGGCCATGGGCCGGATACGGCGTGTTTTGCCATGTAAGAGCGTGCATCTTCATCTACGTGTTTCGCTGTGTAGTGCAGTGACAGCTCGCGCAGCGCCAGCAGGTTACTTTTCTTAAAGAACTGGCGTATCGCCTGCTCGGCTTTTTTAGGTATATATACCTTGCCGTCTTTTAGCCTCTCAATGAGCTTTTCCGGAGTTAGGTCCACCAGCTCGACTTCGTCAGCGAGCTCCAGTATCCTGTCTGGAACGGTCTCCGAGACTTTTACACCGGACGTTTGCAGCACGACGTCGAGAAGGCTTTCTATATGCTGGATATTGAGTGTGGTAAAAACATCTATACCAGCCTTGAGAAGCTCTTCAACATCCTGATACCGCTTTTCATGCCTTGAGCCTGGAGCATTAGTGTGGGCAAGTTCGTCAACAAGGGCTATAGCCGGTTTGCGGGCGAGCATGGCGTCTATATCCATCTCTTCAAGCGATATTCCCGAATATTCGATTTTTTTCAGAGGAACTGTTTCAAGGCCGGCAAGGAGCGCCTCGGTCTCTTTTCTTCCGTGAGTCATTGCCATTCCTATTACAACGTCAACACCGTTCTTACTGTTAGCGCCCGCTTCCTGGAGCATGCGGTATGTTTTTCCCACACCGGGGCAATAACCTAGGAATACTTTAAGCTTTCCGTTTTTTTTCGGGCCGGGGCTGTCAGTTTCATCCTCTTTAATTTGCGCCAGGAGCTCGTCCGGATTTTGTCTTTTTTCTTCCATGCTGATTATCCCTTTTGTGTTCTGTCTAGGCACTATTATATATATTTGAACTAATTTAAGGAAGCCGTAATTAATTTTTTGTTGCGGTTTCTTGTTTTGAACCCTCCAACGAACGGGGATTGGACACCCCCTCGTAATCAATTCCTCCAACAGGCTCTTTTGAAATAGCCTGTTTTAATGTAGATAGTATGTCCTGGCACAGGAGCGAGACCTTGCGCTTCTGCCCCAGAGACATGGACAGCGAGCGGACGTTCGTATTCTCGCGGGAAAGGGCAAGGATGTGCTTTCTTATCTCGTTGAACTTAGCATAATCCTCCGCCGCTTTTACAACATCGGGGTCGCCGCTTAATTTTTTAAACGCGGCAAGCCCGGAGAGGTTCTTGCGGACAATATTATCTTCACGCGCCATCTTCGCTTCTATCTCGTCCATTTTTTTATCGTTTTCTTCCGCTATGTGCGGCGCTAGCATTGTTTGTATGCGGAGTGCTCCGGCTTGGGCGCCGAAAGCAAGCGGCAGAATATTCTTAGATTCATTTGAATCCGTACTTTTTGCCGCAATCCGTGAGAGTGCGATGTCCATCTCATTGACAGCTTCTGCGGCCGGGCCGAAAGCCAGGGTGTAAGCCTTTATGTTCGTATTTTTCACTGCAAGTGCTAGCAGTTCATTATCAACATTTTTGAAATCCGCAAAGGCTTTGGAGAACTGGACAAAAATATCCTTTTCATCTGGGGTACCGCTCCTCGCCAGAAGTCCTCCCAGTTCCTTACTTTCGCGTTCCGCATTCGCCGTCAGCCGCACGCGCCTGGTCCGCGAAAGTTAGGGAGTCCTGGTCTGTGACAGCCAAAACGGCGCTCTTTTCAGCTTCTGAAGCCGAGGCAAGGGACAGGCTCATCTGGGATACAAGGTCCGCCCGCTTGGCCTTGAAAGCCAGTTGTCCGACTGGGCTTTGACCAGTTTTGAAATGCAGAGCTACAAGAATGATCGCAAGCAATATCACCGCCCCGAATGTCATCCATTGCAATTCTATCATTCCAGGTTTTATTTTCACGGGTCCCTCCGTTAAAAATTTATATCCAGTTGTGTCGTGAACTCGTTGTTTACATTGACCGCCGGGTTGAGATTGTTGTAAAACACATACCCGAATATTACGCTGGTGTTAGGAGCGAAATAGTACGAGAACCCAAGACTGGTAGAACCGTAATAGCTCTGGCCGGAAGCGTAATCTATAGCCGCCCACCACTTGTCGTTTATCTGCTTGTCCAAGCTTACTATAGCGCCAGTGTTCGCCTTGTTGCCGTTCTCATCAACCAGCAGGCTGCTGTTACCCATGTAGTAACCCACCGATAACCGCGGCAGAGGCTTGAACGTCTTTGCGGCTACCGCATACCATATGTTGTAGTTGGTTACATTGGTCTTTGTTCCGACATTCATGCTCCCTACGGCTATGGCTGGTATCTTGTCGCCTTCAGGCAAACCGTATTTGGCGTTGAACTGCACAGGGTTTGTGGAAGGCTCGAACACGTCTATCCCGACCTCAAGGTTCTTTATTAAGCCGTAGGTCAGGTTAACGTCAGTTGGAGTGTGGTTTGGTTTTGTGTCGTTGCTGGCTACTGAAAAGTAGTCGTCTATGCCAAGGTGCCACTTGTGCAGCTCCTGGATATCGGTCGATGGGTTCCATATCTGTGTGGAAGGCGTGGCGTAAAGTGAAGTGACCGTAGAAAGGTTTAAACCTAAAAACAGCAGCCAGAACAACTTCTTAATTTGAGTATACTTCTTCTTAAAATATGTTTTAAACATAAGATCTATCAAGCATCAGCCTGCTGAATGATCGCGATCACATCCTCTGGCGTTTTTGCTTCCATAAGCGACTGACGAAGATATTTGTCTTTCAGGATCTTAGAAATCTTCGCCATGGCCTGTAAATGCTCCCCCTTTGAATCCGCAGGGCCTATAAGCAGGAATATGATATTGACCGGATTGCCGTCCAGCGAGTTAAATTCAACACCCTGTTTAGAGAAAGCAAGCACGGCCATCTGTTCTTTGACAATATCGCACCTGCAGTGCGGGATAGCGACGCCTTGCCCTATGCCTGTTGAGCCCAGCTTTTCACGCTGCATTATAGTTTCTATGGCTTCCGCCGAACTTTTTAGCTTGTGAAGCTTTACCAGCGTATCCACAAGTTCAATTATGGCCGGTTCTTTTTCACGCGCCTTAAGGTCAAGCACTATTGTTTCTTTACTAAGCAGGTCCATTATCTTCATTTATTTACCGCTCCCTTTATCAGACTGTGCACTTAACTGGTCAAGCCTGCTGTTTAAGGCCAGGACATTAACTCCCTGACAACCCCAAACCCCTATAAAATCGCTGTCGGTATTTTTGTCTATGAGTTTTTTTACGTCCTTTAAGGATATACCGCGAGCCACGGCTACTCTTCCCGATTGGATCACAGCATTCTCTATACTGATATGAGGGTCAAGCCCGCTCGCGCTGGTAAGCGCCATATCCGCGGGAATATGTTTATCGGGATTTAATCCGTTTTCCTGCCTCAGTTTTGCTATTTTATCTGCCGTAGTCTCCATAAGTTTCTTGCTTGACGGGCCGAGATTGGTGCCGCCTGAATTTGTGCCGTCATAATTGTTAGCGGACATCCGGCTCTGAAAATATTTTGCGTCCGTAAAACCCTGCCCTATCAAACGCGAGCCGATGACAGTGTCTCCCTTTCGCAAAAGGCTCCCGTTAGCCTGGTACGGGAAAAGCGCCTGGGCTAGGAGCGTTATGCCTATCGGGTAAACAAGGCCCAGCATTACAGTGAAGATCAGGTAAATTCTTAGTGACATTAATATTTTTTTCATTTTGCGGTTCTCCTTTTTTAAATTCAATATTACAGATTACAAATTGACACAATAACACAAGCTATTGACATTAATCTGTAATTTGATATTTGTAATTTGTAATTACTTTCAAGCAAGCCTCAAGAATACCAGCAGCATATCGATAAGCTTTATACCTATGAAAGGCAGTATAAGACCTCCCACCCCATAGATAAGGAAATTCCTGACTAGCAGCGCCTGGGCAGTCGTCTGCCTGTACTGGACGCCTTTAAGCGAAAGCGGTATAAGCAGAGGAATTATAATCGCGTTAAATATCACCGCAGCAAGCACCGCGCTTTGAGGGTTCGCCAGATGCATGACGTTTAAAATACCCAGCATCGGGTAAGTCGCCGCGAATACCGCAGGTATTATGGCGAAATATTTGGCGACGTCGTTGGTTACGCTAAATGTCGTGATAGACCCTCTCGTGATGAGTATTTGTTTACCTATCTCGACTATATCCAAAAGCTTAGTCGGGTTGGAATCAAGGTCTATCATGTTCGCGGCTTCGCGCGCGGCCTGAGTACCCGCGTTCATGGCAACTGCCACGTCCGCTTGTGCCAGCGCGGGGGCGTCGTTCGTACCGTCGCCTATCATCGCAACAAGGTTGCCTCTCGACTGCAATTCCCTTATGCTGTTAAGCTTAGTTTCCGGTTTGGCAGGCGCGATAAAGTCGCTCACCCCTGCTTCCGCGGCTATGACGACCGCTGTAAGCGGGTTGTCACCTGTTATCATGATGGATTCTATCCCCATCATCTGGAGCTGTGCCAGACGCTCTTTGATGCCGGTCTTAAGGACGTCTTTGAGCCTTATGACACCCAAGACTTTTCCATTCTCGCAGACGACAAGCGGCGTGCCGCCGTCGCCCGACACATCGTTTGCCAGCCTCTCGGCATCATCCGATATAATACAACTGCTGGATTTAACGTATCCTGCGATAGCGTCAAAAGAACCCTTGCGTATTTTTTGCCCTTCCATATCTATACCGCTCATGCGCGTCTGCGCGCTGAACTCTATAAACGTCGAACCTTCAGGCGCCCTTATGTCGCGGCCTCTCACCTTCAGCCTGTCCTTGGCAAGAACGACAATACTCCTGCCTTCCGGCGTATCGTCCGCGAGCGATGAAAGCATAGCGGCTTTAGCAAGCTCATCTTCAGTGACACCCGAAACAGGCAAAAATTCAGTGGCCATCCTGTTGCCGAGAGTTATTGTTCCGGTCTTATCAAGGAGTACAACGTTGACATCGCCTGCGGCTTCCACAGCCCTGCCGCTGAGAGCAATAACGTTGTTGGTCAAAAGCCTGTCCATACCCGCTATTCCTATAGCCGGCAGAAGTGCGCCTATCGTAGTCGGCATCAGGCACACAAGCAGTGAAATAAGTATCGGTATAGATACCGGCACGCTCATGTATCCGGCGAAGTATTTTAATGTTACGCAGACCACAAGGAACAATACCGTCATCGCTATGAGCAGTATCTCAAGCGCTTTTTCGTTCGGTGTTTTCTGGCGCTTCGCGCTTTCCACCATGCCTATCATCCGGTCTAAAAATGTTTCACCGGGGTTCGCTGTTATCTTGACCTTAAGGTTACCCGACAAAACCTTTGTGCCTCCGGTCACTGCGCTCTTGTCTCCGCCCGATTCCCTGACTACAGGCGCGGATTCTCCGGTTATCGGCGATTCGTCCACAAGGGCCACACCTTCGATTATCTCACCGTCAACAGGTATCATCTCGTTATCTTTTACTATGACGACATCTTCCTTGCGCAGCGCATCCGAAGACACGCTCTCTATTGTGCCGTCAGCAAGTAATTTATTGGCGGACGTCTCGCTCCTCGCTTTCTTTAGAGCTTCAGCCTGGGCTTTCCCTTTTCCTTCCGCTAGCGCTGTCGCGAAGTTTGAGAACAGCACAGTAAACCAAAGCCAGAGGCTTATATGAAGGTCGAAACCAAAGCTTCTGCCCTGCAAAATATTTCTTACCGCAATATAAGATACCACCGCTGACCCGAACTCTACAACCAGCATGACCGGATTGCGTACAAGAGTCATCGGGTTAAGCATTATAAATGACTCTTTTACAGCTTTTATAATGAACTTAGCCTGCCATATGCTTTTATTAGGTTTGTTTTCCATTAGAATGTCCTCCCGGCTTGTATAAACAAATGCTCAAGCAGCGGCCCTAGCGCAAGCGGCGGAAAAAATGATAAAGCGCCAACTATTATAACCACACTCACGAGCATTATAACAAAAAGCGGGCTCGCGGTAGGGAATTTTACGCTTTTAGGCACCATCTTTTTTTGCACCAGCATTCCCGCTATAGCAAGCGAAGGGACAATGACGAAATACCGCCCCACTATCATAGCGCAACACCCCGCAAGGTTGTAGAAAGGCGTGTTGCCGTTCAGGCCGGCGAAGGCCGAACCGTTGTTTCCCGCCATGGAAACAAAAGCGTACATTATTTCAGAAAATCCGTGAGGCCCCGCATTGTTCAAGCTTGAAAGTCCGAAATCGTGCGAAACCCCAATAGCCGTGAACGTAAGCTGAATTACGGTAGAAGAGAGCAGAACGATAACAGCCATTATCATCTCGTTCGGTTCGAGTTTTTTGCCGAATATCTCGGGTGTTCTGCCTATCATGAGGCCCACAAGGAACATGGTTATTATCGCGTAAATTATCATACTGATAAGCCCAGTGCCCACCCCGCCGAATATCACCTCTCCAATTGCTATGTTAAATATTGCTATCATTCCGGTAAGAGGCATAAGGCTATCGTGCATGCAGTTAACAGCTCCGCATGAAGTTACAGTGGTGGACTGCGCGAAAACCACCGACGCAAGCTGGCCAAACCTTACCTCTTTGCCTTCCATGTTCCAACCGCCTATAATACCCAGCTTCGAAAGCAATGGATTGCCGTGGAACTCAGACCACATCATAGTGCCAAGACCCATTAGATAAAGTATCATCATGGATATATAAATTATCCAGCCCTGTTTTCGCGAGCCTGTCATCTTTCCGAAAGCGAACGGCGAAGCCGCCGCTATAATAAGAAGTCCCAATATCTCAAGGTAGTCTGTCATAGGTGTCGGGTTCTCGTACGGGTGAGCCGAGTTCGCATTAAAGAAACCGCCGCCATTGGTCCCTACCATCTTAATGGCTACCTGCGAAGCTGCCTGGCCCCATCGGCAGAACCTGTTCTGTGCCTTGTAATGTCTTTGCTTTCACGTAAGAATGGAAATTCTGTATCACTCCCTGGCTGACAAGAACCAAAGCGAACACTATAGATAAAGGAAGCAGTATATGAACGGTTGAACGGGTCAGGTCAGCCCAGAAATTACCTATATTAGTTACGTTTTGGCGGACGAACGCCCTCATGAAAGCTATCATTGCCGCGAGTCCAACTGCCGCAGACATAAAATTCTGCACAGTTAACCCCATCATCTGGGTGAGATAGCTCATGGTGCTTTCCGGAGTATAATTTTGCCAGTTAGTGTTCGTAACGAACGATACCGCGGTGTTGAGTGCCAAGTCCCATTTCACAGGCCCGAACTTCTGTGGATTGAGCGGAAGTAACTGCTGAACCTCTTGTATTAAAAAGAGAGCCGCTATGGCTATCGCGTTAAATATAAGAAGGTCCACCGCGTATGTTTTCCAGTCCATCTCTTCATCCGCGTTGACCCCGAACAATTTGTAAAGCCCTTTTTCAATGGGCGCCAGCACCGGCGATAGAAAAGTCCTGTTGCCGGAGAACACGTTTGCCATGTATTCGCCAAGCACAACAGCCGCCGCTGTCAAAACTGATAAAAATATTGCAAGTTGAAACATCCATCCGTTAACCATATTATTGACCTCCATTTACACAAACTCATTTGCTACTGCTGTCATTTCGACCTGCCGAAGAGGCAGAGAGAAATCTTCCATCAAACAAGACCAAGATCTCTCATCCGCCCCTGGCGGATTCGAGATGACATTCATTAAGACCGTGGCAAATAAAAAACCGAAGAACAAGTTCTCCGGCATTGTTCTCTCAACTTATATGCTTACGGGGTTAGCTGTCGGGCTCGGGATGAGAATTCCCTTCCGCCTAAAGCGGATTCGCCCCCAGGCTCTTCGTTGAGCCGTTTTTGGGTTCCCCGTCTTTTCCACCGAGATCAACCGGCAGACTAAGACTAGTTCAGCATTTTCTTATGTTTACAGGATTATCTTATCACAAAGCTAAAAACAAGGCAAGTCAATTTTTCGTCAATTTTTGACGCAATGGATGTGAACGTATTTTAGATTTCCGTGCATAACCTATACCCAACAGCGGGTTCGGTGAGAATATAGGCTGGCCTATTGGGGTTGGGTTCTATTTTGTTTCGCAGGTTGCTTATGGTTACCCTGAGGAGATGCTCGGCGCCTTCGACGCTTTCGGTTTTGTCCCAGATCTCTTTTAATATCTGGGCCTGTGTCACGATGCCGCCGGCGTTTTGGACAAGTATCTTTAGTACGCTGTATTCTGTTTTTGTGAGGTGAACCTCGCTGCCTTTTACTTCCACAATGTGTTTCGCTATATCCAGCGACAGGTTTTTTACTTTGAACACACTGCTTTTGGTTTGGGGCATCAGCCTTCTCATGACCGCCCTTATGCGCGCGAGCATCTCGCCCGCCTCAAAAGGTTTTGTAAGGTAGTCGTCCGCGCCGGCGTCAAGAGCAGCGATCTTGTCCGACTCGTCTTCCCTGACTGATAGAATTATGATCGGAACGTTAGACCTTTTACGGATATGCCTGGTTACTTCTGTGCCGTCCATGTCGGGCAAGCCGAGGTCAAGAATAATAGTGTCCGGCTGAAAGGAAACCGCGTTCTCCAGGGCTTCCTTGCCGTTGACCGCTTCTGATACACTGTAATCGTGAGAGACCAGAGCCGCCTTGAGGAAGCGTTCTGACTGTTTTTTCGTCGTCAACAATAAGTATTCGCGGTTGAGCTTTGTCGGCCATTGTAAACCTTTATTACAAATTACATATTCCAGATTACAGATTAAATTCAACTAAGTATTTTGGTGTCAATTTGTAATCTGTAATGCTTTTAAGCTGACAGTAATCTTTAATGCCCTTACTTTAACGGCAATAGAACCGTAAATGTCGCACCGTTGTCAGCGTTGTTCTCGGCCCAAATCTTTCCGCCATGGACCTCAACAATGCCTTTGCAGATGGAAAGGCCGAGGCCGGTTCCCGTAATTTGCCTTGGTTTTACGGCTCTGTAGAACTTATTAAAAATGCGGGCAAGGTCTTCCGCCGGAACTCCAAAACCGCGGTCCTCAACTTCGATCCGCACTTCATTTCCCAAAAGAGAGGCCGTTATCTTTATCGGTGTTCCCTGCGCGGAATACTTGGCGGCATTGTCCAGCAGGTTAACGAACACCCTCATCATCAGCGTGAAGTCCATCGGCACCTCTTGCAGATCTTCGGGTATATTTATCTGTATGTCCCTGCCTTCTAGCTTGTCTTTCAGGGGCTGCAGTGACGCGCCTATGACATCCCTCAGGTCGCAGGGCTTAAGGTGTATCTTCAAAGTGCCGGACTCTACCCTGGTCATATCCAGAAGGTTGCCAACGAGCCTGTTTAAATGATCCGATTCTTCGTAAGCGGTTTCCAAAAGCTCCTTGCGGGTTTCGGCGTCCACCGAAGACGAATCGTGAAGGAGGCTGCTCAGCGCCCCTTTTATAGAAACGAGCGGCGTTCTCAGGTCGTGCGAGATGGAATTTAATAGCGCGGTTTGCAGTTTCTCCGTGGCTTTGACGATCTCCATCTGGCGCGAAGTTTCAGCAAGCCTTACCCGCTGGATAGCGACGGCCGCCTGGTTTGCCAGCGCGTTTAGCAGGTCATTTTCTTCATTATCAAGTTTTATTTTATCTTCCTTAAATAGTATGCCGAGAACTCCGAATATATCCCGCGCCGTTCTAAGCGGAAGGTAATGAGCTTTTACAGCCTGCAGGCTGTCCGTTCCCCACCCGGCCGGCTTGCCGGAAGTAAATACCCAGTCAACGATAGCCTTTTCGTGTTCATCAATAGGGAAATCGATGTCAAAACTTTCGGGGGCCATCTTTTCTCCCGCAGGAAGCAATACCGCTACCCTGCAATTGAATATCTCGCCGATGTTGGCCCGTATGGCGCGCATAACGGCATCGGAAGAATCGGACGCCGCTAGGTCACTGCTCAACCTGTAAAGAATAGCGGTCCGGGTTTCCTTCTTGCCGGCCTCGATAGTTTGCTGCCTTGTTTTGGACATAAGTCCGCTTATTATCAAGCCCACTACAAGAAGGCCCGCGAACGTGAAAATGTATTGGATATCGCTGACGACGAACGTAAGATACGGTGGAACGAGGAAATAGTCGAACGCGAGGACGCTCAGAATCGAAGTCATCACCGCCGGGCCTTTCCCCCACAGGACCGCGGATAAAATAACTATCATCAAGTACAAAATTACGATATTCGCCTGCACCAGCGCTTTCCCGGTTACACTGCCCAGAAAAGTCGCGGCCACAACAAGGATGATGCTTGTTAAATATTGAAATACCTTGTCTTGATTGATGCTTGAATTCATAATTCCTGATTTCTACTTAAAAGTTGAAAACCACACCACGCGTGCGCGCGATGCGGCCGACAGATCGTCAAACCTTTAACAAAGGGATTCTATCTCTTTTTGACTTGTTTTTCAAGGAAGAATGGACTACAACGATTCAGTGACTTCTTCAGAAACTTCTATGCCTTTTTCAACCTCAAGAGTAATCTCTTTCTCAAGCGGGCGTTTTATATCTTTTGCCAGTAAAATATCCTTTGAGAAAACAAAAGCGCCCAGTATACAGAATGTCCCTCCGATCATCAGCGTGTGCGGCGTGCCCATATAGCCCGCGAGACAGCCCGCGACCAGAGCACCGAAAGGCGCCATACCCATAAAAGCCATGGCGTACAGAGCCATTATGCGGCCCTTTTTATCATCGTCAACAAGAACCTGAAGCACCGTATTGCTTGAAGCCCCCTGCACCATCATCCCGCAGCCGGTAAAGGCAAGCATAAGCAAAGCAAGCCATAGAGACCTTGTAAACGAGACGGCAATCAAACCCGCCCCGAACAAAGCCGCCGAAGCCGGTATCATCCTGCTTATGTTGTAACTGTTTTTCCTTGAAGCGAGGAACAGCGCCCCGCACAGAGCCCCGAAACCGGCCGCGCCCATAAGGAACCCAAGCGTGCGCGGCCCGCCCCCAAGTACCTGTTTTGCAAAAACCGGCATCAATACCATGTATGACATGCCGAAAAGGCTCACCAGCGCGAGCAGAAGCAAAATCGAGCGCATCGGAGCGGAATTTGAAACGTAAACGAACCCTTCTTTAAAATCGTGCAGGACACGGGTATTCCTTATCGTCTTAACCTTCAGTGGTATCTTCATCGTAAGCAGGGCTACTATAATAACCAGATAACTCGCGCTGTTGATGAAAAAACATACACCCTCACCGAAAGAAGCGATCAATATACCCGTGATAGAAGGGCCTAATAGCCTCGCGCCGTTAACCATGGAGGAGTTGAGCGCTATCGCGTTGCCGAGGTCTTCTTTGTCCTCTATCATATCAACCACAAAAGACTGCCGTGCAGTGATATCGAAAGCGTTGAGAATGCCGAGCACGATATTAAGGGCTATTATCCAGGCAACCGTTATCTTTCCGGTTACGACTAGTATTGCCAGAAGCAACGCCTGCGCCATGGCGAGCACCTGGGTTGCGAAAAAAATAGTTTTTTTGTTCCATCTATCGGCCGCCACCCCGCCAAGCGGCGAAAGCATAAAAGTGGGTATCTGGCTGACGAAGCCCACCACGCCGAGCATGACCGCAGATCCCGTAAGCCGGTAGACGAGCCAGCTTGTGGCAATGCGCTGCATCCATGTGCCGATCAGAGACGTTCCCTGCCCGAGAAAGAACAACCTGTAATTCGGATATTTTAGCGCCCTGAACGTTGACTTAAGTGACATAACAACCTTTCTATCTTGATTTTAAATAATCTTCCATTAAAAACGGTTTTCCGTGGCCGGGATACACAGTTTTGATATTGAGTTTCATAATTTTATCGAGGCTTTCTTTAAGTTGAGTGAGATTTTCTACTATCTGGGCATCCTCCGCCTTTTTGCGGTTAACGAACGTATCACCCACGATAAGATCGCCTTCGGCGGTGAAAATTCCGATCGAACCCGGTGTGTGGCCCGGTATATGGATGACTTTCGCCGCAAGGCCGTATTCTTCAAGGCTCTGCCCGTCCGAAAGCAGTATGTCGGGCTTGAATTTCGGGATGGCCGGGCTCTTCTGGAATTTTCTCTTTAACATCCTGAAAGTGAAAAACAGTTTATAAATCAGGCCGCGCACCTTGCGTTTAAGCAAGACCCCTCTTTCCACCTGCGGAACGTCGCCCGCGTTCATGGCGGACTTAACATTGTATTTTTCGCAGAGCTTCGTGATGTTGCCCGTATGGTCCCAGTCACCGTGAGTCAATATCACTAGCTTGAGCTTACCCGGCAGGCAACCGGCGGAGACAAGTTCCTTTTCCAGCGCTCCCCACTGGTAGGGCATTCCGGTGTCGATAAGCACATACCCGTCACCAGCCTTGAGCAAATACGCGTTTACGAAATCCAGACCGATTACTTTAACATTATCGTTCATGTTCATTAACCTCCTGCCAAAAATAGCATGACGGAGACAATTGGCAGCCTATAGACTGTTGTCGATGGGAATATTGTAGGGATCAGAACTGCCAGTCACTTAATAAATGACTTTGTTTAGCGGATACTCAATTATACCTTCCGCTCCGGCGCGTTTGAGGGCGGGAATGATCTTTTTGACGATCTTCTCTTCCATTATTACTTCAAGCGCTACCCAGCCCTGCACGTCAAGTTTAGAGACCGTAGGCCTCTTAAGGGCAGGAAGGATGCTCTTTATTTCTGTGAGGTTTTTCTCGGCCACGTTCATCTTCAGCCCTACCATCCCCTCAGCGGCAAGCGCGCCTTTGAGAAGTATCGCAAGGTTCTCTATCTTCTGCCTTTTCCAGGGGTCGTTCCACGCTTTATTATTGGCTATAAATCGCGTAGTAGAGGTGAGCACCTCTTCCACAATCCTGAGGTTGTTCGCCCTGAGCGACGAGCCGGTCTCTGTAAGCTCAACTATTGCATCAACGAGCGTCGGCGCTTTCGCCTCTGTAGCTCCCCACGAGAACTCAACCTCCGCTTTAACTTTATTTTTAGCGAGGTATTTCTTAACGTAGTTAATCAGCTCTGTCGCGACCCTTTTGCCTTTAAGGTCTTTAACGGAATTTATCTTGGATCCGTTAGGCACTGCAAGCACCCAGCGCACCGGGCGGAAACCTGATTTCGCATATATAAGCTCGCAGACTTCCTTGACCTGCGCCCCGCTTTCGCATATCCAGTCAAAACCCGTAAGGCCCGCGTCAAACACGCCGTCCTGCACATACCTCGCCATTTCCTGGGAGCGGACCATCATGATCTCGAGCTCTTCATCGTCGCAGTTAGGGAAGTAGGAGCGCTCGGACGTATATATCCTGACGCCGGCTTTTTTGAAAAGCTCCTGTGTCGACTCCTGAAGGCTGCCCTTTGGAAAACCGAGTTTTAATTTTTTCATTTTGTTGTCACCTCTGTTATTTTTTTCTTCAAGCGCGGCAATGAGACCTTGAATTTTTTAGGGAATTTCGGGAGCTTGATAGATTCCGTAACCTTCTCAAGCCTTAACTCCGCCTGAGGGAAAAATTTTTCAAGGTACGGAACCGCGTGTGAACCAGTATAAGAAGTTAGCACGACCTTGTGGCTGTTTTCCGAAAGCTTCGGCGGAAAAGAAAGCACAATGAATATCGAGACCGAGACTCCGAGAAAAATACCCAGCAGGCCCCCGATAACCCTGTCGAAAGCGCCAAGGAATACTGCCCTTAGCAGACGCCGTATGAAGAGCCCCACCAGTATCACTATACCGGCGGCCGCGAAAAACAGCAGATAGAAGTTCGTATCGAACTTATCGGAAAATTCCTGTGCAGCCCATATACCGACAAAACCGCTGAGGATATAGAAAAGGCTCGCGAGAATACCTGTTTGAAAACCGAGATATCCGCAGCACACAATTAGTCCGATGACGATGAAGTCGAAATAGTTGAACATTTTTTAGCCTTAAGCTATAAGCTTTAAGCCGTAAGAAAAGTCTTTTCTTATAGCTTATTACTTACAGCTTATATCTTCATTTTACCGAATGTATCACAATACCACTCGCGACCTTTGGATAGAAGTAAGTCGACTTCTGCGGCATGGTCTGGTCGGCAAGCGCTATCTCTTTTACGGCCTCTATAGGCGTCGAAGGGACCATCACTGCCAGGCATTTCCATTTGCCGGCAAGCGACAGCGCCTCTTTCTCGCTTTTAACATAAGTTATCTTATCGGGCGGGACATCGTTTAGGAGCAAACTGTGCAGCATGCTTACGCCAAGGTCCCTGTATGCCTTGCACTTATCCGGCATATTAGCCTTAAGGGCATTTATATCTTTGAGAACAAGCGTTCTCATTTTACCTTTCTTCCAGACCTTGAGAGGCTGCGGAGATCTGCCAGAATATTTGCTGAAGTCTTTCCCAGGTAGCACCCTGAAATATTTTTCTATTTTTGCCTCGAACTCCGGGGTCTCTTCTACTACCCTGTGCGTAGGCCATATCGACAGGCCCGGGTCTTCCATGGGGCAGAGGTATATCATGACAAAATTGTATTCTTTATCAGCAGAGAATTTCTTGTCTTTGCTCTTCATGGCGCGGGAGTAGTTCCACGCGGTCTCGTAGCGATGGTGCCCGTCAGCAATAAATATCTTCAAACTTTTCAGCTCTTTGCAGACCGTGGATACTATTTTGGGGTCGTTTACCGACCAGAGCTTGTGCCGTGTGCCTTCGGCGTCAACTGCGAAAGAATCGCACAGTGTCTTTGAAATCTTTCTGCATAAGTTCAAAGTCCTTTTACCCTTATCGTTAAATAGCCCGAATATAGGGCTTAGGTTAGCCTTGACGGCCTTAAGGAGTTTCATGCGGTCTTCCTTAGGTTTTGCGAGCGTCCTCTCGTGAGGTTTTACAACCCCGCCGTGAGGGTCTTCAAGTTTAAGCGCCGCGAAAAAACCGCGACGCAGCATCTTCCTGCCATGGTCTTTGAAGTGCTGCTCGTAAAAATAAAGGGATGGGCTTCCTTCCAGGACCAGAACACCCTTTTTCATCCATTCGGAAAAAAGACGGGACGAGTTGGCGTATTTGGACAGCCCCTGCTCCTCATCCGGCAATTCGAGTCTAACCATATTGTTCGCGGAGAGTTTCTTAAGATTTTCCTTTTCTTCTTTGCCTATGATGTCGTAAGGCGGACAAATAAGTTTTGTGATATTAGCGGTGTCGTACCTGATACCCGAAAAGGGTTTGATCTGAGCCATTATTATTACCTTCCGTTTAAGTGAGCGGTGCCACGACTTCTATTATTAATTTGAGTATTCTATCAAAATAGAGCGTAAATTGTCAAAAACAAAAAAATCTGATAGAATTATCGCATGTTTAATTTCAATTTGAAAAATCCAACTGTTTCATTTATATTCGTGGTATTTCTGCTGTTATTTTCCTGTGCCAAACCACACGAGGCCCAGAAAAGGAACAACATATTTACGCTAAACCAGGGCGACACTCTGGGAGAAAGCCTGGCTGAAACCGGGCTCGGAGCCGCTTACCGAGAGCAGATAATTGCGGGCCTTTCTAAAGTCATGCCCATGAACAAGTGCCGGCCAGGGGACAGGTACGAGATAGATTTCTCGAGTTCCGACAGCTACACTACGTTCAAATACTTTACTTCAGGGCTTGATTACTATTCGGTAGTGAACGCTTCAGGGGCAGCGATAGCGGAGAAGAAGACGAAGAACGCAACTAAAGTGACCGCAGAAGCTAAAGGCGTTATAAAAACATCGCTATGGGAATCGATGCGGGCGCAGAACGTGAACCCGGAAATCATCGTAAATTTCGCGGACATATTCGCCTGGCAGATAGATTTCCTTACGGAACCCAGAGTAGGCGATACCTATCGCTTCATTTACGAAAAATATGTCACGGATGACGGGCAAACCAGGTATGGCGATATACTCGCGGCGCAGTACAACGCATCTGGACAGATATACACAGCTCTCCTTTACACAAACTCTAAGGGCAGGAAGGATTATTATTCTCCAGATGGAAAATCGCTTGAAAGCGCTTTTTTAAAGGCTCCTCTACAGTTCAGGAGGATAAGCTCTTACTTCACCTTGAAACGCTATCACCCCATACTAAAAGTTTTCAGGCCGCACCTTGGGATTGATTACCCGCCCCTTCGGGAACGCCGGTCTCGGCAATTGGGGAAGGCACTGTAATGTTCGCCGGGCGAAAGGGCGGGTTCGGAAATTTCATAGAACTTCGCCACTCCAACGGTTATAACTCCTACTACGGGCATCTCCAACGTTTCGGCAGCGGTATCGAGCGCGGTAGACACGTGCGACAGGGACAGCTCATAGGCTACGTGGGCATGTCGGGGCTGGCCACCGGGCCGCATCTCGATTTCAGGGTCAGCAAAGAAGGAAAATTCATTAATTTTTTAACACTTAAATTCCCTTCAGCTAACCGAATAACTGAGAATGAAAAACAGGCGTTCTTGGATTTTAAAAAGAATATTTTCACCAGACTTGCACAAATCCGTTGATTTTTCACTAAAAATACGCTAATTAGTATTTATTGAGAGCTTTATTAAAAACCTGCCTGGGTGACAGGTATTTTTAAAACTAATCCCAGCTACATATGAGATTAAAACTCTTCGCGAAATTCGTGATACTGCTGGTCCTTCTCGCGGTCATACCGGCCGCGATAGTCGGCCTGCGTACCATCAAAATTAACCAGGAAGGCATGCAGGCCGCCATTCTTGAGCTTCACACCAATACAGCTACATACCTCGCCGCTGACATAGAAAAATTCTTAAAGAGCCTCGAGCGTGAGATTCAGTACATACTGCGCACCCTTTCGGCAGAGATGACATGGACCGACAGGCAGGCCGTTCTGCAAGCCCTGCTCGATACCAACGAGAACTTTGTTTCGGTCTCGATAGTTGACAAAAAAGGCGCCGAACTGCTAAAAGCATACAACCCCAACCTTGAAAAAAACCCCAGGCTTGCCTCTAAGGATGAAGACCCGACCTTTATAAATTTCTGGAAAAATCCGAAGACGTCCAGCATCAGCCAGATATATTTCAACGGTGACGAGCCGCGGATAAATGTAATTTACCCACTTGGCGACACCCACTGCCTTTACGCGACCATTACACTTAAAACGCTTTGGGATGAGATCACACAGACAAGGATCGCTTCAACTGGCTATGCTTTCCTTGTCAATGATAAAGGCGAAATAATAGCGCATAGGGATATCACTCTGGCTAAGAACAAATATTCCGCCGTGAACCTTCCGATTGTGCAGCAGGTTTTGAAAGCGCTCTCAACCGGTTCCAGCGAATACTTCAACCCGGAGACTAAAAAAGTAATGGTGGGAGCTTACGCGCCGGTCAAAGGGCTGAACTGGGGAGTGATCATTCAGCAAGACAAGCATGAGGCCTATGTTTCGGTTTACAGGATGCAGGAGCAGGCGCTGGTGCTGATACTTATCAGCATAGGAGCGGCGACGCTTCTTGCTCTCTCTATAGCCCGGGGGCTGACGCTTCCAATTGTCAGGATAACAGAAGCGGCAAAACGCATAGCGGCAAAAGATTTCTCACAGAGAGTCGTTGTTAATACCAAAGACGAGCTCCAGGACCTGGCCGAGACGTTCAATGAAATGACATCTGAACTCGACCGCTACAACAAGATGCAGGTGGACAAGCTTATAGAAGAAAAGACAAAAACAGAAGCCGTGATATTCTCGATACCGGACGGCATCCTTATGACGGATAAGGAAGGCAAGGTACAGCTCGCCAATAAGCTGGCGAAGGACGTACTTGGCTTTGGGGATTCAGATTTCCAAAACCTTGAGCTTTCTGGATCTGGTCAAAAACCAGACTATCAGAGACGCCCTGGGCGGCCTTCTGGATAAGAACTTCCAGGACATAGACAACGAGAAAGAAGTTGATTTATCAAGTAAAGATTTGATACGCTATTATCTACTCAAAACGGAAGAGGTCATATCACCGCAGAACAACGAAAAGATCGGGTTTGTAACAGTGCTCAGGAATATCACGCTGGAAAAGGAACTGAGCCGCATGAAGGATGACTTCCTTCATTCCATAACGCATGACCTGCGCAACCCGATGACCTCTATCCGAGGATTCCTGAAGTTCCTGCAGGACGGTGTCGCGGGGCCGGTAACGGCACAGCAGAAAAAAATGCTCGGCGTCATGGACCACGCATCGCTGAAGCTACTGGCATTGATAAATGATATACTTGATATCGCTAAACTTGAGTCCGGCAGGATGACGATCAATCTGCTCGACTGCGATCTGAAAGCCGCGGCGATGCGATCCATCGAGATATCCGAAGGGCTCGCGCTTAAGAAGTCTATAACGATCAAAGCGGAGAGCGACGAAAGTTTCCCGAAGATAAAGTGCGATCCGGAACTCATGGAAAGAGTTTTTACTAATTTATTGGGTAATGCTTTGAAATTCACGCCTGAGAATGGGAGCGTAACGGTACGCCTTAAGGATATGCCGGGCCGTGTCGAGGTATCGGTTGAAGATAACGGCGAAGGTATTCCTCCGGAATATGTCGAGCGGATATTCGACAAATTCCAGCAGGTGGCAGGCCAGCGAAAGGGCGGCACTGGCCTTGGCCTAACGATATGCAAGCATATAATTGAAGCTCATATGGGCAGGATCTGGGCTGAGTCCAAGATGGGAGAAGGAGCAAAGTTCATTTTCTCGATACCAAAAAACCTGACGCTCCAGAGCCTTATGATACCGTCGACAAAGAAGAACTAATGAAAAAACTATTTTTTAGTCTAAGAACATTCCCGATGCTTCTAGCAATAGCGCTGCTGCTGTGCGCTAACATATCGGCTGAAGTGCTGCAGGAGATCACCGTCAAAGAGGGCGACACGCTCTGGAGCGTGGCGAATTTTTACCTCAAAACCCGAGCGCTGGCCTGAGATACTTAAATACAACCAGCTCCCGTCTTCCGATCTCAACGTCATCCTCCCCGGGATGAAACTGCGCATACCCATACTTCTAATAAAGGAAAAATTGAGGGCCGCGCACCTGATTTTCATTTCCAACGACGTCCGTTTCAGGCGCAAATCAGAAGCCGAGTGGAAACAACCATGGCTGGACATGGAGCTTTATAACGAGGATGGCCTGAGAACGCTGCAGCAGTCGAAAGCCAAGGTCAAATTCCCCTCCGGCGAGATACTCAACATGGACGAGAACTCGCTTATAATACTGAAGCCCGAAAAGAAGCAGGAAGAGATAGACCTCCTCTCTGGAGGCGTCCGGGCGTCGAGAACAAAGATACTTACCAGTTCATCGATTATCGACCCAAAGATCGAGGCTAAGGGCCCGTCACCGGATTTTAAAACAAGGATAAAAGAGGACAAGACGACTTTAGTAGAAGTTTATGAAGGCATAGTCGACGTAACAGCCCAGGGCAAGACCGTAACGCTGACAAAAGGCTTCGGAACGGAAGTGAAGTTCCGGCAGCCCCCTTCATTGCCTACGATACTCCCCCCTGCCCCGAGCATGTCAACCGACATGAAGGGAGTGAAGAACTCTACGGACGTTAAACAGCCGACCGAAAAAAGCAATTTACAATTCTTTTCAGATGGACATCGATATCCCAAAAGCACCGACACCCGTGTACTCTGGCATATCAGGCGGGAAAGACGAGCGCAATCGAAGGTTCTCGGCAAGATGGTCAACAAATACCATGTCCAGATATCGACTTCGTATGAATTCACCAACATAATATTGGATGAGGTAAAACCGATCGCTGACAAGGTAAACTTCGACCTTAAAAAAGAAAAACTCGGAGACGGCGTGTACTATTATCATTACGCCTATGTAGATGATCTTGGTTTTGAAGGGCAGTATTCACGCCCCACACAATTCACAATAGACACTATCCCCCCGCCGCTTACGATCGACACGCCAAAAGACGGCGATCAGTTCGACACCGAATTCGTAAATATTGAAGGCACTACCGAGCCAAACACATCGGTCAAAGTAAATGACAAGAGCATAACTTCGAGACGACAATGGCAAGTTCGTTTCGGCTATAATGCCTGCCAAGGGCAAGAACCTCATCACAATTTATGCCCAGGATCTAGCAGGCAACGTAACAAAAAAAGAGATCGTGATCGAGAAAGTAAAAACCGCGAAGAAGAAGTCAGAGGTCTCAAGCGAGGTAAAAGATAAAAGTTTTTCACTCCTGTCATTATCCCTCGGCACACTGACCATTGTTGTGATTATCGGCGTTATCCTTATATTCGTGAAATAGCATCTGCTCTCCATTCCACCACAAATATGCCTCCGTTTAAAATAAAAAATCCCAAAAGCATTGATCTCTCTTTCGGGATTTTAACGGCATGATTTAAATTGTTACGATTTTTTTAGCCTATTTCAAAGCTGCTCCCTTCCTTAAGCTTTGCTTTTTTCAGCATATCTTTCGCCTGCTCAACTACCTGTGAATAATGTTTATATTTATCTTTTTCTACATTAGCGGCGCCAAGAGAAACTGACATCAGCGGGTATTTTACTTCCTGCCTCTGTCTGTTCACTCCCATCATATAACCCATTGACCTGGTTTCCTCATCGTACTGTTGGGGTATCATATCGTCGAAGTACTTTATCACTAAATTCGTGAAATCGTTTACCTTGTCCGGAGTGGTCACGATTATAAAATCGTCTCCACCTATATTGCCCAGGAAATCGTTCCTGTTGCCGACAGCCGCGGCGCTGCCCTGATAATAGTTGCGGCTAGCCTTATTACGTTATCGCCTTTTTCAAAGCCGTATTTATCGTTGTAAGCCTTAAAATGGTCTATATCCATGTAGATAACAGAAAAGGTGTTTCCTTCCTCAAGGCGCCGCCTTATCTCGGCCTCGATAGTCACGTTGCCGGGAAGGCCGGTAAGCGGATTTGCGGATAGCGATTCTTTCGTTCTTTTTAGAAGGCCTTCTATCCTGGCCACGATCTCGTACGGCTCAAACGGTTTTTCGATATAGTCATCGGCCCCGAGCTTGATGCCGGTCAGCCTGTCTTTTGTCTTTGAAAACGATGTCAGCATTATGACGGGTATGAGGCACGTCGAGCCGTCCTCGCGTATCTTCTCGCACACTTCATACCCCGTTAGCCTTGGCATATTGACGTCAAGCAGTACTATATCGGGATGTTCTTCCCTGACTAGCGTCAAAGCTTCTTCCCCATCGGACGCAGTTATAACCGAAAAGTCTTCCTGCTCAAGGGTGAACTTTAGCAGCTCCATTATTTCAAGATCGTCATCCGCTACAAGGATTTTCGCTGACATTATCGGTTCCTTCCTCTCTTCGTCTTTGTCACAAAATGAACATCCGCTCAGCAAACTGTACGGTATCAGATGTATTTGTTATACTTCCTCTCTCTTGATGGGAGAGGATTGAGGTGAGGGTGAGTTTGCAAATAAAGCTTTTATTCAGCCCCCTCATCCTGCCCTTCTCCCACCATGGGAGAAGGAATATTGGGTAACCGCTCTGCAAGCAGGGCGGAATAGTCAAGTTAAATCATGAATTTGCTATTTCGCTGACCTTTTGGAGAAAAATATCGTTCTTAAAAGGCTTCACTATATAATCTTCAGCCCCGCAGGCAGCCCCGAGGTTCTGGTCCCAGTCGCTGCTGCGCCCTGAGACTATTAACACTTTCGGCTTTGGATCGAAAGCGTGATCCTCGTTCATTGTTCTGGCATATATGAAAACCATCTATAAGCGGCAGCATAATATCCAGTACCAGCAGGTGAGGGTGCCAGGTCTTTATCTCTTTGAGCGTCGCGACACCGTCATGCGTCGCCTTGACCACAAAACCCGCGGTCGTTAGTATCATCGACATGACATCCGACATCTGCCTGTCGTCTTCAGCGATAAGCACTTTTTTGGGTGCCAGCAGCGCCTTCAGCCTAGCGAGGACGGCATCCGCATTCCCCGACTGGTCCGGGGTGATCTTTATGACAGGGATATTACTGGTTTTTTTGTTGTTCTTAATACCGTTTATGAACACCTCAGGAGGGGTCTCGGTCCTGTCAAGCACTATGATGTCGGGATGCCCGGACTCCGCCCTGCCCAGAGCTTCTGAAGCGGAAAGCGCCACATCGAACGCGAACCCGTTCGCCGTCATGGTCTTTTCCCAGTTGGAAACGTATTTATGCTCGTTAGTAACGTATAGAACTTTTTTCATGCCTTCTCCCTGCACCGCTCAATGACTGACATATCTTCCACAACCTATTTATTATTCCCCTGATTGTGCAGCTGTGCCCTGACAGCCGGCAGTTGTGGCGCCGTTATACCGAGCAACCACTTTCGAGTGTCATCGTCTTTGGCGATAAAATCGTTTACATCGTAGCCGGGTGTCTTGTCGCGTGCAGTAGCCGTAATAACCTGATACCCCCAAAGCAGCGGGTTTCCGCGAAGCATGCTTCTTGGTATTTCGAGCTCCCACGGCATCTGCATGTTGAATTGTTTGATCATTACGGGATCGAACCTGCCCGCGCGGTAAAGCAAAGCTTTGTCCTTATCGATCCTCAGCGCGTATTCCCAGGCATCTGCCTCTTCAAGAAAACAATCCAAACCCGGCAGTAGTTTGGTCAGGCCCGCCCCCACCTGATTATTGAGGTCCATATAGATATCAACGATCAAAGGGCCGTGAGGCACAGATGTATCAAGATCAACGAAATACGTCACCGTATCGGTAGTGACCGTAACAACGAACTGGGTAATGTTCTTGGTAGGCCTCGTAGATTCCGAATTAATTACAACCAGGCTCTGTGTTGAAAGTTCAAGCGAGAAAGGCCTGAGCTGCTGTATGCTCGGCAGAGACATTATGCTTGCGTCTACGGGTAGGTTCAATATTGCGTAGATAGCGGAAACCTTTTTCTGGAACGCCTCAACATTTTCCTTGCTTGGCGACTTTTTGAGGCTCTCAATAAGCTTGTAGCTGTAAAGCGGGTACAATTGCTCGCGCAATTTTTCGAGAGTCTCGAGCTTAGCGGAGCCCGAGTTCTTATAATTTTCAATGGTTTTCCGCACGACTCCCAGTTCGTACCACACGAGCGGCAGGCGCGTCAACGAGTTCACGTCGGATTCTACAGGTTTGTCACCCAAGTCCTGCACTTTATCTTTGTATTTCGAAAGGACTATCTCCGGAGTCACCGTCCTTACAGAAGAGCTTTGCCTTATATATACGGCGAGCTCGTTCATGAAATCCCCGTCAAGCCCGTTTGTGTCCCCAAGGTCTATAACAACGAACTGCTCTGGCCTTGAATTTATCCATTTCCAGCATTCGGCGGCTCCGGAAAAACTTTTCTTTTTCGCGCAAAGCACCAGGAACCCGTCCTTAATGAATGCTCCGTGCATATTCCCGCTTTCATCGGCAAAGTTGGTCCAATAAACGCCAAGCTTCTTTAAGCCGGGGATAAGTTTATCGGAAAAAACACCGGAGCGAAGGTATATCCCTTTCATCTGCGCCTGCGTATTGTCGGCAAACTCTTCTTTAGCGCGCACGACCATATCCCACACATCTTCGGGCCACGAGAAATTGATAGCCACCGGAGTGCTTATTACCGTGTTATAGATAAGCGGCATGACGGGCTCGTCTTCGAACGACAAGGCAAGCTCTGCCCTCTTTTCCTTTACCAGCTGCCTCATCTCTTCAGGAAGCTTCAACCCGCTGTGCCAGGCGAACGTTACCTTCAGATCCTGGTTCGCCGCGACCGCCTTTATAATTTCTTTAGGCGGCGGATTCTTGCCCCAATCCGCGAGCAAGATGACATACTTCTTCTCCGGCGGTTGTTCCGCATAGGACACGACCGCGAGTAATACCGAGATAATGATAAACCCAAAATATCTATGCATATGATTAGAATTATAACAAATTTTAAGACAGGTTCAAAGGTTCAACAATAGACTGTTAACCATCAGGCTACTATATTGGCAAAGTAAATATGAACGAACTGCCTTTATTCAGTTCGCTTTCAACGCGGATTTTGCCGCCGTGCGTCTCGACTACCATTCTGCAGAATGTAAGGCCGAGCCCGGCTCCGGTGCGCAGCGCGCTTTTCGCCGCTCAACCTGTACGAATTTTTCAAATATCTTTTCGAGGTATTCAGGCGGTATCCCCGCCCCGTCATCCGACACCCTGATTTCAACTAGATCGCCAAGCCTCTTAACACTTAAGACAATCTTTCCTCCGCTGGAAGTGTGATGAACGGCGTTCGAGATGAGATTATTAAGCACCCTTTCTATAAGGTGTTTTTCGGCTGTTACTTCGATCATCCCTTCTTTCACGTCTATATCCATGCACTTCTGCTCGTTTCTGACCAGTGTTTCAAACTGCAATTGCCTCTCCTGCACAAGCGCGGTTATATCGAACTTTTCTTTTCGCAGTTCCAGCTTTCCTTCTTCCATTTTTGCCACATCCAAAAGGTTCTGTATCATATCAAGCATGCTCTCGCTGGATTTTTTTGCGAGAGTCACTATTTTTTTCTGATCCGGAGATATCTCACCCATCATACCGGATTCAAGGTAGTCGAGGCTCCCCATAATACCGCTGAGCGGGCTCTTCAGGTCATGTATTATCATCCGGGTCAGGTCCTGCTTTATATCTTCGAGCCTCTTAAGGGCCTGTGCCATCTTCTCGAAATTCTGCGCGAGGGCCTCGATCTCATCCCCGGTCCTTATATCCAGCTTTATGTCCAGCCTGCCCTGGCTTATCTGCCTGGTGCCTGACTCAAGGAGCGAGAGCGGGCCTATTATCCTTTTAACCAATTGGTAGCCAACGAACAGGAATACTGCGGTCCAGAACAATGTCCAGAAGAATATGCTGTTGTACATACTGCGGATAGGGGAGTATACTTCCCTTGCCGGTATCTGCGTGATAACGGCCCAGCCTGGCTTTGGAAGCGCCTGGTAAAGCGCGACCACCTCTTCCCCGCGCTCGTCTTTGTACCTGCTCCACCTGCTGGGAGAGGGCTCCCTGCCGTTCATAAAGTCTTCAACTACCGGAAGGTTCGAGAAATTGCTGTGCGCAAGCACCCTTTCGGTTTCCATATGCGCGAGCAGGTTGCCTTTCTTGTCTACCACGAACGCATTGCCGGATTCGCCGATCTTAACTTCCGCTATCCACTCCCACATCTGGCCGAAATCCAGTTTTGCCGCAAGGGCTCCTTTTCCATTGGACAGCGGCACGGCAAGCGTTATATAAGGCTGGCGTTTACTTGAGAAATATACCTGGCTTATAAACAAGTTGCCCTGTGGTATCTTCAAATATTCTCTATGGGGCCTGCCGTAGATATCCCTTGAAAGGCCTTCGATTCTCCTGTATTTCCAAACCTCCATGCCGCGCTGGTCCACCAGGCTTATCTCGGTAAAAGAATTCCCAAGGAGCAGTATACCTCGCGCGGCATCTATCTGTTTAGAACGCGAAAGACCTGCGATATCCCTGTTAACAAAAAGGAGCTTCTGGTGGCGGTCTATCTGGGTATTTATCCTGTCGGCAAGCCTCTTTACTATTTCCTGCTGGCGGTAGAATATTGAATCCCTGAGCGATTTACGGCTTATAGAGGTTAGGACAAATCCGAACAAAAGCGCGGGCAACACGACGGCGAGTATAAATATTGAGATTATTTTATAGCGCAGCGACATTTTCATTTTTGGTTTTTATGCCAGTTTTGCTAAAACAGATAAGGCGTCCCTCTGTCGAGAAACGCCTTTATTCCGCTTTAAGCAAATTATTTCTGGCATAGTTTTTTATTTCTTATGGTGCTGGTGCGGGTAGTATTCCGGCAGATGTTCTTTTATCTGATCAAGCATTTCATCATCCGAAATAACATTCACCCTTCCGGCTGCGAACTGCTCATCAATCCACTCTTTTATCTTGACAACACCAGAGTCAGATTTATCAACTTTCTTGCCGTGCGGCAGCGGTATCTGAGTATTGATCCAGAAAGCTATACCGGCAAGGCCGGAGCGGTCGGTAAGCGCCACATCCGGCGGGCGCTTCAAAATATTCTGCGTGTCAAAAACGTTGTATATCTCTTCGTCTTTAAGAAGCCCGTCGGCGTGAATACCAGCGCGCGTAACGTTGAAATGCGCACCAACAAACGGCTGCATCACTGGTATCTTGTAGCCTATTTTTTCTTCAAAATAACGCGCGATCTCTGTAATAACAGCGAGGTCCATACCGTTCTTGTCGCCTCTTAAGGCTATATATTCTATTGCCAGAGCCTCGACAGGCGTGTTGCCGGTCCGCTCACCAATGCCGAGCAGCGTGCCGTTGATGCCGCAGCAGCCGTAAAGCCAGGCAAAAGTCGCGTTGGTCAGGCCGCGGTGAAAATCATTGTGGCCGTGCCACTCTATCCACTCCGAAGGCACACCGGCAAGCTGGGTTAGCCCGTACATTATGCCGTTGACGTTCCGGGGAAGAGCCGCTCCCGGGTAGGCGACGCCGAAACCAAGCGTGTCACAGGCGCGGATCTTTATGGGAACCTTTGCTTCCTTTGAGAGCTTCATAAGCTCGCTTGCGAAAGGCACCACAAAACCGTAAAAATCGGCCCTGGTTATGTCTTCAAAGTGGCAACGAGGTATTATTCCCTCAGCAAGCGCAGCTCGGACTATATCGAGATACATCTCAAGCGCCTCACTGCGCGTTTTTTTGAGCTTTAAAAATATGTGGTAATCGGAACAAGATGTGAGTATGCCCGTTTCTTTCAGTCCCATTTCTTTTACGAGATGGAAATCGCTTTTTGTCGCCCGGATCCAGGACGTGATCTCTGGAAAACGGTAGCCTCTTTCCTGGCATTTCTTGAGCGCCTTCTTATCTTTATCTGAATAAAGAAAAAATTCCGTTTGTTTGATAACACCGTTAGGGCCGCCGAGCCTGTGCATCAGGTCGTAGAGGTCCACAATCTGCTCGACGGAAAAAGGCGGAAGCGCCTGCTGGCCGTCCCTGAAAGTGGTATCTGTGATCCATATCTCTTCCGGCGGGTTCATAGGAACGACGCGGTTATTGAACGGGATCTTGGGTATGTCCGTGTAAGGAAATATGTCCCTGAAAAGGTTGGGATCTTTCGTTTCCTGAAGCTCGTAATGGTATTCTTCAGGTTCGAGGGTTCTTCTGTGCTTGTTAAAGCGAAGCATTTTACTCTCCGTTTACATCCGATATACTATAATTGTTGTAAATTATATCTCTTTATGAACAAAATATCAATCCCGGTTTCGGGTTCGCGCCTCATTTTTTCATCGCTATGCAAACAAACCTGGCAATGATATAATTTCTGTAAATTCCTTACGCATCTTTTACTTTATCTATAATATTTTCAAGCCCCAATAGTTCACCGCAAGTCAACACTGACGTAATCGTCACGCCCAACAAACCGTGCAAAAGCACGTTTTGCCCGGTCAGATATAGATTAGAAAGTTTCGTGCGGGGTGAGAGAAGTGTCCTCAGCGGGTCGCCACTGCTTTTTAGGACTCCGTACAGAGCCCCATTGATAGTGCCGGTATGGTCTCTTAGCGTTAACGGCGTTGACGCTGTATAAGAACGTATATTATCCCTAAACCCCGGCCGCTTCTTTTCTATGTAAGATATTAATATTTCAGCTTTTTTTCTTTTGAAAGCTTCGTACTCATCGCCGCGTTCTCCGGTTTTCGTGCCTTGCCACTTTTTCACTTCCGCAAAATTCATGTAAGCCATAACGCTGAGCGAATCAGCATATCTACTATCAGCTTCCCGCGCAGGAAATGAGATCATGCAGCTTTTCAGGCCAGACGCCTTTGCCGTAGTCAGCGGCGTCCCACACGTTTTCGTCAGAGCTGTAAAAATAGTTACAACCATCATTTTTTGTCGCATTTTTTTTAAGTGTGATATAAAGAATGAACGCAGAGCTGGTGTTTTCCAATCCCATTACCCTCTCTTTAAACAGCCCGCCGGAATTCGATCCTTCTATCATACCAACGGCCAATCCGGGATGTATATCGGCAATGAAGTTATCCGCCTCAATTATCCGAAAATCCTTAAGGCAAACGTCTTTGACTTTTCCACCGTGAGCCTTGATGCTGACCACTTCGCTATCGGTCAATACCTCACCGCCGGCATTCCTAATCGAACTCACGAGCAGTTCCGACACCTGTCCGCTGCCGCCGCGAAACTTCCAAGCGCTTTGGATGAACGAGTCCGTTATTAACGCGTGAACATATAGTGGTGTTTCGCCGATACCCGCGTAAAGCAGGTTGCCGCCAGCCAGCACAGCGCGCAGCTTCTGATTTTTTGTGACAGAATCAATGAATCCGCGGGCGCTGACATACATATCCTTTTGCTTGAGCATGTCAGGCTTTCCGGCCTTGATGTTATAAAGCGGAAATTCTTCGCATGTTTCCTTTATTGTTTTAATATATTCTTTCAGCGCGCCGCGTTCCGATGGAAATTGTTTAGCGAGAGAGACAACGAAATTATCATGCCCCATAGCTATCTTGTATTCGTCGTCGGCATTCATGAACGATATCCGGTCAAAACCGTTCTCGTCCATGCGTTCAGCTTTAACCCTATCCGCCAGCCCAAAATACTTAAAATACTGCCTGAGGTTCTGTCCCTTATCATAGCCTCCAAAATAGTACACACAGCTGTCAAAAGAGAGCCGTCATACTTAAACGTTTGCAGACACCCCCCAATAGACGTGTTCTTTTCCAAAACGCACACCTTGAAACCCTCTTTACTTAGGATATAACCGCAAAGAAGGCCGCCTAATCCGCCCCCAATGATAACCGTCTCGTACTTTTTCATGTTTTTTGTACAGGCCTATGTTATGTGATTGATATAAATATTTCGGAAGCGTTATAATTTTGAAAAGCTTTCAGTCGGATTTTTTGCTCGAGATGAATTCGCAGAGGTCACTTACAGTTTTGATCTTCGCCATATCCTCAACTTCAGCCTTTATACCGAAATTGCGCTCAAGCGCAACAAGCAGGTCAATGATATCCAAGCTGTCTATCTGGAGATCCTTTATCAATTCGGCACCGGGTTTGATGTGTTCTTTTTTTATCTCAAAATGGCGGGTTAGTATCTTGATTATTTTAGCAGTTATTTCTTTTTTTTCCATTGCCGTTCCGATATTGAAAGAAACTACTTTTAACGATTCCAGTCAAAATACATATTAATTTATCAGCGGTTTATTGATTGTTACTGCTGGTATTTTGAAAGAATAGATTCTTATGCCGGCTATGAGAGCAGGTCTACTGTCATCAAATAAAATTCATACAGATATTTTATTCTTGAGAAGATATCGGCTGTATTCATGCTTTGGGAATCTGCCGTATGAAGAGGCAGGTCGAGCAATAGCAGTTTTTTGTTCTTTGATGGGCTGTTCTGGTACAATTTAATGCTCTCGTAGTACGGCACCATCGCATCGTCCTTGCAATGAACGATCGTCATCTTACAGTTATACTTTCCAATGTAGTTAATAGGAGAAAGTTCACTGATGCGCTTTTTGAACCTTTCCGAAAGAGCGCCAAACAGCTCATTATACTTCAAATACTTCTGATTCTTTAGCAATGCATACGCGCTCTTTTCTTCTGCGTTTAACCCGGAAGAGTCGTTCTTTTTGAGCGCTGACAGAAAACCTAAACGCCTGCTTGGAGGCAGTATTTCGGCGAAATTCTCGTAATAAACTTCTGCGATGTCACGTATAGCCTGTATGTAGAAAAGCTCTTTTTTCCCTGGTATCGGGTAATAGCCGCAGATATTGTAGGCGATCATACTTTTCATGTCGGCAAAGCTGTCAAAGAGATACATAAAATCAACATTACCGCCAGTTTATTGAGCGCAAGGAACACAGGTGCGTTTGAAAAACAGAACGTGAAAACTCCTTTTGGAACCCCGGGAAAAGACCTGGTCATCTCTTCGTAAGAAGCTGTTACAGCCGCTGTTTCATTCTGACCAAGTATAAGCTTGCTCAAACCGTCTATTTGCGGGACTACCACGGCGCACCCATTCTTTGCAAGTTCTTTTGAATAGATATCAAGAAGCTTGTCATCGCTGTCAAGTAAACCATTGACAAGCATCAAAGCTCTCTTAACATTATTTTTGTTTTCAGGAATATACAGCTTATAGTGCGGATTCGCCTGATCGACCAGACTGACAGTTACACCCTTTATGTCGGTATTTTGCGTTAAAAATACTGTAATTACAACGATTAATGCATTAAAATAAATCATTCTGCAGTCTCCAAATATATTACTTGTTTACCTGTCAACGTTAATAATATATGGCAGGGGTGGGATTTGAACCCACGACCAACGGCTTATGAGTCCGCTGCTCTACCACTGAGCTACCCTGCCAACTATAAAAAAACAATTACAAACTACAAATCCCAAACTACAGATTGAACCCCTTACAACTTGTCCAAATTTATAATATGTAATAATCTTACTCTTGAATCTGTAAAACTATTTTAATTATGCTGCGCCTTGAAACTATGCCAACCATTCTACCATTTTCAAGTATCGGAACACGGCGTATCTGCTTTTCGCCCATAACCAGCGCTATCTTATCAAGTTCAGCTTCCGGCGGAAAACTTATTATGTGCGTCGACATTGCTTCTTTGACCTTTGTATCTTTGATGTTTCCGGAAAAAATGAAATTGAGTATGTCTTTTTCGGAGACCATCCCTACTACGTTCCCCTCTTTGTCACAAACCGGCATCCCGCTGATCTTATTTTCAACCAGCCGGTGTATCGCTTCTTCAAGTCCGGTCTCCGGATCGATCGTGATAACTTCTTTTGTCATCACATCTTTTGCTTTGAGCATTCTGGCCTCCCTGTCTGAACGGTTATCCCGTCCCGCAGAAGCGTGCGTCGCTACGCGCTCCGCTTATTTTAATTCTCTGAACTCCACTTCCCTGCCGGGAAGCTCCAGTGTAGCAACAGTACTTTTTCCGTACAGCCAGCCGCCGCACTCTCCGGGATTAACTATAAGCGTATGCCCAATGATACGTTCCTCAAATTTGTGTGTATGGCCGAAAACGATTATTCCGTAACGGCCGCTTTCCGCCAGTGCTTCGATCTGCCTCGGCTCGTGCATCAGGAGAAGCTTTTCGCCTTCAACTATTGTCTCGTAATAGCCTTCGAAAATCTCGCCCCAACCGGCTATCTTGTCGTACCACATCCGTTTCTCGCCATCATTATTGCCGAAAACCGCATAGAACTTCGACTTGAGCCTTTTTAATTCGTTAGAACAGAACGGGGATATTATATCTCCGGCGTGGAACACTAAATCGACTTTGCGGCCGTTGAAATAATCGACTGCTTTCTTTATCTGCGGAACATTATCATGGCTGTCTGACATCAAACCTATAAGCATATTGATGCTATCTTATTCAACGGCTTCTATCTTTTTTATCTCAGGGACTTCCTGCTTTAGTATACGGGTTATCCCCTGCTGCATCGTTATGGTTGACATAGGGCAGCATCCGCAGGCTCCCTTAAGTCTTAATTTTACTGTTCCGTCCGCTGTGACATCGACAAGCTCAACATCCCCTCCATCTGCCTGAAGGTGCGGCCTGACCTTTTCCAGAGCTTTTAATACTTTTTCTTTCATTTTATTACTCCTTTTATTTGAGTATCTCGTTTGCCTTATTAATAAGAACATCTATCTCAAATGGTTTTGGCAGGAACAGTTTTACCTGCTCTATCTTATCGAACAGCGTTTTTGAAGCTGGCATAGCCGTCATAACTATGATTGGGAGGCTCTTGGTCGTGTCGTCTTGGCTGAGTTGCAACGCTAGAGAATACCCGTCTATACCAGGCAAAAGCACATCCAGTACCAGCAGGTCTGGATTCTTTGTCTTAATTATCGCCGCTAGACGCGAACCGTGAGTAGTCGTGATAACGGAGTAGCCTTCCCGCTCAAAAGCCGTCTTTATAAGTTCGATGATCTCTTCTTCGTCATCAGCAATAAGTATTTTTTTAGGCACCGGCACTCTCCAGTATTTTCTGTATTTCAAGCGGTATTCGAACCGGTTTCATCAGACTGTTAACGAACGGATGTTTGGTTTTCCCATCAGCCAGTGGTTTGCCTTCAAGCGCCAATTCGTAAAAGAATTCCAGGCTGCAAGCACCTGACACAGAAACCTTAGTCCGAACGGTTATCAGGTCGTCATATTTGGCCGGAGCCCTGTACCTGCAGGAAGCTTCAACAACAGGCAAGTATAACCCCTTTTCTTCGAGGGTTCTGTACGCAAGACCCTTGAATCTGAGCCACTCTGTGCGCCCTCTTTCGAAATAGACAAAATAATTCGCGTAATATACCATACCCATCTGATCGGTATCTGCGTACGGAATTCTAATATTAATTTCAGATTCTTTCTGTTCTGAGATATTTTCCATCTTAATTGCCATCTTGCATTTTAGAACTAATCCTAAATTAGCCAACTTACGTCCGCATTTGAACTGTCATTATTAGATGTAAAACAAATGAAATTCAAATAATTTTGCGTTTAGCCTGATAATTATAAATAATTTCTAGTGTTTAGTCAAGCGGTTCGGCTTCATATTCAAAAAATGATTGACAAAATATATATTTTCTTGTATAATTGTAACGATAAAAATGAAAAATTTCAGGCCGTTTTCCACCCTTATTTTGTGTCTTTCCATCGTATCGAGCCTGTTCGCGTCCAATGATAATTTCCTGGATACCTGCCTAAAAATCGCCCAATCAAGGGACAAAAAACTTGCGGTCGCGGAGGAGCAAGTAAACCTTTCAAAGCTGCGGGTAATGAGATCAGGCAGAGCATTTTTCCCGGCACTGTCTTTGGAAAATCAATATACCAAAGGCAAAACCATGTATTCTGATACAACCATCGGCGCCAGCCCGCAAGACTATGAGTCTGAATCACAAGGGCTGCAACTCTCGTTGCCGCTTTATGAAGGTGGCAGGATAAAATCGACGTATAAATATGACTCCCTGCTAGCAGAATCTTCTAAATTCAACTACACGAAAGCCAGAGAAGAACTTTTTTACAATATTAAGCTTGCATATTATGAATATCAGTCATTGAAAATGGAATACGCCGCACTCGCAAAAGCTTTTGAAAAAATAGATAATCTTTCAAAAAAAGTTAAGATTGAATACACAGCAAAAGCAATATCCGAGCTGGACCTTTTTGAGGCCGAAAATTACAGGGATAAGCTGGAGAATCTCTTTCTAAATTCCAAAGACAACCTTGACCTTGCTGAAAAGAAACTTGCATACCTTGTCAACGTTCAAACCCTCGAAGAGATCCCTGCCGAAATGCCGGAAGGGCTGATTGAAAACGTACCTGAAATATCTTTTACGCTCAGCGAATGCATTGGTTTCATACCTTTAAACAGCGTAGACTTGAAACTTAACCAGCTTGAGATACTTTCAGCAAAAGAAAAATTGAAGATAAACCGTTCAAAAGCCATACCCAAAATAGACCTCTCCGGATTTTACGGCAAAAGCGGCGAAGCTTATGTTTCAGCGCCCCTCGAGCTTGCAACCTCATGGAACTTTATGGGAAAACTTACTTGGACCCTATTCGGCAACACGTTAGAGGTCTCAAATTCTCAAGCAAAGACTAACCCGAATGACTTAATAGAGCCGACAGCGCTCACCGACCAAAATACAATCGATACAAAATTAGGGATCGCGGACGACCTGAATTATTTTGTGGATTCAAAAGAAAGCAGGGTCGGCATATTTCAGGCAGAAAGCGAATACAACGAAACACTGAACAAGATGACGCTAGCTCTCCAAAAATCATACATCGGCTACACTGATTCGCTAAGAAATGAACGCACGCTTAAAAACGAAATAGATATCAAACAGCGAAAACTCGCACTACTGGAAAAGAAGAATCAACTTGACGAAGTTCCCACGGTCCAGCTAATGGAAGAAAGCTGGAAATTTGCGGAGACCATAGCATCGTACGCAAAAGCCTTATATACAAATTATTCATCTGTTGCTGAAATGGAACGTATGGTTCTCATCTCACTAAGATGATTTAAACAAATTATTTCACTACTGGAGGCACAATTTGAATTTCGATGAACTGAAAAACAAATTCGAAGATATCGGTTATATTATTAAAGAGAAATTTGGCCCGTACTACGAAAGTTTTGCAGTTCTTTCACCAGGAAAAAGGTTAGCTGTCATAACCACTGGCGGCGCCATTGTGCTTTTGTTACTTGGATTAGCTGTCAATGGATTATTCTTCAGCCAAAAAACCGTAAAAACATCCGACAAGGAGCTCCCCCAGGTCCGCGTGCTGAAGACAGAGATCAAGGATTTTACGGACTCATACACAGTCATGGGCACTATAAAGGGAGCTGTTGAGAACGAGCTTAGGTTCGAGATAGACGGCGTTCTTGCCACTTTCAATTTCAAGGAAGGCGATAAGATAAGAAAAGGTCAGACAATTTGCTCTCTTGACCCTAAAGATTCACTTACAAAAGCCGATTATGCCAGGAGCAAGTATTCAAGCGAAAAATCATCGTATTATTCAGCGGTTCAGCGTTTAAAGGTCTATGAAGAACTTTTCAAATCCAAAGCTATAGCTGAGAGTAAAATAGATGAGGCGCGGTATGAAACACAATCAGCGGAATCAAAAATGAAAGCTGCTCTCTCTGAACTTGAGCTTGCCAATTCAAATCTTTCTAAAACCAACCTGCTTGCCCCTTCCGACGGGTTAATTGCTGAAATACTTATAAAGCCTGGAGATTATGTCACTACGCAGGATGTCGTCGCAAAGTTCATAAGCGGAGGCCAGAACAAATTTTGAGGTTGACGTTCCTGAAAAAGATGTGGAAAAAATCAAGGCCGGACAAAAAGTAAAAATAAACTGCGATTCTTACCCTGGTAAAGATTTCTTTGGGACTGTTATTGAGATAGCGCCTACGGTAAAAGAAAGAACACGCACCACCACGGTTAAAATTTCCGTGCCGAACACAGAAGGCCAGCTCCGTTCAGGCATGTTCGGCAGAGGCAGCATTTTCCTTGTCGAGCTACAAAATGTCATGCTTGTCCCCACGGATTCCGTAATAACGCTCGGCGCGAGTACTTACTTGATCCCTGTTTTAAAGCCCGATGCCAAACAAATAGGTGAAGGATTGATCGAAATGAGGCATATTAAAGTAGGCATGAAAACAACCACACAACAGATTATTGTCGAAAGCGGTTTATCAAAAGATGAATTTATAGTTGCGGAGACTCAAGGGCAGCTGAGCGATGGCATAAGGGTTAAATATATGGAGATCGTAACAGATAACAAGGCTGCAGCGGGATCTGGTACACCCGAATAATTTATAAATATTCATTTAGGCTTGTCGAAAAGCGTTTAGACCATAGAGTAATTTACTATGCTTGAACTTGGAATAAGGAGACCAATAACCACCATCATGCTCGTTCTGAGCATTGCCTTATTCTCCGTAGTCAGCTTCTTCAGGATACCTGTCGAACTTTACCCCGCCACAGAATCAGGTGAGATAAGCGTAATAACAAGATTGCGCGGTGGTATTGCCGCAAGCGAAGTAGAGAAGTATGTTACGCGCCCGCTTGAAGAAGCCTTTTCAGAGATCAACGGCCTGAAAGAACTCATGTCAGCATCACGCGAATCTGAATCAATGGTAGTTCTCAGGTTCCACCACGGCGTAGACATGAACTTCATTGTGATCGATATAAGAGAAAAACTCGCGATGGTCCGCCACCTGCTGCCGAAAGAAGTTGAAAAACCTATCATAGCCAAATTCCAACAGTCAGATGCCCCAATCATAATTATTTCCCTTAGTTCAGATGTCAATACCCCCGAACAGCTGCGTGCGATCGCTGAAGACAAGATCAAGGAAAAGCTCCTGAGGATCACGGGGGTCGCCAACATAGACATAGGCGGCGGAAGGGAGCGAAAGTTCTTTATTGAAGTTGATAATTCAAAGCTAGCGGCCTACAAACTACCCATTCTCTCCGTTGTAGAAAAAATCAACCTTGCGAACATATCCATCTCTGCCGGAGAAATTGAAGAGAAAAATGATAAGTATATTATAAGAGTAACAGGTGAGTATGACAATATCAGCGAGATCGAGAACACAGGTATCGCCATTACACAATCAGGTTCAGTCATCAGATTAAAAGATATTTCCACCGTAAAGGATTCTTTTAACGATCAATCCTCATTCGCAAGGCTGAACATAAGGCCTGTGGTATCGTTATATATCCAGAAAGAATCAACTGCGAACACGATAACCGTGGCCAGTGAAGTAGAAAAAATGCTTAAAACTATAAGAGCCACAAGCGGAGAGAATATCGTTATAACGGTGGTAAAGAACGACGCTGAATACATAGAAAAGGCTATTTATTCTTTAGTCGAAGCACTTGTTGTAGGCGCTATCCTTCTTTGCGTCATACTTTTCATATTCATAAGGAACACAAGAAGCATCTCGATAATTATCACTACATTGCCCTTGAGCCTTCTTATATCTATCATGCTTGTATATTTTTCAAAGCTCACTTTCAACGTCATGACACTTTCTGGCCTTGCCATGGGGATCAGCAATGTCATGGACAACGCCATAGTTGTCATGGAAAACATCTCATATCACTACTCGCGAAAAACATTCAAGGATAAAGCTACGATGATCATTGAGGGCACACGTGAGCTGGTCCTGCCTATCATAGCATCAACACTGACAACAGTAATAGTATTTCTTCCGCTTATTTTCCTTGACCCCGAAATAAGGCAGATGTATATACCCTTTGCGTTGACCATAACCTTCGCACTTATCGCGTCCCTTATAAGTACACTTGTTTTTGTGCCCCCGCAGGTTTATAAATTCCAAACGAATTTTCGGTCTCGATTTTCAGCACTGGTACTTAAGGGTGCGGCATTATTACAGGAATATGCTCAAGTTCTCGTTTAAATATCAGAAAATGGTATGGGTGTTCGTGGCGGCGCTTTTTGTTTGTTCGATATTTATTCTTTCGAAGAGAGAGAGCGAGTTCATGGACCCCGGAGACCAGAATGTTTTTCGCGTTGGCATACAGTTCCCTCCAGCCACAAGAATTGAGCATTCGGATGAGATAGTCAAAAAAATCGAAAAAGCGCTAATGTCCTACCCAACAGTCGAAAGAGTCTCGTCCAAAGTCGAAAAGCTTCACACATTCATCGAAGTAAAAGTTGATAAAGACGCCGAAAGATTTAAAAATATTTTTAGGAAAAGATTTAACGAGTTTGCGCCGGCTTTTGTTTACTTCCAGGAAGCACAAAGCACCGGCGCCAGCGAGATATTTATAGATTTCTTTGGTGTCGATTACGGTATACTCAAACAACTGGCTTTTGCGTCATCCGGCCGGCTTTCGCAGGTCAAAGGCCTCACGGATATAAAGATAAGAATGAGAGAAGATGAGCCAGAAATGCACATTTTCGTTGACCCTAACAAACTTGCCATGTTCGGGCTGACCACGAATTACCTCGGCAACACCCTGCACTGTATGCTCAGAGGATTAATCGCAACGCAATACCGCACAGAAGGAAAACAAATAGAGACCATTTGCCGTATCATGCCCGGCACGGTCTCTTCCGTGAAGGAACTGCCGTTTTTATCGATCTTATCTCCCTCAGGAGAGATCCTGCACCTTAATCAGATCGGCGAAATAAGAGAAGTAAAATCAAACCAGGAGATTTGGCACAAGAATAAAAAACGTTTTATTCAGATAAGCGCTAACCGTGTAAAACTGGGTCTTGATAAAGCGGCGGAAAAGATCACTAAAACGCTAAAGACGATAGCTTTCCCTAAGAATTATTCATTCAGCATTTCCGGAGATTATGAAAAATCCGTTCAAAACAGAAAACAATTTTCACTGGCTATAAGCATGACCGTGATCCTCATTTATCTGGTGCTCGCTTCACTTTTTGAATCATATTCACAACCGCTCCTCATAATGTTCGCCCTGCCTTTAAGCATCATGGGTGTAGCGATCTCTCTGTGGATGTTCAATAAACCGATCAGCCTCGGCGTTTGGATAGGAACGATGATACTCTTCGGTTCCGTGGTTTACAGCTCGATAATCCTTGTAGAGAAGATCAACACCAGGCGCGTAGGCAGGAAAAACCTGCTCCGCGCCATATTCGAATCCTGCTGTGAAAGGCTCAGGCCTGAGCTTATAACTCTTTTAATGAAAACTCTGGGCCTTTTACCCATGGTCTTAAGCCGAGATGAAGCTGCGTCAATGTGGCGTTCGCTTGGAATGACCATACTTTTTGGTACTATCACCGGCACATTGCTGACCCTTTTAATAGTGCCTGTAGCGTACTACAGCATGGATAAAGTATCAAACCTCATAATTAACACTTTTCATAAATTGATCGGGCGCAGGAAGAATACCGAAGTTAGCGCAGCTCCGGCGTTGGAAACTCTTATAAAATAAGGAATAAGGATAGATCATGAACCTATTACGCCTGCCGGTTGAAAGGCCGGTCACGACCATCATGTTATTCGTCGGGATAGCGCTGTTCGGCATAATATCCTGGTCACGGATCCCCCAGGAACTTTTCCCCTCCATGGAATTCCCGCAGATAACCATTGTTACTAAATACGAAGGCGCGGGCCCCGAGGAAGCCGAAAAACTTATAAGCAAGGTTGTCGAGGAAGCGGCCGGAACGGTGAAGAATATCAAAAAAGTTTCTTCTGTGTCAAAAGAAGGAACATCAATTGTAAGCTGCGAGTTCCGCTGGGGAACAAATATGAATTTCGCGGCAATGGAAGTCCGCGAAAAGATCGACCTTATTAAAGAATCCCTCCCGAAAGACTCCCGCGACCCCATAGTCCTTAAATATAACCCCATGCAGGTCGAGGCGATGATATTGTCGATCAATTATATTAACGACGAATCCGACCCATGGAAGATGGCAGAACTGAGGCAGTTTTGCAAGAAGAACCTAAAAGACGAGCTCGAGAGGCTTGACGGCGTGGCAAAAGTCGAGATCCGCGGCGGCGAGCAAAAAGAGATACTTGTAGAAATCGACAAAGGCAGGCTGCTTGCTAACCAGGTATCCATTACAGAAGTCATATCGTCCCTCAAGGACGCTAATATCACGTATCCCGCTGGGACAATAAAAGAAGAAAACTCAGAGTTCCTTGTTAAAACCGTTGGAGAATTTAAGACTATTGCCGATATTTCCGCACTTTCTTTCGGCAAGAATGACCAGGGCCAATCACAGCAGCGCAGATCTACCCGGCGAGTAAGAGGAGATACAGGCCCTAAGGAAACAAAGATCGTTTTCATTCGCGACATTGCAGATGTAAAGGAATCACTAAAGGACAGGACCGGTTACTCCAGGTACAACAGGAAAGAAAATATTTCTCTTGGCATCTATCCTCAGTCAGGCTCCAACCTTATCAAGCTGTCGGAAGGTGTCAAAGATAAGCTTAAAGAGATCAAAGACCGTGTGCCTCAAAATGTGGAAGTCAAAGTCATATATGACCAGTCTGAATTCGTAAAGGCTTCCATCGATGATATTTATCGCAACGCCATCGAAGGCGGTATACTCTCAATAATAATCCTCCTGATATTCATGAAAAGTTTTTCCGCGTCGGTCATTATAAACATGGCCATCCCTCTGACCACTTTTGTGACGTTGATATTGATGTATTTTTGCGACATCTCCATAAACACTATGTCCCTGGGCGGCATTGTCATAGGGTTCGGCATGGTGGTTGACAACGCGAACGTCGTAATGGAATCTATTATAGTCAATTTCCACAAAGACCCGACGCGCGATAAAAAAGAAATAATATTCGAATCAATCCAGGAGCTGGTCCCCACCGTCTTAAGCTCTACCATCACAACGATAGCTATATTTATACCGTTCATATTTATCACGGGTATGGCTGGTCAGCTTTTTAAACAGCTTGCCCTCACTATCAGCTTCGGCATGGTCGCATCGATCTTCGTAGCCATATTTTTTGTCCCCACTCTTCTTTTGAAGATGGACCTCTCCAAATTCAGCGTGGATTTCGGTAGAGGCTTTGCTGACCAGTATTTCGTTCCTCTTTTAAGAAAGATCCTTACCTGGCGTTGGAAAAAGCTGTTTATCGTGCTCGGCACTTATACCGCGCTTGCCCTTGTTTGTTTTATATTCATCCCCAAAGAATTCATGCCTAAAGCTGATGAACGGCGTTTCATTCTCAACATCACCATGCCGCCTGAGACACCGCTTGATATGACCAATAGTTTTACGAAACGCGTTGAAGCCTTCTTGTCGCAGTATCCCGAGATCAAAGACCTTTCGACAAGCGTAGGCTCGTCCACCGGAGACCAGGAAGGTTCGGCAGCCATAGAATCGCTAGGCGGATATCAGTCGCGCATCATAGCTAACCTGACCGAGAAAGGCCTGCCTACAGAACAAATAGTGACTGAGGCCAGCGATGAGATTAAAAAATGGGGAGCCCAGGGAGTGGAGACTGAATTCATAACCCAGCAGGGCTTGTTCGGCACCTCTATTGGCGCTTCCGGCGGTTTGACAGTTGAAGTAAAGGGCAAAGACCTGGACAAACTAAAGACCCAGATCCGAAGAAATAAAGAAATTGCTTACTACTATGCCTGAATTCTACGGCATCAAGATAAACCCGTCGGATCTCGTACCGCAGATGAAACTCCAAATAGACCGCGAACGAGCTTCGCTTTTCGGGTTATCGACACAAGACATTTCAGCCATGACACTGGCAGCCATTAAAGGATACGTCGCGACCAAACTTAAGACAAAAGATGACGAATTCGATATCAGGGTTCGTATGCGTGAGCAGGACCGCGACAGCCTGGAAAAAGTGACTGAAATGACGGCCTATTCTCCATGGGGCTTAACTATACAGCTGAAACAGATAAGCACCCCGGTTTTTGTTAAGGCCCAACCTGAGATCAAACGGTCTGAAGGCGAGAGGGTTTATTTTGTCACCTCCAACATCAAAGGAAGTTTCGACAACGCCGTGCAAAAGCTCACTGAAGTTTTGAATAGTATGCCTAAAAAGGACGATGTTACCACCAACATAACCGGTGAAATGCTCGCTATCAAGGAATCCATGCAGTCGTCGGTATTCGCGATGATACTCGGTGCTCTCATTATCTACATGATATTGGCATCCGAATTCGAATCGCTTGACCAGCCCCTTATAGTAATGTTCGCTGTGCCGCTGGGCGTCCTGGGAGCTATCTACACACTATTCTTTACCTTTCAATCCATCAATTCCATTTCTATGTTGGGCATGATAATGCTCACCGGGCACGCGGTAAGTATATCCATATTCCTGGTTGACAGGTACAACTTTATGATTGAGCACTTCCCTGAAATGCCCATGGTAGATATTATAATTGAAGCGACAACTTACAGGCTTCGCCCTGTGCTTATGACCACTATGACTACCATTATTGACCTTATGCCTCTCGCGCTGGGCCTTGGTAAACACGGCTCGGGCGCCACTCAGCCGATGGCTATAACGGTTATAGGCGGCCTTTCTTTCGCTCTTGTCCTGTCCTTACTGTTTGTCCCGCTCATTTACAGGCTTACTTACCATAAGTCTCCAGTCAAAGGGCTTGAACCTGCTGTTGACGAACCTCAAACCGTTATTGTTGTTACCCCACCGATCGTGACCCCAAAACCAGTTCCAGTAATGGAAAAGGCTACAGTTATTGAGCCGCCTCCGCCCAAAAAACCGCCAACCCAAAGAGCGTTTTAAGACCTTTATTTTTCTTGCATTTAGTTCAAAAAAAAGAAGCCTCATAATTCGGGGCTTCTTTCTAAAATAATTATTTTTTGGTGCTTTAATTCAGTTTTACAGCGGGTTTTGCGGCCACATCTATCAATATGCTCTGGTTATTGCTGTCCGTCAACCTTATCCTCTTAGGCCCCCATCCGGAGTATTTCTTAGTTATCTTCAATGCCTGGCTGGAAACTATATTCTCAAAAAAAGGCAGAACCGGCTTTGAAATACCATTAGATATATAGATAACAAGTTCGTCTTCCTGGAAATCTACGTACTTTAGCTGGCTGTTCCCCAGCATAACCGCCAAAAACGGGTTTGAGCGGCTTAGCATGTTTATCTGCGAGATTATAAGCCTTCCCACAAACTCCTTCATGCTTATCTCGTCGCTTTTCTTCACTGTCTGCGGCGCTGTGTTGTCGCCTGCCTCATTCGGCTCTATCTCGAGGACAAGCCTGTCCTCGTAATCAGCCTTGGATATCTTCTGGTAAAGGAAGGCCTTTATATCGTCAAGTTTCTCAATGATCCTTAAATGAAGCTTAAATGTCGGCTCGCTCACCACAAGCACCATGAACTTGATGTTCGCGTCGCTTGAGAGAGAGACCCTGGTTATGACCAGCGCCGCGCCCTGTACTTTTTTGAGCATATCCGCCAGTATTTTTTGTTCCGTGGATACCAGGCCTTCGAGGTTGACTTCAAGGTAGAGCGTCTCGCCTTCCAGCTTCGCGCGCCCGTCGAGGTTATATTCCTTTTTGATGAGCTTCTGAACCGATTCAGCTATAGTCGACTTATTATATGTCGCCTTGCAGCCCATGGGAACCATGCTGAATAATATTAGTGCCGCAATAAGATAGTTCTTTAACAAATTATGCCTCTTCCCTATCACAATATTTATATCAAACATCAAAAATCAAATGTCAAAGTTATGGTGTCCGCCTCTGGCGGACTTATTTATTCGGTTCGCCTTGTCCTTGTGCGAACACATTAATTTTGGTCTTTGATATTTGATTTTTAATCTATCAGTTCTTCAAAATTCCGTCTATCGAATCGTAGTCCAGCTCTTGCTTCTCAATAAGTTCACCGGCAAGTTTTTCAACCTTATGCCAATTTTCATGTAGGAACCTGTCAACCGAATTCAGGCAGTCGCTCAAGATCACCATTGTTTCGTTATTCAATTTTTCCTTAAGGCTGTTGGATATCTCATTATCCGGGATCGAGTTAAATGCGCCTATTGCCGTGGCCCCCATACCGAACTCCCAAACCATCGAGTGGGCTATCTTAGTTGCTTTTTGGAAATCAGAGGAGACGCCTGTTGATGTGGTACCGTACTTTATTCTCTCCGCAGCATAACCGGCTAACGATACCTTGATATCCGCTAAAAGCTTTTCGCGGTTGTGCGTATGAAGCTCCTGCTTGGGGTGGTGGGTAACCATGCCCAACGCCGGCCCGCGGGATTTGAGCGACGCCTTGAACACATCATCGGTGGGATGAATAAAATACAGTGCCGTCGCGTGGCCTGCCTCATGGTACGCGGTTTGCTCCTTCTCCTCCGGAGTCATCAAAATGTGTGTTTCCAAGCCCAGATCGATCCTGTCCATGGCTTCTGAAAGGTCTTCCAGGTTTATAAATTCTTTTTTCTTACGGTCGCTATAAGCGCAGCTTCCTTAATTATATTTTGGATATCGGCCGGAGATTTATAAACCGTTTTTTTGGCGAGGCGGCTGATGTCGAGCTTATCGTCGAATTTAACTTTCTTCAGGTAATATTTAAAGAGCTCTTCCCGTTCAGGCAGGTTGGGGTAGCTTATATATATCTTCCTGTCGAACCTTCCTGGCCTGAGCAGCGCCTTATCAAGCACATCTTCGGAAGCGTTTGTCGCGCCGATTACAATTATGTTGTGTTTTCCGCTCTCAAGGCCGTCCATCTCAACAAGTATCTGGTTCTGGGTAGAGTTCGTTTCTTCACCTCCACCCATAAACGAGAATGTCCTTCCGCGCCCCACCACTTCAAGCTCGTCTATAAATACTATGCACGCGCCTTCAGCGTAAGCGTACTCGCGGGCCTTTTTGAAAAGCTTTCTAACTCTTGAAGCGCCCACACCCACGAATATCTCAACGAACTCACTTCCGGAAATTGACATAAAAGGGATGTTCGATTCGGTGGCTATAGCCCTCGCAAGCAGTGTCTTTCCGCACCCCGGGGGACCTATCAAAAGCAGGCCTTTTATTATCTTTCCGCCTATCTTCTTTACCTGTGCCCTGTCTTTAAGCAACTGAACAACTTCCATAGCCTCTTTTTTCGCGCCTTCAAGGCCTATGACATCTTTGAATCTGACTTTATTGATGCCCGATTCAATATCTATTTTGCCTTTTTTGAGCCCGCCGAAACCTCCGCGGAAAACCGACATATAAAGATAAACGAATATCGCCGCGTTAAGCCCGGTAAGCAGAAGCTGGAGCGGTATCTGGGCAATGGTCAGGTTTCGGTAAAATGATTCAAGGGTGCTTAACCCGTATATCGTAAGCCCGACAAGAGCTATGCAGACAATTATAATAAGGAACTTAACCCAGTGGTTTCTGAAGAATACTCTAAGTTTTCGCACTATTTTTCTCCTTTGATTAAATCAATACCGAAATCCGTCATGCCATAGGCAGATCCACCTCCGGCGAAAATCTCGAAACACTAAACAAATTACAATGATAAATATCTCAATTTTATGAACAAAATTAGTTGAAAAACCCTTTTTTATGTGTCATTGCGAGGAGTCCCGCTTTGCGGGACGACGCGGGCAATCTTGTTGTTTCATCAGAAAATAGGATTGCTGCACCCTTCGGGTTCGCAAAGACGACACGTTACCCGTGCGCGCTCTTATCCGGCATATTATACATATTTTTGAAGGATTTAAAACGGCCTATCGGTAAACTCTTTTACTGGCAGCGTTTTGAGGTGCATGTCAACAACGATGCTGAGTTTGTGCCTTAGCTCTGACCTTTCAAGAGGTTTTATAATGCTCATATAAGCGCCGCGCGGAGCGCATCGACTATCTTGTCGATATCCGGCGACATAACGATGATCTTGTTATAATAACGGTCACCGTAGCCCGATATTGCCTCCTTGATGAGGTCAACGCAGGAAATACCGTTGCTCGAACTAAGTTCGACATTTCCCAATATAGCACAATATTCTTCATTTTTCAACATGTTCATTGCCCCCTCAACGTCGGAGGTGCTGTGAACCACTTCGATTGTTGAAATATCCTTGAGGATGCTTGTCACAACGTCAATTACTTCCGTGTCATTGTCGATAACCAGGATCTTCTTAGTGTTGTCCATTATTTGTTTTTGAGTCATGGCCCGCCCCCCGTACTAACTTGAGACCGTTGAAAAAGTCCTCAACGGTCTTGATTACAGTGATTATGTAACAGCGATTACAGCGATTAAAAGCTTTAAATCACCGTAATCTTTGTTTTTTATCACTGTAATCAGAGATTATTGGGGTTTTTCGATAATCTCAACTTGTAATATCAGGCTATGCCGCAACTCCTTTCACTCTTTTGAGTGGCTTACAATTGCATTGATCCCCATGGACAAGCCCCATGGTACTAAAACTGGCGAGCAAAAAACTATGTCTTATTTCCTTCTACCCCCTTGCAGGAGAAGTCTCCAGAGGCGCCTCACCTCTGGTGAGGCCGAGATGAGGGGCAAGTAAGAATTATATCGTATTAAAGCTCACCTCACCCTAACCCTCTCCCATTAAGGGCGAGGAAAAAAGTAGTACCTTCCTGTATTATCCGGCTGAGGCAATGCCCATCGTATTCTGCTCGATATTCATTATTTGTTCGAATTGCTCTTCCCCGTTGATCTTCTTTAATTTTCTTTCAGCAAGAAGATTGAACAATCTGAACAGCTCTGTTATCTCCCATACCTGCGATTCGTCTTTGGCGTCAAACGCGACCAACGGCATTATCCCGCCATTCTTAAGTATCCCGCCTATAACTGGATTAATGGCTTCACGGATGGCGTTTGATACGGTTTCAGCGCTTCCGCCGGATAATTCAAGCTCTCTGGCTTTTGCTATGGCCTTGAGCGTATCGTTAGTCAGCTCCGGCATGGTGGCTGACTTCTTAAGCGCTTCGCGCGGGTTAATCGGATAGAGATCTATAAGCGCAAGCAGTACCATAAACTTGTTGATATCCTTCGACTTCTCGTCCGGTATATCGATAGAGCCGTCTTCGGCGTAGCGCTGAGCGACAAGCTTTTGGTTTATTTCCCTTTACGAAACCGAACAGCTGGCCAAGATTGCCCGCGCGTTCGCTATCGTCCGTTGAATTATTTATCTTTCTTTCCAGCTCGGCTATGTAGCTCCAGCCGGCCTGCCAGTTTTCCTCCGACATCGACTTTTCAGAGCTCATCATTGCCCGCGCCAATGTAAAGTATGCGCCAACTTTTTAGCACGCGATCTTTGCCGGAGATTGTTGCCCTGCTTCAAGCCTGCGTAATCTATCATAAGCCCCGTTATCGCGGCCTTAGCTTGCTGGCCGCGCCGTCGTTTTGGCGCAGAAGGCGTCGAAGGCGCGCAGGAGCTCGCCGGCGATGTCTTGCGCCGTGGATTGCTCGATGACGGCGCGCGGCATGAAGTAAACCAGCTTGCCGTCACGCAGGATGGCGACCGAGGGCGAACTGGGCGGATGGCCCTCAATATAGCTTCGGGCGCGCTCCGTGGCCTCGTGGTCCTGGCCGGCGAAGACGGTGATCTTGTGATCGGGCTGGTTGTGGTGGTTTG
>CAWCFT010000012.1:0-96082 GCA_963794945.1 Endomicrobiales bacterium
CAGATTGAAAAACAGATTAATTAAGGAGGAATATTTTAATGCAGTTGAACAAGAAAAATCGTAGAAAGCTACAAGACGCACCCTACCGACACGGTCGCCTGAAGTGCAGATAGCGCTGCTCACGGGGCGCATCAACCACCTAAGCGAGCATTTCAAGAAGTTCCCCAAGGATTTCACATCCAGGTCCGGCTTTTTGAAAATGATAGGCCAGCGCCGCAGGCTTATAGACTATTTAAAGAAGCACAACAAAGAGAAATACAAAGAGATCATTGAAAAACTTGAGTCAGAAATAAATTTTGCGTTCAACGATGATGCAGTCATGGACACCCCTTTCATCAAATTACAGTTTTCAGTCCCGCGGGGCGGGGTTGTGATCTGTAATTTGTTTTAGATTTGAGGAGCTCCTTATACAGCGTCAGTTAGAAGCAAAAAAGGAGAACGATGTGGAAATCGTTAGCAATAGTATTGAGATCGGCGGAAAGAAGATAACAGTAGAAACAGGCAAACTCGCGAAACAGGCGAACGGCGCGTGCACGGTTCGCGTTGGCGACACTGTCGTTTTGGTAACCGCTGTAGCGGCGAAAGAGCCCAAAGAAGACTGCGATTTTATTCCTTTAACAGTTGATTACCGCGAACGCACCTACTCAGCTGGAAAGATACCCGGAGGTTTTTTTAAAAGAGAAGGCCGGCCGCGCGACAACGAAACTCTTAAGAGCAGGGTCATAGACCGTTCCATTCGCCCTCTTTTCCCGGAAACATGGCACAATGCCACCCAGGTAGCGGCGACAGTTATTTCTTATGACGGCGAGAACGATTCCGACCTCGCTGCCATGCTTGGAACATCAATCGCCCTTTTGATATCCGACATTCCTTTTGTAACACCCATCTGCGCGGTCCGCGTGGGGAAAATCGATGGCAAGCTCGTCATCAACCCGACGATACCACAGCAGAAAGCTTTCTGACCTTGACCTTGTTTTGAGCGGCACTGAAGAAGCGCTCGCGATGGTAGAAGCAGGAGCCAAGGAACTTCCCGAAGCCGAGATGATGGAAGCCTTAAATTTCGCGCACGACGAAGTAAAAAAGCTTTGTGCTTTCCAGAACCAGTTCAAGCGCAAAGAAAAAATGAAACCTGCGGAGCTTGTTATCGATCCGGCTATCAGGGCCGATGTCGAATCGATGGCCGCCTTAAAAGTTGAAGAAATACTTGTTATAGCTGAAAAATCTTACAGGAAAACTGCCTGGGATGCACTTAAAAAGGAAGTGAAAACTTCTCTTGAAGCGAAATATCCCGAGACAGGAGCTATAGTCAGCTACCTGCTTGAAGACCTTTTCTACCGCAAAGCGAGAAAACTCGTTCTGGAGAAGAGGGTACGCACTGACGGCAGAAAGTTCGACGAGATAAGGCCGATTAACTGCGAGATAGACCTTCTTCCAAGGGCGCACGGTTCGGCGCTTTTCACGAGAGGCCAGACACAGGCGCTCGCGACGGTCACGCTCGGTAACCCGAGCGACATGCAGATAATGGACGAGCTCAGCGGCGAATTCAAAGAGCGTTTCATGCTGCATTATAACTTCCCGGGGTTCGCGACAGGCGAAGCCAAACCGGAACGTTCGGCAGGCAGAAGGGAGATAGGCCACGGCAATCTTGCGAGGCGTTCACTCCTGCCTCTCCTTCCCAGCGAAGACGAATTTCCTTATACAATGAGGGTTGTTTCCGACATACTTGAATCGAACGGTTCATCGTCAATGGCTTCGATCTGCGGCGGAAGCCTCGCGCTTTTCGACGCCGGCGTGCCGATGAAATCAAGCTGCGCGGGCATTGCCATGGGCCTTATTAAGGAAGGCGATAACTATGCTATCCTTACCGATATCATGGGCATGGAGGACCACTTGGGTGACATGGATTTCAAAGTTGCGGGAACAAGAAAGGGCATAACTGCCCTTCAGATGGATATTAAGATATCCGGGCTTACGGCCGAGATAATGTCCAAGGCGCTTGAACAGGCTCGCGCGGGAAGGATGTTCATACTTGACAAGATGGAAGCCGCTATCGGAGCTCCCAAGAACGAGCTTTCGAAGTTCGCTCCAAGAATGGTATCCGTCAATATTCCTCAGTCTAAGATAGGCGAACTGATAGGCCCAGGCGGTAAGAACATACGCCGCATACAGGAAGATTCCGGAGCCACGATAGAAGTCAACGATGAAGGAAGGGTCTTTATCTCCAGCCCTGAGAAAGCAGCTGTAGACCTCGCTAAACAGATGGTTGAGTACCTTACGGCAGAACGTCGAGGTGGGGAAAAACTACAAAGGCAAGGTTACAAGGATACTAAATTTCGGCGCGTTCGTAGAGATACTTCCCGGAAAAGAAGGGCTCGTGCACATTTCGCAGTTGGCCGAGGGGCACGTTAAAAAGGTTGAAGATGTCGTTCACGAGGGTGACGAAATAACTGTTAAGGTTAGTGAAATAGACAGCCAGGGAAGAGTGAACCTCAGCAGGAAAGCCGTATTGTTGGAAGAAAAGCATTAAATAAATGGTTTAAAAGCTCAAGAGTTAAAAGGTTCAAAGGTTTAACACAAAAATGGTTCGTTTTCTTCATTTGTTTGGTGTTAACTTTGAACCTTTAAACCTTGAACATTGAACTTTCAGTTAAGGTGGATCAATGAAAACTCCAAGCAATGAAAAAGAACCCGAGTTAAAAGACAGAGTATCTTCGCTTTTCGAACTGATGAAGACCGAGAAGATCGAAGAGTTAGAGCTAAAGGATGCGGCCTCTTATATTTATCTCAAGAGAAAAGGCAGGGCGCCGAAACATCAGGTTGTTAACGCAATCGCGCCGGTAGCTCCTGCCGTTCAGGAAAATGCTCAGGAATCGACAGAAAAAGCAGTGGCTGGCGAGACCGTAAAGTCTCCCATTACTGGAATCTTCTACCGCGCCCCCTCTCCTGCCTCCCCTTCGTTCGTTAAGGAAGGAGACGTAGTTGCTGCGGAAAAACCTTGTGCATAGTTGAAGCCATGAAAGTGATGAATGAAGTTAAATCCGAGGCCGGTATGAAGATATTGAAGATACTTGTCGAGAATGGTAAACCGATAACGGCGTCTCAGGACCTATTCCAGATAGAAAAACTTTAAGGAACATTCCGGTAAACTCCGGCACAAGGTCCCTGTGCCCGTGATATACAGAATGAAACAGAAAATATGCAAGAAAAAATAGGATCAACAGCAGGCCAGGTTTGGGAGTATTTGTTTAAGAACGGTACGGTTACTGCTATAAAGCTGAAATCCGAGCTTGGGATATCCAATACAGCGCTTTACCTCGCGCTTGGTTGGCTGGCTCGTGAAGATAAGATAGAAGTGGCCGAATCAGAACCATTCCTTTAAGATATCGCTAAAGCAGTAGTCAAAGGCGCAAGCACCAGCCTGATAATAATATGTATTTCCGCGTCAAAGCAAAACCACAAAAATATTCTCATTTCAGGGAACTGAGGGGCGCAGCCTTTCTCCTTATCTCATTCCTTTACGGATACTGCCTGGTCTTGCCGGACCAATCCGGCGCGATCGGTAAAGCGATAGCTAATATTTCATTCGGGATATTCGGTTTTGCTGTCTACCTTGTCCCGCTTCTTGTTATCTGGGCTGGTGTTAACCACCTTAGGTCTTCCGTTCCGCTGCGTGTCAGGCTTGACTCAATATGGAGCCTGCTGATGATGGTCATTGCGTCAAGCTTTTTTTCAATGATAGAACTTGCCGCAAAAGGCGCTGCGAGCTCGGTGTTTGGCGGATGGGTGGGGCTTAAACTTAACCCGTTCTTCTACCGTCTTTTCGGTACGTATTTATCTTTAGCGCTTACCGCTGGCCTGTTCATCTATGTTTCCAGCCTCCTGCTCCGGGTGTCTTTAAGAGAACTCGCAATAGCCGCTTGGCGCAAACTCGAAGAAGACTACAATCAGTGGCAGGATGCCAGAAAGAACCTCTCAAAAATACTGCCTCCTAAAATAAGGGTACCGGAACCTAAAAACCAGCGGCCAAACCCTGTGTTAGAAAATAAGCAGGAACCAAAAATAATTTCAACTGTTAGACAGCAGCCTACCCCGGCTCCGCAAAGTCTGCTGAAAAGAGGCTACAGACCCCGCAAAAGTCGGTCCAGCCAGAACTGCCAGTGACCGTGATGCCTTTTGAGTATAAACTGCCGTCGGTCGATTTCCTTTCCGATGACAAGGCCCACCATAGTTCAGAACAAGACAAGGAAGAACATCTTGCCAACGCCGGGCTCCTCACAAAGATATTGAAGGATTTTAATATTGAGGCCAAAGTAAAAGAGATCATACCGGGTCCAGTTGTTACACGCTACGATATTGAGCTTGCGCCAGGAATAAAGATCCAGTCGGTGGTCGCTTTAGGCGAGAACATCGCCCTTTCGATGAAGGCTCCTTCAATAAGGGTAGTACCCATACCGGAGAAATCCGCGGTTGGTGTGGAAGTGCCAAATTCGGAAAGTAGCCTCGTTGGTTTAAAGGGTATACTGCAGAGCCATGATTTTCAATCTTCCAAGTCGCTGCTTACTCTGGCGTTAGGTAAGACAACCGACGGCATAGCCTACGTTACCGACCTCGCCCCAATGCCGCATCTTTTGATAGCGGGAGCCACGGGTTCCGGAAAGAGCGTCGGAATTCACAGCATAATACTTTCCGTGCTTTACAAGGCAAGGCCAGATGAAGTCAAGTTCATGCTGATAGACCCCAAGCGCCTCGAGATGCCTGTCTACAGGGGGCTTCCTCACATCTATGACCCTAGAGTTCCAGCCGACAAAGCCGATATAATAACACAGCCAAAAGAGGCCGCAGAGTCGCTCAAGAAACTGGTCAAAGTAATGGAAGCTAGATACGAGAAATTTGCAAGGGAAGCCGTACGCAACATAGAAGGTTACAACGAGAAAATGGAAGCCCGCGGATTGCAGAAAGAATTTTATATAATGGTTATAATTGACGAGCTTGCTGACCTTATTCTTATAGCCACCAAGGAAGTGGAAGACTCCATACAGAGGCTCGCGCAGATGGCCCGCGCCGTGGGTATTCACCTGATACTTGCTACCCAGCGGCCTTCCGTAGACGTTATAACCGGCGTGATAAAGGCTAATTTTCCTGCTAGAATAGCCTTCCAGACTACATCTAAAGTCGATTCAAGGGTAATTCTCGATTCTATAGGAGCGGACGCACTGCTTGGCAGAGGCGACATGCTTTTCCTTCCTTCAGGTGAATCCCGCCCGATAAGGCTTCAGGGCGCTTTTGTTTCCACAAAAGAGGCCGAACTTGTAGTTGATTTTATAAAGAAACAGAACGTTCCGGCCCAGTATGAGTACCTGAGCGTCGCGGCCAAGGAGAGCGATAACGCTGCCGGATCAGCGGAGAATACGCAGGAACTTATAAGTGCGCTAAAGCTAGTCCAGGAAAGAAAGCGGGTCTCCCAGGACCTTCTTAAGGCTCACTTCGGTTCGTCGGCTAGGGCGACCAACCTCTTAAGCATTTTAGAAATGAAGGGCTTCATACACAAGCCTGAAGGAACCAACCGCTGGACCATATATTTTGACAAGATAAACGATTATCTCAGTACATCTCAGGGGCCGCTATCATGAACATCAAAAACATTATTTTCGCAATCATATTCACCGCTGCCGTTCCGGTGTTTGCATCAGCTAAGGACCTGACCGTTGACGAGATCACGGCGAAGATGGAGGAAGCGGATAATAGTATTACTGCCCTTGAATTCGATTTTAAGCAGGAGATAGCTTACAACCTTACTAATGAGAAACAATCAAACAACGGGAAGGTATCATTTTTAAAGCCAGATTATATACACGTGCGCCAGTTCACACCGCTCGAACAGGAGATAACGGCTAACGGCAAAAAGGTTCTGGATATACACCCCTAAATACCGGCAGGTGATTGTAGACAACTGGAAAAAATGGTCAGCTAACAGCTTTGTGCCGGTTTCCATTATAAATTTCGGCAATGGGTTCAAGGACCTTAAGAAGAAATATGTCATTACCTTCGAAGGAATGGAAGATAACAAATACATACTTCTGTTCAAACCGGTTTCCGGAGACAGTTTCAATATGAAATTCTGGGTTGAGAGCGGCAGCTTTATACCAGTGAAGCTTTTGATCTCTGGAGATAACGTAACCATAAAGACAGAGATGATAAACAAAACGGTCAACCCTAAGATCGATAAGAAGTTGTTCAATTTTAAGGCTCCGGCCGGAGTTGAGGTCATGGACCTTCCGTAAAGCTAGCCTCAGAAGCAAGCCATGGCAGTGATGGCAATAAGGCTTACGATGAGGTGAAATCCCGCCTAGTCCGCGGGTTACGCGCGGTAGTAAAAGCTGCGGAATAAAGTCAAAGGCAGAGCGAATATGGAAAAGATAGGTAAGATACTTAAGGAAAAAAGAGAAGCGCAAAGGCTTACGATCGACGCTGTCAACTCCAGCACGCGCATACCGCTGAAGTTCGTAACCGCTCTGGAAGAAGATAATGTTAAAGGTTTTCCAGCCGAGCTTTATTACATTGGCTCGCTCAGAAAATACGCTCAGTTCCTGGGCCTCGATGACAACCTTCTTGTGAGCGCATATAAAGAAGAAAAAGCAAACAGAGAGAAGCCCGCCTGCCCTCCTAAGCGTGAGCCCTGTGCGAAACCTTCTCGCAAGTTCTGGGGATATTCCCTGGTAGCTATCGCGGTAGTATTCCTCATAGCGTATGCATGGCTTAACATAGAACTTGAAAAAATATCAAAACAGGTTGTTGTAGTAAAACCCAGAATAGTTCACCGTGTTAAGCAGGCGCAACCTAAGCAAACCGCAAAAGAATCTAGGCAGCGGGCGCAGGCGGCTGTGCCGAAACCGGCGGTACAGGCCGGGAAAGCTCTGGTGCTTGAAATAGAGGCAGTAGATTCTTCCTGGGTGAAAATAACATCAGATGGGAAGGTTGAGTACTCAGCGATACTCGAAAAAGGCACGAAGAGAGAGTGGACAGCTGACTCTAAGTTCGGGCTCGTGGTAGGCTATGCCCCAGGGGTGAGTGTTAAGCTTAACGGGAGAACTATCGACGTAAAGAAATACGCCAAGCAGGATATAAGCGAGCTTACACTGACAACGGAAGACCTTAATAAAATTAAAGATTAAAAATTGAAGATTTCTAAGATTTAAACACCTTTAAATATCTTTGTTTTGCGATCTTTAAATTTTCAATTATGAGTAAAATATGCCTGGTCACCCTTGGGTGCCCCAAAAATATAGTAGAAGGTGAAAGTATAGCAGGGCTTCTCCGGGCAGGTGGGTGGGAGCTCACTACAAACCTGACTGATGCAGATGCCGCTGTTATCCATACCTGCTCGTTCATATCCGATGCCAAAAAAGAATCAGAAGACGTAATAAACTCGCTCTCGCGCCTCAAGATTAAAGGAAAACTCAAAACTATTGCCGTTACCGGCTGTCTTGTCCAGCGGGAAGGCAAAAGCCTAAGAGAAAAATTCAAAGGTGTGGACGTGTTTATAGGTACTGGCGCGCTTGGATCTCTCACCGATCTGCTCGAAAAGGGCGCCGGCCTGGATATAACAAGGCCAGGCGGCCTGCTTGAATCCAGCGTTCCAAGGCTTCTCTCATCAAGCCTGCCAAGCGCTTATCTGAGGATAGCCGAGGGCTGTAATCATAAGTGCAGTTTTTGCATCATACCCGGCTTAAGGGGGAGATATAAAAGCAGGAAAAAAGAAGATATCCTGTTTGAAGCGAAAGACCTAGCTGATTGCGGCATTAAAGAGATCAATATTATCGCGCAGGACACAACGCTCTATGGCAAGGATATTTATAGTAAGCCTTCGCTGCCGGTCCTTTTGAATGATTTGGCAGGGATAAAGGGTTTCAAGTGGATCAGGCTTATGTACGCTTTCCCAGGTACTGTCACCGGCGGCTTGATCGATGTTATTAAGAACGAAGAAAAGGTATGTAAGTATATAGATATGCCCGTCCAGCATATTAATGACAAGGTATTGAAACTCATGGGCCGTCCGACAGGTGCAAAAAACGTGATAAGGCGGCTTAAGGATCAAATCCCAGGGCTTACTCTACGTTCTACAGTTATAACGGGATTTCCCGGAGAAAAAGAAAAGGAATTTAGAGAACTCGCCGATTTTGTTTCTGAAGGCTGGTTCGACCATCTGGGCGTTTTTGAATACAACCCCATAGAAGGCACGCCGTCCAGCCGTTTATCCGGCAGGCCGAGCGCGCGAGTCGCTGGCGCAAGAAAAAAAGAACTGATGTTGAGGCAGCAGAAAGTTGTCAGGTCAAGGTTCGAGTCAATGAAGGGCGATACAGTAGAGGTAATTATCGAGTCCAGACAGGATGATGATAGATGCACCGGACGGGCGTCGTTTCAGGCGCCGGAAATAGATGGCGGCATGATAATAAAAGGAAGCCGCAGGCTGGGAAGTTTCGTTAAAGTAAAGATAACTGGAAGTAAAGGTTACGATCTTAAGGCGGATTTATGAATCTCGCTAACAAACTCACACTGCTCAGGATATCTATAGTCCCTTTCCTTATAGTGTTTATGTACCTAGACAACCTTTGGACAAGAATAATCGCGCTGCTGCTGTTTACGATAGCTGCCGTAACTGATGTTTATGATGGTATGGTAGCCAGGCAGCAAAAGACCGTGACTACTCTCGGTATTTTCCTCGACCCGCTTGCCGACAAACTTTTGATATCCGCTGCGATGATATCTTTTGTTGGATCAAAAAGAGCTGCACATACCGGCTTGGATGGTCATTCTTATCATATCCAGAGAATTCATTATTACGGGGCTGCGCTCCATGGCCGCGACAAGGAATATCGTTATACCAGCCATGAAATCCGGAAAATTCAAAACCACTTCGCAAATAGTCGCTATAATCACTTTAATGGTCGTGCTGATACTTAATTCCGCCTTGTGGCACTACAAAGGCATACGGCCTACCGTACTTCTTGACCGTTCAGGCTGGAACTATTTTCTGGGCTGGTTCCTGGTGAAGCTCCCTTACTGGATGATGCTAATGGCAACGACATTTACGATATTATCAGGGATCACTTACTTGTACGCCCACAAAGAAATCTTCAAGGAGAAGTAAAATGAACGAAGACCTGGATAAAACCCAGATATTCAAGGAAGAGGGCGCCAAAGAATTCATTATTAAAACTTTTGCATCGGGGCTCGGCACTGGGTACTCTCCGGTCGCATCCGGCACCGCGGGCAGCCTTTTAGCTGTCGCTATTTGGTGGTTTGTACCGGAAATGGCCGCCTTAAAAATAGCAATTACGTGTGTTGTCCTGGCTGCTTCAATACCGATAAGCACCGCGGCGGAACTTCTGTACGGTAAAAAGGACGATTCACGGATAGTTATTGACGAGGTTGTGGGGATGTGGGTCTCAGTAGCGTTTCTGCCGCACACTATTAAATATTACGCTGCTGCGTTTTTGCTTTTCAGATTATTTGACGTTATAAAACCTTTCGGTATAAGAAAGATACAGTCGCTTAACGGCGGATGGGGGGTAGTTATGGATGATTTTTTTGCCGGCCTGCTCGCCAATGTTGTAGTAAGGATAGCGGCTTACGCTGCTAGTTTCATATGAACGATATATTTGGTCTTGAGATAATTCCAGTAGGCCTGCTAGAAACCAACTGTTATCTTGTTTCCGATACGTCCAGCCTGGAAACGCTCGTAATAGACCCAGGCGGGGATAGTGAAAAGATAATAAAGGCGATAAAGAATAAAGGATTAAAACCTGCCGCAATAGTAAACACCCACGGGCACGCCGATCATACGGGCGCAAATGAAACGATTAAAAAAACTTTCGGCATAAAGATATACATACACAGGCTGGAGGCGGAATTTTTGAAGGACCCGTTCCTTAACGGCTCTAGCCTCCTTCCCGGAAGCATGGCTTCAGTATCTACTGCCGATGTACTGCTGGAGGATGGTTCTGAGCTTACAGCTGGCGGGCTTGTATTTAAGGTGGTCCACACTCCAGGCCACACGCCCGGTGGCATATGCCTCGCACTGCGCGGCGCCATATTTACCGGCGACACACTTTTCAGAGGCGATATTGGCCGCAGTGACCTTGCCGGCGGGGATGAAGAAGCTCTTGCAAGGTCACTTAAGATATTCTCAAAATATCCACCGGCGACAGTCATTTACCCGGGCCACGGCCCCAAATCGACCCTTGAGCATGAATTTTCTGATAACCCTTACCTCTGATCCATTCATAGTCAGAAGGGGATATATTTGACAGAAAACAATGACAGGTACATAAAGGAATTCACTTCCTACATACTCTCCGAAAAAGGCCTTTCAAAAAATACGATATCGGCTTACCGTTCCGATCTGAAGAAATATTTCGCTTATCTTGATAAGTCATCTCTTGCTGTTGATACGATCAGCCACAACGATATCACGGAGTTCCTGTGGCATGAAAAGCAAAGGGACAGTTCGCCCCGCACTATCTACCGCCTGATAGAAACACTAAAACAATACCACCGCTTTCTTGTGTTTGAAAACCTGGTAAAAAAAGACCCCGCAAACGGCATAGCGCCGCCGAGGATACCGGTCAAGCTTCCCGGGCTGCTAAGCAGCAGGGAGGTAGAAGATCTCATTTTCGTGGCCTCCGGAGAAAAAGAAAGGGAAGTAAGGAACCGCGCGATGATCGAGGTCCTTTACGCGACGGGACTCCGCGTCTCCGAGCTTGTCGGCCTTGACATCGAAAGTGTCGATCTCAAACTCGGGTATGTCCGCGTGATAGGCAAGGGCAACAAAGAAAGGATAATACCTGTAGGGAAAACCGCCATATTGTGGATAAAGAAATATCTCTCTATGCGCAAGACGAACGTTTTTGGGGAAAAGGGCCTTTTTTTAAGCAGGTTAGGCAAAAAATTGTCACGCGTCGAGTTCTGGAGGCAGATAAAAAAGTACGCGAGGCTCGCGGGTATAGCCAAAAAAATATCGCCCCACACGCTGCGCCACTCCTTTGCCTCACATATGCTGGTAGGCGGGGCCGACCTGAGGTTCGTCCAGGAGATGCTCGGGCACAGCTCTATAGCAACGACCCAGATATATACGCACGTTGACGGCGAGCGGCTTAAAGAGCTACATAAGAAGTATCACCCCAGAGGGTGAAACTATTCGCACGCGTTACAGGAGGCCCTTTGAAGTTGGAAAACGGCAAGTCATACGAAGGCGCATTATTTGATGGACAGGATATTTCCGATACGGATCTTAGCGGAATACACTTCATCAAATGCAGCTTCCGAAACGCCGATCTCAAGGAGCTGCACACCCAGAGTTGTTCATTCGCGGACTGCGACTTCAGCCAATCTCGGATGAACGCTTCTTCTCACAAATGCTCGGCGTTCACTAACTGCCGGTTCAATAAGGCTAACCTGTTCACTTCAAAGTTCGACAGCTGCAAAATGACGGGCTCAGTATTCAGGGAAACTAATTTGGGCGGGGTTGTTGTGATCGAGGGTGACTGGTCGTTCACTATCCTTCGCCACGCAGATCTTTCGGGGTTCGACCTTAGCCGTGTACTCCTACGCGAGGCTGACATGTATGGAGCTAACCTCGAGAAGGCCGTTCTCTGCGGAGCTGATCTCAAAAATGCGGTTCTCGCGACCGCAAGGCTTTTCGGGGCGGACTTACGCGGTGCCAACGTCGACGGCGTTGATTTCCGCAACGTTAACATTAAGGGAGTGCGCATGGACATAACACAGGCCATAGCCGTTGCGCAGTCCTTTGGCGCTGTTTTTGGAAGATAAACCGGTTAATTATACTGCCTAAGCTAAATATAAATACGTTTGAAAATTCATACCAAAAAGAGTATAATTTTCTTATAATTGCCATGGTGCGGAGGAGTCAATGTCCGAGATCTCAGATAAAAACGACATAGAGCTTGTAAACAAGCTTAAGAGCGCGAATAAATCAATAAAGGACCAGCTGTCAAGGATCATAATCGGGCAGGACGAGATAATAGACCAGATGATGATCTCTCTGTTTTCGCGCGGTCACGTTCTGATAGTAGGTGTGCCGGGGCTCGCAAAAACTCTTTTGATATCGAGCCTGGCCGATATCCTCGACCTTGAGTTCAAGAGGATACAGTTCACTCCGGACCTCATGCCGTCTGACATAACCGGTACTGAAGTAATCGAACAGGACCCGGCAACTGGCCAGCGGAGCTTTCGGTTCATCAAAGGGCCGCTGTTCGGCCAGATAATACTCGCCGATGAAATAAACCGCACACCGCCAAAGACCCAGGCCGCGCTCCTGCAGGCGATGCAGGAATCAAAGATAACGGCTTCAGGCCAAACGCACCAGCTCAAACTGCCGTTCTTCGTGCTAGCTACTCAGAACCCTATAGAGCAGGAGGGCACATACCCTCTGCCGGAAGCCCAGTTGGACAGGTTCTTTTTCCAGATAAACATAGACTACCCGTCAATAGAAGATGAAAAAAAAATAATAACCAAAACCACAGGCGTGTCCGAAGCAAAGCTTGAAAAACTGCTTTCAAGCTCCGAGATCATAGCCCTGCAGGAAATAGTCAGGAAGGTCCCGGCAGCCGAGTTCGCCGTTGACTATGCGGTCAGGCTGGCCCGTGCCTCAAGGCCGGACGATGCCAGCGCTCCTGATTATGTAAAACAATTCGTAGGTTGGGGCGCCGGCCCTAGGGGGGCGCAGGCTCTCATTATCGGAGCCAAGGCGCGGGCGGTTCTTTCCGGACGCTACGCCGTTTCGGCAGAAGACATAAAGGCCGTCGCGTACCCGGCTCTAAGGCACCGTATATTACTGAATTTCCAGGCAGAAGCCGAAGGCATCGATACTGAAGAGATAATAAGCCGCCTGCTGGAAACTGTAATGCCCGCAGCCTAGAGACGTACTCCCACCGAAACAACTTTCAGGGATAAATGAAATATCTCGATTCACTCACCCTCGCCAAACTCTCGAAACTTAAGATACATGTTCGCCACGTAGTGGAAGGCCTGCTTTCGGGCCTGCACTCCAGCCCCTACAAAGGCCACTCGCTGGAGTTCTCGCAACACAGGGAATATTCTTTCGGCGACGAACTCAGGCACATAGACTGGAAAGTCTTCGGCAGGTCAGATAAGTTCTTCGTAAAACAATTCCAGGATGAGACCAACCTGCGCGCGTATATTATCCTCGACGCTTCGGGTTCCATGGGCTTTTCCTCGGGGTCTAACCCTTCCAAACTGGAATACTCAGCCAAACTCTGCGCGGCGCTTTCTTACCTGCTGCTAAACCAGGAAGACGCTGTCTCTCTTGGCGTGTTCGATTCCGCACTGCGTTTTTTCATACCGCCCCACCACCAGCTGTCACACCTTTCCCTGCTTACGGACAAACTTGAAAATATAAAACCCGGGGGAGAAACCGACATACCCGCAGTGCTAAGGGGTTTCGGTCGCTTTATCAAAAAAAGGGGCCTCGTGATATTCGTTTCCGATCTCTTGTCGGACCAGGAAAACATACTCAAGGCCCTCAAGTATTACAGGTTCCGCCACCACGAGGTCATTGTTCTTCATGTGCTCGACCCGCGCGAGATCGACCTCGGCTATACAGGGGAGAACATATTCACGCATATGGAAGGGAATAGCTCCATATTTGCTGACAACGATGAGATAGCTGCCGAATACAGGAAGCTTTTTGGCGGTTTTCTTTCCGGCTACCAATCAGCTTTCCGGCAGGCCGGCATAGACTATAACCTTATTACCACGGACTTGCCGATAGAAACGGCGCTGGAGAGGTGCCTGGCTAAAAGAAGTTAAATCAACAGTTCAAAAGATCAAAAGTTCCAAGGTTTAAGGTTTTAGCCTTTAATCAATTGAACTCTTGAACCTTTGAACTTCTAAACATTGTGCTATCATGAACATATCTTTTCTAAACACATCATTTCTATGGGCCTTGCCCGCTATACTCGGGCCGCTGGCCGTACACCTGTTCTCAAGGCGCAAGCCGAGAACGATCGAGTTTAGCGACCTGCGCTTCATAAAGCTTGCAGCGGAAAGGGTAAGGACCCGCGTCAGGCTGCGCAAGTACCTGCTTCTTCTGATAAGAACACTTATAATACTACTATTAGTGCTGTCGTTCGCCAAACCGTATTTGAACTCCAACGCAGGGCCCGGGGGCGCGGATAAGAACGAGCCGCTGTCAGCCGTGATATTGCTGGACGTTTCGTATTCCATGGGGTACTATGACGGTTCTAAACAACGCATAGAAACGTTCAAAGATGCCGCGAAGAAGATGATAGGGCTTCTGCCTTCAAAGAGCAGGGTGGGTATAATAGCTTATTCACAGAATATAGAAGCCTCAACACCGGTCCTTTCAAGCGACCGGGCCTACCTTTCGCGGGTGATAGACGACATCAAACTCTCCAACATGGCGACCGACATATCCTGTTCTGCAGAGACCGCGAAGATCCTTCTGCGCTCGGCTTCATCTTCAAACACCATACTTATAGTGCTTTCAGATATGGCCCAACACGGTTTCAACTCCAAGAATACTTTCAAGTTAGAGAACACCCGTGTTGTTTATGTTGAACCCGCGGGCGGCGATAACTCATGGATAGAGAACGCCGGCCTCGATTACGATGCCAACGCCAGAGGGTTCCAGATAAACACTGAGGCTATCGTAAGCGCGAGGTCATATCCCCAGTACATAACAGCTGCCTACTATTCGGGAGATAAAAAAGCCGGGTCGGATTTTATAAAAAGAGCCAGCGAAGGCGTTTACAGGGGGTCATTTTTTGCGGGCGAAACCGATGAGGATATGTTCTCCGGCAGGGTAGTCGCCGCCCCGGACAGGCTGGCAGCCGACAATGTATTCTATTTCGCCGGCAAAAAGCCTGATGATTACAAAATATGGATAATAGACGGCGACCCCAAGTTCGGCGGTGTATCATCGTCCAGCTTTTATTTGAGGAACGTGTTCCCGCAGGCACAGGTAATTGCCGAAAGCGGAATAGACAGCGCAAGGTTCTCTGTGCCCGGGGCAGTTATACTTGCGAACATTTCCAATGATAATCCCAGGATAACCGAGTTCCTAAAGTCCGGCGGCGGAGCTGTGATATTCCTCGGCTCGCACGGATCTGAAAACTTTAATCCTGCCTACCTGCCGGCAGATATAGGTTCGGAGTTCACAGGGACGGAATCCGTAAGGTGGGCCGCGGGAGCCCACGAACTGCAGGACCTGATTGACCCGGCATCGTTCGACTGGGGAAAGATAGCCGTGAACCGCGGGTTCGTGCTGATGCCCAAAGAAGGCGCGACGGTGCTCGCCTCGCTGGATTCCGGCAGGGTCTTCATGGTAGAAGGAACGTTCGGCCGGTCGAGGGTAGTGTTGTGCTCGAGTACGGCTGACAGGGAGTGGAACAATATGCCCGGCCGGCCCTTGTACGCGCCCTTTATGACCGGTCTTATGAGGTACGTTTCCGGTGTCGACTACAAGGAAGAAAGAACGTCTTATACTATAGGCGAGACATACCGAAAGAAAGCTCCTGCCGGCACAGAGATAATAACTCCCGCGGGCCTGCGGGTCAAACCGTCTTATGACGGCACCGAGATATATTTCGGTGATACGAATGAGCCGGGAATTTACAGGGTATACAGCGGCGGCAAAGAGATATCATCGTTCGCGGTCAACCTTGACAGGAAATCCGGCGAGGGCGATCTCACGCCTGTTGCCAAAGGCGCGCTTAAGGAATATTTCAAAGGGTCAGCTGTCATTGAAATGCCGGCGTCCGGCTGGGAGAAGTATTTCGTTTCTATAGTGTCAGGAAAAGACGTGACACGAGAAGCGCTGGCAGTGTTGTTCCTATTGTTGCTTCTGGAAGTGCTGCTAGCGAACCCGAAGTTAAATAAAGATCAAAGATCAAATATTAAAAATTAAAATTATTGTGTCGCCGCTGGCGACAAATTTTAGATTGTTTTGCGAAGCAAAACCCAGTAATTATGATATTTGATTTTTGATGTTTGATATTAAAAATGAACATGACTAAAAAAATTATCACTCTTCTTATCGCTATAATGCTTTTGTCAGCTGCGGCACGTATATGTTTTTGCCAGCAGGAGGACGATTTTGTTTTCACCCAACTTAAGTATGACGGGGCTTGGGACCCGTACCCGGAAACCTGGCAGGATATACTGCAGTTCGTTGTAGTCACAACCAGCATAAAATGCGAGCCGGAAAGGCGCGTGCTGACGCTTGATGACAAACTTCTGTTCTCGTCGCCGTTCCTGGTTCTGCTGGGCTCCGATAACTTCCCTGCTCTTTCCAAGGCACAAAGGGATTGCCTGCGCAGGTATATATCCAGCGGTGGGCTCGTGTTCGTTGAAGACTCGTCAGGCATAAAAGGCGGAGCTTTCGACGTGTCGTTCAGGAAGGAAGCGGCCGCGCTTTTTCCCGAGACGAGCCTCAAAAAGCTTCCCGCGGACCATCCTGTTCTAAGGGCCTACTATTTTATAAGGAAGATATGTGGAAGAAGGCTGACGAGCGACCACATCGAAGGCATAGATGTGGGCGGCAGGACGGCGCTTGTGTACTCCCAGAACGACCTGATAGGCGCGTGGGCCAAGGACAGATTGGGGAACTACCTTTGGGAATGCGTTCCCGGAAAAGAGCAGCAGAGGTTCGAGGCGCAGAAGCTCACGCTTAATATTATCATGTACAGCGTTACGGGGACCTACAAGAGTGACGCTATACACAAACCGTATCTAGAAATGAAAAGCAGGTATTAGCATGTTAGAGTTCCACAGGTTCGATATTATAGTTTTCATGACCGCCGTTCTGTGCCTAGCAGGTGTATACTTCCTTTGGGCGAGGCAGAAGAACGTGTGGGTGTTTTTCTGGAGACTGTTAAACATATGCGCTCTATTGCTCATAGCCTTTCAGCCGGTGATAGTGAGCCACGTCAAAGACACCCGCCCGGAGCTCGCCGCAGCGGTGGACGTTTCAGAAAGTATGAAGATAACCGACAGGCTGGGGTCGGCGCAGAAATTCCTTGAGAGCTGGAAAGAAGACCTTGATAAGCGATTCCGTGTAAAATATTTCGCGTTCGCTGCAGGAGCCGGTGAAGCTAAGAACTTTTCCCAGCTGGCAAAGCTGAAGTTTGGCGAAGGCACCGACATCAGCCGCAGCCTTTACGATATAAAACGTGACGAGGGGGACCACCTATCGGGCATTCTTCTTTTAAGCGACGGAAATAACAACGCCCCGGGCGGTCAGGACAACTGGGCCGGCGGGCTGAACGTCCCGGTCTTTCCCGTAGCCCTGTCTACCGGAAAAAAGATAACCGATGCGGCACTTATATCGGTCAAGGTCGGCGATTTCGCGTTCAAGAACACTCCGGTGGAGATAACAGCTACGGTCTCGGCGACGGGATGTGAAGGGAAAACGCTGGTTGTAAAACTGCTTTCACTTGATCCTGCGCCTATAGAGCTTGCGAAGAAAAGCTTTGTTGCCGGTTCGGCCAAAGAGATAACGGATGTCCAGCTTGCGTTCACGCCATACGCAAGCGGCGAGTTCAGGTACGCGGTGGAAGTAGAGCCCGTGCCGGGTGAGCTTACCATTGCCAACAACAGGAAAACGTTCAGCTTGGAGGTCGTGAGGGACAAGCTGAGGGTGCTTTTCCTCTGCGGACAGCCCGGCCCGGAATACGCGTTCCTTAGGCAGGCGCTCAAGAACGACCCGCTGGTCGAGCTCGTGTCGTTCGTGATACTGAGGAATCCGGAAAATATAGCCCTGGCGAGCGACGAGGACCTCGCGCTCATACCTTTCCCGGTGCAGAACATCTTCACAAAAGACATCTACAATTTTGATATACTTATATTTGAAAACTTCACGTACAGGGGTTTCGGGTTCTACCCTGACTATTTAAGGAACATACGCAATTGGGTAGTGGATAAGGGCGGCGGCCTTGTAATGATCGGCGGCGACAGGTCTTTTGCGAGTGGTGGATGGTACGAAACGCCTGTAGGCGATATCCTGCCGGTTTACCCTGAAGAGCTTTCCGCTCCGCGTGAAAAGGGCCTTTTCAGTGTTTCTGTGGAAGATTATTCTCATCCCGTGATGACGGTTGACGATGACCCTTCAAAGAACGCCGAAGAATGGCGGGATGCGCCGCAGCTTGACGGCTGCCAGGCTGTTAAGATCAAGCCGGGCGCGAGCCTGCTTGCGAAAGAAAAGCAGGGTGGCTGGGCGGCTATATCTGCATGGGATACAGGTAAAGGAAGGGTCGCTGCTATAGGCACAAACACAACATGGCGCTGGGCTCTTCAGTCATCGAACCCTGACTTTTACTCGCGTTTCTGGAAGAACATTATGCGCTACGCCGCGAGAAGGTCCGGCGAGAAGAAACTGCACGTGAGTTTTGACAGGCCCGGCTATTTCGAGGGGCAGGACTACCAGATGAGGGTCCGCAGCTCGGATAAATATGTCATGCCGGCGGTCGAAGTCGCGGTGACTGGGCCGGACGGCGGCAGGGCCGTCTCGCCGGCCAAGAAGCTCAACGATAAAACATGGGTTTTAAACGGCAGGTTCGACAAAAGCGGCGAGTACAGGTTCTCGGCGGCGCTGAAGATGAACGGCGTAACAGTTTGCGAAGAGCCGCGCGTACAGAACGTGTCCGCTTCAAAGGTACTTGAAGAGACCGAGCTTGATAATAATGAAACGTACCTGAAAAGCATAGCGGAAGATTCCGGCGGAAAATATTTTACAAAAGATACTTTTTCTGCCGACGTAGTGGCACCTTTGATGAAGCCCGCTCGCGGGAAGGAAGACGCCGGCCGGAAACCGCTCTGGGATTCTCCCTGGATGCTGGCGCTGTTGGTAGTTAGTATGTTTTTGGAGCTGTTGTTTAGAAGGATGAATGGAATATTATAGAATATCAAAAGTTAAATGTCAAAGATCAAAAATTAGGAGTTTGACTTCGGCAAACAATTTATATAAGTTGTCGCAGGCGACACCACAATTTTAATATTTGATTTTTGATATTTGATATAAAAATATGGCAACATTCGTATTCCTGTCTACATTCGCGGTTTACTTGTTCACTATGGCGCCTTCAATAACTGTTGGCGACTCTGGGGAGTTCTGCGCGTCGTCGGTCATACTTGGGCTCTGCCACAGCCCTGGATACCCGCTTTTCGCTTTGCTGGGGAAAGCCGCGACACTGCTGTTACCATTGGCAAGCTTCGCTTACAGAGTAAACATTCTTTCGGCGCTCTGCGCGTCGGCTACGGCGGCTCTGTTGTTTATGAGCCTTATGGCTGTTACTGGAAATGAAATAGCAGGTATCAAGCTGAAGCCGGGTGGGACAATTCAGCCTACATTGCCAGGAAGGGAATGGCTCTGCGCCGCGGCCACGATGTTCTTCGCGTTCTCGCCCGCTTTTTGGAAAGGAGCGATACAGGCAGAGGTCTTTTCACTCAACACACTGTTCGCTATTATCATCATTTATTCCGCGATAAAGAATCGTGTAGATTTGGCGTTATTCGCGTTCGGCCTCGGCCTTGGTAACCATCACACGCTCATATTCGTGTCGCCCATTATACTTGCCGGTATATACGCGAATAAAGATTTCACTTTAAAAAGGTTAGCCGTTCTTGCAGTAATGCTGATGCTAGGCCTCAGCATTTACGCTTACCTTCCTGTCCGGGCAGCGAAAACCCCTCAGCTTAACTGGGGCAACCCGGTGAACGTAACTAATTTTATAAGGGATGTTACAAGGGCCGATTACGGTTCGCTTTCCCTTACAGTTGGCGAGAAACTACCTAGAACGCTTAGCAATTCTTTGAGGCAGATGGAGCGTTTCGCGGGAGCAATACGTGAACAATTCACTGTGTTCGGGCTTGTGCTTGGCGTGCTAGGGCTGTATTACGGTGTTAAGAAAAAATATTCTAATTTCAGGATTATTGTTTTTGTATGGTTCCTAGCCGGGCCGTTTTTTCTGCTGCTTGCTAACATGCAGTTCGACGCGCAGACCGAGGGGATACTGGAGAGGTTCTATATACTCGTTAATCTCTTTTGGGCATTTTTTATTTTGGCGGGCATAGAAGGAGTGGCCGAGAACATAAAGAGCCCGCTCCTAAGAATGGCGGGGTTTGCGGTTATCACCGTATGTATACTGGCGCTGAGAATAAACGCGGTAAGCTGGCGTCAGTATTACCTTGAGTACGATTACGGCAGGAACTTGTTCAAGACTCTCGCGCCGGGCTCGGCGTTTTTCATGGACGGCGGCGACGACACGTTTTACAGCACGGCCTACCTTTCTTTCGCCGAAGGCAGGCGCAAGGACGTTGAGCTTCACGACAGGGGTGGGCTAGTGTTCCGGAACGTTTACGGGCCGGACTTTAGAAGGATCCCGAAAGAAGAGAAAGAGAACAGGCGCAGGGAAGTCGAACGCATGTATTATCAAAGCCGTCCTGTTTATTTTTCTACTTTCAACAAAACCGTCATGCCGGGTGTCGAGCTTGCGGCGGACGGTATTCTTTACAGGCCGAAAAGCAGCGGGCATGATAATTCATATTTCGCTTATTCGCTGCGCGGAGTCTATGGCTCGGATTTCACGGATTACAGGAGCCGCGCGCTTGTGCCTCTTTATCCATACTTCGAAGCGATTTACGACCCTGCCGATGCCCTGGGTTTTTGGCGTTACGCACTGCTCAAATGGCCGGATGCCATGTGGCTTGAGGGAAATATAAAGGTAGAGCTTATCGGCGAAGCGTATGCGAAGTACGCATCAGGTGACCTCGCCAGCGCCAAAAAGGTATACGAAGAAGTTTTAAAACTTTACCCGGGTGAATATGATGTACTGCTCAACCTCGGTGTGATAAGCGAGAAGCAGAATAATTTTGATAAGGCTATCGAATACTATACCACCGCGGCTAGGCTGGAACCCGGAAAAACTGATGCCTACTACAACATGGCTGTGATCTACTGGCAGAAGTCTAACTGGGGCATGGCGGTTGAGATGTTCAATAAGATGCTGGAGATAAATCCCGGAGACCAAAGGGCCATACACTATCTGCCCGGAGCAAAGGCAAAGCTTTCGCAGAGCTCAAGAAAATGAATCCAATCTCAAATTATTTTGTAGTTTTACATTAATAATTTCTTCTCCCCTTGCGGGTAAGTCCCTGGCCCCCGTGAAGTTTGGGGAAGAAGGTGAGGATGAGGGGATAAATAATGGTTGTTTTCGCGATACCACCCTCACCTCAATCCTCTCCCGTCAATGGAGAGGAAGAATAATACTCGATTGGATCATTACAGCTTTGAGATTTAATATTAGTTACAAGCTAATATCGATTAGTTTTTGTGAGGCTGGATGAACAAGAAAATTATTTTCGCGAGCCTTGTATTTATAGCGGCGTTCTCGGTGTACCTGTTCTCGGCAGTGCCGGTGATAACAGAAGACGATTCGGGCGAGCTTTGCTCGGTGGGTGCTACATTGGGCACCGCGCACTCGCCGGGCTATCCGCTTTACTGCATGCTCACGAAACTCCTCGTTACCGTTGAGGGGATGGGCAACACGGCTTACAGGGTCAACCTGGCGTCCTCTCTGGCCCTCGGAGCGGCAGGGGCATTGATGTTCTTTGTATGCCTTGAAGTATCGGGAAGCTATACCGCCGCTGTTGCGATAGCTCTCGCGTTCTCGTATACTTCTTCGGTTTGGGCCATGGCGAATGTTACGGAAGTTTACGGGCTCACCTCGCTTGTTACCGTGCTTATGCTGTTCACCATGTTGAAAGTGAGCCTTTATGAGAATTACCGGAGCGAAAAATATTTTTACGCAGTCATGTTCTTTTTCGGGCTGGGTATCACGGCCCACTATACTGTAGGGCTGCTGCTGCCGGGCGTGGTTTGGTGGTCATTTGCTAACCGGGACAGGCTTTTCGGGAAAGAGTGGCAGTTTGCCCTGATGAAGGGCGCACTCTGGGGGCTCGCCGGGTTCTCGGCCGTCTTGTACCTTTATGTGCGGGCGCAGAATAACCCCGTTATCGGCTGGGAAGACCCCCGCACGCTCGGGCGGTTATGGCAGGTTATAGCCCGCTTAAGGTACGGTACGGTGTCCCTTGCGCAGGGCGGCCGCCGCCGATAGCCCCGGAAATTATTTTCGGCAAGATAGCATTTTTTTCATCGGACCTTTACGGCAATTTCACCCTGGCCGGAGTGATACTTTTGCTGATAGGTGTTATTAAATACCTCGATGATAAAAGGTGCGGGTGGACATTGTTCGCGCTTATGCTCGGCAGCGGGCCGGGTTTTGTGCTGCTTGCCAACGCCGGCACGGACGCCGTGTCGCGCGAGCTTATGGAAAGGTTCTTTTTTCTTTCATATATCTTCGCGGCGGTTATAATGGCGGAAGGCCTCGGCGAGCTGCCAAAGTACGCGCGCGGGGTGTCGCTCTTTCTGCCGTTTTTCCTGCTGTGGCACAATATTCCTGAGCTTAACCACAGGCAGGAGTACATGTATTACGATTACGGCAGGAGCATAATCAGGTCGCTGCCTCCGAAAACGCTCCTGTTTTCCGACAGGGCAGATGAAATGGAGTTTGCCGTAACTTATCTCCGCATCGCGGGGCACATGAGGAACGACCTCGAGTTTGTTGACTGCAACGCAGGCGCCACAAAGAGCATTTATGGCAACGCTTATTACCGCATCTGGGGAAAGCCGCGCCTTGAGATTCGCGAGCGTGTTGAGCGCGAGATGATGAACAACTATACGGCCGGGCCGGTGTATTACGCGACTTTCTTTCCGGATATGATAAACATACCGCGCGTCAGGGAAGGGCTGGTTTGCCGGGCGAAACCCATTGAGCCTAAAAAAGCAGTCTTCCCGTACGACGATATTTATACTTTCAGGGTGCCTGAGGAAACCGAGTACCTTAACGGCAGGCTGCGCGACCTTGTCCTTTCCTATTATCAACTGCTCGGCGAATATTATGTCAGCGGCGGAGACAGAGACAAGGCGAGGCTGCTTTTCTCGGGTGTGTCGGCTTATGACATCACAGGCGCGTGGTCCGATAACCTGGGTTTCATCTATCACCAGCACGGCATGCTTGACGACGCGATGGAATGCTATAATAAAACTATAAAGCGCGGCAAGCAAACAGCTGGGCTGTATATCAACCTTGGCGCCATTTGCGAGCAGAAAGGTAAAACTGAAGACGCCGTAAAATGCTACGGCAACGCGATAGGAATAGAGCCCGAAAACCCCCAGGCGCATTATAACCTGGCCGTGATATACTGGAAGCAGGGCTATTGGGACGGAGTGATAAAAGAATTCAAGAAAGTTATCGAAATAGAGCCGTCGAATGAGGCCGCGAAAAGATATCTGCAGTCCGCTTTAACAAGAAGGAACGAGAAACATTAGGGTTAGTTGCCATTATTTCCTCTCCCTCGACGGGAGAGAATTAAGGTGAGGGTGAAAATTGCAGAAAGAATTGAGAGGATTAGCTAAAGACCTAAGAATCAATTCTACTAATACTGAGAATAAACTGTGGTTATTCTTAAAAAATAGGCAGCTAGAAGGTGTTAAATTCCGCAGGCAAGAACCGATTGGGAATTATGTGGCAGATTTTGTAAGTTATGAGAAGAAACTAATAATTGAACTTGATGGCGGAAAGCACGATATTAGCAAAGCCAAGGACAATGAAAGAGATTCATGGTTCAAAAAGAATGGTTATGAAGTACTAAGGTTTTGGAATAATGAAGTGTTAAAGAATAAAGATGGGGTATTGGAAATTATTCGTAAAAGACTTTTGACCCCTCACCTAACCTCTCCCGCAAGGGGAGAGGAAAATAGTAGCAAAAGAAAGGAAAAATAAATGATCGTTTTTATTTCGTCGTTCATCGTTTATCTCTACACGCTCTTTAGCTGCGTCGCGCCTTACCGCGACACAGGAGAGATGGTCAGCGTGGGCCACACGCTTGGGATAGCGCACCCGCCGGGATATCCGCTTTACGCGCTTATGTCAAAAGTTTGGCTGCTGATACTTCCGCTAGGCAGCGAAGGCTACAGGCTTAACGTGCTCAGCGCTCTTGGGGGCGCGGTCACCGCGTGGTTATTCTACAGAGTTCTTCTGGCCGTATCTATACGCAAAACCACAGCCGCGCTGATATCCATGGTGTTCGCGTTCTCTTACTTGCAGTGGTACCTCTCGCTTGTGTCGGAGATGTACACACTCAACACTATGGCGGCGGTGGCAGTTATGCTTCTTCTCTGGATGCTGTACAGCTGGAAGCCCAAGCCCGCCGGACAAAAAACGGTTAATATCAGGACACTTTTGTTCTTCACCGCTTTCATTTTTGGGGCGTGCCTCGGTATAAGGATGGAGTTATTGCTTCTGTTGCCGGTGGCGCTGGTAGTGCTCTATTCAAAAAGAAAGATACTGGTGTTTAAAGATATATTTTACGCGGCATTGTTTTTTATGGCGGGTGCGGCGATATTTCTTTACCTGCCTTTAAGATCCAACGCGGGCTCGATCCTCGACTGGAACCACCCGGCAACGCTCGACCGCCTCTGGGGCACGCTGGGGAGGAAAACGCATGGCGGTACGCTTGACCTTATATCCGCGCCTTACGCGTCGGGAGCAAATTTCCCGTCATCTATGAAATTCTATTTCGCGCACCTCTTTACGGGGTTCGCCTACGCCGGGCCGTTTCTCGGGCTGATAGGCCTGTTCTCGTTATGGAAAAGGGAAAAAATGTTCTCTCTGGCGCTTTTTTCGGCATGGTTATTTTCGGGCCCCGTGTTTATATACATGGCCAACATGCCGCCTAACCCGCACGCGCTGGCTATTCTAGAAGCACATTTTTTACTTCCCAACCTGTTTATCGCTGTGTTCATGGCCGAGGGAATAAGTTACGGCATTAACGCCGCTGGTTTCGCGAATGTAAAGGCTGCCGCGCCGGTGTTTTGCGCGGCGCTTCTCGGTATACAGCTTTACAACGGGAACATAGACCTGCAAAAACGCTGGAACCTGGTGGCTTACGATTACTCTAAGAATATCCTGCGTTCGCTTCCGCCAAACTCTATACTTGTTATGAAAAAGGACGTCCAACTGTTCGCTCTATGGAATAGGCAGTACGTCTCCGGAGAAAGAAAGGACGCCGCAATAGTGGGACAGGGGCTTTCAGGCTCGCCCTGGTACCAGACACCTTTCGCGAAACTGCACCCGGACGTGAGGCTCTGTCCGCTTAGGGATGCAACTGATTGGAAAACGCTGGTTGAGCTTAACCCGGGTAAAGAAGTATATTTTTCCGCAGATGCAGATTACGCGAGGCCGGACGGGTTCATTGAGCTGCCGAACGGGCTTTTGTGCAGAGTGGCCCCCGCAGGAAGCAAATCAGGCCCGCAAGCCTTGTTCTGACGCTATATACCCGTACAGGGGAGAATACCTGTACGGCGCCTACCGCGAGTTCTTTACCCCGGACATTATAGAAGACTATGCAAGGGGGCGTGTATCTGCCGCACGGTACTACATTGACAAGGCGAACTACTCCGCCGCGCGCTACGAGCTTGAAAGCGCGGTCTCTATGCAGCCCTTCTTCCCGCAGGCGTTCAACCTTATGGCGTACGCGTATGTGGCAGAGAACAAGTACGCGGAAGCCGAGAAGTATTACCGCATAGCGGTTGAGCAGTCCGAAAAGCTGTATAAGATGGCCGAAGATTACGCAACTTTGGATGACACAAAGAACTCCATAAGAAGGGAGATAGCGGAAACATATATATCCCTTGGTGTCTCTGCTGAAAAGAACATGAGGGACGACCAGGCCCTTTCCGATTACTCGGCCGCGCTTTCCGCCTGGCCTGGCGACACCCGGGCCTATTTTAACCGCTCGGTCATATACTGGAAAAGAAGCGATTGGCCCAACGTCATCCGCGAGCTGGAACAAGCCCTGAGGATCAACCCGAACTACAAAGAGGCCGCCTACTACTTAGAGCTGGCAAAGCGGAAGATGGGACAACATTAAGCAACTTTGAATCTCAAAAAGCTGTCATCTCGAATCCCGCTGTAGCGAGGTGCCTGCCTTGCCGTAGTGGCGGGAGATAACTTAACTATGAGGTAGGTTCTGGAAAAGTCAGGGCGGGGTATATATAGGTATAGTTGCAGGAACAGGGCTATATTAAGCCCCTAACATCACACTAAAGCCTTGCCATTAAGGCCAACTTTAGTCAACTAAAGTTATTGTTGGGCACTACAATTACAGCACGTGAGTTAATTTGGCCTGACATAGAGACAGGTAGGCTTAAAATGGCAACTTTAGACGTCTAAAGATAGTTGGGCACTACAATTATAAACCGGTTTATAATTGTGGCAGATAGCCAATATGCCGAAAGTTGCGCCGGCGCAACTTATCTATAAATTGGCACAAATATTTCATAAAATGATTGAAAATATAACCAATAGCGCAATGGTAGGCATGTAGGCTAAATGGGTGTTAAAACGTTTAATGTCTTGCGGCAGGCGGGTCTGGCGGGTAATTATTAGCCGGCTAATAATTGACGTGATTGGTAAACTCTAACCGGTTAGAGTTGAGTTTAAGCCGGCTTAAACTACCCAAATAGCCATGCCTTAATAGTAACTTTAGCCGGATAAAGTTATAGTTGGGCACTACAATTATCACATGTGTGATAAGTAAGTTAGGCACTACAAATTGTTAAATTGGAAGAAGCTCTCACAGGGTGGGTAAGACTATAACATATCAGACTGGTTTAGGTGCATTTTAAGTCGTCTTTGCGAGGCTGTTTTGCCGAAGCAATCTATCCGTAAAACGACGAGATTGCCACGCCTGCCTTTGGCAGGCTCGCAAAGACAACCAAATAATTACGGGGCTGTAAGCTGATTAAGCAAATCAGTTTAAAGAGATAAATTAACGTGAAAACAGTTGCACTATTTTTAATATTAACTTTGGCTATCGCGATAAACGCCTGGGCCAAGATATCTGACCATATCGAGTTCGAAGCAGGAGAGGTGAGCGGCATTGAAGCCGGCTTCTTCCATGAGCTTGATGATGGTGTTCTGCGCAAATACACTCCGGTTGACGCGTATCTTATTGCCTCCGGATTGACCGATGAAACGAGCGAGGGTTTGTACCGTTCAAAGTTTGACGCGTTGCGGAACAGGGCGCGGGCCGAACTGGCTAAAGACAGTTCTGACCCTTATGTGCTGGCAAAGGCTCTCCTTTTCTGGCTGCACGACAATGTTTTTAAGCAATACGTTTTAACATCTGCTGAAGCGGACAAGTTGTTGGACGGCGGGTATTATAACTGCCTTTCATCGAGCATTGCTTATATGATCTTCGCGCAGGACCTGGGCCTTTCTGTGAAAGGTGTTATTGCAAAAGACCACGCTTTATGCATGCTAACAGATAAACGCGGGGATAAAGACATTGAAACAACGATACGCTATGGTTTTGACCCCGGGGTTAAAGAAATAGAGCAGTTCGAGAAAATGACCAATTTTGTATATGTGCAAAAATTGAATTATCTTGAAAGAAGGACGGTCGGCATTTTCCCGATGATCGGAGCCGTATATTCCAACAAAGCCTTCCTGACCGATGACGCGGCTGATGAATGGAAAGAAAACATGACGCGCTACAAAAAAGGGTACTACTTCGACCCGGATTCTTTCCTTTTCAAGACAAATATTATCGCGGGTTTAAATAACGGCGCGGTGGATGAGATGAACCGCGGTTCTTTCGAGAAAGCTTTCGATCTGATACGGCAGGGCAAGAAATTCGCACCAGATGCCCTGGAATTTAACACGCTTGAAGTGCAATACTACGATACGCTGGCGCACAAGGCTTTTGAAGGCGGAGATTTTGCAGGCGCCGTAAAACTGGTAAAACAAGGCATTGCCGCCCGCCCGGACAGCGCTGTGCTGAAAAATAACCTCATTTCTTATTACACTTCCTGGGCCAACCTGCTGGCTGACAACAAAAAATACGATGAGGCTGTGTCCGTTCTCCAAAGCGCGATGCTTGGCGCGCCGGGCGATGAGATGATACGTGATGATATGAAAACGATCATATACAACCAGGTGGTGGACGAATACAACCTTGGCAATTACAAGCGAGCCATCGCATTGACTGACGAGGGGCTTAAAATGTTTCCCGGGGATAGAGATCTTTCCGAGCTAAAAAAATCCATTCCTGCTAGGGGGGAGAGTAGCCAATGAACAAATACCTCCAAATTGCTTTAGTTTCGGTGCTGCTTGCAGCGCATTTCATGCTTGGGTGCGGGGCGATCAAGGCTTTGTCGCCTACTTATGACGAACCTGTGCATCTGGCGGCGGGGTACAGCTATCTTGAGGCCGACGACTACCGCTACAACACTCTGGACCATCCGCCATTTTTGAAGATGTGGGCGGCCCTGCCGCTGTTGTTCACAAAAACCGATCTGCCGGTGCATCATCCGTACTGGAAAGATATACGCATGATGCGCTACCAGTATCCGTTCAGCAACCTGTTCCTTTACCACAACCGTGCTGACGCGGAAAAGATGATGAGCCTGGGGCGGGGGATGGTGCTTATCTTGTCCTGCGCGCTCGGGTTTATGGTGTTTATCTGCGCGAAGGATATGTTCGGGCCGCTATCCGGCCTCATCGCACTAGCCCTCTGGTGTTTTATGCCCGCGGCTATCGGCAACGGCACACTGGTCACGACCGACACCGCACTCTCGCTTTTCTATTTTACTTCCGTATACCTGTTCAAGAAACTTTATTTGGACAACGAAGCCGGCAAGAGGCCCGGATGGAAAAAGATAGCGCTTTTCGGAGTTAGCTTTGGGCTTCTGTTCGCGTCGAAATATTCCGCTGTGGGGATCCTTCCGGCTCTTTTTATTCCCTTGTTTTATCTCTACACGAAAAACGTCCGTGCCGGCCTCAATACTTTAATAAATTTAATAGTGGCTTCGGCTGTAGCGTTTGTAACTCTGCTGATAATTTACCGGTTCAACGATATAGGGGTTTATTTTCTTGAAGGCTTGAAAAATATCATTTTTGGCGCCAAAGGCGTAAGCGCCGGTCGTTCGTCTTTCCTGATGGGGCAGTACTCTACAACGGGATGGATATATTATTTCCCTGTCACGTTCCTGCTTAAAACACCTATACCTTTGCTTGTGCTTACCGCGATGGCGGTATACTTTAAAAAGTCGTGGACAAAAGAAAATATTCTGTTCCTGCTTGTGCCTGCGGGTGTGTATTTTTCTGCCAGCTGTATGTCGAAGGTACAGATAGGGCACAGGCATATACTTGTTGTTTACCCGTTCCTGATGGTTTGGGTTTCGGGGCTCGTCTCGTATACGCCGAACAGATATTTTAAATACCTGATGGCCGGGCTTGTCGTGCTGTTCGCGGCGTCGAGCGTAAAAGTGCATCCGTGGTACCTCAGCTATTTTAACGAGTTCATAGCTTCGCCCGATGAAGGCTACAAATACCTTACAGATTCGAACCTCGACTGGGGACAGGGCCTGAAGGCGCTGGGGAAATACCTTAAAGACGAGGACGCGGGCGGCATCTATCTCTGCTATTTCGGCACAGGCGACCCGTCGTACTACGGCATTAAATACGTGCCGATAGGTTTTATCGACGGGATAAGCCCGCCGTATACCGAGCACGAAAGGACGGGCGATATCATAGATTTCAACAGCCAAAAAAATGTTTTCTTCGCGATATCCGCGACAAACCTGCAGGCCACGTATTACGCGGATAAGAACGTGTTCGCTTTCCTCAAAAACATAAAGCCGAAGAAGATAGTTGCCAACTCGATTTTCGTTTACGACCTCAAAGCGAACCCTGTGGCGTACGCGCAGTTAAAAGAGATGTTCGTGAATAAAAAAGATTAAATATCAAAAATCAAAGATCAAAAATTAAAATCAAAAACCAAAAGAGCTTTAAACAAATCATATAAAGTTGTTAACCATAATTTTGATATTTGCTATTTGATTTTTGATATTAGTATCGGAGTTTCAATTGAAGAACACAGCCGCGCTTTTAAAGGCGTTGAAAATACGGATATTGTTTTCGTTACTGGTTGAGAACGTTCTTAAGTTCGCAGTGCCTGCCTTTTGTTTTATAACGGCCGTATCTTTGATCGATTATTTACTATCGTTCTCTCTGCCGTTAAGGGAGATACTGACATCGGTAGTTATCCTGTGGGCGGGATACTGCCTTTACAGGTTCTTGCGCGCGGCGCTTAGCGGTGTGTTCTCTGACGGAAATATATTGATGGGGCTTGGCCGTGACCACCCGGAGTTCAAAGATGAGATAATCAGCGCCTGGCAGTTATCCAAAAACCCGCCCGCCGGAGTTTCTGCCGAGTTAACCCGCCTGTTGATAGAGAAAACTGAAAACGCCGCGCCTTCTATCAATGTGTCACGGGATATCAAACTTGTAACGCGTTTGAGTTTGAGGTTGATTTATGTTTTAACCGCGCTGGCTGCATTCTGCCTGTTGCTGTACATTGTAAGGCCGGGCGTGGTTAAATCCTCTTTTGAAAGGTTTACGGGCGCCCTGACCAATTCTGACTGGAAAAAGTGGTTTGATGTAAAGCCCGGTTCAACTGAACTGCCCTGGGGGGAAGCCGTTGACATAGCGGTTAACGGCAAGAACGACCTACCGGGACGCCCGGCGCTCATGGTGCGTTCGGAAGACGGGTCGTGGGTGGAAGAAGAATTAACTGCCAAGCCGGGAAAAGTTTACGGGTACACCATTGAAAAGCTGGCGGGCAAGATAGACTACAAGATTAAGTGGGCACAATTCAAAACTGACGTGTTCGAGCTTGTGCCTGTGACCGCCCCCCAACTAGGGGATTTTACTCTCAAATATGTTTACCCAGCCTACACCGGCATGGGCGCGCAGACTGTCAAGGGAAATCCAGCTGTTTCGGCTATCAGCGGCACTAAAGTAACACTGTCGGCTAGATCCACAAAAAAACTTAAAACCGCAAAAATACTGACAAGCTGGAAGTCAGACGCTGTTGCCGGCGCGGACGGCTACAATGTTTCGGCTTCGTTCTCGGTTACGAAAGACGGCGCGTACAAGTTAATAGTTGTGGCTGAGGACGGCAGCACTGAACCGGAGCCGGATGAGTACCAGGTGAAGGTGACAGCCGACCAGCCGCCGCTTGTAGAACTTCTCTCTCCGTCGGACGACCTGGTAGTGGCCGAGAACACAGAGATACCGCTTGTGGTGCATGTCGAAGACGATTTCGGTATAACAAGGGTAGCGCTTGCTTACAGGAACGGTTCGGGCAGTGAAGAAAAGGTGAATATATCGGATATCGAAAAGGGCGTTAACCGCAAAGATATAGAGTACGTTTGGAAATTATCGAGGCTTAACCCCGCACCCGGCGACAGGATAACCTACTACGTAGAAGCATGGGATAACGACCTTGTCGGCGGCCCGAAATCTTCGACAAGCAAGACGCTCTCTATTGAGATAAACGATTACTCTAAGGAGCACGACAAAATAGAGGCAGGGCTCAAGGACGTAAGGGACGATATACTCACCCTTCTTGCCGACCAGACCGCGTCAAGAAAAAAGGTCAAGGAACTGGAAACAGCTTTTTCAACTTCTACTTACGCGGACGCGTTGACGGCGCAGGCGAAAATAAAGGAAGACGCGGCGAAGCCTCTTGAAAAACTGCGCGGCGCTCTGGATAAGATGGAGAACGACCCTCTATGCGATTTCGCTACCTATAGCGAGTACAGAGGCATGAACTCAGAGCTTGAGTACCTCCGAAATAACCAGATGCCGAAGGCGGTTGATTCGCTTAAAACGAGCGACATCAAAGAGGCCTCGAAAAACGAAGACGAAATAATTGCGTCGCTTGAAAAAATGGCCCTTCTTTCCGAAGATGTGTGGCAGTACCAGCGTATGAAAGACCTGTTCAATACCGGCGAAGATCTGAAAAAAGCCGCAGCGGACCTCAAAGACCAGCTTGGTTCAGGTCCCCAGGCGGACAAATTTAAAAGCCAGCTTAAAAAGATTGAGGATATGCTGGATAAAATAAACAACCAGGTGTCAAAACTGCCGCAGGAGCTTCCGGAGGATTTCGTCAACTCACAGGCCGTAAAGAACATAAACATGGCATCGTTCCAGGACACTCTTTCAAAAATGAAGGAGGCCGCGGCGAAGGGCGACTGGAAACAGGCCCAGGAGCTGATGGACGAGTTCCAGAAAAGCCTGGAGTCGCTCATGGACGGCCTTGAGAGCGCGGGCGGCAACATCGGATTTTCTAAAGACAAGGATGACGAGCTTGCCGGTAAGATAAACGATTACAGCGCCAGGCTTGACGGAATAATAGAATCGCAGAAGTCGTGGCTCGAGAAGGCCAACCAGGCGGACAGCGAGCGCAGGCACGCCGCTTTCCTGAGGCAGGAAAAAACCCTGCAGAGCCTCCTTGATAAACAGAAGGCGCTTATCGAGCTGGCATCGGCCGTAAGAAAAGATTTTGTCGGCGATTACCATATGTTCGGGACTTATGTAATTGACCAGTCGATAAACCTGATGGGCAAAGTGCTGGAAGAATTTAAGAACAAAAGAGCTTTTAACAGCCAGAAGTACCTTTCCGACATCATAACGAACTGGAACGAAACAGAAAAAACGGCCGTGAACCCTTTGATTGAAATAACATCCGAAAAACGAGCAAAAACCGTTGATAACGTGCAAGTTGTCATAAAAGGTGAACAAGATATTCTCGAGACTCTGAAAAAGGGAGATACGCCTCCCGCCGGCGATGAGCCCGGCGCTGGGAAATATGAGAACATTTCTAACGAAGAAACTGGGCTAGGCGCGAAGACTTTCTCGCTGCACAAAGAGATGCAGGATTTCACAAGGAAAAGCACGGCGATAGAACCGGAAGCGTTCGAGAACCTTTCCGAGGCTGGAAGCGGCATGAATGATGTCGCGGCGAAGATAAGCTCTGAGAACACCGGCGGCGCGGTGGATGCCGGTCAGAAAGCGCTTGAACTACTCGAACAGGGCCGGAATGGGCTTAAGAGCGCTCAGGGCCGCCTTTCGGATATGAAGGGGAACTCCGGCAGTAAAGTCTCGGGTACGGTGCAGACGAAGTCCGGCGGATCTTACGGCTTTAAAACAGCAAGGGTAAAGCTTCCTGGCAAAGACGATTACAAGCCGCCCAAAGAGTTCAGGCAGGAAATAATGGAGGCATTAAAGGAAAAGTACCCGCAGAAATATGAAAAACTGATAAGAGAGTATTACCGCAGGCTGACGGAATAAATATATGGCGATATCAAATATCAAAGATCAAATGTCAAAAATATTCGGACAAAACAGGCACGAACAATGTTTAATATTAGTGCTGTTGCTGTTTCTTTCCTGCCGTGGGTTTGCTTCATTTACTTCCGGAGGCATAAGAGGGTTCGACACCCTACTTGATACAGGACGGTTCGGAGAAGCCGATGCTGTAATTGCTAAAACGCCGGCAGGGCCGGAACGGGAATTCCTGCAGGCGCAAGAATACTTTTTCCAGGGCAAGTACTCTGATGCTGCATCTGAAATGGGGCTGGCAGCTGCCGTTGACAGCCCAAAACACGAAAGAAAGGCGATGGGGGACTATTATTCGCTGCTTGCCGAAAATATCAAAGATCATGAAGCGTTTAGCAGTGAACATTTTGTTTTAAGACTTAGCGGAAGAGATAAAGCGTTGGCCCTTTACGCTCTGGACACACTTGAGAAAATATACGCATCGATCGGAAAACAGTTCGGCTATTACCCTCCCGAGAAAGTGCTTGTTGAAATCCACCCGCAGAAAACAGAGTTCTCACCGGCTTCAACACTGAGCATGGACGTCCTTGAAAAAAGCGGGACAGTGGGCATATGCAAGTTCAACCGGATAATGATGCTCTCTCCGGAAGCCCTGCCGCTCGGCTACTCTTGGGCCGACACGATGTGCCACGAATATGTTCACTTTACGGTCAACAGGCTAAGCAGAGGCGTGTGCCCGCTATGGCTGCAGGAGGGCCTTGCGAAATACTTTGAAACCTCCTGGCGCGTACAGCCTCCTGAATATCTTTCGCCCGCGGCCAAAAACAGCCTTGCCTCCGCTAAAAAGAATAATACTTACATTACTTTTAAAAAAATGCACCCGTCGCTGGTGTTCCTTAAAAGCCAGGACGAAATTCTTCTGGCGTTTGCCGAGGTTTCCTGCGCGGTGGATTTCATGCGCTCGAAATACGGCCAGGAGTCTATTCCAAAGCTTGCCGTTAATATGGCCGTAAGCGGCGAAGAAGGGGCTTTTAAAAAGACACTCGGAATAAACGAGGAGAAGTTTGAAAAAGAGTTCATTGAAAATCTTAAGGCGAGAAAGGTAGATGAATCGCCCGGCGCGGCTACCGAAAAAATTAGTTTTGATAAACAACCCGAAGAAGAGTTTATAGGCGCCGACCTGCGCGGCCAGGTGCGGCTTGGCGACCTAATGAGAAAAGCCGGTAAACCTGAAGCGGCTGCGGCGCAGTACGAAAAAGCCCTGGCCATTGAACCGGCGAACCCGGTGATACTTCTAAAAACCGCGAAAGCGCTGATAGATGCGGGCGATTCCGCGGGTGCGATAGACAAACTCAAAGCCGCTGGCTATAAAGAACCCGGGTTACGTTACTATATTTGAAACATTGGGAGAGCTTTATTTCAGGATGGGCGACTACGACAGGGCGGTCGAAACACTCTCCAAGGCGAACCTTATAAACCCGTACGACCCGGCGCTGCACTACTGTCTCTCGAGAGCCTACATTCAAATAAAGGACAAAGAGAGGGCCGTCGCCGAGATGAAGGCCCTGTTGATACTTGAGCCTGGCGACGCTGAAACAAGGTTACTGCTTGAAAGAACGAACCGTGAATAGTTTTTGTTTCTCACCGGTTGATTTGCTAATTAAATTCTGCTATATTACATTCAATAAGCAGTATTAAAAGAGCCAGAATGAAGTGTAAGTCAGATCAAATATCAAGAATCAAAGATCAAATTACAAGTAAAACTCAAAAATATCTTCAAAAAATATATTATTTAAGCTGTTAACCTTAATTTTGATATTTGATGTTTGATTTTTAATAAGGAATTAATATGTCATTCGCGAAGCTTGAAGAGATAACATGCCCGTGCGGTGAAGCGTTCGAGGCGGAACTGTGGAACGCGATAAACGCGGGCGAGGACCCCGAACTTAAGGAAGCGTTACTTTGCGGGGAAATTAACGTGGTTTGCTGCCCGGCTTGCGGCCAGATTTTTTACGCTGAACATTTCATCCTTTATCACGACCCGGCTAACGAGATAATCGCGTTCATCTACCCGCTGAGTTTTGCCTCCCAGGCCGATCACTGGGCCGCGAAAATGAAAGAAGATTTTCAAAGGGCAACGGCGGACCTGGCAAGCGACGGGAAGACGATAGATTACGAACCTATGCTGTTTTTCGGGTTGGACACCCTCACCGAGATAGTTCGCGGCGAAGAGCAGGACACTGACGAGATAGCGATACTTGAATACTGCGCCAAAGACCTGGGCCTTGAACTGATAAAGCTCAAGCCTTCTCTCGCGCGGCAGGCGCAGGTGCCCAAGGTTCTGCCGAGGCTCCCGGGTAAAGGCGGAGACCTTCGCAAAGAGATCCTTGGTGGCCTTGACCGCCTGCTCAAACACAATGAAAACCTTTCATGCTACGACCGGATACGCCACCTCATAAAACACAACGACAAATGGCAGCTCGACAAAAAACTCATCAAAAAGATCGTTAAATAACAGATGAAAAATATCGGAACCGCGATCCTGGCCGTTTTGATCCCGATTTCAGTAGTTTTTGTTTTCAAGCCAGTACTTACCGCAGGGTTCACAAACTACGACGACGATGTCCTTGTCACGGGCAATCCGCTTATAAAAACTATCACTTCAAAGAACCTTGAACGAATTTTCTTTTCTTCCTACTGCGGGCTATACCATCCTCTCGTGCTTTTGTCTTATTCCTGCGAATACAAAATAGCGGGCCTCAACCCGCGGACTTATCACTCAACGAGCCTTGCCCTTCACACCATCAACTGCCTACTGGTTTTCTGGATGATACTGCTTATTGGCGGGAACGCCCCGGTTGCCCTTCTTACAACGCTTTTTTTCGGACTGCATCCGCTGCACGTGGAATCAGTAGCGTGGATAGCCGAGCGAAAAGACGTGCTCTATGCGCTTTTCTATTTATCGTCGATCATAGCCTATATATATTTCAAGATGAATAACGAAAAGCGGTTTTACGCGGTCTCGCTGGCATTATTCCTGTTCTCACTGATGTCAAAACCAATGGCCGTTACTCTGCCTGTCGCACTTTTCCTTTTCGATTACCTGGGATCAAGAAAGATAGATATAAAATCTGCTGTTGAAAAAGTTCCATACTTTATTTTGTCGATTATTTTTAGCGTTATAACAGTAAGGTCCCATTATTCATCGCAGGACGCCCCTGTGCGCCCGGTTATAAACCTCGCGGCGGGATTGTCGGGAGCGGTTAACGGCATTATATTTTATATCGCAAAGATATTCTGGCCGGTTAACCTCTCGTGTTTCTATCCCTACATTGGGCGCGAGTGGAGGAGTTATTTTCATTTTACTGCTTTACCTTTTATATTTATTTTCATTCTTGCTGCCGCAGCTTTGTATTCAATGAGGAGGACGAGGATAGCCGCGTTCGGCGCGGCATTTTTTGTCGCAGCGCTTCTGCCCGTGCTTCAGCTCATCCCGTTCGGGCAGGAAGTTCCGGCCGACAGGTTCACCTACATTGCTTCGATAGGGATATTCTTCGCCGTTTCGGAAGGCTTTGCCTTTTTCTGGAAAAAACCTCAACGACTCCCAAGGTTTATGAGTGTATCCATTGCGGCATTGATCGTGATAGTTTTATCTTTTGTTTCAAACGCGAGGTGCAAAGTCTGGCAGGACAGTTTTACTCTCTGGAACGACGCTATAAAAAAATATCCCGCTCTCCCACAGGCCTATAAAAACCGAGCCGACGCGTATAAGGAAGCCGGGTTAGCTGATAAAGCGCTGCAGGACTACGGCCAGGCACTTATTCTTAAGTCCGGTTATCCGCAGGCTCTCAATAACCGTGGGAATTTGTTCGCGAGCCTCGGCCAATACCGGCAAGCTGTTGAAGATTATTCTTCCGCGATAAGGGAAAATCCCGGGTACGTTTCAGCCATATATAACCGGGCCATAGCTTTCTCCGCGCTGAACGATCTCGAAGCCTCGGCCGCCGATTATGGCCTGGCGATATATAAAAACCCCGAGTACTACGAGGCATTCAATAACAGAGGCATAATACGGGCTAAGCAGGGGATGTACGGAAAAGCCATAGAGGATTTTTCAAAAGCGATTTCGATAAACCAGGACTTTAACGAGGCTTACGCAAATAGGAGTTTCGCTTACTACTATACCGGCGACATGAATAGTTGTGTGAAAGATGTCGGTGTGCTGTTACAAAGGAAGTACCCGGTTAACCAGGCATTTTACAAAGCACTCATAGACAAGAAACTGATAAAATGATAAATTAAGACCGTTGGGAAAATCCAACTATCTTATAATAGCCTCCAGGTAATCCGGCGCCTTGGGTCAAAGGACAACAAAATGCACGGGCATTCGATCAAATTCATCATAGGCATGGTATTCCTGCTTACCAACCAGATAGTCGGCTACATTGGGATCATAGGCGGCTCCTGGCTGGGAAAAAAGACGGGTAAAAAGGTTTACTACGGGCTAGGCACGATAACCTACGCGTTGTCATGGGGAATGGCAGCGGCGGGTGTATATCTTGCCGGGCCGGAGGGTTTGGCTCTCTTTAAGAATTTGTTCAAGAGATACATGTGGCAAACAATTTGCGCAGCGGCGGTTATAATTTCAGGAGCGCTGATTTATTACTTGATGGAGAAAAGGAAAAAAGATGCCAGGGTTGAAAAAAATAAAGATCAATAAAACGCTTTCGCGCATAGGCTGTATAGCTGAAGCCAAAGGGCTGAACTCCTATCTTGTTGGAGGAGCGGTCAGAGACCTGCTCACGGGAAAAAAAGACCTCGACTGGGACATTGTTGTTGAGGGTAATCCTTTGCCTCTTGTGAAGGCTGCCGCGAAGCTTGTCAAAGGCAGCTATGTTTCGTACCCGCAATTCGGTACTTTTTCGGTAGAGGCTTCAAGCGGGGCTAATATAGATTTCGCAACTGCCCGCAAAGAGACGTACGCCAAGCCAGGTGCGCTGCCTAAAGTTGTTTTTTCGAGCCTTGAAGACGATATTTCCCGCAGAGATTTTACACTAAACGCGCTTGCTGTGAGCCTTAAACCGGGCAGCGCTGGCGAGATCATCGATATGTACGGAGGCAAGAAGGATCTGGAGAACAGGGTTTTGAGGGTTCTACATAATCGCAGTTTTAAAGACGACCCAACCAGGATTTTCCGGCTGGCCCGTTTTGCGGGCAGGGGTTATAAAATAGACAAACCAACTGAAATGCTGGCAGTGTCTGGAGCCTCTTACGTATCATATGTTTCACCCTCAAGGCTGTTCAGAGAGTTAATCCTGATTATTGGCGAGAAAAATCCGTTCGCTGCTCTAAATATTCTAAATGAATGGAAAATAACCGGCAAACTTTTGCCGGGTGTGGTTGTATCCACCAGGCTTAAACAGCTTTCAAGTTTGAGAACGATCGATGAAAGAATGGCTTTTCTTTTGTCCGGGTCTGAGGTGGAAGCGCGCATGAAAATATACGCGAGCCTGAGATTCCCGAATAAGCTTAAGAACTCCATTGAAAAGCTTCTTGAGCCGGTAAAAGCAAAACCAGCGCTTAGCGGCAAAGACCTTATAAAAATGGGTTACAAACAGGGCCCTCGGATAGGGGAAATATTGAAAAGCCTTACGAGGTCGGGCATCGTTTCCCGCGCCAAAGCGAAGAAGCATGTGTTTGACAATTTCCCTCAAAAAATATAGAATTATCAAAACAAATTGGAAGATTTAGAAGATCGCAAGATTTAACACTGAAGGTATAATAACCTTCGAATCTTCAAAATCTTCTTAATTTTTAATCTAATATGAACTTATTAATACAACTGCCAGTACTTCTTTTTTCCGTGATATTTCACGAGTATGCGCACGGCTGGATGGCCGAAAAGCGCGGTGACGACACGGCGCGTATCATGGGCAGGCTGACACTTAACCCTATCCCGCATATAGACCTTTTCGGTACTATAATACTTCCGGCCATATGCCTCATGAGCCACCTGCCGATGTTCGGCTGGGCGAAGCCCGTGCCGGTAAACCCTTACAGGCTTAACGACCCCAAACGTGACATGGTGTGGGTGTCGCTTACCGCGCCGCTAGCGAATTTCTCGCTTGCCGTCGCCGCGGCTTTTATCATGTGGGCGCTGAGAGCTTTTCCGCTGCTGCCCGCAGGCCTGGCCGGCGCGGCTTATCAGATCATGCAGCTTACACTAGTCATTAACGTCATACTGCCTGTCTTTAACCTTTTCCCGGTACCTCCGCTTGACGGCAGCAAGGTAGTGATGGGCATTCTTCCGCACGAGCTTTCTTACCGCTACGCTGCCCTCGAACCATATGGTTTCATCATCATAGTGATACTGATGACTACGAATATTTTCTGGACCATTCTTGGCCCGGTGGCGGATCTTATAATACGCGCCCTTGGCGGCGGAATAGGCTATTACTAGGAATTTAATGAATAAGAAAAGAATACTTTCAGGCATGCGTCCGTCCGGAAAGCTCCATTTAGGACACCTTTACGGGGCGCTCAACAACTGGGTGCGGCTGCAGGACGAATACAAGTGTTTTTATATGGTTGCGGACTGGCACGCGCTTACAACAAACTTTTCTGACACCTCAAAGATAAAAGAGAACACGAACGAAATGGTTATTGATTGGCTGACGGTGGGCATAGATCCCGCGAAGAGCGTTATATTCCGCCAATCAGATGTTATTGAGCACGCAGAGCTTTTTCTCCTGCTTTCGATGATCACTCCTCTGGGCTGGTTGTTCAGGTGCCCGACTTATAAGGAACAGCTAAAAGAGATCAAGGATAAGGATTTGCACAATTTTGGTTTTCTCGGCTACCCTGTGCTTCAGGCGGCTGATATACTTATCTACAAGGCGAACGCTGTCCCGGTGGGGGAAGACCAGCTGCCGCACCTCGAGCTTACGCGAGAGATATGCAGGCGCTTCAACAATTTTTACGGAGATATATTCCCTGAGCCGCAGGCCATACTTACAAAATCCGCTCGTGTACCTGGAATAGATGCGAGGAAGATGTCGAAATCCTACGGCAACGCGGTAACACTCGGAGAAGAGACGGACGCGATAAAGAAAAAGGTCCAGCAGATGTTCACGGACCCGGTCAAGATACGCGCCAACGACCCGGGGCATCCTGACGGCTGCGTGGTTTTCGCGTTCCACCAGATATTCAATCCGGACTCAAAGATGGTAGAGGCCGAGTGTAAGCAGGGGGCGAGGGGCTGTGTTGTTTGTAAGAAAGCTCTTATGGAAATGCTGGATGCTGCGATCGCGCCGCTCAGAGAAAAAAGGAAAGCGTTGAGCAGCGACAAGCACCTTGTAGAAAAAATACTAGAAGAAGGCGGCAAGCAGGCAAAAGAGGCCGCACTCGACACTATGAAAGAAGTAAGAAAAGCTGTCAAATTAAAAGATTAAATATTAAAAATCAAAGTTAAATTGTCCTCCTTTGGGGAACTTATTTAATTGTTCACCGGGTGTGAATTTTTGATATTTGATTTTTGATATTTGAAATAGGAATATTTATGCCATACGATGTTCACATCGAAGTATTCGAAGGGCCGCTCGACCTCCTTCTGTATCTGACAAAAAAGAACGATCTGGAGATAGCTGATATACCTATAGCCAGCATTACGCAGGAATACATCTCGTACATGGAAGCGATGAAAGAGCTTAACCTCGAAGTCGCGGGAGATTTCATTGTTATGGCGGCGACGCTGATGCAGATAAAATCAAGGATGCTGCTGCCGGGCGCCGAGGGCGAGGCTGAAGAAGAAAGCCCACTCAACGAGCTTAAAGCTAGGCTCCTTGAATACCAGAGGTTTAAAGAAGTGGCGCAACTGCTCGGCAACAGGGAAAGTGAGTTCTCTCAGATATACTACAGGCCGGCGCCGGTCATTGACAAATCGGATTTTACCTTAGAAGTTTCACTATTTGACCTTATAAACAGTTTTAAAGAGGTTCTCACCGAGCTGCCAACCAACGTCAGGGAGATAGTTTACGAAGAGATCCCGATCGAAAAAAAGATCAGGGATATACTGGATTTTGTAGAAGGAAAAGAGTTCATAACTTTCAAAGAGCTGCTCGAGCGGGCGGTAAGCCGGATAGACCTTGTGGTCAGTTTCCTTGCGATCCTCGAGCTCATCAGGCTCGAAACAGGTGATAGCGCGGCAGAAAGAGATATTCGGCGAGGTAAGGATATACAGGATCAGCCGCGGTAGTTGAACCTTCGGTTGAAGAAACGGAACAATTCCCGTTACCTGCTGTGAAACCGGCGGAAGAAGGGCAGGAAGAACTTGATTTCCAAAAGGAATCCGCGGAATATCAGGCAGATCAGGCCGGGCGGCAAAATGCAGAGCCGGAAGCTGAGCCTATCACCATAAAACAACTGGAGCCGGTACAGGAACAAAACATACAACCCGAGCCGGAGAAAAAGCCGGAATCTGACAAGAACGGCAGCTGATTCGTGATTCATTTTTAAGAAATCCGTGAGGTCGTGGGAAGTTTATTTTTCAATTAACTAGTTGTACAAGGCGGATAAAATGGAAAATAACGAACTAAAAAAGATCATCGAAGCGTTGATATTCAGCGCGGACCAGCCGATGCCTGAGTACATGGTATCAAACATCCTTGGCAGCGAGGCGGGAGACGCGGATATCGAAGCGCTTATAAAAGAGATCGCATCGGACTACGAAGGCAGGCAGGGGCCGGTAGAACTGCGTTTTGTCGCCGGCGGCTGGCAGTTCGCAACAAGAAAAGAGTTCGGCACATGGGTTCGCAAATTATATAAGGATAAAACTACACTTAAGTTGTCGAACTCGGCGCTGGAGACCCTCGCGGTCGTGGCATACAAGCAGCCCATAACGCGTTCTGAAGCGGAAGAAGTTAGAGGGGTGGAAGTTTCGGGGGTTCTTGAAACGCTGCTGGAAAGAAAGCTCGTCCGCATCGTTGGAAGAAAAGAGACCGTAGGACGGCCTCTCCTTTATGGTACAACACAGGAATTCCTGAAACACTTCGGCTTAACTCACTTGAGCGAACTGCCTTCAATAGAAGAACTCACACCTCCGGAAAACGCCGCGCCTGAAACGCAGGGAGTTGAGAACGTGCAGGAACTTCCTTTTGAAAACAGCTCAACTTCCGATCCGGCCGCAGGGGCTGAAGCTGAAGGTCAACCCGAGCCAGAGCCCGAAAAGAACTAAACCATGCTATCCCTTTCAACTGCTTTCCACATAAATAGGTGCCGCGAATGGCGGCAGCTACTTGACGAGACCTACAAACTCGGCTTCAAATGCCTGGAGCTCAATGTTGCCGTCCCGGAGAGTATGCTGCGCGAGGCGCTAGTATCTGTAGAAAAAAAAGCAATAGTGATATCTAGCCTGCACAACTACTGTCCGCGTTCTGGAGAACCTTCCACACGGACGGACGATCTATTCCGGATACATTCTAAATTCGGATGATGAAGATGAACGAAAGCTCGCTATAGAGCACACAAAACGGACTATTGAATGGGCCGCCAGGCTTGGGGCGAAAGCCGTTGTTATGCACCTGGGGGAAGTAAATGCCGGCCCTGCAGGCAAGGAACTTGCAAAGTATGTGCGCGATTTCAGCAGAAAGGGCATGCTCTACGGCAAGTACTGGGACGCGTTCATAAAGGCACGCTCGGAAAGATCAAAAGAATACCTTGAAAAGCTTATGAGAAGCCTGGACGATATACTGCCTTTAGCTGCGGATCGTAAAATAATCCTTGGTTTTGAGAACAGGTTCCATTTTCACGAAATGCCTAACATAGAAGAACTGGTTCAACTTTTCGAAAAATATCCCGATGCCCCTGCGGGTTACTGGCATGATACTGGCCACGCTGAGATGTTTGTCAGACAAGGCTGGGTAAAAGAACACGTTGATTTTCTGAAGCCTTTCACAGGGAAAATAGTTGGCATGCACCTTCACGACCTGAGAGGGCTATCAGACCATTTTGCGCCGGGAAGCGGCGACTTTGATTTCAAGGTGCTTCAGCCGTTCGTAAATAGTTCTCAATTGAAGGTTGTTGAAGCCCATCCCAAATCAACTGCTTCTGAAGTGGCCAAATCAGTCCTTTATCTTGAAAAATGCGGTATTGCTTCCTGAAACGCTCCATTGCATTTAGGTTACCATTTTTTACTGTAACTAAAAATCAAGGAAAACGTGGTAAATTCAGCTATAAAACTTGACAATTAAATAATTCTCTGCTATATTCTTCTATGTATCGGGTGCAATGACAATTTCGTGCTCATTTATTAAAGAGAATTAAGTCGGCTTGGCGGCTTATAAAAAAATGACCCATAAAAATACATTACTTTACAGCACAACAACCGCTCAATTACCTCTCCTGACGATTACCAACAAATTCTATCATACAGCAGTTCAACCCAACCAAAAATATTTCAAATATTTTGATATATTTCCGTCAACATTATCACTAAACGGTTTGCGCATGGGGCAGGCCTACTGAGCATAAATTATGGCTGAACAAAGACAGATACTCATCAACGAACAATACCTGATCGTCAAGAAGATCGGGCAAGGCGGCTTCGGAGTCGTATGGCGCGCTTACGATTTTTCTTTGAGGAATTACGTAGCAATAAAAGAGGTTGTTAAAGAATACAACGCGCCAAAATATGTGGAGATGCTCTACAAGGAAGCGCTGATAGCAAAGAATATAATCCACGAGAACATAGTGCGCGTACAGCATTTCTGGAAAGGATCTAACGGCAGCTACTATATTTCGATGGATTACGTAACTGGCAAAGACCTCGAACGTTTGATAAGCGTTTGCAACAAGAAGAACGTTAAGATCCCTTGGGAACTCGCGGTGCTTATCGCGAGCGGCGTGCTAAAAGCTATTGACTTTGCCAACCGCTTAGCCAAAGATACGATTACCGGCAAACCGTACGGCCTCGTTTACAGGGACATCTCTCCTGGGAACGTGATACTTTCATTCGACGGCAATGTTAAACTTAGTGATTTCGGCATAGCGAAAACAGCCGATGAAATGAGTGACGGGATAAAGAAACGCGTAGTTACGGGTAAATACCCGTATATGTCCCCTGAACAGATAAAGGGTGAACCTGATGTCGACCACCGGTCGGATATATTTTCCATAGGTATTGTACTCTACGAGATGCTTGCTGGGACGCAGCTCTACAAAGGCGAGCCGGCTGAAATTCGCGAACAGGTAATTAACTCCAAGTTCGATTCCTCGTTCCTTGACAACATGAACCTGCCTTTCGAGCTGCCAGGGATCATAGAAAAAGCCCTTGAGAAGAATAAAGAGAACAGGTATGAAAAAGCCATAGAGATGTTCCGCGACCTAAGGAGGCTCTTAAAAGGCAAGGAAACTGAAGAGCTTACAGAAAACCTTGCGATATTCCTTGGAAGAATGCTTCCCGAAGAGCTCGCGGCTGAAAATGATTTCGGCGAGCGTATAAAGAACCTCAACATGCAGGAAATAAAGAATAATTCACGTACGATCAAGATAACCTGCAAAGATTTTATAGTAGGAGAGACCAATACCGGCCCGGAAAGCGATGGGAGCAACCCATTCGTGCCACCGCAAAGCGAAGCTATCGAGCCTATCGAGATCGCTCAACCCAAGATCAAAACGAAACATCTTGAGCCAGAGATCCAAGCTGTTACTCCTGAACCGGTTATCATCCCTGAGCCTCCTGCCCAGCCTGAGCAAAAGCCAAAACCGCAAGCTCAGCCTGTATCCGCAGTTCAAGCACCGGAGCCACCTCAGCCGCCGCCACCACCACCTCCTCCTCCTCCTCCTCCTGTCGAAGCCATAAAGGAACCCGATATCGCGGTCAGCGTCAGTGTGCAGGAATCTGTACAAGTGTCAGCAGTGCCTCGACAGGAACGCGAATCATCAAAGGGGGAAGAAAAAGGAAAGACCGTTTTTGAAGAGGTGGGCGATTGGCTTGTCACTAAATTCAAGATATACAGCAAAAGGGCGATACGTTTCAGTTTTGCCCTTATTATAGCTTTCATCTTGTTCACAATAGCTGACACTTTCATACATATAACACCTATGGGTAAGATGATCTATTCAAAAATATATCCGCCGGACATAGTGCTGACTACCGTTCCGGCCGGTGCTATGGTGTCACTGAAAACACGTGAAGGAAAGGTTGTGCTCGATAATGCCGACAGCTCGCAGCCTATAGAGCTGCGCAAGGTTCAGCCGGGTGTGTATATCCTTACAGCAGTAAAACAAAATTTCAGGACAGTTGAGCGGGTAGTCAAGATAGAAGAACCTGGAAAAGAAACAGGCGGGCAACTTTTGCAGAGGATAGACGTGAATTTTGAGTTCACACTGGCGATAAATTCTGTTCCGCCAGGAGCCGAAGTGTTCATTGACGGCAATAAGTTCAACGTTACTCCGTGCAAAGGCGAGTTCGTTTCAGGCGAGCATACGCTTAAGATACAGCTCAAAGGATTCGAAGAGCTGGGGTCATTAGCTAAGGAAAGCCGACAAGGGTCATGTAACATAGATTTCACGCGGCCGAACCCGGATGACGCTTTCGGAGGAGTAGACAAGAAGTTCTGGGATTACCAGGTGCAGAACGCAGAAGGCGGAGCGATATTTAATCTCACGGGGCATCTTTTCAAAAATATATCGTTTGACTCAGTGCCTTCGCATACTGTTGTCCAGGTGGAAGGTGAGCCCCAGTCAAGGGGTAATACGCCGCTTACGGCTCCAATGAAAGCGGGTGAATATAAGGTCAGGTTCCTTGACCCGGAAGGAAAATATGATGAAAGCGTGAAACAGATAAGTGTTGCACCGGATTCGAACACGCACTATACGGCTTACCTGAATAAGTGGGTTACTATCAGGGTAAGATCGAAGGAACAGCACAACGAAGCTTTTATGACTAACGTGAGAATAAAAGGAGCCGGAGTAAATATAAGTAAAAGTATCTCTACCGGTAAACCTTTGAGGCTAGCATTGCCGGTTCAGACATATAACATTACTTTTGACGGTGACAGGGAATACCGCACGCTTATCATGAAAAACGTTAACATAGGCGATAAGTCTATGATACAGGGCGAGATGGAATACGAGAATGCCCAGCTGAAGGTAACAGTTAAAAACGAGGCGACGAAGAAACCCATAAACGATGCGTTCGTGTGGCTGTCAAATAAGGCCGCTGGGAAAACTGACGGCGCTGGAGTTTGGGAAAGTGAAGTTCTGCACGGCACGACCACTATCAAAATAGTAGCAAAAGGATATTTTGAAAAATCCATTCAAAAGAATATTGCAGCAAGCAAAGAAAATGTAGAAATGTTCCTCAAAGAAGATATCCCGCTCGTGTCAACCGGAACAGTGCTTCCTCCACTGCCTGACAGGGTACAAAATTATGCTGCTCCTACGCACAAAATAGAATCGAACCTGGCAGGGGACGGCTTAATAAACTCCGATTACGAATCTGCCTCGAACCATTCACCGGTATCCGTGAATCAGGGGTCGAGCAATACAATAGTTTGTCCGAATTGCGGCAAAGTGTACCAGGTTGTGCCGGGTAAAAAACTGAGATTCTGTATCAATTGCGGAAAACCATTCAAGTGAAAGTAGTGGAGAGAATCGCTCTCTCCGGAGGAAGAAATGATTAATAAAGTAATAACGAAAATATTTTTAGGCGCAGCACTCATGATTATGTGCGTAGGCGCTTCGCAATCTGCAGTGCCTACGCAGATAAGCTACCAGGGTAAACTTACTAACAACACTGGGCAAGCTCTGAATGGAACTTATAATTTTACATTTTCGCTTTATAATTATAATTACAGCACTACTCAATCCACCTGGACAGAGTCATATACAGGTAATAATGGTATAGTTGTGACGAACGGGTTATACAGCGTACAGCTCGGCAGCATTAATAACTCCCTTTCATATCTTCCATTTGATACGACTTATTATCTTGAAATTCAAGTCGGCACAGATTCGCCAATGACCCCCAGAATACCACTAGCAACAAGCCCGTATGCATTCAGAAGCAAGTATGCGGATAACGTTTCAGTTGGAGCTATAACAGCAAGTTCAATAGGCGCAGGCACGTTAATTAATCAGGTAGTGGTAACAACAGGATCAATTTATGTTCCGAATGGTGCTGGAGCTTCTAATACCACTTTTCTTCGAGGTGACGGGGCTTGGGGTACCCCATCTGGTGCTGGAGATATGAGCAGGGCTATAGATGGAGTAAATATAGCTAATTCAACCGCATCATTGCAAAACCAGATGAATTCTGTTGGTATTTCGACAGGTAATATAAACAACTCTCTACTGGCTGTGCAGCGGAGCACCTATACGATGGCTTCTATTTCTATAAATACTTCACAGATTAATGCTGGAACTTTTCCGAATAGCGTTGTAGTAACAACCGGCTCAATATATACTTCAGCTGGTTCAGCCTCTAACACGACTTTCCTTAGAGGTGACGGAACTTGGAACACTCCATCAGCTAATGCAATTTTAGCTTCAAATAACACTTTTACAGGATTTAATACATTCGGACAGGTTTATGTGACATCTATAACTATCAGCGGCGCAAACGTAGTGCTGACTGCCACGGCGGCTTATGCGACAAACGCTGCCGCATTGAACGGAAACAGCGCTTCGGCCTTTACTCTGTTAACTGCCACTCAGAGCTTCAGCGGGTATAATGAATTCAATCAGGTGCAATGTTCATCTCTTACAATAACCGGTGCGAACGTAGTGCTCACAGCTACAGCAGCATACGCGACCAACGCTGCCGCATTGAATGGCAACAGCGCTTCGGCCTTTACTCTGTTAACTGCCACTCAGAGCTTCAGCGGGTATAATGCATTCAATCAGGTGCAATGTTCGTCTCTTACAATAACCGGCGCGAACGTAGTGCTAACAGCTACATCAGCATACGCGACCAACGCCGCGGCATTGAACGGAAACAGTTTATCGGCATTTGCTCTGTTGACTGCAACACAGACACACAGCGGGTATAATGTATTCAACCAGGTACAGTGTTCGTCCCTTACTATAACTGGCGCGAACGTGGTGCTTACAGCTACTGCGGCGTACGCAAGTAATTCCGGTAACGCGGCTATAGCGTCATCTGTTGCGAACGGTGTAATTTACGATGCTAATATTAATGCTGCGGCCGGGATATCTGGCGCAAAACTGGCTTCCAATTTGGTTATTTCAAGCATGACTGCCACGGGTTTTGTTGGATTACAAAGTGTAACCGTATCTCAATTGCTGGGCATGACACCATCAGCCGTGGGACAGTTGTATTACTGTAGTGGCGGTGACCCTGATACATTCCAAAGGGTGTACGTATCGACAGGCACGACTATAGGTTCTTTTGCTAAACTTGACAAACCAAGCAGCGGTCCAGGACAATGATAGTGAGTATTGATTCACATGCCATAATATGAAGCATATAATATTTTATTTTATCGTTGTGTTGATGGTTTTTATTGTGTCTACGGCAGGAATGGCCGTGACAAATGATGTTTTTCCTTCTTTTAGTAGCGCCTACGGGAACAGTACATCAAATTCCTACCAAAATACAGCGAATTTGTCTCCGTTTACAGGGAACAGCACGAGCTTTAGCTACAGGAGCTATAGTGGATATCTTCCTGCCCAGGTTCTTAGCCCTTCACTTCTGACGATACCTGATCCTAATATGAACTTTGTTTCGCCGTCCCCTACTTCGGACAACTTGCAGCCGACAACAAAAGTCACTGCTACGGTTGTTTTACAAAATACAGGCGGCAATACGGTGTCTTCGGTTAATTACAGAATAACTAATTCTGGAATTGCAAATTTTAATGGGTGGCGTGCCGATGCTTCAGCCACCGTAATAAACTCTACATCAACCCTTTACACGATAAGCATACCAAACACGGCTGGTGATAGCTTTACAGAAGGAACAAATAATTATATCCAATGGATGGTAACAAATAATGCCGGCGCCCAAAGCCAATCCAGCCCTTACCAGATCATAATAACAACGAACGACATGCCTTCCATCGTGATAACTCAACCTGATGTCAAAAGCGAGTTCACCAGCATCTCACCCTATATAGCGGCAACCATAACCGGAGGGGCGGCACCGCTTTCAGTTCAGGTTATAATCGACCGCGCAGCCGGTGGAAATGTAGCTACGGTCACGCCTTTATCATCTAGTCAATGTATATTTGTTCCCACAACAAACATGCTGACCTATAAATACGATGGACCGGCGCTTTCGCCAGGTGTTCAATATAAACTTACTGTGACAGCTACCGATTCGTTGGGCAAGGTAGGAGGGTCGACTCCTCTGCTGTTCATTCCGCAAAATGGGGCTATAGCGGACCTTATACCATACCCATCGCCGTTTGATCCAAAAGTTCAGCCTGTTGTCATCAGATACGTGCTCGGTAGTAAATCGGATGTCTGGATAAATATTTATGATATGAGCGGCAGGATAGTTAAAGTTGTATTGGACAATCAAAGCAGGGGGCCGGGCCTGTGCGAAGACACATGGAACGGCACGAACTTTGGCGGATCTGAGCTGGCAAACGGCGTTTATTTCTGCGAGTTAATAGCCAAGACAGATCAAGGCACGTATAAAAAGTATAAATCGCTGGCAATATTTGGCAAATGATAAGAGAAATAGATATGTTTTTACTAAGCCACAAATAAAATAGGTTCAACTTAATGGATATTAAAAGAACTGGCACAGTGCTCTTAACACTCTTGTTGGCTGCAGGCCCTGCGTTCGCTGGGACAGATGCGGCGGCTTTCCTTAACTCCGGAGTTGGCGCAAGGGCGCTGGCAATGGGGGGTGCCTTTGTTTCGGTCTGTGATGATCCAACAGCCATGTACTGGAACCCAGCCGGCCTTGCCAGGATCAACAGGTTCAGTGTGACGACAATGTCTCAATCGCTGGGGCCAACGCAGTGGGATACATTAAGCGACATAACCCCGTCATATCAGTTTATGGGTGTAACATGTCCTATAAGCCGCGCGGGTTTGAATAAGGGTACAATTGCTGCGGGTATGATAAGTAACGGGCTTGACAATGTTACTTACTCGTATCTTGACACGTCGGGCCAGATAGTACGCGACACATTTGCAGACACTGAAAATGCATATTTTATTTCGGGTGCTGTTCCTCTGCTTTCATCGCGCGACAATCTTTATGCAGGTGCAACGCTTACATATATAAATCAAGCTTTTTCAAAGATCGCAGGAGCGGACGCAGCCGGCTATGACGCGAGTTTTGGCTTGCTCTACTGTATTGGTGACGCTGGGATCGGGCTGGTTATTGATCGCGGAGCTGATCTTACATGGGCTAACGGCAGGGATGATTCAGCAGGGCTTATGACAAAGCTTGGGGTGTCGGACAGATTTGGTTTGAGCAGATATCTTTCTATACTTGGAAGCCTTGATATAGTGCAAAGGAAAGATGAGCCGATGGAAGTTAACGTTGGAACAGAGTTCGGCTGGGAAAAAAAGCTAGGCAGTGAAAACGGCATATTGTTTGAAGGTATTTTCTTAAGGGGCGGGCTTGAAGGGTATGCAGTTGAAGATAGAGATAATTCTGCGAGCGCGATAAATAGTAACATTAATTACACTATGGGTATGGGCCTGGATATATCATTCTGGGGCTACTATCTTCAGCTGGATTATGCAATGGGTTCTTACTCGCTGGGAAACAAAGATAATATTTCGGTTAGCATGTACTTTTAATGCGATATAGATGTCTGGTATAAAGAAGATTATACCGGAGGAAAACATGAAACAACAAATTCAAATCTGTTCAGCGTTCTTGGTTGCAGCAGTTCTTTTGGGGGGCGCCAGCAAGTTTGCGAGTGCAAACCCTAAGAAGGATGTATCTGATCCTGTTCTTAGCGAAGTGATCCAGAATTTCGAACCCAGGATGCCCAGGTTCGTCGACAAACACGGAAAAGATGTATTCGTTACGGATGCGCCAATCACGAGGGGAAGCCTAATGCTTGCGCTTTACGAGTACGATAAATCACTTAAAATACCTAAAAAAGAAAATATTTCCAGGGTAGAATTTGATGAATTGAAAGCCAGGATAAAATTGCTTGAAGGTGGTGCCGGCGCTAAACGTTTTTCTAAAGAAGATACGGAAGATAAATCCCAGCTGGACATTACCCAGATATTAAATGACATTGCGCCGAATATGCCTATGCTTCTTGATGACTCACTAGGTAAATCAAAAGTATTTATGGGGCTCAGATACGAAGTAATGAACCTGAAACCGCAAGAAGGGACTTCATCCGGAGAGCAGACAGAACTTAAAAAAAATCTTGAACAAACTGAATTGGAACTAAGCGAGCTTTCAAAGAAAGTCGAAGCTATGGAAAGGGTTCCGCAGCAAGATGGAAACGGCGGGTCGGACGCAGATACGCAAAAAATGAAGAAGGACCTCGCTCAGACCCGTTCAAGGCTATCAAAACTTGAAAAAAGGATGAACGATATCGATAATACAAAGAGTGATGAACAGATATCAAGCGTTCGTTCGGGATCTAAAGACGCTGTTGAAAATACTTCTGTGCTTGCCAAGATAAGTATGGGGCTTAGCATGGTTGCCGCGCTATTTATTGCGAGATGAATATAGTTGGTATATCAGCAAGCAAGTTAATGAAGTTGGAAGTATATGTGCAGGCGGATTTTAAAGTAAACAAATAGTTAAAGGAGTCGGATTTATGCCAAAAATCCTAGTCAAGAAGAAGGCGGAGGTTATAGCCGAATATAGGTTCAATAGGAAACCTATCATCAATATCGGTAGTTCAAAAGGCAATGACATTATAATCATTGATAAGAATATTTCGGAATACCACTGCGCTATAATGAAAAAGGAAAACGGTTATGTAATAAAAGACAAGAATACGCTTACAGGTACCAGAGTTAACGACGCCTCAATTACCGAACAGCCACTTAGGTATGATGATGTTGTAAATATCGGCCTCCATTCCATAGTGTTCCGTCCGGGGTCAAAAGAAGAAAAATCAGAGGACGAGACCGGAAGGACGATGGTCTTGCCGGCAAAGATGTATAACCTATTGGGAATTTACGGAAAATTCGAGGGTAGAAAGTACGAAGTCTCTCCTAACGGAGATACATATATCGGCAGGGAGAATATATCACCGAAGGGGATACCAAATGACATTGTCCTAGCGGGTGATATGACCGCATCTAAAGGCCATGCAAAGATATCATGTAAAGATATCCATTGCCAGATCACTGATGTTGGTTCGACGGGCGGAATAGCTGTTAACGGAAATAAGGTGGGACAGTTAAATGATATCTCTATCAACCCAGGCGACGAAATAGCTATCGGTAGGACGATATTTCGCTTTGTCGAAGCTGACAGGGAAGATTACGGCGTGCCCAAAAACCACAGGATATTCCTTCTTAAGATCAGGCAGTCATTCATAATGGCTGTTAACATTTTGATAGTTGGGGCGGCGGCCACGCTTTTATATTTTGGGTTGAACGGCATACAGATATTGAGCAGTAAACCCGGAAAGCTGGATGTAGACATAAACCGCTACTGGTCACCTGAAGAGAACCCCGTCCGCACGACGCCGCCGGATTACGATGTAAGCTCCTCGCCGGCTATTGGAGATATTAAAAACGATGGAAAAAACGAGATAGTTTATCTGAACTCTTCCGGACTTCTGTTCGCTTGGGAAGGCAAGAAGGGTTCGATGGTCTGGAAGCCGGTTGAGATATTCAATTCAGGAAAGACGTCCCCATTGCTGTATGATATGAACGGTGACGGTATAAAGGATATAGTAGTCCTTTCTGATACTTCAATGCTATACATCATAGATGGCGCGACCGGCGGCATTATCCGGCGCGAGATGCTTGGAGGGAGTGTTTCCGAAAATTCCCCTGCTGTTGGCGATCTTGATGGTGATGGCAAACCTGACGTTGTTACGGTTTCAGAAGAGGGTATGGTCAGCTTTATTTATTCGGCAGGTTATGAAAATGGGCAGAAGTTTACCGAATATGTTGACGGACCCGTTTACAGCTCACCGGTTATAATACAGGCGAAAAATATTTCTCCGATGGTAGTTATTGCAGCTAATAACGGCAAGGTTTATTTCTTTGACGGCAAGACGCGCAACAAGAAGACCGTTGACTTGACTGAAAAGACTGGAAAGGCGCACCTTATCGCCGCCGCACCGTGTGTTGGTGACCTTGACGGAGACGGTGTCCCTGAAGTTGTTGTCCAGTCCAACGTGCCTCAGTATGTCTCTGCGATAGATATAACTAGATTCGAAGTCAGATGGACATATTTTATAGAGCCTGTTCCGCCGGCTGGGCTTAAACACAATGCTTCCCCGGTTATAGTAGATGTTGATGGAGACGGGTTGGGAGATGTTGTTGCTGTCTCAGCTAATGGTTCAATTTATGCGCTTAAGGGTAACACAAAATATCCGACCGGTGAACTTCTCTGGAAACTTGACTTTCCTCAGCCGAACAGGCTGTTGTCATCACCGGGGCTTATAAATATAGATAAAAAGGGAATTTTTGCGCTGGTGTTTGGGACCAAAGATGGTTCGATTTATATTGTTAAAAACAATCCTGTCAGAAGAGAAATGGAGGTCATGGCGAACGTAAAGGCAAGCAACTCGCCAATAACATCATCAGTCGCTGTTGGCGACGTGAAAGGGGACGGGAAGATAGATATAGTATATAGCAACATGCTTAATAATGTTCAGATACTCAATACAAACATCAGGGATTTCAAAAGCGCAGTTACGTGGCCGGAATTCCTTGGTAATAACTTCAGGTCTGGGCAGGTGCTAAACAGGCGCCAGATCACAAATTATATAATTTATTCTATTTTAGGAGTGTTTGTGCTGCTAATTTTGTTCATTATTAGGGTTGCTTTAAAGAAAAAGAAGATGAGCAAACGGCCCAGGGTTGCGTATCTATGAAAGTATTTTTCAGTGCAAAAACAAACACAGGAAGAGTCCGCAGGGAAAACCAAGACAGCTACGGAATTTCAGAAGGCAAGAATATATATTTCATTCTTGACGGCATGGGGGGCGGTGCGGCTGGAGATTTTGCTAGCAGGTACTCGTCAGAGATGATGTTGAGATGTTTTGACATGCTCACAAAAGAGGAGATAGTTCTCATCGCTGGCAAACCTAAAGGTATATCCCAGTTCGAGTTGCTTACGATGTTGGCGGCCATAAGGCTTGCTAATAGGGCTTTATCAAATCTCTCATCAGAATATCCTGCGCTTTCCGGCATGGGTACTACCGTTACCGGAGTCTATTTCGATCCCAGGCTTAATATACTGCATATATTACATGTGGGCGACAGTAGAGTCTACCGTTTGAGGAATGGAGTCCTTGATCTGCTTACTAAAGATCATTCCAAGGTTAATGAGCTGCTTGACCAAGGTAAAATGAAAGAAGAAGAAGTAAAAACGGCAGAGATACAAAGCATGATAACCAGAGCTCTCGGTACGGCTCCGAAAGTGAAGGTTGACTACAAACCAGAATACGCCAAAGATGGTGATTATATAATGTTGTGTACCGACGGGCTAAACGGTGAAGTGGATGATACCCAGATAAGAAATATAATGGTTTCAAATAAATCGACACCGGACCAGATGGCTGCAAAGCTGATAGAAGCTGCAAATACGGCTGGCGGCAGAGATAATACTACCGTAATAGTGTTGAACATATATGATGACAAGAAGACAGAGCTTCCCCCGTACGACTCACGTCCAGGTAAAGTGATAACAATTGATGAAGAAACTCCTGAAGAAACAAAAGCTGAAGACAAGATATTAAAAAAGCTTATGAATAATATGAAGAACCAAGTACCTAAATCTGCCAAAGAGAAAAGCTTTTTAGGGCATCCGCTGGTGTTGGGCTCAATATTCGCAGTGCTTTTGGCAGTATTTGGAATATTTATGCCAAGATGTTCCACTGAAAGATCGACAGATAAACAATTAATGGACCTTGCGGGAAAGGTCAGCGGATTGAAAATTGATATAAGGGAACCTGTCCCGGAGCAGTTGCAGGTTTTTAAGAAAAGTGAAGACACTGTCTCGAAACTTCAGATCATTCAGGACTGGTACAGAGATAGCCAGAAATTCACAATGCCATTAAAGGACGTTGCTCTGAGTATATCTGACGGTAAGAGGGAGCAATTCAGAGGCGCAACGGCAGATATCCCAATGGAAATAAAGCTTGATCGCGGCTCTTTCATTATCAGGTTGCGCAGGCCGGGATACAAACTCGTAACGGAAAAAATGGAGATTAAGGACAGTTCTGATGTTACGATCGAGCTGGCATCAAGTTATATTCCAGTACTGCTTATAATGATCCCTCAATAACGAAACGCAACGGCGGCCAGCCAATTATTGATCGGGTAAAGGTCATTAAAGTATAATTGCAAACTGCGGGAAGGAGGAAGACAGCGTGCAAGACGAAAATATTAAGGTACTAATAATTGACGATGACGAGATGGTGCTGGAGGTAACTACTGCCGGGCTTGAGATAAACGGCTTCGAGGTCCTAACGGCTATTGACGGACTTAAAGGATTGAAAAAAGCTGAAGAGTCCCGTCCGGACGTTGTGCTTCTTGATCTAAGGCTTCCCGATATCAATGGTTTCGATGTCTTGAAACAGATAAAGACAAAGCCGGAAAATGCAAACATGCACGTTATAATGATAACAGGCGACCGTACTATTGATATAGACAAGGCTTTCGCAATGGGGGCAGATGACTGTATTATCAAGCCGATTGATATGGGCTATCTTGTTAAAAGGATAGAGAAACTTAAAAAGAAGAAATACAGTATTCTTGTCGTAGAGGACGACAGGCAGATATGCGAGATGCTTAAGAATATGCTTGTGAAACAGGGGTATGATACGGTCATTTTCAATGACGGCAAGAACCTTGTCGAAAATATCAAAAAAATCAATCCGGATATGATATTGCTTGATGTGTCGTTGCCTGTAGGGCCGGATGGAATTGAGCTGTGTAAAATGGTGAAAAACGATCCCTCAACAAAAAAGCTTCCTGTGCTGATGCTTACGGCTAACGATAATTCAGGTGCTGTCGAAAAATGCTTCAGTTACGGCGCCGAAGATTATCTTTTTAAACCATTCAATGTCATCGATCTATCGTTAAAAATAAGGAAATTTTTAAGAATGAGCGGCAGGAACCAATAATGCGCAAAGTGGCGGGCTTGTTCAGTATAGCTTTTGCCGCAGGCCTTATTTTTTTGTTTTCCGGCACGGTTGTTCTGGCACAAAATGCAGGAAATGCGTCCGGAGATTTTCTAAAGCTTAACATTGATCCGGAATCGATTGCTCTCGGTGGCAGTATATTGTCCTTTAATTCCTCTCCAGCTGCGATGATAACTAACCCCGCGGCTTTAGCAGATAATTTCCAGCCAAAACTCTCCTTCGCTAGTACAGTATTCGACGGCGATATCAAGTATAATTTTGCCGGCATAGCGGTACCGCTTAAATTCGGTACAATAGGAGCTGGTGCAAGTTATTTAGACTACGGCGCCATACAAGGGTACTACGCTGGTTTTGTTACGTACGATATACCTCAGAGCGGTGAAACTGCCATAACTTTCAATTACGCGATCCCTTTAAGAACTGAAGTACCGGTACTGCGGGAGTACGGTTCGCTTGGGATGAACATAAAGTTCGTACACAGCAATCTTGCTGGGTACACATCCGATGTTACTGCCGTAGATATAGGTGGAACCTGTAAAATGCCGTTCATCGCTGAGGGTGTGAGTTCTGCGCTTGTGCTCCGTAACATCGGCAACTCGCCGAATTATGATGTAATATCCGGGAACCTTCCTACTGAAACGAACCTGGCAGTAAGGTACGACTTGCCTATGTCAAACGATTTTTTTGCCGTGCTAGATGCTGGGTCCGATCCTGATAACAATTACTATTCGGCCGGGTTAGGTATTTCGCCTGTTTATCCACTAACAGTAAAATGCGGATGGAAAGAAGGCGGCGAGTCCGCGGCAACCGGTTTTTGCATGGGGTTCGGGGTCAATTTTAATAATTTTTCACTGCGCTACGCTTTGTCCCCAATGAAAGATATTTCAGCGGTTCAAACAATAGCCCTTGAGATTACGTTCGAGAGTTTCACAAATACCACGGCGGCTTATGATCATTATTTAAGCATGTATTTCGAACTTGCACGAGATAAATACAACAATAAAGATTATATCGGTGCTCGGCAGATTTTCGAAGATATACTTTCTGTTTACCCTGGGCACCTGCCATCTAAAGAATACCTTCTTAGGATCAACTCTGCACTGGACGAAATGGAACACCACAGGCAGGTCCAGGTTGACAGGTGGCTGAGAAAGGCCGATGTCGACATGGAAAGGAACGACATTATAGAAGCCAGGAAATACTACAGCCTTGTTTTGAACATCGATTCAGTGAACACGGAAGCATTGGCCGGAATGAACAAGATAAAAGACCTTACAGGCGAGCTGACAAAACCCGAAAGTGAACAACTTGACAAGGCCAAGATCACGAAACTGTGGGATGAGGCAGTTGGTTTGTATGATAAAAGCGACTATGTAGCGTCAAGAGAGAAATTCCAGGAAGTCCTGCGTTTAGACCCAAATAACAGAGAGCAGCAAAATACCTCAACGACATATTCGAACAACTTAACAGGATAAGTGAACTTCAAACCAGCGAGCTTTACAACAAAGGTGTTGAGCTTTTTGGACAGGGTAACTATGAAGAAGCAATGAAATATTTCAGTTCCGTTGTTATTTCTGATCCGAATAGAAAAGACGCACAGGACTATGTTGCTGTTTGCCAACAGAAGACAGATGAGGCAAAGAAAAAAGCCGAGGCAGATAAGGCCGCATATAAAAATGTCAGGGTGAAAAACGAGATCGAGACCATGTATTTCGCAGCTCTGAAGCTTTACCAGAACGGCGATTATGAGGAAGCCATAAAGGCTTTCAATAAGACTCATGAAGCGGCCGAGAAGAGTGATTTTACTAAATATTCCGAGAGTTCAAAACATTACATCTCCGCGTCAAAGAATGCCCTCTGCGAACAGTATTACAAGGAAGGCAACAGCCTTGCGGCTGAGAACAAGCTTGAAGCGTCCGCGGAGTCATACAACAAGGCCCTTGAGTTGAACCTGGAGTTCAGCTCGGCAAAAGCTGCCCTTGATAAGGTTAATGATCAACTTGCCCAGCAATACTATGAGATCGGCATGAAGGCTTTTTCCGCTGGTGATACCGCAAAAGCAAAAGAATCATTTGAAAAGTCATTAAGCTACAAATTTGATAAAATAGAATCAAAGAGGGCGTTGGAACGCATAAATCAATAGCATCGCTTCATTCCGCTGTTTACATGGCGCAATGCCTAAATTAATAAATCCACAATGGAGGATATTATGCCAGAATTGAGAAGAGACCCCATTATAGGAAGATGGGTAATAATATCAACTGAAAGAGGAAGGCGGCCTACGGACTTTAGGAGTGAGCCCGAGACGCACGGCGATAAAGGCTGCCCGTTCTGTCCGGGCAACGAAAAGATGACACCCGGAGAGATCATCGCTTATGGAGAACCCGGCCGTGGGAGGAACACGCAGGCATGGACCCTAAGAGTAGTGCCGAACAAATATCCAGCACTGGAAGTGGAAGGAGTGCTCAACCGGCAGGGCGAGGGTATGTACGATAAAATGAACGGGATAGGCGCGCATGAGGTCATAATAGAAACGCCCGATCACAACAAGGAAATACCGGATCTGACCGATCAGGAATATGAAGACGTTATTTGGGCTTACCGTGACCGCATAATCGACCTTAAACGCGATTTCAGGTTTGAATACATACTTATTTTCAAGAACCGAGGTATGGCCGCTGGCGCCACGCTGTCGCACCCTCATTCCCAGCTAATTGCTACGCCAATCGTGCCCAAGCGAGTAAGGGAAGAGGTAAACGGCGCCAAGAACTATTATGATTACAAAGAGCGCTGCGGATACTGCGACATAATAAAGCAGGAGTTGGCCGTAGGCAGCAGGGTGGTCGCGGAAAATGATGGTTTCATCGCGCTCTGCCCGTTCGCGTCCCGTTTCCCATTCGAGATGTGGGTGCTTCCTAAGACGCACGACTCTGAGTTCATCAATATTCAGAGACATGAGGCTGCAAACCTAGCATCTCTTATGAAAAACGTCATAAACAAAATGAACATAGTACTTGATAAGCCGCCTTATAATTACCTCCTGCATATGGCGCCGCTCAAAGAGCCACAGCTTCCGCATTACCACTGGCACATAGAGATAATCCCTAAGCTGACGAAGGTTGCCGGGTTTGAATGGGGAACTGGTTTTTACATTAACCCGGTCGTTCCGGAAGAAGCAGCGAAATATCTGAGAGAAGCAGAATAGGTTGTTAAAAAAATAAAGTGACCATATTGCATATACTGCAATAGTAACTAACAATGAAGATAGTCAATACTTTCGGCAGTTACCGTCATAAACTTAGAATTATCCTGCCTTTGATGCTGGTTTTATGCGCCCTATTGGGATGGGCGGTGTTAACTGCTGTCTCGAGAATTAACAACGAGTCAAAAAATGACAGTGTAGAGATATGCCTGGATTGGGACGAGGTTTGCAGCCTGTGCGCATTGAACAATTATGCCATAAGCGATTTTCTTGAAAGAAGCAGGGCGATAGGCGTAACCAGTGTAGCTATTGCAGAAGAGAATTTGTCAACACTATCGGGGTCAGGGAAGATAATATATTTTTCCGGGCCAGAATATTCAAGGGCCAAGCTGCTGGATATTGTCGCACAGGGCGGCATGGTTTCAGAACAACCTGATCGCTTCGCAAGACCAGAGCAGCTTAAAATACATATCCGGTATTCTTCAGGCCAGATATAACATAAGTTCTAAAATACAAAAAGCCGGTAAATATTATCTTCTTACGCCCTCGGTGGACACCACATTCATCCCTCCATTTTGGAGCGAGAGCATGCCGTTAGGATTTTCAAGAGACAAACAACTCTTCTTGGCTACTAAAGACCTTAAGACAGTTTACAGGATACAAGATGCCTGCAATCCTGCGTGGATAAGTCAGATATCAACGGAGAATGTTTCAGGCATTATGTGGGACAGCCCCGTGGTGCCGGGTTATGAGGGAAGAGAACATGACCTTTCGGATATTATAAGCGAGAAACGGATCAAGTACATAAGCATGGAATTCTGCGCTGTGTCGGGGGAAGACTATGTCGAGAGGAGTATCCCCGGCCTTCTTGTACGAGGTCACCAAATAAACGAAGCTGAACTGGGGCACAACCAGGAATCGGTTTTCTGGCTTTCCAGATGGATGCGTGCTGTAAAAGAAAGAAGCATAAGGTTCGTTTATTTTCGTTTCTGGAAGAACAGGTCAATCGAAGATAATATGAGCTATCTGCGTTCAACAGCAAAGAATTTCAAGGATGCCGGCTACAAGCTTGATACGGCAAACCCTCCGGATTATCCTTCACATGGCAGGCTTGGTTTTTGGAAAATATGCGTGTTCCTAACCGCTGTACTAATTCCGCTGCTGGGGCTGAAAACCGCTCTCAAGAGAAACAATTTCATGTATTCGTTCGCGGCAGTGAACGCGGTGAGCCTGTTTGGCGGAGTACTTATATCAGCGATGCTTTATGACGCTTATTTTATGCAGAAGATGGCCGATGTGCCTATGGTCAGGATAATATTTTTCATACCGCTGATGCTTTCGGTGTTCATTTTGTTTAGGTGGGAACAATTGAAGAATTTCTGGAACACAAGGCTCGAGATAAAGCACTTTATCATAGCCGCGGCCATTCTGGCGGTTGGGGCTGTATTGCTTATCCGCTCCGGCAACAACGCGGCCGAATGGATGACGCCGGACCAGGGGTTGCGTGAGTTCCTGGAAAATCTTTTGTTCGTAAGGCCCAGGACAAAGGAATTTCTGATAGGACACCCTCTGCTGCTGCTGGGTTTTTATCTAAAAAATCCGTGGCTTATACTTGCCGGAATGGTTGGGCAGGTCTCAGTACTAAATACATTCCTACACGCGCACTCGCCGCTCGCGGTTTCATTGACAAGAACAGTCTTTGGCATGATCTTTGGATTTATTATAGGTGTTATTTTTATAGAACTTTATAAAGTAATAAGGGCACATATCGTAAAGAAATGAAAATACTTATTTCGGGCTACTACGGATTTGGCAATGCGGGCGATGAGCTCATCCTTGAGACTATAGCCACAGAGCTGTTTTCGAAAAGAGATGATATCGAGCTTACAGTTCTTTCTGTAAAGCCGCATGAAACCTCCACAAGGCACAAATTACGAGCTGTCAGCAGATGGAACTTTTTCAAGGTGGTCCGCGAGATAATTCGCTGCGATGTTCTGCTCTCGGGCGGCGGCGGGTTGTTCCAGGACAGTACCGGGAGTAAGGGCCTATATTATTATCTGCTGATCATTCTATTTGCAAAGATACTCGGCAAAAAGGTTTATATTTATGGAGCCGGCGTAAACGACCTTAAGTACGTAAACAGGATATTCATCACGTGGGTGTTCAAGCTTGCGGACGGCATAACGGTTCGGGAAAGCGATTCATCAAACCTCCTTGTAAAGTGGGGGCTGCCTAAAGACAGGATAACTGTTACAGCTGACCCTGTCATGCTTAAAGAGGTTAATATAGAAAAACAACACAGGGACGAGCCTACGGTTGTTTTTATACTGCGTCCTCCCGCTAAATCGAAATGGCGCGCTGAACTTTTCGCCAAACTGGCTGACGCGATATGCCAGAGGCTCAAAGCTAAACTCGTTTTTATGCCTTTTCATCCGGAACACGACGCCGAATTCTCAGTTTGTGTGATGCACCTTATGAAGGCCAAAGCCACGCTGGTAAGGTGGAATAAATTCGATGATATCTATGACACTATAGGCAAAGCGGACCTTATCATAAGCCAGCGGCTTCACGGCCTCATACTAGCGCTGTTGTACGGGGTCCCACTTATAGGTATATCCGATGACGCAAAGATAGACCGTTTCTTAAAGGAACTTGGCCAAAAAAATATTTCACACATGACAGAAGAAAATTACTATTCTGTGCTAGCGGTTATACTCGATATGTGGGAATGGCGAGAGGAATTCAAAAAAACAGCCAAGAAGATCCTGCCGGATTTTAAGATGAGAGCGAAAAAGAACTCGGAACTGCCTTTTACCTGCTGAAACCAGCCGCTTCTAACAGCATTTACCGTTTTACGCTGTTTACAAATCAGCCCAAATATTCTATAATTTGAATGTAAAAACTGTCTATTTTTCAATAAATACACAAATATGCCAAACAGAACCTCTTTTTAATTCAAAAGTAATGCTCGCTGTTGGAACGGTGTTCACAACGGCGCTGCTTGCTTTTGCTTTTAACGCATATCGCCAAGCCAGCCTTTTCAATAAATCCTTTTTACCTGAGGCCAAAATAGCGGTTTTCATCGCGCCGGACTGCAAGTCGGCACCAGAAGTTATACTGGAAAAACTCGTCAACCTTGACGGAGTAGAAAAAGCCGATTACATGCCAAAAGAGAAGGTGCTGGAAAAGGCTCAGTTTGAGAACTCTAAACTAAAGAACGTGATACTGTCCGGAGAAAACCCTTTTTCGCCATACTATATTATCACTCCAAAGACGGTCAGCGTTTTGTCGGCTCAAAAGCTTAAAGAGAAAGTGGATAGGATCGAAGGCGTTGAAGAGGCGGCATTTGATGATAATCTGTTTTCCGCTATAGAGAAAACAGGTAAGTTCGCTGACATATATAAGATATGCGGGAAGATAGCCGCAGCGGCCATTCTTCTTATCGTGGCGGCAAAATTCATTTTCAGATGGTTTAATGAAGAAGCAGATTTTCTCGGCTATCTGTACAACATACTAATAGGGGCCGTTTCGGGAGCTGTAGGGGCAGGGCTGTTCTATCTTATAATTGCGGAACTGGCGAGAACGGATGTTCTTCGGATGCCGGCGAAGTACTTCCTGTACCTGACTTTTGGCGGTATTTTGACGGTAATGTTCTGGGAAAACGATTGAAATACACGAATATCTGTGTTCTCATGATCATGTTCATTTCTGCGGCAACTGCGTACCCGACCACCGGTGGGCAGTACAAAAAGGAGATCGAGAGCAGTTCAAAGAGCCTTCAGGAACTGCAGAAGAGCATTAAAGAGAAACGAATAGAAAAAGAAAAATGCCTGCTCGATGAAAAATGCATTAGATCAGAGCTTTCAAAAATAGACAGGGAACTCTCCCGGCTTCAGAAAAAAGGAGAGGCGCTTAAGAAAGAAATAAAAAAATCCGAGAAAATGCTGGTTCAATCAGAAAAAGAGCTTAAGCTCGCGGGTTGGGAAAAACAACAATGGGTAAACGCGCTTGACCTAGAAGCGAACAAATGGTTCCAGGTTCACCACGGGTACAATACGCTTTTCAAGGACAACATAACCGAGCACATGCGTTTTGAGGCGATGCTGCAGAAGAGGTCGTATGTAGGCAACGCTTTAAATAAAGAATCGATGTCCAGACAGGCAATATCGAAATGGCAGACAGCCGAAGCAAGGCTCGTCGAATTAAAAGCTCAGCAGGAAAAAACGCTTCAGGATGAAGCCGGCGCCAAGGATCAAAAGAAAGCGCTGCTCAACACAACTATAGGAAAACGAATAGCCGCTGAAAACGAGATAACAAAACTCACTGAAACATCCAAGGCCCTCGAGCAACTGATAATCAAGCTGGAAAAAGAAAGAAAGAAGACAGAACTGGAAGCGCAGGAAAAGAAAAAATTTAAAGAAAAGAAGAAGCACCTTCCGTGGCCAGTAGCTGGAGAAATAGTAGTAAAATTCGGTAAGAACAAACACCCAGAACCTGGATACGTATATAATATCTAACGGTGTCAAGATTAAGGCCGCCGCTAATTCAGAACGTTAAAGCCGTTAGCCGCGGTGAAGTTCTTTTTTCGGGGGAATTCAGATCGTACGGGCAGATGATCGTTATAGATCATGGCGGCGGATTTTACACTATATACGGCCAGCTTAGCGAGCTATACGTGCAGGAAGGCCAGAAAGTTCAGGAAGCGGCGGTTATAGGTAAACTTGGGGCCGATCAACCGATATTGTATTTTGAAGTGCGTTCAGAAAATAAGGTGGAAGACCCTGAACTTTGGCTAAAATAAATAAGTCGATAATTATTAGTGCTGACCTGGAGGAAAAATGAAGGTGTTCAAGAAGATCTCGTTAGTGTTGTTGGTCGCGACTTTGTCGTTAAGTATCAGCTATTCTGTAAGTACGCCTGTTAAGGCTACGGTAGATAAAACCTACGAACAATTGAAGCTCCTTGTGGACGTCATGGGGCTAATACAGGAAAGTTATGTCGAGCCCAGGGACAGCAAGGTGCTTATAGTCGGCGCTATCCATGGCATGGTAAAAACGCTCGACCCGTTCTCTCAGTTCATGGAGCCTGAGGCTTATAAGGAAATGAAAACCGAGACCGAAGGCCAGTTCGGCGGGCTTGGTATACGTATATCGGAAAAGAACGACTGGCTGACAGTTATCACACCGCTCCCCGGCACTCCGGCTTACAGGATTGGGATACTTCCGGATGATAAGATAGTTAAGATCGAAGGCAAAAGCACCCAGGGCCTTTCAACGGACGACGCGGTAAAGCAGCTCAGGGGCGCACCTGGGACAAAGGTAAACATAACCATAGCCAGAGAAGGCGAGAAAGAATTGCTAGATTTCAATATTACCCGCGAAGTGATCAAGATCGAAACTATACGTTCAAAGATGTTGACTTCCGACATTGGGTATATTCAGCTTACGGAATTTAGCGCGAGCAGCGACAGGGATATGGGTAAGGCGCTTGAAGACCTTCAGAAGGCCGGCATGAAAGCGCTGGTGCTCGACCTGCGAAATAACCCCGGCGGGCTGCTTGACGTAGCCGTTGACGTATGCAAAGAGTTCATAGGTGACGGAAAACTTATAGTTTACACGCAAGGCCGCAATCCTGACAGCCGCAGGGAATATTTATCCCCGGGAAAGGCTCCTTATAATAATTTGGCGATGGTAGTGCTTGTCAACAGGGGGTCAGCTTCCGGGTTCTGAGATCGTAGCAGGCGCGATACAGGACTTAAAGCGCGGGCTTATTATGGGTACTACAACTTTTGGCAAGGGGAGCGTGCAGTCGATATTTCCTTTCCCGGATGGCAACGCCTTAAGGCTTACTACGGCGAAATATTACACTCCTTCAGGCCGCAGTATACATCGGGACGAAAAGACCGGCAAGGGCGGCATATCGCCGGACATAATCATTGAAGTGCCCAGGGAAACAGAGGCCAAGCTTTATATGCAGTCCGAAGAAGTGTTCCCTCCCGGGAAAACACCGGAGTCCTCAGTAAAAAAACAGGACAGGGTGGAAGACGTCGTGCTCCAGCGCGCGGTAGAAATATTGAACGCTCGGGATGTGTTGTCTAAACTCAACGGCGGCAAATAGCCCTGGGCAAGTCTTCCCAAGTGAGAAAGATAAATATCTTAGCTCAAATGGAGCAATGTTTACGGAATACATGAGCGGTCAAAAAGGCTTCATTAAAATATTTTACATTATCGCTCTTTTCTTTCTGGGAGTCCTTATATGGGGATTTTTCCAGAGTAAAACAGGGAATTTGTCAGGATCTTCTGTTGCGCTTGACAGCGAGTTGACGGACGCGCTGACTGGCGCTGGTTTTACCAATTCCGATATTGTCAGCCAGTCGCGAGAAGAACGCAGGTCAGGCACATCGGTGTGGGTAGAATACTACCGAGAGCTTAAGCTTAATAACAATGTAAAGCTTTCTGAACTTGAAAACAATGTCCGGCTTCTCGCCAAAAAGCACAACTATTCGTTCATTAAGTCACACCCTGCAAACGATAAAGTAAGCTATGAGCTGTTTAACGACAAGAAACTATTTTCAAAGATAATTCTGGATACGCCTAAGCCTGAACCCGAGCCGCGCGCGCAAGCACATGGGTTGAGGATAGCCGTAGTTATCGATGATGTCGGCTACAAAGATAACCTGGGGCCTTTCCTTGATCTCGGGATACCGTTAACTTTCGCCATCCTGCCCTACGAACATTTTTCAAAACAAATAGCGGCTGAACTTTCAAAAAAGGGCATGCCATATATTCTGCATCTCCCGCTTGAGCCCGAGCAATACCCTAAAGTTGACCCAGGGAAAGCCGCGCTGCTTGTTAAAATGACCAGCCAGGAGATAGAAAAGAAATTTCTTTCCGACCTTTCGGCGGTGCCAGGCGTGGTTGGCGTCAACAACCACATGGGTTCGCGCTTCACATCTAATCCGGAAAAGATGAGGGTACTTTTAAAGCTTATAAAAGATAAGAACCTTTTCTTTTTTGACTCGGCTACCAGCACTGCAACAAAGGGCGGCATGGTTGCGCGGGAGATAGGTATACCGTTCGAAGAGAACAGCATGTTCGTCGACCTCAAAGATGACCCGGTGTTCATGGATAAACAGTTCAAAGCGGCGCTTAGGAAAATAAAGAGATACGGGCAATGCGCTGTCATAGGGCATATACATAAGAAGTACATGCCGGCGGCTTTAAAGTCGGCGATGGCTCTTTATAAAGAGAACGGCGTTCAATTTGTTTATCTTACGGATATCATACCGGCAGCAAAAAAATAGTTGTTTAGATGTCGGGAACGGGTAAATTTAAAACAATGCTGATATTCGCGATAGAGACATCTTGTGACGAAACCGCGGCTTCCGTAGTAAAAGACGGGGATTCGATCCTTTCCAGCGTTATATCTTCACAGATACCGATACACAAAAAATATTCCGGAGTAGTACCGGAACTAGCCGGCAGGGCCCATATAGAGAACATAAACTCCGTTATGGGCGGTGCCCTAAAAGAAGCCGGAGTGTCTCTTAAGGATTTTTCGAAAAAGGTATCGGCTATATGCTACACCCGGGGGCCGGGCCTCGCGGGCTCGCTTCTTGTGGGGCAGGTAGCCGCGCAGACTCTTTCGCTGGTCACGGGTGTACCAGCGGTCGACGTCAACCACATCGAGGGGCACATGTACGCTTGCCTGCTTGAACACCCCGGCCTAAAACTTCCTTATCTAGCCCTCACCGTTTCCGGGGGGCACACAGAACTTACAATAATACAGGATTTTGGCCGATATAAATATTTGGGCGGGACAAGGGACGACGCCGCTGGCGAAGCTTTCGACAAAGTCGCTAAGCTTCTTAAACTCCCTTATCCCGGCGGGCCGGCCATCGACAAGCTCGCGCGGACCGGAGATCCGGAAAAGATCAATTTTACAAGGCCTTATATGTGGGGAACATGGGACTTTTCGTTCTCCGGTATAAAAACCGCCGTGGTCAACGAGGTAAGGAAAAATAGCTCGCTGAAGGTTAAGGATATATGCGCCGCTTTCCAGCGAGCTGTCGTTGAAACCATAGTGAAAAAAACACTGGCTGCCGCGAAACAGTACGGGCTTTCAAGAATAGTTTTAGGCGGCGGTGTAGCGGCGAATTCTGAGCTGCGCAGTGAACTCTCGCGGGCCGCAAAAAATGATAGCAGGGAAGCATACCTCCCGTCGCCATGGCTCTGTACCGATAATGCCGCTATGATAGCCTGCGCAGGGTACCATAAATTTAAGAAATTGAAGGGCGCGATAGCGCCATTTAGGGATATCGATCCCGGGCTTACGCTTAGAAACTGGAACTAAAATGCAAATAGGCAACGTAAAACTTTCTAATAACCTGATAATGGCCCCTATGGCAGGTGTGACGGACATACCGTTCCGCACGCTTGCAAAAGAAGGCGGGGCGGGGCTTGTCTGCACCGAGATGATCTCGGCCACGGCGCTTGTTTACGGCGACAAAAAGACAAGAAAGCTTATGGGGATTGCCGCTGCCGAACGGCCGATTAGCGTTCAGATATTTGGTTCAAAACCATCCCAGATGGGGGAAGCCGCTAAAATAAGTGAAGACGAGGGAGCTGACATAGTGGACATAAATTTCGGCTGTCCTGTTAGAAAGATAGTTAAAACAGGCGCCGGGTCGAAAGCCGTCGAAAACGAAAAGATCGCGGCGGATATCATGGAAGCCGTAGCGAAGAAGATAAAGGTTCCTGCAACAATAAAAATAAGGATAGGAAGCACACCGGAGCAAAACATAGCACCCGCAATGGTGCAGCTTGCCGAAAAGTGCGGCATAAAAATGGTCACCGTGCATGCGAGGCCTGTTTCATGGGGGCACACAGGAAAACCTAACCTGTTGGCCGTAAAAGAAGCTGTTTCGGTGGCCAGGATACCGGTAGTGGGCAACGGCGGCATAACGGACGAGCTTTCAGCAAAAGAATTTATAGAGCAGACAGGATGCAGCGGCCTAATGATCGGGCGCGCGGCTATAGGCGACCCTATGATTTTTAACAGGATCGAGCAATATTTGAAACACGGCGAGAAACGCCGCGGGGCAACAATGGAGGACAGGCTCGCGTTCCTCAAGAGGCACGCGGTTCTGTCCTGTGCACAATACGGAGAAAAAACGGGCATAATAATTCTAAGGAAGGTCGCCTCATATTATCTTAAGGGATTGCCAAATGCTTCGAAGATAAGGGACAGGTTCAACAAGCTGACGAAACTTTCAGAGTTAGACGCGCTTCTGTTGGGTGTTTGGGAATCGCCATATTTCGCCGAGGCCGTTGATTTTGAATAATGACAATTGATCGGAGACATTATGAAAGGACATTGCGCTGAGCCAGGAAGATATTCCAGACAGGGGTTTCCCGAAGCTATATACGGAACGGGAAAAACGCCGGAACAGATAGTATCCATTGCAAAAGAGCTTGCGCGCGGGACAGGACCGGTAATAGTCACACGTATTGATGAAAATGTATTCAAAAAGATAAAAAGATGTTTCCCTGGCGCTAAATACAGCAAGGTGGCAAGGCTGGCTGTAATAAAACAGCTTAAACTCTTAAAGCTGAGCTTAGTCGAGGAACGTTATATTTTTGTGATAACGGCTGGGACTACCGATATCCCGGCGTCCGAAGAAGCGGCTTTAACGGCAGAAGCTCTTGGCAACAGGGTTGAAAGGATTTACGATGTAGGCGTGGCAGGCGTCCACAGGCTGCTTGCACATGAGGGCAGGCTGAAAAAAGCTTCTTGCGTGATAGTCTGCGCAGGCATGGAAGGGGCTCTCGCAAGCGTTGTCGGGGGGCTCGCGGGCTGCCCGGTAATTGGTGTGCCGACTTCGGTCGGCTACGGGGTATCTTTCGGAGGAGTATCGGCGCTAATGTCTATGCTGAACTCCTGCGCGGCGAACGTGTGCACGGTCAATATCGATGACGGTTTCGGGGCCGGAGTCATCGCGAGCCTTATCAATAAGGGCGGAGAAAAAAAGTGAAAATAGCATATTTTAATTGTTCGGCGGGCGTCGCAGGAGACATGATAATAGCGTCCTGTATCAGCTCGGGACTTTCCGCAGAACTTCTCGAGAAAAACCTAAAAGACAAACTCCATCTCGGGGGCTGGGACCTCGAGGTTACGCAGGTAACAAAAAAGCATTTCCCAGCTGTGCATGTTGATGTGGCCGGCAGAATAAAGTTCGGTTCGCCTGAGAAGATGAAAAGCATAATCATTAAAAGCGGCTTAAGCGAAGCGGTCAAGGCTAGAAGCCTCAAGATAATGGATACGCTTATAAACGCCGAGGCCAAGGTGCATAAGCTTCCTCCCGAAAAGGTACATTTTCACGAAATTAATTCGATAGACACGTTAGTCGATATTACAGGGGCTTCACTGGCATTCGATATGTTAGGCATAGGCGAGATATACGCTTCGCCGCTCAACCTCGGCAAACCCGCTCCCGCGACGGTGGAAATATTGAAATCGAAAGGCGTACCCGTATACTCATCAAACCCGCGCGTAGAAATGACAACTCCGACAGGCGCGGCCATAATGTCAACCGTAGCCAAAGCTTTCGGCCCAATGCCGGAAATGAAAGTAGAGAGTTCAGGCTCCGGCGCCGGCACGTTCGAATTTGAAGATACGGCCAATATCCTCGGCATGCTCGCGGGGCCTCAGATAACAAAAGCGCCCCCCGGGACGCTGCAACGCCAACTGACGAGGTAATAGTAGTTGAAACAAATATAGACGATATGGACCCTAGGATATACCCATTCGTGATGGAAAAACTTTTTTCCTGCGGCGCGAAAGATGTATGGTTCAATCAGGTGATTATGAAAAAAGGGCGCCCGGGAATAATCCTGTCTGTCATATGTTCAAAAGAAGTCCAAAAGAGCGTCACGGATATACTATTCAGAGAAACAACAACATTGGGAATAAGAAGCCACGTATGCAGCAGGCATGTGTTAAAACGAGACGTCGGAGGCGATAAAAAGACTGCCTATGTGCCCGGAGCGAAGCCTCGCGTAAAGTCGGAATTCGAGAAAGCAAAGCTTCAGGCCATAAACCAGAAAAAACCTCTTAAAAACATATTAATATAAAAAAGAATGGCAAAATAAACAGTAAATGACTAAAATATCATATGCCGCATTAATTTTGCGCACGGAGGGAATTGCAAATGCTTGATTTACTAACGTTATTCGGATTCAGCCTGGGCCTTGGCGCGGTGTATCTTGTGATGTACTGGGGCGGAACAAGCCACCTGCTTTGGAACAGGGACGCGGCCGTACTCGTGTTTGGCGGTACCTTCGCATCGATGCTTATATCATCCCAGCTTGAGACCGTCCTCAGGCTTCCGAGAGCGCTTGTAATAGTTTTATTCAAAAAAAAGACATACGAACCGCAGGAGATAATCGGCATGATGGTGAACTTCGCCGAAAAGGCTCTCAGGACCGGTGTGGATTCTCTTGGGGAAGATGTTGAAGGCATAAAAGACAGGTTTCTCGCGGACGGCATCGGCATGGTAATAGATGGTTTAAGTCCGGAAATTGTAAGGGAGAACCTGCTTAAAGAGATCACATTCATACGTAAGAGGCATTACCACGTAAGCAATGTCATACGCTCGATGGGCACCTACTCACCTATATTTGGACTGCTCGCCACATTGCTCGGAGTCGTACAGGTGTTAAAGAGCATAAGCGACCCTAAGAGCCTCGGAACTTCAATGGCTATAGCGGTAACTGGTACGTTCTACGGTATCGCGTCCGCTAACTTCCTTTACCTGCCGATAGCCAACAAACTTGACGCCCACACCGATTCAGAACTTCTAGTAAAAGAAGTCATGATCGAAGGTATTCTCTCAATCCAGGCCGGGGAAATGCCGATAATCGTAGGCAAAAAACTCAGGGCCTTCCTTGCGCCCCGCTTCAGGAACCAGAAGGAAGCATAATGGCGATTTACAGCCGCAGATCTGCGGACGAAAGCAACGAGCCAAGCAAAACCACGAATTTGTGGCTGATCATTTATACGGACATGATCAGCAACTTGATGATATTTTTCCTCATGCTTTACTGCCTGACATGGCTTAAACCCGAAGACAAAACGCTAGCCGCTGCGTCATTCAAAGAGGCTTTCGCAGGAGAGAAGAAAGCTGTTGGAGAAGCCGAAAAGGATATCGAAAAAGGCCTCGACAAGGATAAAAGCGTTGAAGGCAAGCTGAGAGAAGAATTCTCGAACGTTGAGGTCAACGAAAAAAGAATAACTATAGTCCTGCCGAGCCCTGTCTTGTTCGATTCCGGCAGCGCTGTCCTGAAAGACGAAACGAAAAAGACGATCCACGATTTCGCCGAGATCATAAGAAGCCTTAAGAACAAGGTAGTGGCGGAAGGCTATACTGATGATAAACCTATAAACACCGGTCAGTACGCTTCGAACTGGGAATTGTCCTCCGCGAGAGCTTTCAGCGTTATAAAATACCTTACAGAAGAAGAACACATTGACCCAGGCCGCCTTTCGGCTTTCGGGTACGGTGAGTTCAGACCAAAAGTGCCGAACGACACTGAAGAGAACCGTGCAAAGAACAGAAGAATAGAGATAAATATCATAAAGGGCTGAAATAATGGGTATTTATAATTCCAGCAACGGCAGGGCTATAGATCACAGGGTAAAAAGGATAGACACGTCCGAACTGTGGATCGTACCGTACGCAGAACTTCATGACAGTGCTTATGATATTGTTCCTTATATTATTCGTGTTCGCGTATACTTCTAAACAGGACAAGCGGTACAACCAGATAATGGTGGCTATACAATCGGAAATGGGGGGAACGATCAAAAAAGACGTCCTCGATCAGATGAAAGACACGGAACGGACGGAGCAAACCGTATTGAAATTCGACGAAATGCTTGAGAATCAGAACCTGACGAAATACGTTTCGGTGAGCTATGATACTGAGCAGATAAAGATCGTTATGAAAAACCCCGTCCTGTTCGATATCGGTCAAGTGGGGCTCAGGAAGGAATCCGAAGCGATATTGCATGAAATGGCAAGCATTCTTAAGCTTACGGATAACGAAGTTGTTGTGGAAGGGCATACCGACAATATTCCCGTGGTTGGCTCGGGCAAGTACAAGTCTAACTGGGAGATTTCCCAGAGCAGGGCCATCGAAGTCATAAGGTATTTTACCAATGTAGAAGGGCTTAACCCCAAAAGGTTCGGCGCCGCGGGTTACGGTGAATTTAAACCGGTTTTCCCGAACGATACGCCTGATCACAGAAGCCAGAACAGAAGGATTGAGATAGACGTATTAAGGGGAAAAGCAACAGAGTAATATACTACGTTACTTGCAGACTACGATTACCGCGCATCCAGCCCGCATTAAATAATTCCAAAAAGACTTGAAATATCAGAATAATCTGTTATATTTATCATACAAGCCCCAATTGGAGCGAAAAATGCCTGAAAATGAAATAGAAAAAGAACTCTATCCAATCCCGTTACTGACGGAGCAGGAAAACGACCAAAAGATCATCGATTCGCCGGAGATGATCGTAAGGGACCTGCTTAAAACAGAGAAAGACATCGCTCTTGAGACCCTGCGGCTTATGCGTTCGAGGTATGAGAAAGAACGACTTGAGTGGGAAAAACTCTATGGCGGGAAAGAGAATGAAATAAATAACCTTAAGAAGAAGCTTGACGAAAGCGAATCCCGCCTTGGACGCGTAAGAGCGCAGCTCGATGATGAAAAACAAAACCTTGTAGAGGGACTGCGCCAGAAAGGAACAGAATCGAGACCCACCGATTGGCTGACAAGAAAAAATGGGAACTGATAGGCGAGGAAGTGAAAGGTTTCAGGGAAACAACACAGAATGTTCAGTCAAGACTCGCGGCTGAACAGGAATACATGGCGGGAGTTAAGAAAGAAGCGTTAAAAAGAGAGAAGGTGCTGTATGAACGCATAAACGCTAAAGACGATGATATCGCGAAGCTCAAGGAACAGCTTCTTGCGAAAGAAGAAATATTGTTAAAGTACAGGTCGGAAAAAGACGAAGAGGTCCGCCTGCTGCACGATAAACAGGAAGCCCTGAACAGCACGCTGGAAAGCGAAAAACTGGAAAAAGGTAAAGTAATAGAGAAGAAAGACACTGACCTCGACAGCCTGAAGAAAGCTTTGCAGGATATGGTCATACAGCTCAACCTCGAAAGGATGAAGAAAGATGAGGCCCTTGAGAATTCCCAGAAACAGATACAAAGGATAGCCGAGCTGGAAGAAGAGCTAAAGAAAACGACGCAGAAATATGAGACCGACAGGGCTGAGTACGCGGCGTCTTATAAAGAGGAGCAGTCATCTTGGGAAAAGTACAAAAAGGAATTTATCACGAGAGAAGAAACACTGCGGCATGAGACTGAAGAACAGGTAACGCGTATCTTAAAATCTGTCGAGATAATAGAGCAGCAGCTGGCAGAAGAGCAAGGCCAGAGAAAGGCAGCCGAAGACAAACTTAAGCTAAAAGATGATGAGATACAAAAGCTTGTGGCCCAGAAAGACGAGATAACCATAGAATGGAGAAAGATGCTTGCTGCTGAACAGGAGCTGCGTCTGAAGCGCCAATCAGAGATACTCGCGGAGTTTGACAAGGTCAAATCGGCCAGGGAAGAGGATTTCAGGATACTAAGAAACGAGATCAGTAACCTTCAGGCAGCGCTTGCCGAAGAAAATAAACTCTTTATTATGGAAAGAGAGCAGAGTAAACAGCTTATGCAGAAGGTTGCGTACCTTGAAGAAAGCAGGCAGAGCCTTATAACCCAGCTGGATTCCAAGGAAAAAACCTGGACAGCCGCCGTGGCTTCTGAACAGGAAATGTTCAGAAAACAGATGGAAGAATCAAGGAATTCCGCGGAAGCCAATGTAAAGGCCCGCGACAGCGAGATTACCCGGCTTGATGAAGACATAAACATGCTCAACGGCCAAATACTTGAGCTAAGGCAGAAGCTTTCGTTAGAAAAAAATGAGAACAACAACAGGCTCGAGAGGATATCAGAGTATGAGGCTCAGATAAAAAGCCTCACCTCAAAATACAATGAGGAAAGGGCAGAATGGAGCCAGAAGTTCAAGTTTATACAAACGCAATGGGAACAGCAGCGCCAAAGCCTGCTGGATCATCAGAAGAATATAGAATCTCAACATAATAATGATATCAAATCTTACAACGAAAGAATAAAAGCCATGAGTGAGCGTATAAGTGGGCTTAGTGGCGATGCAGTCAGAGAAAGCGGTAATTTGCAAAACCAGCCAAGCGGGGAATTCAAGGGTAACGGCAAATATTATCCGCGTAAGTAAAAATTATTGTAAAATTAGACATTTATATATTATTTTAGTAATTTGATTGACTAGTAATTGAAGAATGTGTTATAATATCAGGCATAAATCAGTTTGGGGAGAAAAATGTTGTCAACTTCGGTAAACATCTTCCTTGAAATAAATACTTCAAAAACAAATATAAATAACAACGCTCCCATCCCCCATGGGAGCGTTTATTTTTTGCTCAACAGGAATACTAATGTATAAGATACTTGTTATCGATGATGAACCCGGTATACTTGACCTTTGCCATAGGGTTCTGACCCAGGAAGGCCACTCTGTCAGCGTTACATCCAACGGTGAAGAGGGGTTGGAGCTCATGAATAAGGAATCTTTCGATCTTGTGCTCTCAGAACCTCAGGATGCCCGGAATAGACGGGATAAAACTGCTTAAAAAGATAAAGGAAACCTGTCCGCAAACTGAGGTGATAATCGTAACAGGACAAGCTACTATAGAAACTGCTGTAGAATCGCTCAAAGGCGGAGCTTTCGATTATATACTCAAGCCTTTCAATATTAGCGAACTTATAACAGCGACACAGAAGTGCCTGGACTTCTCAAAACTAAGAAGACAGGAGAACATTTTCCGTGAAACCACTTATCTTTACCAGCTCACGCAGGAAGCAACAAGGACGAAATCCGAAAAAGCCCTCCTTAGCTTTATTCTTGAAAGAATGGCAAAAACACTGAACGCAGAACGCCGGTTCAATATACATGATAGTCCCGAACAACGACAAACTCATCCCGATGGCAACTTTCGGAGATTTCAGCCAGGATAAGGAAACTGAGATCAAGCTTGGTGAGAAGATAGCTGGCTGGGCGGCGGGTGAGCGTAAAACGCTTATTCTTCATGACGGGCTAAAGAATACAGAGCAGTTCAAGGAACTATCACCGCGGCCGGAAATAATTTCAGCTCTGGTCTCTCCGCTGCTCAATCAGGAGATGCTGTTGGGAGTTGTTTGCCTCAACAGGTTCAAATATCAGACGAATTACCAATTTACTGAGCACGACCTGGAATCCCTTGAGATCTTCATGCTTCACTCTGCGCTAATAATAGTGGCGCTAAGGCACCAGCAGGCGTTAATAGAGCTGGATAATTTAAAGTCTGAGTTCCTTGCGAATGTTTCGCATGAGCTGCGCACTCCTCTTATGGCTATCAGCGGGGCTCTGGAGCTTTTAATGGGTTATTCCGAAAAGCTGGTTGAAGACGAAAAAAGCAAAATGTTCCTCGACCTTATGGTTAGGAATTCAGATCGTATGAGGTACCTCGTTAACGACCTGCTTGATTTTTCAAGGATGGAGACGGGCAGGATAAAACTGGTGAAAATGCCTTTTGACCTCTGCGAAGTTTTAAAGGAAATGACGAACGACCTGGCGATGAAAGCACAGGAGAAGAATATATCGCTTACGGCCGATATTGAGCCTGGCAGCAAGATAGAGGTGCTGGCAGATAGAGAAAGGATCAAACAGGTAATCGCGAACCTTGTTACGAATGCCATAAAGTTCACTCCGGAAGGCGGGTCTGTTACCACCGGCTGCGTGCTGAAAGACCCGAAAAAGGTTGAATTTTACGTCAAAGACACGGGCAAGGGTATACCCGAGAACCTGTTCAAAAAGATATTTGAAAAATTCTACCAGATCGACGGCTCGGTCTCAAGAGTGCAGCAGGGGTTCGGCCTTGGGCTTGCCATTGTTAAATCGATCGTTGAATCGCACGACGGCAAGATAACGGTTGAATCTAAGCTGGGAATAGGCTCAACGTTCACAGTTAGTCTCCCGGCTGGCAATAATCACAAAAAACACAACGCCGCTCTCGAGTAGTTAAAATAGATCATCACACAGGAGGTTCAAATGCCGGATAAGAAAAGCAGTATCATGATCGTTGATGACGAACCGGATATTCTCATCGTTCTCGGTGAGTTCTTGAGTAAAGAGGGTTTCAAGGTTCTCACCGCTAAAGACGGCAGGCAGGCAATAGAAAAGCTTAAGGGAAATAAAGTTGACCTAGTGCTCCTGGATATGGCCATGCCCAACCTAAACGGTATAGAGACCCTAAGGGAGCTAAAAAAACTTAAGCCCGATGTGTCGGTGATAATGATCACAGCTTACAGGGACGCGGAAAAGGTAGTAGAGGCTTTCAGGCTGGGGGCTTACGACTGCATATTCAAACCCTTCGACCTCAAATACCTGCGCCAGGCAGTCATGGCCAAGCTTCTCGAATAATCCTTGCCCTTTGAGTTAACCTGTCTCATAATTATGAGATATTTATTAAAAGTACTGACCATTCTATGCCTTATTTCTCCATCCCTATTGGGTCTTACTACTCTACAGCAGGATACCGCCACCCAGTTCCAGGCCGGCACTCTCAACCAAACACAAATCCGCATCGGTTCAGCCGCAAGGCTTGAACTTCTTTTCGGGTTCTCACAGCTCCCAGATCCCAATCCCCCTGATGCGGCTGATCAAGTAGGGATGTGTTATGATCAGCAAAAAAATATTGTTATACTCTTTGGCGGAGAGAATAATAGTTCAATTTTCCTCAATAAGACTTGGAAACTTGACCCTACTGCAACGTCAGGTGAACCATGGGCACCGATTTATTCTTCAACCGTACCTTATAGCAGGGCTGGAGCAGGAATGGCCTCTTTGGGTAATGGCCAAATTCTAATGTTTGGCGGTGTTGGCAATTCATCTTATTTTTTTAATGATACCTGGATTTTTGATATTGCAAGCAACAACTGGTTGTTGCAAAATCCAACAGTCTCCCCACCAGCAAGACAAGATTTTGCTATGGCGTCAGATACTACAACAGGCGAAGTGCTTCTTTTTGGAGGAACGGCAGGGGGGAGTTATTTTTCAGATACGTGGGTTTACGACACAACTAACAATTCATGGACACAGCGCGCGCCATTAAGCAGCCCTACTGCAAGATCCGGAGCGGCTATAACATTCAACTCTGCGGATGGGAATTTTTACTTGTTTGGCGGGTATGATGGTACGCAGGAAAAACAGGATGTGTGGAAGTATAACATAAACCTTGACACTTGGGGTTTTGTTGAACAGGGTTTGCCACAGTCAAGAGAAAACGCGTGCATGTGTTTCGATTCAAGGTATTCAAAAATCGTATTATGGGGTGGTGCACTAAACCATAGTAATAGTAGCTATGAAAATAGCAGCCAGATATGGTATTTTGACTCCTCTGTCTCATCATGGTATACAGGAGTACCCGCAAGCACACCTATGGCAAGGCAATCTTTTGGAATGAGTTATGTTCAGTCGCTTGACAAAATATTTATTTTTGGAGGCAGGTGTTCTGATGGGAATAGGCATAATGATTCACAATACTATGCCTATCGCTCAACAGGTGATTTTACTTCAGCGGGGCTTGATGGGCTAAATAAGACTGCACCGTTTAAATGGTTGCAGCTTGCTGTGCCTTCATATACTGAAGATGCAAACACGAGCATGCAATTTCAGGTTGCCAGTTCACCTGACAACAATATCAACACATATTCACAATTTACAGGACCAGATGGCACGCCGGCTACTTTTTATACTATTAATACTAGCGCTGACTACATACCTTTTGACATCACGCCTTCATCATGCACAGCTCGTTGGCTTAAATATAAAGTATATTTAGCATCAACTGACAACACGCCGCCCCATATACCGTCTATTGGTGATATAGCTCTTGCCTATAACTATACACCTTCCGCGCCAGTACTGAACAGCCCCCTTAATGGTTGTGACACGAATTACGTTTATCCCCAGTTTACATGGAATAGTGCTGTAGATTATGACTCGCCGGGAGACACATTAACCTATCAAATCCAGATTTTTCAAGCCAGTAATTTGACGGTGCCTATAATATCAACCGACTCCATTGCGGCATTAAGCTTCTCAACAGGCGCTGCGCTAGGTTTTGGAACATACCTGTGGCAAGTACGGGCTTTTGACGGGACTATGCCGTACGGTGTTTGGAGCAGTACTTATACGCTTTATGTTGACACCATAGCTCCGAACGCCATCTCAACGCTTACGGCGCTTGAGGGGGCAATAAACAATCAGATAGAGCTTAACTGGATAAATCCTAGCGACCAAACTCCCGCACCGGCTTATATAGCGCCCAATTATTATTATCATGTGGCCTATTCTTCTTCAGGACCGGTAACTTCAACAGGAACTCTTAGTGCATGCCAGTACCAGGACGGACAGGTATCGTCCTCATCCGGCACTCTACAAACAGCTAACGTAAACGGCCTTGCAACAGGAACAACATATTATTTTGCCGTATTTATTCAGGATGTGGCTGGGAACTATTCAGGTATTTCCACACCTTCATCGGTGTATGCCTGCACTAATTCGTCGCCTACTGTGTCGTTAAACCCGTTGAGCCCTTCTACGAGCTGGGCTACGGGTATTCAAACCATCAGTTGGACAGCTGGCGATCCAGATATAGGTGACATGCTGACATACTCTATTTACATTTCGAGCGATGCGGGGGTGGATTTTAATATAACGATTGCTTCCGGCCTTGTGAACGGGACGACATTCTTTTCATGGAACACTGAAACAGTGGTTAACGGCAGTCAATACAAGATAATGGTCAAGGCTCAGGATATAAGAGGTCTATATTTTCTGTTTGTAATGCCATCAACGTTCACTGTGTATAACCAGAACTATGCACCTTCGGTTGCCATAGTGTCGCCGCAAAACAATGTGGTATCATCAGGAACGCTAACAATTTCATGGGTTGTAACAGATGTAAACCTGACTGATACCCATACCTACAATGTTTATATTTCATCAGATTCGGGTTCACATTACATCAATCTCGTTACGTCATCAACTCAAACATCTTATTCACTTAATACAAAGCTATATTCGAACGGGGCGAATTATGCGATTCAGGTTACAGCCACAGACCAGGGCGGTCTTTCCGGAGGGGCTACCGTGGCATTCATGATAGGCAACAATAATCTGTCTCCGAACGCTTTTTCGCTTCTTGCTCCTGCTAACGGCAGCGCTACATCTCCTCTGAGCCTTGTGTTTTCATGGCAAAATAACGGAGCGCCGAATCCTTCGGATACGCTCACCTATACCATATATTTTTCGACTAACTTGAGTTTTAACCCAGAGATCACGGTCACGCCCATAATGACTAACAGTTATCAAATTAATACTAATATACTGCCGCTGGAAGCGGTATATTACTGGAAAGTTACGGCGCAGGGCCCGCTTGGACTGGTAACTTACAGCAATAACGATATTGCCTGGTCGGTTTTATTGACCCGTTCACAAGCTAACAGCGCTGACGGCAGGGTTCACGTCCAAATATTAGACGGCCTCCCGGCCAACGGCTATATTAAAGTTGATAAATATAATACCGACGGGGATAATAATATAGCAGCGGCAAATAAGGACGTATTGGCTGACAGGAATATTAAGGTCATTGGAGATGATGTTTACCAGATATATATATGCGATGTGAACGGCAATAATATTGCGGCACCTTCCAAAAATAAGGCAGTCGAGACAACTTCGGCTGGCGCGGTAAATATTACCGCGTCAATTGTTTATATAGATCCAAACAACACAGGCTATTTTAACGGCACGCTGGTGCCGGTGTCTAACCTGCGAGGGGCCATGCTTAACACGGCCGCAGCTAAGTGGGAACTTGCGCCAAAACCACCGGTAATATCAACAGCAAATAAAAACATTACAATGAGCATTTATCAGAACAGGGCTTCTGACCCTTGTGGGGGCGCTTATACCAGCTACAAAAATATCTTCACTGACCAATTATCCAAACCCTTTCAGGGCCGGCAATGAAAGTACACGCATAAGGTACGTTCTCACGGAAGATATGGACATTACAGCCGCGATCTACAGCCTGACGGGAAACCTTGTGTGGAAACAAGAATACAGCCAGGGCTCTACCGGCGCACAGGGCCAGCCCACGGGGTTTACGAACGAAATCCAATGGGACGGCCGCAATGGCAACGGCGAGCTGGTTGCTAACGGGATGTACGTGCTTGATATATATTCTGGTTCCGAGAAACAGGTTAGAAAAATAGGTGTTGTAAAATAGAAAGTGCTATAAATTGATCTTTAACGGAGGTTCCATGAAACGCAAGATCCTCATTGTAGACGATGAACGCGATATCGTAATCATACTAAAACTTGCCCTTGAAAAAGATGGGTACGAAGTGAGCGAGGCATACGACGGTCTTGAGGCATTAGAGAAAGTTGCTGCCAATAAACCTGATATAATTCTTCTCGATATTATGATGCCAAGGATGGATGGGCATTCGGTGAACATAAAACTTAAGGAAAATCCAGTGACCTCAGGAATACCGGTAATTGTTATAACAGGCAGGGGCCAGCTTAAAGAGCTGATACAGGCAAGGCAGGAGATGCCTATAGCGGCATATCTGGAAAAACCGTTCACAGTTTCTATGCTTCTGGTAAAGATCAAGGAAGCGCTTGGAGAAAATAATAAATAATGATAAAGGCTCTGTGCCTGCTTATGATCCTATGTCTTTATGTCCCCCAGGCATTTGCTCTGCTGGACCAGTCGGCAAACGGCGGACAACCGGGGGAGTACCTTACTGAGTTGAGCGGCGGCGCGAGAGGGCTGGCATTGGGTCTGGCGCAGGTTTCTTTGGATGGCCAGGCGAACCTGCTTTATTCAAACCCGGCAAGCATAGCGGGTATGGGCTGGAAAGAGGCCAGCTTTGACTTTCTTCCGCTTTTTGATCAAAGCCAATTTGCATCTCTATCTTTCGCATGCCCGGTAGGTGGCCGGACAGCGCTTGGAGTAAGCCTTATGAGGCTGACATCGGGAGATGCCGAGAAAACAGATATTCTTGGACAAACGATTGGAACATTTTCGGACCAGGAAACGGCGCTGATAGTGGGGGCAGGAATGAAATTAACGAGTGACCTATCATGCGGGCTTAGCGTCAAGATGGTGTCTCAGGATATTGATACTTTGTCTGAAAACGGGTTCGGGGCGGATGTGGGGCTTGTATACCATTACGCTCCTGGGCATACGTGGGGGTTGAGCGTAATGAACGTAGTTGCACCTGTACTTGGGCCTGACAGATTCCCTTTGACTGTCAGAGGCGGTTTTTCACATAACATATTTATAAAAGACCTTTACTGGAATGGCGATGTGTCGGCACTGGATATTTTTACTGACCAGGTAGTGAACTGGTATACTGGGTTTGAATTTAACAGGCCTGAATGGTTTTTCTGGAGGCTGGGCGCCAACGAAAAACAATTTTCAGCCGGTTTCGGGGTGGGCACGAAGCAGATCGATATCGACTACGCTTTTGTTTATCACCCCTTGGAAACTCTGCAAAGTGTTTCGATGAATATTAGGTACGGCTATCCCTCAACAGAAGCGGAACTGCGGGCTTTGCAAAAGATAGAAGAGATGAAAAAGGAAAAGGAAGAACTTTCTGAGGACGCGCGAAAACAGAACGATGATATTAAGTTCGAGCGCGAGAGGCTTAACCGCGAGAAAAAGCTCGCTTTGAAGTTTATTGAAGCAAAAAAAGCATTTGAAGACAAAAAATATGCAGCTGCATCGGCAACACTTAAGGAAATACTAAAAGCCGACCCTGGATACGAAGAGGCAAAAGTGCTTTCTGATGTGATAAAGGCAAAACTAAGCTCGGAAAATGTTGTCCTAAGGCTTCAGTACGCGAGGCAGGCATACAGCAAGGGCGCTTATAACGAAGCGAAAGACCACGTCAGCTTTGTGCTCGAGATGCAGCCGGATAACCAGGAAGCTAGAGTGATCAGCTATTTGTCAGGTGCCCAGATATATCTTTCTAACAAAGAATTCAAAGAAGCCAAAGGCGAGTTAATAGAAGTATTAAAGATAGATCCCAATAACAACGAAGCGTCGCAGCTTCTAAAAAGGGTCCAGAATATTCTAGATATTTACGGTGGACAGTAGAGGGTCATAATTATGAGTCGAAATTGTTTAATTATCACCGCGTGCCTGCTCTTGTCAGCAGCATTTGTTTGGGCATCTTCTGATGATGCAAATATTTATTTCAATGCCGGGACGGAGAAGTACCTGCAAGGCAATTTCACCGAGTCTATAGAGAACCTGGAAAAAGCACAGGCGTTGGACCCTGGCAACGGCAAGATCAAAGAATTCATGGTCAAGATACTGCTGGAGGCCGGCACGCAGAACCATATGACCAGGAACTACCGCCAGGCGTATATTTACCTGGAAAAAGCCCACAAACTTGACCCGGATAATCCTAAGGTTACGGAGATGTTCACCCTAACTAAAAGCCTTCTCAACCCGACTGCCGAGAAAATCGCGCCTAAAGAGCCCGTTGCCGCGCCGGCTCAGAAAAATATTGAAAAAAAGAAAAGTGAAAGCGCTCTTATGGAAGAAGCAGGCGCTGGCGAAAGAGCAAAAAAAAGCCGTGGTGGCTGCGGCCACAGCAGAACTCTCAAAGGGCGCGGATACAAGCTGAAGAGTTTTTAATCAGGAACCAGCAGTTGGGCAAAGGGCCGGTCGTGTTCGATCCGGCGAGGCTCAAAGAGTGGCAAATTTGGTTTTTCATTTTGTTGCTGCTTGGAACATCTCTCTCTACGGTTATACTTTTTACGATGTGGCTATACCGTTCAAGGGAAGCGAAAAATTATATGAGGCAGTTCATAGGGATGGAAGAGGACCTGAGAAGTGCGGTGGAAAATTCTAACTCCTGCCGGGTGGAGCTTGAAAAGGCGAAGGAAAGCATTAAGTACGAGCACCAGATAGCTGAAAATCTTCAAAATGAGCTTAAAGAGACGAACAAGAAAGACGAACAGCGCATAAAAATGGCAATAGAGCTCAAAACAAAAGAAACGGAAGAAAGAGTTAAGTCGGAAATGGTGGCAAAAATGAGAACGGACGGCGGACAGAAGGAACACTTCATTAATCACCAGCAGGAACGGTTCATGAAATACATTTCAGATACATCCACGCCGGAAGAAGCGGAATCTGATCCGGTTCTGGCGTCGGCGCGGGAACGCATCGCGCTTATGGCCCAGAACCTGTACGAATACGCTCCTGTTGCCGCCGTAGATTTTATAAAAAAGATGGTAAAGAGCGATAATCCTTCAATAAGGACCAATATAGTGCAGGCTCTTGCTAACATTGCAAGGCAGGAAACATTCGAGATGCTGTTTGACCTCTACAATGACAGCGATCCCAGGGTAAAACGCGAAGTATTGAGGAACCTTAAAAGTTTAAATCAGAAAATAATGGCAGGGACATTAACCCTGGACTCGAAACTGGGTTCCAAGATCAAACTTCTTATAAATGAAGAAAAAGACAGAGGCGAGTGGATATTCTAACGGGATAAAAAATGAAAACAGAACTGAACGTATTGATCGTTGACGATTCGGAAGAGGACGCGATCCTCATTATGAGGGAATTAACGAGGTCTTATAATGCCATACATGAACGTGTCAAAAGCGCTGATGAGATGTCATCAGCTCTTGAGAAACGCAAGTGGGATATAGTTATCTGTGATTACATTATGCCGGGTTTTAACTCATTTGCTGCCAACGATATCCTCAAGAAAATGAATATCGAAATCCCATTTATAGTTGTTTCGGGAAAAGTAGATGAAGAGACGGCTGTCGAGGTGATGAAGGCGGGCGCTAACGATTATGTGCAAAAAGACAGGATCGCCAGGCTTTTACCGGCAGTTAAAAGAGAGCTTGCTGACGCGGAAATGCGCATAAAGAGCAGAAAAATATCAGAAGAGCTCGATGAAAGCAATGAACGTTACTTGAATATATGCGAGAGTGCCAGTGATATGATATTCGCTGCGATGTTCGAAAGTTTTATTGTTTATTCAAATCCATCATTTCAGAAGGCGATAGGGTATACATCCGAAGAACTCCTGAAAGTGAAGGTAACGGATATCGTCCACCCGGAGTACATCGGATATTGGAATTCCGTACTTGAAAAAATATCTGCCAGTGAAAAGCGCGAGAAAATTGAGTTATGCCTTCTTACTAAGAAAATGCATACGGTTTACGTTGAAGGCGATTGCGGAGTTAAATACGATAAGAATGGGAAAATGCAACTAAGAGGTATTCTTCATGATGTTACCGTAAAAAGACAATCTGAAGAAATGAAGGAAAAATATAAAGCTATAGTCAATACTTCTTCGGAATTCATGAGCATGATAAATAGTGACTATGTGTATGAAGCCGTCAACGATGCGTACTGCGCGGCGCAGGGTATGGAAAGAGAACAAATACTAGGGAAAACCGTTGCAGAGGTATGGGGACATAAAGTATTCAAGGAACATGTAAAAGAGAACATAGACAAGTGTTTCGATGGCCAAAAAATTAAATATAAGGAATGGATCGATTTCCCAAAAATAGGTAGAAAGTATCACGAAGTTTCATTGTATCCGTACATGGAAAAAGATAAAGTTGTGAATGTTGTTATTGTCACACAGGACATAACAAACCTCGATAAGATGGAGGCAGGAAGAAAGCAGTATATCGATGGTCTCTCGTTTCTCTCAAAGGCGGCCATGGGTTTTATAGAACTCGCTCCGGAAAGCGATATCTTTAAATACGTGGCATCGTGCCTTGAAGAGCTTGTTCCGGAGTCAATAATAGTGACCTGCGCTTTTATGGAAGAAATATCTGCGATGAAAGTAAAACATGTAATAGGTATAGGTGAGAACATTCAAAAAGTGATGGACATAGCAGGTAAGAACCTGTTAACTGATGAATATAAGATTGACGAGGCTAAAAAAAAGACGTTTGCAAACGGGAAGCTTTTTAAGCTTGAGGGCGGTGTCCACGAGCTGTCATGCAACCAGATTCCCAGGGCAGCCTGTAAAATGATAGAACGGCTTTTCAACATTACGGATATATACGCTATGGGGTTTACAAAAAAAGGCGAACTATTTGGTGACGCCATGATAATTTTAAAGCACGAACTGAGCCAGGACAAGAAAATGATCATTGAGACTTTTATTAATCAAGCCTCGGCTGCCATGTTCCATCGAAAGGCAGAAGATAATTTGAAAAGCTCTGAAGAAAGGATGCGGATTCTTTTTGATTTTGCGCCAGACGCTTATGCCTTATGTGACTTCGAGGGAAACATTATTGACTGTAACAGGGCATTCAAGAAAATGACAGGATATAGGAAAGAGGAAATAGTAAACAAACAAGTAATGGAGCTGGTTAACGCTAAGAACGATAACGCAGTAAAAGTTCAAAAAGATCATGAGAAAGACATGAGCAACGGTTTTGTATCAGAGGAATACGTGATAAAGAGCAAGGACGGAAAAGAAATTATAGCCGAGATAACCAAGTTCCCGCTTAAGGTTAATTCCGTCAGCCAGGTCTCGCCCGGGAAGCAAGCCGCCGGCAGGGCGGCTGAAAAACAGCATAACGATACTGCTAAAAATATGCCTAATGTGCTCGTTATCATGAGGGACATTACTGAAAAAAAACGTTTTGTTGAAGAAATTAGAAAGCTCGCTAAATTCGTGTATGAAAATCCGTCACCCATGCTAAGGATATCAAAAGAAGGCAAGCTTATATACGCAAACCCGTCCGGTATAAATATATTGAATGACCTTAAATTCGAAATTGATAAAACTGTGCCAAAACAATGGGCCACTATAGTTGAAGAAGTAATCGGGTCAGGGCAGAAAAAGAATATAGTGTTGAATTTAAAAGAAAGGCTTTTCTCTTTTGAGGTAGTGCCTCTCTCGGAGTCGGGCTATGTTAACTTTTACGGAAGAGATATTACTGAAAGCGAGATGGCAGAAAAAGCGCTTAGAGAATCAGAGGAAAAGTACAGAACACTTTTCGAAGAGTCAAAAGACATGGTAGTAATAACAACGCCATCAGGAAAAGTAATTGATATAAACCGAGCTGGAATAGAGATGATGGGTTACCGGGACAAGCAGAAGATAGATGATGTCGATGTTACAAGGGACATATATTCGAGCATAGAAGATAGAAAGAGCATGTTAAAGCAGCTTCAGGATAACAATTATATAAAAGATTTTGAAACAGTCATGATGAGAAAAGACGGGGCTAAGTTTACGGCCCTGCTCACCTCGACAACCGTGCTTGACGCAAAGGGGAATATCAAAGAAATAAGGAGCATCGTCAAGGATATTACAGAAAGAAGGCACATGGAAGCTCAGCTTGCGCAGCTGCAAAAGATGGAATCATTAGGAATGCTAGCCGGAGGCATTGCTCATGATTTTAACAACCTACTGACCGGCATAATAGGCAACGTCTCAGACCTTAAAGGCAGGGTGGCGGGCCAGAAGGAGTTTGCAGATGACATTACGGGAATCGAAGAGAGCGCGAAAAGCGCGGCCGGCTTAACTAACCAGCTTCTCGCATTCGCTCGTGGCGGTAAGTATATCATAGGCACCATAGATCTTAACAATGTCATGGCGAGCACAGTTAAAATAATTACCAGCACATTCAATAGAAATATAAATGTTGATGCGAAGCTGGATGAATCTATACCTTGTATCGAGGCTGATAGCGTACAGATAGGCCAGGTCGTAATGAACCTCTGTTCCAACGCCAGGGATGCTATGCCTCACGGCGGAGAGCTTACAATAAGGACTGGCGCAACCACTATTAACGAAGAAGACACTAAAGAATTCATCGAAGCGAAACCTGGGAAATACGTTTATCTATCTATAGCTGATAATGGCATGGGTATGGATAAAGAAACAAGCAGGAGGATATTTGAGCCATTCTTCACAACAAAAGGCGTAGGCAGCGGGACTGGTCTTGGGCTTTCGGTTGTGTACGGAATTATAAAGAACCACGGCGGTATGGTCAGGGTGAAAAGCGAACCCGGCAAAGGATCAGAGTTTAAAGTATACCTGCCAGCCAGCAATAAAATATTAAAAAGGGAAGAAAAAAACTCTATAGAACAGCTCAAAGGCAAAGGGGAACTAATTCTTGTAGTTGATGACGAGAAAGAAATTAGAATGCTTGTAAAAAGAATTCTGGAGAAGAACGGTTATAAAGTCCTCATTGCTGAAAACGGTGATGAGGCGCTGGGTATATTCAACAGTTCGGGAAAAGATATATCCCTGGTGATACTTGATATGGTCATGCCTAACACCGACAGCGAAGAAGTCATGGGGAAAATGAAGGAAATAAAAAAGGATATAACTGTGCTGGTCTCGACCGGATACATCGAAAGCGAAAAAACAAACAAGATGATACGCGGCGGCGCCATGGGGATAATCCAAAAACCTTTTAATGTTGAAGGGCTGCTTACTTATACCCGTGATGCGCTTTCTCGTGTTTGACTTGCCTTGCTATGTTTTGTAAAATCTAAACTGGGTTCTAACAAATGCTAAAGATGGCTCAAACGGAGGTAATATGGCTGAAATTACTATTAATGAACAGAATTTTGAACCGGAAGTGATCAATTCCGCATTGCCTGTGATGGTTGATTTTTGGGCTCCATGGTGCGGTCCGTGCAAGATGATAGCTCCGGTAGTTGAAGAACTGGCTGGCGAATACGCCGGCAGAGTTAAAGTAGGGAAGGTCAATACTGATGAGAACATGAGCATAAGCTCTAAATACCAGGTGACATCTATACCGACCATAATGTTCTTTAAGGATAAAAAGCTTGTACAGAGGATTGTGGGTTTCAAGTCAAAAGTCGAACTCAAAAAAATAATCGACAGCCTGCTGTAACTTTAAAGACTCTCCCGGTAACTTACCTAATCAAATGACTGAAACAATCTACGACATAATAATAATCGGCGGAGGCCCTGCGGGGCTGACTGCCGGCTTGTATGCTTCTCGGGGCGGCATGAAAACACTGCTACTCGAAAGAATGGGCTGCGGAGGCCAGGCGGTCATCACCGACCATATAGAGAATTATCCTGGATATAAAGATGGCGTAAGCGGTTTTGAACTTGCGTCGAAAATGCAAGAACAAGCTGTTAAATTCGGACTTGAGATAAGGACCAAAGACGTAATGAAAATAGAAAATGTTTCAAAGTCACACGGGGGCAAATATATCAGGACTATGGAAAATCTTTATAGCTCAACGGCAGTTATCATTGCGGTTGGAGCGAATTTCAAGTACCTTAAAGTCCCGGGCGAGACGGATTTTCTCGGTAAAGGTGTTTCTTACTGCGCGACCTGCGATGGTCCTTTTTTTAAGGATAAACATCTCGTTGTGGTTGGGGGCGGGGATTCGTCAGTGCAGGAAGCCGCCTTCCTTACAAAATTCGCTAATTCCGTAACTCTAGTCCACCGCCGAGACCGCCTGCGCGCCGCTCAAGTGTTGCAGGAAAGAGTAAAGTCGAACCCTAAGGTCAAATTCAGGCTGGGTTCTGTCGTCGAAAGGATTTCCGGTAGCACGCGGGTTGAGAGTGTGACACTGAAAGACCTGTCAACCGGCAATGCTGAAGAATACAAAACAGACGGAGTATTCATTTTTGTCGGACAAACGCCCAATACGGCGTTTCTTAAGGGTGATATAAAAATGGATGAGGCCGGTTTTATATTGACCGGAGATAACATGCAGACCTCGAGCGACGGCATATTCGCCTGCGGCGACGCCAGGGTCAAACTGCTTAGGCAGGTTGTGACCGCCTGCGGCGACGGGGCTCTGGCCTCATATTCCGCCCAGGAATATGTAGAAGAAATAAAAGGCATCTCTTACAAATAATCATAAATATCATTTAACCCGGACTTATATGCCCTCATTCTATATAATCGATGGAAATTCCTACATACATAGAGCGTATCATGCGCTTCCTCCGCTGTCTACTTCCAAAGGCGAGATGGTTAACGCCGTTTATGGTTTTGTCAAGATGATGCTCAAGATACTCAAGACCAAAAATCCGGATTTTATGGCTATATGTTTCGACCACCCATCGCCTTCTTTCAGGCACAAACAATTCTTTGATTACAAAGCCCATAGAAAGAAAATAGATGATGAACTTAAGAATCAAATGCCTATAGCTAGGGAAGCGGCGAGGGCGCTCAATATCGCGAACATCGAGTTGTCCGGCTACGAAGCCGACGACCTTATAGCTACGCTGGCGAAACAGTCGGCAAAAGAAGGCGCCGACGTGTTCATAGTGACTTCAGATAAGGATGCCCTTCAGCTGGTGGGCGGCAAAATAAGGGTATGGAACGAGGGTAAGGATATAGTGTACGATGAAGCCGGGGTCAAGGAAAAGTACGGCATTGGGCCCGGGCAGCTGGTCGAAATGTTTGCCCTGATGGGTGACGCTTCCGATAACGTCCCTGGAATAAAAGGTATAGGTGAAAAAACTGCAGTTAAGCTTTTGCAGCGATACGGCAGCCTTGAGGAGATATTTAAAAACGCGGCCTCTATAGAAGGGAAAACAGGCAGCCTTATACAAAATGGATTCGATGAAGCAGAGAAAAGCAAAAACCTGGTAACACTAAAAGGCGATGTTGACTTGGCAATAAGCTGGAAAGATTGCTCTGTTAAACCTCCGGTTGAGGCCGACCTTGTAGAGTTTTTAAGAAAATACGAGTTTAAGAGCCTGCTCAACGAGATAATACCGGTCGGTAAAGACCCGGCGGAATGCCTGAGGTTTAACGTTGAAGTGAGAACTGTCTTCACGGAGTCCGAACTGCACGAACTGGTGGAAATGGCAAAAGAAAGAACGCTGATATCAATCGACACAGAGACCACCGGTGTAAATCCGCTTAAAGCGGATCTTGTGGGCATTTCAATAGCTTTCGAAGAAAATAAAGCGTTTTATATCCCGCTTGGCCACAATTATTCGGGCGTGCCAGAGCAGATCGGTCTCAAGGCCTGTATCGGCGTGTTAAAGCCTGTGCTTGAAGACCCAAAGATAAAAAAGTATGGGCAGAACCTCAAATATGACATGCTTGTGCTCAAACGCTGCGGCATCGAGATGACCGGCCTCTATTTCGACACAATGATAGCATCTTACTGCCTAAATCCTTCAAAGAACAGCCACGGCTTAAAGAACATGATATTCGACAATTTCGGTTTCAGGATGACAGAGATAGAAGAGCTTATAGGTAAAGGCGCCAAGCAGACTGCTATGGATAAGATAGACATTGAGAAAGCCTCGCCTTACGCCTGCGCAGACGCGTCAGCTGTGCTGCTCGCGGCTGAGAAAATTCGAAGCAGACCTCAAAGAGAAGAAGATAGAGAATTTGTTTTATGATATAGAGATGCCGCTCGTGGAGATACTGGCTCTCATGGAGTGGCACGGCATAAAAGTTGATATAGAATACGTTAAAAAATTGCTTGTTGAATTTGAAGCGGAGATGAAACGGATAGAAAAGGACATCTACTCCCTGGCGGGCGAAGAATTCAATCCGAATTCTCCTAAACAACTCGCGGTCATACTCTTTGAAAAACTTAAACTGCCGGTTATAAGAAAGACCAAAACTGGAAATAGCACTGATGAAGAAGTGTTAATGACGCTTTCTCAGCAGAATGAGCTTCCGGGCAAGATACTTGAGTACCGGGAGCTTCAAAAGCTGAAATCGACTTACCTAGAGTCTTTGCTGGAGCTCGCCGACAAGGGAACTCACAGGGTTCACACATCATTTAACCAGGCCGTAACCGCGACTGGCAGGCTATCGTCTTCGTCTCCCAACCTTCAGAACATACCGGTCCGCACAGATTACGGGAAAATGATAAGAAAATGTTTCATAGTTGAAAAAGGGCATACACTTCTTTCGGCTGACTACTCACAAATAGACTTAAGGTCGCTGGCGCATATAACCAAAGACGAAGTGCTCAAAAAAGCATTCTTCGATAAAAAGGACGTACACACCGCTACCGCCAAAGAGGTGTTCGGAGTTGACGAAAAAGACGTAACTCCTGAACTAAGAAGGATAGCTAAAACAATCAACTTTGGCATAATTTACGGGATGTCATCGTTTAGCCTTGCTCAGCAGCTCGAGATCAGCCCGGCAAAGGCAAAAGAATACATCGATAATTATTTCAAGCGTTACAGCGGCGTCAAACAGTGGATGAACGATGTGGTTGCCGCGGCAAGGGAAAAAGGCTACGTGACAACTGTCACAGGCAGGATACGCTACCTGCCGGACATTAATTCCAAGAACGGGCAGATAAGAGGGTTTTCGGAGAGGATGGCGCTTAATACCCCGATTCAGGGTACATCTGCAGATATAATAAAGATCGCCATGATCGATATTCACAGGCTCTTAAAGGACAAATGTTTAGGAACAAGGATGCTAGTGCAGGTGCATGACGAACTTTTGTTTGAAGTGCCGGACAACGAGCTCGAGAAGATCTCTATAGAAATAAAGAACAAAATGGAAAACGCGATGAAGCTTGATGTTCCGGTTATTTGCGAGCTCAAAGCAGGATGCGACTGGAATAACCTTGAGAAGATCAAGATATAACTTAATAAAGCAGGATAAGATATGTTCAAACATAACCCGTTTATAAAAACTAAACGGCCCCTGATAGCGCTCACAGGCGGCATAGCGTCTGGTAAAACAACTGCCGCCAGTGAGTTTAAGAAGCTGGGCGCTGTTATAATAGACTGTGACGCCCTTGCGAGAAAGGTCTGTGCTAAAGGGAAGCCCGCTCTGCGCAAGATCGTCAAGGAATTCGGTGCGGGCGTAATGTTAAAAGGCGGGAACCTCAATAGAAAGAAATTGGGCGATATTGTGTTTTCAAATGAAAGAAAAAGGAAACAGCTTGAGGGGATAGTCCATCCCTACGTGATGAAAGAGGCAGTCTTGAAGGCCGCAAAAATAAGCGGAAGCAGGCTGGCCATTCTAGATGTTCCGCTTCTTTTTGAGGCTGGGCTCGACCGTTATATGGATAAGGTGATAGTCGTGTGGTCAACGGAAAAGCAGCAGTTCAAGAGGCTCGAGAAGAGGGATATGATGGACGGCCTCGCCGCGTCGCTCAGGATATGCGCTCAGGCTCCAATAAATGTTAAAAAGAAAAAAGCAGATTTTGTGATAGATAACTCGGGCAGTATATCTGCGGCAAAAAAGGACGTAAAAAAAATATGGGAGGTATTGACAAAGAACTACAAATAAGTATAATATAACCAGTTACTAGCCGGTTGATTACCAAAAGGGCTTTCCTGAAGTATAAGAAATCAACAAAATTATTTTTACCTCTTCAAGGAAATAACTCCAATAAACTGTCCAGATCGCAGCAATCGTTCATTTTAAATACTGCCTAAATAATAGTATAGGCCAAACGGCCTTTCGAACAAGATCGCTCATAGGAAATCTCTTATCATTTCTCCGAACAATAAATCTAAAATCGCGCAGAACAATCAGCAGGAGGATAAAATGGAACAATCCATGGACGTTACAGCTCTGTCAAAACGCACTATCACTGAGCTGACGCAGATCGCTAAGGATTTGAAACTTGAAACAGTTGCGGGCTTAAGAAAACAGGAACTCATCGCAAAGATACTCGAGGCGCAAACGAAAGAGAACAACCTCGTTTACGATGAAGGAGTTCTGGAGATACTGCCCGATGGGTTCGGGTTCCTCCGCTCACCCAACTACAACTATCTACCGGGCCCGGACGACATATATATATCACCTTCGCAAATAAAAAAATTCGCTTTAAGGAAAGGCGACACAGTGGCCGGTTACGTGCGTCCTCCTAAGGACCAGGAGAGGTTCTTCGCTCTTCTGCAGGTGAAATCGGTCAATGGGCAGGACCTCGAGAACATTCGTGAGCGTTCGCTCTTCGATAACTTGACCCCGCTCTATCCAAATTCTAAAATCGTGCTTGAAACAAAGCGCGACGAACTCTCAACGCGTATACTTGACCTCCTTGTCCCGCTCGGCAAAGGGCAGAGGATGCTCATCAACGCCGCGCCAAGGACGGGAAAAACTGTCATAATGCAGAAGATAGCTAATTCCATAACCGAGAATAACCCGAACATCGTACTCATGGTCCTTCTCATAGACGAAAGGCCGGAAGAAGTTACGGACATGCAGCGTTCGGTCAAGGGTGAGGTCATTTCTTCCACATTCGATGAACCTTCGGACAGGCACATCCAGGTGGCGGAGATGGTGCTCGAAAAAGCAAAAAGATATGTTGAGCACGGCAGGGACGTTGTTATACTGCTTGACTCCATAACAAGGCTTGCGAGGGCATATAACACAGTGACGCCTTCAAGCGGCAGGGTGCTCTCAGGAGGCCTTGACTCGAACGCATTGCAGCGCCCCAAACGCTTTTTCGGAGCTGCGAGGAACATCGAAGAGGGCGGTAGCCTTACTATTATCGCGACTGCGCTTGTCGAGACCGGCAGCAGGATGGATGATGTCATATTTGAAGAATTCAAAGGTACCGGCAACTGCGAAGTCTACCTCGACAGAAAACTTGCCGACCGCCGCGTTTTCCCGGCTATAGATATTACCCGTTCCGGCACGCGTAAAGAGGAACTTCTTCTTTCCGAAGATGAGCTAAACAAGGTTTGGATCTTGAGAAAAGTCATAACGCCTCTTAACCCTATAGAAGCAATGGAGCTCTTGATAGAAAAGCTTTCAGCGACAAAATCAAATAAGGATTTCCTCAAATCAATGGAGATGTCCAGCGGGGATAGGTAGAGTACGTTCCGGAGAAGCCGTAAATGCGATTGACTTTGAATCGTATTTTTGGCATAATATATTTCAATTAACATAAAGGAGAGTAAGTAAATGAAAGAAGCAATACACCCACAATATGCAGAGGCTGTAGTATCTTGCGCCTGCGGGTATACTTTTAAGACCCGTTCAACCAAGCCGGTAATCAAACTTGAAATGTGTTCGCACTGCCACCCGTTCTTTACAGGCAAGCAGAAACTGGTAGACACAGCCGGAAGAGTCGAAAGGTTCAATAAACGCTTTGCCAAGACAGAAGGCAAAACGGTTGTAATAAAGAAAGCCGAGCCGAAAGTAGCGAAGAAAGTCAAATCGAAAATACTCTCCACTTCTCCGAAACGCGTCAAGATCATGGCCGTAAAAGACGCCAAGAAAGAAGTTAAAAAGGAAGTAAAAAAAGAGAAGTAGACGATCATCGAATATTAGTGGCAGAGCCATGTTGTAAAACATCGCTCTGCCGTTTTTTTTAGACAAGTATAAGGATGTAAAATGATAGAAAAGAAGCTGGAATCACTCGAAATACGCTTCAGGGAGCTCGAAAGCCTTTTAAGCGATGCGACCGTGATATCGAACAATGAAAACTATATGAAGTTCTCCCGCGAGCATTCCTCCCTTGTGCTCATAATGCAGAAGTATACAGAGCTTAAACGCATAAACAACGATATCAAGAACCTTGAAGAGCTGAAGAATTCTACCGACCAGGAGCTAAAGCTTATAGCCGCCAGTGAATATGAAGAAATGCAGGGCAAAAAAAAGAAGCTTGAGATAGAGTTGAAGTTCATGCTCCTGCCGGCCGACCCCAACGACGGGAAAAATATCATAGTGGAAATAAGAGCCGGGACAGGCGGCGAGCGAGGCCGCGCTATTTGCGGGCGACCTTTTCAGGATGTACAACCGCTACGCCGAGAAAAAGGGCTGGAAAGCCGAGCTTATGGACAGCCACTCGACGGGCCTCGGCGGGTTCAAAGAAGTCATATTCAACGTTTCCGGTAAAAACGTATGGAGGCATTTCAAGTTCGAAAGGGGCATTCATCGCGTCCAGCGTGTGCCGGAAACAGAAGCGAGCGGCAGGATACACACTTCCGCTGTTTCCGTTGCAGTCTTGGCCGAAGCGGAGGATGTTGACGTTGAGGTCAAGACCGAAGACTTGCGTATAGATACATACCGGGCGTCCGGCGCCGGAGGGCAATATATAAACAAAACCGACTCGGCCATAAGGATAACGCA
>CAWCFT010000013.1:0-74605 GCA_963794945.1 Endomicrobiales bacterium
TGTGGTAAATATCAGCGGAGGGAATATTAAATGCAGTGAGAACGGGATAGTTATAGAAGACCAAAGTATAGTATGTATAGAGAAGTTGACGGAAGTCGTAGAGAAGGGAATTGGAATAATGGCAAGCGGGCAATCTACGGTAAAGATAAGCGGGATAAATATAGAGGGAGAAGGGGAAGAGGCAGGAGGGATAAGCATAGAAGGATTAAGCGAAATAAATATAAAAGGGGTAAATATAATTGGAGTAGTCAGCGGGATAATAGCGAAGGAAGAAGGTAAAGCGGATATAGAAGGGATAGGAGTAGAGAGCAGCGGTCGGAGCGTATGGGTAAGCGGATTAAGCCGGGTGAGTATAGGTAACAGCAAGTTAACGAGTGTGAGCGGAAGCGTGGTAGCGTACGAGATGAACACGAGCGGGGAGATGGAAGGAGTAGAGATAGAAGGTGCAGGAGGGATAGAGGCGAGCGGGAGCAGTGTATTGAGGGTGAAAGGTGGTAAGATCAAGTGTAGAGAGTACGGGATAAGGATAGGAGAACAGAGCGAGGTAGAGGTAGAAGGTGTAAAGATAGAAGGGACAGGAGCGGAGAGAGGGATAGAGGTAGTGGGAGGTAGCAGATTAAAGGGTAGAGGAATAGAGATAAGTGGAGTAAAAGACGGGATAAAGGGAACAGATGAGACGAATATAGAGGTAAGAGGGAGTAAGGTAGAGAGCGAAGGGAACGGAATAACGATGGAAGGTGGGAGCGAATGGGAGCTGGAGGGAGTAGGAATAAAGGTAAAAGGGACGGGGCTGGTAGGAGGGGGTCAGTCAATAGTAAAGATAAGCGGAGGGAGCATAGAAGGAGAAGGGGAAGAGGCAGGAGGGATAAGCATAGAAGGATTAAGCGAAATAAATATAAAAGGGGTAAATATAATTGGAGTAGTCAGCGGGATAATGGTGAAGGAAGAAAGTAAGTGTGAGCTGGAGAAAGTAGAAGTTAGCAGTAAAAAAACAAGTTTAGGTGTTAGCGGATTAAGCCGAGTTAATATAAGAGACAGTGTCCTGGCCAGCGAAAGCGGAAGCACAGTTTTGTATGAAATGAACACGAGCGGTTCTCTGGAAGAGATAAATATAATTGGCATCGGTGGAATAGAAATAACAGGAAATAGCTCTCTGAAAGTTAAAGGTGGGAGCATAAACTTTAGTGAGTATGGCATCAACATAGAAGACCAGGGTGAAGTCGTAATAGAATATTTAAAGATGCAAGGAGTTGAAGCCGAGAGAGGGGTCGAGGTGAATGGGGAGAGTTTTCTTAAAATTGAAGAAAGTATCATCACGCGTGTAAAGGAAGGGATAATAATCAACGAAGAAGCCAAGGCGGAGGTTTTAAAAGTAACGATTGAAAGCGAAGGCAGTTGTGTCAGGCTAGGAGACGTAAGCAACGTGGTTTTGAAAGAAAGCGTGTTTTCCGGTAAGATCGATTCGGTCATTTTTTGCGAAATTGGCGCGTGTGGGAAAATAGAGAACTGTTGTTTAAATGGACAGGTTGGGCTCGATGCTTCCGGAAGAAGTTCGGTGAAAGTGTTAGACAGTAGCTTTAATACTACGGTAACTGGGATCCACCTAGGGGACCAGGCAGAAGCCGACATTCAAAATAATGATTTCAAGGGTAACGGGCAGTATGATTCAACAGGTATCAGGATAGATGGCCAGTCAATGGCGAATATGTCCGGCAACAGCATGTCAGGACTAAGGTCAGGTGTCGTGAGGCAGGAAGAAAATGAATACGAGACTAATCGTCCTGAAATCAGGGTTTATCGCAAGCAAAAAAGGCCTTTTGGCCGCGTGCTTCAACAATTCGTGCTGACTACAAGGAACACGTTTTTCATAGGCCGGTTGTACAGATATATTTACGCCCTCGCGGTATTTTCGGCGAAGATTGTATTCAAGAAGACAAAAGGATTAAAAGCCTTATACCTGAGGAGAGGTTTGGTGTATTCGGACTGGATCCCTGGATCAAGCGATATTGACCTATTTATTGTAATTGATGACCTGAGCCCGCCAGAAGAACTTTTAGTGATAAAAAAAACCTGGCAAAGATATTATTTATTAAAGACTATTTTCCCTATGATGGGTGAAATGTTGAGTAGTACCGAAAAGGAGCTTGGTTACTACCTTGAACATGGCGACTTAAGGGCGGCGGAAGCTCCATTGACGTGGAAAATATTGTTCGGTAAACCTGTACATTGCAAATGTTCGTATCATTTCATACCGGGCAAGTTTAAAATTGATGTATTCGGCGACATGTTCAAATCCTATGAGGTAATGTGCAGAGCTTACTTTTCTGAGAATGAATACCCGAACAAAGACGAATTGCTTGTAAAATCATTCATAGATATACTTAAGTATGTTGGCATATTAGAAGGGAGGTTTGATATTGCTTATAAAAGCAGAATAGACATGTTAGATGAATGCATTATGGCATTCAATGGAAAAGAAGAAGAGCTGTTGATGCTGGCGGCAAAAGATGTTTGGGCCAACTCTGGGAAAGCCAGCATGGCGGTCCGTGACGGGATGTTTGTGCATGCTTTTAGTTTGATACAAAATATCTCAAAATCAGTTTCTGAAAGTCATGGGAATGACACAAAAATATTCGGTTTAGATTACAAGTACATAAGCAGTAAATCACATGTTGCCGCTGAGATCGACCAGAAGACACCGAAGGTTAAAAAATGGATAAATATGTGTTCAAATATTTCGCGTCTACTGGATGGTAACCTCAAAGGAGTGTTACTTGAAAATCCCGGGCTAATTTACGTAGTTTTAAATAGTAGCGCTGATATAAATAGCTCCAGCATTACACAGGTTGTTGCAGTCAATAAATATCTAAAGGATAACCATTCTACAAAAAAGACACCATTAATTATTCTCGATGCCAACATGTTCGGTATTTTTATTAAAACGCTTCATCTTGATTCCCCATTCAACTACTTTGGGCTGTTAGAAGAAAAGGGGACATGTATGCTTGTAACGCCGAATTTTGAAAAGTGGCAGCATAATATGGCCCGGGCAGAATACGGCCACACGTTCACGGTAGATTATGATTTACAATTCAGGGAAACAATTGCTATAATTAACCTGTCTTTCAGGATGCAGGATGGCCGATCGGTCTGGGCTTCAAGGCAAAGAGTGTCCAGATATTTCAATACTATACTTGGACTGCGGCTAGCCGTTGAAAAGAAGATTATAGCCGAACCATTTTTAGAGAACGTGATGGATTGTTACCAACAAGAGTACCCGGAAAGCAAACCAGAGCTTGATTTATTCAAAGAACGTGTGTTCATGAGCAAGACAGGGGTTATACCTGCAAACGAGTCACTAAAACTGTACGAATTCCTGAAAAGTTCGCTGGACAAATTAAACGCCGGCTTAGAAGAAGAGACCATAAATGGACGTAAAGTGCAAAAACTCTGCTGTAAATAACCTTGAGATAGCCAAAGGCAAAATAAAGCTTACCTCTACACCTCAATATATAACGATAGGCGCGCATTACAAGTGCAATGCTAATTGCATATTTTGCCTTGGCGGCAATTATCCGGAATTTAACCTGGATATTTACAGGGAACGATTTGAGCCCAAAATTTTGCATGTAATGAAAAACGCCGAAAGCGTCGGTTTTTGCGGGTATGGAGAAATTCTGTTAATGCCGGGCATCATTGAATTCCTGGACCACATCAATAGGATGCTCCCGGGTATTAATAAAGTATTTACAACTAACGGTTTGGCTCTCACACCGTCGGTTTGCCAGAAGCTGACAGAAGAAAGGTATTCCATCATTATATCCATGCATTCTTCACACGCTGAACTACACAATAAGCTTACCGGTATAAAAAATTTCAAACTGATATCCGATCAGATCAGGAATTTGGCAGTTATGAGGAAGAGCGACAGGACAAAGCCGCACATTAATCTCTCATTTTTATTAACCGCCACTAATATCGATAACCTTCCGAGTTTTGTAGCGTTTGCCAATGGCATTGGCGCGGATATGATCTCGTGCAGCTATCTGACCATATTTGAGCCAAGCCAGCTGAAAATGTCCACGTTTTTCATGAAAGAAAAAACAAATGAAATAATGCTGCGCGCGGAAGAAGAAGCTAAGAAGTGCGGCATTACCTTGTGCCTGCCTCCAAAATATATCAAACACGAAGTAAAAGCATCAGAAGGCGTTACATGCAGGGACCCGTGGGAATTCTTTTATGTGGAAACTCAGGGTTCGGTGAACCCTTGCTGCTATGCCGGCAACCACATCGGATATTTAGAAAAACAATCTTTTGAAGATATTTGGAACGGACAGGGCTACACGGAGCTTAGGGATGGGTTGGTCACCGGCAATATTCATAATTGGTGTAAATCCTGCGTGAAGTATAACCCGAATAACGTTAATGACATACGCTCGCATATAACTTTTCGCCCTGAAACACAGAAGAAAATACTTAATTACATAAAAGAATTCAAAAATGAATTTCCAACAATCGATCAAGAGATTGAACTATAAGCTTGCGGAATACCAAAAAAAGAAAAAGACATCTTTTGTTTTCAGCTACCCCTATTGGCTTACCGTAGACCCCAGCAACATCTGCAATTTGGGCTGTGTTTGCTGCCCCACCGGCCAGAAAAGAGGTGCAAGGTCCCAATCTACAATGCCTCTAGAGAAGTTCAAGAGGATAATCGATAAGTTTGGCCCGTACCTTTTACACATAGATTTTTGCAACTGGGGGGAACCTCTCCTGAATCAAGAAATATCCAAGATGATAGCTTATGCTAAAAGGTATGGCCCGACTACAAAGATCGATACCAACCTAAATATTGATTTAAACGAGAAAACCGCATCTGAACTTGTGGGCTGCGGGGCCGATAAATTAACATTTTCTATTGACGGCGCAAGCCAGGAAACCTATGAAAAATACCGGGTAAACGGAAATTTCAACATGGCTATAGAGAATATGAAGCTTCTTGTGAACGCGAAAAGAAAGCTTAAAAGCTCTGCACCGGTACTCCATTGGCAGTTCCTTGTTTTTAGGCACAACGAACACGAGATAGAAAAAGCAAGGCTGATGTCAAAAGAGATCGGAGTCGATTCCATAGGATTTACGGCGCCATTCTGTTCGCCAGAAATGGCTTCTACGATCGATGAGTACAATATGTACAAAGAAAAGGAAGGAAACACAAGGACCTATAAATCATTAGAGACATTCTGCGAATGGCCGTGGGATGGGATAACCATAAACGCTGATGGTTCGGTTTCGCCCTGCTGTTCCGTGGAAGACCAGAAAGATGATTTTGATAATATTTTCAATAAGCCATTTTGGTTGATCTGGAACGGAAAAAAATACCGACAGGCAAGAAAATACATCAGAAATCGAAAAAGGATTTCCGGGGAAAATGTTTGCGTAAAATGCGATCATATTGGGGTGAGTAATCACATGGCGGTCAAACCGCCGGAATTATAGAATAAAGATTCAAAAGGAAAATATCTGATCAGTAACGATTTAGTGCGATTGAACAGTGAGCTAAATGAACGCGAATATAGAGAACGAAAGATAATTTTAGAGTCATATCCGCGTTCGATATTCGTGCAGATGGACGCTCCGTGCAACCAGGACTGTCTTTTTTGTTCAAGGCCGGAAAGTTACACCTATTTTAATCTCGAAGAGTTCCGAGGGAAGTTTGAATCGAAACTTGGAGAGGCATTTAGCCGCGCGGAAAAACTGCTTTTAACCGGGTCGGGTGAGCTGCTTTGCCTTCCCGAGGCAAAAAAAAATCTTAAATATTTTAATCGGTATAAGTTCGCCGAAAAAATGTTCGCTACCAACGGTACTTCTCTTACGCCTAAAATGCTAGATTTTCTAATAGAGAGCGGAAACAAATACGATATCCATATCTCGATACACTCATCGAACCGAGGCGTCCATGGCATAATGACAAACTCTGCGAGCTATGATGTTCTGATGGATAACCTCAAATACATCAAAAGTGTTAAAAAAAGTGCGGATAAGCTGGCCATAAGTTTCGTGTTCCTTATGACCACAAGGAACGTCGAAGACCTGCCGGCTTTCGTTGATTTTGCAAGAGAACACGGCGCCGACAACGTTATTGCCTATTACAATTATGTTTATAGAAAAGACCAGAAAGATATATCCTGCTATTTCGCCAAAGAAAAGGCGAATTTTGCCATTGACGCCGCTCGCACAAAAATAAACCGGGAAGGACACGGTTTCAGGGTCAATATGCCGCCTAAGTTTAACGAAGCCAAATACGAAGAGACAACCATTTGCGGCGAGGCCTGGAGCCAGATCATGGTCAATACTCATGGGGATATCATTACATGTGATGTCGCGGGTGATTCAAAGGAAACCCTAATGGACAAGGATTTCATGAGTGTCTGGAACGGCAATTATTTTACTAATATCAGAAAAATGTTGTTGGCTGGAGACCGACCATGCTCCAAATATTGTTTCAGGGCCAACCCGGCTTGTGTGAACGAATTCCGGAGTCACATGATAACCCGTGGTAAAACGGAAGAAGAAATATTAAAGTTCATAGAACAATAGAATGCACAAAATCCATCAGGCTTAAAAAGACACCGGTTCAATGATAGTGAGATAGATATATTGCATTCTTTCGTGCGACGATGATAAACAAGAACTCCGTCAAGTAAGGCTTTGATGGCCTATTAAATAATAACGGAACACAATTGTGAAAGTAGCATTAGTACAGTGCCCAGTGTGGGGAACGAGAGAACCGCCACTCGCCCTTGTCCAGCTTTCTGCAAGCCTCAAGAGCAAGGGGCACTGCGCACGCTCTTTTGACCTTAACAACAGCCTTTACAAGTGCCGCACGGAGGAAATAAAGAATCTCTGGGCCTGGGAACAGTCGATGTTCTGGTACGATGAGAAAAGTGTTAAGGCATTTTTTGAAGAGCACCCGGGCCTCATCGAAGGTTATGCCGCTCAAGTGCTTAATTTTAACCCTGGGCTCATAGGATTTTCAGTTGCTGCATCAAGCTGGCAGTCCAGCATGGAATTCGCTAAACACCTCAAGAAGAAAGACCCCGCTCTGAAAATAGTTTTCGGCGGACAGTTGTACCTTGATAACAGGTTCATAGAAAGGTCTTTGAGCGGCGGAACGGTAGACTACGTCATAAACGGCGAAGCAGATGAAACATTGCCGGATATGGCAAATCACATAGAGAACAATAAGGATATGAAAGGGTGCCCAGGCTTGTTCCTCAGAGACGGGACAAGCGTCAAAAGCACCGTGGAGCGTCCGCTTATCGCTAACCTGGATACTCTGCCTTATATGGACTACTCAGACTTGAAGTTGGATGATTATGACGACAAAGTGCATATATCTCTTATGGCTTCGAGAGGATGCGTTTGGCATTGCGCTTTCTGCAGTTCGAGGACTTTCTGGAAAGGCTACAGGTTCATGAGCGGAGAACGCATTCACCAGGAGATAACATACCACCGTCACATGCAGAAGACAGGCATGTCGCATGTGGATTTCATGGACTTGGCGTTTAACGGCAGCATGGAAAGGGTAAGAGAATTCGCGAAACTGATGGTCAAATACCCTCCGTACCCGCAGGACTATAAAATGCAGTGGATCTCAAATGCTATAATACACCCAGGGCTCGATAGAGAAACGCTGGAGCTTATGGCGAAGTCGGGCTGCCAGAGGCTGATCTTCGGGATTGAATCTGGGTCCAGGAACGTTCTCAAGCGCATGCGAAAGAATTACGATCCTGAAGTTGCAGTAAGAGTGATAAAGGAAGCGAATGAAGCCAGAATACGTGTTACCTGCAACTTCATGTTCGGTTTTCCAGGAGAGACAGAAGAGGATTTTAAGGATACATTGGAGTTCCTTAGAAAGATAGCACCTTACGTAGAACGGGTCTATCCCAGCAGGACTTACTGCGCTATAGAAGAATTCAGCCCGCTGCATGACAATCCAGCGGAGTTCGGTATAAGGACACCAGTGACACATCATCTTTACTGGGGGACGGTTGACGACTCGAACAATTACCCGGTCAAACTAAAGAGGTGCCAGAAATTCGAAAAACTTTGCGCCGAGTTGGGAGTCAGAGTAGACTGTGGTGTACGTACTGACGTTGAACCTGATGAGTGGTTCAATCTCGCGTACTACTATGAATATTTAAAAGACTACTCTAAAGCCCTGGAATATTTCGAGCGGTATCACGGTTACGACCCAAAGAACAGAGTTGTCATTGATAGGATGCATGCGTTAAAAAATATCGGCAATGAACCGGCTAAATTATTATGAAAGAAAAAAATTTCTATCTTCAGGGTTCTGACGCTGGAAAGGAATGTTTCACCGGATCTAAGGCCGTTAATTTTGAGTGGAATATTATCTACGACTGCAATTACAGATGCCCTCACTGCATTTTTGAAGGAAAGTGGGATGAATATAAAAAGAGAACCGTGTTCCTTTCGCCCGATGAATGGATGAACCACTGGCGAAGGATACATTCCCTTTATGGAAGGGCATCATTTTTGATCACAGGCGGAGAGCCTTTCCTTTATCCAGGTTTTATCGATGTAATCGAAAACCTCTCGGAAATACATTACCCGATCAATATATCCTCAAATTCATCGGGCGATATGCGTGAGTTCGCCGCGAGGATAGACCCGGCCAAGGTCTCCGTTGCATTCAGTTTCCAGCCGTTATCGAATAAACTTGAAGACGTTATTGAAAAGCAAGCATTTCTGGCTTCTAAAGGATTTATTATGGGAACGGTAAACCTTTGTGTTTATCCGCCTTATCTCAAGCAGCTAGAAAACTATGTGTCAGCGGCACATAAGTCAGGGGTTTTGCTAAAGATTATTCCTTTTTGCGGTGAGTATCAAGGCAGCAGATATCCTGAGTCATACAGCGCTGAAGAAAAGGCCATACTTGGAATCGATGAAAAATGGGAAAACAACGTCAAAAGGAAAGGCAAGTTGTGCACTGCCGGGCAAAGATCAGCGTTAATATTCCCAGATGGCAAAGTGGCGCGGTGCGGACGGGTTGGTGAAAGATTGCTGCTCGGAAATATATTCTCGGAAAATTTCAGACTGTTCGATAGCCCTATGGAATGTGACGTCGACCTGTGCCCGTGCATAGAAGGAGACTTGGCATAATCACGGAGCTCCTTACGAGCAAATACTGGGTAGTGCCTCAAAAATATACATACTGATTATCCAGATGTTTCATTACCCACCGGTATAAACAAAGGATTAAAACCTTATCTTGTTTAAAATGCTTATGATGGAAAAGTATGTGAGATCAAAAGATAGATAACATATTTTACTGAAAATAAGCATAATAATATGCAGCCAAAATTAGAAACATTATTTCTTATGGGCATCTTGTTGTTTAAACACAGCTCTATAGCGAGTCCTATGGTATCTGTATATTTTCTGCTATGCTTCTTCTAATTTCATGGCTATGCTGCTGGGATTTCGGCTTAAGATCCTAGCTTATATCCATAACCGATTGTTTGCAATGTGGCATTATATGAATTGCTTAGGCTCAAATTCGCTTAGCTGCTTATACTGTTTCATAGTCTACTCAGTATAGCAGGTCTTTCATACAAGTGTTGCACTTGCACATTGAACTCGTGGGCATGTTTTATATTTACGCCTATGTCAAAATTATGATATAATTTAAAAATTATGCAAGAAGAAATAATGAGTTCTAGTGCACCGATTAAGCTGCCGCGGACCCAGCCTCCAGAACGGGTATTCTGGTGTTGGGATATATCCTACAAATGCAACTTTAAATGCGCATATTGCCGTGTTGATACCTGGCGGGAAACGCGTTATGCAAGCGTTCAAGAATGGGCTAAGATATGGGACAAAATATATGATAATTATGGAAGCACTCATATGCGGTTTTCAGGAGGGGAGCCGTTTATATATCCGGATTTTATCGAACTTATGGGCATTATCGGCCAAAAACACACGCTTAATGTTACAACTAACCTTTCTTTTGATGTCAAAGAGCTTGTAAAAACGTCAGGCCCTATAGCTGAAAAATCACAACTTGTTATCTCGTCTAGCTATCATCCCGAATACTTCAAACTGCAAGATTTCATAGACAAGGTTCTTTACCTAAAGAACAACGGCATATATACGTCTGTTTCTATGGTAGCATGGCCCCCATTTCTCAAAGACATACCGGCTGTCAAGGATGCCATGGAGAAGAACAATATTCAGTTTCAGATTATACCGCTCGGCGGGCATTTCTTCGATAAAGACTATCCTGGCGGGTATACAGATGAGGAATGCGATCTTCTTGGCACACTTTCCGTGACCGTATCCAACAAGGCCAGCAAAGACATGTTCGATTTCAAGGTAAAACAGGGCGACATAAAGACTAAAAAGCGCCTTTGCCGAATGGGAATGAACTTCGGCATGATACGTCCCAATGGTGATGTTTTCCGCTGCTGTACTTTCGAGAAAAGCGCTTATCTTGGCAACATGCTGGACGGAACTTTTGCGCTCCTGGAAAAACCATCCTGGTGCGAGCTTGAGCGCTGCAATTGCTACAAAGCAATGTTGGTTGGAGAAGAAGATAAGGCAAATTCTAATTGGAACTGGGCAAGACACAAAACAGGAAAGTACTACGAGCCGCATAAGCGTACTCAAAACGAAACGGACGCTATAAACACCGAGTTAAAGAAACGCGCTGATGCGGCGATCAAGTTGTTCCACTCGCGTGACGTTGACGGCGCCATAAAGCTCATGGAAGAGACGATGACAGAATATCCAGACCATATACTCACCTATACTTTTCTGGCGGAGATATACATTCGCAGTAAGAACTTTTCTGCAGCGAAGGACATGCTTGATAAAGCGATGAAGTTTGCGCAGTACGATGATGGTAAAGGCAAGGTCATGAGACTGCAGGGTTATCTTTCTTACACTATGGGCGAAACCCAGCAGGCTTTGGAATATCTTAACCGCTCATTAAAAATGGTGGAAGATCCGCAATACAATTATTTCCATCTTGCGAAAACATACATGATGAAGGGAGATATCAAGAACGCTCTTGACTCCATACGGGAAGCGGTAAGACTGGACCCAAATAATCCAGTCGCTGCTGAGCTTCTGAAAGATTTTGAGACAGACGGCATATGAGAATAATGCTTCTAACTCCTCCAGTGCTTTACGCCCGGCATATTTCGCCCGGGCCGGCCTACATTAAGGCCTACCTTGAGCGGGCTGGGCACGAGGTCAGATGCCGTGATCTGAACACAGAGATACATGTCCAAAACGACGGCGACGATTTTTATTGGACCCAGCCAGATAATTGCAGAGAGTTCTATTCTTCTAACAAGCCACTTTTTAAAAAATGGGTAGATGAGATAGAAGCGTTCAATCCGGATATCGTGGGCTTTACCGTTTGGACAACGACCATTAATCTTAGCCTTAAACTCGCGCTGATGATAAAGATAAGGAACCCCGGGAGAATAGTAATATTTGGAGGGTATCTCGCGGGAACCCGGGCAAAACAGCTTTTTGATTATCCTCAACTGGACGCTGTGGTTTTGGGCGAAGGAGAAGAAACACTTCTTGAGCTGGTGAAGATTGTTGAGTCAAAGGGTGAAATCGGCCCTTGTGATGGAGCGATAATCAGGAAGGACGGAGTTGTTATTGAGGGCAGCCCGCGCAAGGAAATATTTAACCTCGACAGCCTGCCTTTCCCAGATTTCTCTGATTATGATACAACAAAATACTTCAACAAGGACGCGCTCCCGATCGTTTTCAGCCGCGGATGTTCGTGGCGTTGCGCTTTCTGCACGACCTACACGTCCTGGAAGTCGCACCGCAGCAGGAGTGCCTGCTCTATTATAGACGAGATAAAGCTTCGCATGGCGCAATATCCAGCTACACGCAGATTCGAGATATGCGATCCGGCCTGTAACCAGGACCTTGAGGTCCTTTCTTCGGTATGCGACGGGATTATAGCTGAAAAGATCGATGTGACATTTTCGAGCATGGCGCAGATAAGACCCGACATGGACGCGGTGTTACTGAAAAAAATGAAACTGGCCGGGTTCCATACACTTAATTTCGGGATGGAAAGCGGTTCGGATAGAATGCTTAAGAGCATGCGCAAGCTCTACACATCGGCTGAAGCCGAAAAGGTCATACGAGAGGCATCGTCCGCAGGCATTAACGTGGTGCTTAACTTCGTAGTCGGTTTCCCAGGTGAGGAACAGGAGGATTTCACACAGACGTTAGATTTTATTGAACGCAACAAGAGTTTTATAGCGAACGTCGCCCCGGCCCATGAGTGCGACATAATCGGCACGGAAATATGCGCGCGGCCTGAAGAGTATAATGTAAAAGTGCCAATGATAGACGATTATATTCAGTACTGGGAAACGATCGATAAAAAGAACAACTATGAGGTCAGGCACAGGAGAAAGCAGGAGTTCGACGGATTCCTCAACAGGATACAGATGCCGATAAAATGCGGCGTTTTTGACCGGGGTAGTCAGTAAAATATCGCTGGATACATACCAGCGAGTCTATCTTAGTATCCATCAGTTGCAGGTCTTGCATAATAAACTGTGTGCAATAAATTGATGCATTATTAATATTATCTACAGGATCTATAAATATGAACAACAGCTCACATTTAATTATGCGTAAGACAGCACCTTATAAGGTATTCTTTACATGGGAGATAACATATCTGTGCAATTATAAATGCACATACTGCCATGCCCCCAAACACGGCAGGCCAAACATTCCAAATACAATCTATCCGGGCCTTCAGGCATGGAAAGATGCGTGGAACAGAATGTCCATTGATTACGGCGAATGCGAGATTGTTGTAAGCGGCGGAGAACCGTTCTTCTACCCGGATTTCATGGAGTTGGCTATCTATATAACACAAAAACACATAATAGAGTTTACAACAAATCTCTCTTGGGATGTTTCGAAATTCACTGATAGTGGCATACCTCCGAAGCGGGCAAGGTTCGGCACAAGTTTTCATCCCGAATATGTCTCCCTTGAGGATTTTATCAAGAAGGTCAACATCCTAAGGTCAGCCGGTTTCGAAACTTGGGCGAATTTTGTTCCATGGCCGCCATTCTTCTCCAGGCTTGCTGAGTTCCAGCAGGCGTTCGAGAAGGAAGGGATAAAACTTGTTCTCCAGCCGTTCCTTGGCGAATATGAGGGCAAACGATATCCGCAGGGTTACACTGACGAAGAGAAAAAGAGCCTCGGCATATTCACAGACGAATCCAATAAGAAATCCGTGGATTTCAAAACAACGGCCGAATCGTTAAAGAAGGGAAAACTTTGCCGGATGGGCGAGAACTATGCTTTTATACACGCCGACGGCAATACTGACAGGTGCTGTAAGGATAAGACCGTCAAACTTGGCAATGTTATCACTGGTACATTCAGATTGCTTGATGAACCTCAACCATGCAGGTCGGACGAGTGCAACTGTTGGAGATGTATGATGGTTGAAAAAGAGCCAGAGTGGGTAAAATACTGGGGCAGAAAATAAGCGAGGCGGAATGAAAGTCGTGTTATTGAGGTGCCCATGGGTAACCGTTCTTCAGCCGCCTGATATAGGTGTCGCCTACCTCATTGCCAGCCTGAAAAGAGATGGGCATGATGTTTGCTTTATCGACCTGAACATGGAGTTTTATAATAAGATAGACGAAATCGATAAAAAACGGCTTATTTACAGTAATCCTAACGTACTAATCAATGAAGGGAAAAAAATATTCAATAAATACTCCATGCTCGTTGAAGAATCTGTTAGAAGAGTTGTAGCGTTGAACCCGGACATGGTAGGCTTCAACGTTTGGCAGATGAATGGCGGAGCAAGCGTGGAGTTCGCAAAAAGAATTAAGAAATCTGATAGTAATATAGTTACTATTTTCGGCGGTCCGGATGCATATCCTCTGTGGTCGGGGATGAATTATATCAGGGAAGATTCGGTGGATCTAGTAGCTTACGGGGAAGCAGAGGTTACTTTTCAGAAGATACTAGATGAACTTGGAGGGAACGGCAAAATTAGCCCTGTCCCGGGAACGATAAGTAAAAACAATGGTTCTTTTATCGACAGCGGATTCAGCTGTGTTGTTGAAAATATCGACGAGCTGCCGATACCTGCCTTGGAATATTTTTCACTGGAGCTTTATATCCATGATGCGCTGCCTATATCTTTTACCCGTGGCTGTGTACATAAGTGCGAATATTGCCCACGCGAAATGTATCCGCATTTCCGCAGTCGTTCGGCGGCAGAAATTGTAAAAGAAATAGAGCTTCGCTCAAATATATTTCCAAAAAATAACAAATATTTTGTATGCGATGCCGCTCTTAATGCAAACCTTAAGCAGATCGGAGAGCTCTGCGATACTCTAATTGAAAAAAATATCCAGAAGGCTTTCGGCGGGTTTGCTTACACGCATCCGGGAGCGGATCGAGATTTTCTATTCAAGATGAGAAAAGCCGGTTTCAATGAATTGGTTTATGGGGTGGAAAGCGGTTCTGAAAAGATGCTAGCGAGCTTGGGAAAACATATTGAGATCAAGACTATTGAAAAGATAATAAAAGATACACATAAGGCAGGAATAGAAGTTTCTGTGGATATATTGGTTGGCCTGCCTGGCGAGAGCCAGGATGATTTCAGAAAAACCTTAGATTTTCTTTCGAGGAACAGAGATCATATAAAAAAAGTCGGAGTGAATTATTTTGGAGTACTTCCTTACAGTAAGATATACGACAGAATAGAAGAATACAAACTCGTGCCCGAGGACATCATCATGAACAGAATAGGCGAATTAATGCGCTTGCTAAATTCTCTCGGGCTGGCCGAGACCGTCAAAGTGGGGTTTGAGGCGGAACGGGATATGGCGGTTGGCATATGATTCAATTCACTTGGGACATACATTATAAATGCGATTACCGATGCCCTTATTGCTGGTTTGACGGCAAATGGGATGAGATAAAATCTAACAACATTTATCCAGGGACACCGAAACTCCTGTCCTATTGGGAAAACATACACAAAAGATATGGGACTGTTCATATAGAAATAGCGGGCGGCGAACCCACTATCTACCCGGGTTTCGCGGGGTTCGTAAGCGAACTCGCCAAAATGCACGATATCGGGGTAACCTCCAACATCTCAGGCGACATCGAAGGCGTGCTAAAGTCCGAGAAAAAATTCAATATCGGTATGAGTTTTCACCCGATGTTTGTAGATTATCAATCGTTTGTAAAAAGGGCTTTAAAGTTAAAAAATGACGGATTTGGAAACACGATATTGTATCTTGCATACCCAGGATTTATTGAAAAAATTCCCGAATATAAGGCTTTATTCGAAAGACAGGGTTTTATATTCAACGTGTTGTCTTTTTGGGGTAAATACAAGGGGTTAGATTACCCGCAAAGCTACGGTGATGAAGAAAGACGAATAATTAATCCCGCACTTGGCGTGCGTGATGAAAGTAATTGCAAATACCAGATAGACCCCGTTATAACCAGAGGAAAAGAGTGTAACGCTGGGTTTATGTACGTTTTAGTGCATCCCAACGGCGACGCTTACCGCTGCGGCGGGGGCAACTGGAAGGAACAGCACCAGCCTTTCGGTAACGTTTTTACGGAAGATTTCAGACTCCTTGAAAAACCAGAACTGTGCGAATCGGATCACTGCCCCTGTAACGAATGGAGCTTTCTTTTAGTTAAATGAACATGATATCCAGCATAGTTAAGAACAACAAAGAGTTAAATTTGAGCGAAGTACTTGAGCGAAAGATAGTGCTTTCATCTCGCCCGCAAACACTGCGTGTTATCCTGACTAACCGCTGCAACATAGACTGCATAATGTGCGATATCTCCAGCCATGGCAATGATGATACGATACCGCTAGAGGCATTGTCAAAGATAGAACCGCTGCTGCCTTATATCGAGAGTATAGATTGGCAGGGCGGCGAGGTTTTCATGGTCCCGTATTTCAAGGCCTTTCTTAAATCTATCATAGAAAAACATGGGCACATCACTCACGCCATTCAGACAAACGGATTATTCCTGAGTGATGAATGGGCCGAGATCATAGCGGCTAATAATATCACATTACTCGTTTCCATAAACAGTACAAGGAAAGAGATTTATGAGCATATCCACCGTGGCGCCAATTTTGACAGGTTGCTCGATAACCTAGTTGGTTTCCGCGAAAAAAAATAAAACACTCATCTACGGCGCGCACGGTACTTTGTATTTGTATAATGAGATCGAACTATGAAGAAATTGGTTCTTTTGTTAAATTTGCGAGAACATACGGTTTTGCACAAATATCGCTCGGTTTTTTGCACGGAGATCAGGCTCAAAGAGCGTATATTTTTCCCTCATGATGTATTGGCGGTAAATTACCTGAAAAACGTTATGCCTGAGTTCAGGCAGGCATGCATTGAGTCTTCAGTGCATCTGGATTGTTATTTTGATCCGATCCTGAAAGAACACTCAGGCAAAGATAACGGAGAAAAACCAGCTAAACAAGAGGCTCGAATAAACAGCTCAGAGATACTATGTGATATGCCGTGGCGAAATCTTACGATAGATGCGATTAGAGGAGGAATGGTATATCCTGAATGCCTGTGTGACCGCCCAGTAGGGAATATATTGACGGATACCGTGGAACAACTTTGGAATGGAGAACAAACTCAAGAGTACCGTAGAGCACTTTTAGACAACGATAGAAGTGTGTGCTCTAGCGAGTGCTTTCGTATGATGAAAAGATAAGAGGTAAACAGAAAGTTATGATCAAAGCGCCACATGATTTCAGAAGAACTATAAAGCCGGGCAAGGTTTTCATAAGCTGGGATATCACCTATAAATGCAATTACAAGTGCAGCTACTGTCACTACGGCGGTGCGAAAGACGCTGGCGAGCCGTGTGGAACGGTCTATCCTGGAACAGACAAGTGGATAGATATTTGGACCGGTATCTATAAGCGTTACGGCAGCTGCCAGATACACATTGTCGGAGGTGAACCGTTCTACTATCCAGACTTCATGAAGATTATAGTCCGGCTTTCCGAGATACACACTTGGGAATGCTCGACTAACCTCTCTTGGGACGTCGATACCCTGATTGCAAATATAAGCCCCGGCAGGGCGCGTATAGGGGTGAGTTATCACCCGGAATTCGTGGGTTTTGAAGAATTTTTTAAGAAAGCCCACAAACTCAAAAAGGCCGGATTTGAGGTTTGGGCGAACTATGTTGCCTTCCCGAGCATTCTTTCCGGTATGGATGAAGCCAAGAGGCGCTTCAATGAGATAGGAATAAGCATGTCGATACTGCCATACAAAGGGCAGTACCAGGGCAAGACATATCCCGAGGCGTTCACCGAAGATGAACGCGCGTTCTTGAGGAAGCTCGGGACAGAACCATGGGTGCAAAAAACACTGGATTTTACGTTCGACAAGAAACAGCAGCAGACCATAAAAAAGAAATGCCGAATGGGGCAAATGTATGCTAAAATCAGTTCTAACGGAGATGCAATAAGCTGCTGCACAATAAACGCTGTAAAGCTCGGCAATGTAATTGACGGCACTTTCGCGCTTCTGGACGAGCCAGTTACCTGCGCCGATGAAAAATGTCCTTGCTGGAAGTGCATGCTGGTAGAATCAGAAGACAATTGGTGCCAGCACTGGGTGGTTCCTCCGGACGGTAGGATAAAAACAACATGAAAATAGCGCTCATACAAACACCAGTTTGGGGGGTTTATGGGCCGCCAGTCGGCCTCGCGCAGATTTCCGGTTGCCTAAAGCTCGCGGGCCATAATGCAAAACTTTTCGATATGAACGTGTTTTTGTATAATAAGCGAGCGGAGCGCTACGCGAATAATTGGGCCATAGAGCAGAGCAGTTTCTGGTGTTCTCCTGAGAACGTGAACCGGTATTGGAAAGACAATCAGGAATGTATTAAGGAATATATCTGTAAAGTAATCGATTTTAATCCGGAAATGATCTGTTTTTCGGTTAACGTTTGTTCATGGCACAGCACGGTGCTGGCGGCTGGGAAATTGAAAGAGGCATTGCCTGGAATTCAAATTGTGATAGGAGGCCCGCCATTTCTTGTTCCGTTCACGGCGGGGGATTACCTTAACCGTTCTGAGATCGATATAATAGTTTACGGCGAGTCGGAGAAAACACTTCCCGAGCTTGCCTCGGTGCTGACGGCAGGCGGAGACCTGTCAAAGTGCCACGGAATTTGTTTCAAACATGATGGAAAGATAATAAAGACAGAAGCAAGGCCTCAGCTCCGCGATCTTGATGGTCTTCCTTTTATGGATTTTTCAGATACGCCTTTTGCAGATTATGATCCTCCAGGGCATATGGGAAGGCATATTTCAATAATGACCAGCCGCGGCTGTGTCCAGCAGTGCGTGTACTGCGGGCCGCGCAAATACTGGCCCGGCTTTCGCAGTATGAGCGGAAAACGCATTTACGCAGAGATAGAACATCACTTTAATGCCGACTATGGTTTCCAGCACATCGAGTTCCTTGACCTCCTGGTTAACGGCAACATGAAAACGCTCACGGATCTTTGTAGCCTTATGTTGGGCGGGCCGCTGGGCGGTAAGCTCAAGTGGCACGCAAACCTTATAGTTCGAAAGGAGATGACCGAAGCAGTTTTCCGTATGATGGCAGATGCCGGCTGCAAACACGTTACTTTCGGCATAGAATCAGGGTCACAGAGAGTTCTGGAAGCGATGAGAAAAAAGTACCGCATCGAAGACGCGGATATGGTGCTTGCCAACGCGCACAGGGCAGGTATAGAAGTTACATGCAATTTTATGTTCGGTTTTCCGGGAGAGACCAGGGAAGATTTTAAAATAACGCTGGAATTTCTAAAGAGAAACCGAGAAAATATAACCATAGCTTACCCTTCCAGGACGTTCTGTACTATCGAGCCTCACAGCCACCTGCAGGAACACATAGAAGAGTTCGACATTGTGCCGAATCCGCACCATGGCCAGTACTGGATGTCGCGGGATGGATCCAATAATTACATAGAGAGGATGTCTCGTTGCGAGGAGTTCTCGCGGATCGCGAATGAAATTGGTGTTGACGTTGGGTTGGGGCTCCAGACTTCGTACGAGTTGGACCATTGGCTTAACCTGGGAGATTATTATAGTTGCACAGGCGATCGTGTTAAGGCTGCTGAGTGCTTTGAAAAGTATCTCAAACTAGACTCGTCTAATGCTACGGTTCGCGCAAAACTTGATTCACTGAAGACCGCGGGACGGCCGCAATGAGCAGGAATGTCTCTTTTAACTGGGACATCCACTGGGCTTGCAACTACCGTTGTCCGTACTGCTGGTTCAACGGCAAGTGGGACGAAGTAAAAACACGCAATGTTTATCCGGCTTATGAAACTCTGATAAAAGGGTGGAAGAATATCTATAACATTTACGGACAGGTGAACGTTGCGATAACCGGCGGCGAACCGTTCATGTACCCAAAGTTCACTGAGTTCATCGGCGAAATGTTTGAATTCCATGAGTTTATGATCGTAACTAACCTTTCGGGCGACATTTCCAGTTTTATAAAAGCAAATAACAGCAAAAATGTGAAAGTGAACCCTTCATTCCATTCGTTATCGGCCGATGCTGGAGTATTTATCGATAAAGCGCTGATGCTCAAAGAAGCCGGAATGATGCAGTGCATAACTTATCTTGCGTGGCCGCCGCTTGTACAAAAGCTGGCAGATTACCAGTCCATTTTTGAAAAGAAAGGGTTGTCGCTAACTGTGCAGCCTTTCTTCGGGGAATACGATAGCAAACGATATCCGGATAGCTATAGCGATGAAGAAAAAGCTATAATATTTCCTCAGTTGGGGACTAGGGGAGATAAGCCTTTTCAGAACAGAAGCTTTCAGTCCAAAAGGAAAGCTCTGCAACGCCGGCAGAAGTTACGGAGTTATACAGCCAAACGGTACGGTCCGCAGATGCGGAGGAATTAATTCGGGTGATGCCGTTGTAGGCAACATCTTTAAGGAGGATTTCAGATTAAAACAGGATCCATCCCATTGTACTTCAGAAATATGTCCGTGTAATGAGTGGGCATTTCTATTAGCAGATGTTCACTACGATGACGTTGGGAAAAAATGAAAGGAGATTATCATGAAGAATGCATTAACTGTAGTAGCAGCAATTATTTGTGGTTTCAGCATTATTATGGTCATAGCCTGCAAACGTTCAGAAGTCGAAAAATCTGCGGATCAACCCAAAGTTGATAATGCGGTTTCCAAAGATACCGTAAAAACTAACCCTCAAATGCAGTCTACAGCCCAGGATGCACAAATTGATGCTAAAATAGCTGAACTCGAAAAAATATTGCTTGGAAAACCAAATGATTTGCCTACACTTACTGAGCTTGCTCAATCATATTATGCTAAAAAAATGTTTGTTAGGGCTGAGGCGGACATCAATAAAGCATTATCTGCTTTACCGAATGATTTTTTCGCACTTCGTATAGATGGTGATATTCTCGCGGCGCAAAATAAACCAGAGGCGATTGAAGCGTACCAGAAATCGATTGCTGCGTGTGGTGATAAAGAAAATCTAAGTAAAGAAAAAAGTTTTGCGTATTTTGCGTTGGGCCGTTTCTATTTAAGCCAAGGAAATAAAACAAAGGCTCTGGAAAATGCTGAAAAAGCATCCGATTTAAACAAAACCGATAAATATATGTCCGATTTTCTTAAACAGTTACAAAAATAATATTAACAATAATGTATTATTAAACTTTTCAACATAAATAGTACCGTTTGCGCCCTTTTACTCAACATATTCAAATACTAAAAACCGAGCCACTATTTCCCGGTGGCTTGCCAGGGGTACATGAGCATTGTCAAGGGGATAGAAAGAGAAAATGGAATGGCCACTTTCCTTTGGATATCTTCGCGGTGTTGCGATGACATGCGCAGCTATCAATTAGGTTGCGCTACAACGCCCTGCCCATTGGGGCGGGGAAGTTTAAAGTTAGTAATTTATCACTATGCAAAAAGCTCATTTAATGAGGTTTGAGATGCAAAGAAAACTTTTAATAGTAGTAGCAATGAATATTATTTTCACGCAAATGCTTTTTTCTGATATGCCTATGGGCAGTGGCATGGGAGGACAAGGGATGAACGGCCAGGAAATTGGTGGTGGTAGTCCTCGCCAAGGCGGAGGCCGGCACGACAGTAGCAGCTCCCAGGACAAAAAGCAGCCATTTGTAGTTTTTGTCAGCACAAATAATGTGGAAGATTTATTGTCATTCGCAAATAAAGTTGGTTTGACGAGCCAGCAGATCATCTCAATACATATGATCAATGCTGACGCTCAACAGGACGCAGTTGATAAGTCCAAAAATGTGCTTACGTGTCAGATGGAGTTCAACAAAAGCCTTGCTCAGATAAAGCCGGACTTTGTCTATATCCATGCCATGTTAAAAGCACTGGTTGATGCAGAGGCTATCGTACAGGCAGTACCTATAGATGCCTACGAAAAAGCTTACGCGTTGCTTACAGAACGACCAGAAGACAAAGTTGACATTTTTCCGCGCGGTACGACAGCAAGAAATTGACAATGCAGCCTCGGCTGCCGCACAAGAAAACGAGCAGAAATCAGCTCCGTCTTCCAGCAGCTCAGGGGGAGCGGCACTTTGATCGGAAGTCCTTCCAACAACGGCCCGGCAATGCTAAGCCATTAATTGTAATGGGTGAAAATGTTCGTGCTAACACGTTTCATTAAGCCGCGGCCAATATTTATAAACACACTGATAATTCAATAATTATTAACAAACTCACCGCTTACTGGTCGGAAAATCATCAAAGACGATATAAATATTGTATTTTGTGCCAATATATACTATATATAGGTACGCTGTTTGCCAATCCTAATATTGTTTTGTCAGGGACAGTATAATTCTGATATATATATACTCGTTAATTTAATAATATTGCATAAGATGGAAATTGGCATGGGAAACTATTTGTATGTTGATATTGTCTAAAATTTTGCAGAGTTTTTCATTGCTAAACTATAAGTTCAAAAGTTCCTAATATAAAAATTTATTCATAATATAAGAGAAAGAGAATGCTAAAAAAATTTATATTTATTACGGCAGTGTTGTGCGCGCATGCGGCGCCTGGTTTCTCGGCAAGCCAGGGTACATCTGGCGCACAGTTCCTTCAGATTGTAACATCTCCACGTGCGGCGGCGATGGGCAGCGCTTATACGGCGCTCTGTGATGATGTTAACAGTATCGCTTTTAACCCTGCCGGCCTTGGTTTTTTACAATACAGGGAAATGGAATTGGTCCAGAACAACTGGATACAGAGTATTAGCAACCAGTATGCCGCCGTTGCCATTCCATCAAAATCATTCGGCACGCTGGGGCTTGAAGTTGACATGCTGTCAGTTACCGGCCTGGTGCGGACTGACAACTTTGGAAATGCTGACGGGACAAAGTTCGGGTCGTCTGATATATCGTATGGACTGGCATACGCAAAGTCTTTCGGAGACAGGTTCAGTGCAGGGTTTAAGGTTAAAATGATAAATGAAACTATTGATAATGCCCAGGCATCCGGCTCCGCTCTGGACCTCGGAGTGCTGTACAGAGTGGCATCGAATTTCGATATCGGCATTGCGGAACAGAACATAGGTTCAGGAATCGAGTTCATCAGCGAGAGCGACCCGCTGCCCACTACATTAAAAGCAGGCATAGCTTACAGGCCTCTTGATAATATGGTCTGTGCTCTTGATCTTAATCAACCAAACGACAGCGATATGTACGAGTGTGTGGGCGCTGAATATGTTTTTGTGTACGATAGGAATCTGGAATTCCCAGTGCGTTTAGGTTACAGAACCGGGTACGACACAGGTGACCTGTCGGGTTTCAGTCTTGGCGCGGGTGTGCTGTATAATAATTTACTAAAAGTTGACCTCGCTTGGGTCCCGATGGGTATACTGGGTGATTCGATGCAGTTAGGATTGGGGATAAAATTCTAAAGCACATATAAACATGTTCGGAAGTTTATAAGGGTAATTGAATGAAACCGATAATTCGCAAAATAATATTTCTCTTGGCTGTTATGATTGCCGTTAGTGGTATTTCTTTCGCTGTTCCCAGCAAAGACGGTAAGCATCCGGGGCCGAAAGAAGCCGTTAGGCCAAGAGAGGTCGTCCAGGTTTATGACGCGAAAACTAAAACCATGCGCGCGATACGTAAAAGCGGCGTAATAAAGATTGCAGTGATACCGGTCAACTTTGTTTCAGCGGGGCCTTCAAATTCCGGATCTTACACTTTAACAAATCGGAATCTATTGGATATGGCAACTAACCTGGCGTACCTTAAGAATTTTTATAATGAAGCTGCTTACGGTACCGTGATTGCCTCATTTACAGTTGTTTTTAGCACATTTCAACAAACAAGTCTGCAACAGGTAAATGGCAGTGAAATGTGTGTTACTCTAAGCACACCAATGGCATGGTACGGGGCCGTTAATAATTATTCAGTTGAAGGCTCTAATGGTGGGCAGGATGTGCTTATACAAGACGCGGTATCATACACCGGCGTGGGTTCAGCAAATTTTGATACAGTTATAGTATTGCATGCTGGTTACGGCAATGAATCAACAGCCGGTGGTTCACAAACAAACCCAACAAATCCGGGCGATATATGGTCTGTGCAGGTTGAGTTCGGCGGTTCAAATCCCAAAGCGAACGGTTTTAGTTACGGCATAGTTGTGCCTTCAATGGAATTCCCTGATCAATACAATGACCCGACGTACCCATCCAGCGAATGGACAAGTCCTCGTGGCGTTTGCTGTCATGAGTTCGGCCATTATCTTGGCCTTCCTGACATGTATAATACCAATAGCGGAAATTCCGTGGTTGGCGAGTGGTGCCTGATGGATGACGGCTGTTGGTTAAATAACGGTTACAGCCCTAACCATCCATGCGTATGGTGCAAAAACTATCTCGGGCTTGTGAATCCACAAGTAATTACTTCTAATCAACAAGTATCAGGGATAGCGCCGGTTGAAACGTCTCCTTTAAACGTGTATCAGTTCAATGTACCAAACGCTACGAGCGAGTATTTCACGGTATGTTTCACGACCACTTCAGCTTACAACCCTTATGATCCAGGCACTGGCGTTTTGATATGGCACGTGGATGAAGGAGTGATAAATGGTGAAACTTTTACGTATAGGATGACCCAAAATGATATTAACTGCTATACCCCATTGACCGCTACATTAGTGACAGCTGGTGGCGCAAAGATCGGTGATAGATATAGTTACTATGGAGGGCCTGGTGACCCGTGGCCAGGGACTAAAACAACATTTGCTGCTCCGGATTCAAATTCCTACGGCGGGTATGCTTCCGGAATAACCATATCTAACTTCCTGCTTTCTCCTACAGCGGCAAGCTTTTATGCGGCTGTTTCTAATTCAACAAGCCGGTTGGCGGTATCGGCGGCCAGCGCCGCGTGTTTATCCGAACCCGTTCAAACCGTCTGTTGATCATAATGGCATAACTTTTGATAACCTGGACACGGGTTCTAAGATCAGGATTTTCAGTATAACCGGAGAACTTGTTCGCGAGCTTACGGACGCCGGCGATGTCGGAATTATAAACTGGGACGCGAAAAACGATTCCGGTAATATGCTCGCGAGCGGCGTGTACATTGCTTATATAGAAGGTTCTTCCGGCAAAACGATATTAAAATTCGCGATGATCAAATAAATACATTTATCGTTCCACACCACCTATATCACCGCATTCCATCGGCGCCATCCAGCCAGTTTCACGGACAACCAACGTGCGTACCAAAAGTCAGTAAATTGTTCTCCTAACGCAGTAATTTATGATATAATAAATAAGGTAGCGCGCGTATGAGTTGCTGCCATTAACAGGTTTTAGATCCACATTATGAGGATACGGAATTAAAGGAGAGAGTATGCCATTCTATTCAGAAAAAGTCATGGACCATTTCTCAAATCCCAGGAACGTCGGCGAGATAAAGGACGCGGACGGCGTAGGCGAGGTTGGTAACCCCGTTTGCGGAGACATGATGACATTCTACGTCAAGGTCAAAGACAACAAACTTGAGGATGTAAAATTCAAGACATTCGGCTGCGGCGCGGCGATTGCCGTGTCTTCCATGGTATCCGACATGGCGAAAGGCAAAACCATTGAAGAAGCCATGAAGATAACCAACGATAGTGTTGCCAAAGAGCTCGGAGGCCTTCCTCCGAATAAGATGCACTGCTCGAACCTAGGCGCGGATGCCCTCCATAAGGCTATAGAGAACTACCTCGGCAAAAATGAGAGGCCAAAATGAAGAATAAAGAACCGAAACGGTCGAAGTGCGGGTGCTCGTTTTGTGAGGAAGAGCTTAAGGACGGCTGTATGGAACCAGCGTTCTGCACGCCCTGCGAAGTCGTTTTCGTTAAATGTAAAAAGTGCGGCGCCAAGATAAGCGATAAAGTGAAAAAGTGCGCCAATTGCGGGAGCAATCAATGATTCCCGGCAAGACTCTGGACTGCACTGGGCTCTTCTGCCCCATGCCCATAGTCAAGACCAAGATGGAGATCGAGAACATGAATTCCGGAGACATCCTGGAGATAATCGCTGATGACCCGGGTTTTTTAAAGGACCTTCCGGTCTGGAGCGAGATGACCGGCAATCAGATGATCGAGATAAAAAAGGAAGGCTCACTCATCAAGGGGTACGTAAAGAAAAAATGAAATAATAGAACGATATCTGGAGGCACAAATGTCCGCGATAAAAGTAGTGGAAAATATATACTGGGTCGGGGCCGTTGACTGGAACATCAGGAAATTTCACGGCAATACTTACGGCACCAGAAGAGGTAGCAGTTATAACGCCTATCTAATCATCGACGACCAGGTGACACTTGTTGACACCGTCTACGCGCCCTTCTCTAAAGAACTCATAAACAACATCAAAGAAATAGTTGATCCCGCCAAAATAGTTAACATTGTCATGAACCACGTTGAGACAGACCATTCCGGAGCGCTCCAGGAGATACTAAAGCTCTGCCCTAAAGCCAAAGTCTATGGGACTGAAAAGTGTAAAGAGGGGCTCTACAGGATGTATTACGTCGACATGGATTTCCACGTGGTCAAGACCGGCGACACTTTAAAGACGGGCAAAAAGACGCTGAGCTTCATAGAGGCCGCCATGATCCACTGGCCCGACAGCATGTTCACCTATATTAAAGAAGACGAGCTCTTGATGCCTAACGACGCCTTCGGCCAGCACATAGCCACTAGCAGCCACTTTGACGATGAGGTGGACAAGTGCGCTCTGATGGACGAAGCCCTGAAATATTACGCGAATATTCTTTGGCCGCTGGGCCAGATTATACTTAGAAAGATCGAAGAAATAGTCGCTTCGAAGATATCGATTAAAATAATAGCTCCCAGCCACGGAGTGATATGGCGCAAGGCGCCAGGCGACATAATTAATGCCTACGTGCACTGGGCAAAGAATGAACCAAAGAAAAAAGTTGTAATAGCTTATGAAACCATGTGGGGCGCTACCGAGAAAATGGCGCTTAGCATCGCAAAGGGCCTCATAGACAGCGGAGTAGAAACTTTTGTGTACGACGTGGCGAAGTCCGATCACACGGAGGTCGTAGCGCAGATGTTGGAGGCGAAGGGGCTGTTGCTTGGCTCCTCGACGCATGATAACGATATGCTGCCGACTATGGCAGGGTTCATGGAATTTCTAAAGGGGCTCAAACCCAAAGGAAGGTCTGTGGCGGTGTTCGGGTCTTACGGTTGGGCTGGTGGGGCAGTAAAAGAGATAGAAGAAGTAGTTAAGCTCTCTGGGGCGACGCTAGTCATGCCGCCTATATCGGCCAAGTTCATGCCGGACGAGGCAGATATAAAGAAGTGCTATGAGTTTGGCAAGGCTTTTGCTGAAAAACTGTAAGTTATTTTACATATCTGACAGAAAATATTTTAAATTGTAAACCAAAGAAAAGTAAATGGCTGTCTAACGGGCGGCTTGCCTAAACGGCGGGAGGATCACATGAAAGGTTTTGTATGCGGTGTTTGCGGTTTTGTTTCGATTGATGGTTCTGCTCCGGACAATTGTCCGGTATGCGGAGCTCCTAAAAGCCAGTTCACTGAAAAACAGGATGCATTGAAAACGGCAAAAGACGTGGCAAACATAGGCGAATCAGAAAAAAAACATATTCCCCAGATAACTGTAAGCAAAAAGTGCGGGCTCGTACCTGCCGGTTGCGTAGACGTATCGGTCAAGGTTGGAGAGATAGTACATCCTATGCTGCCGGAACACTTCATAATGCACATAGATTTTTATATAGATAACAAATATGTTTCCAGGGTCATGCTGACGCCGGTTGCCCTAAACCCGGCAGCAACGATACACCTCAAGGGCACGGGCTCGAAAGTGCAGGCGGTTGAAGTTTGCAACGTGCACGGGGCTTGGTTCAATGAGGCCAGTTTATAGAGGCGTGTTATATCGCATGACTTTGAGAGGGCCAATTAGTGAAAACACTTAAAGGCATTTCGGCCCAGGGCGGAATCGCTAAGGGTTTGATTTGCTTGTACTCTACCATAGCGGAAGAATCAATACCTCACTACGCAATAACTCCAGAACAGATTGAGCAAGAGTTGCAAAAGCTCAAACAGGCGTTTGACAGCGCTAAAGGCGAGATGCGCCGCATGATCAGTGTCGCTGAGCAGAACGGCGACAAAGATGCCGTAGACATTTTCAATACTCATCTGCTGATGCTGAACGACGAGGCCCTTTACAAGAAGATTTCCGGCCTCATCGAGTCGCGGTTCATAAATGCCGAACATGCCGTAAGCGATATTTTTGAGGGCTACATAAAGAAGTACGAGGCCGAAGAGGGCCATTTCAAGGAACTGACTCACGATTTCATCGATACAAGGAACAGAGTCCTGAGCGGGTTCAAGATAGAGACAGGAAAATTCCAGTGCGATGTAGGTGAGACACAGCCGGTGATAGTGGCGGCCAAACGGCTGACCCCTTCGATGGTGCTGAGCATAGAAAAAGGCAACGCGCTCGCCTTCGTAACGGAAGAAGGCGGCTTTACGAGCCACGCGACAATAATAGCCCGGTCATATGGCGTCCCGATAGTTTTCGGTGTAAAAGTGGAAGATGAGCTTGAGTGCGGGTTGCAGGCTGTCGTGGACGGTTCCGGCGGCAAGATAATAATAGCGCCTGATGAAGAGACGACGAAATATTATGATCTCAAGATGGAGAAGATAAAGCAGAAGCAGTTGTCTTGCAGTATTAAGAAACACAGTGCTGCCGAAACAAAAAGCGGCCAGCGCATTTCACTTAAGCTTAATATTACCACTCCCGACGAGCTCGCGCTGGCGTCGGGCATGCCGCACGACGGCGTTGGGCTTTTGAGGACGGAGTTCCTCTTCATGGGGCGAGATCAGGCCCCAACGGAAGATGAACAGTACGATATGTATTCCAAGGTTTTTGCCGAGATCAAGGACAAGGACATCACGGTCAGGCTCCTTGATATCAGCACGGACAAGGTCCCTCCGTTCCTTAAACTCCCGGAAGGGATGAATGCCGACATGGAACTCCGCGGTGCGATGGCCGTTGATACCTACCCGGAACTATATATTACACAGGTGAAAGCGCTGCTTCGGGCCAACGTTTGGGAGAACATGCGTCTTCTGTTCCCGATGGTCTCTGATCGGTCAGACCTTAGTACTTTCCGTGATATAGTACAGGAAGCAAGAACACGGCTAAAGAAGGAAAAGGTCAATATATACCAGGGAGCGATAAAAGAAGGTATAATGATCGAGACGCCAGCCGCGGTGATGATGGCGGAAGATCTCTCAAATAATGTAGATTTTATAAATATAGGTTCCAACGACTTGCTGGCTTATACGCTGGCAGCTTCTCGCGGCAGCATGGTATCAGAGAAACGGTACCACATCCTTCATCCCGCGCTGGTCAAGATGCTGGAGAGAATAGCCCGGGCCGGAAAAGCCGCGAATAAAGAGGTTTGCCTGTGCGGGGAGATAGCGTCATTTGAAGAATATTATCCGGTGCTGCTCGAAGCCGGGCTTGAATCTTTCAGTGTTTCGGTCTCCAAATTCCCGGACATAAAATGCCAGCTTATGCACGTTAAAAAGACAAGCTCCAAGAGAGCCATCACGGGCCTCTACGGAACCCATTCAAAACAGGAAGCGGACAGATATCTTTCTAAATATGTGTGAGGCGATATGGCTAAAAAAGTAATAGTATATTCCACTTCGACTTGTGTCTATTGTTCCATGCTCAAAAGTTTTCTTACCGATAAAAAGGTTGAGTTCGTGAGCATTGACGTGGGCGCCGACAGAACAGGCTTTTCTTGAGATGAAAGAGAAGACCGGCCTCATGAGCGTTCCGGTGATCGACATTGACGGCAAGATCATAGCCGGTTTTGACAAGGAAGCTATAAGCAAAGAACTTGGCATTTGACAGTGTTAAAGGTATTATGGGGTATTTATGCATGATTTGATAATAGTCGGGGCGGGGCCCGCGGGTATCACAGCGAGCATCTACGCGTCAAGGAAGGGGATGGATGTCCTTTTGATTTGCGGCGATCTCGGCGGCCAGCCGAACTGGATAGCATCGATCGAGAACTATACCGGATTCCAGCTTATAAAAGGCGCCGACCTGGCGGACAAGTTCAGGGAGCATTTGAAACAGTTTGAAGTGGAAGTGATAAGCGGTGAGAGGGTTCTCTCTGCGGAGAAACAAGAGAGTTCGGCCAAGGTCAAAACGAACAAAGGCGAGTACGAATCAAAAGCGCTCATAATCGCCACCGGAGGCAGGCACAGAAAGCTCGAAGTCGCCGGTGAAGACGAGTACCTGGGAAAAGGGGTGGCCTACTGCGCCACGTGCGACGCCGCTCTTTTTAAAGATGCTGTCGTAGCTGTCGCCGGTGGTGGGAACGCGGCGCTGGACGCGTGTCTTCAGCTCGAAAAGATAGCGAAAAAGATTTATCTCATCAATGGTTCAGGCAGTTTTTTAGCGGACAAGATGCTTGTGGAAACAGTCCTCTCAAGCCCAAAAGTAAAAGTCTTCCTCGGCGATAAGATAATAGAGATCATGGGCGATAAATTCGTTAACACCATAAGGATTGAACAGAATGGCAAGATCGAAGAGCTGGAAGTGGACGGCGTGTTCATAGAGATCGGGTCGATTCCATCGGCCGATTTCATAAAGAGCGTCGACAAAAATAAGTCCGGCGAAATAATCGTGAACTGCCGCTGCGAGACAAGCATTCCGGGGGTATTCGCGGCCGGTGATGTAACGGATGTCTCGGCAAAACAAATAATAGTGGCGTGCGGGGAAGGCGCGAAGGCCTCTTTCGGCATTCAATTATATTTCCAGAAACTAAAAAACAAATAAGGAGCGTAAAATGAAAAGCATCAAGGGCACAAAGACCGAAAAGAACCTGCTCGCTTCGTTCGCAGGGGAATCCCAGGCCAGGAACCGGTATACGTATTTTGCATCTGTAGCCAAGAAAGAGGGTTACGAGCAGATGTCCTGGATATTCACCGACACCGCCGATAACGAAAAAGAACATGCCAAGAGGTTTTTTAAGTTCCTTGAAGGCGGAATGGTAGAGATAACGTCTTCGTACCCTGCCGGCAAGATAGCCACTACCCTTGAAAACCTTATAGCTCCGCCGCTGGGGAGAACGAAGAACATACGAAGCTTTATCCCGGAGCAGCCGACGTGGCTGAGGAGGAAGGCTTTCCGGAGATAGCAAAAACATACAGGGAGATAGCTCACGTTGAGGTCGGGCACGAAAAAAGATACCTGACACTCGCAGCTAACATAAAGAACGGAAAAGTGTTCAAGAAAGATAAGACCGTGAAATGGAGATGCAGGAACTGCGGCTATATTCACGAAGGTCCGGCTGCTCCTGAACAGTGCCCCGCGTGCCTGCATCCGACGGCATATTACGAACTGCTTTGCGAGAACTATTAACATTAAGGGCGATCTGAACATGCAAAGAAATTTTAGAGACGATATATCTATTGTTATCTGCGGCGAGGCCGGCCAGGGCGTCCAAACCATAGAAAAGCTTCTGATAGGCGCTTTCAAAAGAGCCAGCATGAACGTGTTCGCGACTAAGGAATATATGTCGCGGGTCCGTGGAGGAAGCAACTCAACTGAGATAAGGATTTCTTCGGAAAAAAAGCGGAGTTACCTTAAGAGGATAGACCTTCTCGTGGCGCTCGACAAGGATTCTCTGTCTCATCTTGCAGGAAGGGTCACTGGCGAAACGATCGTTATTGGAGAGAAAGAAAAGCTGCAAGCTGCTGCGGAGATAATCGATGTGCCTTTTTCAAGAATAGCCGCAGAAGAAGGTAGCGGTATTTTCGCGAATACAGCAGCGGCCGGATTTGTTTTGAGTCTTTTTAAGATCGATAAATCCATCTTGTTCGAATATCTAAAATCGTTGTTTTTGTCGAAGGGTGCTGATATCGTGCAAAAAAATATATCAGCGGCCGAAAAAGGCTATGTTTTTGGCGCAGCTTTTGTAAGCGAAGGCCGCATAAATATAAGTGTCAAAGAAGATTCGACCGTTAAAAACGATATTATCCTTGATGGAGCCGAATCTGTAGCGCTGGGCGCGGCGGCCGGCGGTTGCGATTTTGTGTTTGCCTACCCGATGACACCTTCTACAGGGATACTTACCTTCCTATCAAAACACGCGGACAAGCTAGGCATTATAACCGAGCAAGCTGAGGACGAAATATCTGCGGTCAATATGGCGTTAGGCGCGTGGTACGCGGGTTCCAGAGGGTTTGTGGTGACTGCCGGGGGCGGATTCGCGCTTATGGCTGAGGCTTTGAGTTTATCTGGCATGATAGAAAGCCCGCTGGTCATAAGCCTTGGGCAAAGGCCGGCGCCGGCTACCGGTCTTCCTACGAGGACGGAGCAAGGCGACCTGGAACAGGCCCTTTATTCCGGCCACGGCGAGTTCCCGAGAATAATATTTTCGCCTGGAACGGTTGAGGAGGCCTTCTACATAACCCAGAAGGCTTTCAACCTTGCCGACAAATACCAGGTGCCTGTAATAATCCTAAGCGATCAGTATCTTGCCGACTGTTATTACAATCTTCCAGCGGTCAACCCCGCGTCCGTGCCGGTGGATAAATATATTACAAAAACCGGCAATGGATATAAAAGATACAGCTTCAGCGTAAACAATGATGGAGTATCGCCAAGAGGCATTCCGGGCAACGGCGAAGGGCTCGTTTGTGTTGATTCTGATGAGCACGACGAAGAAGGGCACATAACCGAATCATCCGAAATAAGAAAGAAAATGGTGGATAAAAGGCTGGGGAAGCTGGAATTCCTTAAAAGAGGCGTAATGCCTCCGGAGTTTTACGGGCCGGCCCAATACGAAACGCTCATCATTGGATGGGGGTCAACGTTCGGGGCTATAAAGGAAGCCCTGGATGTAAGCGGCATAAAAAATACATCCTATCTGCACTTCAAACAGGTTTATCCTCTGCATCCTTTTACCGAAGAATATATTAAAAAAGCTAAGAGAACAGTTATAATAGAGAATAACGCTACGTCTCAGTTTGGAAAGATCATTAAACTGTATACCGGACACGAAATGCAGCACAAGATACTCAAGTACGACGGCATGCCGTTCAGCGTTGAAGAACTGACGGAAGAATTTAGAAAGCTGTAGACATTGAGGAAAATATGACTGAAAAAACTAGCAATATTTTTGATATGGGGCAAATAGACATAGCCTGGTGTCCGGGGTGCGGGAATTTTGGCATTTTAAACACTGTAAAAGAAGCGCTTATCGAGCTTGAAATAAAACCCGAAAACCTGATCATGGTATCGGGAATAGGCCAGGCAGCGAAGTCTCCGCACTACATAAAGACTAACTTTTTTAACGGGCTGCACGGAAGGGCCTTGCCTCCAGCGACAGCGATCAAAGCTGTTAATCCTGGCATGACGGTCATAGTTGAAAGCGGTGACGGGGATATCTACGGCGAGGGCGGGAACCATTTTATTCACGCGATCCGCAGGAATCCTGACCTGACGGTACTCGTTCACGACAACATGGTCTATGGGCTTACGAAAGGCCAGGCGTCGCCAACGAGCCAGATGGGGTTTAAAACACCCATACAGGTCAGCGGTGTTTTTGAGGAATCCTTTAATCCGCTCGCGGTGGCTATATCGCTGGATGCTTCGTTCGTTGCCAGGGCTTTCATCGGCGACGTGGAAAAAACCAAAGAGATAATTAAAAAAGCGATCACTCATAAAGGGTTTTCGCTGGTGGACATACTCCAGCCATGCGTCACATTCAATAAGGTGAACACCTTCCAGTGGTTCAAGTCGAACACGTATTACCTAGAAGATTCGTACACGCCTTTTGACAGGCAGGCGGCTTTTAATAGAGCAACAGAAACCAGCAAATACCCGCTAGGCATTTTTTACATAAAGGATAAGAAAACCTTCGAAGATAATCTGGGCATTTATAAAGAAAGAAGGGATCCTCTCTGGCGGCGCGATGCCGGCGGCACTGCAGCTAAGATATCGGCAATACTTGAGGGCCTGAAATAGGAAGATCGATACAATGAAAGAAAAAATGACGATAATATTTTTCAGCGGGAGCCTTGATAAGGCTATGGCGATGCTTATACTGGCTTCTACTGCGGCATCCATGGGCATGGAAGTAAGCGTATTCTTTACCTTCTGGGGGCTTAATTTTTTGAAGAAGAGAAAAAGATTTTCTGGAAAAAACATTCTGCAGAAAATGATGGAATTCATGATGCCAAAGAACATGGGTTCTCTGCCGCTTTCCGACCTGAACATGCTTGGGGCCGGGGCAAACATGATGAAGATGCTGATGTCCAAAAAAAAGATGCCGCCTCTTGAAGATCTTTTTGTTATGGCTAAAGAAATGAAAGTCAAGTTCTACGCTTGTTCTACTTCCTGTGGAATAATGGGGCTAGACAATGACAATATGATTGACGGAGTTGAAGATGTGGTGGGTGCTACTTCATTTCTCGGAATGGCCAAAGATTCCAAAATAAACCTGTTCATTTGATTGTTTTTTAGTTAAAAAAAGCCTATTATAGCGTCAAATTTACATGATCTTTCTCTATAGAAATACTCGAGATTAGTCATAAACGTTATTCACAGTGCCTATTTTATTATACACAATGGCATAATGATTGAAAATACAGTGTGTTCTTTATATTATATGTAATTGGTCAAAACTGTTATTAGACGGTATTTTGAATGATATTTCAACATTGCTTAAAGGATAACTTTCGAAAAAATATTGCCACACTGTAAAAAACAATATTAATAGCTGTAAAATGTGCCGCTAATAATATATTTTTGATGAAAAAATAACTTTTTTATTTTTAATTTTGTATAATGTGCTCAAAATATATCGAACAAAGTTTAAAAGCGAGTTATAACAAATGATAAGAGTTCTAGTTATTGATGATTCGTTCTTCGTCAGAAAAGTCTTGGGTAAGGTGCTTTTCAGCGACGGCGAGATTGAAGTAGTGGGTGAAGCATCGAACGGCGCCGAGGGCATACAAAAGCTCATCGAGCTCAACCCCGACGTTGTGTGTCTTGACATCGTTATGCCTTATGAAGACGGATCTATGGTGCTCGAGAAAATATTCAACTATCATCCCACCCCGGTTGTAGTAGTAAGCTCTGTTTCGACCCCGGTATCGGAAATCTCAAAGAACCTTCTCGAGCTTGGCATGATAGAGATCATCCAGAAACCAGACTCACCCGAAAACCTTTCATTCATTCAGCAGGAGCTTATAAGAAAAATAAAATCGGCAGCGAAACTCAAAAAAGAAGTCATAAGCGAGGCGTACCACTCAGCCCGGAGATCCCCGAAGAGCGATGCGGCGAGCAAGATACTTGTTATCGGATGCCCTGTCAGCAGGCCTGTCCAGCTTGAGGAATTTCTTTCCGCGCTGCCAAAATTTATGGTTGCAGGAATAGTTGTAAGGCTTTTTATGTATACCCAGCTTATGGACCACTGGGTAGACAGAATTAAGAAATCTACTATGCTTTCAGGGAAGATCGCTGAGGATGGGGACATGATAATCCAGGGAAGGATACTCTTTTCACCCAACGACAAGGCGATAGAAATAAAACAGTTAACTAATGGCGGTGTTGTCTGCCTGGTAAATTCAGATAAAATGCAGAAGGATTATATAGATACGATGTTTGAATCTGCCTCTGTGGCTTTTAAAGAAAATACGATCGCTGTCTTGCTTTCGGAGATGGCGCTTGACGGCATGGAAGGACTAAAGGCCGTGAAAGCTAGAAGGGGCAGGACTTTTGTGGAAGTTTCTTCCCATCTGCCGGGTAAGATTATAGATGATCATTTGGCCGACGCAGTTCTTACGCTGCCTGAGATAGCGGAAGAGGTTTCAAGGTTAATAGCGATAGACAGATGAAGAATTTCATTGTAAGGTGGTTGGTCAACACCGCAGGTATTATTATAGTAGCAAAGATAGTGCCGGGTATAGAAATAGCGCATTACAAAACTGCAGTTGTGGCGGCCCTAATATTGGGCCTGCTCAATTCTTTCATCAAACCCCTGATACTGGTAATAACGCTTCCTATCAACATTCTCTCACTAGGTATTTTTACGTTGTTCATCAATACGCTCATGTTTTATGCTTCGGCAAGATTCGTCGAAGGTTTCAATATAGCCGGTTTCTGGAGCGCGTTCGCCGGGGCTCTCTGTCTTAGCGTGATCAGCTTCTTGCTGAACAATTTCAAGGGCTATGGGATAAAGGTTGATATAAGAACCGGACACCAGAAGCACGGCACACAAACCCGGCATACAGCGACGCGATCGATGCCGAAGTTGTAAAGCCAATGGATGAAGCAAAAGAAGACGATAAAGACAAGAAACTGCTCTCGTAAACCGCCTGCCGTTAATTCCCAATACTATTAAAATGAAATATCATACCGTTGAGCACAAAATAAAAACACCCCTGGTTACGGGGTGTTTTTAAGCAATTGTCCCTCAAACGGCTAGTTGCTCTTGAAGCAATAAATATTTAGCATACGAACAATGGATTGTCAAGGGGATTTTGAGAGTCAGAACCCTGATTCTTCATCGGGTACTGGGTTTACTCCGGTGGCTGCACCGGATGTGTCGGTTGAGTAGTAGTCTTTCGGCTCGGTCCCTTTTATGAAAGCGTCGAGGTAGGCGCCGGTTGTTTTGGTTTGTGCCAGCAGGCCCGTTTTGGGGTCGATGAGGGCAAAAACCACGCCGTCCGGCGGTTTAAAGTTAAGCACAGGTTCGCCTTTGAGTGCGCCGGCCATAAAGTTTGTCCAGATAGGGCACGCTATCCTTCCGCCTGTCATCTTGTCGCCAAGGGAGACTCTTTCATCATAACCCACCCAGAACACCCGCTACAAGCTGTGGCGTATAGCCAATGAACCAAGCGTCGGAGAAGTCATTGGTCGTTCCGGTTTTACCCGCGCAGGGGCGCCTCAGTTCTCTTCCGCGCCATCCCGGTGCCGCGTTCGACAACGCCTCTTAGTATATTTGTCATAACAAAACACGTTCTGGGGAGATAACACTTCATGTTCAGAGGGAATATTTTCTTCCAACACTCTCCCGTTCTTGTCTTCAACACGGACTATCGCATATGGTTCTGTTTTAATCCCGCCGGAAGCGAGCACTGACATTGCATCCACCATTTCAAGAAGCGTCACATCGCTCGCCCCGAGAGCGAGCGAGAGAGTGTTGGTTAATGAGCTGGTGATGCCCATGCGCCTTGCGTAATCAATGGCGCGCATGGGACCTATCTGATCCAAGACCTCTATTGCGCACATGTTGAGCGAATGCTCCAGCGCTGAACGCAAAAGCACCTTATTGTTATATTTCTTACCGTAATTTTCGGGTACCCAAACCTTCATGGGATCTTTGATCTCTTCCGGAGTAAGGGTCGCTAGAAAATCCGTGGTGCGAGCAGCAAGCCTCCAGTCGCGCCCGTCGTTAACGTATATCCGCGGGTTGTCATCAAGGACCGAGGCTGGCGTAAAACCGTTCTCTATAGCCGCCGTATATATGAATGGCTTGAAGCTCGATCCGGGCTGGCGTTTTGCCTGGTATGCACGGTTGAACTGCGATTCCCTGAAATCCCTGCCGCCCACAAGCGCCCTAATGCCGCCCGATTTCGGGTCTAGCGCCACCAGCGCCCCCTGAACTTTCATCGGCGTGGAATTGTGGAGCTCAAAATACGACATGCGTTCCGAATCGAAAGAAACAAGCCCCTCGCCCATCGCCTTTTCGGCCGCGGCTTGAGCCTGAAGGTCGAGCGTTGTGTAAATAGACATGCCGCCGCGGTAGATCATCTGGTTGCCGTATTTTGGTTCGAGCTGGAGGCGTATATATTCAATGAAATATGGGGCGATAGCCGTGGGTATAGATACCTTCTCGCTGTTTATCGGATATAGATTGGCTTGCTTTTCTTCCTCTTCAGTTATGTATTTTAGTTCTCTCATCCGCCTCAAGACGGTCGCTCTTCTTGTCAGGGCGCGGGCCGGGTTATTGAAAGGGGAGTAGTAGTTAGGCGCGCGGGGCAGGCCGCCCAGCAGGGCGCACTCCGGAAGATTTCAGGTCTTTTGCATGTTTAGAAAAATATATCCTTGCCGCGCTCTCGACTCCGTAAGCGCCGGCGCCAAAATAGATCTGGTTAAGGTAAAGCTGGAAGATCTCTTCTTTGGAATAATTCCTTTCAAGCTCAACTGTGAGGAGCAGTTCTTTGACCTTCCTGGTTAGGTTCCTGTCAGGAGTAAGGAAAATAGTTTTTGCGAGCTGCTGTGTTATGGTAGATCCGCCCTGGGCGACCCTGCGTTTTATGACATTATTTAAAGCGGCGCGGGCGATGCCTTTCGGAGACACTCCCCAATGCTTGAAGAAATCGTTATCTTCTATGGATATCACTGCGTTTTGTAGGTCAACGGGTATTTCTTTTAGAGGTGTGAGCGTGCGGCGCTCAGTGAAGAGTTCAGTGACCAGGTTGCCTTTACAATCGAAAATCTTTGTGACAAGGCTCGGCGTGTAGTCCTCAAGGGTCGATATTGAAGGAAGGCTGGTAAACAGTGCCCTTAGATAAGCTGAACAGGCCGCGCGGATAAGAACACTGCGAACACCGCGAATATAAATATTTTCTTTTTAGATAGCATTTTCAATCAATATTATAACTGAAAATCACGTATATGTCAAAACCTTGTATTTTTGAGGTTCGAGAGACTCCAAAACTTCCTTGATTTTTGTAGTAAGATTTGTTAAGATTATTAACACTATTTCAACCACGCGAGGTATAATATGCAAGCTGTTATTATGGCAGGAGGATTCGGTACCCGTCTTCGCCCGCTTACCTGCAACCTGCCAAAACCCATGGCTCCCATGGCGAACCGTCCAATGCTCTCCCACATTATAGACCTTTTAAAAGTTTACGGATTTACCGATCTTACAATGATGTTGTATTACCAGCCGGAAGTTATCTCCGGATATTTTGGCGACGGGGCTAAATCGGGGGTCAAGATCCGTTACCTTAAGCCAGAGTCCGACGTTGGAACTGCGGGTTCTGTCAAATTTTCCGAGAAACATCTTGCAGATACTTTTGTCGTGATCTCTGGGGACGTCCTTACGGATTTTGACCTTAAAAAAGCGGTCGAGTTCCACAATAAGAAAAAAGCCCTCGCCACGATAGTCCTTACGCGCGTTGCCAACCCTCTCCAGTATGGTGTGGTAATTACCGATGAGCACGGACGCATTGAGAGGTTCCTCGAAAAACCTTCGTGGGGAGAAGTTTTCTCCGACACGATCAACACCGGCATCTATATACTTGACCCGGCAGTTCTTGAATTGATACCTTCAGATAAATCTTTTGATTTTTCAAAAGACCTTTTTCCGCTGATGCTTGAAGGCAACAAGGCCCTTTACGGCTACGTAGCCGAGGGCTATTGGAAGGACGTAGGCAATCACGACGAGTACCGCCTTGCCCATTACGATATACTTGACGGCAAGATCAACATCAACATTGACGGCAAAAAGGTCAAGGTTGGCGGCTGAGAGATAACAGTTGGAGAAGGAACTGTTATAGAGGACGGGGTTGAGGTTGACGGGCAGGTCATCATAGGTAAGAACTGCACCATTGAGAAAGGTACAAAGCTCAGCCGCTCGGTTATTGGCTCGAACGTCAAGGTGCGTTCCAGGGCACAGGTCTTCGGCTCGATCATATGGGACCACGCAGAGCTTGGTAACGAAGTGAGGCTCAAGGAAGCGGTTATTGGCGCGAAAACGAAGATCGGAGACAGAGCGGTTGTGCAGGTAGGGACTATAATCTCAGATGGTTGCAACATAGGCGAAGAAGCGATAATAAGGACTAACTTAAGGATATGGCCGCACAAGACAGTCGAAGAAGGCGCTATACTTTCCACAAGCCTCGTCTGGGGCGAGAAATGGAACAGAGCGTTGTTTTCAGCTTACGGCATTACTGGGCTAGGCAACATCGAGATAACCCCAGAGTTCGCTGCAAAGATAGGTTCCGCTTACGGCGCATATATCGGTAAGGGCGCCTACGTAATAACTTCACGTGACGCCCACAGGGGCTCGCGCATGATCAAGAGGACTATGATATCAGGGCTTTTGTCCGCTGGCGTACGGGTGGGAGACCTGCGCACGGCGCCAATACCGGTCGTGAGGTACGAACTGGGCAAAGAGGGGGAAGCGGGCGGCATCCACGTCAGGCAATCACCTTTCAACGGCCGCCTTATAGATATCAAATTCTTTGACTCTACCGGCAGTGATATTTCCATCCAGCAAGAGAAAGCGATAGAACAGCTATTTTTCCGTGAGGATTTCAAAAGGGCCAGTCTTGAAGAGGTTGGGGAGATAACCGTTCCTCCAAGAGCGCATGAATATTATAAGGGCGGGTTCTTAAAGACCGTAGACCGCAAAGCCGTGAGCACGGCTAATTTCAAGATAGTGCTTGACTATGCCTATTCATCGGCATCAATGATATTCCCTGCAATACTGGGAGAGCTTGGCATCGATGTCGTAACGCTCAACGCTTTTATTAACCCAAACAAAATAACTAAAACGGAGTCCGAGTTTAAGCACTCGCTAAACCAGCTCTCCGACATAGTTACGACACTTAAGGCTGACGCGGGCTTCCTTATAGATACCGGTGCTGAAAAGGTCTTCCTTGTTGATGAACGCGGCAGGATACTGCCCGATGACCTAGCGCTCGTTCTTGTGTCCGACCTCGTAATGCGAAACTATAAAAAAGGGACCATAGCCGTTCCTGTACATGTCTCAAGCATAGTTGAGAAGCTCGCCAGCCGTTATGACATTAAAGTAAAACGCACTGCGACAAGCACCCGACAGATAAGCGCGCTGCAAAAGAAAAAGACGTGATATTCATAGCTGACTGCTCGGGTGGGTTCATATTCCCCGAGTTCCAGCCGGCGTTCGACGCGATGTACGCGATAAGCAAGATACTGGAAATGATGGCCAAAGAAAAAGTGCACCTCAATCGTATAAGCCGAGAGATACCTCCTTTCGAGGTGCTTCACAAAAAGATACCCTGCTCATGGGACAAGAAAGGCCAGGCCATGCGCTACGCCATCGAAGAGGCGAAGGGAAAAAGGTCCGAACTTATTGACGGAGTCAGGATATTCTTTAAGAATAGCTGGGTGCTTCTCCTTCCAGACGCGGATGAGGCGTACTTTCACATTTGGGCCGAATCCGATGACGAGAAGACCGCCAAGGAGCTTATGAGAGAATATTCTGAAAAAGTTAGAAAGTGGCAGGAATAACCAACGATCTGTAATCTGTAATTGGAGTTTACAATGATCAAATTTGGAACGTCTGGCTGGAGAGGTGTTATCGCGGACGAGTTCACTTTTGCAAATGTCAGGCTCGTCACACAGGCAATCAGCCGCTTACCTGAACAAAAAAGCGGACGAAGAAAAAAAGACACTCTGCTCCGTGGTTGTGGGTTACGACACGCGTTTCCTGTCCGAGAATTTCGCGCGCTGTTCAGCTGAAGTTCTCGCCGGCAACGGCATAAAAACACTCCTATGCAGCCGCAACACACCAACTCCAGTTATATCGTATGAGATACTCCGCAGAAAAGCCGACGGCGGTATAAATTTTACCGCGAGCCGCAACCCTGCGCAGTACAACGGCCTCAAGTTCTCTCCTTCGTGGGGAGGGCCGGCGCTTCCTGAAACCACCCAGATCATAGAAAAATACTGCAGGGAGATCAAGGCCCCGGAAATACGAAGCATGGAATTTTCCGAGGCAAAAGAACAAAAGCTTGTGGAAGTTATTGACCCCCGCCCAGCTTACCTAAAAAGAATAAGGCAATTAGTTGACCTAAAGAGCATCGGCAAAAGCCACATCAAGATAGCGATCGACCTCTTGAACGGCACAGGCGCCGGTTACCTCGACGAGCTCGTTGAAGAAACAGGCTGCAGGTGCAAAGTGATAGGCAAACAGCGCGACGTGCTTTTTGGAGGGCATGCGCCAGAACCGTCGAAAGAGAATCTCGGAGAACTTTTTGAAGTCATGAAAAAGGAATCCTGCCGCATAGGTATTTCCACTGACGGAGACGCCGACAGGTTCGGCATACTTGACACTGACGGCAGTTTCATAAACCCGAATGAGACTATAGCCCTTCTTCTCTATCACCTTATAAAGACCAGGAAATGGAAAGGCGTCGCCGCGAGAAGCGTGATGACAACGCACCTTATCGACAGGATAGCGGAAAAATTCGCGGTAGAAGTGCGCGAGACCCCTGTAGGTTTCAAATACATCGGCGAGGTGATGGTCAAGGAAGGAGACAAGTTCATCATAGGCGGGGAAGAATCCGGCGGGCTGACCATCAGAGGGCACATACCGGAAAAAGACGGTGTGCTTGCGTGCCTGCTGGTCGCAGAAATGGCCGCTATTTCAAAGAAGCCTTTGAGAAAGTCGCTCGAAGAGATTGAAAAGCTTGTAGGTACGGTCATCTCGGACAGAGTGAATTTCCATTTGCTGCCAGGAGAGATGGACGATTTCAGGTTGGCGCTTGAAAAAAGACAGCCGCAAACCTTCGACGCGCTTAAGGTCAAAAAGACAGTCACTCTTGACGGCCACAAGTTCATACTTGAAGACGGTTCCTGGATAGGGTTCAGGCTCTCGGGAACCGAACCGGTGGTTAGAATGTATGTTGAGTCGGATTCAAAGATAAAGATAAAAAAACTTATATCTGCCGGAAAAAAGTTCGTGTCCGGCGGCAAGTGAAAAGCAGGAAAGAGGTCGGTGCATTTTGACGGTAAAAGAATGAGCCAAAACCCGGATAAGCTGAAGCTGGTCCTGGAAGCCAACAGGATAATATCTTCCACGCTCAATACGCCTGAGCTCTTGCGGCAGGTGATGAGGCTGGCAACGGAAGTGGTTGGAGCAGAATCGTCATCGATCCTGCTTTATGACGCCAAGACTGACGAGCTGTATTTTGACCTGGCCCTCGGAGAAAATGAGTCAGAGCTCAAAACGATCAGGCTTAAAGCAGGCGAGGGTATAGCCGGCTGGGTCGCAAAGAACAGGAAGACACAGGTAGTAAACGATGTTGCAACGGACCCGCGCTGGGTAAAACACACAGACCAAAAAATAAAATTCCGTACCCGCTCCATTATCGCAGCGCCGCTTGTGTACAAGAATGAGCTCCTCGGAGTGGTTGAAGCGATAAACAAGAGAGACGGCCATTTTTCGGCAGAAGAAGACGCGGGGATACTGGAGGCGTTTGCGGCGCAGGCCGCGGTTTCCATAGAGAACGCCCGCATTTTCGAGAGCCTGCAGGAAGCGAAAGAAAAAGTTGAAGCCGTGTTTTCACAGATGTCTGACGGCGCGGTTTTGGTAGACGGCAAAGGCTCGAAAATATTCTTCAATGAATCCGCTGGCAAACTGTTGGGCAGCGAGAATACTTCAAAAGGGACTGCCGCGGAGATTTTCGGCGGGTTTGAACACAACCCTCCCATAACGGATATTATGGCCGCGGGAGCAAAAAAAACTTCTTTTGAATTTAAAAGGGCAGAGCCAAAGACACTGTATGTAAGCGGTACGGCAACTAAAATATTCAATTCAACTGGCGTTATAGGCAGCATTTTCATTTTCGGCGATGTGACAGAAGAGAAAAAAGAAAGCCTTGTGAAGAGGAATTTTCTGTCACTGATAAGCCATAAGCTTAAGACGCCGCTCGTTACTATAACCGGGTATGGGCCGCTACTGTTAGACGACCCTGCGCTTAGCGACTTCCAAAGAAAAGCAATTCAAACTATAACTAAGCAGGGAAATTATCTTCAGAGCTTGGTGGAAAAACTCTTGAATTTTACGCTTATAGACGATGAAGGCCCCGCCGCTGATAAAGCAGAGGGCAGTTTAATGAAAACCGCGGTGCAGGCGGTTAGTTCGCTGGAAAACTACCTTGAAGATAAGGATGCCGTTGTAATTATCAGAGACGAGCTAAAAGGTATACCTTCAATTATAATGGACGAAAGGAAGGTGGAAGCATCCTTAAAAAATATTATCGAGAACGCTGTAAAATTCAATAACGGCAAAGAAAAGAATGTTGAGATAGGTCCTGTAAAGTCAGAAGGATTCGTAGGCATATATATTAAAGACAACGGGCCCGGAATACCGCCCGAAGAAAGGGAAAGGATATTCCAGAAGTTCTACCAGATAGAAGAATCTTTCACGGGACAGGTCGAAGGGGCGGGATTGGGGCTCGCGCTTGTCAAACAGATTATAGAAGCGCACGGCGGGAAGATCGTTCTTGAAAGCAGCGTCGGCATCGGTTCGACATTCAACCTTTTGTTCCCTGCGCGCGGAGAGTGATGTTATGAACAAGCTAGACTACCTAAAAAATGTGCCTTTATTTTACGGGTTCAATAAAAAGGACCTCAGCCAGTCTTCAGAAGATATCTACCGTGCAGGCTTTCAGGAGCGGTGAAAGCATATTTGAAGAGAACACACCCGGTAACAAACTCTATATAGTCCTTTCCGGCAGGGTGAAAATATTCGCAATGGCCGGCCGTAAAAAAAAGACGCTTGCCTATCTTGAAAAAGGCGAGTTTTTCGGTGAGATGGCGCTACTGGACATGCAATCCCGTTCGGCATCCAGCATAGCCGTGGAGCACACGGAACTTCTGGAAGTGAGACAGAACGATTTTCGGAGACTGCTTGTCGCACATCCTGATATATCACTGAGAATAATGAAAACTCTCTCAAGGCGGCTTAGACAGGCCGATAAAGAGATAGAAGCGCTTACGTTTGGTGATGTGCTGGGCCGTATCGCGTCTACTCTTTTGCGCTTGGCGCTAAGTACGGGACGATAACCGAAGACGGCTGTGAAATTAAGATGCCGTTAAACCATCGCGATATCGCCGAGATCGCAGGCACTGGCCGGGAGATGGTTTCAAGAACGCTGAACCGTTTCCGCCGCTTGGGTATAATAAAATATGATGACATGTCGCTGATAATTAACGATGCGCAGAAACTAAAATTATTCACTACGGCAAACCAGGGATAAAATATAAATGAATTTCAAAGCACCACGGGGAACGCACGATCTTATAGCTGAGGACGCACTCAATATACGCCATCTGGAGGCTGTTTGCCGCAATATATTTACAAAGTGGGATTATTCCGAGATATGCCTTCCCAGCTTTGAGGACGCGGGACTTTTTACGCGTTCGATAGGCGAGAGCACCGATATTGTTGAAAAAGAGATGTATGTGTTCGAAGACAGGAAGGGCAGAAAGCTGGCGCTCAGGCCCGAGGGGACGGCATCGGCAGTAAGAGCGCTGGTAGAGAACGGGCTCCTACAGAAAATGCCAGTACCGAAACTTTTTTACGCTGGATCCATGTTCCGCTACGAGCGGCCACAGGCTGGCAGGTACCGTGAATTCTTTCAAGTCGGGGCTGAATATTTTGCAAACCCAGACCCGGCCGCGGACGCCGAGATCATAGTCATAGCCAATGATATCCTTAAGAACATGGGCCTTCAAAAAACAGTTATACATATTAACACTCTCGGATGCGCGGCCTGCAGGCCGGCTTTCCGTGATGCGCTGAAGAACTATTTCAACTCGCAAAAGGACCTCTGCGGAGATTGCCAGCGGAGGCTTGAGAAGAATCCTTTACGCCTGCTGGACTGCAAGATAGATGGCCCCAGGTTCACGGATGTTCCAAAAATGGAAGATTTTCTTTGTAAGGAGTGCGCTGGACACTTTGAGCAAGTTAAGGGGCTGCTTGAAAAGGCCGGTTGTGCGTTCACCGTTGACCACCGCCTTGTGCGCGGGCTCGATTACTATACGAAGACGATATTCGAGATACGAAGCGCTCTGGTAGGTTCGCAGGACGCTCTCTGCGCTGGCGGAAGGTACGACAACCTCGTTGAGGAGTTGGGCGAGCCCGACCCAGGCTGTAGGATTTGCGCTTGGTTCGGAGCGAGTGGTGTTGGCTGCAAGCAATGAAAATCCCGGGTGGCGCACAGCCGCCTTTTAAAATATTTATTGCTGTTTCGGGGGACAAACTTCAGAAAGAAGCTTTCGGTTTCGCGGTTAAACTGAGGACTTCCGAAGTCAATGACCCGATGAGATTTGGACTTGCGATTGGTGATAAAAATATCTGCGTAGAGGGCCCATTCAACGGGAAAAGCCTCAAGAGTCAGTTAAAACTCGCCGACAGGTTCGGCGCAGATATAACTATTATTTTTGGAGAAGAAGAGTACGCGCGCGGCGCAATCGCTGTGCGTGACATGAAAACCCAGCAGCAGCATGAAATAAAACTATAAACGGGGAACATGGAACTGCAAAGGGAACTCGAACTGTTGCGAGAGAGCTGGACGGAAACATTTGACCAGCTTTTCGTGCTTTATGAAGTGGCGCGGGAGGTGTCCAGCGTTCTCGACCTCGACAGCGTGCTGGAACACATAGTTAACCACGCCTTCCTTCTTCTGGAAGCTGAAGCGGCTTGCGTGCTTTTGGTGGACCGCAAGACAGGCAGGCTCATCCCCAGAGTGATCAAACACGAAAAAGGGCAGGAAACAAAAAAGGACAGCCTGCATATCGAATTTGGCAAGGGCATCGCTGGCGAGGTTGCAAGCTCGCGTAAACCCATAATAATAACCCAGGATGTAAACGAAAAACAGTTCAGGGAAGATTCCGAGATATTCAAGGTCAAAACGCCGCGTAACCTCTTGTGCGTTCCGATAGTCCTGCGCGGGGGGGATACAATAGGTGTTATAGAGATAATAAACAAGAAGAACAAGACATTCACATCCAGGGACAGGGATTTCCTTATGGCTATCGCTAATATCTCCGCCCTTAGTGTTGAAAATGCCAAGGTTTACGAGCAGCTTAAGAATAACGAAGTTTACCAGTCGCAGGTGATAGAGAACCTGCCCGAAGGTTTTTTCGCTATCAACGGGTCCGGCAAAATAACTCACATGAATTCCTGCGCGCAGAAACTCCTGGGCCTGGAATCTGACGGGACGCTTCTGGGCCAGACTTGCGATATTGTGCTTAAAGAAGAATCGGAACTGAACGGTTATTTGAAAGCGGCGATGACAGAGGGGCGTGTAAAAAAGTGGCAGGAAATATCTCTTAGAAAAACTGGAAAGCCGGTGTTCCTTTTCACGTTCGTTTTCAGAAAAGAGGACAATTCGGTCCTCGGCGCCGGAGCGGTGCTGCAGGACATGGTATTGAAAAGATAAAGAATATTTCCGCGTGTAATAAGTTTTAAGGGTAAGAACTATGGAAAAAAAGAAACTAACGAGCCTACTGATCTCTGCCGGGGCGGGGCTGCTGGTCCTTGGGTTTTGGTTCATCGGTACGTTCCAGGGGCTTGAAAACAGGTCGCTTGATTACCGTTTCAAGCTGAGAGGCCCCATATCGGGTTCAAAGGATGTTGTAATAGTGGCGTTTGACGAGGAATCGTTTAAGGAGCTGGGGCGTTGGCCTTGGCCGCGCCAAATGCACGGTAAGGTTGTAGATCGCCTAACCCGCGCGGGAGCCAAAGCGATAGTTTTTGATATGCTGCTTCCGGAGCCTGATCAGGGCGACCCGGCTTCTGACAGATATTTCGCTGAGGCTGCAAAGAGATCAAAAAGGGTCGCGATAGGTTCGTTTTACCGTAATGACGCCGAAGGCAATCCCATAGATTTTGTACTTCCAATAGAGATGTTCAGGAAGAACTGCGTTGTGGGTTTTGTCAACATTTCACCTGAGCTAGACGGCATATGCCGGAAGATACCGCTCTTCAAGGGATATAAGGGCGACATAGTCCCGTCCCTTTCGCTTGCCGGCCTTTCGATATACTTAAACCAGCCCGCGGACGAGATCATAAAAAGCAGAAAGATATCCATAGACGAATATTATGAGATGCTGATAAACTTTGTTGGCGGCTACGAAAGCTTTCCGTATTATTCGTTCTACAAAGTATTAGGTGGAGAAATACCAGCCGAGAAGTTCAAGGATAAGATAGTTATTCTCGGCGGCACAGCGATGGGCCTTTTTGACTATAAATCTATACCCTACTCGCCTACTTTTCCCGGCCTTGAAATACACGCGAACGCAATCTCAAATATCCTGCAAGACAATTACCTGCGACCGTGGCCCGCATACGCGACATTCTTGCTGATTGTAATTTTTGCTGCCCTTCCGGGCCTTGTGCTCAACCGCTTTTCACCGCTTACGGCTGGCATAGTCACGCTGTCCGGGCTTGCCGGGTATTTCCTGCTGGTATACAGCCTTTTTGCATTAAAGTTCATCTACGCCGAGTTCGTTGCCCCGGCGTCCAGCTTCGCCCTTAGCTACGTCGGAGTATTGTTTTACAGGTTCATGACCAAAGAAAAAGAAAAACGCAAGATGAAAAAAACGTTCGGGCAGCTCGTTAACCCGCGGGTGCTCGAAAAAATGCTTAACGACCCGAGCTATCAAAAAGTTGGCGGACGCAAGGAGCTCCTTACCGTTCTTTTTTCAGATATCCGCGGTTTCACAACCATAACAGAGAACCTTCCTTCGGAAGAATTGGTTAGCCAGCTAAACGAATACCTCGGTAAAATGGTCGAGGTCGTCTTCCGGCACGACGGCACTCTGGACAAGTTCATAGGAGACGCCGTGATGGCGATATTCGGAGCTCCGGTCCCGCAGAACGAACACGCGAAGAGGGCCGTACTCTGCGCGATCGATATGATGAGCGAGCTTGCCGTCCTCCAGGAGAAATGGAGATCCGAGGGCAAACCTGTGTTCGAGATCGGCATTGGAGTCAACACCGGTGAGATGACGGTTGGGTTCATGGGCTCGCAGGAGAAAAAGGAATACACCGTGATAGGTGACAACGTCAATCTTGGCAGCCGGCTCGAGGGCCTGAACAAAGAGTACAAGACCCACATAATAATTTCTGATTCCACTTACCAGGCTGTTAAAGATATAATCGAAGCAAAACCGCTTGGCGCCGTGAAGGTCAAGGGAAGAATGAAGCCAGTTGACATATTCGAAGTAGTTGGGAAAAAATAGGGAGTTTGAAGATGGAAATATTTTGGAAGCTGGTGCTCGCCCATCTGCTCGGTGATTTTACTTTCCAGACAGATTTTATCGCCAAGTGGAAGAGGGAAAGTATTTTTGGCGGTCTGATGCACTCCCTAATTTTTTTTGCATGCGCTGCGGCTCTGTGTTTTGGACAGCTCGGAGAACATTGGGCGGCATGGGGGGTATCATTCCCGGTGAACGGATGGGTCATGCTCGCCGTACTAAGCCTTTTTCATTTTTTCGAAGACGAGTGGCGTGTCCGGACCATCAGAAAAGCCCAGTCCGCAGACTCGTTCTTATTCTTTATAATTGATCAGTGCATACATATCGGGCTTATTTTTGTCTTTTTTCCGCCGCAAACTTGGCAGATGCCGGAAAAATGGATATTCCTTTCAATGCTTTTCGTGCTTACCACACATTTCACTTCAATATTCGTATATTTCTCTGAAAAAGCCGTGTTCTGGTTTTTCTAGACTCGAAATGGGTGAAAGATATTTTTCAATGGCCGAGCGGCTAGCCGTAAGCCTTGCGCTTCTGCTCCCGGGTTTTTGGGCATTATGTTTCGCAGTTGCATGGCTACCTGGGATAATAATAAGACGAAACCACAAAGGGTTCGAATCCTCGCTGATGAATGTGATAATCGGAAATGTTCTCGCTGTGGTTTTCGGGATGGCGGGCAGATTAATCTTATATAGATGATGTGTTGGGCCCACCATAATCAGTTTGCAGGGAAGTAAATGGATTATAGATCAGGCTCAAGCAGTCAATAGGTTGTTAACGTGTAATCCAGAAATTATTGACAAAACATGAGATTTCATATAAAATCTAAGCAATATTGAGTTTTCCCGCGCAGGCGAAATTGCCTGTAGCCCAAATACCTATAAACCTCTGTACGGAGGGAAATGTGCTGAGAATCCCGAACACAACTATTTTTCTGACGCCACCGGACATTTTGGCGCTTGTCTTTGCCGCGCTTAATATCATCCTTCTATTTATCGGCGTAGGAAAACTCGCTATCTTCGGCGCGCTTGACAGCCTTGTTTATTTGATCGTTCCGAAATTCGCGATAAAATATGACCACATGAAGTACTACCCCTGGCACATAAAGGAAGAAGACGGCAAAGTAAAAAAAGCCTTCAAAACGCCAAGGGATATTTATTATCCCGGCATTGCCCCGCTTCACGAAAGACTGGGTGATTTTATATTGCGGTTCCCTCTGTTCAGTCTGACATTTTTTGTCATGTTTGCTCCCTTCGCTGCCAAGTTCGTGGGGCCGTATTTTGACAAGGTTATGGAACTGTTAGGTCCGATAACAAAGCTTGGCTGGATGCCTTCTTCGTCCGGGCTTTTCCGGATATTCGTAATTTTGTTCTTTTTGCCGTTCTCGTCAATCCACTCTACACTTGTTTCGTTCTACACTTTGATAGTTTATCCAATAAAAGTAATATTCAATGTAATAGTGCCGCCGTGCATATTCGCCTGTGTTTTCGTCCTGTTATTCATGCTCGAAGTAACGCTTATTTATGTAGGCTTCCTGCCGCTTTTTCACCAGGGTATAATCCCATTTATAGATGCGGGAACTGGTCTTAAACAGTTTGTATTCTGGATGCCGATAAAGTTCAGGATATACATCGACCTGGTGATCGCGCCGGTAGTTATAGTGGTGCCCCTTATTACGACAATAGGAAGCTACATTCTTTCGAGGCACGATAAGAGCGATGAACATAAGATAGACTACGTGGTGCTTTTTTACAAAACAGGGATATCGTATCTTTATGCTCCTTTGCTCGCTAAAATATTCCCTAAACTTGGCGATGAGGCCAGGGTAGTCAGGGAAGAAAGAAAGATCAACGAAGTTCTTGTGATCGGCATGTATCTGGAAAGCCTAGTCTGCGTGGCCGGCACAGCTTACGCTTACGTGAGCCTAGCTAATGCCTCCAATGTGCCTATGAGCGGAATATTTTTAGGTATTCTTGTCATGATAGTGTTTGTACCGCTCATCGTTTTTAGCTCTAACGGATTTCAGTCTTATTTTCTTGATAAAACCATCACATTCGGACAAAGGATCACAGAACTATATTCATCTTCAAAAAAAAGGATCACCAATGCGTAATAAGCTTTTTTTTATTCTTGCTGTGATAACTTTGTTGTGCGGTTGCGGTAAGCCGCCTGAACAGCCTCACATATACGTAGTGGGAGTCGATTGTTCACGGTCATTCTGGAACACGAGCCTTGTAAGCGAAAAACGTTTTGCCGATCTTCCAAAAAATAAGGTTCAAGAGATATCTTATAAGATCAGGGAATATCTCAATGAGATAAATATTGCCGTTGAAAGCAAGGATTTTATCAAGCAGACACGTGTGGAGAGCGGGAGCTTTAAGAAAACCGTTGACAGGGAAGCACTGCGCAAGGAAATGGAAAGCGCGATCGATATGGTCAATATCCTGTCTAACAACATAGGCGGCACGGAAGATAAACAGTACCTTACGGCAAAAATGAAGATAAGCATGAACTCACTTAAAACCTTTCTTGACAAACGGAATTACGTGCGTGTTACTGATGAATCTTCTGGACCAATATTTAATGAAGATATAAGCCCTGCTTCTCTAAGGAAGGTCACTAAATACATCAATTTGATTGGCGACGAGATAAATAAATTCAGCTATACTGTCAGTATTCCAGATCAGCCCAGGCTTTTGAAGGAGCTCCAGGGTGACATAGGTTCATTGCTGTCCATGGTTGATGCGGATATAAAGAATAACAACGCAGCGCCGATTGATAAAAAATGGGTAGATAGCGGGATATACGGTAAAATTAAATCGCTTGAAACTGTTCTCTATTTTAAGATAGGCGACACGCAGTCTACGACTTGGAAGCCTACGCTCAAGGACATTAACGGTACAATGGACAGCCTTATAGAAGACAGTTATAAGAACGGTGCAAAAGCGTTCTCGAATTCCACCGATTACAAGGTGTTTATTCAACGCAGTCTCAGCGAGATCGATAATCTACTGAAAGACTGGGGCAGTTTTGATCAGGATATAGGTGTCAAGGTCACTTTCATAATCATAGGAGACGGAAAGAACGACCCGGAAGGCAAGTATGAGAACGTGGCGGAATACGATAAGAATCTGCTCTCGGGCATAAAAGAGCTCTTCGACCTCAAAAAAGTGAATACCGGCCCTGATTCTGCGTCTTCAAAGCTCGGGGCAATAACATCGCTGGATGTAAAGTTCTGCGTGCCGCAAAAGCGGTACAATACTGATATACTTGACTCATGGGTAAAAATGCTGCAGGGCGGTCCTAAAGGCGGCGGAACTCCGGTATACTATTATATGTTCGAGAATTTAAAACAGAATGGTCGTTTTACTCAGGAATCGATCAAAAAACTTCTCGATTAGCGCTTAATATGGCGGATTATTATTGTGTTGTTTATCAACCGATCGAACTGCCCACAGCAAATATATTTTTATTTTAACTTCAGTCCACCGCCAAATAACAATTATTAAACCGCATGCAAAATCAATCATAATGCATTCGTCTTTCGGCGTAGTATTGTGTCCAGCTATTGTAAAACCTCTTGTTTTGTAGTAAAATATTACACATAATCAACAAGTTTTTAGTTTAACAAGGAGCTTTGAAATGTCAGGACATTCTAGATGGGCAGGGATAAAACACAAAAAAGCGGCCATAGACGCGAAAAGAGGAAAGGTATTCACAAGAATAATACGAGAAATAGTCGTCGCGGCAAAAGAAGGCGGCGGAAACCCTGAAAATAACGCGCGCTTGAGAAAAGTAATGGATTTGGCGAAAGAAGCCAATATGCCTATTGATAACGTTAAAAAGGCTGTCCAGCGCGGTACCGGAGAAATACCTGGCGCGATATACGAAGAGATAAACTATGAAGGCTACGGGCCTGGCGGTGTCGCGATACTTCTTGAAGCGACAACTGACAACAAGAACCGAACGGCTTCGGAAGTTAGGAACATATTTTCAAACCACGGCGGCAACCTCGGCGAGAACGGTTGTGTTTCATGGATGTTTTCCAAGAAAGGTTATATGACAGTTGAAAAGGGAAAATTGGACGAAGAAAAGCTTATGACGCTGGCCCTCGATCTCGGGGCTGACGATATTAAAAGCGAAGATGAAGATGTCTTTGAAGTGATAACGAAACCCGAAGGGTTTGAAAAGGTCAAGAAAGGCCTCGAAGATAACAAGGTGCCTCTGTCCGTAGCCGAGCTGACCTTCCTGCCGCAGACCTATATAAAACTTACGGGCAAGCAGGCGAAACAGATGCTCGCCCTGATGGACGAGCTCGAAGCTCATGACGACGTAAAAACAGTCTATTCCAACTTCGATATATCCAAAGAAGACATGGAAAAGATCGAGCAGGAACAGTAAAAGAGCATTGAAAATTGAAGATTAAAAATTTGAAAATTCGGCGATTTAATCTTCCAAATCTTACAATCTTTAATTTTTAATCGAATCTATGATCATCCTTGGTATCGACCCGGGCTTATCACTTTGCGGTTGGGGTCTCGGTGGAGTCCTCCGGAAACGGCTCGCTGACGATGATGAGCTATGGTTGTATCAAAACCAAACCCACCCAATCACTCACCGAACGGCTTACTAATGTACATCTTGCTATTGTCGGATTGATCAGGGAAAACCACCCGGAAGAAATGGCCATAGAAGAAATATTTTTTTCAAAAGAGGCCCGCACCGTGGCATCGGTCGGGCAGGCGCGCGGGGCTATCCTTGTCGCTGCCGGAGTTGAAAGGCTTCCGGTTTATGAGTACAACCCCAGATCGATAAAAATGGCTATGACGGGTTTCGGTTCCGCGGACAAAAACCAGATGCAGAAAATGGTAAAGACGATACTTCACCTAAAGGATATACCGCAGCCCGATGATGCAGCGGACGCCCTGGCTATCGCCATGTGCCATATAAACACAAAAAAAATGAACGGGGTCTTCGCGGGTAACAACAAATGATTGAACACATACGCGGCACTGTGGATTCAAAAAGCCTCGAGAGCGTCGTTGTAGACGCGGTCGGAATGGGCTACAGGGTCTTTGTTCCGGTCTCGAGCTCGGATAAGATACCGGCTGCCGGAAGAGAAGTCAAGCTCTTTGTGGTAGAATCCACCGCGATGTACGGCGGGAGCACGACACTGTACGGATTTTTGACGGAAGAAGAGAGGAACATTTTCCTGCTTCTGAAAGAATCTGTACCCGGTGCCGGCGCCAAAAAGGCTATGGAATACCTGGACAAGATAACAAAATCCCTTCCGGATTTTAGAAGAGTGATATTAGCGAAGGACACATCGTCGCTTACAGGTATTTTCGGTTTTACAAAGAAGACAGCCGAAAAACTTGTCGCGGCGCTCAAAGATAAGATCGGCGAGATAGCCATATCTGGCAAAGAAAAATGGGTCAAAGAAGAAACCAGTTCCGTTCAGTCTGAGGCTGTGTCCGGCCTTGTGTCCATAGGCTACCGCGAGAATCAGGCGAGGGATGCTGTCGCTAAGGCACTGGAGAACGGCTCGAGAGAACTCTCGGTACAGGAAGCGATACTCGAAGCGCTCAAACACCTTTAAAAGTTTTTTTTATAAAAGGAATATTATGCAAGATAAAGACGCGGAAAACGTGCTGGCAGGAGTGAAGACACCCGAGGAAGAAAAACTCGAAACAACCCTTCGCCCCCAGAACCTTGATGAATTTATAGGGCAGAAAAAACTCAAGGAGAACCTCAAGGTCTTTATAGAGGCGGCCAAGAAACGCAAGCAGCCGCTGGACCACTGTCTTTTCTATGCTCCGCCGGGGCTCGGCAAGACCACACTCGCTAATATTATAGCCAGAGAGATGGGTGTCAACATGCGTGCAACCTCGGGCCCGGTGCTTGAACGCGTAGGCGACCTGGCAGCCATACTTACCAGCCTCTCGGAAGGCGACGTATTCTTTATAGACGAGATACACCGCATGAACCACCTTGTTGAGGAATCTCTTTACCCGGTGATGGAAGATTTCGAGTTGGACATTATAATCGGGCAGGGGCCGTCCGCGAAGACCATTAAACTGCCGGTGCCGAAATTCACGCTGATTGGCGCCACCACACGCGCAGGACTTCTCTCGGGCCCGATGCGCGACCGTTTCGGTATAATCGAACACCTCAATTTCTATTCTCCGGAAGAACTCGAACTGATAGTGAAACGCTCCAGCAAGATATTGAAAATAGAGATCGACAATGAAGGCGTCAGCGAGATAGCCCGCCGTTCGCGCGGAACGCCGAGGATAGTAAACAGGCTGCTCCGGCGCGTGAGGGATTTTGCCGAGGTGCGCTCTGACGGAAAAATCACAAAAGAATCTGCGAAAACTTCGCTCGACGCGCTCGAAGTAGACAGTGCTGGGCTCGACGGCATGGATAGGATGATACTGCGTACAATAGCGGACAAGTTCTCTGGCGGACCGGTCGGCATCGATACCATCGCCGCCGCGGTCTCTGAAGAAGTCGATACGATCACGGACGTCTACGAACCCTTCTTGATACAGTCAGGTTTTCTTTCGCGTACGCCGAGGGGCAGGGTGGTAACGCCGAACGGCTACGCGCAGATAGGCATGAGGCCGCCGGGCGGGCCCGCCGGAAAAGACCTGTTAGGCGAGAGCCTTTAGCAGCAGAACATGGAACATGTAAATTTTTTAAAATTCAGCGAAAGCGTCAATTTTCTTTCAAACCCGCATCCGCTTTTTAAGGTCGGGGCGAGCCTTTCTCCTTACGCAGGCTGCTCGATGGGCTGCGTATACTGCCCGTTCGGGTTCGAGAGGAAGATAGGCGTAAAGACAGATTTTCTTCATAACCTCAACAGAAAACTCTCTAACGCGGCTGGGGAGATACACCTTGGACTCGGAGCGAGCTGCGAGCCGTACTGCGAACAGGAAAAAGAATTCAATATAACCCGCAACTCGGTGGAGTTGATATCGAAGCACGATTTTCCTCTGCAGATATTTACGAAATCTTCACTGGTCCTGCGGGACTTAGACCTGCTGCGCGGACATTCTGAAAAAGGCCTCCTAGCGGTAAGCGTTTCTCTTATGGCAACGGATGACAAGCTCTCCGAGATATTCGAACCATTTGTGATACCTTCCGGCGAAAGGGTGTCATTGATAAAAGAACTTTCAAAAAACGATATTTTCACCGGGGCAGTCCTTGCCCCGATAATCCCTTACATCACGGATTCGGAAGAACAGCTTGACGGCGTGTTCGAGAAGGTAAAACGCGCGGGCGGGCAATATGTGCTGCCTTCGGTACTCTGCGCAGGATCACCAGCGGCGTTCAATAACCTTAAAGAAACTATTCTGGAGCGATTTCCTAACATATTCCACAGGATAGACACGATATATGAAAACTCCAGGCTCCCGGTGGTTACGTACACGGGAAGAATGAACGACCTGCTTGAAAAACTAAGCCGGAAGCACGGACTTCCTCTCAATATCCCCACTGAAAAAGAAGAGAACCTTCCCCAGGGTATACGGCAGGAACTGCTGAAATGAAAAATGGCCTGCTATTGCACAACTGCTGCGCGCCTTGTTCCGTGAGTGCGGTCAGAAACCTTAAAGCCGAGTTCGACCTGCAGGGCTTCTGGTTTAACCCGAACATACATCCGGCCGAAGAGAACATTAAACGCAGGGATTCAGTTGCGGCGCTCGCGGCAAAAAATAATTTCGCGCTTAATTTCGGTCCGGAATACAGCGAAGCCCGGTGGACAGAGACCGCCTGTATGCCCGGGACAGACAGGTGCAGGTTCTGCTATTCGCTGAGGATGAAAGAAACTGCAAAAAAGGCAAAGTCGCTTGGTTTGGAGCTTTTCACGACATCGCTGCTTTCGAGCCCGTACCAGAAGCACGATATGATAAAAGAGACTGCTGCCGAGGCTGCGCGTTCGGAAGGTGTGCAATTTTATTACAGGGACTTCAGGCCTTTCTATTATGAAGGCAGGAACGAAGCCAGGTCGCTCGGTTTCTACATGCAGAAATACTGCGGCTGCAGATTTTCTAAAAAAGAAAGGGAAGCAGAGAAGGAACTAAAGAGCCGGGCAGTAAACCCCGTTAGAGATACATCAACGGGGTTGTCAGGTAAGAGTGCCGATAAGAAAAACAAACTTAGTATTACTATCTCTAACGGGGTAAAGAAATAGCCGGGAATAAGATGGTTCAGTTAGGAAAAATACTTGTAGTTTTAGGAGCGTTCCTTGTGGCCGCAGGGCTCTTGTTCATTTTCGGAGCGAGAGTGCCGTTCCTGGGCAAACTGCCGGGCGACATTTTGATAAAAAAGGAAAATTTTACTTTTTACTTTCCGCTGACCACGTCGATATTGCTAAGCGTTGTGCTGTCACTGTTGTTCCGGATATTCAGGCATAAATAAATGAAAAAAATTATCGCTCATTGTCTGTTCGTAGTCATTATTCTCTCTTCTCTGGGCGCCATGCCCGGCTATACCCGAAGGCTCCCTGAAACTATCATAAGGGTCGGGATTCTGGTCGGAGCGAAATCATTTAACCTCAGCTGTGAGAGCGCGTACTCGCTTTACGACACGGCTTCGGACAGTCAGAAAGATATTAAGCCTCAGGATGATTACCTGGTAAAGACGAACGGGAAGGCCATATTGCTAAAAGGTGAAAAGTACGGCCCTTCCGTGAGGCTCGCTTCGAAAGAGAACGGTAGTTTCATCAGGATCAACGGCAGAAGATATAAAGACAGCATTTTGATAATAATAAAAAATAAGAAGCTGACAGTAGTCAACGAGCTTGGCCTGGAGGATTACATCTGCGGCATACTCCCAAAGGAAGTGAACCCGGACTGGCCGGCGGACGCCCTCAAAGCGCAGGCTGTAATTTCAAGGACATACGTTCTTAAGAACCTGAGAAAACACGAGAAGCAGGGTTTTGACATATGCACAGAGACCCACTGCCAGGTGTACGGCGGGGTGGAATCCGAAGACCCTCGCACCAATGCCGCGGTGGAAGCCACTCGCGGTGATGTGCTTGTCTACAAAGGAGAGCTTGCCCAGTCGCTTTTTCACGCCTCCTGCGGTGGCCACACTGAGAACCCTAACTGCGTATGGACATGGGAGGCAGCGGCCCCTGAATACTTGAAGGGTGTAAAAGATGATTTCTGCAGCAACAGCCCGCACCAAAACTGGAAAAACAGTATAAGCGGGGAAACAGTAAGGGTAAAGCTCGCGAAGTCCGGCTATGCCACCGGCAAAATATCAAAGATAACTATGTCCGGCCACGATGATTCCGGCAGGCCCGAGAAACTGAAGATAAGGGGTTCAAAGGGCACCATTTCTATAACGCCCGCAAAGTTCAGGATGGCTGTAGACCCGTGGCTGGTAAAGAGCGCTTTCATAACCGATATCGGTGTCCATGGAAAGGACATAGTTATAGAAGGCAAAGGCTGGGGCCACGGCGTAGGAATGTGCCAGTGGGGTGCGAAAGAGATGGGCGGCAAAGGTTACGACTACAAAAAGATACTTGAGTTCTATTACCCCGGAACTAGCGTTGAGAAATGGGAAGAATGATTAACCCAGCGCTAAGGGATAAGTGGTAAGCTGTAAGAAAATCAAAATAATCCACAGCATGTAAATAAATGAACACAATATTTTATTCTATTTCTATATCATTGTTTGACAGCTTGTCGACCACTCAGCAGATAATAGTTTTCATACTGCTGCTTACGACCGCGAAACCGCTGAGGAACTCTCTGAGCTACCTCGCGGGGCTTATGGGTGCGTATTTTGCCTGCGGTATCGCAGGATACATGACGCTGGGCCAACTGCGCGATTTTCTCGGAAAATATTTCCCATCTTCTGCAAATCTTCCCAATATTCAATATTATCAATCGGAATTTATTATGGGAATAATAATGATAGCTATCGGTGTCTGGTATTTCCGCAGGAAAAAACCGGCGGGGCAAAGCCGCACAGAAAATATGATACTTTCAAAACTGCGGACAATGAACAGTTTGTTTGCCTTCGGTATAGGTATATTTATTTCGGTGACATCGTTCCCATTTTCCATACCGTACCTGATCGCGCTTGGCAAATATTCGACGCTTCACCTCTCGCTTGCCGCGGCGGCCGGGTATGTGCTTCTTTACAACTTTGGCTACGCGTTGCCTATGATCCTTATTTTCTTCATTTACCTTATCGCCCTGCACGGCGTCGAAGACAGCCACGACACACTGCACGAAAAAGCGAAAATGCTTAACCTCCACCTAACCACATGGACGTTCGCAGGTTTCGGGCTCTTTTCTATTGTGGACGCTGGCTGCTACTTTACAATAGGCCACGCGCTGATAAAAGGCAGGTACTTCTAACACATATTCAAAATTTAAGATTTGATGATTTAAGATTAAAAAAGATCTTAATGTTCAAATTTTCAATCTTCAATTTTCAATTAATCTATGAACGAATTGAACATTTCATCTTACGAGTACGAGCTACCTAAAGAACTAATAGCCCAGAGGCCTCTTGATAAAAGGGACACATCAAGGCTTCTCGTTCTTGATAGATCGAGCGGCTCCGTGCGGCATAAAAAATACACGGACATTATCGATTACTTAAACCCCGGGGACTGCCTTGTTCTTAACCGCACAAAAGTAGTGCCGGCTCGCCTGTTTGGAAAAAAAGAAACCGGCGGCAAGGTTGAAGCGCTGTTCTTGAACCCGGTAGAACTTAAAGAAGGCGGGGCCGGAAGGGCTCTTTTAAAGCCGTTCATGGAGATAGACAAAAAAATACTTTTTCATGGCGGGCTTACCGCGACAGTGGAATCTAAAACCGAAAGAGGCGAAACCGTACTCAGGCTCGATGGCGCTGACCCGCAGAAAACGCTTCTGGAGTTCGGCAAGATGCCACTTCCTCCGTACATCAAGAGGCCGGGTGAGGGCGACGGGCTTGTATCGTTCGACAGGGAGCACTACCAAACTGTTTACGCGGAAGAGAACGGCTCGATAGCCGCGCCGACAGCAGGGCTGCATTTTACTCCCGATCTGATAAACAAGATAACCGAAAAAGGGATAAGAATAGCCAAGGTTGTACTGCACGTTGGATGGGGGACGTTCAAACCGCTTATTTCTGAAGATATATCTAAACACGTGATGCTTCCCGAGAGCTACGAGTTGTCACACGAAACGGCCGAGACACTTAACATCTGTAAAAAGAGCGGTGGCAAAGTAATCGCGGTCGGAACAACCAGCGTCCGCGCCCTTGAAAGCGCCGCGCTTTCTGAGGATTTCGAAACTAGCGGGTTTAAATCTGTGAAAGCAGAAACATCGATATTTATCTATCCGGGACACAAGTTCAAAGCTATAGACCGGATGGCAACCAATTTTCACCTGCCTCACTCTACGCCGCTAGTCATGGCCTGTGCCCTTGCTGGAAGAGAAAAGATTTTCAGGGCCTACGCGGAAGCGATAAAAGAAAAATACAGGTTCTTTTCCTACGGCGATGCAATGCTGATTATTTAAATCAATTCAGATATCAAACATCAAAGATCAAAATTTAGGAGTTTGCCTGCGGCAAACTTATTTTGAATATATCGCTAAAGGCGACACAATAAATTTTAATATTTTATTTTTGATATTTGATGAGATGTATTTGATTTGGTATAATCAAACGGTAAATTTATGGGAAAAACAATAACATTTGAACAAGTAGTGAACAATCCGTTAGCCGAAACTTTCCTTAAAACGGCCGATGCGAATTTTGCGGCTATTGGTTTTAAGGAACACGGCCTGCGCCACGCACATCTGACGGCGGATATCGCGGGTAATGTTCTCAAGTTCCTCGGCTACCCGGAACGCGACGCGGAACTCGCTAAGATCGCGGGCTACCTGCACGATGTCGGTAATGCCATCTGCCAGACGGATCACGGACAGAACGGCGGTATCATGGCGCTTGATATCCTTGAAAAGATGGGCATGCCTTACAAAGAGATATTTCCGGTGATAGAAGCTATAGGAAGCCACGAAGACAAATCCGCGGACACTCCATCCGCGATATGCGCGGCTGTTATACTTGCCGACAAAACAGACGTGAACCACGCGCGGGTGCGCTCGGATGATCTCGCTTCTCTTGATACTCACGCAAGGGTCAACTATGCATGCCAAAGGGCTTTCCTTCGGGTATCCAAAGAAACCATGACGGTATCGCTTGAGCTGACCATAGACACGAAGATCTGTCCCATAATGGATTATTTTGAGATATTCATGACAAGGATAAAGTTCTGCAGGAAAGCTAGCCGCGCTCTCAACTGTGTGTTCGAACTCTACATAAATAAAGACAAGTTCATATAACGGCAGGACTAAGGGATAAGTAGTAAGCGGTAAGTTTAAGACCAAAATCATTTCAAACCGGCCAGCCAGTCGTATTAAAATAGGACGGAAACAATGTCTAAATCTCCTTTTGAAGTAATAAAAAATTCTTCTGAATGCGCGGCCCGCTTGGGTAAACTTACAGCTGCGCGCGGCGTAATCAACACACCCATCTTCATGCCTGTTGGCACTCAGGGCACTGTTAAAGCGATCTCCAACGAAGAGCTCGAACAGTCCGGTGCCGAAATAATCCTCTCAAACTCATATCATCTCTACTTGCGTCCCGGCACCGAGACCATCGAAAAAGCCGCCGGAGGCATAAACCGTTTTATCGGCTGGAAAAAGCCCATGCTTACCGATTCGGGCGGCTTCCAGATATTCAGCCTTGCTACCCTAAGAAGGATAGACACCGAAGGAGTTGAGTTCCAATCTCATATAGACGGATCCAAACACTTCTTTACACCCAAGAGCTCAATGGAGATACAAAAAAAGATAGGCGCGGACATCATAATGTGCTTTGATGAATGCTCGCCTTACCCGTGCACTCACGAGTACGCGGCGCGTTCCATGCGTATGAGCGTGGAGTGGGCGAGGCGCTGCAAAGAAGCCTTTGAGATACCAGGGCCTGAATACAGCCGCGGCCAGCTTTTATTCGGCATTATCCAGGGTTCGGTGTACAACGACCTGCGCAAGGAAAGCATTGAAAAGACAATTGCGATAGGTTTCCCGGGCTATGCCCTGGGTGGGTTAAGCGTTGGAGAGCAGAAAGAAGAAATGATCTCCGTGCTTGACGCCGCAAAAGAACTTTTGCCAAAGGATAAGCCCAGATACCTTATGGGTGTTGGAATGCCTGAAGACATATGGGAAGCTGTTGAGCGGGGCATAGACATGTTCGACTGCGTTCTTCCTACGAGAAACGGCAGGAACGGACAGGCATTTACCAGCATCGGCAAGGTCAACATTAAGAACGCTGAATACGTTAGGGATTTCGGCCCGCTCGACCCGGATTGTTCCTGCCCGACCTGCAAAGGCTATTCAAGGGCTTACCTTAACTTTCTATTCCGGGCCCAGGAGCTGTTGGTACTTCGGCTTTTATCTTTACATAATATTTATTTTTTGATAAAATTACTGGAACTTATAAGGAAATCCATCGAATCAGATTCGTTTATCAAGTCAAAAAGAGAATTTTTCAGCAAGTATAACTCAGGCAGGAACATATGAAAACCAGAGCACTTCTGACAGTCGCGTCTATAGTATTTTTTGGTTCGCTGTGTATCGCGGCCTCAAAAAAAATCGCAAGACCTTGATATAATACGCGCGGGCCTTAAAGATACCAGCAGCGAGATACGAGAGCTCTCTGCCCGTTCGCTGGGTGAAGTAGGAGATAAGGGTTCTGTTACGTCGTTAAAAGAAATGCTTTTGGATCCCAGTGATTCACTGAAAATAACCGCCGCCGTGGCTCTTTCAAAACTTGGCGACAGGTCGGGGCTTGCTGAGGTGCGGAAAATACTTAAGACCGCGCCGAAGCTCTCGGAAAACCCTAAACCCTATGAGAGGGTCAGGGCAATGGCTAAAGGAACGGTGCGCGCCCAGGCTGCGCGCGAACTCGGGAACCTTAAAGATAAAGAGTCAATGCCGCTGCTGAACTCTATGATAGAAGACGAGGATGGCCGCGTGGCAGATGCTTCCCTTATAGCCCTCGCGAAGATGGGTGATAGTTCCGGTGTTAAGCAATTTATTTCGGCTCTTGAGAGCACGAAACAGGAAGTAAGGGCGAAGGCGGCCGAAGCTCTCGGCGACATTGGCGACCAAAGCGCCGTAGAGCCGCTCAGGAAAAGGCTCAAAGACTGGGACAAGAACGCCAAGGCCGCGGCGGTGCTCGCGCTGGGTAAATTAAAAGACAAAACCAGCACGCCGGCCATAAAAGAACTTCTCTGGGATAAGGAAGACGTTGTAAAAGAAAAGGCCGCTGAGGCTCTTGGATATATGGGCAACACGGATGTAACGCCCGCGCTAAGAGAGCTTTTGAAAGACAAGAACGGTTTTGTGCGTTTCGCCGCGGTGGAAGCGCTTTACAGGCTTGGCGAGGATTCCGACAAGGAATTCATACTTTCAGCGCTCAAGGCCGATGAGAAAGACGCTAAACTCCGGGCGCTAAGCATACTGGAGAAGACCGCGACCGCGAAAGACATCCCGGCCCTTGAACCCCTTACTTCTAATGCTGATAAGGAAGTATCTATAACGGCCGCGAAAGTTATAGTCTTAGCCCAATCAAGAGAAAAAACGAAATAGTGAAAATAAGACGCTATAAGCTGTAAGTTGTAAGCTGAAAGAAGTGTCAAAATCAAAATAGAGTTTTTGTTTGTTGCTTAAAACTTATAGCTTACTGCTTAAAGCTAATAACAGGAGCATTCTATGAAAAATGTAAACCACAAAGTGTTGTTCTCGTTAATTTTTGGAAGCTGTATGCTTTTGTCAGGGATCGTCTCGGCTGCCGACATGCCGGGAGCCTCAAGCCCTCTGGGAGGGTTCTTTCCGCTCATAATCATATTCGTGATTTTCTATTTCTTCCTCATACGCCCGCAGCAAAAAAAAGCCAAAGAACACCAGAACCTTATCAACGCATTGAAGAAAGATGATAAGATAATTACAAGCGGCGGCATCTATGGCACTGTAGCCGCGGTAAAAGGCGATGTGATCGAAGTCAAGATCGCTGAGAACGTCAAAGTCATGGTGGCAAAGACAGCGATAAGCACGGTAATACCGCCTGATGCTCCCGAAGTTGTGACGCCTGAAATTGTAAAATGAAATCGTTGAAATAAGTTTTATGATTTCGTCCTTGGATGTTTCTATCGAGGATCCGGATGTTTGTAAAACAATAACGATATCGTGATGGATTCCTGATAGAGAATCTCGGGCATGACAAACAATATGATAAAAAAAGCCGCACATTATTCCGGTATAACGCTCGAAACTGTTAAGAAGAACGCCGTCGTTAATAATTTCATTGAGGCCGCCAATGAGTACCTGGGGGCTATCGGCTACACAGAACACGGTTTCCGCCACGTCAGCCTTGTGGCGTCAGTGGCTCACAATACGCTTGTTCAGCTCAATTACCCGGAGCCCCTGCCTGAGCTTGCCTCGATAGCGGGTTACCTTCACGACATAGGCAACGTGGTGAACCGCCAGGACCACGGCCAGTCGGCGGCGCTTATCGCCATGAGGATACTTGGCGAGATAGGCGCGACGCCCGAAGAGATCGCTATAATGATCTCCGCGATCGGCAACCACGAGGAGGAGATAGGCGACCCGGTGAACCCGGTGGCGGCGGCGCTGATACTGGCCGACAAATCCGACGTGCACAAGACCCGTGTGCGCAACCCTTCCATGATAGGCGTCGACATACACGACAGGGTCAACTACGCGGCGGAACGTTCGTTCTTGAAAGTTGATGCGAGCAAAAAAATAATTTCGCTTGGGCTTACGATCGACACAAAAATATCCCAGCCCATGGAGTACTTCGAGATATTCATGTCGCGCATGATAATGTGCAGGCGCGCGGCAAAATTCCTTAAATGCAATTTTGAACTAATAATTAACGAAAGGAAACTACTCTAATGTCCAAGATCCAATGGAAGTTGTTGTTGACGGTAGCACTGGTCGGCCTCTCGATTTACCTGCTTTACCCTTCGTGGGAATGGTACCGGTTGCCCGCGCAGGAAAGGGAGACTAGGGAGAAATTCAAAGACCCTATACTCAGCAAGATACTCAACTTAGGCCTCGATCTCCGCGGCGGCACGCACCTGGTGCTCGAGCTTGACGCTTCAAAGCTTGACCCTGCGGCCAACATCGGTGACGCCATTGACCGCGCCATCGAGATCATACGCAACCGCGTTGACCAGTTCGGCCTTGCCGAGCCTCTTATAACGAGGCAGGGCGACCGCTGGATAGTGGTCCAGATGCCTGGTATAAAAGACCCGGGCAGGGCGAAGGACCTTATAGGTAAAACTGCATTGCTTGAGTTCCGCATGGTTGAGAACAGCCCTGCGCTTAGCGATATTATCTCAAAGCTCCAGGAAAAAGGGGCGCGCGCGGAAGATATATCGAAATACCCCGAGATAGCAAAGATGGTGCCCGCTGGTTACGAGCTTTTCCCGGGCAAAGAAGAAAGGTATTACCTCTTGAAATCTACGCCGGAACTTACCGGTTCGACGCTTGTAAACGCCAAGGTTGAGCTCGGAGGCCAATTCGGTTATCCCCACGTATCCATTGAGTTTAACCGTGACGGAGCGAGGATATTCGCTGCGGTCACTGAAGCCAACGTTGACAAAAACCTCGCCATTGTGCTTGACGGCGTCGTTCAGTCGGCGCCTGTTATACGTTCCCGCATACCGGACGGCAAGGCCATAATAGAAGGCAACTTCACTATGGAAGACTCTAAGCTGCTCGCGACCGTGCTCAGAGCAGGCGCGCTTCCCGCACCTGTCCGTGTCATAGAGGAGAGGACAGTAGGTCCGACCATGGGTGAAGATTCCATAAAGTTTGGTTTTATTTCCTGCCTTGTCGGTTCGCTCGCGGTCATGATATTCATGGTGATCTATTACGGTTTTGAAGGCCTGATAGCCAACACCGCGCTTTTACTGAACCTGTTCCTGCTCATGGGAGCTATGGCAGGGTTCCATTCGACGCTCACACTTCCGGGCATTGCGGGTATAGCCCTCACGCTCGCTATGGCTATAGACGCGAACGTGCTTATATTGGAGCGCCTCAGAGAAGAGATCAAGGGTGGAAAAACGATACGAGTGGCGCTCGACGCAGCTTACCACAGAGCTTTCGTGACGATCTTCGACTCTCACGTAACAAACCTCATCGCGGCGTTGTTCCTGTTCCAGTTCGGCACGGGCCCGATAAAAGGGTTTGCCGTTACACTGACGCTGGGCTGCATCTTGAGCCTTTTTACTTCGGTTGTCGTAACTCGTATGATATACGACCTCTTGCTTCAGGAAAGAATCATTACAGATATAAAACTATAATAACGGAGGACAAAAGTGGAACTTGCTTTTTTACATAACACAAAAATCGATTTCATCAGCAAAAGGTACATCTTTTTCGCGATATCCATTGCCATCGCGCTTGCAGGCGCCGTCTCACTTGTAGTCAGGGGCGGGCCGAACTACGGCATAGATTTTGCCGGAGGAATACTCATACAGATGTCGTTCGCAAAACCTGTGCCCATGGACGAGGTGCGTTCGGCGCTTATATCCGGAGGCCTTTCAGATATCGAGCTCCAGAGCACGATGATGGGCACACATTCTTCGATAGTCATCCGCGCGAAGAAATCCATGATGAACCAGGACGAACTTTCAAATAAAGTCCAAGCTATTCTCAACAGCAAGTTCGCTGGTAACGAACTGACCATGGAACGCAAGGAATACGTTGGGCCGGCTGTGGGTAGCCACCTGTTCAAGCAGGGCATGCTCGCGCTGATATTCTCTTTCCTTGGGATAATAGTCTATGTGGCTTTCAGGTTCAACTCCGGAATATGGGGGGCGGCGGGTGTCATTGGCATCATGCACGACGTGTTCGTTATCTTCGGCATATTCTCGATACTAAACAAAGAACTTACGCTGACCGTCCTGGCCGCGCTTCTAACCATCGCCGGTTACTCGATAAACGATACGATCGTCGTATTTGACCGTATCCGCGAGAATCTTAGGCTTTTGACAAAAGAATCTTTCGGCGCGGTTATAAACAAGAGCGTCAACCAAACTCTTTCAAGGACCATAATAACGTCGTTCACCGTGTTCATGGTAGGCCTCGCGCTTTTCTTCCTCGGCGGCGAAGTGCTTCACGATTTCGCCTTCGCGATGCTTATAGGTGTGTTCGTGGGAACGTATTCTTCGGTTTACGTCCAGCCCGCTTGTTTATGAGTGGGAAGAGTGGAAACGCCGCAGGACCGCCGAGATGTTCGCCGCTCCCAAGAAACGGAACGGACAGAGATAAAACGTCACTTGATTACACAGATATTTTAAATCGATTTTCCGATTAAAGCGTGATCTGTGTAATTTTATTTATAACCATCGTTATCAACAATATTTTGAAGGAAAAATTGTGAAAAAGATAAAGAAGTTCAAGATAAATATACGGCTTCGCGAAACGATGAGGCTGCTTAAGTCTACCGCTCACATCCCTGAGCTAACTTCCGAGATAGAGGACGAGATACACAGGCAAAGCCGCAGGATGAACGGCATTATCTCCACAGCCGCGCTTTATGAGACCCTTCCGAAAGAAAAATTCCCGCCGGAGCTTGTTGTGGAGAGCCCGCCAGAACTGGGTCGCGGCCAGCGTATATCTCACAAACTATCGGAGAAGGAGCGCAAAACGATATTTTGGGCACTCAGAATTCGGGTGAACAGCTCATAGGGCAGATACTGCATTCGATCGCGCTGGAATCGCTTGATCAGAGCGGGAATTTCATCCGCAGGCTTATCGATGACGAGGCAAAGGAAGACTCCTGCGAGCTATCACGCCAGAAAACCGTAAGCGGGGATGCGGCCTGGCATAAATTACTGGAATTGCTTCCGGGTGACAAGATCGGCGTCAATTTCCTGGGTGATGAGCGCTTCTCGCCGATGTATTCGACCGGCGGCATCATTTACTGGACGCCGTTAAAAAAACGCCGCTAACGCGGTATCCCCCTGCCTTTAAATAATCGCAATAACTATGATATATTTGTATGATTTATTATTATTGTTGTTATTTATTCCGGCCGCGCTGCTGGTCGCCGCACGCTACAGGAAAAGGCTCTCGTCCGAATTCCTGTTCAAGGCGGGAGAAAGATTCGGCTTCTGGAATATAGGCCGGCGGGACGAAGCACTTCAAAAGAGCTAATATGGGTGCACTGTGCTTCGCTTGGTGAAGTAAAAGCCGTAGAGCCGATCTTAAGAAAACTTCAGAACTATTCCATCCTAGTTACCACCGTCACTCTCTCCGGAAGACAGTACGCGCTGGAAGCCAAGCTTTCGGACTATGTATTTTTTGTGCCCATCGATTTTTCGTTCCTGGTCAAAAACGTATTTAAAAAAGTCCGTGCGAGCGCCCTGTTGCTTGTTGAAACCGAGCTCTGGCCCGGCCTTATATACGGGGCGAACACCTGCGGTGCGAAAATATTCCTTGTCAACGCGCGCTTATCCGCCAATTCATATCCAATGTACCGCACATCAAGGTTATTCTGGAAGCCAGTTCTGGGCCGCATAGATTATCTTCTAGCACGTTCCAGGGAAGACGCAAACAGGTTCTCCAGCGTGGGGTTCCCTAAAGAAAGAGTGACTATCACCGGGAACATCAAGTACGATAATGACTTGGAAAAGACAGCCTCGACCAGGGAAGAGCTGGGTTTCACAAGTTCAGATATAATTTGGGTTTGCGGCAGTACAAGGTACGGCGAGAATAAGATACTTCTAAACGCGTGGAAGGAGCTCAAAACAAGCTATCCATCTCTCAAACTCGTTATAGCACCCCGCCATTTGAACAGGGCGAAGGAGATCTCAAAAATATTAGAAAAAGCGGGATGCAGCATTGCGATGCGTTCGAACTCCGTGAACCAGGCTTTTGACTGCCTGGTGCTCGACACTTTCGGAGAACTCTGGAAATATTATTCAGTGTGCGACCTGGCTTTTGTCGGAGGCTCGCTTGTTGATAAGGGCGGACAGAACCCAATAGAGCCCGCGGCTTTCTCGAAACCCGTTTTGTTCGGCAGCCATATGGAGAATTTTATTTCAGAGGCCGCGGCGCTTCTGGGAACTGGCGGCGGGTTTGAGGTAAAGGACGGAGCAGATCTGGTTGGCAAAATGAAATATCTGTTGGAAAACGCCGATTACAGAGCGAAAGCCGGCAAAAAGGCGTTCGATGCCGTGCAGGCACAAAAAGGCGCGGTTGCTAAAACTGTCGAGATTATTAATTCTGCGCTGATGTACCGTCAGAGCAGTGGTGATAAATGACTAAAATATTATCTTTTATCGGATGGTCATTCATAAGCCTGTTAAGCTCTACGTTGAGGGTCAGGATAGTCAACCCGTTAGTTCGCGGGAAGGGAAATATAGCTTTTGCTTTTTGGCACGGCGAGCAATTCATATTGAATGTCTTCCATAAGAATAAAAGAGCTGTCATCATGTCAAGCATGTCGAAAGACGGCGAGATACAGGCCGGAATACTTAGCCGATTTAAGTACACGATAGTAAGAGGGTCCAGCACACGGCGGGCGGAGCGAGCTCTTGTTGAAATGATAAGACTTGTAAGAAAGGGGCACGACGCTGGTTTTGCGGCTGACGGGCCTAAAGGCCCGTATAAACAAGTTAAACCAGGCGTTATTTATCTGGCGCAGAAATGCGGAATTCCGGTTATACCTGTGAGCAGCTGCGCTGAGAAGAAATATATTTTTAATAGAGCGTGGGACAAGTACGAACTGCCCGCCCCGTTTTCTCGGGCGGTTTTTGCTTATGGCGAACCCATTTTTACAAATGAAACGGATAACGCGGAAGAGAAGATGGCGGAGCTGGAACGTTCCCTAATTTCTCTATCGGATTTCACTCACGGCAGTTATTGGTCAAAGGATATCAAGGAATACCTGAGAGGCCACCCTAAACCCAAAATACTCGTTGTTCAGCCAAGCCGCATCGGAGACGTGGTTTTTACGAGCCCCGCTGTACACGCGATAAGGAAAAAATATCCGAACGCATGGATAGGCTGGATAGTAGATGAACGCTGTGCCCCTGTGCTTGAGGGAAACAGTGATATTGACGAGGTAATAGTTTTCAACAGGCGTAAGCTTACTCCGGCCTATATACTTAAAACGATGTCTTACCTGCGTTCAAAGAACATCGATCTGAGCATCGATTTTCACGGGCTTGCTAAATCGGCGTTCCTTGTGATGCTTGCGGGTGCGCGGTTCAAGCTTGCCTCTTCTTCGACTAACGGGATGAGGGAGCTTTCATGGATGTTCTCCAAAGAGATCAAGCCTAAAGAACCATCTTCCGCTCACTGCGTAGACAGGCATTTTGCGGTAGCGGAATACCTGGGCTGCTCTCAGGAAGATAACAAGTTTAATGTAGAAGTCAGCCCTTCCGATTCCGAAAATATTGAAAAATTACTTTTGAGGAAGGGACTCATTCAAGGTAAATCCTGCGTTGCGATACATCCTGGCGGGGGATGGACCTCAAGAAGATGGGCGCCGGAACGTTTTTCCGCGCTCATAGACAAGATATCCAAGGAAGCTGAGATGCAGATAGTGCTTGTAGGAGGCAAAGAGGGCGGGGCGGGCGAGAAGGGGTTGAACGAACTTATTATAGATAAGGCAGCGGGCTCCAAAGTCATAGACCTAACCGGAATATTAAGCCTTGGCGAACTTAAGGCGGTTTTAAAGAAATGCAGTGTCTTTGTGGCCAATGAAGCCGGGCCCATGCACCTGGCGACGGCGCTCGGCGTCCCTTCGGTCGCGCTGCTGGGCCCTACCGATGCGAAAAGAACTGGCCCGTTCGGCGGCAAAACATTGATAATCCAACATAAGATAGAATGCCAACCTTGCAGGGAGCGCTCTTGCAGTAAGCGCACATGCATGGAACTTATAACCGTTGATGAAGTGTTTAATGCAGTCAAAAAAGAATTAAAAATTAAAGGTTAGAAAATTTAAGATTTAAAGACATTTAATCTTAATAATCTTAAATCTTCAATCTTGAATTTTAAATAGGATTTTATGAAAATATTAATTATAAAACCCAGCTCGTTCGGGGACATAATACAATCCAATCCGGTGGCCGTCGCGCTCAAGGAAAGCTATCCGGAAGCTGAAATAAAGTGGCTCGTATTCAATGCCTGGGAGGAAGCGGTAGACCTTTTCCCTGATGTCGATGGGAAGATAATCTGGGACAGGAAAGCAGGCGCCGGAGAATTTTTCCGGGTGCTCTCGGCCGTCAGAAATGAAAAATTTGATATCGCCATAGACCTGCAGGGGCTTGCCCGGACGGCGATTATAGCCCGGTTCTCCAAAGCGGGTAAAGTAATAGGCGTTCCCGGGTTAAAAGAGTTGAGCTGGTTATTTATCAAAGAAGCATTCCCGGAAAGCAGAGGACTTAATGCGGTTTTACGGAACCTTGAAACAGTCAGGTACCTTACCGGTAAAAAGTTCGAGCCTGTCTTTAACATAAAGGTTTCTCAAAATGACGCAAACAGCGCCGGAAAACTGCTCGAGCAGAACGGTGTCATGCAAAATGACAATTTTATAGCGTTCATACCTGAAGCAAGGGGCGCGGCAAAAACATGGCCCGCCGGCTATTTTGACGCTCTTGCTGAAAATATACTGAGAATCCGAAAACTGAAGATAGTGGCCCTGGGCGCGGAAGGCGATTGCAGATACCTGTTCAACCCAGGTGTCGTGGATATGTGCGGCAGAACCTCAATTAAAACGTTGGCTGGCGTTATGGGTTTGTCAAAAGCTGTTATCGGCGGTGATACAGGGCCCGTGCACCTGGCGGCAGCACTCGGTATACCAACAGCTGTAATATTCGGCGGATCGGATATAAATGAGACAGCGCCCGTGAGCGCAAGCGCTAAACTCATATCGAAACGGCTTGATTGTTCGCCATGCAGGGGCAGGCCCACCTGTAAAGGTTACCCTTGCCTGGCCGGCATAAAACCGGAAGAAGTTATGAAAGTGTTAACGGAACAATTGAAGATTTAAGATAGAAAATTTAAGATTATATTTCAAAAACATTTAATCTTCAAATCTTGAATCTTTAATTTTGAATTAAAATCTATGAAACTAATATTTTTCCACATGAACCAGCTGGGCGACCTGCTTTTCAGCCTGCCTGCACTTTCTTCAGCCAGGAAAGAGTGGCCGGACGCGAAAATATATTGCGTCGTGAGGCCCGAGCACGTCCCGCTGATAGAAGCGGGCGGTTACGCGAATGTTGTTTTGCCGCGCGAGCGCGACAATATTATGGGTAAACTGTTTAACGCGGTTGACCTTCGGAAAGAGCGGATCGATAAAGGGATATTCTTTTCTGAGTCCCCGGAAACACTTATGATGGGTTACGCGGCCGGCATAAAAGAAAGGATAGGTTTTTCTTCAGCGAGCCTCTCCTCACTTCTAACAGAAAAGGTTGAACGTTCAGGTGTGCCGTCTTTGGCAAATAACAAGAACTTGGGCCTCAAGGCGGGCCTAAAAAATATTCCGGTAGATTACACAGGCCTTGTAAAAGTGCCTCAATCGGTATCCGAAGGAACATCGTTATGGCTGCAGGTTAACGGTATAAACCCGGAAAAACTTGTCGTGATAGCACCCGGCGCGAGCAAGAAACGAAAAATCAAATACTGGCAGGCTGAGAGATGGAGAATACTCGCAAAAAATATCATAGACAAGGGCAGCAGGCCCGTGTTTTGCGGCGCGCCTGGCGAGAAAGATGAGCTGGACAGGCTTGCAGCAGGCTTTAGCGGCAGAGCAAGAGTGTTCGATTCAACCAAAGGAATATTGCACATGGCGGCGCTTATTCAAAAGGCAAAACTTTTTGTCGGGATAGATTCAGGGGCTATGCACCTGGCTGCGAGCCTCGGAACAAAAGTAGTGGCGCTTTTCGGCCAAACCGACCCGTCGCAGGTGGGCCCAATGCCGCTGGAAAATAATATAGTTATCAAGAAAGACAGCATGGATGATATAAGCACGGAGGAAGTTTGGAAAATAGTTTCGGAAATCGTCGCGTAAGAAGGTCACTGGGCTTTATGCCTGAAGGCGCGCAAATCGGCCTCGCTTTTTTCTTATGCCTTTTCGTGATATCGCTATTGTGGAATTCCGGGTTTTCCGTGATGGGCGTGTCAAAGAGCGAGGTGGCTAAACTCGTCTTTACATCGTTCTGGCCATGGGTGCTGTTCGCGCAGTTAAAGATACTCATTGTGTACCTTAGTGTAGGCTATATATTAGGCATCTCTGCGGAGCTTATTGCCGAATATATTTTCCCAAATCTTCCCGGCGCGCGGTTCATTTGGATATTCGTCACTAACGCGTGGATGCTGTCATGGAACATAAAAAAATATCCGCAGCTCTACGCTGAAACGTTTTATGACCGCGGCGGGGTGTTAAGGTTTGCCCAGGTTTTAATCACCGACAAGATACCCTATTTCATTTTTAAGGGCTCGGGTGTAGTGCTGTTGTCGGTCGCAATGCTTGCCGCCGGGATCTATCTCGCGAAAAAGATGAGAGAAAAGGTGTATCTTGTTTCGTTCGCCGTTATAGCGCTCGTCGGCGTGACGTTTTATGCTTACCTGCCATGGTTTCTGCCCGCTAAGAACCATGGGCCTAACATAATGGTGATAGCCGCCGACTCGTTAAGGAACGACAGGCTCGGGACGAATAACTATTTCAGGAAGCTTACACCTAACATTGACAAGGTCGCGGCGAGGGGTACGGTGTTCAATAATACCTACACTGTTTTCCCGAGGACTTTTCCTTCAGTGATATCGATGCTTACGGGCCAGTTGCCGGTAACGCACGGCGTAAGGCACATGTTCCCTAATAAATATTTGAGGGACCACAGGGCGGCGAGCATTGCCGAGGCTTTAAGGCAGAACGGCTACGCGACCGCGGTGATAGCGGATTTTGCGGGCGACGTGTTCGCCAGCATGAATATAGGGTTCGATGAGATCAAATCACCCTATTTTAATTTTATCATTCTCATTAATCAGCGGTGCCTAGAGACGCATTTCCTGCTCTTGCCGTACGTTTCAAACCCGGCGGGTAGAACAATATTTCCCGGAGCTAAAGGAGTTCGCGAAAAATGCCAACCCTTTCATGCTTGCGGATGAAACAATCGATACGCTGGCCGGCCTTACAAGAAAAGATAGGTTCTTCTGCTTCGTGTTCTTCTCGAACACTACATTTGCCTTACGCGGCGCCATATCCGTACTACCAGAAATACACTTGCCACATACAGCGGTATACAAATACCATTCAGGCCTCTTGGGATATATACCGATGAAAGGTTCACCGTGGAGATTGACCAGGTGCGCGCTCTCTATGACGGTTCAGTCGAGGCATTCGACAGTGCCGCAGGCAGAATACTTGACTACCTTAAAAAGCGGGGCTGCCTGGATAATACCATCGTCATAATCACCGCTGATCACGGAGAAAGTCTCTACGAAAACAATTGGCACATCGGCCACGGGGAACGTCTGCGCGGCGAACAAACCCTCAATGTTCCGCTAATGATCAGCTTCCCGGGGAAAAATACGTTAAAGAGGTTACATGCCTGACGAGGGACATAGATCTAGCGCCTCCTTTGAGCGAATACCTGCGTTGAAGTATACCCAGGGATACGGACGGGCGAAGCTCATGCCATTCCTCGAAGATAAAAAAAGCAGCCTTGGGCTTATTTGCCTTCGCCGAGACTGGCATATGGTTCAGCCTCTATCTCAGGAGGTTTCTTTCAGAAAGAAAGGATAATGT
>CAWCFT010000014.1:0-101872 GCA_963794945.1 Endomicrobiales bacterium
AGCAACTGATCCCTTGTTAACAATGTACTTCATAAGGTTCTGTATCGTTTCAAACGTGAATATATATGAATTTCCTTTGTGAACTATGCTGATTATTGGCCAGGCGCCTTCAATATGGCCTGATACCATATGTCCGCCAACCTTGGAATTCGGCCCTAAGTGCCCTTTCCAAATTGACCAAGTTCCCGGGTTTGAGCTTACCTAGAGATGTGTGGCTGGCAGTTTCCGGTGTATAGTCGAATGTTACAGTGGTCATTTTGCCACTAGGGGTTACAGTTGTTACGGTAAGATTCAAACACCATTAACCGATATGCTGTCGCCATTGGCTATTTGACGACCAATGTACGCACCTCAAGTTTATCGTGGTTTACTGCTACAATTGTTCCTAAATCTTCAATAATACCGGTAAACGTTGGCTGATTTTCCCTGTTATTAGAATGTCGTGGCCCAGGTTCAATATTTTCATATCACGGACATGCTTTGCCCTGGCTACGTATGCTGCTCCCAGCCCCTCAACCGGGGTAATTGCATCACGGCCTCCGATGATCTTAGGGCATAAAAAGAAGGCTATCTCGTCTACTATTCCGTCTTCAATAGCGGACCCTATCGTCTCCCCGCCACCCTCAATAAGTAGGCTATAAATCGACATTATGTTAAGTTCTTTAATAATGTATTTGAAATCAATTTTGTTTCCTTTTTGATATTGATTGACTATTATACCACGTTTCCTTAATACTGCAACTTTTACTTTAAGTATTCTAGTTGTAAATATAACTGTCGGGGCTTCGTTATTAAGAATATGGCTGGAAAGAGGGATCTTCAGATGCGGGTCAATGACAACCCTGACAGGGTTTTTTCCTAGTCCGTGGCTCGTAAGACTTGGATTGTCCTGTATTACCGTATTTATCCCAACTAATATGGCATCATGCCTGCTTCGCATAAGATGAGCCTGCTTTCTTGAGGCTACGCTTGATATCCACTTTGAATCGCCGGTTCGCGTGTTGATCTTTCCATCCAAAGACATGGCCGCTTTAACTGTAACAACCGGCTTCTTTACAGAAAACCTGCTGAAATACAAAGAATTTCCAGAGCTTAGCTTGTGTTTTGAGCAAGTTGATTTTAACTTTTATGCCATTAGCCATGAGTTTTTTAAACCCTTTACCCGATGCCTTAGGGTTGGGGTCCATGCGGGGGCAACGACACGTGTGATACCGGACTTAATTATCATATCGACACAGGGAGGCGTTTTGCCCCAGTGTGTGCAGGGTTCTGACTTAACATATAATGTTGCTCCCCTGGCATTAAGGCCAGCCTGTTTGATAGCGTATATCTCAGCGTGCGGGGGGCCTGAACTGTTTATGGTAGCCTTTCCCGATAACTTTACCATTCTTGACGATGACAGCGCCTACCATCGGGTTAGGAAAAACCCGATTCTTGCCTCTCGAGGCAAGTTCAAACGCCTTGGTCATGAATAATTTATCGGAAACTGTGAATTTAGACATAAAAAAATACCCCAAAAAACGTCTTCGGGGTAATAATTGTAGGCCAAATGAAAAACCATCGCCTATGATTCTTCTTTTATCCGGACTTTAACCGTCGGCACCTGCATTTCACAGGTTCAGTCCCGCTTACGCAGGAGTCGCAGGCTGGCGGTATCGAAATTACCAATACCGGTTACTGCCGATAGGGATTTTCACCCTTCCCCGAAGAATATGATTCATTTAAACAAAATATACTTATATTGTCAACTATTTGTCGCTATTAGGAAGAGGATAACGATGCTGAAGGGCTATAATCAACGACGCGTGGGTCGAAAATATTTGCAGCGAATCCAGGTCGTGCTGAGTGAATTTGGGTAATTTTGAATCGCCGAGTCTGTACAGTATCAATGCTCCCAGTAAATTATCGTGTTTCTCGAACGGTACCAGCACGGCAGAAACAGCGTTCGGGCGAGAATTCCTGAATACTAAGGCTTTCATTGCTTGATTCGGCCATTAAAACCGGCTCGTGCTTTGAACTGAAGAGCCTCAAAATGAACTCTGCCAGCCTGGCACCCTTAATTTCATTTAATTCGTATCCATTAGAGGACACAAGTTTAATTGTGTTTATGGCCATGTCGTAAGAAAATACCGAGCCGGCTTCGGAGTCCAATAGTTTCGAAGAGCGCTCGAGTATCAATTTAAGCAATTCGTCGTGAGAGTGGTTCTTGTCGAGTTCTGTGCGAGAGCTGGTAAAGCGAAGTGGTTTCGGAAAAAATATTTTCCTTGCGCCTCAGGTTGGTGTATTCGAGAGATCTCTTCACCGCGGCTGTAAGTTCTGTCAGGTTGAAAGGTTTAAGGATATAATCGAACGCACCGTTCATAAGCGATTCTATGGCGGCTTCGATCGTGGCCTCGGCGGTTATTATGACAACTTCTGTGAAAGGGTACGATTTCTTTATTTTCTTAAGTAGTTCGTTGCCGTCGTACTGCGGCATGCGCAGGTCGACTAAAGCCAGTTCTATAGGCTCTTTCTCCAATATCTTTAACGCGTCTTCGCCGTTGAACGCGGTAAAAACGCCGTATCCTCTTTTTCCTAAGCGTCCTCTGACAAATATCGAGTATCCCGGCCTCATCGTCAACTGCCAGATCTTTTCCATTTTCCCTCTTAGTTGCTTTAATGTATACTAAGTCTATCAGATACGGGTATTAGTTTCAACCTTTATTCCCCGGTCTGGTTTTCCCACGTTTATGCATCCAGAACCAGTGGTCGGGATAGAGCCTTACGTACTTTTCCAGTATCTTTGTATAGGCGGCCGTATAGTGCCTTATGTTTTCCTGTTCGTCGCCGGTGTCGTCGGGTTTTGGGACTACATCGAAAACGGCACGGAAAGTTCTGCCTTGCCTGATAATATGCCCCATGATCAGCGGGCAATCAAACCTTAACGCAAAAACCGCTGCCCCCTTCGGAGTTGAAGCCTGTCTTCCGAAGAAGTCGACAAAAACTCCGTCTTCGTGTGCGTCCTCGTCGGAAATTAGGGCCACGAACCCGTTTGCCTTGAGTGTTTTAGCAACACCTCGCAAAGAAAGTTTTAACGGAACTATGCTGACACCCATTTTAAGCCTGTAGGAATTAAAAGGTTGTCGACAAGAGTGTTTTTTTGTTGGCCGACCACAAGCGTAAGCGGATAATGAAGCGCGATACCTACTGGCATAAGCTCCCAGTTGCAAAAATGCGAGCCTACCAGTATAGCACCTTTACCGTTCTTGAAAGGTGCTTCTAGAATATTAAGATTTTCGAACTTAACCAGCCGTTCAAGCTCTCGCCGTCTTATCTTAGGAAAAAATAATAGTTCGACCATTGATTGGGCGAACTGTGTGTATACGCCGTGCGCGATCTTCTTAATTTCAGAAGGAGTCTTAGAACCAGCAAAAGCGGCGGTAAGGTTCGATAGCACGACTTTTTTTCTTATGGGAACAAATAGTAAACGAGGTCGGCAAGGCGCATCGAGAAAAACCTGGCAACAGTAAGCGGAAAAATCCTCACTATAGCGGCGAAAACCGTCAATGACGCGTATTCGATGATATAGTGAGGATTTTCCGCTTACTGTTGCCAGGTTTTTCTCGATGCGCCTTGCCGACCTCGTTTACTATTTTGTTCCCATAAGAAAAAAAGTCGTGCTATCAAACCTTACCGCCGCTTTTGCTGGTTCTAAGACTCCTTCTGAAATTAAGAAGATCGCGCACGGCGTATACACACAGTTCGCCCAATCAATGGTCGAGCTATTATTTTTTCCTAAGATAGGACGGCGAGAGCTTGAACGGCTGGTTAAGTTCGAAAATCTTAATATTCTAGAAGCACCTTTCAAGAACGGTAAGGGTGCTATACTGGTAGGCTCGCATTTTTGCAACTGGGAGCTATGGCAGCAGGTATCGCGCTTCATTATCCGCTTACGCTTGTGGTCGGCCAACAAAAAAACACTCTTGTCGACAACCTTTTGAATTCCTACAGGCTTAAAATGGGTGTCAGCATAGTTCCGTTAAAACTTTCTTTGCGAGGTGTTGCTAAAACACTCAAGGCAAATGGTTCGTGGCCCTAATTTCCGACCAGGACGCACACGAAGACGGAGTTTTGTCGACTTCTTCGGAAGACAGGCTTAACTCCGAAGGGGGCAGCGGTTTTTGCGTTAAGGTTTGATTGCCCGCTGATCATGGGGCATATTATCAGGCAAGGCAGAACTTTCCGTGCCGTTTTCGATGTAGTCCCAAAACCCGACGACACCGGCGACGAACAGGAAAACATAAGGCTCTATACGGCCGCCTATACAAAGATACTGGAAAAGTACGTAAGGCTCTATCCCGACCACTGGTTCTGGATGCATAAACGCTGGAAAACCAGACCGGGAAATAAAGGTTGAAACTAATACCCGTATCTGATAGACTTAGTATACATTAAAGCAACTAAGAGGGAAAATGGAAAATATTCTTGTAGTTGACGATGAGGCCGGGATACTCGATATTTGTCAGAGGACGCTTAGGAAAAGAGGATACGGCGTTTTTACCGCGTTCAACGGCGAAGACGCGTTAAAGATATTGGAGAAAGAGCCTATAGAACTGGCTTTAGTCGACCTGCGCATGCCGCAGTACGACGGCAACGAACTACTTAAGAAAATAAAGAAATCGTACCCTTTCACAGAAGTTGTCATAATAACCGCCGAGGCCACGATCGAAGCCGCCATAGAATCGCTTATGAACGGTGCGTTCGATTATATCCTTAAACCTTTCAACCTGACAGAACTTACAGCCGCGGTGAAGAGATCTCTCGAATACACCAACCTGAGGCGCAAGGAAAATATTTTTTCCGAAACCACTTCGCTTTACCAGCTCTCGCACGAACTCGACAAGAACCACTCTCACGACGAATTGCTTAAATTGATACTCGAGCGCTCTTCGAAACTATTGGACTCCGAAGCCGGCTCGGTATTTTCTTACGACATGGCGGCAAACACAATTAAACTTGTGTCCTCTAATGGATACGAATTAAATGAAATTAAGGGTGCCAGGCTGGCAGAGTTCATTTTGAGGCTCTTCAGTTCAAAGCACGAGCCGGTTTTAATGGCCGAATCAAGCAATGAAAGCCTTAGTATTCAGGAATTCTGCCCGAACGCTGTTTCTGCCGTGCTGGTACCGTTCGAGAAACACGATAATTTACTGGGAGCATTGATACTGTACAGACTCGGCGATTCAAAATTACCCAAATTCACTCAGCACGACCTGGATTCGCTGCAAATATTTTCGACCCACGCGTCGTTGATTATAGCCCTTCAGCATCGTTATCCTCTTCCTAATAGCGACAAATAGTTGACAATATAAGTATATTTTGTTTAAATGAATCATATTCTTCGGGGAAGGGTGAAAATCCCTATCGGCAGTAACCGGTATTGGTAATTTCGATACCGCCAGCCTGCGACTCCTGCGTAAGCGGGACTGAACCTGTGAAATGCAGGTGCCGACGGTTAAAGTCCGGATAAAAGAAGAATCATAGGCGATGGTTTTTCATTTGGCCTACAATTATTACCCCGAAGACGTTTTTTGGGGTATTTTTTTATGTCTAAATTCACAGTTTCCGATAAATTATTCATGACCAAGGCGTTTGAACTTGCCTCGAGAGGCAAGAATCGGGTTTTTCCTAACCCGATGGTAGGCGCTGTCATCGTCAAGAATGGTAAAGTTATCGGGAAAGGCTACCATAAACAGTTCGGCGGCCCGCACGCTGAGATATACGCTATCAAACAGGCTGGCCTTAATGCCAGGGGAGCAACATTATATGTTACTTTAGAACCCTGCACACACTGGGGCAAAACGCCTCCCTGTGTCGATATGATAATTAAGTCCGGTATCACATGTGTTGTTGCGGCTTGCATGGACCCCAACCCTAAGGCATCGGGTAAAGGGTTTAAAAAACTCATGGCTAATGGCATAAAAGTTAAAATCAACTTGCTCAAAACACAAGCTAAGCTGCAAAATTCTTTGTATTTCAGCAGGTTTTCTGTAAAGAAGCCGGTTGTTACAGTTAAAGCGGCCATGTCTTTGGATGGAAAGATCAACACGCGAACCGGCGATTCAAAGTGGATATCAAGCGTAGCCTCAAGAAAGCAGGCTCATCTTATGCGAAGCAGGCATGATGCCATATTAGTTGGGATAAATACGGTAATACAGGACAATCCAAGTCTTACGAGCCACGGACTAGGAAAAAACCCTGTCAGGGTTGTCATTGACCCGCATCTGAAGATCCCTCTTTCCAGCCATATTCTTAATAACGAAGCCCCGACAGTTATATTTACAACTAGAATACTTAAAGTAAAAGTTGCAGTATTAAGGAAACGTGGTATAATAGTCAATCAATATCAAAAAGGAAACAAAATTGATTTCAAATACATTATTAAAGAACTTAACATAATGTCGATTTATAGCCTACTTATTGAGGGTGGCGGGGAGACGATAGGGTCCGCTATTGAAGACGGAATAGTAGACGAGATAGCCTTCTTTTTATGCCCTAAGATCATCGGAGGCCGTGATGCAATTACCCCGGTTGAGGGGCTGGGAGCAGCATACGTAGCCAGGGCAAAGCATGTCCGTGATATGAAAATATTGAACCTGGGCCACGACATTCTAATAACAGGGAAAATCAGCTAATGTTTACCGGTATTATTGAAGATTTAGGAACAATTGTAGCAGTAAACCACGATAAACTTGAGGTGCGTACATTGCTTGGTCAAATAGCCAATGGCGACAGCATATCGGTTAATGGTGTCTGTCTTACCGTAACAACTGTAACCCCTAGTGGCAAAATGACCACTGTAACATTCGACTATACACCGGAAACTGCCAGCCACACATCTCTAGGTAAGCTCAAACCCGGGAACTTGGTCAATTTGGAAAGGGCACTTAGGGCCGATTCAAGGCTTGGCGGACATATGGTATCAGGCCATATTGAAGGCGCCTGGCCAATAATCAGCATAGTTCACAAAGGAAATTCATATATATTCACGTTTGAAACGATACAGAACCTTATGAAGTACATTGTTAACAAGGGATCAGTTGCTATTGAAGGAATAAGCCTTACAGTTGCTGACCGGTCAGATAACAATTTTTCCGTTTCTGTAATACCTTATACGTACAGCAATACCAGCCTTAAATTCAAGAAAACAGGAGATCTCGTGAACATAGAAACTGATGTAATCGCCAAATATATTGAAAATATAAGCATACATAACACTAAAAACAAACTTTCGCTTAAATTTCTTAGCGAAAATGGATTTAAATAACTTCAGCCGGCTTATAAAGGAGCGTATATATATGTATAGTTCGAAATTTTCAACTATCAAGGAAGCGTTAGCAAACATTAAAAAGGGAAAAATGGTCATCGTTGTTGATGACCCCGGCAGGGAAAATGAGGGCGATCTCGTTTGTGCGGCCGAAAAAGTCACGCCAGAGATAATAAATTTCATGGCTAAGTACGGCCGCGGCCTGATATGCCTGCCTGTTATAGGCTCGCGATTGGATGAGCTCAAGATAGGGCCTATGGTAGCTAACCCAAATGAAGTAAGGGAAGCAGCTTTTACCGTTTCCATAGATGCAAAACACGGTACAACAACCGGTATATCTGCTCATGACAGGGCCAAGACCATTAAAACTTTGATAAGTCCCAAAACTAAACCCGAAGACTTTGCCAAGCCGGGACACATCTTCCCATTGCGGTACAGAAATGGGGGTGTTCTAGTCCGATCAGGACACACGGAAGCTTCGGTTGACCTCGCTGTAATGGCCGGCCTATATCCCGCCGGTGTGATATGCGAGATAATGCATGAAGACGGTTCGATGTCAAGGATGCCGGAACTCATCCGTTTCTCCAAAAAATACAATATCAAGATACTCACTATAAGGGACCTTATCGAATACAGGCGTAAGCATGAAAAACTGGTTAAAAAGCTTGTCACGGTAGACCTCCCTACAAAATTCGGCGAATTCACTCTTTCGCTTTACGAAGACGTGCTGGCCTGCGAACACCATGTCGCTTTAATAAAAGGCAGTGTCGAAGGTAAAAAGAATGTGCTGGTCCGGGTGCATTCATCATGTGTCACGGGCGACATTTTCCACTCTCTGCGCTGCGACTGCGGTGAACAGTTAGAGGCCTCGCTAAAAGCCATTGAACGGGAAGGAGAAGGCGTTGTGCTCTACATGCACCAGGAAGGCAGGGGTATCGGTCTTGCGAACAAGCTCCAGGCGTACCATCTCCAGCAAAAAAAAGGGCTGGATACTGTTGAAGCCAACATAGCCCTGGGCTATCCGGCTGACCTCAGAGATTACGGCATCGGCGCGCAGATACTCTGTGACCTGGGCCTGACGTCAATACGTCTTATGACCAACAACCCGCGAAAGATCATAGGCCTTGAAGGCTACGGCCTTAAAGTCACTTGCCGAGTCCCGATAGAGATTAAGCCAAATGTATCCAGCCGCAAATACCTAACGACAAAAAAGTTAAAAATGGGACATTTACTTAGCATGTAGAATACCGTTAAATATATCTAGTAAAAAGGAGGAATTTTATGGCAAAGGTTATTGAAGGAAATCTCAGCGCGGCAGGACTTAAGTTCGGGATTGTGGCTTCGAGGTTCAATGAGTTCATCACAAGCAAGCTTGTAGACGGAGCAATGGACGCGTTAAAACGCCACGGCGCTAATATGGCCAAAGTGGATGTGGCCTGGGTGCCGGGAGCGTTCGAGATACCGCAGGTTTGCCAAAAAATGGCGAAAAGCAATAAGTACGACGCCGTCATATGTCTTGGATGCGTAATTAAAGGCGATACGCCACATTTCGACTACATCGCCGCAGAGGTTTCAAAAGGAGATGGCAGCCGTAGGATTGCAGAGCGGCATACCTGTGATCTTCGGAGTACTGACAACGGATTCTATAGAGCAGGCGGTAGAACGCGCGGGAACAAAAGCAGGCAACAAAGGTTTTGAAGCGGCTTCCAGCGCAATAGAAATGGCCGACCTTTTTAAGAACCTTAAGTAATATTTTAAAGGAATCCATGCTTCTCGAACTACACGCTCACACGAACCGTCATTCGAAATGCAGTCAACTGGACCCTGTAAAGCTGGTCAAAAAAACAGCCGGCAAGGGACTTCAGGGGCTTGTAATAACTGAACATCACTACCTCTGGAGCGACGAAGAACTCGACCAATTGAGGATAGATGCCGGCATCGAGAAATGGTTCGTCCTTCTTTCGGGACAGGAAGTCGAGACGGATATAGGCCACGTTCTGGTCTTTGGCGCTGGCCGCACTATTGGGGAAAAGAATACCCTCAAGGATCTAAGGAAACTTTTTCCTGAAGCGGCGCTTGTCTGGGCTCATCCGTTCAGAAAAGGCGCGTCGCCCTCCAAAGATTTGCTATCCTCACCCCTTCTCAATGGTATTGAGATATTTTCTCTTAACCACTCGACAAAAGAAAATTACGCGGGTTTGAAAAGCTGGCACGCTCTGAAGTTCACTGCCTTGTCCGGCAGCGACGCACATTCCGAAGAGAACGCCGGCGTAATACCTTCGCAGTTCGACCACAGTGTAAAGACTATCGATGAAGTGGCGACCGAGATAAGGAACGGGCGCGTGCGGCCGTTCTTCAAAGAAATACCTAAATCCGGCAGCGACCTGACGGTCACGGAAATAACGCTGGGAACAAAGGGTGAGGACGAACAGAGGCAGAGGATAATAGTTAAGACTATTATAGACGAAAAAAAGTGGATAAAAACAAAAGAATCAGCCGAGTTCCTTAAGAAAATATATGATAATGGGTTTAACGACCTTGTTTACCGTGTACCGCGTATAATAGACATTAATGACAAAGAGACGACGCTTATTGAAGAAGGCCAGCGGGGGAAGAACCTGTTCGATTCCCTGCTTGCAGTGAGCCCAACGGTCGGCCGGACATACTTCGTTCTTGCCGCTAAATGGCTCTCAAGGTTCCACGCGCTCAATCTGCAACCGCTGCCGGCCTCAAACGTACAATCCCGCGAGAAAAGAAAATTTACCGCTTACGCCAACAGCTTCAAGAACACCGAAAACTCAAAGCTCGATGAAGCTCTCAAACTGTTAGAATTCGCCGAAAAATATGAAAATGACATCTTCAGCACAGTCACGGCATCATTCGTCTGGAACCACGGAGATTACCATCCCAAAAATATCATCATAGGCCATGATAGAACGAATGACCCGGGAACGCTCTTTGTGTCAGTAATAGACTTCGCAAATTCAATCTCGTTCCTGCCGACGTTCGATATTGGATGTTTTCTCGCACAGTTCGCCAGCCAGTTCCACAACTACCCGGACGTTCTAATGAACTTTGACGAGGGGACTTTCCTTGAAGCGTATTTTGGCGATTTAAAACAGGCGCCTGCCGGCTTCATGGAACAAATCAATTTTTTCAAAATACGTGCTAACCTCAGCATAGCAAGCTACCTTATACGTATTGGTAAGGGCGAAAGCTCTGGGTTCCACGACCTCATCTCAAGATCAACTTCTCTAATGCAGGAACTTAAATAATACCCTGCCACTTTCTATCCATATACTTTACAACAAGCACCAGCTTATGACACTTAAAAAGCTTGCATATTCCGCTTTAATTGATATAATACATATGTAGCGGCCCGGGGCGGCTGCCTGACTAGATCGTACAATTGTCAGTGAGGGTTTGAGTTGAATATACGTAAAACAGCTTCGGATCTTTTGAGCAGGTTAATGTCTTACTCGCAAAAAACTACTGTTGAACACAGGGTTTTTAACATTGTTTTATTCTTAACTTTTATATTCTGCTGTCTGACCACTTTAACCAACATTATCTTCCGATTACCTCTCTTGCATGTCATACAAACAACTACAGGCGGCGTTCTATGCGGTTATATGCTATACAGGTCGCTGACCGAAATAAATTTCGAACCAATTTCAGTAACATTCAGTTACTTTGTGCTATTCATGCTATTGACCGCCTGGTTCAGCGACAACGGAACTCGCGGCAGCACTGGTTATCTATTCATGTTCATGACAGTTGCCGCGACTATTTATTTGACTGAAAGACATAAATTATATTTTTTAATTACAACCCTGGCTGTTTTTGCCGGACTGTTTTTTGTTGAAGGCCTGGCCCCGTATCTGCTGACAAACTCCCACGCCAGCAGCTCACAGCTTTTATACGATGTAGCGTGCGGGATAATTTTTTCTGTACTTTTTGTGTGGTATGCCGTCCGCCTTGTACTTGAACAGCACCGGAACGATAGGCAAAAGCTCTCAAAATCTATTGAAGAAATTAAAACTTTGCGCGAGATACTACCGATCTGTTCTTCATGCAAAAAAATACGCGATGATAAAGGGTACTGGAGCCAGCTTGAAAAATATTTCGGCGAACACGCCCACCTAGAATTTACGCATGGGCTCTGCCCGGATTGTCTAAGAGAAGTTTATGCTCAAGGAAATGAAAATAACGGCAACAATAATTTAAAAGATAGTATCGAAATAAGCACTTCATACTCAGACTATCTGTCATCAATGAACACAATCCTGGCTAAAGTCATGAGCAGACTATTCGGTAACGCACTGGACACCACTGTTGAGAACAGGATATTCAATGCTATAACCTTTCAGATATTTTTAATGGGCTGTATTTGTACATTATCAAATATCCTATTAAAGCTCCCGATATACCATGTGTTATTAACTTTTGTTATCGCTATGGTAGGTTTAGCAGTGTACTTGAGATCTATCTCCACGAAACGTTACGAAGCACTTGTCGTTCCGTTCACCATCTTCAATGTTTCACTTCTTGTATTCTTATGGTTCATCGATAACGGCACGCTCGGCAGCGTCTCGTATTTTATGATAACCGCGACTGTCATGGCCGCTATGTATCTCAGAGGGAAAAGCGCCACAGTTTTTATTACAACACTTATAGCGTCGATCGTCATTCTTGTTTTCATAGAAAGTTCTTATCCCGCGTTTCTGCATAATGCACACTCCAGCAATATCCAGCGGTTGATAGACGTGTCGATGTGTTTTATGCTTTGCGTTGTTATAATTATCTTCTCGGTCCATGTGGTTATCAAACAGTACAGGGACGATAGGCACAGACTGTCTCTGGCACTTAGTGAGATACAAACTCTTCGAGGTATACTTCCGATATGTTCATCGTGCAAGAAGATCAGGGACGATAAGGGTTATTGGAACCAGATCGAAAAATATTTCAATGAACACACCGATTACAATCTTTCTTCGGGACTTTGCCCAGAATGCGCCAGCAAACAAAAATAGCGTATTTGACAATCTTATTCATTTTATATAGAATTTCAATGAAGCTATACAGCGCGTCTTTCGTATTATTTAAGGATTAACCTCATGGGAGTAAGACGGCAGGCTCGCGAAGCGACCCTGCAAATGCTTTATCTTTGCGACAATTGTAGATTCCCTTCTAAGGAAGCCGCACAGCAGTACTTTGATACACTTCTTTTACAAAGTGTCGGCACGGCATTTGCACAACAACTTTTTAACGGAACTCTTGAAAAACGCGATTCTTTAGACAAATTGATAACGACCTTTGCTGAGAACTGGGAACTTGACAGAATGGCCGCTGTTGACAGGAACATCCTAAGGCTTGCGGCTTACGAGATAGTTGAAATGGCTGATACTCCAATAAACGTTATAATCGACGAAGCCGTAGAGATAGCTAAGAAGTATTCCACAGCTGATTCCAGTAAGTTTGTTAACGGTATACTCGATAAGCTCAAAAGCGCCCGAAAGCATCATAATCCGGACGCTGCGCCAGCTTTAAAAACCCAGCAATAACTTCAGGAGACGGACTTATTAGGTCCGTTTTTTTATGCCTGATAAACACACAGACACACAAAGCCTGATAGAAAAACTTAAAAGAGAGATAAACCGCCACGATTATCTCTACTATGTTGAAGACTCGCCCGATATAACCGACTACCAGTATGACCAGCTGTTAAAACAACTTGCCGATATTGAGAAAGCCCATCCCGAGCTTGTCACAAACGATTCTCCAACGCAGAGGGTTTCAGGTGAGGCATCACCGACGTTCAACCCAGTACGCCACAGCATACCCATGCTTTCGCTCGACAACACCTACAATGAAATTGAGTTCTCTGACTGGTTCAATAGAACAGCCAAGGGCCTCAAAGGTGAGCCTTTTGAGCTTGTCGTAGAACTAAAAATTGACGGCGTGAGCCTCAACCTCACTTACGAGAGCGGTGTTCTTAAGACCGGTGCCACTAGGGGCGATGGGGAAACCGGTGAAGATGTTACACCAAACGCCAAAAGCATCCGTGCCATACCTCTTAGGCTTTTAAATGCAAAACCACCAAGCTATCTGGAAGTTCGAGGTGAAGTTTATATAAACAAAAAGGATTTTCACGACCTAAATAAAAGAATAACGGATGAAGGCGAGCAGGAATTCGCGAACCCGCGCAACGCTGCCGCTGGCTCTTTGCGCCAGAAGAACCCGCTTATAACAGCAAAAAGGCCGCTCAAATTCTTTGTGCATTCTTTCGGACTTGTTGAAGGCGAAAATTTCGAGACCCATTGGCAGTTCCTTGAATACTGCCGCAAGGCAGGGCTGCGCCCTACCGACAGGGCAAAGGTTTGCAGGAGCTTCGACGAGGTTCTCGCTTTCAGGAACGAGATCGAAAAGACCCGAGACAACCTGCCGTATGAGATAGACGGCATAGTTGCCAAGGTCAACTCTCTCGGCCAGCAGAAACTGCTTGGCTTTACCTCAAAAAGCCCAAGATGGGCCATAGCGTTCAAGTTCGCTCCTAGACAAGCTGTCACCAAGGTTGAGAATATAAGGGTGCAAGTAGGAAGAACAGGCATACTTACGCCTGTGGCTGAGCTAACACCTGTAGAAATTTCGGGGGTAACCGTATCAAATTCTACACTCCACAATTTTGACGAGATAGGTAGGCTTGGTGTCAGGATAGGGGACACGGTACTTGTGGAGCGGGCTGGAGACGTCATTCCAAAGGTAGTTAAAACCTTCACGGAAAAGCGCACGGGCTTGGAAAAGGTGTTTCATATACCAAAAAAATGCCCGGCCTGCGGTGAACCGATAACTAAAGAAAAAGAAGATGAGGTGGCCTACAGATGCATCAACCCGTCATGCCCGGCGCAGATAGAGCAGGGCCTCGCGCACTTTGCCGCAAGGGACGCAATGGATATAAACGGCCTGGGGGAATCCGCTATTGCGCAGCTACTTAGCCGAAAATTAGTCAACAATTTCTCCGATATTTATTTTTTAAAAAAAGAAGACCTCCTTAAGCTTGAACTTTTCAAGGACAAAAAGGCCAGCAATCTGCTTTCAGCAATTGAGAAAAGCAAGACGAGGCCGCTGAACCGTCTCCTGTTCGGCCTTGGGATTCGCCACATAGGAGAAAAAGCGGCCAGGGTGCTCGCTGAGAAATTCGTTAACATTGACAATCTTGCCGGGGCTTCAAGAGAAAAGCTTGAGGCGATACCGGAAATTGGCCCGGTCATGGCTGAGGCAGTAAACGATTTCTTTTCACAGGCTGCAGTGAAGCGCATAATTGAATATCTCAAAAGAGCCGGAGTGAACATGACCGAACCCGTGCGGGAAAATACGCTCACTGCTATTACGGGGAAGATATTCGTTCTGACAGGAGAATTAGAAACGCTAACCCGCGGTCAAGCAGAGAGCAAAATAGCCGAACTTGGCGGCAGTGCTGTTTCTTCAGTTTCAAAAAAGACCAATTACCTGGTCCTAGGCAAAGACCCGGGGTCAAAATACGATAAAGCCAAAAAACTTCACGTCAAGATTATTAATGAAAAAGAGTTTTTAGAACTTATAAAAGGCTAGATATATGGAACCTATAAAAAAACATCAGCTTAACAAGTTATTCGAAGACAACAACGTTATAGCCTTCTATAAACCACCGGGGCTTCCGGTGACACCTGACGACCACTCAGACCCTCAGAACTCGCTTATGGGCCCCGCGCAGGCACTCACAGGCCTGAAATTGTGGATCGTTCATATAATCGATAAAGGAATTTCCGGTGCTGTTGTATTCGCTAAGAACGAGAAAGCCCACTCGCACATTACCGCCCAATTCCAGAAGGGAACAGCAAAGAAGGCGTATCTGGCTCTGCTCAACGGGCAGCTGGAAGCCGACACCGGCACGATCAACGAACCGATAATCATAAACGGTAAAGACGTCGCTCGCGATGCCGGAGGCCAGCCTTCAATAACGGACTACAAAGTGATAGAGCGGTTCAGGGATTTTACGCTGGTCGAAGCATATCCGGGCACTGGCGGCAGGCACCAGATAAGGCTTCATTTCCTCTCATTAGGGCACCCTCTGGCAATTGACGCTGAATATTCAGGCAGAGCGGAGCTGTTACTCTCGGAGTTTAAGAAGAGGTATAAGCCCAGCGGCAAAGAAAAGCCTCTGCTCGCAAGGCTCAGCCTTCACGTAAAAAGCATCACTTTCACGGAGCCCGGTTCTGACAGGCCGGTAACCATAGAGTCGCCATTACCGCATGATTTTGAGGTTGCACTAAAACAGTTGAGAAAATACAACAAGTGATGGCCACAGATTCAGACCACAGGCTGAAACATTGAAAAATACGCCTGCGGGGGGAGATAAGAATATGGTTAGAGATGTGCATTTCCTTCCTTGGAAAGACCGAGCCGGGTTCCCGGGCTGGATAAAGAAAACGGGCGCGTTTGATATTATTAAAGAGAATATGTATACCTCTATAAAGATACATTTTGGCGAAGAGGGAAATATAGGATACATCAGGCCGGAGTTCGTTAAACCGGTAGCCGACAATATAACCTTGCTTAAGGCTTACCCTTTTATGACCGACGCTAACACCATCTATGTAGGCCAGCGGGCCGACGCCGTCCACCATGCAGCCGTTGCCGATAAGCACGGTTTCAATATAGCCAACTGCGGCTGCCCTGTCGTTATAGCAGACGGCCTCAGGGGAAACAGCGGGTACAACGTGGAAGTGGGCCTTAAACATTTCAAAAGAGTAATGATCTCTAACGCCGTGCATTATTCAGACGCCGTCATACTGATGTCTCACTTCAAAGGTCATGAGATAACAGGATTCGGCGGAGCTATAAAGAACGCCGGCATGGGCTGCTGCAACAAGAGCCGGAAAGTACGAGATGCACGACAAACTATTCCCTAAAGTTGACCCAGCCAAATGCCTGGGCTGCGGCAGCTGCGTCAAATGGTGCGCCGGGAAGGCGCTGGCGCTCAAAGGAAAATCTATCTCATTTGACAAAACCAAATGCACCGGCTGTTGCGAATGCATACTCAGCTGCAAGGCCGGGGTCTTTCATATCCCTTGGGATGAGAACACCAGGGCTACACAGGAAAAGATCGCAGAATACGCTTACGGAGTTCTCAAAGGCAAACCAAGCTTTTCGATCAATTTTGTCAATTTTTTTACAAAGTTCTGCGATTGCTACCCGACTAACGGCAAGCCTTTAATAGCAGATATAGGAATTTTCGCGGGAGCGGACCCGGTCGCGGTTGACCAGGCCTGTGCGGATGCGGTAAACGACAGGTTCGGCTCGGACATGGTTAAACATATTTTCCCCGAGATAGACTGGAAATCGGGCCTTGAGTACGCTGAAAAAATAGGCCTTGGAGAGAGAAACTACAGGATAATCTCTTAACCACATGAACAACTCTAACAACAACCACGATAACGGGAAAAAACCGAAGTTCATCGTTGACTTCATGCTCGGCAGGCTCGCCAAATGGCTGAGAATATTCGGCTACGATACAATGTACGTTGATAAAGCCTTCAGTGAGAGCATTCTTCTAAAAAGCCTCAAGGATAACAGGATACTTATCACAAGGAACAGCAGGCTGAGCCGCAACCGTGCGCTGAAGATGGTGCTCGTAGAAAGCGACAAATTCCTTGAACAGGCTGACCAAATAACGAGAGAGTTGAAACTTCAGCTTTCCGAAAAGAATTTCTTTTCCCGCTGCACTTTCTGTAACTCGGAGCTCATAATTGTAGAAGATAAGGAACTAATTAAAACCAGGGTTCCCGAATACGTCTACAACACCCAAAATAAATTCACCGCGTGCCCACAGTGCAAACGTGTGTATTGGGCCGGAACACATTACGGACTTCTATTAAAACAACTAAAAAAAGCTGGTCTGCTTAAATAATGAAAATCACCGGTATTCTCAAGGACAAACATGTAAAGGGGCGTTTTAATGTCCGTTTCGATGGGCTGGAAGGGACGCTGCCTATTTCGGATGAGACCATCGTAGAGAACGGGCTGAAAGTCGGCCTCGAGATCGATCGCGAGCGGCTAGACGAAATACTGAAAGAGGACGAAAAGCGCAGAGCTATAAGCGCTTCTTTTAACCTGTTGAGTTTTTCTCAGAGAAGCCGCAAGGAGCTGGCCGGACGACTAAAACTGAAATCATTTTCGCCGCAAGCCGTAAGCCACGCTCTTGACAGGCTTGCGGAGCTGGGGTACTTAAACGATAATGTTTTCTCTAGGAACCTGCTTAACCTCCGCAGGTCCCAGGGAAAAGGTTCCGAGCTGATAAAATTCGAAATGAAGCGGAAGGGTATATCAAACGAGGTTATAAACGAAGTTTTCCGCGATAACCCTCTTTCTGCAGAGACCGAAGCGGAAGAGGTCCTGCCGCTGGCTAGAAAGAAACTTTCGCTTATGCGCGGGCTGACCAAGGAAGTTGCTGCCCGCAGGCTTATGGGTTTTCTGGCCCGCAGGGGGTTTTCGGTAGATACCGCGCGAGCGGTACTGCGCCTCTTAAAAAGCGACCCTGGCAGCGAAGAATAGAAACGATTTTGATAATATTTCAAATAATTATCTCTTGAAAGAAATATTTTGTATAATATTCAGCAATAAGCAACAGTTCAACGAGTCCGAAGGCGTTACTAAAGGAGGCCCAAATGACACAGTTTGTTGCGTTCGACAAACAGGCGGAGGTCAACGGAGAAACGGTACTTTCGATCGTGAGCGGTATGGAACTCTTCAAGAACGAGGCGTTGAGGATCCTTAAAGAGAACGGGATAGATAACCCGATCCCCGGGAAATGGTACTCGCAGCAGTCATGGCTCAACGCTTTCAAACTGATATCAGAAAAGCTCGGCATCGGCACTCTTTTCCTCATCGGCAAGAAAATACCTGAAAACGCTCAGTGGCCCGCTTTCGTTAAGACAGTCGAAGACGCCCTACCATCAATAGATGTTGCTTACCACATGAATCACAAGATAAAAGACAGTGTCCTGTTCAATCCACACACAGGAGTGATGAAGGAAGGGATAGGCCACTACAGTTTCGAGAAAACCGGGCCGAGATCCGCTAAAATGGTCTGCAACAACCCTTATCCCTGCGATTTCGACAGGGGAATTATTGAAGCTGCGGCAAGGAAGTTTCTGCCTGCCGACAGCAAAGTACTAACCGTTACCCATGATGATTCTCAGCCCTGCAGAAAAAAAGGCAAAGATTCCTGCAGCTATAATGTAAGCTGGTAGCCAGGCGGACTTTCGCCTGAACGTTCGTAAATTTTCAACTAAGCCCTGGGACCCTTTTGAAGCGTTCAAAGGCAGGTTCTATTTTTATTTTAGGAGAATAAATAAATGACTGTTAAACTCGCGTTGATCAGTGTTTCGGACAAAAGCGGAGTGGTTGAGTTGGCCAAAAGCCTTACTGAACTCGGAATTAAGATCATCTCTAGCGGAGGCACAGCAAAAACATTTTCGCAGAGCGGCATATCGTGCACCGAGATATCCGAGGTCACCGGCTTTCCCGAAATACTTGACGGGCGGGTAAAAACATTGAACCCGAAGATACACGGTGGCATACTCGCTAGGCGCGACAAGAATAGCCACCTTGAAGAGCTCAAAAAGCACTCAATTGAGGCAATTGACCTTGTGGTAGTCAACCTATATCCATTCGAAAGCACGGTGTCTAAATATGCGAAAGATCCTTCGAAGATAATCAATGACGACATCATTGAAAATATCGACATCGGCGGAGTTGCGCTTATACGGGCCGCTTCAAAAAACTTCAGTGACGTGCTTATAGTCGTGGACCCTTCCGATTACGGAAAGGTTGCCCATTGTATCAAGATGGGCACGGTAACTGACGATTTAAGAAGAGAGCTCGCAGCAAAAGCGTTCCGCCACACCGCTTATTACGACGCTCTGATTTCCGGTTATTTCACACTTGATAAATTCCCGCAAGAAATGGCTATTCCTTTAAAACTACAGTCTACGCTCCGTTACGGCGAAAACCCTCACCAGGCCGGCTGTTTACAGGGCTGGAACAGCGTCCAAAAATGCGGCAACCGTTATCAATGCCAAGGTCCTTCAGGGAAAAGAACTTTCATATAATAACTATCTTGACCTCGAATCAGCTTGGAAGCTCGCGCTCGAATTTGACAAGCCCGCGTGCGCCATTATTAAGCACAACAACCCCTGCGGGTGCGCAGAATCCGAATCTATACTTGAATCGTACAATAGGGCACTCGCGTGCGACACGGTTAGCGCTTACGGAGGCGTTTTGGCATTCAACCGTGAGGTGGACGAGGCAACAGCCGTCGAAGTGGCAAAGCTATTTACCGAATGTATAGCGGCTCCTTCTTTCTCATCCAAGGCAAGGACTGTTTTCGCCACGAAGAAGAACCTCAGGCTACTCGAACTCGGAGTACCGGACAAGAACGCGTCATCCGTCAGCGCAGTAGACTACAGGACGCTTGAAGGCGGAGCGCTTGCCCAGGAACGCGACTCGATTATATACAGCGACCTCAAGTCGGTCACTAAAGCCGTTCCTTCAGCTGAAGATCTGGAATCGCTGAAATTCGCTATGAAAGTCTGCAAGCACGTCAAATCTAACGCCATTATACTGGTACGCGGGTCACAGACTGTCGGTATAGGCGCCGGACAGATGAGCCGCATAGATTCACTCAACATAGCAGCTGGCAAGATGAAGGCGGTCAAGCACGGCCTCGATGAGTCCAAGTTCCCGCTGGTCCTTGCATCAGACGCCTTCTTTCCTTTTAACGATGTAGTACTCGAGTCATCCAAGATCAGCGTCAAAACCATAATCCAGCCCGGCGGTTCTATCCGGGATGAAGATTCCATTAAGGCCTGCGATGAACACGGTATGGCCATGGTATTTTCGGGCATCAGGCATTTCAGGCACTAATTCACTATCATAGTCAAAATGAGAAACAAGGAAGTAGCCGAAGCGCTCTATGAGATATCGGAACTGCTTATCTTAAAGAACGAGAACGTCTTTAAGGTCAGGGCGTACGAGCGCGCCAGCGAGATAGTGGCCTCCCTTCCCGAACCCATCGAATTCATCGCAGATAAAAATACACTCACAGATATCCCCGGTATTGGCGAGAGCATCGCGGAAAAAATACGGGAATATCTAAAGACCGGGAATATACCCTTCCTTCAAGAACTAAAAACCGGGTTCCCCGAAGGCCTCTTCGAGATAATGAAACTGCAGGGAATGGGCCCCAAGAAGGCCAGGGCGCTGTTCGATAAGCTTAAGGTCAAAGACCTGGAGTCGCTTAAGAAAGCCGCCGAAGCCGGAAAAATACGGGACCTCAGTGGTTTTGGAAAAAAGAGCGAAGATAACATTCTCAAAGGAATAAGCCTGAGAGAAAAGTACGCCGGCAGGATACTTTTAAACGAAGCTCTCGGAATATCGAGAGAAGTCATTTTTGTCCTTTCTAAACTTAAGATTGTAAGCAACATAAGCCAGGCGGGTTCGCTGAGAAGGTTCAGGGAGACTATAGGAGATATAGACATACTCTGCAGCACGGAAAAAGGAAAAGCCGGGGAAGTCGTTGAGCGCTTCACTAAACTTCCGCAAGCCGCCAGGGTGATCGGAGCGGGCCCAACTAAAGCAAGTATAATAACGGGAGGCGGTCTTCAAATAGACCTTCGTGTAGTTGACGACTCTTCATACGGCTCGGCGCTTGTGTATTTTACAGGCTCCAAGGAACACAACATCAACCTCAGGGGCCTCGCCCGCGACATGGGGCTTACGGTCAATGAATATGGTGTTTTCAAAACATCGGATCTAAAAAAACCATTAGCGTCAAAAACTGAAGAAGACGTTTACAAGGTTCTGGGGCTGGATTATATACCTCCTGAACTGCGGGAGAACAGAGGGGAGATCGAAGCGGCGAAGCACGGCACCTTGCCCCACCTTTTAGAAACCAGCCATATAAAAGGAGATACCCACACCCATTCGAACTACAGCGACGGCGCCGATACACTTGAAGTTATAGCCGATAAGGCCAGGGCGCGGGGATACGAGTGGATAGTTGTAACCGACCACTCGCAAAGCCTTAAGGTGGCAGGCGGCCTGACTATAACCGACCTTAAACGAAAGATGAAAGAGATCAGACGCGTTAATTCTAACATATCCGGCTTTTATATGCTATGCGGGACAGAAGCCGACATATTAAGCGACGGCAGTATAGACTACCCGGACGAGATACTTAAAGAGCTTGACTTTGTGATAGCGTCCATCCACACCGGGTTCAATCAGAGCGAAAGCCTGCTTACTAACCGCATTATAAAAGCTATCGAGAACCCTAACGTCGACTGCATAGGCCACCCGACAGGAAGGCTTTTGAATGAGCGTGAACCATACGCCCTGAACATGGATAAGATCATTGCCGCCGCAAAAATAAACAATAAACTGCTTGAGATAGACTCTTTTCCTGACAGGCTGGACCTAAACGACATATACTGCAGGAAAGCCAAAGATATGGGTGTCAAGATATCGATCGGTTCCGACGCGCATTCAGTTGAACACCTTGCATACATGGAACTTGGTGTGAGTGTTGCAAGGCGCGGCTGGCTGGAAAAAGACGATGTGATAAACACCCTGTCTTACGATAAACTTTCGAAATATTTGAAGAAGAGCAATTAATGGATAAACATTTTGTTAAAAAACATATCAGCCTGGCCGACACGGCAAATATAAAGAACATCCTGCGCGCCAAGAACCTGCACACGGTATGCGAAAGCGCGCTCTGCCCTAACATAGGCGAATGCTTCGCGAAGAACACGGCAACATTCCTTATAGCGGGTTCGGTTTGCACGCGCGGATGCACTTTTTGCGGAGTTTCAAAAGGCAGCCCGGCGCCTCTGGATGCCGGCGAACCGGAGAGGATATCCAAAACGGTGTCGGACATGGACCTCAGGTACGTAGTTATAACCTCGGTTACACGCGACGACCTTTCTGACGGCGCCGCTTCTCATTTCGCGAACACCGTAGCCCGGCTGAGAGCGGACAACCCCGCAATTAAGATCGAGACTCTTGTACCGGATTTCGGCGGCTCCAAAACTTCAGCGGCAGTAGTTTTTAATTCAAGGCCCGATGTATTCTCGCATAATATCGAGACCGTGCCGTCACTGTATTCCAGGGTAAGGCAGGGCGCCGACTATGAACGTTCCCTCGGTCTGCTTGGTGAGGCGTCTAAGTTCGGCCTTACGGCAAAATCCGGCCTGATGCTGGGACTTGGCGAAACCTTGAAAGAAGTCACGGCATCTATGAAAGACCTGATCTCCCGAGGTGTTAAAATATTAACTCTTGGCCAGTACCTTGCGCCATCGCGAGAACACGTGGGCGTGTTTAAACATTATACTGATAATGAGTTTTTGAACCTTAAAGAGACCGCTCTAAAGCTCGGGTTTTCAAACTGTGCGTCGGGCACATATGTAAGAAGCTCATACCTTGCGGAACAAATGATTTAAAATGTATTTTTTATATTTGATATTTAATTTTCTGTAAAAGGAGGCCTTATGTCGGAGAAGATCAAGCAGGTGGCCATGAGGATAAGGTCCTTGAGGGAGATCTCGGGAATGTTTGCCTCGGAAGTAGCCCAGAAGCTCAGTATCCAAAAAGATCAACTGGAGAACTACGAGAACGGTTCGGCTGATATTCCTGTCAGCATACTTTACGAGCTTGCCGGCGCCTACAAAGTTGAGCTCACCTCGCTTCTTACCGGAGAGGAACCGAAGATGCGCGAATACTCGCTTGTGAGAAAAGGCAAAGGCCCCCAGGTGGAACGCCGCAAAGCATACCAATACCTTGACCTCGCTTACAATTTCAAAGATAAAAAAGCTGAGATATTCCATATAACCGCAGAGCCGCACGACTCGGAATCCAAACACAAACCATACGCGCATGAAGGACAGGAATTCAATTACATACTTGAAGGCAGCATGAAGGTTATACTCGGAAAACATGAGCTTATACTCAACGAGGGTGATTCGCTGTTTTTCGACCCGCGGCACCCGCACGCCATGTTCGCGATGCACAATAAACCGGCCAGGTTCCTTGCAGTTATCATAAAATAACTTTAATTCAGTCAGGTACATCAACCGGGCGGCACGGAGGCAAAATGTCAGCTATACTGGATAAATACCTCAAGAAAACAAAATTCGATTCTTACGAAGATTTCCAAAAGAATTTCAAGATTGAAGTCCCAAAATCTTTCAATTTTGCTTACGATATTGTTGATGAGATAGCCAAACGCACACCTGACAAAATAGCGATGGTTTGGTGCGACGAGCAAGGCAACGAGGCAAAATTCACTTTCGCGCAGATGAAGGAGCAGAGCGACAGGGCCGCCAGCTTCCTTGTTTCCATCGGCATAATGAAAGGCGACCCAGTGATGCTAATCCTCAAGAGAAGGTACGAGTTCTGGTTCGCTTGCCTCGCGCTGCACAAAATTGGCGCCGTTTGCATTCCGGCAACCCACCTTTTAACTGTAAAAGACATCAAGTACAGGAACAACGCCGCAGGGATAAAAATGATAATCTCCGTCGCTGAGCAGGAAGTGATAAATAGAGTTAACGAAGCTCAGGCCGATTCTCCCACGCTGAAACTCAAAGCATCGATAGGCGACTTCGAAGGTTGGCTCAACTTCAACAAAGAAGTGCAAAAAGCCTCACCGGCTTTTGAAAGGCCCGCGGGCAAACTCGCTTCAAAGAACAGCGACATATTCCTTTTGTATTTCACTTCAGGAACTACGGCGATGCCTAAAATGGTCCGCCACGATTATACGTACCCGCTAGGGCACATCACCACCGCGAGATACTGGCAGAATATTCCTCCTGACGGGCTGCATTTCACGGTTGCGGACACGGGCTGGGCAAAATCCGCGTGGGGAAAGATCTACGGACAATGGATCTGCGAGAGCGGTATTTTCGTTTATGATTACAACAGGTTCGTCCCTAAAGACATGTTGAACGTGCTCACCAAGTACGGCGTCACATCGTTCTGCGCTCCGCCGACGATATTCCGCTATCTCATAAAAGAAGACTTATCAAAATATAATTTTACAAAATTGAAATACTGCCTTGTCGCGGGTGAACCTTTAAACCCAGAGGTCTACAGCCAGTTCTTGCAGATGACCGGCATTAAGCTCATGGAAGGTTACGGCCAGACCGAAACTGTCGTCATTGTCGCTACTTTCCCGTGGCTTGAGCCTAAGCCCGGTTCAATGGGCAAACCAACACCCGGGTATGATATTGACATAGTTGACGAGAACTTCAAATCATGCGAGGCCGGTGAAGAGGGCCAGATAGTCATCCGCGTGGGGAAAAATAAACCTGTCGGCATGTTCGGCGGTTATTATATGGACGATGTGCTCACTAAAAAGGTTTGGCACAACGGGCTGTATTTCACCGGAGATATGGCGTACCGCGATGAGGACGGGTATTACTGGTTCGTAGGGCGCGCGGATGACGTGTTCAAGAGTTCCGGCTACCGCATCGGCCCATTCGAAGTCGAAAGCGCCCTTGTTGAGCACCCTGCCGTGCTTGAGTGCGCGGTAACGGCGGTGCCCGACCCAGACCGCGGGCAGGTTGTAAAAGCGACCATAGTATTGTCAAAGAACTATACTCCAAGCGATGCGCTTGCCAAGGAGCTGCAGGAGCACGTCAAAAGGGTTACGGCCCCATACAAGTACCCGCGTATAGTCGAGTTCGTCACCGAACTTCCTAAAACAATAAGCGGAAAAATAAGACGCGTCGAGATAAGGGATAAAGACAAGAATAAATAAAAGTCGAGTCATTTGAAAAACCTTTTGTTATGTGTCTTTGCGAGCGACCGCAGGGAGCGCGGCAATCTCGGTGTTCTTGAGGTATAGATGAGATTGCTTCATACAGCCAAGGCCGGATTCGCAATGACGACACGGTATTAAAATGAAATGCATATGAAACATTTAATTCGTTTATTGCCTTTGTCGTGTATTCTGTTGTGCGGCCAGCTTAACGCTAGTGAAGATATTGCCGGTCCTAGCACCCAGACTGTCGCATGCCCACTCCCTGTATTAGTTTCAACTGCGGCAGCACTGCCGGCGGCTCAGCCCCTGCAATTAGTAACATCGCCCGCGCCTTACTTCCAGATCAATCATCCGTGCGAGAACGCGCATCTCGGCGCGTTGTCATCAACCTTTGTGTACGGCGAAGCGCCGTCCAGCGGCACGCTTACCATAAACGGCCAAGCGGTACCCGTAGACCTCGGAGGCGGTTTCCTGACAATGGTTGACCTTGCGCCAGGGACATTCAAGATACACGCGGTATTAACACTCGGCGCTTCAGTGTACACTATAACACGTACCGTTAACGTAGAAGGTGCATCAGTTCCCTCACCGGTTTCACCGCTGACAGTTGAGTATGTAACTCCTAATAACGATATAGTGGCAGCACCAGGAGACGAAATAATCGTCACAGCGAAAGGCAGCCCGGGCATGAAGGCGTCGTTTACGGTCGGGGCTATGAAAAGAAAGTTCCCGATGGCTGAGTCCGCCGCTGGCCAGGGTATATATAACGGCGTTTATGTAGTGGGCGCGCAGGATAAACCCAATAGATCAAAGATACTGGTAACGCTCGCCAATACAAAAAGGAATTTAAAGAAAAGCAAAAAAGCGGATGGGACAGTTTCACTGCTTTCCGATGCGTCACCGTTGATAGCTGAAACTACAGGATATAGCACGACACTTTATGCTGGCCCGTCACTCTCCAAATCTGATACAGCTGGATACTACTTGTTTTTACCTCAGGGCACGCCACTGCGCATTACGGGCGGCAAAGGCGATGAACTGCGTGTCCGGCTAACAAAAACAAAAGAGGCATGGGTCAACCGCTCCGCCGTCAAACTTCTCCCCGCAGGGACAACGCCCGGACACACGATAGCCGAAAATATTCTTATCACGAACGACGAACGGTCAGCGAATATCCACATTCCGCTTGGACGACGCGTACCTTTCGAAGTGCAGCCGGACATGGATAAGAAATATATAGACGTGTTATTTTACGGCGCGTACTCTAATACCGACTTTATGACTTACATATCGACCGGTGTTGTCGAGCAGGTAAAATGGTTCCAGGATGATGCCGAAACGTACCGTGTGCGCGCCTACACGCCCTCGTCAAAATGGTGGGGCTACGATGCCCGGTACGAAGGCGGCACTTTTGTCCTTGAGGTGCGCAACCCGCCACCGGCCGTAGTTGGAAGCACCATGCCTCTCGCCGGGCTTACCATTGCAGTAGACGCCGGGCATTCACCGGATACCGGCGCGATAGGAGTGACGGGGCTCTTGGAACGCGACGTTAACCTGCAGATGGCCAAAATACTTACCAGTAAACTTACAGCCCTGGGCGCAAATGTCTTTATGACCAGACCCGACCCGCAGCCTGTCGCTCTTGGCGACCGCCCCAGGCTTGCGTGGCAGGCGCACGCTGATATATTTGTCAGCGTCCACAATAATTCTCTCAGCGACGCCGAAAACCCTTTCAAGCAGAACGGGTACGAGATATATTATTTCCATCCGGTAAGTTTCGCGCTCGCGGAAGAGATACACAAGGCTTACGGCGAACTGGTGGGGAACGACAGCCCTGCGGAATATAAACTGCACGATGGCGGCATTCACTACGGCAACTTCGTCATTACCCGCACTACCCAGATGCCTGCCGTACTGACCGAATCTGCCTATATGATAGTCCCGCGGGAAGAAAGGTTCCTTAAAACGGAGCAATTCAGATCGGCCTGCGCGGAAGCGATTGCCCGCGGCATAGTGCGTTACATGGAACATATCCGCCCTGGCCTAAAACCAAAACAAGCCGAAAAGAAAAAGCGCGGCAGGTAGCAAAGAAATATCTAAAGGGAGGCCAATGGAGAAGATACCGCATTATTTTATCCAAGAGCTCAACGCTACTGTTTTTACTTTAGAGCCCGACGCGGTATACACGGATATGCGCGACGGGATAGATGAATTCTACCGCGGAGAGTTATCAAAGTACATGCTGCTGGATTTTTCAAAACTTGACAAGCACCTCACAAGCGAGGAAGTAATGAAAATTGGCCAGCAGATGCGGCGCCTTGGCAAGTCGCGCAAAGGTGGGTTCGATCTCATTGTGGTGCCGGGCCCCTTTTGCAATACGGCCTGGGGCGCATGTATGCAGCGTACGTCGAGGACATTTCACCTGACGCTCTGCAAACCAAAGTATTCCGCTCGAAAGAAGACGCCCTTAGATGGATAAAAGAAAACGAAATAGAAGAAAAATATAAAGCTAACAAAGCCACGCAAAAAAGCACTCGTAACTGATCAAGAAGGCGCATGTAGGCATCTGTTGCTTGAAAAAGGAGTGTTCAAATGACAAGAAAAGAAAGCTTAAAAACCACTCTCCTGGCCGGCCTGATCACCATCTCATTCGGAGGCTGGCTGCTTCATTACAGGATACACCTTCCCTCGGCTAACCCGGCGAACTACATACCTTTCCTCGCGGGCATCATAAGCGTTATAGTTATACCAGCAATGTTCATGAAAAGGGACTTAGCGCCGTTCGCTTACATTCTTAACGGCATGATGGTAGTTATAGGTATAATAACAATGGCGCACTTTTCGATAGCGCATTTCAAAGGGCCCCTGACACTTCATGCTTTATTATTCAATACGATCTTTCCCGACATAGTGATGCTGACAGCTAAGTTCTTCATGGGCAAAGCGCTTTTTGACGTTATCATCACGCAGGATCTCAACGCCCCTGTCGCCGGCAGGTTCCTGAGATACCCAAACACCGGCTTCTGGTTATTGCACCTCATTCTGATGTCTCTAGTATATACCGCCGGCCATTTGCTTTGGAAGGCATAAATATGGAAGACAATTCGAAATTCGAATACCTTAAATCCTAAATGATATTAAATAACCAGAAGTGCAAAAAGCTTCGAATTTGTTAAGAAAAGGAGTCTTTATGTTCAGGTTCATGTTGTTTAAACCCGGTTGGTGGATGCTTCACATCGCGGCGCTTATATTCATTTTCTGGCTGGGCCACGTTGTAAAGTTTTGATCCGCTTCTTTTCGGCCATACATTTTTCTTTGGATATAGAGATCGACTTTATAAAATATCTTTAAAGTGGGGAGAGCAAAATGAAAAAGCTACTTATTATTATTCCAGCTGTTCTTATCATGATTGCCGCCGCTTTCAGCGCTCAGGCGCTGGAGAACAACGGCATGTTTCTGGTCTCGCCAATGGCGGGTACTATTAACTGCGATGTTAAATTCAACACGCCAGGCACAGGCAGCGCGAGCAGCATAAACGATTCCGGGCCGCTTGAAGCCATTTCGATGATCTATGCCTGTCCGCGGTTTACTCTGGGCAGTATGGCGCACTTTTCTACTCTCAACAAGAGCACCGAGAACGGGTACCTGTTTTACGGGTTGTATAATTTCCTTAACGGCTCAAACATATATCCAACCGTGGGTTTTTACTCTGACTATATAAGCGTGTACACAAAGGCGACATCGGATGATGTCGCGCCGCTCAATTCAATGAACATCGATTCGTCCATTTGGGGGCTGCACGCTATAGCCGGGATGACGTTCAAGGTGAACGGGCAGAAGGTAATGCCGTTCATCGGGTATTTCAACGAAGAGGTGGGCACATCGTTCGCTTCTGAAGGCATGATAATTGGCGGGCAAACTCAATACGGCTTTGCTGGCGACGCGTCGGCCGTGCTTAACTATATGACGGCTGGCATCAAAGCCGACCTGATGGTCTGCCGTTGTGTAAGGCTGGACGCCAAGATATATGACCGCTTCAGCCGCGGCGAACAAGGCCTGTTCACAGCGCGGACAAGGCTTGACCTTCTGCTGTCAAAGCAGGCGGGAATATCCGTTAAATACGATTACTTCGATGACGTATATGAGAAAGACACTTTCGCAATGATAGGCCCGTTTTTTGTGTTCTAGAAAAATATTTTCAGAAATCTATTTTATAAGATTTATTATTTAACTAATAGGAGGATTAATGATCAAGATGCGCCAGATGAGGCAGGAAGACAACAGCGCGGTAAAAAGCCTTATCAGCTCTATAATGAACGATGAATTCGTAGAGAGCGCGAAGTCTTATACAACGGACGACCTGGAAAACACATTCGAACATTACAACGGGAAGAATGACGCTTTTTATGTCGCTGAAGGAACTGGCGGGAAAATTGTCGGCACTGTTGGAATTAAGAACGACGGCCCGCATACGGCGCTGCTGCGGAGGCTTTTTTTGGCAAAGGAATTCAGGGGAAAAGGCAATGGGTCAAGGCTTATCCAGCAAGCTTTGGATTTCTGTAAAAATCATGGGTACAAGAAAGTTATCTTCCGCGGGACCGGCGCTATGACGTCGGCCTATAAGACATGCCTCAAGAACGGGTTTAAGGAAAACGACATACTTGTGCTTGCCCACACAAAGATGTTCTCTCTGGAGATCAGTATATAATTATATGAATACGGCTTTGCTTATTATAGATGTTCAAAACGACTATTTCCCGAACGGGAGAATGAAATTATTCGAAAGCATAAAGACAAGCCTTGAGATCAAAAACCTCCTGGAGTATTTCAGAAGCAAGTCGATGACCGTGATACATGTTCAGCATTTTTCTACAAGACCCGGAGCTACATACCTAGTGCCCGGAACCCCGGGTGTTGAATTCCACCCGAATGTACAGCCGCTTACCGGTGAAAAGATAGTTGTTAAGAACTATCCCAACAGCTTCAGAAAAACCGGCCTTGATGACTACCTGAAAAATAACAATATTTCCCGGCTGGTGATAGCCGGCATGATGACACATATGTGCGTAGACACTACAGTCCGCGCGGCCTATGACCTGGGATATGAATGCATAGTGGCAGGAGATGCCTGCACGACAAAAACATTGAATATTTTTGACAGCGAAATATCCGCCGGGAACGTCCAGAACTCTTTTCTTGCCGCGCTAAATGGGGTATTCTCAAAGATAATAAAGACGGCTGAAGTTATAGAATTGATCAAATAGATTACACTAATACATCGACGGGCCGCAATCTGTGTAATCTCCGCACAAATCTTTGAAATGAGAGATTATTTGATTAAAGACGGTATTTTTGATAAAATCAACCATTATGAATTCAAACGATATTCGCAAGAAGTTCCTGGACTATTTCGCGGCGCGCGGGCACAATGTAGTACCTTCAGACTCGCTTATACCATCCGGTGACCCAACACTGCTTTTTACATCTGCCGGCATGGTGCAGTTCAAAAAGCATTTCCTCGGGCAAAGCAAGGACACGTTCACCCGTGCCACCACCTGCCAGAAGTCTTTCAGGACATCGGACATAGACCAGGTGGGAAAGACCAACCGCCACCTGACGTTCTTCGAAATGCTTGGCAACTTCTCCTTCGGTGACTATTTCAAGCAGGAAGCCATAGACTGGGGCTGGGAGTTCCTGACGAAAGAAATGTCCATCCCCGCAGACAAACTCTACATAACAATATATAAAGACGACAACGAAGCCCACGATATTTGGAAAAAGATAATACCTGAGTCGCGCATAGTTCGGATGGGTGAAGAAACCAATTTCTGGAACATGGGGCCTACAGGGCCGTGCGGCCCTTGCTCTGAGCTACTTTTCGACCTCGGCCCCAAGATGAGCTGCGGGAAACCCGACTGCGGCCCGGCTTGCAGCTGCAACCGCTACCTTGAAGTTTGGAACCTGGTTTTCACCCAGTTTGACAGGCAGGAAAACGGCGAGCTTAAAAACCTGCCCAGGAAGAATATCGACACCGGCATGGGGTTCGAACGCCTCGTAGCGGTGGCAAACGGAAAGAACAACGTTTTTGATAACGACCTTTTTGAACCCATAATAAACGACCTCGCGGGCTTCTTTGATGCTGACCCTTCAACGCACAAAGAGCAGTACCGCATGATGGCCGACCACTCACGCGCGATAACGTTCCTTATCGGTGACGGCATATTACCCTCCAACGAAGGACGCGGATATGTGCTTAGAAGGATATTACGGCGCGCATTAAGACAGGGTAAGCTTTTCGGCATCAACGAGCCATTTCTTTATAAAGTCACAGCCCGAGCGGCCGACCTCATGAAACAGCAATATCCCGACCTTGCCGCGAGGCGCGAGAACATCGCTTCTATCACCAAAATGGAAGAAGAAAAGTTCCTTGAAACATTGGAAGCTGGCACAAAAATTCTTGATGAACTTATAGCAAAGTATAGCGGCACGCGTTCCGCCGAGGCAAGCGCACTAAAGACAAAATTCATGATACCCGGCAACGAGGCATTCAAACTATACGACACATACGGATTCCCGCTTGACCTGACCAGAGAAATAGCTTCCGAAAAAGGCCTTTCGGTTGACGAGGGTGGTTTCAAAACGGCGCAAGCCGAGGCGCAGACGAAATCACGGTCGGCGTGGAGCGGTTCCGGCGAAAAAGACGTGACATTCTACTCCAAACTCCACAAAGAACTTGGTGACACGGTTTTCACGGGTTATGAAAACCTCGAAGAAGAATCACTCGTCAAGGCAATAATAGTGAACGGCAAAAAAGCGGACGCGTTAAACGAAGGCGAGGAAGGCGAGATAGTCCTTTCTACAACGCCTTTCTACGCGGAGTCCGGCGGCCAGGTTGGGGACACAGGAACGATAACCGGAAGAAGCGGATCACTGGCGGAAGTCACCGATGTGCAGAAACCTTCGGGTTCAATGTTTGTGCATAAAGTAAAGGTAATACACGGCAGTTTTATTATGGACAACACCGTGACCGCCGCTATACACAAAGAACGCCGCAGATCGATAGCTCGCCACCACACGGCCACACATCTTCTGCATAAGGCGCTTAGAGAAATATTGGGCACACACGTTACGCAGGCGGGCTCGCTTGTAACGCCTGACTATTTTCGTTTCGACTTTACTCATCTTTCAGGTTTAAAGCCGGATGAAATAACAGAGGCAGAACAGATGGTAATGAAAGCGGTACTTGATAATATGCCTGTAGTTACGACTGTAATGAACATAGACGAAGCCAGGAAACAGGGTGCAATGGCGCTTTTCGGCGAAAAATACGGCGATGTGGTCCGCTCGGTTTGCGTAAAGGACCACAGCGCCGAAAAACATTTTTCGCTTGAGCTCTGCGGCGGGCACGCACGTTTCCCGCACGGGAGATATAGGCTTTTTCAAGATAACATCCGAGTCTTCCGTGGCGGCAGGGACTCGCAGGATAGAAGGCGTAGCGGGGCATGCCGCAGAAGCGTATGTTTACGGCATCCAAAATATAATCGATAAATTCAAAGACGCGCTTAAATCTTCCACAAACGAGCTGCCTGAAAGACTGGACCGAGTTATCGGCAGACAAAAAGATTTAGAAAAAGAAATCTCTAAGTTAAAATCCCAGCTAGCGTCGGGCGGGACCGCTGACCTTTTGAAAGACGTGTTCGAAGTCAATGGGACTAAGGTCCTCGCGGCCAGGGTCGCAGATCTGGATACCGAAACTTTGAAGAGCACCATCGATAGTCTAAAAACGAAACTCGGTTCCGGAATAGTAATAGTTTTCAATACTGAAGCTGATAAATTTTCTTTTACTGTTGCAGTTACGCCAGATGCGGCTTCAAAAGGGCACCACTCAGGAAAAATAGCGAAAAACATTGCAAAAATGGTAGGCGGTTCAGGTGGCGGGCGCCCGGAATTCGCGCAGGGCGGCGGAAAAGATATGTCAAAGATAGATCCGGCCCTCAAAAACATAGCCGAAGCGTTAAAGTAGCATGTCAGGAGCAACCTATGAAAACATTCGTTGCAGTTTCAGTCCTTGGAAAAGACAGGCCAGGTATAGTAGCTGACGTTACGAAGGTGCTTTTTGATACCGGCTGCAACATTGAAGATTCTTCCATGACCATGCTGGCCAGCGAATTTGCGATGATACTGCTGGTGGCGCTGCCTGGTAAACTTTCAGTTAAGCAGCTATCCGATAAATTCTCCGCGCTCTGTGAATCAGGTTTGAGCGTTTCGTTAAGGACGCTGAAACCCATTGAAGAAGTAAAATCCTGCCTTAAAGGCTCGCAGTACATAATCTCGGTTTACGGCTCGGATAAACCCGGGATAGTTTATGAGGTCAGCAAGTACCTGGCTTCAAAAAAGATAAACATTACGGATGTTCAAACAAGCATCTCATCTATTGGCGGGAAACACACGTATATAATGTTCCTCGAAGTGGACGTGCCGGAAAAGATGCCGCGTGAACAGCTTGAGATCGAGCTCCTGAAAGTCGCTGAACTGCTGGGGGTCTCAGTTTCGTTAAACCCGGTAGATTCTCCAAGCCTATAACCCTGACCGGAACCAATCTTGGCCATTCAAAAGATACTCACCATCCCAAACCCGTTCCTCAAGAACAAAGTGCTCTACGTAGTCAACATTGACGAACGTGTCCGGTCGGTCATCAGCTCCATGACTGAGACTATGCGCCATTACCCGCACTGCGTCGGCCTCGCGGCTTCACAGGCCGGCATCGATCTGAGAATAATAGTTGTAGACGTTTCCCTGTACCACAAGAAACACCCGAACCGCGGGCTTATAACGCTTATCAACCCGGTAGTAGTTAAAAGTTCAGGAAAGATAATGTTCCGGGAAGGATGCCTCAGCGTTCCCGAGTTCACTGGCGATGTTACCAGAGCCGACGAGATAGAGGTTCACGGCCTGGACCCGGATGGCAAAAAGGTTGAGATCATATCGAAGGGGTTCGAGTCAGTTGTTCTGCAGCACGAGATCGACCACCTCGACGGCATACTATTCCTGGACCGCGTTAGCTCTCTTAAGACAGACGTATTCCGGAGAAAACAGGTTTGCTTGCCACAAAAGCAATAATAAGTTAAAATCTATTAATAAGTCCTCGTAGCTCAATTGGATAGAGTACCGGCCTCCGAAGCCGGTCGTCCCGGTTCAAGTCCGGGCGAGGACGTTTAACTTCAGCCGCCTATCTAAATAGGAGTAGTTTCCGCCATAGGCGGACCCGCCGTTGAGGCGGGCAATTGGATAGAGCACCGGCCTCCGAAGCCGGTCGTCCCGGTTCAAGTCCGGGCGGGCGCGCTAAGATAATACGGCTGCCCCCGCCAAACAGTCCAAAACAACAATATGAAAGCCATAATTCAGAGAGTTACAAAGGCGAGTGTGACCATCAACGCTTCCGAAAAGCGTGAGATCGGTAAGGGGTTTGTCGTTCTACTGGGAGTGGGCCCTAACGATATTGTTGAAACATGCCGTGTGCTCGCCGATAAAATAGTGAACCTCAGAATATTTCCAAACGACGAGGGAAAATTCAGCAAATCGCTTATCGATGTTAAAGGGGAGCTCCTAGTGATATCGCAGTTCACACTTCACGCCGACTGTTCAAGAGGCAGAAGGCCCGATTTCACCTCTGCGGCGCGGCCTGATAAAGCCATTCTTCTTTACGAGGAATTTCTTAGAACACTGCGCACATTCCCCTTAAAAGTCGTTGCGGGCGAGTTCGCGGCGGACATGCTGGTAACTATAAATAATGATGGCCCTGTAACTATAACAATTGATACAAACATAGACTGTAGAAAATCGGCCGCACAATATTAACCTGCATAAATGAAAAACAAATCCAAAGATAATATTTCAAAACTGTTCGAGATGCTTAACCCCTGCAAGCTGTGCCCCAGCCGGTGCGGAGTCAACCGCCTTGCAGATGAAAAAGGCAGATGCGGCGCCGGCGCTGAGATTTTCGTCTCCAGCTGCAACCTTCATTTTTCCGAAGAACCGCCGGTGTCAGGGACAAAAGGTTCCGGCACAATATTTTTTACAGGCTGCAGCCTCTCTTGCCTGTTCTGCCAGAACTATCCGATCAGCCAGCTCAAACACGGCAACAAGATGTCGGTTGAACAACTCGTTAAAAATATGCTAGACCTCCAAAGCAAAGGGGCCCATAACATAAATTTTGTGACACCCACGCATTATGCCGCCCATATGGCCCAAGCTGTGGTGACTGCAAGGAATGCGGGTTTAATTATTCCAATACTCTACAATTCAAGCGGTTATGACAGCGTAGAGACACTCAAGCTATTGGAAGGTATAGTCAATATCTATATGCCCGACGCAAAGTATTGCGACGACGTTAACGCGCTCAAATACTCAGGAACCTACCGCTACACTGAGACAAACAAGGCAGCCCTTAAAGAGATGTTCAAACAGGTGGGCAACCTTAAATATGACAGTGACGGCATAGCTACAAGCGGACTGATCATAAGACACCTGGTGCTTCCTGGCAACGCCGCCGGGTCGAAAAATGTGCTAAAGTTCATCGCGGAAGAGATCTCCAGCGAAGTTGCCCTTAGCCTTATGTCACAATATCATCCGGCTCACAAGGCGGGCGAATACCCGGAACTTTCAAAGCGGCTCACTAAAAAGGAATATGCCAAAGTGTTGAGTTATGCCGAGAAGCTTGGTTTTGAAAACGGCTGGCGCCAGGAACTTTAGTTTAACGAAATTTAAGCGTTAAATTGCTTTGACATGGCTTGGAAATTTTTGTAGGATTTAACAGCGGGGAGTTAGCTTAACCACTTATAATACTCGAATCATTTATCTCTCCAAAGCGGATTAAGCGAACTAGTTAGAAGTTCTTGAAGCCAAATATTGAGACCTCTAACCAGGTAATACTTTTTAACGGAGAAGAAAATGGCAAGACCCGCTCTTTATTCCGGCACATGGTATCCATCAGACAAAAAAGAACTTGAAAAATATTTTGAAGCAGGCGCAAAAAAGCAGGAAGCCAAAGCCGCTGTATGTCCTCATGCGGGATGGCTGTATTCAGGCAAAACAGCCGGCAAAGTGTTTTCCGAACTCAAACCCTCGCCTTTGTACATAGTTATAGGCCCAAACCACAGGGGAAGAGGCGCGCCTGTAAGCGTGTACCCGGGAGGGTCATGGCAAACACCGGCCGGCGACCTTGATATTGATGAGGAGGCCGCGGCTTCGATCGCCGATCTTTCAAAGTATGCAAAGCTTGATGATACGGCTCACATACAGGAACATTCGCTTGAGGTCCAGGCGCCTTTTATAAAACTTACGAGCCCTTCAGCGAAGATCGTACCTATATGTATGTACGATTACAGCCCCGAAACCTGCAAAGACCTCGGGCTGGCTATAGCAAAGGTCGCTCTGGGAAAGCAAGTCAACAAGAACCTTTTGATAATCGCCTCAACGGATATGAGCCATTACGTTGCGGCTTCGCGGCGAAAGAGGCAGAACGGCCTCGCTATAGATAAAATATTGAGCCTTGACCCGGAAGGCCTCCTCTCCACAGTAGAAGAGAACGGCATTTCAATGTGCGGAGCGGGCCCAGTAGCCGCGGCGCTCTGGGCAGCGAAAGAACTGGGAGCGTCAAAAGGAAGGCTTGTTAATTACAGCACGTCTGGCGATGTTACCGGAGACAACCGTGAAGTTGTAGGATATGCAGGAATAATAATAACCTGAAATTGACCTTATTACGTTATTACAGCGCTCACGTTGGGATTTTTGGAGCGACACTAAATTGAACATAAACATAAAAAAAGCAATTCTCCCTGTAGCCTTGACTTTTCTCCTTGGCCCGGGAGTCGGCCACATATTCATAGGAAAAATCAAAAAGGGTTTCGTACTGCTTGGCATAACCTTTCTTGCCGGCTTCCTGTTCTTTTTCAAGGCAGCGCTCGCGGCGGCAAAATCAACCAATGCCATGCAGGACCCGGCGCGGGTTATGCATGAATTCTACGCGTCGAACCCTACTACGGTGTTCTATTTCGATGTTATATTCGCGGCTATCTGGGCTTACGCTTTTGTCGATGTATTTTTTAAGACCCAGCCGGAAGATTTTTTCGAACGCAAAAGTATAGATAATGGATCCACTGGCAGGGATTGAACCACATATAAACTCATACGGGGAAACGTTTTTATGAAGACTGTCAGTAGTCTGCGGATGCGCGAGATAGAACTTCAAGCTGTGCGCGACTTCGGAGTTAGCGAGCTCACGATTGGAAAACGCAGGCCGGGCCGTAGCCGACACAATAGAATTTGTTTACTCCTTAAGAGAGATTTCCAAAAACAAAAAAGTGTATATTTTCTGCGGCGCCGGCAATAACGGAGGGGACGGACTGGTCGCGGCCCGCCACCTGCACGACAAACAATACGCTCCAGAGATCATACTTATAAAGAGCCCCGAGCTTTTCAGGGACGTTTCCTACATAAATTACAACATGGCTCTTAAGACGGGGATAAAAATTCAACAGTTCCAAAAACTTTTATCGCTCGCTGAAGGCGGCCTAATAGTTGACGCGATGCTGGGAACAGGGACTAATAGCGATGTCCGTGAACCGTATTTAAGCGCGATCAGGCTGATCAACTCCACAAATCTGCCTGTAGTATCAGTTGATGTGCCATCGGGTTTATGCGCCGATACAGGCAGGATAATGGGCGATGCGGTTCGAGCCGATTACACTGTAGCGATAGCCGCTGCAAAGACCGGGCTTGCAGAAGAGCTGGCGAAGCCCTATGTAGGCGATATCAAGATCGCGGATATTGGCATTCCAAAAGACCTGATTTGACCGCGCTTAGGCGGCCTTATTCTAAGAATATCTTAACCCAGCCGCCAAGTGGCACCGAATCCTTCCAATAAACCTTTTTTTTTGATAAAATTACGTTAGCTTAAGTTATTAAAATATCAATAATGAAAAAATATATTCTTCTTATATTAGCCATATCCTGCCTGTACCCGTGTTTATACGCGTCCAACGGCAATTCCATTTTTAAAGGAGTGAAAACAGTGCGCCTCCATAACGGGACTACCGTCCTTATCGATGAAAACCACTCTCAGCCGCTCGTAACCGTTCAGGTCTGGGTAAAAGTAGGCTCGATCAACGAAGATGAAAGCACATACGGGCTTTCTCACTTCATTGAGCACCTTATCTTCAAGGGAAGCAAGAACTATCCGGGCGACCTTATGACACGCATGGTCGAGACCAGGGGAGGGATGATCAACGCGGCGACATCTAAGGAATTCACAGAGTTCTATATAGACATGCAGAAAGACGGTTTTGAAGACGCCGTGAAACTGCTGGCGGACGCGATGTCTAACGCGCTTTTTCCGCAGGAAGAGATCGACCGCGAACGCCCAGTGGTTATAGAAGAAATAGTCAGGTCGAATGACAACCCTGGCTCTGTGCTCTATGATCTCTTCAATACGACAATGTTCCTTGTCACCCCTTACAAGCACAACGTAATAGGCTCTGCAAACATCATACGCAAGGTGTCCAGGGAAGACATACTGAATTACTACCACAAACATTATTTACCAGAAAACATTATAGTTTCGGTCGGAGGAGACTTCGACGCAGGCAAGGCCCGCGAAATAATTAAGAACTCGTTCGGCAAAACGGAGATGGATAGCCGCGCGGCATCGGAGCAACCATCGCTTATAGAACCGGAACACAAATCCAATTTTCTCGCAAGGACAAAAGATGTCGAGCACGCGTACTGGCTCGGCGGCTTTCCTGGGCCCTGATATTACCAGCGATGACCAGTTCGCCGCTGACCTCGCTTCAACGATACTCGGGGGCGGCAGGTCATCGCGCCTGTATAGAAAACTGCGAGAAGAGGACCGGCTTGTTTACTCCGTGTCTTCATCCTTCTGGTCGCAAAGAGGGACAGGCGTGTTCGCGATTAACGCCGTTTTTGACATTGAGAACGAAAAAAAATCCGTGGAAGGCATAATTAATGAGATAAACACCCTGATGAAATACGGCCCGACAGATGAAGAGATGGACAGGGCAAAGATAATGACTAAATCACAATGGTATTTCAACCTCGAGACCATCCATGACCGCGCGTCGACACTTGGCTATTGGAACCTGATCGGCAGGCCTGACCTCGCGGACACTTATATTGAAAATATCGAAAAGGTGACAAAAGACGATATAGTTGCTTTCTTCAAGAAATATTACGGGCCGAACAATATCAACCAAGCGGAGCTTATTTATAAATCAAAAAATGCGAAGTAGAATTGCACTGACCATCATTTTGTCATTATTTTCAGCCGCTGCCACGGCCCACGCTGGAGGAAACGTGAAAGATACTAGCACGCCCGAAAATTCCACAAGTACGATAAGCACTGCGCCCGGAAATGCGCCATCGAGCAACGATGGAGTCACGGTATTCATTCTTCCGAACGGCATCAGGGTGATACACAAAGAGATCGGAGAGAACCCTATAGCCACGCTGCAGATATTCTTGAAGGGTGGGATAATAAACGAGACTCCCCAGCAGGCTGGGATAACGAACATGATGCAGTCACTGCTGATGCAGGGCACAAAAACACGCAGCTCCGAAGCCCTCTCGGCTGAAATAGAAAGCCTGGGAGCAAATGTCCCGATGGAAACGGCATACGACTATTCCAGCATAGGCATCTCTGCCCTTGACACAAACATCTATAAATCCGCAGAGCTCCTTTCGGACATCGTTTCAAATCCGGCCTTCGATAATAAAGAGATAGACAAGGAAAGAACTTATATTTTGGCCTCTCTTAAGAGCCGGAAGGATCAGATATCAATTGTAGCCGGAGACACATTCATCTCAAAGTTTTACGGCAGGCACCCGTACTCGTGGCCTGAACCCGGAAAGCCCTCTACCGTTGCCAAATTTACAAGGGAAGACCTCATTAAATGGCACGACAGGCTTTATGTATCTAACAATATGACTCTTGTCATCGCCGGCAAAATAAGTTTGGATGCCGCGAAAAGCATAGCCGAAAAATATTTTGCAGGAATTTCTTCCGGCACCGCCATGCCTCAAGCCTCTAAACCCGTCAAACCGGAAGCCGGCACTGTAATTGAAGGGACCCAAAAGTTCCAGCAGGCGTTCCTGATGGAAGGCTTTACAGCGCCGGCACTGGCTGAAGACGACTTCTACGCCCTCAAGGTACTAAACAGCCTGATAGGCGGAAGAATGACAAGCCGGCTTTTCGTAGAACTGCGCGAAAAGCTCAGCCTCGCATATGAGGTGAGCTCGTATTATCCTTCAAGGAAAGAACTTTCAAGATTCGTCATATATATGGGCCTCGACAAGAAGAATATTCCGCTTGCCACGAAAAGGATAGATGAGATCTTAACAGACCTGAAGAACACACCCGTATCGGACAGCGAGCTCTCCGACACCAAGAATTATATCAGAGGTGTATACTTCCTCGACCGCCAGACTGTCTCTAGAAAAGCCTGGTATATCGGCTGGTGGGAAACCATGGGTTTCGGTTACGAGTATGACAAGACATACCTTGACAACCTTATGTCCGTTACTCCCGCTGACATACAGAGAGTGGCGCAGAAATATTTTACTGCCGGCAGAGTTACGGTCGAGATAATACCCGGCAAACAACCCGCGGCCCATAAAAGCGTAAAAACCAAAAAATAGAGCGCACATTTTTTGATAAGATCAATGAAATTAAAATATTCAGCCTGCCTATTCGGCGCTGTGACAATCCTTGCGTTACTCGCGGGCTGCCACAAGGGCCGGATAAAAGATTATTCCATCGCAGGCGCGGGAACTCCTGTAAACGGCGATTTGTTCATTGCTTCCTCTATAGGCGACGCGTCCTACCTTAACCCCATCCTCGCAACCGACAGCTCATCAGGCGACATAAACGGCCTGGTTTTTAACGGGCTTGTAAAATATGACAAGGACCTCAAGCTGACCGGAGACCTCGCGGAAAGCTGGAAAGTGCTGGACGGCGGAACACGAATCATATTTAAGCTCCGCAAGAACGTTCGCTGGCACGACGGTAAACCTTTCACTTCAGACGATGTAAAATTCACATACGAAAAACTCATCGACCCTTCCGTAAGAACCCCTTATGGCTCAGATTTTTTGCTCGTAAAAAACCTTGTAGCGCCTGACCCATACACCGTCGAAGTGACCTATAAACAACCGTTCGCTCCGGCGCTTGAATCCTGGGCTATGGGAATAATACCAAAACATATTTTTTCTTCCGGCGACTTCAACTCAAACCCTTTTAACCGAAAACCAATAGGAACCGGGCCGTACAAATTCAAGGAATGGGTGACAGACGAAAAGATTGTTCTTGACGCAAACCCGGATTATTTCGAAGGCAAACCATTTATTTCACGCTACATTTACAGAGTGATACCTGATCAATCTGTGCAGTTCCTCGAGATGAGGAAGGAGAGCATTGACGAGATCGGCCTCACGCCCGACCAGTGGAGAGCGTACCCGGAATTCTTCAAGAACTACAACAAGTTCCGCTACCCGTCTTTTTCTTATGTGTACCTGGGTTTTAATTTGAACATGCCTATGTTCGCTGATAAACGCTTTAGAAAAGCAGTCGCTCATGCTATCAATAAGAAGGATATTATTGACGGCGTACTGCTCGGCATGGGAAAAACCGCGACCGGCCCATACCCTCCTCAATCGTGGGCTTATGACCCTTCCGTTAAGGATACAGCTTACGACCCGGAAGAGTCGCGCAGGCTATTAACAGAGCTTGGCTACAGCCGTATCGGGCAAAGCGGATACCTCGAAAAAGAGGCGAAGCCCCTTGAATTTACTATAATTACCAACCAAGGCAATACAATGCGCAGTTTGACGGCGGAGATCATACAGGCCCAGCTTAAGGATGTCGGCATAAAAGTTAATATCAGGGTAATAGAATGGAGCGCGTTCGTTCACCAGTTCATAGATAAGCGTAACTTTGAAGCGGTTCTGCTGGGCTGGTCGCTTGGAAGGGACCCGGACCAATATTCCATATGGAACTCGGAGCAGACAAAAGAGGGGCGTTACAATTTCGTATCCTACAAAAATTCAGAAGTCGACAAACTGCTCGATGAAGGCAGGCGGACATTTGACCAGAAAAAGAGGGAAGTCATATACCATAAGTTCCACAGAATACTTGCCGATGACCTACCTTACATTTTTCTCTACTACCCCGAATCGCTTCCCTGCGTGCACAAACGTTTCAAAGCCGTGGAAGCAACGGCGGCAGGGATAGGCTGGAATTTCAATAAATGGTGGGTTCCTAAAAGCGAGCAAAAATATGCGGTGGAATAATATAGCGAACATTATTAGCAAACAATATTTAGTATTTTTATACGTTTTGCTCTGTTTCATGATGATAGCGCGGCCTGTAACCGCGGTTACAGCTGTAGGATATACCCTGCATTTTGATTTTATAAACAACTGGGAACAGGCTAAGCAGATCGTAACGGTCGCCCATGACAACGGGTCTGAAATACTTAATGTTGCGTCCGCCGGCCCATATATGGGAATCGCCGGCGAGCCTGGAAATACTGCGGGATATTTTCAGCCTGACCAGGACGCTGCATATGCAAGTTGTGTTAAGCAGGATAGACGCCTGCCCGGTCAGCGCCGATGACCCCGAACGGACAAATTACCTTTACGACCAGATATTGATTAACCCCGGCATTTTGCCTACCGGTGAACAGAACGCCTGAGTATTTCAGGGAAACTGTGGGCCTGCGCAGATACGAAAAATGGCTACGGGAAGAAACCGAGTATTACAGCCGGAATTTCTCGGGCGAAGATAATTTGGCAGGTTTTAGCGTCGGCCTGTTCAATGAGCCTTTTGTGTCACAGCGTGGAAGCCTGCTTTGCTATGATTTTATCACAACCTCCTATGAGCTTGCTCAGTACACGCCGCCGTGTTTAAAATACTGGCAGGCCTGGCTCAAGAACAAGTATTCGAACTTGAAAGGCATCAATAAGCGCTATAATACGTCCTTTAAATCTTTATCTGCTATACCGATGCCCAGAAATGAGCACGACCAGAGGTTCGGCAAAACGCGAACAGCCTACTGTGATCTCATTTCTTCTGTCAATGATTGGGTGGTCGCCCAGTATAATGGGTGCCACGCTGTATGGCACAAGCACGCTAAAAGGCCGGTCCCGTTCATATTACAGTTCAGCGGTTATGTACCTGAAAAATTCTCTAAAGGCAGGCCCTGTTTCGCAATGCTCGATATTTATTCATGGATGCAAACGGCGGATGCCCTGGGGTTTTCTATTTATACTAACCAAAAATATTATGATTGGGGCCACGCCTCAGACACCGCAATGGCCCATAACCTGTATCTCGCGGTCATGCAAAATAAGCATGTTTTTGTTATGGAAGGTGGCAGCGAAGACGACGGCGCGGTACTGATACCTGCGGAACTCAATTTTATCGCTGATACAAGCAGGCTGTTAAAACCTGACTGCTGTATCTACGAATTTTTCAAAGCCCCTTTTTATGCTCATTTCCGCCATAATGAAGGTTATGTAATCAACAGTTCAGGCGTAGTCGACAAGAGTGCCCTTGAATCTGTAAAAGCAGCCCTAACACGCTCGCAACATGCAGAGCTGCTGGCTAACGAAGTTTACGTATATGACGCCCCAGCTTCGCTATCTTTAGACAATGACGACCTTAATATTCAAAAATACCTGCAAGTTACCGCTTTGGATAAAACACTTTTGTTCGTACCGGAGGCTTCGCTCGCACTTCTTCCGCGAGGCGCTTCACTGCTGATAATTCAACAAAATTGTGATGAAGATGTGCTGAAACTGTTGACGGCCAAAGGAATAAATGTTGTGCCTGCAAGAGAGTGGATAAAAATGATCAGTACCAAGCCCGGCACACCCGCGAACGTTCTGACCGGCAGCACGGCCCTTGGATTAAGGAAATCCGACAACGGACTTCATCAATAACTTATTTTATTTCCTTTGTTAAATAACTATTAACTAAAGACTGAGAGAGTCTTCAGTCTAAATTTAAACTTTATGAAAACCTACATTTTAAAGCGTATTTCTTATTCGATCCCTATCCTCATAGGCATAACGCTTATAACGTTTCTCATTATGCACCTCGCCCCGGGAAACCCAACGGCCATGCTCACCGACATGAACGCTAAAATATCCGCCGACGCCAAGGCAAAGCTTACTCAGCTCTACGGCTTGGACAAACCCTGGTATATCCAGTACGCGCACTGGCTCAAACGTTTCGTTGTGCTCGATTTCGGCAAATCTTTCAGGGACGGCAGGCCGGCTATCACCAAGATAGGCGAACGGCTTCCCGCGTCGCTTCTTTTGAATATTCTTTCGCTGCTCTTCATACTGGCGGTTTGCCTTGCCGATCGGGATATTTTCCGCGTTAAAGAAAGATTCCATATTCGATAAAGCTACTACGGTTTTTGTTTTTATAGGATTTTCAATGCCCGCTTTCTGGATGGCGCTTTTGCTTATGATACTTTTCGGTTTAAAACTTGGCGTGCTGCCTATATCCGGCCTGCACTCGCTTAACTACGATGACATGAGTCTCGCGGGCAAGCTGACCGACGTCGCTAGCCACCTGATATTGCCGGTTTTCATCTCAGCGTTCACCGGCCTCGCGGGCCTTTCAAGATACGTGCGTTCCAGCATGCTTGAAGTAATACGTCAGGACTACATACGCACCGCCTACGCCAAAGGCCTGCCGGAGCACAGGATAATTTTCAGGCACGCGCTTAAGAACGCGCTTCTTCCTGTGGTAACGATACTCGGGCTCTCGCTGCCAGCACTAATCGGCGGGGGGTTCATTTTCGAAACAATATTCGCATACCCGGGAATGGGCAGGCTGGGCTACGAGGCGGTGATGTCACGGGATTATCCGGTGGTTATGGCAGTGGGCGTTATAGCTGCGTTCCTTACGCTTATCGGCAATCTTATAGCCGACATAACTTACGCCTGGGTAGACCCGAGAATCAGATACAAATGAATTCAAGAATCAAAGATCAAATATCAATATTTATGTTAACTGCTTTTATATAAATAGTTCTATATTTTTGAATTTTGATTTGCATATTTGACATTTGGTATTTGATGTTTGATGTGGATGAATAGATATGATGAAGAAAATATTCGAGAACAAATTATCTTTTATCGGACTTGGCTTGATAGCTGTCCTTTTCTGCGTTGCCGTTTTTGCGCCCGTCATCGCGCCTTACAAGCCCGACGCCCAGCACCTTTCTATGCGGCTCGCCAACCCGGGCCGCGTGTTCCTGATCGGAACGGACGACTTGGGCCGCGACGCGTTCTCGAGAATGATTTATGGAGTAAGGATATCACTTACTGTTGGCTTTGTTGCGGTTGGCATATCGGTGCTCATAGGCACATGCCTCGGGCTCATGAGCGGGTATTTCGGGGGCTGGGTGGACACTTTTATAATGAGGCTCGTAGACATCATGCTGTGCTTTCCGACTTTTTTTCTTATTCTGCTGGTTATAGCGTTCCTCGAGCCGAGCATTTACAATGTTATGATAGTGATCGGCCTTACTTCCTGGCCAGGCCTCACACGCCTCGTCCGCGCGGAGGTTCTCTCTATCAGGGAACGTGAATATATACTTGCGGCTGAACTGTTGGGGCTAAGCAACCTGCGGATATTCCTGGTTCATCTCTTACCAAATGTAGTCGCTCCAATAATAGTTTCGGCAACGCTCGGTGTCGGTGACGCCATAATGACTGAGTCCGGCCTGTCATTCCTTGGGCTCGGAGTACAACCGCCAGCGGCTTCCTGGGGGCAGATGCTTTCATCAGGCAAGGAATACATTTATATCGCCTGGTGGCTTACACTCTTCCCGGGCCTTGCGATACTGCTAACGGTGCTGTCGTTTAACCTGCTTGGCGAAGGCCTGAGAGACATACTTGACCCCAGGAAATAAATGCAATTTCGAAATTCGAAGCACGAAAACCGAAACAATAGGCAATAACCAAAAAGTAAAGAAATAAAAATAGATATATTATTGCTCATAAGAAATATTTTGATATTTGACTATTGGTCATTGTAATTTGTTTCGGATTTCGAAATTCGAATTTATAATTTGCTTAAATATTATGAATATATTAGAAATAGAAAACCTATCGGTTGAATATTACAGGAACAAAGAGACAGTACGCGCTTTGCGCGGTGTTTCGCTTTCCGTCAACGAAGGCGAAACACTTTCAATTGTAGGCGAATCCGGCTGCGGCAAGAGCACACTGGCGATGAGCGTGCTTGGGCTGATATTCCCGGCGCAGGGTAAAATAACTGCGGGAGAGATTTATTTTAAAGGGAAAAATATTCTAGACAACGACAAACAAAGCTGGCAGCAGTTGCGAGGAAAAGAAGTTTCTATAGTTTTCCAAGACCCGTTCTCGTCCCTTAATCCGGTACTCACTATCCGCGAACAGCTGGCGGAGGCTGTTTGGGCCCACAACCCTGGTGTTACAAAAAGTGATCTCGCAGGCCGTGTCGCTAACGCGCTTGACGAGGTAGTATTCACTGACCCTGAAAGAATACTATCCTCGTACCCTCACCAGCTTTCCGGAGGTCAAAGGCAGAGGGTAATGCTTGCTATAGCAATAATAAACCGGCCGGCCGTACTTATTGCCGATGAGCCGACAACAGCACTCGATGTCACTATCCAGAAGGAAATAATGGACCTTATAGCCAAACTCCAAAAAGAGCTTTCCCTGACCGTGATACTTATAACACATAATCTTCTGCTAGCTAAACAACGTTCAGACCGGATAGCCGTGATGTACGCAGGAGAGATAGTTGAGCTCAACTCCAAAGAGGAGATATTCACGAATCCGCTTCACCCTTACACTAAAGCTCTTATGAACTCGGTTCCCAAACTGCTTTCTAAAACCCCGCCCCACGCGCTCGCTGGCCAGCCGCCCGAGCTTACCGGTACCGTGCCCGGCTCAAGCTTTGCGCCGAGATGCGCTGACGTTACAGAAAAGTGCCGTGCGTCAAGCCCGCGGGAATATGTATTGGGCAACGCGAAGGTCAGGTGTAATCTTTATGATAAGTAGATACAATGTTTCAAGTTTGAGGTTTAATTCATGAGCCTGCTGGAAGTACGGAACGTCAGTAAATCTTTCGACCTCCAAAAAGATTTTTTTTCTAACAAGGCCTCGAAAGTTTTCGCGCTTGACGATGTTTCAGTAACGCTGGAAGAAGGCGGGTTCTCAGGCATACTTGGCGAATCAGGCAGCGGAAAGACCACGCTCGGAAAGATAATCTGCAGGCTTATCGCGCCCGACAGCGGACAAGTACTCATAGACGGAAAAGAAATTAGCAATTACTCCCGTTACGAACTTTCAACCAAAGTGCAGATGATATTTCAGGATCCGTTCGCTTCACTTAATCCTAAGCTTACCATACAGACAATACTCGGCGAAGCGGCTCCCGGTAGGCCGTTAAGAGAGATAGAAGATACCCTCTCGCTGGTCGGGCTTTCGGGCGAGATACTGCCTCTTTACCCGCACCATTTTTCAGGGGGACAACGCCAGCGGATCGCTATAGCGCGGGCCCTTTTAAAAAAACCGAAGCTTATTATAGCCGATGAACCCATTTCATCACTTGATATCTCTATTCAGGCCCAGATACTTGACCTGTTCATAAAGCTTAAGAACTCCGCCGGAATTTCTTTCATTTTCATTAGCCACGACATTGTTACGGCGAGCAACATTGCCGATTATTTTTACATTATGAAAAACGGCAGGATCATGGAAGAGGACGCAGCGCAAGAAATCCTAACAGCACCGTCAACAGATTACACAAAGAACCTGCTTGAAGCCGTACCAAGATGAACCGTCGAGCCTTGTAATATCACTCCAATTTGCTATAATTCACTTTCACTTATGACTAAGAACAAAACAATAACTTCCATTTCTGACTCCTGCCCGCAGGCCACCCTCAAGCTCATCAAGAAGATAGCCGGAAACGAAAAGGTTTATATAGTCGGAGGCTGGTTGCGGGACAAACTTCTCGGTCGTGCCAACCGTGACCTCGACGTGGTAACTGCCAAAAACCCGTTGACTCTCGCGAAAAAGTTCTCAAGAGCAGTAAATGGCACTTTTGTGACGCTTGACAAAAAGAATATGGTCTATAGGGTAGTGCTCAAAGGCGCCACTGAGATCGAGTACATTGATTTTTCTAAAATGAAAGCGCCGGATATTATATCGGACCTAATGAAACGGGATTTCACAGTAAACTCCATGGCCGCGGAAATATGGTTTGACGGAGAACTGGACACGAGGAATATTCTCGACCCATCGAACGGAACGCTAGACATAAATAAACGAATAATCAGGATCACATCCCAGAAAAGTTTCACTGATGACCCTTTAAGGATGCTGCGGGCATTCAGGATAGCCGCAGAACTTGGTTTCGGTATAGAACCCAAAACACTCAATAACATTACGAAATCGTCAGGCTTGATACTATATAGCGCGGCCGAAAGAGTGAGGGATGAACTGGTTAAAATGTTCGCGGCCAGAGATTCGGCTTGCTGGGTAATATACCTTGAAAAATCAGGCCTCTTGGAGCGCCTAATACCCGAAATAACGCCGATGAAAAAATCGGCCAGAAAATTCTACTTCCATCCCAAAGGGCTCTGGCAGCACTCACAGGAGACACTGGAAAGCATCGAGAACCTGTTGCAAAACCTCTCAAAATATTTTCCCGAAACCCATACAGAGATAGAAAGGCACCTAGAGATGCCGCTGTCGTCCGGAATGGACCGAAAGACTTTACTAAAGTTCGTTGCACTCCTGCATGACTGTGCTAAGCCCCAGTGCGCGATAAAGTCGGGAAAGAAAACCCGGTTCCTAGGGCACGAGAAAAAAGGCGCGGCAATGATAGATAAGATACTACGCAGGCTGCGCGTTGGCTCTAGAGAGATATCAATTGCCAAGAGTATCACCGGCAGCCATATGAGGCCGGTCAGCCTCAGCCAGGCGGGAACGGTTACCCAGAAGGCCTCTTTCCGCCTGTTCCGGGACGTCGGCGAGAATACGCCGGACCTGCTGCTTCTCTCGCTTGCCGATTGGCACTCTTACAAACGCATAAAAACCAACAAACCAAAGGACCTCAAAAAACAGGAAGCCGTGCTCCGTGAACTTGTGTCCAGGTACTTCAAACATAAGGTTAAGCAAACCGTTCCCCGGCTTATAGACGGCAACGAACTTATGAAGCAACTCGATCTTGAACCCGGCCCGCTAATTGGCGGCCTGCTTAAAGAAGTTGCGGAGGCTCAAGCTCTGGGAAAAATATCCACTTCGAAAGAAGCAATAGCCCTTGCCTCTAAAAAGTTGACAGTACTTGCAAAAAAGTATAGAATTAAAACTAATTAAATATTTAGAAGATTTAAGATTTGAAGATTCACAACTCAATCTTTTTAATCTTCCAATTTTCAATCTTAAATCGATGTTTTACGCGGGCGTAGTCTAGTGGCAAAACCCTTGCTTCCCAAGCAAGAGATGTGGGTTCGATTCCCATCGCCCGCTCTTTTACTACAAGACCGTCGTCAGTATCCAGCAGTCAGTTGTCAGTACAATGTATAAAATCTTATTAAAATAAAGACGTTAACCTAGAACTGACTGCTGACAACCGACGACTGACGACGCAGTTAGTTTAAAATAACTATGCGCCTATCTGATATTTTAAAGAAAACATCCCAGAAACCTCAGGAAGACAATAAGGCCCCTGAAGTTCCGCCTATCGCCGCAAGCGCAAGTATCCCTGCGCCTTCCATAGAAACTATTAAAACACCGGATCAGAACCGTAAAGCTATCATCTTCAGTTACAGCCGAAGATGCTTATACAAAAGCGATAGTAGAGGTCAAGAACATCCTCTCGTGCGTAGAAAAGGGTATAGCCTACACCTCACCGATCGAAAGCGTCCATTTGATCGTCGAGTTGATCAAAAACAACGATGACGATATACTCTTGCTTGCCGACAAGGCTACGCCTGACTTATTCCTTTGCGGCCACTGCGTTAACCTCTGCATCCTATCACTCTTTCTCGGTAAAAGCTTCAATTACACCAGCGAGCAACTTTTTAACCTCGGTCTTTGCGCATTTCTTAATGATATTTGGCTTTCAAGAACGCAAACAACTGTGAAAAAAGCCCAGGAAACCGAGGCCGCGCAGTTCAAATGGCAAAGCGTTCACGCATTCAATGTAATACACAATATGCCCGGCATTGCGGAAGACGTAAAAAAGCTGATCATCGAAGTAATGACTCAGTCACATAACAGGAATGTATTAACTGACCCTGAAACCGGTGACGTTTTAAGCGAAGTAGTGGTTCAGCCTCATAACCGCGGTTCTATTGAATCAATGATAGGTTCAGATATTAACGATTTTACGCGCATAATAACTGTGGCGGATGCGTACGAAAAGCTTACCCACCCGCGTCCCAACAGGGAAAGGATGCTGCCTCACGATGCTTTGAAGACATTGATCGGTTCTGTTAATCAAGCGTTTGACAGTGAGATAATCAAGCTATTTCTAGAACGTATATCGCTCTACCCGCCCGGCAGCTATGTGAAGCTCAACTCCGAAGAGATAGGCAAGGTGGTAGGCCTCAACAAGGGCCTTCCTACCCGACCAAAGGTTAGAATATTGCTCGATTCTTCAAAACAAAGGGCGCAGGACCGCAAGATCATCGACCTCGCCGCGAGCCCGATGATATTCATTAAGGAAGCTATCGATGAAACAAAGCTAAATCTTTCTGATAAAAAACTATCGCTTGAACTAAAGGCTGTGCGCTGGTGGGTTAAGGGGCTTTAACAACAATTTAAGATTTAATATTGGAAGATTTTAAAATTTACGATGCCAATCTTCTAATTTTTAATCTTACAATCTTCAAATTGAGTTCCATGAACTTTTCCACCACAATTACCGTCGGTAATATTTCTATTACGCTGCACAGCCCATCATGCTTCTGGTTTAACGCCCTGAACCGCAAATACGCGCCTTTTGTAACAATAAAGAGAGCGAGTTCACACTTCAATGTCTACATACAACCTGATTTTAAACACACGGCTTTTCCGAAATCGCCGGCAGTTGAAAAAAAAGACGGTAAATGGACTATAAAGAGATATGATTTCATCTCTACAAGCACGGCAAACCTAAAGCGAACGGTGTTGTCTATAGAAAGAAACAAATATGCTTTCGATTCCTGGCTTAGGGTCTTCTTCACGCTTTGCGGCACTACAAACGGAACGCTTCTTTTGCACGGGGCGGGCCATAAGTCAGAATGCGGGACATTTATTTTCCCAGGGCGGTCCGGCGCCGGAAAATCAACCTTGATCAAGATACTCGGAAGACAAGGAGCTTTCACTGACGAACTGGTCTGTGCCTTCAGGAAGGGTAAAAACTACTTTGCTTCCTCTACTCCTTTTTGGGGCGAGCTAAAAAGGGGGAACGGCCTTGTTTATAAAGGCAGGATAGCCCGCATGTTTTTTCTTGAACACGGCTTAACGACCCGCATAAATAAAATATCACAAAGCGAGGCGATAATATGCGTATTAAGAACAATACTGTTTTTTTCTAAGGATGTGCGCCACGTTAAAACTGTATTTTCCAATGCGCACCGCTTTACAATAAGCGTGAACCCCGGGATACTTTCCTTCAGAAAGAATTCTGCAAGGGTTGAGATACTTAACGCAATTTCGGGAGTTCGAAATGGAAAAACTGACAAAAACTGACAACATCGCTTGGAGAGTGATAGAAGGGCAGGCATTTATAATCAACACAAAAACCTCAACCCTTCACGAGCTGGACGAAACCGGCACGTTCATCTGGAAGCTTATTGAGAAAGGCAGCAGCATTGAAGAAACAGCAAAAGAGCTGTCAGAACGCTTCGACGTTTCAACTGGTCAGGCCGTGAAAGATATTAGGGATTTCATAACCGAGCTTGAAAAGAAGGGGATACTTAAACGGTGAAACCTTCCGAGAAACTCTCAATTGTTACAAGGGCGAAATTCATTCCCTTGATGAGCGTATTAGAGCTTACCCGCCGCTGCAACCTTAAATGCCTGCACTGCTATATAGACCAACCAAAAACATACAAGAATGAGCTCTCAACCGCTGAGATCAAGAGCATTATAAGCCAGCTCGCGAAAGCCGGGTCAATGAGCCTGATATTCACCGGAGGCGAAGTATTTTTGCGCGATGATATACTCGAACTTTGCAGCTTCGCGAGGAGCCTGGGCTTCGACCTGCGCATTTTTACGAACGGTACACTTATTGACGGTAATATAGCTGCTGGCCTTGCGAAAATAGGAATAAGCGGCATCGAGATCAGCCTTTACGGGAAACGCCAAACACATGACAAAATAACCGGCGTGACAGGCTCCTTTAAAAAAGCAATGAAAGCTATAAATGTTTTCAAAGAACACGGTGTCCGGGTTACGGTCAAATGCCCGATAACCAAGATGAACTTCAGCGATTACAAATGGATAGCTTCGTTCGCTAAAAGAAATAAGATCAAATTTAGGTTCGACCCTACTATCTCTCCAAAAGACAGCGGGAACAAGAGTATTTTAAAATTCAGGTTGTCTTCATCGCAGATGAAAACACTCTACAAAGACCCGATGTTCAATTTGAAGGACAGGCGTGCAGATGTGGAGCCGGATCTATCCTGCAGCGCGGGCGTGAACATGCTTAGCGTAGGCTACGACGGATGTGTCTACCCCTGCCTTCAGTTCCTTACTCCTCTGGGCAATTTAAGAAAACAGAAACTTAACCAGATATGGTCAAATAGCAATTCACAGCTTCAGAGCATTCGAAAAATGACGATTGATAAGCTTACGAAATGCCGGAGCTGTAAGTTTGCAATACTCTGCCAGCGTTGCCCCGGAATCGCCAAACTGGAAGATGACACTGCCACAGGCCCTTCTAACATTGCATGCCGTACCGCGAAGATCCAGCATTCAATCCTTAATGATTTTCAATAATATTCGTAATTTTCATCATTTATATATGTGTGACCTAAGTCACCTTCATTGAACTTAGCATTATATAAATCTTAGCTTCCGCATATATTCACTTCTTTACCGTCGATAAAGCAAATTAATAGACTAATTAACAAGTTACCTGCCAAATCTCCAATTTTTCATTAAAAACTGTATTAATTCTTTACTTGAAAATGCTTTATTTTTCATCTATAATTATAGTGCGCTAACAGAACCATAATGAGGTGAATAATGGATAAAAAAGTAAAGAAACCTTACAAGAGGCCAGTTATCAAGTCTGAAAAGATCATTGAGACCGCTGCCCTTGCCTGCGGCAAATGTTTGTCATCGGGGCCGATCTTCCAGGGCGCTTGCCAATCCAAATCAAGGACGTCATAATTTCAAAGTATTATGCTCAACAAACACATTTTAAATGAATAAAATATCGGCGGTGAAGACCATCGGTGGCTCCATGCGTCCGTTCTTTAAGAGCGGGCGTTTTGTATTTATCGAAAACCTGTCTCCGGAGCGTTTCATACCGGGCGATACTATCTATTATAATTCAGAAAAATCTAACTTTATCCACCGCATATCCCGCATCCACCTTAAACCATCCACAAGTGAAGTTGAATATTTTGATGTTATTGACGATTCATCGGTTATTTATCCACAGAAAGTCTACCCTGAAAATGTTATAGGCAGGCCGGTCACAATGCTCAACGGTACTGCCGGACTCATATGCGGCAGTATCACCAACTTTGCTTTTGGCGTAATTAGGAAAATTAAGTCTTATGTCTCACGCCTGACCGTTGTCTCCGTAGCGCTTATACTCTCTTCACTTTTCTCGAATCTCTCGGCCGCTACGCGTATAAAAACTGTCGAATACAACTTCGGCAGCTACTGGGGGACAGCTGGAGCAACAACTTGGACGGCACCTTCCATAAACGTCAACCTCCCAGAAAGCGGGGTTGCAATACAAAATGCGTTTGTAGATATTGAATGGCTCACTATTCCGACCGGCAATACTACAGAACATAGCAGTAGCTTTTTCTACAGGAACAGTGCCAGGGGGAAATATCAGCAACGTTACCGCAGGCGCACTGATACCTACCAATTCAGGCAAATCCGACGCGATGTGTTTTCGCGCGAACGCTACAAGTAAAATAATTGGATGGTCAAACCAGCCTTACGGCTTGAATGTGACATTGACCGGCGCAAGCAATGCCTGCATGTTTTCGGCTAAACTCTATATCACATACACATACGATGACTCTGCGGCGAACAACGTAGTCAAAACTGTGCACTATCCTATGTTTAACGTAACAGCCGATGGAGGCAAGACCGGCACGGCCTCTTTCCTCGCACAGAGAATGGCTGGTTACAACACATTCTATTACTACATCAATATCCCTGAAACCGGCGCTACTATCCAACAGGCGTGGTACGAAATAAGGGGGTTCAAACAGTCCAACGCAGCCGCAGCAGTAGGATATATAAACACGCAAATTCCAGGCAGCGCAGCTATGCCGCAAATGCTTTTAACCGGCTCATCTATAGATTCCTATAAATTTAGATATCTATCTTCTACTGCCACACCTGCTGGTTTCGCCGCAAACACATCACAGACTTTAAGTGTTATCACGTCTTCGAACGCCATAACCAACATACTCGGAGGAGAAGTCGTTGTAACGTATTCATGTCCGCCACCGGCGACAGTTTCGCCGTACTTAAAAACAGTTTCATATTTTCTGACACAATCGACAGGTTCCACAACTGACCCGGCTAACTTCTCAGCGCCAATATATCTCAATGAAGAAGGTGCAGTCGTACAAAGAATTTACGCCATGATCTCCGGCTCATATAATACTACTGCAACACCGTTAAGCTTAACGGTCAATTCCAGCATCGGTGGCAACGCGCTAACTGCCAGGACATACTCGATCGCTACAAGTGTGACGCAAATATCAGGGTTCGATTTTATCCACGACATGAGCCAGGGAGCCAATTATTTAATTTATGGTTCAACAGTTAATATTAACTGGAATACTAATGCCACCCTGGGCGGCTTGGGAATTGAGCTCTTCATAACCTACACTTCTACCGGCACAACAAGATTTACGGATAATTACAAGGTGTTTGCCGGGCAGTCGCCTACCCAAACCACTAACGGGACCTATTGGAGCTACGCACTGCCTCTTTTCTTTCCAAACCCGACAACTCCGCTAGGGCTGGAAAAGCTGGACAGCGCTTTTCTCAGAGCCGATATTATCCAGGGCGCGGCAACTGTAACGGCTAACCCGCAGTCAACGATATACGTCAATGCACTGGGAGCGGCCGAAACGGTAGAACATTATTCAACAACCGATAACTTTCAAACATCGGTTCTATATGATTTCTCAAAACTTATCACTCCGTCAAGCACAACAGCAACGGCAGATTACACGCTTTCCAATAACCCTTTCAACGTTGCCGCGCTCGCAAGCGTAGCTTACAATTACACACCCGTGCCCAGTTCTCCTACCGTACTCGCTCAATACCAAAACAATGGGACAACACTGATAGCTACGGGCACATATACAAACAACACCAACCCTATTTTAAAATTTACCATGACTGGCCAGTTCGGCGGTGATGTCTTGTACCCGGTAGTTGAATATGCTTCCATTACTTCAACTTTTAACGGAGTTAATCTTACTACAGGGACACCACAAACTTACAACTGGTCTCCTCTTACTGGACAAGTACAAATAAGCACAGGGCAGGGCCAATACCAATGGCGGGCATCTGTAGTAGGCAGCGGCGGAAGGTCCAACTGGACATACTGCACAAGCACGGGCACAATGGCTTTCGGCATTGATACTTCCAGCCCGCCTGCACCGGTGCTTTCGTCTCCGGGAAACGGTTATGCCACAAACAATAGAACACCCCAATTTACATGGAATGCATCGGCAGATATAGGCGGATCCGGTACGACCGATTACTACATTCAAGTCGCTACATCAACTGATTTTGGCAATGTTATTTTCAGCTCTGAAACGCTCCTACTTTATGCGACACCTACTACGGCCTTTAACCAGAATTACAATAACGTGTACTATTGGCATGTCAGGGCAAGGGATACTGTTGGCAATATTGGCGTATATTCAAGCACATTTTCTGTAATTGTAGACACTTCGCCGCCTCCGCCTGTTGCCACTCTTAGCACACCACTGGACAACTTAACTACAAACCAGATAACTTTAAATTTCACCTGGACAGGTGTAACCGATTCGCCAGCAGGCATCGCCAACTATATCCTGCAGGTATCCACAAACCCGAATTTCGGCATTATCAACTACTCCTCCTGGGTTGTGACAAACGCGGCTACCCTTACACTTGTAACATCATCGTATACCTGGCGTGTCAACACCATGGACAACGCCTTGAACTACACTACTTCTACAGCCAAATATTTCGTGACCGTCGACTCCACTCCGCCGCCGGCTGTTTCAGTTCTTACGGCTCCACTTAACAACCTTGCCACCAGCCAGATGACTTTGAACTTTAACTGGACTGGCGTTTCGGCTCCGCCTTCAGGATTGAAAAACTATATCCTTGAAGTGTCAACTGCTGCCGATTTCTCGGGAACTATTTATTCATCATGGGTAGTGCTTAATACCGCCACCCTGACTCTTAACCAGTCATCCTACACCTGGCGTGTCAACGCTATGGACAACGCCATGAACTACACGACTTCCACCTTCGTGAGCACGGTTATCGTAGATACTACTCCTCCACCCGCGGTCGCTACTCTAGGCACTCCTTTAAACAATTCAACTACAAACCAGATAACTTTAAATTTCACATGGACAGGTGTAACCGATTCGCCAGCAGGCATCGCTAACTATATCCTGCAGGTTTCCACAGACCCTAACTTCGGCATTATCAACTACTCCTCTTCGGTGGTGACGAACTCGGCTACGCTTACACTTTTAACTTCGTCTTACACCTGGCGTGTTAATACCATGGACAACGCCTTGAACTACACTACTTCTACAGCCAAATATTTCGTGACCGTCGACTCCACACCTCCGCCGGCTGTTTCTCTGCTAACGGCGCCGCTTAATAACCTTGCCACCAACCAGATGACACTGAATTTCAACTGGACGGGGGTAACTTCGCCTCCGGCAGGCTTGAAAAACTATATCCTTGAGGTCTCTACTGACCCGGCTTTCGGCATTATCAACTACTCCTCATGGGTCGTTTTAAATACAGCTTCACTTACACTTATCACGTCATCTTACACTTGGCGCGTTAACACCATGGACAATGCCATGAACTACACAACTTCTACTTTTGTGAGCACCGTTATAGTAGATACTACTCCACCGCCAGCAGTATCTTTGCTCGCCGCACCGCTTAACAACCTTGCCACCAACCAAATGACCTTGAATTTCAGCTGGACTGGTGTCAGTGCTCCGCCTTCAGGCGTAAAAAACTATATACTTGAAGTTTCTACCGACCCGGCTTTCGGCATTATCAACTATTCCTCATGGGTCGTATTAAATACAGCTTCACTTACACTTATCACGTCATCTTACACTTGGCGCGTTAACACCATGGACAATGCCATGAACTACACAACTTCTACTTTTGTGAGCACCGTTATAGTAGATACTACTCCACCGCCAGCAGTATCTTTGCTCGCCGCACCGCTTAACAACCTTGCCACCAACCAAATGACCTTGAATTTCAGCTGGACTGGTGTCAGTGCTCCGCCTTCAGGCGTAAAAAACTATATACTTGAAGTTTCTACCGACCCGGCTTTCGGCATTATCAACTATTCCTCATGGGTCGTTTTAAATACAGCGTCTCTTACGCTTGTCACATCCTCTTACACCTGGCGAGTCAACACCATGGACAATGCCATGAATTATACGACTTCTACTTTCGTGAGCACTGTTATCGTAGACACTACTCCGCCGCCAGCGGTATCTTTGCTAACCGCGCCGCTTAACAACCTTGCAACTAACCAGATGACACTGAACTTCAACTGGACAGGGGTAACTTCACCTCCGTCAGGCATTAGGAATTATATCATTGAGGCCTCTACAGCGGCTGATTTTTCAGGAACGATTTACTCAACCTGGGTATGGACAAACTCAGGTGCGCTAACACTTAATCAATCGTCTTACACATGGCGCGTTAACACAATGGACTACGCCATGAACTATACAACCGCCGCGGTCAAATGGGCTGTCGTTGTAGATACCACACCACCGCCAGGTGTTACAGCGATCAGCTCGCCGGTCAACAACCTCATCACAAACCAGATGACCCAGAATTTCAACTGGACGGGGGTAACGGATACTCCAGCCGGCTTAAAGAATTATATTCTGCAAGTCTCAACCGACCCGGCTTTCGGAATTATCAACTACTCATCTTGGGTAGTCCTTAACACTGCTACGCTTACCCTTAACGAATCTTCGTATACGTGGCGCGTTAATACCATGGACAACGCCCTGAACTACACAACTTCAACGGTAAACTTCTTTGTTTCAGTTGATACAACGCCTCCAACCTGCATAGACAGCCAGTCTGGAGATAACACCTGGCGCACAACAAACAACGGGGCATATGCTGTCTATTTTAAGGATGCCATCACCGGTTCTGGGGTTAAAGGTTTTGATATTTATGCGTCCACTGTGCCAAGCTACGGCTCGCCTGCTTTGGTTAACTGGACACAAGTTCTTACCACCAGCACCTACTACTACAATCAGAACTGGGGCATACCGAACGCATTCTGGAACCAACTGCCTTCAGGCCCCAATAAGATATATATCTCGGCTCGCTGTTACGATTTCGCCTATAACACGTCAACGGTCCTTGCCGATGCGTTCTATGTCTTGGTGGACACATACGGGCCGAACATAGTCTCTAATCAACCTGGTGATAATACATGGAGGAATCTTGGCGGCACAACATACAGCGTAAACTTCTACGACCCTAACTCTCTGCTGCAGGGTGGGCAGTATATTGTCCGCACCGGAACTATGACTACCAGCACGCCATGGGCTTACGGCTGGCAGCAGATATTTATTTCAACCGGAACTCCTGCATACACGACGCCCTGGCAGGTAAACTTCGGCAACCTTTCTGAGGGGACAAACTATGTGTTCGCCCAATCGTCAGACACTGCCGGGCTAATAACCCAGTCGACCGCGCCGGTTTTTTATGTAAACAAAGATATTTCACAGCCGATCATAATTAACGGCCAGCCGGGGGATTACCAGTGGCGCTCTTCTTCCGGTACGGTTTACGGTGTTTTCTTTACCGACGCGTTCTCCGGATGCGCCACGGCCCAGTACCAGATCACGGATGTCAACAGCAACGTTCTTGTCAGCTGGCAGAACATTTTCGCCGGTACTACAACATACAACTCCTACTATTCTTCCTGGTCAATAACCAGTGCGGCGTTTAACAGCCTTTACGAAGGAACTACGAACCTGGTATATACCCGTGTCTATGATGGGGCCGGCAATCTTACCACCGCGCCATCGCCGGATTTTTTCATACTTAAAGACACACACGTGCCGAGATGCGTAGTCAACGTTTCAAGCTACTCTTATTCGAATTCAACCTGGCACATGAATATTAATTTCTTCGATGATCCTACACCTGGAAGGACACCGGGCTGTTCAGGGCTTGCCTCGGCACAATATTCCATGACATCATCAACGGGCGGGGTTATAATCGCTACCACGCCCATAGCAGGTTTAACTTCCGGAGCCACATATTTTACAAGCCCGTGGCAGATTAATTTCGACGCGTTGCCCGGAAACGCGACCTCGATATGGTTCAATTATTGTTCAAGACCTGGCGGGCAACACTTCAACCTACGTAAACGCTTTTACTGTATTCAGGCCGGCCATCACCCCGCCAATAATAATCAACAACCAGACAGGCGATTTCAACTGGTACACCTCAAGCCAAACGTTTGTAAGCCAGCTTTATAACGTTGATTTTCAAAACGGCGAAGACGCGGTAATATCAACCATAACCGTTGCAGCATATTCCGGGAAGAATGGGACCGGCACGCAATACTTACCGCAAACCATTATAATTACAACTAACACATATTCTTATACTCCATCCTGGAGCCTTGTACCTTCAACCTTTACGCCTAATTATTCTATATGGTCGCTTTTGCAGAACGGCACGAACTACATCGCGGTAACCGCGTATGACTCGATTGGCTCTTCCACAACACTTTATGACGCTTTCTTCATAAGAAAAGACACGGCTCCTCCTCCGGCGCCTGTGCTCTCAAACCCTCTAAATACTTCGTCCACTGGCACTGTCAATGTGGGCTTTAGCTGGCAGGTTTCAAATGACGGGGTCGGGTCCGGCACAACGAATTATACTATCGTAGTGGCCACTTCTCCCGATTTCGGGCACGTTATTTTCACTTCCACGACACTAAACACTTATGTCACTTCCACTGTTTTGAACCAGAACCTTTACTACTGGCAGGTTCGCGCTTATGACTATGCCGGCAATACCGGTCCATGGTCAAGCATATGGTCTGTAGCAGTTGATACAACGCCGCCGCCAGCTGTTTCGAGCCTGACGGCTCCATTGAATAACCTGACAACCAATCAGATAACATTGAATTTCAGCTGGGCAGGTGTAACTGATTCACCCGCTGGTATTGCAAACTATATTCTAGAGGCATCAACATCTCCGACTTTCTCCGGTGTTATCTATTCCTCATGGGTAGCCGGCAACTCTGCCACTCTTACTCTCAACCAGTCCTCTTACACCTGGCGCGTTAACACAATGGACAATGCGCTGAATTATACTACTTCCACAGCCGTCTATTTCGTTACTGTTGACACTACTCCGCCGCCGGTTGTAGCCACATTGAATACGCCTTTGAATAACCTTACAACAAACCAAATGACGTTGAACTTTACCTGGGCTACTGTTTCTGACAGCCCGGCAGGGTTGGCTAATTACATTCTGCAGGTTTCAACGGACCCGGCTTTTGGTGTAATAAACTATTCTTCCTGGGTAGTGACTAACTCAGCAACTCTTAATCTTATAACTTCGTCTTATACATGGCGGGTGAACACCATTGACAACGCCCTCAACTATACTACTTCAACTGTCAATTATTTCGTGACCATTGATACTTCGCCACCACCGGCGGTTTCGAACCTTACGGCTCCCTTGAACAACCTGACCACCAACCAAATGACCTTAAATTTCAGCTGGACTGCGGTTAGCGCTCCGCCTTCTGGGATAAAGAACTACATTCTGGAAGTTTCCACTGACCCGGCCTTCGGTGTTATAAACTACTCATCCTGGGTGGTGCTTAATCAGGCTTCGCTTACCCTCAACCAGTCCTCCTACACCTGGCGCGTTAATGCCATGGATAACGCTTTAAACTACACTACTTCAACGGCTGTCTATTTCGTCACTGTTGACACTACTGCGCCTTCGGCCGTTTCAACTCTTGGGCCACCTTCAAATAACCAGGCCACTAACCTGTCCCCTGTCATTTTCAACTGGGCCGCTGTTACGGATATACCCGCAGGCATAAAGAATTATATCGTTGAAGTATCAACATCCGCTAATTTCGTGCCCATAAGATACTCATCCTGGGTGGCGACTAATTCAGCATCTATCGCTGTAATCCAGTCTTCTTACAGTTGGCGTGTCAACGCCATGGACAACGCCTTGAACTACACTACTTCTACAGTGGTATATTCTGTTGTATTTGATACAACTCCTCCCAACCCTGTTACGGGCCTTACTGCCCCTCTTAATAATCTTACGACTAACCAGATGACTTTAACATTTCAATGGACTGCCGTAACGAGCACGGCCGATATTGCAGGTTCTGTCTAATTACATCCTTCAGGTTTCTACCGACCCAACTTTCGGCGTTATCAACTATTCTTCATGGGTATTTACCAACTCGGCTGCCCTATCTCTTATCACTTCGTCTTATTCCTGGCGAGTAAATACCATGGACAACGCCCTCAACTACACTACTTCTACAGTTAAATATTTTGTGACCGTCGATACCGTAGGCCCTTCACAGGTTACAACTTTAAATGCGCCGCTTAATAACCTTACCACCAACCAGATGAAACTCAACTTCTCGTGGGGGGCAACAACTGATGCACCTGCGGGGCTCAAGAACTACATCCTTGAAGTCTCAACTTCCCCTAACTTCTCGGGCGTCATCTTTTCTTCTTGGGTCGTTAATAACTCGGCCTCTCTAACACTTAGCCAATCTTCATACACCTGGCGCGTTAATGCCATGGATAACGCTCTAAACTACACTACTTCTACGGCTGTATATTTCGTTACTGTTGACACTACTGCTCCACCGGCTGTTTCAACCCTAGGCCCGCCTTCAAATAACCAGGCTACGAACCAGTCCCCTGTCAATTTTACTTGGGGCAGTGTTACAGATAGCCCTGCAGGCTTGATGAACTACATATTGCAGGTATCCACATCATCAAATTTCGTGCCCATAAAATACTCATCCTGGGTGGTGACTAACTCCGCGTCTATTGCCGTAAACCAGTCCTCTTACACCTGGCGCGTCAACACCATGGACAACGCCTTGAACTACACTACCGCTACGGTCGTAAGCTCGGTTATTGTCGACACCACTCCGCCGCCGGCCGTTTCCACCCTTGGCGCGCCTTTGAATAACCTGACTACCAACCAGATGACATTGAATTTTACATGGACCGGCGTCACTGATGATCTGTCAGGGATTGCTAATTACATTGTTCAGGTCTCCACAGACCCGTCTTTCGGTGTTATCAACTACTCTTCATGGGTATTTACCAACTCGGCTACTCTTACGCTTAACCAGTCCTCTTACACCTGGCGCGTTAACTCCATGGACAACGCATTGAACTATACTACCTCAACTGTTAAATATTTCGTCACAGTTGACACTACTCCCCCACCAGCGGTTGCCACACTTAATACGCCGCTTAATAACCTTACTACAAACCAGATGACACTGAATTTTACGTGGGGGGCAATAACCGATACACCCGCAGGGATAAAGAACTACATCCTTGAGGTTTCCACATCTCCTACTTTTCGGGCGTTATATTTTCTTCGTGGGTCGTTAATAACTCGGCAGCGCTTACCCTTAACCAGTCTTCTTACACCTGGCGCGTTAATGCCATGGACAACGCTTTAAACTATACCACTTCAACGGCTGTGTATTTCGTTACTGTTGACACTGCACCGCCGCCTGTTGTGTCAACACTAAATACGCCTCTTAATAACCTGACCACCAACCAGATGACTTTAAACTTCACCTGGACAGGGGTCAACGATTCGCCTGCAGGTATCGCCAACTATATCCTTGAGGTCTCAACTTCTCCTACTTTCTCGGGTGTTATCTATTCCTCATGGGTAGTACTCAACCAGGCTACTCTTACGCTTAACCAGTCATCTTACACCTGGCGCGTAAACACAATGGACAACGCACTGAACTATACTACTTCCACAGCCGTATATTTTGTGACAGTTGACACGACTCCGCCGCCGGCTGTCTCACCCTTACGGCTCCTTTAAATAACCTCACTACTAACCAGATGACTTTGAATTTCCATGGGGGGCTATCACTGATAGCCCTGCGGGACTTAAGAATTATATCCTTGAAGTTTCTACTTCTCCTACTTTCTCGGGTGTTATACTATTCTTCGTGGGTCGTTAATAACTCGGCCTCTCTAACTCTCAACCAGTCTTCATACACATGGCGTGTTAATGCCATGGACAATGCTTTAAACTATACCACTTCTACGGCTGTCTATTTCGTTACGGTTGACACTGCACCCCCGCCTGCTGTGTCTACACTAAATACACCTCTTAACAACCTGACCACCAACCAGATGACTTTAAACTTCACCTGGACAGGTGTCACTGATTCGCCTGCCGGCATTGCTAACTATATCCTTGAGGTGGCTACATCCTCAAGTTTTGTGCCAATAGCCTACTCTTCCTGGGTTGTGCTTAATCAGGCTACACTTACTCTCAACCAGTCTTCTTACACATGGCGAGTTAACACCATGGACAATGCACTGAACTATACTACGTCTACAGCTGTGTATTTCGTTACCGTTGACACAACGCCGCCGCCAGCGGTTGCCACTCTTAACACACCGCTTAATAACCTCACCACTAACCAGATGATGCTGAACTTCAGCTGGACCGGGGTCACTGACGCTCAAGTGGGTATTTCAAACTACATTCTCCAGGTCTCTACGGACCCCGCTTTCGGGACCATTAATTACTCGTCATGGGTCGTGCTCAATTCGGCATCTCTTACGCTTAACCAGTCCTCATACACATGGCGCGTCAATACCATGGACAACGCGCTGAACTATACTACCTCAACCGCTGTATATTTCGTGACAGTTGACACAACACCTCCGTTAATAGTCAACGATCAGCCTGGCGACTATCAGTGGCGGTCTTCTTCCGGCGCGGTTTATGGAGTGTTCTTTCAGGATTCATTGTCAGGCTGTGTAACAGCCCAATACCAACTTACAGACGCTAACAGTAATGTCATCGTGGGTTGGCAGAATATATTCGCGGGTTCAACAACGTATGCCGCATACTATTCTTCATGGCCAATAACAAACTCGAATTTTAACAGCCTTTACGAAGGCACTACTAACCTTGTATACACACGAGTTTATGATGCGGCAGGCAACCTTACTACATCGCCTTCGCCATCATTTTTCATTCTTAAAGACACTCACGCGCCGGTGTGCGTTGTAAACGTTTCAAGCTATTCCTATTCATATTCTCAGTGGTATATGAACATTAACTTCTTTGACCCGCCAACACCAGGCATGGTGCCCGGGTGTTCGGGGCTCAATAACGCGCAGTATAGCCTTAATTCGGCAACAGGCCCTTGGACACAGATTTTTTTGAACACTTCTCCGGGAACAACATATTACACCAGCCCATGGCAGATAAATTTCGGTGCTTTGCCAGCAGGAACAACATCATACGGCTTTATTCAGATACAAGACTTTGCCGGAAACACTACAACTTACCTGGATGCTTTCTCGGTTTTCAGGCCGACAATTACTACGCCTATAATTCACGATAACCAGGCCGGCGACTTCAACTGGTACAACTCAAGCCAGTCATTTGTTTCTCAGCCCTATAACGTTGCAGTTCAAAACGGACAGAATGCTGTAATTTCAAGCATAACCGTTTCAGCCTATTCCGGCACGCATGGATCCGGAATAAAATATCTCCCGGAAACCATTGTTGTTACTACTAACGTTTATACCTATAACACCGCGTGGAATCTAGTACCGTCCACTTTTACGCCTAATTACTATATCTGGTCGCTTCTGCAGAATGGGACAAACTATATCGCTGTTACAGCCTATGACGCGCTTGGCTCTTCCACCACGCTTTACGATGCTTTTTATGTAAGGAAAGACACAACTCCGCCGCCAGCGCCCATACTATCAGCTCCTCTAAATGCTTCATCAACTGGCACTGTAAATGTTGGTTTTAGCTGGCAGGTTTCAAACGATGGTATAGGCTCAGGAACAACAAATTATACTATTGTAGTTGCAACCTCTTCTGATTTCGGGAAAATAGTTTTCACTTCCACAACACCTAACAATTATGCCACTTCTACTATTTTGAACCAGAATCTTTACTATTGGCAAGTTCGGGCTGGTGACTATGCTGGCAATCTTGGAATATGGTCAAGTACCTGGTCAGTCATTGTTGACACTACTCCGCCGCCGGCTGTGTCTACACTTAGCGCGCCGCTGAATAACCTCACTACCAACCAAATGACTTTGACTTTTGGCTGGTCAACTGTCACTGATTCTCCTGCGGGCCTTGCTAACTATATACTCGAAGTCTCCACAGCACCGGACTTCTCGGGCGTCATCACTTCTTCCTGGGTCTTTAACAACTCGGCTACATTAACCCTCAACCAGTCATCTTACACCTGGCGTGTTAACACCATGGATAACGCCCTTAACTATACAACCTCTACTGTCAAATACTTCGTCACCGTTGACACTACACCGCCGCCGGCTATCTCTACACTCAATACGCCTTTGAACAGCCTCACTACCAACCAGATGACCTTGAACTTCAGCTGGGCGGGGGTAACTGACTCCCCGGCTGGCCTTGCTAACTATATCCTTGAAGTCTCTACCGACCCGGCTTTCTCGGTTATCAGCTACAGCTCTGCTACCCTGCTTACTAACGCTACTCTTACTCTTAACCAGTCCTCTTACACCTGGCGCGTTAATACCATGGATAATGCACTTAACTACACAACCTCTACACTTAAATATTTCGTGACCGTTGATACTACACCGCCACCGGCTGTCTCGACCCTCACGGCTCCTGGTATAATGTTCACTGTGTAGTACAGTGACACGAATTAGTAGCAATCGTCGAATTTCTCTTTTTTGCTACTTTTTTCTCTTGTGAATACTGTTAATTCTGTGTATAATTCATTAGGGGCGTAAGCCCCGTTCAGCAGGAAAGACGATTTCTCTCCTCATATGGAACCGATTTATCGGCTACCATTTTTAAAAGACTATCGCTTCCTGCACGTTTGACCTGGAAACATTCATTTAGGATGCTATGGGATCCCGTTGATACGGAATCACCATTCATATTCCCAGGCTATGTTTGGTCAAACACCTTGCCGGAACCTGCTGAATAAATCTATCCGTAAAGGAGCTGTTCCCATGCATTACATTGGTATAGACCTTGCAAGTAAATTCCACCGTGTTCGTATCACCGATGAAAAAGGCAACACTGTTTCAACTGTTTTCTCTATAGAAAACAGCCAAGACGGCTTTAATGAACTTATCTCCCGGCTTGTTAAGCTTTCTATCCCGTTTGCCGATATTCTCGCAGGACTTGAAGCTACCAACAACTTCTGGGAAAATATCTTGGAATTCTTGACCACTAAAGGCGTTAAGACCGTTCTGCTTAACCCGTATTTCGTAAACAAATTCCGCGAAGCCTTGCGTATGAAAGCTAAAACCGATGACATCGATACCTTAGTCATCGCCAGCCTCTTGCGCACCGGCGAATACGGCGCTTGCCTCATACCGGACGAAATCGCCCTTACACTGCGCGAACTCGTTAAGCTCCGTTTCGAATTCCTCAAAGATCAGAAAAACTATAAACGTCAGGCTTTCGCTCTGATTTCACTCGTGTTCCCTGAATACAGGCAAACATCTCTCAAAAACCCCTTCAACATCGCCTCTATCCAAATCCTTTCCCAATTCCCTACAGCTAAGGATTTGGCCCTGGCTAAAACTAAACATATCGAAAAGATTGTCCGCTCTATTCAGGGCAACAACTTCAATATCGGCGAAATTCAAACCTTGCTTGATTCTGCAAAGAACTCTTCATTCTCAGGCAAAGCTAAAGCCGCTCGCGGCTCTAACCTTAGAATGATCCTCACTTATGTTAAAAATCTCGAAAACGATATCAATGAACTCGATAAACAAATAACCGATATCTTAAGCCCTAAAGGACCCGACGATTCTTTCCCGGGTGAAAACCTGCTTTCTATTAACGGCGTCGGTAAGAAAACTCTGGCTGCCGTACTATCTGCCATCGGATTGGACGGCGCTTCCTTTCATGACGCTAAAGCCATTATCGGACACATCGGCTTTTACCCTAAAATATATCAGTCAGGCACTACTTGCCGCGATAATAAAATCTCAAGACGCGGCCCTAATTACTTGCGTTGGGCCCTTTATATGTGCGCTGTTGCTTCCATCAGGCACAATACCGAAATGCGTTCCCTTTACAACAGAAAACGTTCCCAGGGTAAAACTGAAAAACAAGCCCTTATCTGTGTCGCTAAAAAAATCGCTCAAATGATGCTTTCTATGCTTAAATCAGGCCAGTCTTACAACCCGGCTCGCGTCTTTGCTGTCGCTTAACCTTTTTCGCCCATTACCCGTGGATATGTCTTAAACGCTCTTTGACAACTTAATGCTTTTTCGCACTTGACTTATTATAGGATGTCTTTAATAATAATTCGTTGATCTCTTTCACAAATGCTTGCCTGGATAAAGCACCCACCTTGCATTTGCGGCTTTCCTTTCTTTGGAACGAACATGATACTGGGTATAGTATTTATTCCGAATGCACCGGCAAGCTCATTCTCTTTGTCCGTATCTATCTTATAAATGTCAATTTTATCTTTATACTCCTTCGATAAGGTTTCAAGTACGGGGCTTACCATCTGACACGGGCCGCACCAGTCGGCGTAAAAATCTATGATGCACGGCAAATCACCTACAAAATCCCATTCTTTCTTTTTCTCATAATCAAATACTTTGGCTTTAAACGTTTCTTTTGTTAAATGCTCCATAATTATTCTCCTATTGGCCTTAACCCTTCAAAGCGGCTATTAGACCGGCAATTCTCTTATCTTTTATGCAATAGCGGATCTTTACTCCTTGTTTGCTTGGCACTAAAATATGCGCATGGCGAAGTTTAGCCAGATGCTGGGACACGGTCGACTGCGGTATTTTAAGCTTACTGACTATTTTATTGACATTGCAGCCGTCGCTCTCAAGAAGCCCTATGACAATCTTAAGCCTTATTGGATGGCCCAAAGCCTTTAATGCTTCACTATCTTTTTCAAGATCAATCCCCATAGAGTCTCCTTTCCGATGATTTTAATCGCATTTACAGGGCAAGCTCTTTCGCATCCAGCCAAACGGTCGCACTTGCTTTCATCAGTTACGCTGCATTTTTTTGTTTTCTTGTCTAAATACAGTATCCGTTGAGGACACATCGAAACACATACACCGCACCCGGTACATAAGTCCTTATTAATATCAACTATCTTTGCCTCAACCATATTCCGCTCCTTATATTCTTATATCTGTATATTACATTATTACGATATATATGTCAAGCATTATTTATGTTTCCTACTTAAATAAGTATAATATTACCCATTATGCAAGAAAATACGATGAACAATAATATGAATACTCGTGAGCATTGGAGCAGGCCGCTGCTATTTATCCTGGGCCTGGTCTTTTGCTGTACGCCGTATTCCTCTCCGCCAATTGCCTTGGCGCTGGGATTGATATTAGCGTTTACAATCGGGCATCCTTATAAGAAACATAACGGCAAAATTACTAAATACCTTTTACAGATATCTGTAGTCGGGCTGGGGTTTGGGCTGAACTTCGGAGAGGTAGTCAAGGCGGGCAAAACCGGCGTGATGTTCACTGTTGTTACGATATTCGGGACCTTATTCGCGGGCTACGTGATCGGCAGATTACTCACGGTAAGCAAGAATATTTCGCGTTTGATCTCAACTGGAACAGCTATTTGCGGCGGAAGCGCCATTGCCGCCATCGCACCGATAATCGGCGCAAACGAACATGAGATATCGGTTTCCCTGGGCACAGTATTTATACTTAATTCAATAGCTCTCTTCATCTTCCCGGCAATAGGCCATTTTTTCGGGCTAACTCAAAATCAGTTCGGCGTCTGGGCGGCTATCGCCATACACGATACCAGTTCGGTTGTAGGCGCCGCGGCGCGCTACGGTCATGAAGCGTTGCAGGTAGCTACAACTGTAAAACTGACCAGAGCACTGTGGATCATCCCACTATCGCTCATTGCGGCCGCTATCCTCAAAAACAAGTCCGCGAAAGTATCGCCACCCTATTTCATTTTCTTTTTCGTGCTGGCATCCATTTCTGTTACTCTGCTGCCGGCCTTCAACCCGGCATACACTTCACTGGTACGCCTCGCGAAAACAGGGCTGACGATCACCCTTTTTCTTATCGGCGCGGGGCTTTCGCGGGAAACTTTGAAGGTCGTAGGCATCAAACCGGTTCTTCTGGGCGTGATCCTCTGGATACTGATATCTGTTACCGCTCTACTGGCGGTGAAAGGTGTACTTTAGTGTGGTGCGTCCAACATATCTTGACATTTGAATGCCAGATTTGAGCCGGATTCAAGAAGCGAAGCAGCTGTCCCGCCATGGCGGGATGAACGATGAGCGACGCAGAAGCCGGCCAAAGCTGGCATTCCCAATGGGCTGAAGGGCTTGCACCCATCGCCGTCGCTGCTCGTCGATTACCCCGCCGCGGCGGGGCCGCACTCCTCGCGCCTAGGCGCTGGATACAATCCCTTCAGCAAATGTAAAGATATGTTGGACGCACCACACTAGCTCTTGAAATTGAAGTAATGTTTAAAATATTTTGGGTTACTCGATATCTACTTTAGTCCATAACCGATAAAACCATACAACAGTACGGTTAGCACGATCAAGGTGACTACGACATAAGTTACATCCCTCTGGATGGCAAATCCGATAACAGAGAATATAACCCGAATTATCGGTGTAGCGATAAGCAGCAATAGTCCGAGTTGTATAATACCGTAACTTCTAAGCGCCATAGCGTTTGCAATGATGCCGGATAAACTCCTGGCATATGGCGCTGCTTGGTTAAAAGTGTGATACTCTGGAAGTATATATGGATGACGAGCAAGATATAGTATTCCTCCAATCAATACGACCGTTGCCGCGGCAATAACGCCGATCTGCAGGATACGGCCAATAATTGCTTCAAATTCTTCGTTGGTCAAGACTTCTTTATGAATAGCCACTTAAAATCTCCCCGCGAAACCGTTATAGATCATCTCCAGGCCCAGTGCAAGAATAGCAAGCACAAATATTATTCGCAATAATTTCGATCTCGCTTCCTTAAGTATCCTTGCCCCGATCATAGAACCAGCCAGCACACCCAGCATGACAGGCATTGCAAGCCCGGGCTCTATATACCCATTAACAAGATAAATGCCGGCGCTTGCCGCGGCGGTAACACCTATCATGAAATTACTGGTGGTTGTCGAAACCTTAAACGGCATACGCATTATGCGGTCCATCGCCAACACTTTTAGCGCGCCTGAACCGATGCCTAAGAGGCCTGAAAGGCCGCCGGCAACGAACATAACACCGAACCCTCCGGGGACATTATGTACAGTATATGCCTTTTCGCCTTCTAGTGAAGGATAACTGCCGTTCATCCTCAGCCATGTTGTCAGCCTGTCAGGAATCTGGTTTATGTCTTCTTTAGGAGGCCTGCCCGCTGAATAGGCGGAATAAATCAGCACAACACCAAATATTATGGCAATAATAGAAGGCGCGAATAACACAGTTAACGAAGCGCCGATAATCGCCCCGATCGTCGTCGCTATCTCCAGGAACATGCCGGCCCGTATATTGCTAAAACCTTCCCTTACATACGCAGAAGCCGCCCCTGAGGAAGTGGCAATAACGGACACGAGCGATGCGCCGATTGCGTACCGGATATCCACACCGAAAACAAGGGTAAGCAGAGGAACAATAATCACGCCGCCGCCGAGCCCCGTCAAAGATCCGAGCAATCCCGCGAGTGTTGATCCTGTCAAAACCAGGAAAGTGAAAAGAAATATATTCATGCAATGTTTTATTCAACCATCTTATGAATAACATTATTTTTACCGCTGCTTTTAACGTTATACATAATGGTATCCGTTTCCTTTATCATTGCGTCTATCGAATTAATACAACTGCGGTATGTAATCGCTCCTATGCTGAACGTTACACCCCAATTGTTCTTCTTCATTTGCTCAATGAGGTTATCATGGATCCTGAGAATAATTTCCCTGGATTCATCGTAGCCAGCTTCAGGCAGCATGACTGACAAACTCATCGCCCCCTATTCTGGCAACTATATCGATCGTACGAATGGATTCATGAACTATTTTCGCCACCTCACGCAAAAGCGCGTCGCCTTCTGCATGTCCCATGGAATCGTTTATCAACTTAAAGTTATCTATATCCATGTAAGAAACGGTTAATTCATAGTTATCTCTCTGAGCCCTTTCTAGTTCCCGGAAGGCAAGCTCATAAAAGGCCCTCGTATTTGCAATTCCGGTAAGCGGATCAGTTCGTGAAAATTCCCGCTCCTGCTGAAGAGCATTTCTTAAAGCAGGAAATACGTAGGCGATAATGAGGAACGGCAGAAGCCTTCCAAAGGCGTCCCAATAAAGAAGAAAAGAAGATATTGGCCTATGATGTGAGTATATGTCATCAACTAGCAGCATCAGAACGCTTAAGATGGATACAATGATACCCTGACGCCTGTTTCCGTACCAGGAAGCAATAGATACCGGGAGCAGATAAAATACTCCGAACACTATCTGATGCCTGGTTAACAGACCTATACCTCCAAAAAGGAATACGAGGAAACACCCCAGAATGAAAATTTTCTTCTTTGAAAGTTTATTGAAAGACCTGGCAATTGCATTAATCATCTGTAGTTAGATTTCCCATATTCTGCCGTTTATTGAGACTTATTTTCTCTGCAAATACCACAAACGGCAGAAAGATCCAAAAGATCCATCTGCCGTAGGTGCAAAAGCACACAACTTTACGAGAGTATTCTAAAACATTCTGTTTGATATTTCAAGCGAAGCATACCAAACATCTATTCACCGCAATATCAGTAAACCCGCAATTTTCCTTGTTTACGCATAGGCTGCCTTAATCCTGATACTATAGGATCATCCCTTTTTCGGCATCTTCTTTGGGAACGTTATGGTTATACCGTCTTGTTTTGCGTCAATTTTTGCCTTTGAGGCATCTACGTTTGCCGGGACAGGAAGTATTTTCGTAACATGCTCCTGCGCGGAAGAATAGCTTTCACTATTTTTTTTCTTCGATTCCTCGGTCTTTTTAGAATCGTACTCCATATCGATCCTCTTATCGTTAATGTCCACCTTAATGCTCCTGTTATCGACGTCCGGCATTTTAAAGCTCATAACCACACTGTCTTTTGTGTCGTTAACAGAAGAAGTTATACCGGACAGCTCGAACTTTTGTTTGTACCAGTTATCCCAGCTTTTCCCGAATACGCTCTGTGTTTCTTTTTCAAATTTATTCATCATTCTATCACGGGATTCCTGAATTTGCTTGAATGGTTCCGCGCTGGCCTTAAAGAAATCGCTGTTGAAATACTTATCGAAGATCTTAGCCGTTTCAGCTTCATCCTTAACGATTTTTTTATCGATCTCATCGGCCAGTTTATCTAAATCCGCAGGAACATTGCCCTGCGCCATAAAACCCGAATTTTCGGCCTGCTTGCCTTCATTTTTTGTCTTTGCAATTACGTGACTTTGATATAGAACTACCCCCGCCAGCAAAACGATTATAATGGCATAAATACTTTTTTTCATGGAAATCTCCTTTATGTCGCGTCCCGCTTAAGCGGGACTTACCTTCACTTCGTTCAGGTTGTTTCGGCTCGCAAGGTTTTTACAACTCGCCGAAACGCTCCCGGAGGGAAACGTTGTTTCCCTTCCGCGCTCAGAAAAGCAGCTAAACTGCTTTTTTTCGCTGAACCCTTCCAATAGGTAAACTTATTACTGTTTTCAGCCGCCGTCTTGTGGAACCCCGCATTTGCGATGGCTGCGGCTGGATATAATTCACCCCCTTCTGATTATTTTACTTTTGTGCGTATTTTCAGCAACAGGTAAACATTGGTTAATGCCATAACGATTAACAGAAACCATAATAACGCCAGGTAACGGGCGCTGAACATAATAAAAGAATTGCCTCTTCTTGGCTTGGAAACTACCGGGCCGCAGACCAGGTCGGGGCCGTAAAGGTTTCCGGGACCGCCGTAAAAATCTCCTTTCAGGTAATGATAACCCATAAACCTGTGCACCACATTAAGCGAAGAAAGCCCTTTTTTCCCTATAATAAAACCATCAAATATCTCATGCTCGCGAGGATTAGGCGGCATGTTTTTAATCAAGGCTTCGCCTGTTTTTTCGAGCAGCCTGTCGCTTACCTTGTCAGGGTTTATCAGAAAAACATTGTCCACTCCCTGCTCTTTTTTAATTTCCTCTATCGCAGCCTCTATGGAAGATGGATTTTGGATCTTTCTGATATCATTTTTCGGGCCACTGCCTGAAAAAGAAGAAACGGCAAAATACCCCAATAATAAGATTGAGGCAATAAATACGGCAAATTTGTTCAACTCGACCTTACCTTTCACCTGAAAATACCCGTTGCATTTCTTTTAAGAGCATCAATTATTTCTTGATAATTCGAACTCATATTATTTTGCTTTCAAATCTCAGGTGACCCGCCGATGAGCCGCGGTCATTTTCATTATTATTGCTTCACGACAGCGATATGTCTGTTTCATTTATATTTACTTCGTTCAACCACTATATCGTTATTGACCTTTTGAGCGCCGCCCTCGTAGGCGCACCTTGACGCCTTATTGAACTCAAACCAGCTGTTGACCTTGCCGGTGAGGGTCGCTGTGCCGTTGTTCACTTTTACGTCAAGATCGCTGTGGTTCAGCCAGGCGCTCCACAGTATATTTTCTTCTATATTCTCTTTTATCTCCCTATCGGTAAGGTAAGGCCAGGTAGAGTAGTAGTATGGCGCGTGAAACCCATCCCAGTAGGAATAGTAGGGCGTATAGTTCCAGTCGGGCTCATAGCTTAAATCGTAATAAGGCAGGCCCGGGTATCGGACCGCTATATTATTTTTCACGTTAAGAACACCGTTCGTCCGCGAAGCGATATCATCTGCCTGCACCTTCTCATAATTTGTGTCCACTGTACCAGTGAGCGTTACAACGCCGTTCCTGGCTTTCACATTAATATCATAGCCGTCCATAACCGCGTCACGCAGAAGAGCCAAAGAAACGCCGCGTGCAATATATTCATCTGTGGACTGGCTTACCGGACGGACTTTGAGCAAGTTCTTTACACGCCATACGCCTACGGTATTTCTGGCGTCCTGTTCGGCTGCACGCCTGGCTTTTAGATTACCCACTTCTCCGCTAAGCGTTATAATGGCATTGTCCACATCCAGCCTGATACTGAACGGTTTAACGCGTGGATCATACGAGAAGGCGTCGCTCACGGCCTGGCTGATCTGCCGGTCATTTTTGATCGTGCTTTCCCGCTGCGCCTGCAGCTTGTCCCACGGCTCTATCCTCAGGGCTTCCGCGTTCACCGAAAACACTCCGGCAGTCCATGCCAGCTCTATCGCACGGCTGCTGCGCCGCGCTCCCAACAACGCCGGTCAACGTCACTATACCGTCTTTGACTTTAGTGATTATCAAGCACTGTTCAAGCCATACGTCAATTGCGATGGCATTTTTAACTTCCGCGGAGATAACCGCATCCGGGCGTTCAATCGTTGACTTCACGACAATGCCGTCTTTCACATCTTTTACACCCCTAACGCTTTTGGCGACGTCTAAAATGAGCTGTTTTTCCCGATAAGACTCCACCGTGCCGCCAAGCGTTACGCCGCCGTTTTTAACTTTCGGCTCGATCTTGTATAAACTTGTCGCCGCGTCATAAGACAATCCTAAGCTGATATCTTTTCTGATTTCCTCGTCCTGTCTTGCCGGAGCTTTTACCTCTACGGTATTGACAATGCCCCGCACGCCGATAACAGTCTCAGCTATTTTTGCCGCGCGCTCTCTGTCTATAAGAGTGTTCGACGTGCCCGAAAGCGTGACAATGCCGTCTTTTACTTTTGTGTCGATCAAGTTGTTCTGCAGCACCCCGTCGTTAATGAACATCTGGTCGACAGCATTCGTTATCTGCGTGTCTGTCATCGACTTTTGCTCTTTCGCCTCGGCCCGGCTGGCGGCTGACGCAAATCCTATGCAGGCGGCCGCAATAAGAATTGCGATCATTTTCTGACACGTTTGACGGCCGTTCGATTTGCTACCCGTTATTGTTTGTGTTTTATTTAACATAAATTATCCTTTTTGAGCAGGTTATTTGACGACGTTTGAAAAGAGAATCAAATATTCATTTGCATCTTGTATTATTGGTTCGGAACCAAACACAACAACAGCAAACTAATATTACAATACACTTTTTCATATTAACATCAGCTTTATGAAAATAGTATAAATTTATCAACCCTTAAAGAATTATCTGATTCAGCTTTCTGCTGACTTATTTCAGCATACTGCTCGCTTGTCAACTTATAAATATAGAAATATCAGCTTAAATCTCTGATAATGGCCTGATAAAACTCGTTCCATTCTATAACGAAGCGCTGTAGGTTAATTTCTACAGGGAAAGTGCTGCCGTCTTTCCGTTTATTGATGGTTTTAAATATAAGGTTGCCTTTTTCTTCAAATATCTTGAATTTATTTAAAAATGCTTCTGAAGTTTCCGGAGCCTGCAGGTCTTTTAAAGTCATCTGCAACAGCTCTATTTGAGTGTACTGGTACGAACTGAGCGCTTTGTCATTCGCTTCTATTATCCGCAGATCTTTACTCAAAATGAGAATAATAACGTTTGCGTATCTTATAAGATAATCATATTTCTTTGCAATGGTCTTTCGCTCGACTTCCGTTTCATACTGTTTTTTGTAAATCATCCCTATCTGGCGGTACCACATAAACCACAGTATAGCTCCTGCTACTAAAATACTGCAAAAAACCAGCAGCGAGACTAGCAACTCCCTCCTCCTGACAGGAGCATAAACCTCTTCTTTGTCAATTTTTGCGATCAGTTTCCATTTTGAATCAGGGATTGCTTTTATCGCTGCGACGACCCGATTACCCCGGTAGTTAAAGCCTTCCGTAACACCCTCGAAGCCTTGAGCGGCCATGGCCGCGGTAGATTTATATTTATCAAGCGGAATGAAATATGAAAGCGCGGCATTCTGAAGAAATCTGAGTTTATTTAGATAGAGGACGATGTTCCCCTCTTTTCTCACTAACAGCGTTTCAAATGTCTTGGTTTTAACGGGCCAGGACTGTATGAACGGGTAAAGGAATTTGTTAGGATCAATTCTTAATATTATAAGGCCTATAACATGCACTCCGGAGGTATAGTTTTCGATTACAGGAGCGTAGATATCAAGGTTTATTGTTTTATCAAACTCATTCCTGTACAGGTCGGATAATATTATTTCCTTATTTTTTATAGCCCTGGATGCAAGATCGTTTTCATACTTGCCAAGCGGTATGTTTTCACCGGTTTTACTCTTAAAGGCAATTTCTTTCAGTGACGTTGAATATAGAAATATACCATTATATTCCAGATAATCATAAAAATGCCTGACCCAACCATAAAACAGCTTATTATGTTCTTCTTTATTTTGGATTCTCAGAAGCTGGTTAATTTTATTAGAATCTTCAAATATTGGGACAAGTTTTGAGGCATCCCCCAAACGTTCGTTCCGCCAGTTGACTATCTGGTTGACTTTAAGCTCCGCAATAACTGATAGTTCGTCTTTTCTCTGGTTTAGTATTTCGTTTTTACGGTCTTCAAAATAGATATAACCTAGCCCCGTTAATACAATAATGAGCAAAAAATATACAATAAGAAGCCTGAATAATGAATTCCTGAGATTCGAGTCCGATGCTATTAAATTTCTCAATGTGTTTTTAGCCATTGTTGTCCCCTGGAATAAGCGATAACTAATGACGCATTACATTATCACCCGGTAACACTTCAACAAACTCAAATGCGGGTGAATCCATGCAGTAACGCTTGTGTGCGGGAGGCGGGCCGTCGTCAAACACTTCTCCAAGATAAGCGCCGCACCTGGCGCAAAGCACCTGTGTCCGCATGCCTAATAGCGTGCGGTGATCATGCGAAACGACGTTCTTTTCCGAAACTGGTGCAGTAAAGCTTGGCCAGCCAGAACCGGAATCATATTTCTGATCGGAGCTGAAAAGGTCTGTGCCGCAGCGGACACAACGGTATATGCCTTTTTTCTTGTTATTATAGTACTTATTCGCGAAAGGCTTTTCCGTGCCTCTTTTTACCGTTATTTTGTACTGCTCCGGCGTGAGCAGTTTCCCCCATTCGGCATCTGTCTTTATAATTATCGGCACTGTTATAAAACCTCTTTTTTCCACGTTGTAAATATTTACCGTACCTCCGGAGGACTTTACATCTCTCATTTTAGAAGAGTATATCGTTTTATAATACGCAAACATTATCACAACCACCACGATAAATGCCACGGTCATTATTAATTTCATTTTTGCGCGCCTTGAAATTTTTAATTAAAAACTCAACAGTTTATTATAATTTATTAAGAGCTGCACCAACATTGCCGGATTACATAATAAGCTGACTTAATTCCGCAATTCAAAGCCAAATGGGAAGTGTCTCTTTTGAAAATTCTGCCAGTGACCCCTGATTCATTATAACTCTGCGATGTAACGTTCATACGTGTTTAATGTAACTTTAGTGCATCATTGTGTTTATTTCATTGCATTACGAATGGTGTGCTGCGTTTGTAATGAGCGCAGTGAACTTCCGATAATATACTGGGATAGTAGAAATTGCTGGTATGGCCGGATAAGGATACGATAGGGCAGTTCGGATGTGATTAAATAGCGGGAGAGTTCCCGTTATTTTCTCTCGATGATCGTCTTCTTAATTGAAATATAACAATCCCCGCGATAATCAACAGAAGAGAAAACAATTGGCTTGGCGAAAGATGTGCCACGAAACCGCCCCGGTCATCGCCGCGCAGGAATTCTATGCAGAAACGCACAATACCGTAGAGGATAAGATACCAGGCAAAAGTCAGGCCTTCAGCATGTTTCTTCCGGTTATGGAGGTCCAACAGAATAAAAATGATAAGCATGCTGGCCGCTTCGTACAACTGTGTCGGATGCAGTGAGATATTCAAAGGCGCCAGGGAATTCTTGTTCGAATAAGTAACCGCCCATGGTGCGCACGTCTCCCGGCCATAGCAACAACCGGCGGAAAAACAACCTATACGCCCAAAACAGTGTGAAAGAGACAATGCCGGGGCGAACACATCGGCAACTGTCCATAATCGCAATTCCTGGTGAATACGGGTAAATAATATAACTGCCAGCAATCCCCCGGCGAATCCACCATAAAACACAAGCCCGCCTTCCCATATTTTGAAAATATCCATTATATTATGAGAGTAATATTTCAAATTGAGAAGCACGTAGGTCAACCGGGCAGCAATCAGCCCTGAAACAACGGCGTATAACAGCATATCTAAAATACGTTTTTCGGGAACAGCATATCTGCGCAAGTATTTTAGAATGTATTGAAACCCCAAAAACATACCGAGCGCGATCATCACGCCATACGTATGAATAGTCAATGGCCCTAATTTGATAAGAATCGGTAACATATATTTTTTATTTTATTGCAGCAACCTGAGTTCAAGAAGCAATATTTCTGCCTCCTTGATTCCTTTCACCATATGAGCATCTATCCCCAAAGAACGCGCGGCAGTTACGTTTTCCTTATTGTCGTCTAAAAAGAGTATCTGCTCCGGCGGCAGATTTAGTGTCGTAATAACGTGCCTGTATATTCTATGATCGGGCTTTATAAATCCGATTTTATGTGATGGGAATGTCTGATGAAAGCATGCAAGGATGCCCAGTGTATTGCACCGTTCCCAGAGAAGCTCGTTTGTATTTGAAAGAGCTCCAAGCACATAATGCGAAGAAAGCTTTCGCAGAAGCTCAGTTGCACCAGGATAAATTGCTTCAAAACTAAGCGAGAGGTCTGCGAGGTATTCTTTCACAGTCACACGCAGGCCAAGTTCTCTGATGATACCTTCCGCAAATGATTCCGGAGACATCTTGCCTGTTTCAAACTTTTTTACCAGCTCCGAATGAATCCACCAATTCCAGAACCCAAGGCGGTCAAGCCGCCCCTCTAGCCAGTCAAGAACCCTGAGCTTTTCGCGGTGCTTTGCAAGAACACCGCCCAAATCAAAAATGATCGCCTTATAACTTTTATTCATAACGAGCAATGATCGTTTCGCCTCCAACCACCGTTTCCCCTACCCGCACAGTTACCTGCGCAGTTGATGGCAAGATAATATCCACTTGCGAACCAAACTTGATAAAACCTATCTTTTGTCCCTGCGTAAGGATTTCTTTCGGTTGTACCCATGAAACGACCCTTCTGGCAAGGATACCGGCGATTTGTTTTATTACAATATCCCCTTTGGTGGTCTCAATGGTAAATATATTCTGTTCGTTGAGCATATGAGCGGACTTATTCATCGCAGGCAGGAATTTCCCCGGAACATACTCTACGCTTTTCACATTTCCGGCGCAAGGAGAGCGCTGCAGGTGCACGTTGAACACCGAAAGGAATATGCGCACGGTCTTCTTACCGCCTTCTTCGGTAATTTCCATTATAGTGCCGTCCGCGGGCGATACAAAATGGTTATTCCCTAAATTCAACGTACGCTTTGGATCCCTGAAAAAATACGCACAGAAAAGCCCTATGGCAATAAGCGTAACTCCCGGAATAAATACAAACGGGCTTATGCCAAATGCAAGGAATATGATTCCAATAAGGACTGGTATGCCTATAAATGGGATTCCATCTTTCAAGATACTCATGATTGTTTTCGACGTTTCACCACTATTGTTGGAGCATTAGACCGTTAGGCATCATATCATCAGAAGGGGGCTGGCCGTGTTCCTTGCGGTACGCCTTTCGCGCACATTCATTCATTTGTTCTCCCTTGCAATATAATCCGATGAAGCCTTTACAAGCAAGTTCTTTTGTGTCTTTATACTTCTTAAAAAAACCACACTTCTCAAGCAACTCACACTCATTTTCCATTACGTCCTCCTCAAAAGACACTTTAGATAGTGCATCCTTTTTTAATGACAGCCGCCGTGCTGGGCACAGGCGTTATCAACTGTTATTTCTTCAAGCCCGCCCTTTTTGAATTGAGCCGCTATATCCGCCACGGTCCCTGCAACAGCCCTGTAGGCCTTAATACCGCCCTCGTTTATTTTCTGAACAGCGCGCATACCCATGCCACCGGATACAACAGCATCTATTTTCTTTCCGGTCAACGAACCCAATGGGTTGCACATACCATGCGCATGTTCCTGATTTGAATTGTCTATTATTTCAACCGCATCCTTGTCCGTGTCATAAATCGTAAAGTATGGGGCGCTGCCAAAATGTCCGTAGACCTGCGCGTTTTTTCCGTCTTTTGTTTCTGTTGGGATACAAATTCTCATATACTTACCTCCCGTGTTATCTCCTGCAACATCTTTTTCTGCGTGCTAGTTTTACAATGCCTCCTTCTATTCTGAGCGCTTTGGCGTTTATAATTGCATCTGCTATCTTTTTATGCGCGGACATTATGATATTGCCGAATGTCTGTCTTGATATACCCATTTTTTCCGCGGCCTTCTCCTGGTATTGCTCTTCAAGATCGGCAAGACGGATTGATTCATACTCATCGATCTTAAGAACCACCTCTTCCAGCTCAGAGCAAGGTACTCCTGCCGGTTTGAAATAGTTGCTTTGCGGGCCTGAGCTGACCCGCCTGCATTTACATGGCCTTGGCATAATACCCCTCAAGTGTTATTGGCATATGCTAATTATATACTATAATCTTCCTTTTGTCCAGCTCACAAATATATAATTTTTTCCAAACGCTAACAGTTGAAACAAAATAAAAAAAACAGCTTTTCATGCCCGCCGTAGCTGTGTTATCAATATGGCGAATAGCCATGTCTATCGATAACACGTTAAGCACAGGCGGGTACCTGCTGTTTTCGTCTTAGAAATGTACGTCCCATTAGGGGTCAATTCATGAAATTATAACTATTGATTGATAATTCAATATGTTTAAGATGGGGAGGGTCCCGGACTAGACGCCATCCGGACCTGTTTTTACTGGATAATTGTAACATAATTATTATTGATGTTACAATGAATTACCTTCTATTTATCTTGAGCCGCTTGCTTTAAGGTAACCGTACCAGATAAACTGGCAGAACAATGTATTAAAGAGTTTCTAATTATTTTTTCTTATTTATTGTTGTTCTTTCATAAATCTCATGTTCAGGATATAAACTCCGCTTCCATTTCCAGCCAAAGAGCAGTCTGGTAATAAATCTAAACAGCCATAATCTACCTAAAATTCGTTTTATTAGTCTCATGTTTTGCCATTCTTTATTTTGGAATTAAAGAAAATACTATAAAATATAATATCATCAGCAATAATCCTAACGGGAGGCCTATTTTTGCCCATTGCTTGCTTGTTATGCCGAGCCTGTTGGCGGAGATAATATTAGGGATATTGCCGGGTATAAGCATGCCGCCCGAAATCAAAAGCCCCATAAGGATGTATTGGATCTGCGGCAGGCTCATTTTGGGGCTTATTTCAGCAGCGGTCAATGTTGCGTTATCAAGAACTGCGGAAATCGTGTTGAGCCAGTAAAGTACGGGACTTGGAAGCTTTATCACATATAGGTCAATTATAGGCTTAAAACCTGCGCCCAGATATATCAGCGCCATAATGAAAACGTAAACCTTGCCTGAATAAACAAAAATATCTTTTATACTGCTTTTTTCTTTTTCCTCAAGCGTGTCTTTGGAATATGCTTTGATTGAAGGTTCAATGATTGCCCCTATAATTCCCAACAACAGAATACCCGGCAGAACAAACACACCTATTGTTCTCAAAAGAAATAAAAAATCAGCGTGGTATGGCTCGCCTTTTAGTTTTGCTATGCATATCGTTGATAAAGGTTCGCCAATAGGGGTCAACGCTGCCCCCAATCCTATCACAAAACAACCAAGCACCACCAGCTTTATTTCATAGTTCTTGTCTAATTTCAGAGCATTGACGACTTCAACAAGAATAATGGCCGCCATTATAGCCGTGATAACGCTTGACACAACACCTAAAACCGTAATAAGCATGAAACAAAATAGTTTTGAACCAATCTTACGTTCTATTCTTACAATAAAATCAGTTATCAAATCCCTGAAATGATGCACGATTAGCCCAACAATCATAACCGCACCCGTTATCATCAGAGGCTCAACCAGTGATTCTTTAATGAGTTTCAGCGACCAGACAGGTTCTTTACCAAAAAAATCAGACAAGGTCGCTGCAAATACGCCCATAATAAAAAGGAACACCTCTATGTTCCTTTCCACCGGCCGTATCATGACAGGCAGAACAAGCACTAAAATTATTATCAGGCACAGGCCGGTTTCAAGCATTTTTCAAACCCTCTGCTGATCTTTATTATCCATACCAGTTCTTTTTAGACTTTACTGAAACAAAAAACCGATAATCGAATTAATATCCAATTATCGGCCCAAAAAATAGACCGTTCTCTGGACATTATATCCAGATGGCGGCCCGACCATCTTACCCTCCGGGAATATTTGCATCCTTTCCCGAACCCTTTGTGCATATTATATCATAATCTTAACTCTACATACTCAAAACTTTGTTTAAGGGGTGGCCTGCCTTTCATTGATATTCATTGTGGTACAATTTCCAAATGGGGTCGCACCAGAAGCATCTTAAAGGATATTTTTGCGCCCCGGTTCCGATGTTTATGCACATCGGTTATCCTAAGGCGCAATGATATTCTCTACCATTTCACCATAGCGCCGGTTTTAATATTGTTTTTGCCGTTCCGTTTGGCGGCATACATCAGGTCGTCGGCAAGTTTAATAATATCATCACTGTTTCTAGGAGGGTTCGTAAATGTAGCCAAACCAATGCTCAGGGAAATCGGCCACTGATTACTTAGTAGCCATTTTCATAAATTCTATACGAAGTTTTTCAGCAACTGTCATTGCGGATACGTTATTTGTTTCCGGCAAAAGCACGGCAAATTCGTCACCGCCCATTCTGGCGGCTGTATCTGAAGCGCGAAAAACGGATTTTAGAGTCATTTGCGGTTTCTTTAAGAGCTTTGTCCCCGATATTGTGCCCATGGCTGTCATTTACTATCCTTAAAATTGTCAACGTCCATATATATAAGGCTCATAGCCCGCTGGTACCTCATGGACCTGTCGATCTCACCGTTTAACGTGTCAGTCAAACGCTTTACTATTTGAAACCCGGTAAGGCTATCGATCCTTGCCAAAACTCTTTCTCGGCCAAGAACTTCCTTTAACATTCCCAATATTACCGCGTAACTCATAAAGATCGAGAATTTAACACTATATTAGTAATTTCCAGATCGTCAAACGACATAATATGCTTGTCAACAAAATATACATGAAGCCACGACAGCGAACACAGGAACCCTATAATAACTCCGTAATAAATCCCTGCAAACCATGCAACCAGGGAAATAGGGATCAGATAAAGCAAAGTAAAAGTAATTTCAACTCCGATCACTTTTACATCGAACCAATGCATCGCCGCTACGTAAGCCAGACACAATATAAACATCGCCGGTTTGAAATATTTATTTGCCATACGTTGGTTCCCTGAAATATTAATAATTAATTATTCCCGTTTCCATTATTCTTTCTGCTTTTAATAAAAATGTAAACGATAAAAACAATAAATACTACTATCAAGCCTAAGATCAGCCAGTCCTGAAACGATTTTGAAAACATTCTCTCCTCCCTGACTTTATGCAAGGAAATTTTATTATAAAGCCAGGCTATTATAACCCCGGCTAAGCCTGCGTCAAAGAAACCCCATATCCCGCCTATTATGCTGCCGGGCATAGTCGGTTTATAGCCTATATATAATGTGGCCATGCCGTGCATTATCCCGCTGCCCCAGATGCTTCCCATATTTATCAGCCCCAGAAATAAACATCGCCAAGCCCCAAAAAATACCCAACGTCAAGCCCTAATGCTATCAGCGTCTAATTTGAACATGACACCCTCCTTTTGAATTACTTGATATGCAGTTTTTGCGCTATATAGTTTAAAAATTTTACAATCCTGCTTTCCTGGATATTTCTGTTTTGATGTCCCCCACTTCGCTGCCCGCGGTCGAAATCAATGAACTGCGATTTTTTTATAATGAACACCTGCGACGGGTACACGCTCCTGTGCCCTGTCATAAAGTAGCTGATAACGCAAGACATCGCGGCGTACGGCGCGATCTGCGGGCCGAAAAGCTCTATTGCCATAATGCTTGAGGCTATTGGTGTGTTGGTGGCCCCGGCAAGAACGCTCACAAGGCCTATTGCCGCGAATGTCGCGATATCAAGATGCAACAGCCCGGCGACAAGCGTACCTGAAGCCGCCCCGGTAAATAGTATCGGCGTTATAATTCCGCCGCTTCCACCAAAACCGAGAGTTATGCCGGTAAATACCGCTTTAAGCAGAAAGGAATACCAGTGCGTGCTGTGCCCGGCAAGCGTGCTCTTAATAGTATCGATGCCAAGACCGAGATATTCTTTAGAAAATACAACCGCAAGAACCACCAAGAGCGCACCGCCCAAAAGGGCTTTCAAAGGTTTACTTATGCTGAGTTTTTCCGAATATTTTCCTATAGCACTCACTATTTCTATAAATATTATCGCGCAAATGCCGAAAAGTATACCGGCTATCATAACGTTGACAAAAAATGCCTGGCTGAACACAGGAACAAAATTGATAGGGTGGTAAAAATAAACAATGCCCATGTGCGACGTCATCTGGTAGCTAACAAGTCCGGCTATGAACGAAGGAAGAAGCACATCGTACAACAACCTGCCGGCAAATAGCACTTCAACGCCGAAGATCGCACCCGCAATAGGCGTGCCGAACACAGATGCAAACCCGGCGCTGATGCCGCAGATTACAAGTTTCTGCCTTTCGCTGTCCTTTAACCTGAGCAGGTCAGCCAATGTAGACGCTATGCCAGCGCCTATCTGCGCGGACGGCCCTTCTTTGCCTGCTGAGCCTCCAAGAGCTATCGTAATAACGGTAGCAACGAACTTTACCGGCACAACTATCGCTTTTATTCTTCCAGAATTCTTATGTACAGCTTCTATTACTTTTTCCGTTCCGTGCCCTTTGGCATCCGGCGCTATGTAATTTACCAGCATAACGCACAACAGAAAACCCAGCGGCAGCAGTAAAAAGTAATAGGTATACTGAGAAGCAAAGTGTATGCCCCAATCAAGCGTCTTAAGAAAAAGAGCGGTAGAAACACCTACAAGGATCCCGGTGCCTATCGCTAGTATTAGCCACTTGGAAATACTGATGAATATCAAAACGCTTTCAGTGATGTGTTTTTTTGGCATGTTTTTCCTTTTTCAATTCAAATAATAAACGCTGAAATTGAGTACTGTTACATAAGATATCCATACCAGGTACGGTACAAGAAGATATGCCGCCGGTCTCGATATCCCGTAAAACCTGTTAATAGTCCAGGCAACCGAGCCGAGCAGATAAAGTATCATGATCAACCCGCCGACGGTAGAGCATATGCCGAAAAAAGCGACCGGCCAGCATATATTTGCGGCCAACTGGATATAGAATATCATCAGAGCTTCGCTCTTTTTATATGTTGTTTTTTGCTCCCAAACCAGAAAAACGGAAATGCCCATTAGCACAAACAGCACGGCCCAAACCGGCGCGAAAACCCGGTTGGGCAAAGCGAACCTGGGTTTTGTCAGGTATTTGAACCAGGTATAAAAGGTTATCCTGGCATAAACTAAACCTATATATCCGGCAAACAAGCACGATGTTACGCTTGCAAGCAACTTCAAAACCCGCATAGCCATTATTTTAAGCGCATCGGCTTTGTTGTCATACGTTATAGAATAACTCATTCTTTTACCTCTGTGATATCGGCGCCTGGCGGCGTATAAGCCTTATTCTCTTCCAGAATGTACCTATAGAGAAAACTGTGCTTAACACTGCTGATATCAGAACTTGAAACACGATACTGCCGTTGTCCGGATCAACATAACAATACGCCAACCTCGGGAACAGGCAGTATACAAGAAAAACAGATATCCCCGGTAAAATACGATATCTAAATTTTCTTATAAGTATCATAAGAAGCTCCCACTAAATCGCAAAATACAGATAACGGAGAAGCGGCCTGAAACACGACAACGTGAAATTATTGGGGCTTTTGGTCTGTTTTTACGCCTTCGGTTTCACCGATACTGGATTCCATTTCCTTGTCAACAATGCCTATCTCTATGCGCCTGTTCTGTTTGCGGCCCAAATCTGTATCGTTTGAAGCTATGGGGTCATTATCACCGCGCCCTACCGCTACCAGGCTCTTCGAAGATATACCGGCTTCCTGCAAATATCTCACTATTCTTGTTGCCCTGAGAGCCGAAAATTCCCAGTTAGTTGCAATAACTGTTTGCAGTTTCGGCTTTATGGGCACATTATCCGTATGGCCTACAACACGCACTACGGTATCCGGCATAGTTTTAATATTTCCTACGAGTTTCTTAAGAAGTTCTTTTCCGCTTTCTTTCAGTTTTGAGCTTCCCGAGTTAAAGAAAACACTTTCCTCCATCCCAACCTTGACAATATTCTTGTACTTGTTTACGGTCAATTGCCCCTGATTTATTTCATCCTGAAACGTTTTGGCCAGAGTATCATATCTGCTTTGGGACTGCTGAGCGCTGCTTTCAATTACTCCTGATCTCAATGACTGGTTTTCCGCTTTAAGTGCAATATTTTCTTTTTCAAGCTGGCTCAGCGTGGCATTATTTGGAGCGCCACCTGGGGTATTATTTGAAAGGCTGGCGCATCCCAATAAAACGAAAGACAGCATCATCAGACTAAAGTATGTGACGATCTTTTTCATATTAATCTCCTGGTATTTTTGTTATTTTGATGCCTTAGCTGGCATTCTGTTTGGTACAACTGCAGGAATATGCCTATTTCCCCTGCTACCCTTAATTACTGTGCTTTCGCATTCCTGATCTTTGTCTCCGCTCTCCTGTTCTTGCTCCAAGCCGATTCATTATGACCCGGATCTACTGGCTTCTCGCTGCCGTACGAAATTACGGCAATACGGTTTACCGGCACACCCAATAATCCATAATACTCGCGCACGACGGAAGCACGCCGCTCACCCAATGCAAGATTGTAAGCTATTGTGCCGCGCTCGTCACAGTTACCCTCAACTAGAATATCGTATTTTTCATTCGCTTTTAGATAGTCAGCATTGGTTTTTAATGCTTCGCGGGCGGCGGGCAACAGTTCGCTTTTGTCAAAAGCGAAATATGCCGATTCCAGCTCAGGCACAGTTTGCCAATCCGAGAACCGGCTTGATTGATCTTCGGTTTTTACAGGCGCGGGAGCCTGAACCGGAGTCACGTCTTGGGTCGGTTTAATCATCTGTCTTTTTGCGGCGCACCCAAACACAAAAAAACTCATCGCAAACAACAAAAACATTTTTTTCATAACACACTGCCTCCTATTAAATTAAATTTCACTATCTTTATTTATCGCACAATTATTTAACAGGGGATTCAGTCGTATTAAATGAGTACGAATAAACAAGCCCCTTATTATCAAATTTAACTACTAAGTCCTGCGCGCTGGGTTCGCTAAATAAACTGTAGTGGTATTTACCGTACGTCCAGCTCTGCCGTCCGTCTTCCATTCCTGTTCGCCAGGGTGAGCCGAACATTGAAACTATCTCAGCCTGCGTAGTTTTTCCTATCTGGATCTTCGGCACAGCTGCTGCTGCAAAATCGTGCCCGATAGTTGCGCAACCGCCTATTACAACCAGCGACAACAACGACAACCCAAAAACCATCCATCTTGACACACCTGAACCGGCCTTTGACTTACAGTTCTGCATTTGAATTCCTCCTGAGCATGTTTAATTTCTGGAAGTGATCTGGTCCCTGTTGTTTGTGTTTGAATTCTGCCCCATTATCACAATGCACCTGGATTTTGGGCATGCGATATTTTCCTCGAACGGGGCCTTGGTCATTGGCAAAATGCTTGTACTGCGCACTTCGCCATTATAATCCATCTCCTTTATGCAAATATACTTATCTCTGGTTTCGATACGAATGTGATGATTGCCGGGGGTTAAGACAACAGCGTCGTTATCTTCCACAACCGGAGAAAAATCCCTGATATCACCGAACTTGTAACCCATTGATTTCAGGCCTTTAACGATCTGTTTTAAATACTCCAGCTTGACGAACGGATGAAAGAAAAAGCTGGCGTAACCATCGCGCACGGCAAGGTTAAGCTTAGCTGCGTCTAGAATATATTTTGTATCAGGTTTTTCCCCATGTACATAGCCAAGGTTTTCCGGAATTATGCGCTCACCGTACACGTCCTTTACTGGGTATGGGAAAAATTGGTCGCTGTCTGAATTATCCATTGTATTTCTTCTTTCGTAACTGACACTGAAATACTTCTTTATCGCGCAGAATGCATTGCCGGAAGCGATATAATGAGGCGTTTCCCAAACCAAAGGATATATACCATTAAGCAAACATTCTTTTATGCCTTTATCAATTCTTATTGAATCGTTCTCTACCGAGTCACCTTCGACTGGTTTTTCGGATGCTATATCCCAGAACTCATAATCTTCCGCGCTGACCCCTTTGTACTGATGCGTATAACCGTGAAGCACAATAGACCCGCCAAGCCCGGGTATTGCCCTTAGCGCCGCGAGAAGTTCTGGTTTTTCATTAAGATGTATCTCTTGTTTCAAGGTAGGATTTATGTACACCGGAACTAAGGCAACAGCGAAAGGAATTTTTTGTGAGTACAGGTATTGAGCCGTTTCAAGAAGCGATTTTGGATCACTCTCAGGGTTTACATCTTCCAGCCTGACAAGCCCGGTGTGGTGTTTCTTGTGGTATTCTCCGGTAATATCGTGCAGGACATCGGCGAAAACTATATACCTGTCTTTTTCGGACACATAAGCAAAAGGAGAATCCGCGACGTACCAGAAATTATGCGAATTTACTATATAAGGCGTTCTGTTCCCTTTATTATCTACCGAGTAAGCTTTAACCTTTGCAATAGAGGGATCATCAATATCGACAATATTGATGCCGCCGGCTGCTTTAGGGAATGCAACCCCTTGGTAAACAACTTTATTAAATGTAGAATTTTCAATATATCTATTAAAGTGAAAGCCAAACTTTCTTTCCATTTTTTGCTGGTCAAGCCCGCGAAGCTGCAGATTTATCCAGCAAAATGTTTTATTGGTATTTAGGACATCCGCCTTAAACGCAGCTGGCAGGTCATATTCAGCCTCGTAATTAATGTAAAAAACAATATCAAATAGATCTATCATGCCGCGTTGATAGTTGGATACTGGACAAAACTCTACATGTGTATCGAAATGGCCCAGCAGGTTTGCGATACACTTTGCTTCAGACAGCGCGGGCTGGGTTTTATCATCGCCGCGGTCAAACAAAACCATTACTTTCTTAGCCGATGCGTTAACCCGCGCCCCGCAGAAAATAGCGACGGCCAACAAGCATAATAGAAACCTTAATTTGCGCATTATTTCCTTCTTATTTTGGTTTTACAATCCCGTTTAAGAATATATCCCACAAGGTATTAAACTTCGTCATAGGGGCCACGGTATAGTTTGTAAGCGCGTACTGAATAGCGGTTATCTGAACAAGGCCGAAAAACGTCAGGCTTACTGAGTCCAGGTCTATATTATCCCTTATAAGTTTCTCGGTCTGGGCATTGCGCAATATGGCTTTTATCCTGCCTTTATATCTTTCTATTACATCAAGGATGTTCTTGCGCAATATTTTGTCGTCGAAATGCACCGATGCCGCGGTGATGGCAAATAGTTCTGACTTTCGCTCTTCGGTGTATTTTAAATGAACGTACATTATGTTTTTGAGTACTTGAATGGAATCCTCATCGCTTTTAATAGTCGAATCTATAGCCTTCATTAAATTTGTTTCAAAATCTTCTATAAGCAGCTGCAGTATCGCGCGCTTGCTTTTGAAGTGCCTGTAAATAGCTCCCTCGGTTATCCTGTTTTTCGCTGCGATATTCCTTATAGTGACGGCATTGACCCCTCTATGCATTATCAATTCGCGCGCAGACTGAACGATCTCGCTTTGCCTGATAGCTGTTTTATGCCTGGCCATTATTAACCCCCTGTTATTATATTGCCGTCGTACAAGTAAGTATGTGTTTACTTACATAAAGAATATAGCACAATGAATTATTTTTGTCAACCCCCTCTCCCTGACTTTTTCGGACAAAATAAAAAACACACCACGCAGTTAAGCGCAATGTGGTTTCAGTTTAGAACTCATTACCGCAGTATCCCCGCCCCATCCAGACAGAGCAGGTGTCTTTTTCCCGATTTGCGATGGCTCTTGGGAGGAGTAATGAGTTTGTATATCTTTGGAATCTACGGCTATATATTGATTTCGGGCTTAGACTCGGCTTTGACTGGATCGAAAATCCGGTAAGCGAGCAGTTTCAAGTTGTCGTTTACGAGGAACCACATAAGTGCATATCCCCAAACGAACCCGGCCCAACCCCAGCCTAGAGGCGTCATGAATAACCCGTAAACCGCTATCAGCGTGGCGATGATCTGCGTGCCGAGCACCGCTATCCACAAGATATTCGCGGGGCGTATGGACCAGAACCGTCCGCGCGTGCGCGTGAGGAATATCGTCAGATGCCCCGCCACGGACAGCTTCAGGTACATCAGCGTCTGTATATGCGCGCGGTCGAGATGAAAAACGCGTTCACCGAGATAGAACAGGCCGAAGGCGGAGACGACGCCTATAAGCCCCAACACCGTAGATACGCCAAGCACCATGCGCATATTCCAGGCCTCGGGCTTGTCCTTGTAATGAACGTTGTCATACGCTATGGAAAGAATTGCGCCGTCGTTAAGCAATGCCAGCATCACTATCATAACCGCCGTTAACGGATAAAAGTTAAAGACCAGAATAGCCAGCGTCATGAACAACAGCACGCGCAGTGTCTCGGCGATGCGGTAGATGGCATAGCTGTTCATTCGCTGAAATATGCGGCGGCTTTCCTTGATTGCGTCGATGATCACTGACAGGCCGGGTGTCATCAGCACGATAGCCGCCGCCGCGCGGGCCGCGTCGGTCGCACCCGAAACGGCGATGCCGCAGTCGGCTTTCTTGAGCGCGGGAGCGTCGTTGACCCCGTCGCCCGTCATACCGACTATGTGCCCCAGCTTCTGCAAAACATCCACGATATGGAACTTATGCTCTGGGAAGACCTGCGCGAAACCGTCGGCCTTCTCTATGGACCCGGATACCTCCGGGGTCTCCTGCTTTTTCGAGTCGCCGAGGCCTCCGGCATCAAGTATATTCGCGCCCATCTCCAGCTTTTTGGCGGTTTCTTTAGCAATGGCCAGCGCGTCACCCGTAACCATCTTTACTTTCACGCCTATGGCAAGCGCCGTCGCTATTGTTGCCTTCGCGTCTTCCCTCGGCGGATCGAACAGAGGTAACACGCCGACAAACTGCCATTGCCCGTCGCCTTCGGCCCTTGCCACACCCAGTGAACGAAAACCGCGCGCCGCGAATTCATTGACCGCCTTATCTACAGCGTCCTTGACCTGCCCTGAGTTTGCCGACAATGCCAAAATCACCTGCGGGGCGCCCTTCGTCACCTTAAACGTCTTACCGTCTTTGGCTTTGACTGCGGCCTCGGTGCGTTTGTGCACCGCATCGAAGGGCTGAAAATGAACCACTTCGTAAGTTTTCAAGGCCTCTTTATCTTTGAGCCCGCCGAGAACGGCCAGATCGATAGTATCGTTATTCTCCGCCCGCGACGCCAGAGCGGCATTGATAATGACTTGTTCCGCCGGTATATTATTCACGCTGAACGGTTCGCCCAGCGTCAGTTTGTTCTGGGTAAGAGTGCCGGTCTTGTCCGCGCAGAGCACATCCACACCCGCCAATTCTTCTATGGCTACCAACTTGCTGACGATCGCCTGCTTTTTGGCGAGCAGCCGCGCGCCAACAGCCATCGTCACCGAGAGAACCGTAGGCATAGCCACAGGGATCGCAGCCACGGTCAGAACCAGGGCGAACTGCAGTGTTGTGAGCAGCGGGTCACCGCGGTGGATAGCGAAGGCAATGATAACCGCCACCAGGCCCGCGGCAAGTATTATAAGGTAATTGCCTATCTTCAAAACTGCCTTTTGAAAATGGCTGACAGTGTGCGCTTCCTGTACCAACTGTGCTGTCTTCCCAAAGTATGTGTTCGCTCCCGTAGCATAGACCATCGCCCCGATCTCACCCTGACGGATAATAGAGCCTGAAAACACGGCCTCGCCGGGCTTGCGTGTGGCGGGTAGGGACTCTCCTGTCAAAGCGGACTGATCCACCTCTACCGGGTCGCCCTCCAGCAAGCGCGCGTCCGCCGGCACAATGTCGCCCAGACGCATTCGTATGACGTCGCCCGGCACAAGCTCCCGTGCCGGAGGCGTTGCCCATTTCCCGTCCCGTTTTACCCTGGCATTGATCGCAAGTTTTGCTTTCAACGCTTCAATGGCGTTGCCAGCCTCCCGTTCTTCCCAGAATCCGACAACGGCGTTTGCCATAAGCAAAAGGAGTATTATGCCGAAGTCCGGCCAATGCCGGGCTACCGCAGAAAGGATCACGGCCGCTTCTATCATCCACGGTATGGGCCCCCAAAAATAGCTGAGGAATTTAAGGAATGGATTAGTTTTCTTTTCTTCCAGTTCGTTGGGCCCGTATTGGACCAGCCGTTTCTGCGCCTCGGCCTCGCTCAAGCCTTCAGGCGACGACCCGAGCTTTGCCAACAGTTCCGGCATCGGAAGGGTTTTCAGGTCGTCCTTTGATTCGGGTTTAGAGCCCGGCTTTGATTCTGGTTGTTTGTTGTTCGGGTTTATATTTTCCGTCATACGGAGTCTCCAGAGTTCTGACAGTCTATCGCCAGAGGGTACATGAACTTACTGTTTTTTATTTAACTGTTTGATAATTATGATTACCATTAGAACCACCACGAGTATGCCGATAACCACCCATACTCCCATCCAATCGTTCATCCAGCCGCCCATCCATCCGTGTGCATGATTCATCATAACAATACTCCTTTCCTATTTTTTTCCATCCTGTCATTATATTCGCCGCGGCGTGCGGCCCGGTTGCACTTGGCTCTATGATATAAAGCTTGCTGTGCCTCAGATACATTGGCTTCACTACCTTTCCAAATTTCCAGAGCCGGCTGTTGGATGGCTCGGGCAAACGAAAACGCCAGCGCCCAGGGCAATCTCGATTTAAATCTCACATTCATGGCATTTAATCTGGCAGACGCGAACTCCGCGGATTGACCGCCCGACAAGAACGCGATTCCCGGAACGACTGCGGGAACGGCCCGCAGGAGACACTTCACCGTGACATCGGCAACCTCGTCTACTGTTTCCTGTTTGGGACAAGTTAATCCTGGAAGCACCATGTTTGGTTTGAGTATCATACCCTCAAGCATGACCCGTTGTATATAAAGTTGATTGAAAACCGTTTTAAGAACTTCCTCCGTTACCTCAAAACATCGCTTCATGGTATGTTCACCGTCCATAAGCACTTCCGGCTCTACGATAGGCACCAGTCCCGCTTCCTGACACAGGGCGGCATAGCGCGCCAGCGCGTGAGCGTTCGCCTCGATGCAGCCCCTGCTTGGATTGCCGCCGGAGATGGCGAATACCGCGCGCCATTTGGCAAAACGCGCGCCCATTTTAAAGTATTCGGCCAGCCGTCCGCTCAGCCCGTCCAAACCTTCTGTTACTTTTTCACCGGGATGAAAAACCATATCCTTCGCGCCGGTGTCAACCTTGATGCCGGGAATTATCCCCGCGTCCGTAATAACCTTAAGAAATGGGGTACCGTCTTTTTTTGACTGCCGTATGGTCTCGTCATAAAGGATAACGCCGCTGATAGACTCCCCTAAACCCGGAGTTGTAATTATCAACTCACGATAGCTTCGCCTGGCCTCAACTGTCTGAGGTATCCCCAACGCCGCGAAACGTTTATTGCAAGTCGGATCGCTCTCATCCATCGCCAGCAGGCCTTTGTCACCGGCAACCATCGCTTTGGCTGTTTTTATAAGCTCCTGTTCGTTCATTTCTTGTCACCCCACTTCCAGTCGCGAACCTCCGGCATGTCCAGGCCGTTCTTGTCGATATATTTCCTGTGTTCAACAAGTTTGTCCTCCAGCATTTTCTTAAGCTTGGCACCTTTTTCGCCCAACTGCGGCAAACGGCTTATCGCGTCTAACACCAGATGGAACCTGTCAAGGTGGTTTAAGACCGTCATGTCGAAATACGTCGTGATGGTACCCTCTTCCTTGTATCCGTGAACGTGCATGTTCGCGTGGTTATTGCGGCGGTATGTCAGCAGGTGAACAAGCTTTGGGTATCCATGGAACGCGAAGATGACCGGCTTATCCTTCGTAAACAACTCGTCGAACTCAGCTTCATTTAACCCGTGCGGATGCTGGGTGTTTGATTCCAGTTTCATCAGATCGACAACGTTTATCACGCGGACCTTCAGTTCCGGCAGATGTTCGCGCAGGATTGAAACGGCAGCCATACACTCAAGCGTCGGCACATCGCCGCAACAGGCCATCACCACGTCGGGTTCTTTGCCTTTGTCACTGCTGGCCCATTTCCATACGCCGATTCCCTGGGTACAATGTTCTATCGCGGCGTCCATATCCAGCCACTGGGGCGCCTGATATTTGCCCGCGACCACTACGTTAACGTAATGCCTGCTCCTCAAACAATGATCCCAGATCGACAGCAGGCAGTTGGCGTCAGGCGCAAGATACACGCGTACGATCGAGGCTTTCTTGTTCACAACGTGATCTATGAAGCCGGGGTCCTGGTGCGTAAAACCGTTGTGCGCCTGCTGCCAGATATGTGAGGCAAGCAGATAGTTTAACGACGCGATCTTACGCCGCCACGGCAGTTCCGCCGTGACTTTCAGCCACTTGGCGTGCTGGTTGAACATAGAATCGATTATATGAATGAAAGCCTCGTAGCAATTGAACAATCCGTGCCGGCCGGTGAGCAGATAACCTTCCAGCCATCCTTCGCACTGATGTTCGCTAAGCGCTTCCATTACCCGGCCGTCGGTAGCGAGAAACTCGTCGTTGTCTTTCGTCCGGCCTTCCCACTGGCGGTTCGTGACCTCAAAAACGGCCTGCAATCTGTTGGAAAGCGTTTCATCGGGGCCGAATATCCTGAAATTCCTTTCTTTCATATTGAGCTTGGCCACATCGCGCAAAAATACTCCCAGCTCATGCGCGTCGGAGGCTTCCACCGATCCCGGCGCAGGCACTTTCACTGCGTATTTCCGAAAGTCCGGCATAACAAGGTCGTGCAGCACCAGCCCGCCGTTTGTATGAGGATTGGAGCCCATTCTTTTCTCACCTTTGGGCGCAAGTTCCGCCAGCTCCGGAATAAGGCGTCCCTCTTTATCGAAAAGTTCTTCCGCTTTATAACTTTTCATCCAGTTTTCAAGGATCTTTAGATGGTCCGGATGCTCTTTGTCTACTAATAGAGGTATCTGGTGGGCACGGAAGGTTCCCTCGACCTGCAACCCATCCACGACTTTCGGACCGGTCCACCCCTTGGGTGAATTTAGCACGATCATCGGCCAGCGCGGACGAGTGGTGTCGTTTTTGCCGCGCGCATTTGTTTGGATATCCCGGATACTTTCTATAACCTCTTCTAGGGTGCCCGCCATGAGCTGGTGCATCTTTTCCGGGTCATCGCCTTCCACAAAGTAGGGTGTCCAGCCGCAGCCCCGCAAGAATTGATCGAGTTCCTCGCGCTCTATGCGGGCAAGAATGGTAGGGTTCGCTATTTTATAACCGTTAAGATGAAGTATTGGAAGCACAGCCCCGTCCGTTATCGGATTCAAGAATTTATTGGAGTGCCACGCGGTCGCCAGTGGCCCAGTTTCCGCTTCACCGTCTCCGATAACACATGCTACGATAAGATCCGGATTGTCGAAGGCCGCACCGAATGCGTGGCTAAGCGAATACCCAGCTCGCCGCCCTCATGGATAGAACCCGGAGTCGTAGGCGCAACGTGGCTCGAAATTCCTCCGGGAAACGAAAATTGTTTGAATAACTTTCTTAAGCCGTCCTCATCACGGGTGATGTCCGGGTAAACCTCGCTCCAGGTGCCTTCGAGATAAACGTTGCCTACGATAGCCGGGCCACCGTGGCCGGGACCGGCTACATAAAACATATTGAGGTCATACTTATTTATGACCCGATTCAGATGCACATATATAAAGTTCTGGCCCGGGGTAGTGCCCCAATGTCCGAGCAGCATCGACTTCACGTTCGATAGTTTCAGCGGTTTGCGAAGCAACGGGTTCTCGTGCAGATAGAGCTGGCCGACGGACAAATAGTTGGCGGCGCGCCAATAAGCGTTTATCTTATTAAGCAGTTCCGGGGACAGAGCGTTTGTTTTCATGGTTCAATTCTCCTTTTTATGTTTAAGACCAAGCACGCCGAACACCAAGCGCGCGATCATCAGTTCTTCATCCGTACGAATGACGCGAGCTGTGACAAGACTGGTATTCGTGGAAATCACACCTTCATTTGTCGCATTTCGATTTTCTTCAAGTTCAATCCCGAGAAATCCAAGCCCATCGCAAATGCGCGTGCGTACGAGCGGCGCATTTTCACCGATGCCTCCGGAGAAGACCAGTGTGTCCAATCCCCCCAGCGCGGCGGCGAATGAACCTATCCATTTTTTTACCTGATAACAGAACATCGCGACAGCTTCAGCCGCCCGCACATCCTTTGTTTCTATATCGAGCAAGTCATGCATGTCGGAACTGGTCTCCGAAACGCCGAGCAGGCCGGACTGGAAATTGACCATCTCATTGAATAGTTTTGCGTCGAGGCCTTCGGTGCGCGCCATATACCAGTGCAGTCCGGGATCGAGATCGCCGGAGCGGGTGCTCATCGGCACACCTGCCGTCGGCGTGAAACTCATGCTTGTGTCAATAGATTTACCATTGAGAACTGCCGCAAGGCTCGCGCCATTGCCAAGATGAGCCAATATCACCCGGCCCTGCGCCGCCTCAGTTCCGGCAAGACGGGCCAATTCTTCCATAAGATACGCGTAGGACAACCCGTGAAAACCGTACCGCCGAACCCCTTTTGCTTCGTAGTGGCGCGGTATAGGCAACATCCGGGCAACGCGCGGCAGGTCATGATGAAAAGCCGTGTCGAAACAAGCTACTTGTGTCAGGTTCGGGAACCGGCGCGCGAACGCCTCTGTTAAAAGTATCTCTTCCGGCAGATGCTGTGGATCAAACGGACTTAAAGTGTGCAGCTCCTTGACCATTACCGCGGTTATAAGCTGCGGTTCGTTATACTTCGGCCCGCCGTGAACCACGCGATGCCCCACTGCGGTTAATGCGCCTTTCCCGAAACGTTCTTCTATCCAATCCATCAGCGCGTCAACCGCAGCTGTGTGATCTGGAGCGGCTAGCTTGCGCGAAAAGCTGTCTGCCGGATTTATGGCTTTCACCCGAAAGACGGCGTCCGGCAGTCCGATCCGTTCGATACCGCCGTCCATTATCCTCAGGAGCGGGTTCCCGGCTTCGAACACCGCGAACTTGATACTTGACGAGCCGCCGTTAATCGTAAGTATGCGTAGGTTATCTGTTTCCATTGATACTTTCCACCTCTAATCCGAATGAAGCCAGTTTCGATCGCGTGGACCTGTAATCTTTGTGAAGTATACTTCGGATCCCCATGCCTTCCGCGATCTCTACGAACATCGGAGTGTTTTCTATATATATAACCTTATCGGTTGCAACCCTCACGGTATCGAGCGCGAGCCGGAAAATATCCTTGTCGGGTTTTCTCAAGTGAACGAAACAGGATGAAACAAAATAATCAACGAAACCGTCGAGCTTGAATTTGCTGATCCTGTACTCATTTATCTCGCGCCCCTCGTTGCTGACAACTACTATCTTCAGTCCGTAGAACGCTTTGAGCCCGCGCACAAGCTCGATCATATCCGGATAAGCCTCTGACTGCGCGTACATGAATTTCAAAAACTGAGCCTGAGTAAACGGCCGTTTTTTGTAGAAGACAAGACGGTTCAAATATTCCTTAAGCGTAAGCTTACCCAGCTCGTAAGTGCCAAGGGCCTCTTTATGTCGGGTTTCCATCTCTTCATAATCCAGGCCGAACGTCTTAGCCGCCATTTTACCAGCCTTATGGCTCCACCCGTCGGTGAGCAAAACGCCGCCGATATCCACGAACAAACATTTGACCACAGGTTTTTTAAGCATATTCTCCTTTTGCGCTCCCCTCTTTCGCTTCAAAGCTGCAAGTCCGCTTTAGCGGGAGGGGTAAGGGGGAGTTCTGTTTAGCCGCTAACTCCCCTCAGTCCCCTCTTTAACAAAAGAGGGGATGACCTAAACTGTCAAATCACCTCTGCCATAATATTTGAGCGGCTTCCAGAGGGACGGCAGCGCCGTTAAAGTTCGGTATCACTCTCGCCGTATAGTCCGACGGCGGACGGGATGCGGGTACAACCGCGGTATAAGCATAACCGCCCGGCTCGCCAGCCAGTTGCCTGCTTTGCTTCATCTCCTGCTTTATACAACTACCGCCGCTAATTCCATCTATATAAAGCTCAACCCGGACTGCCTTCGAGTCGATGTCCTTTAGATAGACTGTAATTTCAAATATATGCTGCTGCTTGTCGGTTTTAATCTTTGTTTCGCCGAAATGAATTGAAGACCACTTTTGTTCGAGAGTGTGCCGCCAATTTATCAGATTTTTACCCATCGCGCCTTTATCGGAAGCTCGCGCGAGGTAAGATGCAGCGGCAGGAATATAATGTTGTTCGGCATATTCACGCACTGTGCGGTTCGTAGAAAACTGTGGAGTCAGGCGCGCCATGCTTTCCCTCATCCGCGCTACCCATTCAACCGGTATGCCTTGCTTGTTGCGGCGGTAAAACTCCGGGACAACTTTCTGTTCCAAAAGCTCGTAGAGCGCTTCGGCTTCAATAGCGTCAATAGAAGGGTCATCCCCGTGATCCTTCCCGTCTCCTATTGCCCAGCCCACTTCCGGGGTATACGCTTCCGCCCACCAACCGTCGAGTTCCGACAGATTTATACCGCCGTTGACAAGAACCTTCATACCGCTCGTTCCGCTGGCCTCCCAGGGCCGGCGCGGAGTGTTTATCCAGACATCCACCCCCTGCACCAACCGCGCGGCGAGCAGCATGTCGTAATCGCTGAGAAATATCACATGGGGCGAAGGTCCGGGACGTTGAATAAAGTTTATCCATTCCTTAATGAGGGCCTGGCCTGCCATGTCCGCAGGATGGGCTTTGCCAGCCATAATAAGTTGTACCGGATGCTGTGTGTTTGTTAGCAGTCGGCGCAGCCGTTCCGGGTCGCGCAACAGCAGGTTCGGCCTTTTGTAAGTGGCAAAGCGCCGCGCAAAACCCAGCGTCAGCGCGTTGGGGTCAAATAGATGTTTCGCCGCTTCAATCTGTTCCGGCGGCGCTCCAGTCGAGGTCAGCTGCCGGGACAGTCTTTCGCGAGCGTATTCAACAAGAGACTTTCCTGCGGAAGAACGGAACTTCCAAAGCCTCTCATCCGAGATGCGGCGTATATTCTGTTCCATAGTTTCGGTCGTGCCAAGCCAGCGGTCTTTCCCGCAGGCTTCGGTCCAGAGCTCATCGGATTCCTGCGAATCCCAGCTCGGCATATGGACTCCGTTGGTAACGTGCCCTACAGGGACTTCATCCACCGGCCAGCGCGGAAAAAGAGAAGAAAATAATTGCCTGCTCACTTTCCCGTGCAGTCGGCTTACACCGTTAACAGCGCCGCTCCCATGGATGGCAAGATAAGCCATATTGAAAGGTTCTGAACTGTCGCCGCCGTTTTGACGGCCCAGAACCAGCATATCGTTAAATGATATACCTAACTCTCTCTGCGCGTATTGGCCAAGATATTGTTCAATGAGAGACGGATGAAAACGATCAAAGCCCGCCGCTACCGCCGTGTGCGTGGTAAAAAGATTTCCTGCCCTTGTTACCGCGAGTGCCGCTTCAAAAGGCATTGGGTTTTCCTGCATAAAACTCCGAGCGCGTTCAAGGACAGCGAAAGCGGCGTGCCCCTCGTTTAAGTGGCATACTTCAGGCCGGATACCGAGCGCTCCGAGAGCCGCCAACCGCCGATTCCGAGGAGAAGCTCCTGCTTAAAGCGCAGTTCAGTCCCGCCGCCATAAAGTTCGCTCGTAATTCCGCGGTGTACTGAAATGTTCGCGGGATCGTTGCTGTCTAACAGATAAAGTTTCACTCTCCCCACCTGGGCCTGCCAAGCGCGCAACCAAACAGAGTAACCGGGCAAAGTGACCTCCAGTCGCAGCCACTCACCGTTCGCCTGCCGCAAAGGAGTGATCGGCAGTTGCCCGGGATCGTTATAAGGATAAATTGCCTCTTGTTCCCCATCCTTGTTTATCACCTGGCGAAAATAACCTTGCTGGTATAACAGGCCTATCCCGACAACTGGCACACCAAGATCGCTGTAAGCTTTGAGCTGGTCGCCGGCTACGTTGCCAAGGCCGCCGGAGTATATGGGCAGGGCTTCGCTAAGCATAAATTCCATGCTGAAATATGCAACGTTGGTCAGCGAGCTCTGCAGATGATTTTTCTGGAACGATGCGGGCGCTTCAAGCGCCACTCGCCTGGCCTGCACCAGGTCATTAACTTCTTGTGAAAACCGTGGTCGGACAATACGTGCTCTATCTGGCTTCCAGAAACGGTTTGAAGAACGACC
>CAWCFT010000015.1:0-185453 GCA_963794945.1 Endomicrobiales bacterium
GACACAGCTACGTTATTCAGCTCTACTATCGGATTCATGCATTGCCTTTTCAATTGATTTCATGTTCTGTTGTAAAGTCTCGCAATATGAGCTATTGAAAGGAAAATTAGATAGCGTAATATGGCTTACCTTAAGGTCTTTTGCAATCTGCAGCCCTGTATTCTCACCGTTTTGCAGATTATCAACTACAAGCCTGACTTTTTCTTTTTTAGCAATATTCATAATATTCGCCATTTCGCGAATATTCAAATCTTCCGGCCTGCCGTATGTTTTTATTATATCAAACCCAAGCCAGACAAGAAAATCCTTTTGCTGTTCGGAACATATAACTTTTATTCCTTTGTAATTTGCCGTTTTTCTAATGCCGGCGGATAGAAATTCTACCTTTTTTATATAATTTTTAAGGTTTTTTTGATAATACTCTTTATCAGGGATATCGCTCACGGCAAGAATAGCGGCAATTTCTGGCGCCGCCTTGATGTTAATTTCTGCTATCATCCAATTGCCCGGCGTTGCCGCAGGTTTATTTAAAATTCCCTTATTATCTATTTTGTTCAGCAGATTTACAACCCATTTTTCCCATACATGGTTTATCAGCAGCTTTGACCTCGCAATTTTCTTCATTGTCCCTGGGTCGTAGTCAAAATTGCCGGGGCACATGCTTCCGGGCACAAGGGTTATTACTTCAACTTTGTTTTTTCCTATCTCAAACACAAGAGAAGCAATGTGAGTTGTTGTAGCGACTACCTTGATTTTCGCAGGCTCATTTTCAATACAATTACCTGAAACGGTAATAATGAAAGATAAAAGCAGGCAAAAAGAGTATTTTAAAATTCTATTCAATGGTTTCTCCATATTAAAACCGAGGGGACACCGATGAAGATATCCCCTCGGTTCCGAACCAACCTTTACTATTAGAATGTGTAACTAATTCCGCTATTATAGTATCTTCCGGGCTGAATGACAAGCTCGCTCAATCTTGAGTTGTACAATCCGTAAGACTTGTCGCCTATATTGTTAATTGCGAAGAATGCCGAAATGTGCTTAGTAAATTTATAATTTACTTTGGCGTTTACTATAAAAAAGTCATCGATTTTACCGGTTGAATTGTTGTTTTCATAATAGTTGTTGACATATTGCCCACTGATAATGCCGGACACTTTTTTTCTGTCGTAGCGCATCGAAATATCAACTTTGTTGCCTGCCGTGTCCGCAGTATATTGGCCCGGGTTAAGGTAAGAATAATTTAATTCGCCGGTGGCATATTTCAACATTGACACCTTAAGAGACGCCTCAATGCCTTTGAATTCAAAATTTCCCGCGTTTTGAAATTGCATGGCGGGATAGTTGCCGACCATTTGAATCAAATTTGTTCCATCCATAATATAGCCTACAACATCTAAAGCCGCTTTCTCCGCCAATTTTTGATTGATTCCCAATTCATAGTCCTCGACATGCTCGGGTTTCAAATTAGGATTGCTGAATGGTTCCAAAAATAGGTGAAACATATCCGGGTCGCGGAACCCGTTGCTGACATTAGCCCTGAGAGTTGTCCCGTCAACAACTTTATACACCGCTCCGGCCTGCGGATTAAATGAAGTTCCTGACACTTCATCATTGTTGTATCTTGCACCGGCATTAATAGTGAGCTTTTGGAAAAATATCTGCGAATCTGTCAGATAGCCAGCGTAATCATACATTTTATACTCGCCCAGTTTCGGCACACCGCCAAGGACGTCTCCGTCCATGTTCTTGAACTCAATACCGCCGATCAGCTCGTTCGTATCCAGAAGTTTTTTTGAGCCGTGAACAATGACCCCGTCAGTGTAGTCCCTTGAATTCCACCCGTCAGCGAAAAGATGCTCTCCAAAGTTGCGGTACCCTTTAATAAAACCATTCCATCCATCGGTAGTCTTAGAATAGGTTAAATCCACAGAACCCCGTTTATAGTCTTCCCAGTAGTTTGATATCGTGGGATTAGGCATTTCATCATGGCAAAAGTAGTATTTACTGCTTAACGAAAGTTCCGACTTGTCCTGGAACGTGTAACCGACCCTCAAAGTCTGGTCCTGTCCATTGTAAGCGGTGTCAGCTATGTAACCGTCGGTTGACTGTTTATCCATGGTAAAATAATAATTCCACGGGCCCTTGTTGCTCCCGGCTCTAACGCGGTATTCCTGAGTATTAAATGAACCGTACGAAATCATCGCATCGCCTTCAAACTCTTCGCGCGCTTTGCGGGTAATTATATTGACCACTCCGCCAAGGGCATCCGAACCGTACATCAATGAAGCAGGCCCTCTTATAACTTCTATGCTTTCAACGTTGTTAAGCGGAAATGTTTGGGTAACAGAGCAACCGAATATCGAGCTTTTGTCAGGCCGCCCGTCAATCATTACCGATATATCAGTGCCTGAGCTCCCTTCACCCCTTATACTTACATCGGACCTTCCCAGCTGGCCGGTTTTTTCAACAAATACTCCAGGAAGCGTCCCGAGTATGTCGGTCGCGGAATGAACATCAGATACCGCGATGTCGTCTTTTGTAACTACGCTTACGCTTTGCGGTACATCCGCAACAGGTTTTTCTTCTCCTGTTGGAGTGATAGCGCTCTTATCCAGGCTTAGATATACCTCGCCGCAAAATCCGTTTGAAAAAACCAACGTACAAATTACACTCACAGCCACAACCGATCTTAAAACAACACTTTTGGAAACTCCCATCGTTTTACTCCTCCTTTTTGAGCTTTCGCTCATTAACACTAATCTCAATCAATACATACTTATTACATATTCGTGCTACGATATGACAAAAAAATATACTACTCACTGCTTTTTGCTGTAGCCAGCCTTAGCGAACTGTGCTTTACGCCTTTGACAGTTTTAATCTGAGTAGCAAGTTTCTCTATCATCTGCTTCTCGCCTTTTACAATTACGATTTCAAAACAGTTATGATGGTCTAAATGTATATGCTGGGAAGAAAGAATAATTTCTTGATGATCATGCTGGATATCGGTGAGTTTGTTTAAAATCTCTCTCTTGTGATGGTCATAAACAATATCGATAGATCCTACAACCTCTGCCGTATCCTTGGAGATTTCACTGTCGGAAATAGTTTGCCTGATAAAATCTTCTATAGCTTTTGAACGTGTAGGATACTTCTGTTCACGGATCACCGCATCAAATTTATCAAGAAGGTCTTTTGCGATAGATACACCAAACCGAGCTAATGGTGACATTAATTGTTTCCTCTGTATATGTTTGTTAGAATCGTAGCATTTTGTTATTTGATTGTCAATTCATGGGTTGACTTTAAAAGTTAATATTTTTCGTTATTTTTTTCATTTTAGTTTTATTTGTAAGTCTCCCGTTTTAAACTCCTCAAAATTATTATGTCCAAAGATATGACCGTATATTGACAAGGCGGTGAAGGTATTTCGTATCTTCTCTGCACCACTTTTCCTCTAATTCAAAATCCTTGTCCATTGCTTTATAAACTTTAGCGTATTTTTTTCTATCTGGCCAAATTATTTCTGCGGCAGGTTGGCCTTTAATCGGTCTTGTTTTTAACTTAAAATCTTTAAGTCTTTTATCGTCAAAAGGGCTTTTTCTTTTTGGGCGTATTTTAGTCCACCATTTGTATAGTGCTTGTATTTCGGCCCACGCTTTTCTGTTTTTCTTATCGTGACCCCAATCAATTATTCTATGCGGATCCTCTTTTTCAACAAAATTCATGATCTCTGCGGCATATGCCTAGTGGATAATTCATGTACCAAATGGAACATATTTTATACACATTCCCGTTTTACATGTATTTTGGGAGTTATCAACTCCATTTTGCATATTGATAAATCCCAACGATATCTTAAAATGGCGTTCAGATCAACTCTTTAAGGAATATAACTGCCGGAGCTACGCGGATTCCTTCGGGCGTTTTGTAGTCCTTGCTGCCCGCAGCGTGTATCTGCCATGATTCTACCGCCGGATACCTGGTTTTCAGGTATTTTAATCCTTTGCCTACTTCATCATCCGCCCATTTTACTTCTACGAATATAATGGGCTTTTTGTCTTCAGTGACCACAAAATCAACTTCTCTGCCGTCAATATCCCTAAAATACCGCAATTCTAAATCCCTACCCTTCGTGTCTTCCTCAAAATGAACCCATTTCAGAAGATGCGAGGCCACCATGTTTTCAAACCTTTTAGGCATATCGTTAATCAGAGACCAGTCAAAATGGTAATGTTTTTGTTCTTTTTTTACTGCCCTTATTTTCGGAGCGCCAAAAGGCGGTAACCTGAAAATTGCGTACATTCTTTCAAGTATGCTTATCCATTTTGAAAGAGTTTTATGGCTTATTTGCAGGTCTTCTCTCAAAGCATTTATGGAGAGGGGACTTCCTACTAAATCGGGTAGCCGTAAAACGAGCAGCTCAAGATTACCAAGGTCTTTTACGTGTTCAAGAGAAATCACATCTTCTTTCAGAAACCTGTTTCTGTATTCTCTTGACCATCTTTTCGCTTCAACTTTCGATTTTCCTAAAAACGGTTCAGGAAACCCACCCAACTCCAAAAGCTCAATTAATCCTGAATTATTATGGACCCCTGCTTCCTTTACCGACAACGGATGAAGCCTTAAATAATGATATCTTCCCTGCAAGGAATCTCCGCCAAACCTGTAAAAGTCAAGTCTTGCGCTTCCTGTAACAAGAATCTGCGTTTCCTGGCCTGATTTATCGAAAAGTCCTTTAAGGTAATTTCTCCATGAATGATATTTGTGTATTTCATCGAAGATCAATGCCTTTGAATCTGGAAGCTGCCTTTTTAAAATTTGTTCTCTGTCCTCCGCCACATCCCAATTCAGATAGCTTTTCTTGTCAGCAATAATCTGTTTTGCCAAAAAAGTCTTGCCTACCTGCCTCGGGCCGCCCAGGAAGACCATTTTCTTTGATAAATCCTTGATAATCTGTTCTGTTAGGTATCTTTTCATGGTTTGAGTATACTACTTTATTTGCTCTATGTCAAATATACTCGCGAGTAATTATACTTATGGGTGAAATTACTCGGGGTGGAAAAAGCAAAAAGTTGGGTGGTTTTTGGGTGGGTTATAGCCAAAACCATGAAAATCAACCGTCTAAATGCCCAATGATTGTTCCCCGTTGATAAAATATCCAAGCATCTTGTAGGTTTTCAAACGTTTCCGGTACATACCCGCCAAAACTGAAATACCGCTATCAACATAATCGTAGATACGAATGCTCTGCTTATCTGCATGTTGCCGGTGCAGTCGCCCCGTATACTGCACGATCCTTCCCTTAAATGAACTTGGCATGGCCAAAAACAGCGTATCTAACCCGGGTTCGTCAAAACCTTCTCCTATGTATGAGCCGGTAGCTATGATGATTTTGCCTTTATCAGCAGGAAACATCTTCAGTTGTTCCATAATTTCCTGACGTTTTTTCTGCTTTAATCCGCCGTATAGGAGTATAATCGAATCAACTTTTCCTCGAAGCAATTCGGCAAATCTTTCAAGATGTTCCTTGCGTTCGGTAAGAATCAAGATAAATCTGCCTTCTGATACTGCGGCAAGCACATCATTAATGATAAGTCGGTTGCGCTGCTGCCATCGGCAATCATTTTCTGCCACAGGTCGTGTATCTTAGAATCATCTTTCCACTCATACGGGAATGCGGTTTCACGGGTAACAACACAGGCACCGAAAACATGCGTAGATAAATCGCTTTGCTTGATTTGATAGCTTACCGGCCCGCACTGCATATGAATAATAGGCTGATGGCCATCTCTCCGGTATGGCGTTGCCGTAAGGCCCAGCACATATTTCGCCTTTGCCTGCGTTAATACTTTCTCAAATGAAAAGGCGCTGACATGGTGGCATTCATCCATGATCACAAATCCATAGTTTGCGATTCGATCGTCAACCCCATCCTGAGTATCCAGGCTTTGAACCATTGCTACATCAATAATACCGGTAGATTTGTTCTTGCCGCCACCAATCTGTCCGATATTTTTCTTCTCAATACCCAACAGTGATGATATTTGGAGCCTCCATTGCTCCATAATCGGTTTTCTATGAACTAAAATAAGCGCGCTGGTTTTCCTTTCCGCGATAGATGCTATAGCAAAAACTGTTTTGCCGCTGCCCGGGGAGCGACAATAACCCCACAATCTTCAGAACAAGATACCTTTAAGAGCCTTCTGCTGCTCCGGATTAAGTATGCCTTGAAATTGGAATTCGGTTCTTTTTCCCTCATTTCTTTTATCCTTCAAAATCAGTTTAACACCGTACTCCTTTAACAGCGCCTTAATATCATATAAACATCCGCGCGGCAAAGAAAGATACCCGTCAATTATCTCAGAACAGCAAATCACCCGTGGCGTTGCATGAGTCGAAAACCGCATTTTCTGCTTGCGATAAAACTCAGGATTTTGAAATGCCGCAAGATGTTTTAACTGATTCAATAAAGGAGAAGGCACATTCTCCGTCTTGATATAGACTCGGTTTGCTACTACCGCTTCCAGTGAATCCGGCAGGTTTTTGATCTCTACATTGAATCGCCTTTTCCCAGAAGGCAATCTCATCCAGGGCTCATCATTTTCATCGACCGGACTTTGTCTTACCCCAATGATTTGTCCCGTTTTCAACCCCTCATCGACAATTCTTTGAACCTCAGGATAAGTCATCTTTCGTATGGTTCTTAAAAATGACCATTGATCTTGATAAGGGATACCGCGCTCATCAATGAAAACAGTGTTACCATCAGAAACGGATTCCTTCTGCAAAGGCAGAGCTATCAAATTACCGAATCCACCTTTTGGTAAAGTATCCTGATTGGGGAATAAACGGTCGTAGCTTTTCATATCTATCTGATAACGTTTTGTCATAGCTTTTGTAATCAAAAAACTTCCCAGCCTTCTTGCTAAAACCGCCGGTATTTCTTCATTGAAAAATATCCATGCATGCCCGCCAACTCCTGAACGGGATCTCTCAATCGCCACCGGGACACCTTGCTCCTGGCAAACAATTTTTAGAGCGGAAATATCATCAAACCAATGTTCCTTATCAAAATCCATCGCCAGGAAAAAACAGCTCTCATTTTGCAGCATCGGATATACGCCAATAACCTCTTTTCCGGCAAAGTGTTGGCGGACAGCGGATTCATCAAGCGGCTTAAACGACTGACGAGGGCATTCAGAACATTTGACTGCGGGTTTCTTGCAAAGCGCTCGTATCCATTCATTCTTACAGACAGGGCTATAACCCTTTTTGCCGGTTCGATTATTTATCCATAAATGGGCATGAACATCACTTCGGCCGCGAAAGTATTCCGTGAACAGAGCGATTTTATCTTCTGTAGTAAGATTACAGGATTTTGTTTGTTCTTCTATGTCCGAGGAAGGCGCTTCAAATGTGAGAAGCTGATTGAGGCATTTCTGCTTGATTTCAGTGAGGAGGGTAATTTGCTCTTCGAGTTTCTTAATCTTGTCCTTAAGTTTTCCATGTTCATTTTCTTCGCTCATTGCACTTTACCAATGCTTATTTTTCCACTAAAGTAAGTTCCGTGCAATAGAAAATACGCCTGTTTGGTCTAAATTTAAAAGTTAGTATTTTCTCGTTGCTCTTTGCTATTCTTCTTTTCATTTTAGCCGATTATCGTAAGCTTTGATGCCTTTATAGCGCTTTATGACGCCTTTACTGTGTTTAGCGCGGGTTTATTACTGCTTTAGCATTTTTTAAGACCCTTTTAGCGCGTTTAGTGAGTTTATGTTGGGTTTTATTTTCCAGCATCTCAAGCATTAGCTTGCGCCGCTCTCGTAATGGAACATCAAATACACTTCTACCCAAATGGGAGAAAGCGTCGCCAATACGGCCATGGCTTCCACCAAGATTATAGATATCGCACCATACCCCGCCTTCGCAATGAGGCAAGGTACACTCCTTAAAAATGGCGCAATTTCTGTTTTCATAACGTCTTGCCGCATCTAATAGCGCAGGAGCCGCGCCGATGGGAACGTTCGCCTTTGTAGCGGCATCGCGCATTGCATTAGCGATATCATGTTTGTAATCATCACAAGACAAAACGATACTTGCCTCTTTAAGCATTTCAGCTTTTGTGAATAGCTTCGCGATGAGATTTTTATGTTTCTTTGTATATTCCATAAGACCGTCTTATGTAAATTACAATTGCAAAACACTTCTTAGTTTTTCTATCAGCTCTTTATGTTTTCTTTTCGGTATACGGTTTATATTAAGCAGTTTCCATTGAATACCCGGAAGCTTATCCGCACCCTCAACGCTGATTAAATCCCACCGAGGAACACCTTCTTTGATTGATAAGAGAAAATATCTTTCTTTTTCTGTAAGACTTTTCAGTAGAGTCGCCGGCATCTTCTTTTGAATGCTGCTCAATTCCTCATAACTCACATCCAATGTCGTCATTCCTTTAAAATCAAGATCATACATTCTTTTGAAATCTTGGATTGACGGCGAAAGCACTTCATGCATAGGCCTATCATGGCTTGCCAAATAAATAACAAAAGCTTTCCTTACCTGCTCCGTTATGCCTTCATTCTCTAACAAAAGTTTTATATCAAACATGTCCCTCGGATGCTGGCGGTCTAAAGCGGCGCACAATTTCCCGCCGTAAATATCTGCAAAAGACAGCGTGTTTAGTGAAACGAACAACTCAAACATATCCTGAGCGGGTTTACAAAGATTCTTCTCTTCAACAGGAAAAACAGCGCCTCGAAGAACGGTATTAGGCTCAATTTTTATTTGAACATCATTGAATCTTACTAATAGCTTATAATCATTATCCTGCTGAAATCGCAAGCCTGGTATAGCCTTTCTTGCCGCCCTGGCTATCCTTTTAAGCGCATCACTGATGTTTTTAAGCGATTGCTCCCTTGATTCGATGGGAATATAAGAAAGGTCAATATCAACCGACAAACGGGGCATGTCGCGAAAAAAGAAATTTATAGCGGTGCCGCCTTTGAGCGCAAAACATTTTTCCTGCGCTGTAAATGGCAGCATACGAAGCATTAATTCTGCTTGATTATAAAACGGGCTATTTTTCATCTTTTAGAGACATGGGAACGGTTATATTATACTTAGAATCCAGGTAACCACCCTTAGCTATAACGCGCTTTCCCCGGCCCATATTGACTTTTGGCAGGTCAAGGGCTTTAACCCAGGAATGTTTGCAATTCTCGGCAAGAAACATAAAAAGACGTTTCGCTTTTACTGATTTGCACCCTTCAAGAAGCTTTTGAACTACATTGGGGCGCAGGGTTGCAAGCCCTGTCATTATTTGTTTTGCTTCCTCAAATGATGCATCCTGGGGAACCAGGTAAAGGTATTCGAACATGGCTCTTTCGGGAGAAGCTATAACTATTTCTTGCCCGTTGACTTCTTTTGAGGTCAAACCTTCGCTTACGGAATCTGCGAATAGATTTGTCATGCAAAAAGATATTTTAACGCCCCAATTATTATTCTTGAACCACGCGGGCAGCTTTTCATCTGAATTTCCAAATAACCAAACAGGCGAATCGTCTTTAAACCGTATATAATGCGCGTATCCAAGATGTTCAAGCGCAGATTTGCCGCCGACGTGTACAGATAAGCTCATATACTTTTGCAAAGTATATAATCCCCCGGTCCATTGAACCTTGTCGCCGGACGCTCTTACAAACGCCCCTCTTCCTATACTTTTTATCCAGCCATTGTGTTGATAGGCAGATACTAATTGACGGGTTATTTTGAGTTTATTGAGGAATAAAGGATAAACAGCAACAGTCCCTTTTGGCCACAAGAGAAGCAATTGGTTTAATTTACTATTATTATGTCCATTCATACTATACATACTAATATATATTTAAACTCTTGTCAAGATATGGTTTATATTTTATATACATTGTATAATATCACTATACCTATTAGTACATTTATAAACCTTATTGCCTATTTTATACATTCTAATCTATATTTATGCACTCCTATAAAATTATAGCCCAGCTTTAGTATCATTTGTTTCTTATTTTGGTTTACCATCGTTTCTTTACCGCTTCACAGTTTTATTGACCAAATATTGACCATTTCCCTCGCGCAAGACCCCTATTTGGTTAAAATTTGTTAAAGCCGGTTAAAGTCATTTTCAAGGGGATTACCGTCGAGAAAGCTATTTTTAGTCGGAAGGTTTCTTCTTTTCCTTTGGCATTTCGAGACCGGCACCATCAACCACTCGGCCACCTCTCCATATATAAAATATTATTGTGCCTCGAAACCATGGTTGTGGTGCACCCGGGCGCTCACTTCTCGCGCCCGCCAGCAGGCTTGTCCGGCTTATTCGCCGGACGCTGGCCCATCAACCACTCGGCCACCTCTCTAATGTTAATGTATTATGCAGCGGCTTGATGACTTGATAAAATGATTAAACGCTTAATATGATATGAACATTGCACTATAAATTGTTTCTTGAGCATAGGATTATATCATATTGAGCCCATTGTAGGCAAGGCTATTACGATAATGTCTAGGTTCCCAGGCCTTAACTTTAACATTATTAAAGAAGAATATTATCAGCTTTTTGAAGAATTTAACCATTGTTAATCACTGCCTAAAATGTGATATTGTAGATAAACTGCTTACACTGGGAATCATTTGAAGTCCGATCTGGCTCTTGAGGTCGGTTGAAAAAGGAGGGGCTATGAAATTTATGTTATTTTTTAAAGGGGGTACACCCCAACTGCAAGGAAAAGACGCCCACAATATGCTTTGGCACGAACTAATGGAAGACCTTCGTTCAAAAGGCGTGCTTGAATCGGGTGCATTTTTTGGCGAGTTGGGAAAGAAAATCACACAGAAAGCAGTTTACGACTGGCGCCCAAAGAAAGAAGATTTAACAGGTTATATGGTGATTAATGTAACTTCGATGGAAGAAGCTGTAAAAATAGTCAACAGGGCGCCTCACTCCGGCCTTGGTGGATCGACCGTTATCAGAACATGCCTTGCCACGGAACCAGCGATGGCCGCCAGCCACACCTAGCGCACCTAAGCGGATCTCTTAAGATCCTATCAAATACCGCTCCTCGTCCTTTTTAGGATAGTTGCCACTTTGAGGTTTTTTTTCATGCTGTTTTATCTTTATTATCAAATCATGAGGATCAAAGGGTTTTAATATACAGTCTTTGATACCGAGCGAATCCATGAATTTCTTGTGTTGCTGCTCAGTAAAATATCCGGTCATTGCTATTATAGGGATATTTGTCGTGCCGGCAAAATGTTTGAGGTCGTCGGCAACCTGAAAGCCGCTCTTACCGGTCATTTTCATGTCCAAAACAATTATATCGGGCTGTTTTTCTTCAGCGATTTTTACGACAAGTGCACCGTCATTAATGGCCACAGCTTCAATATTTTCTTCCGTGAGCGCGTTTTTCAGCTCTTCCAGCAGCTCCATATCATCGTCGACTATCATAACTTTTTTTCTTTTCATTATTTACTCCCCTATCAGGCATCTCTTGAATTAAATTGCGAGCTAGAGTTTAACAACCTTTGGACTTTTGATATTTCTCGTAGCGTTCCTGCTGTCAATTACAAGCGCCGCGTTCGCAACAATTTCCGCGTAATCAATCGATGTATGATCGGTCACTATTACAACAGCATCGTATTTTTTAAGGTTTTTTGTGTCTCTGACTGACTTAAACTCCTTATCGCCCATACAGAAAACCGGTATATTGGGGTCGTAATACTCTACATTGGCCTTTTTATCGATCAACAATTTCAGCACATCCAGCGCCGGAGACTCCCTTATATCGCTTACATCCTTTTTGTAGGCCACGCCGAGTATAAGTATTTTGGCATTGAGAATGGACTTGCCGCGGCTGTTGACCTCATCAACTACTTTTTGGACGAGGTACTCCGGCATCTTCGAGTTCATCTCGCCGGCTAACTCGATAAAACGCGAATAGAAGTTAAGGGTCTTTAGCTTCCAGGAAAGATAGTGTGGGTCAAGCGGTATGCAGTGCCCTCCTATTCCAGGCCCGGGATAGAAAGGTATAAAACCGAATGGTTTAGTGGCGGCAGCTTCTATAATTTCCCACACGTCCAGCTTAAGGCGGTCGCACATCAGAGCGACCTCGTTGACCAGGGCAATATTAACCGCCCTGAAAGTGTTCTCAAGCAGCTTCACCATTTCCGCTGCCTCAGGAGAACTTACATATTTAACAGATGACGTTATTTTTGAATACAGCGAGGTGGCGAGCTTACCGCAATTCGCCGTTATCCCGCCAACCACCTTAGGGGTGTTGGTTATGTTGAATTTTTTGTTGTTCGGGTCAACCCTTTCCGGGCTGAAGGCGAGGAATATGTTCCTGCCACATTTCAACCCCTTCTTCTCAAGCATCGGCAAAACAAGTTCGCGAGTGGTGCCTGGATAAGTTGTAGACTCAAGCACTATCAACTGACCAGGCCGTATGTTTTCGGATATGCTGCTTGCGGCTGATATTATGTACGAAACGTCCGGATCTTTGGATTTTCTTAACGGCGTAGGCACACAGAACGATAACAACGTCGCATTTTTTCAGATTTGAAAAATCGGTCGTTGCCTTAAGCTTTTTGCCAGTGACAAGCGGCTCGAGTATGCTTGTGTCAACATCGCTGATATAAGATATCTTCCTGTTTATACTGACTACCTTTTTTGAGTCAACTTCAAAGCCTTGCACTTCAAAACCCGCCCTTGCTAGTGCAACAGCAAGCGGAAGTCCTACATATCCAAGCCCGATAACCCCGACTCTTGCTCCGAAACTGTCTATCGCTTTAGCTAGCTCATTATACATCGTTCGTTCTCCTTTATATATTTTTTGCCGCCTCTTCCTGATGAAATTTCTTTTCGGCCTATCCTATTTTAAACTAACCCTATTTTCTGACCTCCTAATTCTTTAGACAAATGACAGAGTTCACCTGATAACCTCAACTTTTTTTTTGCTGCTAAGCCCCGGACCCTTAACATATGCAATGTAACACCCCGAAGCCATGCCTCTCGGGGTCCACTCGAACTTGCCTTCATTCACATTATCTTCAGATTGCTGCCATATAAGCTCGCCATTCAGCGAGTATATCATACAGTCGAACCTGCCGACGCCGGATCCTTTAAAATATATCTTCGCAGTGTCGCCCTGGTCCGGGTTTATCACACCTCTATTTTTCGTAGAACCTAAAACCAAGATCTCGCCGGGGATCGCCAGAGAATCGCTGTTCAATTCGGATTTAGCATATACGGATACACAAGCCTCGTTCGAATAACACGAAAGTGTGTTCGCATCACAAGCAATTACTCGATAGAAATAGGTCATCCCGGGGGTTACGCTCTTGTCAATATATGATTCGGCGTTGGGCCCCAACGACGCTATTTGCAGATATGCACCGCTTGGCCCGAATTTTCGTTCGAGCCTTATTCCCGTTTCGCAATTCGAATTGTCAACCCAGGCAAGAGAAATAGATCCGTCCTGTAACGCTGTTGCGGTAAGGTTGGAAGGCGCAGCTACAACAATAACTCCGGTTTGCCCGGCAGCGGTGGCACTTGCCTCGTTTGAGTAAGCCGAATTTTGGCTGCCTACATAAGCCATGACACGGTAAAAATATATCGTGCCTGCGCTCAGGCCTTTATCATTGTAGAAAGTAGTGTTCGGGCCCAATGTCGTTAACAGCCCGTAAGTTCCGCCCGCGCCTATTTTTCTATCTACCTCGTATCCATCCGCAAAATTTGAATTGACTGTCCAATCAACCAAAATAGAACCGTCAGCTAGTGCGGTTGCACTAAGGTTTGAAGGCGCATTTAGTGTGTATATCTGGGCCGGTATATTGTTTCCCAGATATTGCCATATGTATTGCGTAAGTGTTGTAGTTCCGGCGCAAAACCCCCGTGCTCCGTTTATCGAATATCCGTTATAAGCGGCCATCTTCGACCTTATCAATGCCTCGTTCGGGAACGGCCACATCGGCACCCCGGTATCCGCATTGTAACCCGTGTCCCCCCAAAGCGACCCGGAAGCGCCTACAATGTTCTTAATGTCAGCTCCTATATCCGCCCCGCCCTGTCCGGCTCCTGCCAAGGGTGAACCACTTTCAACTCGCACTATATATTTTAAAGAACCTGAGCCGGCCGGGTCTGTGCCTGTTATATCATGCGCCCCGGCTGTCATATTGGGCCCGTAGTTTCCATTGTTCCCATAAAAGGCGTTGTAATCGGAATTGACAAAATAATCTAAAGCCTGGCTTGAAGCGCCGGTAATAGCATAAAATATCGAGTTTGTAACTGAGCAATTCCTGCCTCCCGGATATGCGCTTACTGCCGTAAGGCCGCTTGAACCAAGTACCAATGCGCCAAAAGTACAGTTAACGAAGGTAGTATTTGTCCCTTTTATCCTGCAAAGGCCCGCGGAATCTTCAGGCTCTGAATTATTCCAAAGGACACAATTCGAAAAATGGATATTATAAGACATGGCATTCTGGTCGGTGTTTACGCCGCCTGACGTGTTATTCAAATTTATGCAATTGGTAAAGTTTATGTTCCAGGCCGACACATTAGTCGCCGGCACCAAAAATCCGCCGCAATATTCGTCCGCCGAATACTGGGCCGTTTGGTCGGTGTCAATAGCTATGCAGTTCTGAACTTCACAAGCCGAGGATGAATAAACAGCAAAATTAGCCATAGGCTGAACGGCATTCATTCTGTCACCTCTTCCTACGCAGCTTCTTATTATGCAGTGGTCGGATAAATAAAACTCGAACTTATACCTCCCGCTGCCGTAACCGTAGCAATTCTCGTAAAGACAATAGGAACACGAGTTCCCGCCGCAAAAGTTTGTATTATTGCCGTCACCGCAATCATAAGCACCGCAATAGAAAAACTTAACATGCGTAATATGATCCATGTATTGATTACCATCCGGGTTGTGGCACCATACCAGGCCTATAAACTGCCAATAAGCGTCATTAACCGAATTCGCCTCATAATTAAACAAATCAACCGATGTCTGGCCGTCAAATACCGCCATGCCGTTATGCGCGGCCTGTATAGTTGTATAGGCGCTCGCGCTTCCATAAGGAGGGTATGTGCCGTTATGCGTTATCGCGTTACTGGCGCCGGTGTAAGTCCCGTCATTTACTATTAGCGTGTCCCCGCCTTTCATACTGCTCATAGCCTTTACCAGCGTCGCCCAAGGTGCTGCGCTTGAACCGTTGGCTGAGTCGTTACCGGTAGGGGATATATAGTATGTGGACGCAAAGATATCGCCAGCCGCAACTGCAAACAGAATGCCTATAACAATACATTCTTTTAATTTGATTTCTCTAACGAAAAGTGAATAAAAAAACCGCCCTAATCTCATACTGTTAAAAGTATACAATTAGGGCGGAGTCTAGTCTATGACTTATATCTACAAAATGCTGATTTAAACGAACAATGGAACTATGAGAATTAGCTGAAATATTGATGCATTATCTATTACCCTGCATGGAAAATGCCTCATTCGAGAACGCAGGTTTGACGGAGGGCATATTGAACCTGTAGCCGATACTGATACGCTGAACAGAACTGAGGTTAGTCGATGGCAGGAACGCGTACCCGAACATAAACTGCCTGAACGCGAACTGCAGCCCTATCTGCATATTTGATTCACCATCATACACGCTGTATCCGGCATTCAAGGATATGGGCCCCAAACCTAATTCTATCCCGCCCGCCGGCACTGATGTTTCATCATTTGTAAGATACGTTACTCCGATTGTGGACAGGATATAAGCAAAACGCGTATGAATTAGATATCCTAACCCGGCGTAAACTCCTGTCGGCAAAGGGTTCGCTACATTAATGAATTTGGTTGAGGTTCCAAGGTTCTGCGCAGCGAGCGATATGGAAAAATTACTGGATGGCGTCAACAGAATCCCGGCGTCCGCAGCATAGGCGTTAGCCGTACTTCTTTCGGCAAGGTCACTGGATGCCGCTTTTAGATTCACGCCCCAGGATAACAACTTGGAAGCCTGATGCTGGAAGGAAACAAAACCCATCATATCCCTTTCAGCTGTTACGTTTTGGGTATTCAGGACTCCATTATTATCCAGCCAGTTGAGTTCAGCGACCCCTGCATCATAGTAAGCAAAACCCGCGGCTATCATGCCGTTGTGCAGCGGTTCACCGTATATCAAACTGCCGAATACGTCGTCGGCAAGTCCCTGTTCGGAACTGAATGTCAGCTCACGTTCGTTAATCGTTCCAAGGATAGCCGGATTATAAAGAGCACCGGAAATATCCGCATGTGACGGTGCGGCCGACGATATGCCGCTGAACTGTGCCGAATGTATCTTGCTGAATATATCCCATCCGGAAGTGCCGACATCAGCGCACGCCAAAACGACAAATAACGACATAACAAAAGATACGGCTATGACTGTTTTGAACTTACAAACTCTTTTCAAATTACTCTCCTATGTATCATAATTTAATTTATTTTATTATTACAATCTTCTTGCTTTTATCAATGCCGGGGCCGTTGATATGAGCCACGTAGGTGCCGCTTGCTGTTTTGCCGGGAGCCCATTCGAACATCCCTTCAGCAACACCGTTCACGGAATCCTTGCGGACGATTTCACCGGAAATCGCGTACACTTTAAGATCATATTTCCCTTTTACTTTGCCAATGAAATATATCTTTGCAGTATCTCCTTTGTCCGGGTTTATGGTGCCTTTGTTCTGTGTTGAACCTACTATCTTCATTTCACCAGGCGAGATCGTCGAATAAACATCTGCCTGAGAAGAAGCGCCAGCCGCGATCCACGGCAGTAAAATCATCGCAATACATAATGCACTGAACACCGGTAAATTCTTCAACTAATACCTCCTTTTTGGGCGAAAAAAAATACCGCCTCATTAATAGCCTGAGATAACGGTAGTTTTAGTAGTTCGTCGAACGCAAAAATGGTAGAGCTGAATCCGTACGCAAACACCTGTTATGCTTGTATAAAGTAGCACAAAACATATTATATGTCAAGTAGTTTATTTTTATTTACAAAAAATATTAAAAATAAAAACAGCGGATAATAACGATCACTATTCGCGCTGTTTTTACAATGTCTTTCGTATAGTGGCGACCCCTCCGGCTAAAGCCGGAGGCTCCTTAATCCTGTCGCCCTCCCGGGACGAATGCGAACGCATTCCTCCCCGTCTAAAGACGAGGGATTTCATGTCGCGGGATTAGCCAGAACCGTCATATCATATGCCATTTTGCTTGATTGCTGCTTTTGAACAATGAAATTAAATTTTGCAAAAACAAAAATTCATCTTATAATAATAATTTTTTTTCTCTTATTTATTCCCGGCCCTTTTATGTAGGCTATGTAGGTGCCGCTCGCGATATTTTTGGGCACCCATTCGAACATACCTTCTTTAAGCCCATCTTTATGATCTTCCCATATCTGTTCCCCATTAAGCGTGTAAATTTTAAGTTCTACATGGCCGGCATCAGTGGCAATAAAATATATGTTTGCCGTATCCCCTCTATCCGGATTTATTGTGCCTTTACCTTCCAGAGAACCGAGTATCTTTATCTCGCCTGCTGACATTGATGATAAATATGTTCCAATGAAGTTCCAATCCTCGACTATCCCCAACAGTGTAGAGGTGCTTCTTGTAGCGGGGTTAAATAAGTACCCGTTCTTATTTACAGTGATGCTGTAGCTGCCGTCTTCATTAAGATCGTCAAATTCATAATTCCCGTTTTCATCGGTAGCGGCAGCTAAAGATTGTCCGCCGGACAACATCACGGTAGCCTTGGTGATAGCGGATCCATTAGAACCTGTGATCGTTCCCCTTATATGATATCTATTCAGGGATGTGAAATTCTGGCTAACAAGGCTGCCGCTGAGGTTTGTATAGTTAAGAGAAGCCGGAGCGAAACCACAATTTGTTTTTGAAGGCGTAACCGTGTAATTCCCTATTGAAGGTATGCCTGAAAACTGATATGTTCCATCACTTCCCGTTACGATCGCTATAGATTCACTGCCGGATAGAGCCACTGTAACACCACTGACCGCATTTTTGTATATGTCGGCAACTCGTCCGCTGATCGAATACAAGGCAGACCCGGTAAAATTCTCGTTATCCATGTTCGCGTTCAACAACGCGACATTTATTACGGGTGGCGTGAAGGATAACGTTGTTTTTGACGGTGTCACGGCATAAGCGCTGTTCCCATGCAGATTAAGGAACTGATAAAAACCGTTGTTAGCCGTAGTTGTAGACTGGGAAATGTTCCCGGTCAGTGCAAGCGTTACATTGCTTATCCCGGCTCCAGTAGGGTCCAATGAATAGCCTTTTATATAGTATGCTGCCTGGTTTAAGGCCGTGAAATTTATATTGATCCAGTTAGCCGCAAGTGAAGCTGTGGTTATTGAAACCGGGCTAAAATTAATGCCCGACTGGGAAGGGGTTATCGTGTAATTTTTCCCGTTCGTGAGGTTCGAGAACTGATATGAGCCGTCCGCCCCGCTGGTAACTGAACCGGCCGTATATCCGCTGAGGGCAACTATGACACCGCTCATTGCAGCGCTTGAAATATTAAATATATAACCTTTTATGTAGTAAGTAGCCGTCGATGTTCCAACAAAATTCTGGTTGTCCCAGTTGGCTGCTAACGATGTAGTGCTTATCGATATGGGTGAGAACACATAGCCTGATTTAGCTGGTGTGACGGAATAATTTTTGCTGTTAGCGAGGTTAGCGAATTGATACGAGCCGTCGGCCGCGCTTAGCGCCGAACCGGCAGAATAACCGCTTAACACAACATTAGCCCCGCTTATCACGATCCCAAAGTTATCATAGACATAACCGCCTATATGGTATGTCGCCGTTGAGGTGCCAACAAAATTCTGGTTTACCAGGTTAGCCTCTAGTGTAACAGTGCTGACGGATACTGGCGCAAAACTGTATCCGGCTTTTGAAGGCGTCACTGTATAATTCTTGCTGTTCGCAAGGCCCTGGAATTGGTAAGAACCGTCGCTCAGGCTTGAAGTGTTGCCTGTAGCGCTGCCGCTCAAGGCAAGGTTAACACCGCTCATTGCCCCACCTAAATTATCTCTGGTATATCCTCCTATATTGTACGTCATTGTAGAAGTCCCGACAAAATTCTGTCCGCCCAAGTTTGTCGTCAGCGAACCAGTGCTTAAAGACACCGGCACAAAAACGTAGCCGGGATCAGCGGCAGTGACTGTGTAGCTCTTGCTGTTAGCTAAATTCGCGAACTGGTATGACCCGTCGCCTGCGCTTAGCATTGAACCCGTAGTATTTCCGCTAAGCGCCACCGCCGCTCCGCTCATGGCGCTACCGTAATTGTCATGTATGTATCCGCTGATATTATATGTCATCGTTGAAGTACCGACAAAATTCTCACTGCCGAGGTTAGCCGTAAGCGATCCAGTGCTTATTGATACCGGCACAAAAACGTAGCCGGGCTTTCCGGCTGTTAGCGTGTAACTCTTGCTGTTCGCAAGGTTCGCAAATTGGTATGAACCGTTCTGCTGCGCTTAGCACAAAGCCTGTCGAGTTACCGGTCAAGGCAACAGTTGCCCCATTCATCGCGCTTCCAAAGTTATCATGAACGTAACCTGCCATGTAATATGTCGCTGTCGAACTGCCGACAAAACTCTGGCCGCTCAAATTTGCCGTTAAAGAAGTTGTACTTAAAGATATAGGCACAAAAATGTATCCCGGTTTCGAAGGAGTTATAGTGTAATTCTTGATGTTTGCAAGGTTCGAGAACTGGTAAGAACCGTCAACTGCGCTTAACACCGAGCCTGTTGTGTTCCCGGTTAAGGCTACGCTGGCGCCGCTCATAGCAGCCCCATAATTGTCATTTATATATCCTCCAATATAGTATGTTATCGTTGAAGTCCCGACAAAATTCTGGTTGCTATAGTTGGCCGATAAAGATGCCGTGCTTATAGACACAGGCACAAAGACATAGCCCGGTTTTGAAGGCATCACGGTGTAGTTCTTGCTGTTCGTGAGATTCGAGAACTGGTAAGAACCGTCAGCAGCGCTTAGCACGGAGCCTGTCGTGTTGCCTGTTAAAGCAACGGCCACCCCGTTCATGGCACTTCCCAGGTTGTCATGAATATAACCGCCTACATAATAGGTTATTGTTGAAGTACCAACGAAATTTTGATTGCCAAGGCTCGCTGTAAGCGAGCTGGTGCTTATTGATGCCGGCGCAAAAGTATAGCCGGGATTTGAAGGAGTTACAGCGTAACCTCCCCCGGGCGCTAGGCTAGCGAACTGGTAATATCCGTTTACAGCTGTGGATGTCGACCCTGACAAGCTTCCGGATAAGCTAACCGTGACAGAGCTTATCGCCGCGCCTCCGCTAGCAGTGATATAACCGCTGATGGTATATGCGGGTGTTACATTAATAACGGCGCTGGCAGCGCCTGTATTGTTGTTGCTGTCCGTGACGGTTAATACCGCGCTAAAGCTTCCGGATGACAAATATACGTGTGACGGGTTCTGCAGGGTTGAGTTTCCGCCGTCACCAAAATTCCACGAGTACGATGCGATAGTGCCGCCGGTAGCTGTTCCGGTACCCGTAAAATTTACGGTCAACGGCATCTGCCCGCTTGTTGGAGAAGCCAGCACTGTAGCTGTTGGGGGAGTGCCGCCGCCGTATATATTCGCCGGTATTGTGTTTCCCAGGTATTGCCATATATATTTTGTAAGGGTTGTAGTGCCGGCGCAAAAACCGCGCGCGCCGTTTATCGAATACCCGTTATAAGCAGCCATCTGAGACCGTATCAGCGCTTCGCTCGGGAACGGCCACATGGGTACTCCAGTGTCCACGTTATACCCGGGATCACCCCATAAGGTGCCGGGTGTACCGATCAAATCAGTCAGGTTAGCTCCAATATCCGCGCCGCCCTGACCCGCGCCCTTTAAGGGTGAACCGCTCTCTATCCTGGTCATATATTTTATTGAGCCTGTCCCAATAGGGTCAACAGTTGTCTTGTCGTGCGCACCTGCTGTCATATTCGGCCCATAGTTACCGGTGTTCTCATAAAAGGCGTTATAATCAGAACTTGCGAAATAGTCTATCGCATGGCTTGAAGTGCCCGTGACATCATAAATTATAGAATTGGTAATGGAACAATTTCTTCCGCCGGGATACGCGCTTACAGCCGTAAGGCCGCTGGAACCCAGAGATAAGGCGCCAAACGTACAATTGACAAAGGTAGTGCCTGTACCTTTTATCCTGCATATACCTGACGTATCTTCAGGTTCCGAGTTATTCCAAAGAACGCAATTTAGAAAATGTATGTTATACGCGATAGCGTTCTGGTCCGTGTTAACGCCCCCTGAAGTATTGTTCAAATTAATGCAGTTAGTGAAGTTGATGTTCCAGGCGGACACGCTGGTCGCTGGCACTAAAAAGCCGCCGTCGTATTCGTCCGCTGAATACATGGCTGTCTGGTCGGTGTCTATCGCTATGCAATTCTGAACTTCACAGGCGGAAGATGAATAAATCGCAAAGTTCGCCATAGGCTCAACGGCATTCATTCTGTCACCTCTTCCCACACAGCTTCTGATTATACAGTGATCGGACAGATAGAACATAAATTTATACCTGCCGCTCCCATAAGCCCAGCAATTCTCGAACAGGCAATATGATGAAGAACGACCTCCGGCAAAATTTTGGTTATCGCCATCTCCGCAGTCATAAGCCCCGCATCTAATAAACTTAACATGCGTAATCCAGTCAAAAAACGCGTTACCGGTTGGGTTATGGCACCACACTATCCCTTGGAACAGCCAATAAGCATCATTCTGTGAGTTTGCATCATAGTGAAATAAGTTTGTTGTCCCCTGCCCGTCAAATATTGCCATACCGTCATGCGCGGCTTTAATTGTTGTATATGCGCTTGCAGAGCCATAAGGCGGGTAGGTGCCGTTATGCGTTATAGCGTTACTTGTCCCTGTGTAAGTCCCGTCATTTACTATAAGAGTATCCCCTCCCTTCATAGTACTCATCGCCTTTACCAGTGTCGCCCAGGGGGCTGCGCTTGAACCATTGGCTGAGTCGCTCCCGGTTGGGGAGAGGTAATATGTGTTGCCGGAAGTTACAACAGCAGTTCCAACGAAATTTGGATTGCTCAAGTTAGCCGTAAGCGAGCCAGTGCTTATGGATATGGGAATGAAAGACCAGCTGGAGTTTGACGGGGTTATAGTGTAACTGCCTCCCTGCAAAAGGCCGGGAAACTGGTAATACCCGTTGACCGAGGTGGTGGTAGAACCGGATACGCTTCCGGATAAGCTTACTGTTATGCCGTTTATTGCCGTTCCTCCGCTGTCGGTAATATAACCGCTAATAGCATAAGTCGGAGTTACACTTGTGGCGCTAATATCGATGCTGGCAGTCCCTGTGTTGCCGCTGTTATCTGTTACGGTCAAAACCGCGTTAAAATTCCCAGCGCTCAAATAGACATGTGACGGGTTCTGCTGGGTCGATGTCCCGCCGTCACCAAAATTCCAGGAGTAAGAGGATATAGTTCCGCCGGACGATGTTCCTGTACCTGTAAAAGTGACCGTTAAAGGCGTTTGTCCGCTTGTGGGTGAAGCTTGTGCTGTCGCCGTGGGCGGATTACCTCCTCCATATATATTTGACGGTATGGTATTACCCAGATACTGCCATATATACTTGGTAAGTGTGGTGGTTCCTGCGCAAAAACCGCGCGCGCCGTTTATCGAATACCCGTTGTACGCGGCCATCTGAGTCCTTATCAATGCCTCGTTCGGGAACGGCCACATAGACACTCCCGTGTCCACATTATATCCGGTGTCTCCCCACAATGTCCCCGGCGTGCCTATTAGTGTATTGATGTTCGCCCCAATATCCGATCCGCCTTGGCCCGCGCCCTTCAGGGGTGAACCACTCTCTATCCTGGTTATATATTTTATTGAGCCCGTTCCGACCGGGTCCACTGTCGTCTTGTCATGCGCGCCCGCGCTCATATCAGGCCCGTAATTACTGGTGTTGCCGTAAAAAGCATTGTAATCTGAAGCCGTGAAATAATCGATCGCGTGGGTACTCGTACCTGTAAAATCATAAAAGATCGAGTTTGTAACCGAACTGCTGCGCCCCCTGGGATAAGCGCTGATGCCCGTGGCGCCGCTCTGCACTGTCATGTTCCCAAAAGTGCAGTTTGTGAAACTGGTGCTTGTTCCCTTGATGCGGCCAAGGCCAGATGAGTCTTCGGGCTCCGAGTTCGCCCAGAACACACAGTTGGTGAAGGTGACATAATAAGACATGGCGTTCTGGTCCGTATTGACGGCACCCATGTATTGTTCAAATTTATACAATTAATAAAGTTTATGTACGAGGCAGACACGTTCGTGGCGGGCACGAGAAATCCTCCGTCATATTCATCCGCCGAGTAATGGGATGTCTGGTCCGTGTCTATGGCAATACAGTTTTGTACCTCGCAGTAGTTGCACGAATAGATAGCAAAATTGGCCATAGGTTCTACAGCATTCATCCTGTCGCCCCTGCCCACACAGCTCCTTATTATGCAGTGGTCGGCCAGATAATACATGAACTTATATCTTCCGCTCCCAAACCCGTAACAATTCTCAAAAAGACAGTAAGACGCTGAATTGCCTCCGGCAAAATTAATATTGTTCCCGTCGCCGCAGTCATACGCTCCGCAGCGCAAGAACTTGACATGTGTAATATGATCAAAATATACGTTACCGTCAGGATTATGGCACCATACCAGCCCTTCAAATTGCCAATAGCCGTCGTTAACCGAATTCGCCTCATAGTTAAACAGGTCAACTGAGGTTTGGCCGTCAAATATCGCCATCCCGTCGTGCGCGGCCTTTAATTATTGTGTAAGCGCTTGCACTGCCATATGGCGGGTATGTGCCGTTGTGCGTTATCGCGTTGCCGGTACCGGTGTAAGTACCGTCATTTACTATAAGGGTATCCCCGCCTTTCATGCTGCCCATAGCCTTCACTAGCGTCGCCCAGGGGGTCGCGCTTGAACCGTTTGCTGAGTCGCTGCCGGTGGGCGAAATGTAGTAGGTGGAAGCAAAAACCGCGCAAACCGGAATAATAGCCAGGAAGCTTAAAACTAAACAGGTCTTTATTACGATCCGCGCATATGATAAATTATGAGAATTCAGTTGTAATATCATCGTATAAAAAGTATATAAATATCGTGGTTCCAGAGTCTATGACTTTTATCTACGGAATGCTGATTTGATGGATTTTACGGCGTGTATTCTAGTTAGGAATGGATGTTGTAAAGTGATAAATTTATATGGCGCGTGGTTCCGGGAACGATATTGATGAACTTTACATTTTATACGCACCGCCCTCAATACCCTTAATAGTTTCGTACATACCTCGTGCAGTAACATAATGCAGCTTATAATTGACACCGTCATTATATTTCTTCTCTAAATAATCGTGCATGTCATCCGCGTATTTACCGAGAAGCACTTCCTTGTGCTTTTCCTGGCACCCATGGGTGTGAACTTTAATGAATATCCAGTTCGGTTCGCCTTTTACGTGTATGTGCTGCCGGACCCACAAGTCTACTCTGTCATTGGTAGGAGGGTTCTCTACTGTCAACTCGCCATTTTCTATGCGAGGCAAAACGCTCCATTTCCTATTAATCCAATTCAGGGTCAGCGGCCCTTGAATAAGCATTAGGTCGCCCTCAGGCGCTCTGCCAACTTCAACGTCTATGCCGGTATCGTGAGATTTTGGCCTGGAAGGGTCACCAACGGCATAATATATGCTGTTTATTTTTCTTGTCTGGGTTTCGCTCGGAGCTGACGGCATCGTGAAATCAGCGTAGCATCCTGTAGACCTGAGCACTTGCAGCTCGTTGTTCACACCGCACATCTTGCCGTCTTTTCGTGAATTATCCAGAGCCCAATCCCCGTGGATAAAACCATAGGTGATATCGCCTTTATCATTCTGCCCAAGCAATCCGTGGCCCCGCAGTATTTTTTTAAAGCTTAACAGCTTTTCGGTGAGCCCTTCAACAGTATCTTTATCATGATGTAAATGTATTTCAACGTCGCCGTAACCGTCTTTCACTAGCCGCACCAGCTTATCAAGGTGTTCTTTCCTGTATTCCTCAACGGGATAAAAAAAGGTATGCTGCGGGTGCCTTCCATTGCAATCGAAATGTTTATCGGCCATTTTGGGATACTCCTCCATCCAGGTGTCAATTCTTTTTATCTCATCATTGTAACCGGCGTTGTTCCAGGCGGGTTCAAAATGATCAACACAGCAGAAAACAACGTTTAAGGGTTCACTTTTATAGCGTTTTATTTTTCCCTCCATCCCCTGTTTTATATAACTCAATAACCAAATGTCGATATTTTTCCTTATCAGAAAATGCCAGAAAAATATCATCAACATTGCAAATGGTAATACAAAATAAATTAACATATCAACTTCCTAATACTTTATTTTGAGTATTTTGAACAGACGGTAATAAGCTCTTCATTATAAACCTTTCCGTACTAAATATTGTGTTTTCACTTGATCATAAGCTTTTACACCCAGGGCATGTTGAAGCACAGTTTTAGCTGCGCTTTCCAGCCTGCGGGTAACTATAAAACGAAGGTCCCCTTCGATGATAGCCCTGAGATCTTTAAGAGTATAATTGTTTCTCATGACTATGCGCCGCAGGGCATATAAGCTGGTTTCTTCATCGTTGTATCCGACATCGGAAGTAAATACAGCGGTGTACCCGCTCTCTCGGGCAACATCAAGAACAGTTTCATTATAGAATCCGCGAGGGACAGAAAAAGCATTTACAGCAACCCCAAGTTTATCTTCCAACATTTTTTTTGATGTTGTCAGTTCCATTTCGATCCTGCCTCGCGGCATGTCCTTCAGTGAGGTGTGGGTCAGGCCGTGCGAACCGATGGCATTGCCGCTGGCGGCCATTTCTGCCAGCTGCGCCCAGCTTACGTAACCGCTGCGTTCTACGTAGCCGGCAGTGATAAAATATACCGCTCTTAAGCCGTGACGGGCTAACGCAGGGAACGAATTGCTGAAGTTACTCGCATGCCCGTCATCAAAGGTCAATAAGACAGATTTTTTTTCTGGAGCGGGCCCGTTCTGTTTCCAGGAAAGGAACTCTTCAAGGCTTAAAGCTTTATAACCGTTGCCGGAAATGAAAGAAGCCTGATCTTTCAGGCTGGCAATATTTATTGAATACAACCGGTTTATCGGAGTCAGGATGTTTTCACCCTCCGCGCTGGGAACGTCATGATAAGTTAGAACAGGCACTTTGTGTTTCATAGTTTTTTCTCCTAATAAGCCCACTATCGTCTCGGCATTGTGCCTCCACAGATGGCGGGCGTTTATTGTCTCCCTGGCCCGCTCACCGATATATCGGCGCGCCGCTGGAGAGTCGGCCAGGGCCTGAATATGCCGCTCCATTTCGGGTGACACTCCCGGTTCGAACAGCAATCCGTTCTCTCCGTCATCAATCACTTCGGAAATGGGCCCGAAACGAGGGGCAACCACCGGTTTTGACATTGCCATATACTCAAACAAAACTACTGGCGAGCCAAAAGGATTGGAGTGAGGAATTACTGCCATGTCCATAGCCGCGATATAGCCGGGCACTTTTTCATGGGGAACCCTGCCCGTAAATATTATCTTGTTGTTCATCTGTTTTTTCCTCACATCCTCTTCCAGCTGTCCTTTGTTAAACCCGTCACCGACAAGAACAAGCCTGAGGCCCGGATCGCTTCGGCTCAAACCAGAAAATGATTCGATCAGGAACTCCAGGTTATCCCATACCGAAAATGACCCCATAAAACCAATTACCGTCTTACCGCGCAGGCCAAGCTCTTCACACGCCGGCACACTGCTTATGCGCGCGTCAAATTCATCGGTGTTCACAGAATTTGGCACTACCCGGACCTTAGAGCGGTCGATGTTCAAACCGGCTATTTGTTCTTTTAAAAATGTGGATACAGTTAAAATAACGTTCGCATGCTCAAAAATATAGCGCTGCGCCATTGCTGCCAGTTTTATGAAAAATTGACCCCGTTGCCGCGCTATTCCGCTTACTTCGTTTACCTCAAGAACGATTGGGATCCCGTTTTTGTTTGCCGACAACACACCAGCGAGGTTAAAAAACGCGTACCTCTCGTATACAAGATCTATATCGTGCTGTTTCATCACTTTGTTTATATTCCTGTACGCGGCCAGGTTATACGCCATCTCCATGATCTCAAACACGAATTGTGGCATATACCTGCTCAGCCAGGCCATTAACCCGCCCAATAATGATTTAGAACCCTCTCTATTCCTGTTACTTGCATTGGCAAATGGATCTACACCTGGCGGCGAAACCACGTATACCGTATGACCTAAAGCCCTCAAGGCTTTAATGACTTCACGTATGTGAACGCCTTCAACCGTTTTGCCCTGGGTTCTATGATGATAAAGAATATTCATCTGAAACTCGCTGATTTAAGCATGCTATATACTTTTTTGGCATTCTCGGACCAGTTTTGCACATAGGGATGCAAATCTTTATGATTTTTCATGCCGTTTGAGCGTTTCAATCCGTTTTCGATAGCCGCAGACAACGCTTGCGGGTTGTGAGAAGACACCAATTCGCCATCGACTCCATCAACTACCAATTCCGGTATCCCTCCTACCCGCGTAGCTACTATTTGCACCCCGCAGGCCATGGCCTCAAGCACAACGTTTGGGCATCCTTCAGAATGGCTTGGGAGACAGAACACATCGCATGCATTCATCCACTGCGGTATTGAGCGATGCGGCTGTTTACCGGCAAATAATACTTTCCCACTTAAATGGCCACTGAGCCTTTGCTTAAGTGCGGGCTTTAAAGGGCCGTCACCAACTATTGCCAGGCGAAGGGCTTTGATCCTGCCGCTTAAAATTTTAAAGGCTTCAAGCAGGTCGCTTATACCTTTGACAGGAACTAGATTCCCGACAAACAAGATAATCTTGCCTTTAAGATCTATCCCGAGCTCGCTTCTGCATTTGACTTTGTCTAGCGGCCTGAAAAGCTCATCATCAACCCCGTTAGTTATCACACATATCTTATTTTCCGGCACTCCGCACTCTATCATTTTGTCTTTGAGCGCTTTGCTTACCGCTACAACGCCTTCCGAACAAGCCAGAGCGCGCGTTATTATATTTCTGCGCATGAAATAGTTCATGTAGATATTGATATCCGAACCCAACGCCCCGATGATTACCGGCTTGTTCATCGCGCGGGCTATCAATTGGCTGCCCACCCCATCCGGATACGCCCATGGAGCGTATATAACGTCAAATGGGAACGTCCTGCTTATTTCCCTAATTTTGTTTAAAAGCGATAAAAAGAAAAAATACCCGTAAAATGAGCGCCCTATCTTTGGGGTCATAAAATATCTAGGATGAAAAATATCTAAACCATACATGGTTTCCCGTTCAGGCACCCTTGCACCGAATGATATCCGGGCCGGCAGGTCTCTCAAAGGCGACCACGGCAACGGCGCCACTACCTTTAATTCGCAAGTTTTTGACAATTCAAGGCACTGCTGTCTGTTGTAGGGCCCCCTTGTCGGCTCAAGCGAGTTAGGAAATAAGTTCGTTATTACCAGCACTTTAATAGTTTCATTTACCATTGTATTTTCAGGTTATTTTATGGTTTCAATAACCACAGAACGGGCATATTTGCGCAAAATATTTAAATTTTGCAGGAGCACGTTATCGAATTTTGAAAGTAAAGATATAATCGTATTATTGCTGATCAACCGGTCAAGCCTTATAAATAATCCGAATTCTTTGATTATAACTGTCCTGAAAAAATCGCCTATTTTTTTAAGATCATCGTAAGTTAATTGCCTCTCGTACGGAGAAACGATATTCTTCCTTACCGGCACAAGATTTCTTATCTTCTTCAGCAGGGCACTCGACCCGAGAGGCTCACAAAATACTGCTTTGCCTCCGGGCTTAAGGACACGTTTGATCTCCCTCAAACCTTTTTCAAGTTCAAAATGATGCAGGCAGGCATTCCCGTACACATAATCGAATGAATTACTGTCGTAGCCCAGATTATATACAAACATCACATCGGTAGTGATTCGATCGCTCAGGCCATTGATCTCTGATCGTTTGTTAGCGACCTCAACAGAAGCGCTGGATATGTCGAACGCATAAACATTGGCTCCCTTCTTTGCCAATATTACAGATTCGTAACCGGTGCCGGAAGCGATGTTAAGAACTTTTTTATCCTTTATGTCATTGTCTTTTAATTGGTAAAGTGCGTATCTATAGCCCTTGACCGGAGGCGACGATAAACCCACATGATTTATCAGGACATCTTCACCAAGAAACAGATTTTCAGGTTTATATTCATCACCATATTCTTCATGCACAATCTTGTCAAAAGATTCTGCTTCCGAAGTCTCTCGAACATTTATGACAGGTTCTGCTATTCCTCTGGCGTTCATAGGATTCTCCTTGTTATTGCGTCCAGCTTCGCGAAGTTATTAACTTCGCATATTCTGAACCAATTATTTTTTTAGCATATAGGGTTTGATATAGTTTTTCGTAATCCGAGACCATCCGTTGGATACTAAAGCATTCAATTATCCTGTTTCTTGCTTTGATACCCATAGCTACCCTCCGGTTCTCTTGCGACATTAACACTATCTCTTCCGATAACCTTGCACCGTCCCCCACGGGCGTTAGGACGCCTGTTTCATTGTTGAGAACAATTTCAGTATTGCCGCCAACATTGGTTGCGACTACCGGCACCCCTGTGGACATAGCCTCAAGAATAGTATTTGAAAGGCCTTCGCTAACCGAAGGCAGAACGAAAATATCCATGACATTCAATAATCCCGGTATGTTTTTTTGTGCGCCTGCAAAAATAACGCGCTCCCTTACCCCTAAAGAAACAGCAAGGGCTTCTAATTCACGCCTCATGACACCGTCCCCCACCAACAATAGCCTGGCTTTAGCCACTTTCCCAATAACGGCGGGCACCGCCCTTATCAATGTAGAATAGTCTTTTACCGGTACCAGCCTGCCGACAGAACCTATCACGAACTCATGACTGCCAATGCCCAGCTCTTTACGGCATGATCGCTTCAGTCCGCTATCGGGCCTGAATTTCTCGGTGTCAACACCGTTTATAACGGGAAATACTTTTCTACCGTTGATCTTAAAATTGCTAATAACGTTTTTTTTAAGGTCACCGCAAACCGGCACGATACCGTCAACTATTCGCGCAAGCAGTTTCTGCGCCAGTGCCCTTAGTGGGCGCTCAAAATACATTGTTCCGTGCTCACCGTTCAAAATGACCGGCACAAAAGATAGTTTTGCGCCTATTACACCCGAGAAATAACCGCCTGCCCATCCGTGCGTGTGAATGACATCTATTGCTTCTCTGCGGCATAAAGATGCTATCTTAAACACAGTTGAGAGTTGAAACCCTGTTTTTTCATTTATATTTATAATTTTAACCCCGCTGCTGACCCGTTCCTTCAGGCAGCCAAAACCTCTCAAACAGCATATGGACACATCGAACTCATTCCTGTCGATACGGTTCACGAGGTTCACCACGCCGTTCTCCAAACCGCCTATTTCCAGGTTCTGCATCACATGCATGACTTTTATTTTTCTTATACTCATATTTCAAACCCGTGATTTTTTATTTTTCGTAACCAGTTAATTGCGAATTCCGGGGCCAATGATTTGATAAGCAGCTGATACTTATCATCATCCGGATAGATCTTCATTGGGTAATTAAGCAGCGCATTTAGCGCGTTGTTGAAAGTAAGTTGCCTGTTGTTTGCGGTACAATAATCTCTTGCGGCGTTCAAATACATGTAGCTTAAAGCCTTTAACCGCGTAGACTGCTTTTCATTTTGTAAATTCTTGCCTATAAACATCCCGATGTTGTGTTTCATAAGTTCTATATTTTTCGTAGCACTGCCATTATGACACCTGATCTTTACAAGAGGTTCATCTATCAGTTCCATTTCATAGTGTTTTGATATCCTTAACCACATGTCCCTGTCTTCAGAGCCCATCAGTTTTTCATCGAAATATCCCACAGATGAAAAGCATTCCCTCCGTATGACCACGCCGCTCGAACTTCCGGTAACGACATTGTGCACGAGAAGTTGTTCGATAAGCTCCTTTTGGCTTCTAAATTTAGCTCCTCCACTTTCCCTTGAGACGTTTCCCTTTTCATCGATCCAATAAACTCCGCACCCAACCATACCCAGCCAAGGTTTTGTTCTGAACAAGTCCATCTGGCGATCAAGTTTATTTTCGATCCATACGTCATCAGCGTCAATAAAGGCCACATGCGAACCCTTGCCAGAAATAATGCCCCTGTTTCTGGCTGACGAAGGCCCCATGTTCGTTTGGAATACATACTGAACGCAGTCTCCGTACCGTTTCGATATCTCGGCCGTATTGTCATTAGAGCCGTCATCTACAACGGTAATATCGTATCTCTTATAACTCTGTTTCAGAACCGATTCTATGGCTTCAGCGAGATATTTCGCCGCGTTGTAAGCCGGTATTATGACATTTACATGTTCGTTCATTTTATTGCTCATTTTCATTCAAGTTCGGTTAATTCACCTTTACCGAACATTGTGTAAATATTTTTTAGTATGTCTTGAGCATCGATTACCCGGAACAGCAGTATCGATACGCCATAAACCGCGACCCCCACCGGGATGGAGATAAATATACTTTTTTCAATGAACGGGTGCATACAAAACACCATCAGAAGGTTGATAAACATGATTTTCACGTATGCCCCTTTCATCGATATTTTTTCCCATAGATACATTCTGATATATTTATATGAGACAACAAATACTACAGCGCTTGAAGCGAGGCTTGCGATAGCCAATCCTCCTTCTTTAAATCTCGGGATAAGAATTAAACAAAGCAAAATGTATACCGCGGTGCCCAGCAGAGATATTTTTAATCCTTTTTTTTCCTGGTGGATGGCTCCAAGAGACCAATTCATTATGCTGTTAAGGAACGTAAAGAACAGCAACCATATAAGCAGCTGCAGAACATAAACTGACCCCATGAACTGGCTGCCGTATATCAACAGTATAATCGGCCTGGAGAGCATTGTTGTTCCTACCGCGATCGGCAGGCCGAGCAAAAACAAAAACGAAAAGAACTTTTCAAATAAGCCTGCTGCGTCCTGTTTAGAGACTACGTACAAAGCGGCGATAGTAGGAAATATTGCCGTACATACGCCGTCAGGTATTACCATCATTCTGTCTACCAGGTTGCAGCCGCGCCGAACAGTCCAACGGCATTGTCGCCCGATATCTTTGAAAGCATTATAATACCTGCCTTTGCGCCAAGCATCGAAATAAGCCCGGGTATAAAGAACGGGAAACCGCGAACAAGATTATTTTTCCAGAAAGATATATCGATATCAAATTTTGGTAATTTAATAAGCCGCGACATGTAGTAAAGTGACGCGATCATGCCGATATAGCTTCCCAATGAATATACGGCTGTCAAGCCTTTCAAACGGAACCCGATAAGCAAAATCACTACTGATAGAACAGTTAGAAGAAATCCAGATATAAATTGCCCATACGCCATATATTTCATTTCCTCCAGGCCTTGGAACGCGCTATTAAAAGTTACTATTATCCCATATGACAGTATTGTTAGGCCCGCGATATAAACTACTAGTTTTGTGTCGAGCGGATAGTTCATTATGTTTATAGCCGCGACTATTAGTATAAATGCCGTGATCGATAGCGCTATGCGCAGGCTGATCAGTTTCCCCAGATACAACTCGACATTATGCCTGTTTTCGGCAATCTCCCGCGTGGCCAGAGACCCTAATCCCATATTAATTAGCGGCATAAATACGGATATAAACGCGAAGGCAAATGTAAATTTGCCGTAGTCGGACTGGCCGAGCGTTCTCGCGATATATCCTATGACAAATAAAGATATAAAATTAAGAGCTAACGGTTGAATTATCAACCAAACTGAGTTTTTTGTAACTTTTGACGTATGGTTCATGTGTTTTTTTCCCTCCGACTGGGATCGACCCTTTCTTTCTTATAATGTTTTCCCTTACTGCAACAGAAAGCGCAACGAGAATATATAATATATAGAACTGGTAACGATTCGTGAAAAACGCACATATCCAGAAACCCAGCAGAGACACAGCTACGAACTTATAGTAAATGACCTCTTCTGAACTATTTTCTTCTTTTACCATAATAGGCCAGAGATCGTAGATCGGTTTGAACGAAAATAGCAGGAATAAAATTCCTCCTACCAAGCCAGATTCAGCGAATACTTGTATTAGCGTGTTATGCGGTGCGAGGCCTCGTATGCCGCCATAATCGCTTACGTCATCCATGAACCCGCCAGGTCCTACCCCAAAGATAGGATGAGTGATGAACATCTTGGCACCCGCACGCCATTGTTCTATCCTGTTTTCTGAAGAATCATCACCGGTGAGGTTTGAAGCAAGGTCTCTCCTGTCAATAACTGCCTTAAGTCCAACCGTAAATATCGAAAACACCAGAAGGACCAATGAAATTGTTCGAATCGCGCGCGAGTATCTAACTGAAAATATAATGCTCAAAATGCCCACAACCAATAAGCCAAGAAGGCCATTACGTGACCCGGTAAATAAAATGTTGAAGGCAAATAACGCCGAAACACATAGATATATATAGCGAAATATAGCGCGTTTCGCCGTATTCGCCAGCAGTATTGATAATGGTATGGTCGTTACAAGGATCACAGAAAGATCATTGGCGTTTTCATACCATCCGAACCCGCCGGCTCTCATACCAGGCATAAAATCGACCACGAACCTTGATATGGAATAATACGATAGATAACCTATTGCCACGACGATCATAATGACCGTATATTTCGCACGTTCTTTGTTTACAACAAGTTTAGTGATAATAAAATACACTATTCCGATGCGAAGCCACAGGTTGAATTCTTCTATGCCTCCGCCAAACCAAATAAAAGCCGCACTTATTACCTGGGCCGCTACGAATGCTATAAAATACCTGTTAATATCTACTGATAGAACGTTCTGTGTGCTCTTTTTACGGTCAAAAACATATGCCGCCAGAGCTATTATGGCCGAATACTTAAGCGGCTGATATGGTGTAAGTACCGGCCAAACAGAAGCTGGCTGGAAAAACATGATAAAAATAGTGATACACATTAGTAGAAATGCCATTTTCGTTCTCAAATTGCTTTATTTGATTGTATTTTGAATATATTCGTATATTTTCCTCTAATCAAATGCAGAATATCGAAAAAACCAGCCATTCTTAATGCGAACATATAAAATGGTTCGCCTACTAGCCCGTACCTGGGTATTTCGTAACGGCCCAGTATTTTGCCTGTATTTTCAAGCGTCGTAAATGCCATCTCATACCCACTTTCCCTGACAATATCAATTGTGGCGCTATTATAATCATTTTCTCTTCCGTTGGGGTACGCCATGAATTTTACTTTTTCATTTAATTGCTTTTCTAATGTTTCTTTCGAGAGTATTATCTCCTGCCTCGCATCATCTTCTGATATTTTTGTTAAAATTGGATGTGACACTGTATGAGTGCCAAACGACACTAATCCGGAATCGCGCATCTCCCGTATCTCGCTCCATGTCAGCATGCGGTTCCACGCGCAGGCCTTAGAGCTTTCTACTTTAAGCGCAACGGACATTTTCTCGATCAGTGTCTTTTTCTTTTCCGTTGCCGATGTTTTTTAAACGTGCACTTATATTCTTATAGGTATTGATCCTGTCCATTTCGGTTCCAAGGAAATAGGTTTCATCCGAAAGTTCTGGTACACTGAATTCAGTAACTTTTGAATTTCCAATTATATCGATAAGAAGGTCATGAAGCAGTATAGAATCTGTCCCTATATTCCCGGTCGTAAGAAATACGGTAAGAGGAATATTGTATTTTTTTAGCAGCGGCAGAATATTCTCATTTGAACAGCCATACCCGTCGTCCATCGTAAATACCATCATATTACCCTTAGGCCTTTTTTGTTTTTCATAATACTGTATATACTCTTCCAGCGAAATGAACTTATATTTCTTTAGCAGGTGCTTTAATCTTATTTCTAAATCGTCTATCGTGAGATATCCCAGCTTTGTGAGAAAATGTGCTAATTCATTTGATCTTTCTATTATTCGGTGCGCATATAACACACGAATGGGCAATGGGTATATTCTTTGGCTGATTTTCTCAAGAATGTTAGTTATGCCGGATAAATACAAAAGATAGTAAACAAAATATTTCAAACGAATAAACATAATAGCCTTTCCTATTTGTCTCTTACAAAAAGCCAGTTATAAATATTTTTTGCAAATGTTTTTGGCATTAAACATCCAACCGTATTTCTAATTATTTTCTCGGTAGTTACTTCCTTTCTGATAAAACCAGATCTCCAAATAGACATATCAAGACTTGCACGAGTTGTTTTAGTCCAACGATACTTATATTCTTCCGTCCCTCGAAGGAAATCATATTCTGATATTTTTTTAGAAATGATATCTTCGATAACGAACGACTGCAATATGCTGCCAACATGATATTTTGCCCAGTCCGGGTCAAAACCTGCCTGAAAATAGCTTATTTTATTTCCATATATGAAATTATATTGAGACGCAACCGACTCATTATTAACTTTTAAAAACGCAAGATACAACCATTTATTTTGAAGCAGTAAGGTAGCGACCTTGCGGTGAAATTGAATGTATTCTTTACGGTTATCACAAAAACTCCCTTCGCCGCCCTTTCCTTTCCATCTTTTTTGATGTAAATTGATAAACACATTCAGAGAATTTTCAAGCTCCTCTTCGCTAGTTACAAGATTAAATGAGACAGAATAATCGTTTACCAGAGTCTTTCTATAGCGCCTTAACCTGTACCTTTCATTTCCGCTCAATTTCTTATAGTATTTCTCCGTAGTCTCTGGAAGCATAATATATGCTGATTCCCTTTTGCCGAACGTTTCATAATAATGCAATTTTTCTTGCGCATATTTAATGAACCATATCAGGTTGACTGAATTTGCATTAATAGACATTAAATTCATGACATCCCATTGCAACATTTCGTCAGAGAATATTTTATCCATTATCGCATACACGACATCTCTTTCGTGTCCTTTTTCAATTATAAAATCAAGGTATTCCGAACATGGACCTACTGAGCACATAAATTCAACATGATTGAGAGCTCTTATGCCAAAATACCGTGCCCGCGTAACATAGAGCGGGGCTATACCCAATAGCCTTCCGTTTTCTTCGACAGTAATAAGAAGTTGTGTTTTGGACTCACTGTATACTTCCCACCAGGTGTGCACCCATTCCCATGTTAAAAATATATTATTAGAAGCAGAACGAGCGAGCAATTCGTTCCATCTTTCTTTAAGGCCTTCAAAACCATATTGATCAGTTAAATATTGTATTTTCATTTGCAATTGTAACCTACCAATAGACGTTATTTTTTTGCGTGCCAATAAATCATAATAGGATTGCCATTTTCTAAAACCATACTATTTTCAGCCTTTATCCTACATTTGAGTGATAACATCGTTTATGCCCGTTTCATATTTACTTTTTAGCTGTAAAACTGATTTCATTTTCCTGAGCACCGGCATAATATATAATTCATAAATTCGCAGGAGCTTCCCGCGAAATGTATTGCCAAAGACCATATATCTTAAGTGCGTTTTGCACAAAGATGTCCATTTCAGCTTATATGGATTTGTTCCTCCCAACCATTCAAATTCAGGTATTCCATCATCAAAACAACTTTTCACAACTACTCCGCTCAGAAAATCTCCCGGCGAATCTTTGGAGTATTCTTTGTCATAACCTATTTTAATCGCAAATATATTTCCTTTATATAACAATGAATACATAAAGGCGATCGGCTTATCATCTTTTTTCAGTATCCATAAATTTAACCAACCGCGCGCGCGGCGGTTTTTGCAAAAGAAGTAAAAAATGCGATATTTTCTGCTTTACTAGCTATCGCGACACCGTTTTCATATTGCCATGTCATTTTCGAGACGGACAATACCTCGTCCATTGCTTTTTCTATTCCGGTATTCTCGTATTTAATGACTTGATAATTTGCCGAACGTTTGAAGCGGTTATTGACATTATTGAAATGATCGCGGAATTTCTTTGTTCTGGCTTTAAAATAGCTGTCCCAGCCCTGTTCGGTTTTAATAAAAGGTGATAAAAGGCACGGTATTTCGATGTGATTCTTTACTCTTTCGCTTAAAACATTCGACAATAGTCTATCGTCTTTTGAATCCTTTGTCAGGAAGCGAAATAGATAAACGTCCTCACAGTTATCCTTATTCCGCAAATAGTCAATCATTGCAGCCAGGACCTCTTTCTTATCACCAGTTAAAATAAATCCGGCTCTATTTGTATTATTCTCGCTGCTGATAAATGTTATTGCTTTAAACCGGCAGCCTCTGTGTTTGATTTTTGTTTTCATCAAAGGTGCGATGCCGACAATTTTACCGCCTTCTCTTGCTATTAACACAAACAGCTCATAATCCTTTCCAAAGCTTTGCCATAGTGAAGAAATCCACTCAAAAGTAAGGAATGGATGATCTATATTATCTTCCGAAAGAAGATTGCGCCATTCATCTTCAAGCTTCAATAATTCATCTAGTTGAGACAACACTTCTATTTGCATCATTGTTTAACCCTTTAATTACTTTTCGGGAGATTGCTGTATTTCACGGTAACCGTTATATTTTGGACTCAATTTTAATGAATTTATATTGTCCCTTATCTTCTTTATCCAAGGTATAATTGACAATTCCAGGAAACGTAATATCTTGCCACAAAACGTTCTGCCAAATATCATATATTTAACGTGCTCTTTACATAGGGATGTCCATCTCATTTTATATGAATTTGGGCCGCCCATGAGTTCAAATTCAGTCATGCCACCAGCAAAACTGTTTTTTATAACATTGCCTATCAGATATTCACCTGGAGATTCCTTGGAGTATTCTTTATCGTAACCTATCTTAATCCCGTATTCTATACCTTTATAAACTAAATCATATACGAACGCAATCGGCTTACTATTCTTTCTTAGGATAAATAAGTTCAACCACCCGCGAGCGGCTGCTGCCTTTATGAAAGAAGTGTAGAAGCTAATATTACTTTTACTACTCGCTATCGCAGAACCATAATCATGTTGCCACGTATGTACTGAAATACTCAACAGCTCCTCTATCCCTTTTTCTATGCCTTCATTTGTGTATTTTATTATTTCGTAATATCCAGCGCGTTTGTATCGATTATTTAAATTTGTAAAATGATCACGAAATTTCTTGGATCTGGTTTTAAAATAACTATCCCAACTTTGGTCTATTTTTATATAGGGAGACTGTAAACACGGGATTTTGATATAATTTAGTTTGGTCTCACAATGCATAACATCTGACAACAGCATCTCATTTTCGGAGCCCTTTACGATATAAGGGAGCAAATAGACATCGGCAAATGTATTTGTATTATGTAGATATTCCGTCAAAGCAACAAGTGCCTCTTTCCTGTTGCCAGTCAAAATAAACCCTGCCCTGCTGGTGTGATAATAATCAGCTATAGAAGTAGCCGCTTTTAGCCGCAATCCTCTGTGATTGAGCGTTGTTTTCATCAAAGGAATTATGCCAAGAATTTTAGCCTTATCACGCAATATTAAAACAAATAGTTCATTGTTTTTACTGTAACTCTGCCAGAAACAAGATATCCACTCGAATGTCAGAAATGGATGGTCAATGTTGCTTTCTATATAAAGATTATTCCATTCGTCTTTGAGTCCCAGCAATCCGTTAAGTTGCGTAATGGCTTCTATTTCTATCATGTTACACACTCCTATTATTTAATTTTGAAGTACAAGAACAGATCTAAGATTCCTTAGTACAGGGACAATAAACAATTCCGCGATACGTAATAGGATTCCAGAAAACGTATCCCCAAATACGAGGTACCTTACGTGAGCTTTGCATAAAGATGTTAATCTCATTTTATACTGGTCATTTAAGCCTAGCAGTTCGTATTCAGATATCCCGCGCTCAAAACAATCTTTGAGAACTATACCGTTCAAAAAATCACCGGGAGAATCCTTTGCGTATTCTTTATCATAACCCAATTTAATTAAAAACAATTTACCTTTATAAACTAAGTTGTAAATGAAAGCGATAGGTTTGCCGCTTATTTTCAATATCCACAAATTCAGCCATTCGTGAATAGCCGCTGACTTCGCAAAAGAACTATAAAACGCAATGTTGGCATCTTTACTGGCTATCGCCGAACCATTGTCATATTGCCATGTCTTTTTCGAGACACACAATAACTCATTAATTGCTTTTTCTATTTCTGCATTCGTATATTTTAAGATTTCAAAATTACCCATTTTCTTGAACCGGTTATTTAAACGTTTGTATTTTTCTCTAAAGTTTGACGACCGGACTTGAAAATAATTGTCCCAGCACTGGTCAATTTTTACGTAAGGCGACAAAAGACACGGCATTGTGATATATCCCATTTGCATTTCTTTTAAAACATTAGATAAGAGTATTTCGTCATCAGATCCTTTTTCCAAATAGCGAATTAAGTATAGATCCGCATATGAATGAGTTTTTCGTATGTATTCCAACATAGCACTCAAGGTTTCCTTCTTATTTTTGTTTAAAATAAAGCCGGCCCTGTTTGTATGATAATTTGCAATAAATGTTATCGCCTTCAACCGGAACCCCCTGTGAACGATCATTGTTTTCATTAAAGGAACGATGCCAACTACTTCACCCTCTTCCCTTGCCACTAGAACCAGAGGCTTATCTCCATCGCCGTAACTTTTCCACCAGCATGAGATCCACTCAAAAGTCAAAAATGGATGCTCTATGTTGGTCTTGGCAAGCAAGCTGTTCCATATCTGTTCTAGTTTAATTAAACCATCTGGTGATTCTATAGCCTCAATATTTACCATATTTTCCCCGATTGGCCTGCTATATTGATATTACTTTGTACTGCCTGTCAAAACCGTCCCTCTGACTGCAAATGTAGTCTCTGAGCTACCTTGCAGATAATTAATGATAATAGATTCAATTATCTTGATATTTTTATTTATGTCGAAATACTTTAAGACATTTTCCCTGCCTTTCCTTCCCATTTCAAGCCTGAGATCTTTGCGTTTAATTAGCTCAATGATTCTGCATCCCAAAGAATTAAAATCACCAATATCAATCTTGAAACCGTTCACATTGTTTGTAGTAGTCTCACTAAGCCCGCGGTTATTAGTTACAATTACCGGTTTAGCACAAGATTCTGCCTCCAATGTAGCCATGCCCAATGCTTCAGGCAACGTGTTGGGACAATGGACAAAAATGTCTATGCCCTGCAAAATGTCCAGAACATCATTTCGCCAACCCGTAAACACAATATTCTTTTCAATTCCGAGTTCCATCGCTATGTTTTCATATTTATATTTCAAAGACATCTGTCCTGGCTCAGCATCAAGGTCGTCTCCTACTATCAAAAATACGGCATTTGGACATTCCTTAATAACGTTCTGTGCGGCTTTCAATATATCATCGTGACCTTTGCCTTTTTGAAACCTTGAGATAGCCCCGATTACGACCTGTTCTTGTGATAATCCGAATTCATTTCTTATTTTATTATTTTGATTATTAGGGACGAATACATCTGGATTTACTCCTTCATACACACGCATCATTCTTTTATAAGGTAATTTATTCTTTTTATGGATATCTACTTCAGCATCTGATGACGCTATGAAATAATCTGCAAAATATGACAAAAAATGCCTGAGCCTATTACTTTGCACGTCCCCCGTTCCTGATTTTCTAACAAAACAAGGTATACCTGCAAATATGCAGGCAAAAACTGTTGATGGGAAGAATATGACTTCCCCGTTTAATAATACCGCGTTAATTTTCTTCGAACGCATAATTGATATTAGTTTTACCGTTTCTGGTATTACTTCTCTTAGAAGGAACAATCCATACAAGATATATTTGAGCAGCCGGAGCCGTTTCTTTTCAAGCCAATATGCTAAAGCAGCGTTAAGCTTCCAACTTTTACTTTGTACAAGGATCACTTCCGTCCCTATATTTCTAAATTTAGAGATCATTAAAGAGTTTTTCAAATATACCATAACGGGTGTAAATTTTGTCTTGTCCAGTGATTTCACGAAATTCATTAGATATGTAGCCGACCCTCCACACCAGCTGCCCCTTTCTGCTATAAGTAGATTTATCATGTTTTAGTCCTTTTTGACACTGATCTCTGAGCTTAATCCGCCCCCAGTTTCATTGTTATTGATATTTTATTCATATTCCCCAGATCTGAATCTGGTATAAAGGCATAGTCAATACGGACTTCACTCGCATATAGAAATACTACGTCCAATTGTTTTAGGCTCAAGCCTATACCTGTTGTTAGTCCGCCAATATCCGAGTATAAGGAATTATATCCTACGCGCAGGTATATGGCGCTATCACAATTATATTCAGCTCCGAAATTGTACTCTGTTTTAGAATCGTCCGGCTCATTCATATCTGCGTTAATAGTAATTTTCTGATCGAACGGTTTCAGGCTCGCGCTATATTTTGTATTAGCCGGAAGGGCGAATTCTTCACTGTCATATTTGATATTTTGACCAATGTTCTGTCTGCTGATACCTAAACTGAAGTTGTAATCCGGTATCTTCCAGATAATCCCCAAATCGATCGCCATAGCTTTTGCATCAATATCCATTATTTCTTCGGTGACGAACTTTACGCTCGCCCCTAGCGCGATATCGCCTGTAGAGTCGCCATCGAATATGGATTTAGCGTAAGCTCCAATGAGCAATTGATCGCGTGCGTAGAAACCTCCGGTTAAATTGCCGAGAGCATCCCTGCCAGTAATCTGCCCGGAATTTAAGTCAGAAAATGCTACTGCAATAGTACCCAAATCCTTTATATTTGCAGACCTTACATCATGAAGATTGTACGCTATGCCGCCGTATTGTTGACTCATACCCTGCCATTGTTCATTAGAGAACGTAACTTCTGTATTGTCTATATATGCAAGGCCGGCCGGATTGTAGTACAAGCAGCAGATTTCACTATCTAATCCAGAATAAGTCTCTCCCATGGCTGAAGTTTTCGCGTCAGGAATAACCTCTAGTATTTGCGCTCCCGTACTGCCCGGCCCGTCCGCCAAAGTGTTTTTTGAGAGCAATATCAAGGAACAAAATAGCAAGCTTTGTAAAATCTCCGTTCCGATCTTCATTGTTCGATTCCTTTGTGGCGATTGTTGTTTTTATACTAACTTGCTATTTTATTACAGCAATTTGCCGCTACAGCTGCCGCCGCCTGTTATTATGTAAATATATATGCCTGAGGCAACTCCTGACCCATTGCTATTCGAAAGGTCCCAGGTTGTGCTGCCGTTTTGTGTTGTAATTTGTTTGTCATAGATAAGCTCGCCTGTAGTTTTATATATCTTTATCCGTACTGAGCCCGTAAGGTTATCGAATGTTATCTTCGTATGGCCCAGCTTAGCCTGAAATGGATTAGGGTATACTATTACGTTATCAAGATTTGGAGATAATGCCCCAGATAATTGATTCGCTATTAAAGGAACCACGCAGACGGCCAATACAATAAACACTAGTCTTTTCATATATATTTCACCTTTTAGTTATAGTTGTAGTAGTAATCGTATATATATCTGGGCATGTAATACTGCACATTTGTTAAAACGAAACCCATTACTCTTGTGTCAATATGCTGCAATTTCTCTAATGCTAGTGTTACATCTTTCTTTTTTGCGCGGCCTGCCTGTATCACCATTATCACCGCATCTGCAAGCCTGCTCATGATGGAAGCATCCGGCAGATTGGTAATGGGAGGGGAATCGATAATAATATAATCATATATTTCCTTTAATTTTTTCATAAGAACATCCATTTCCGGAGAATCCAGCAGTTCGGATGGCCTTTCGTTCCTGCCACCGGCAGGTAGTACAGAAAGATTACTAATTTTAGTGTTCCTTATAGCCAAATCCGCACCTATTTCACCGGACAAAACGCTAATTAGCCCTTTTGAGACCGGCAGAGAAAATAAATTACCTATCGTCCCCTTTCTGAGATCGCAGTCTAATAGGAGAGTTCTTCTGCCGCTATCGGCTATTGCAGTAGCGAGGTTAGAAGAGGTCGTACTTTTTCCTTCGCCTCTTAGAGTACTGGTCAACATGAGCGTTTTAGGGGGCATTTGCTCATCCGTACCGTGAAATATATGTGTCCGCAGTATTCGGAATTCATCCGAGATCACACAATTCGGCTCATGGAATACAACTAATTGTGCAGAAATAGTCTTATCACGTATTTTCTTTGCTATATGCGGCGATACAAAACTCAGCCCAGACAGCATTTTATTAGTATTTACAAGTTTTTTGATCCATTCTTTGAACTTCAAGAACATATTGATTTTATTTCTATCCTGCTCCATTACCATTTTTGAGACCGAGCTAAGCAATGGAATACCTAAAATATCCTGAACCTGTTCTTTTGTTTGGAAAGCATCACTAATATTTTCAACCGCGAACACCAGCCCAAAACCGGTAAGCGACCCTAGCACTAAACCCATAAACGCGATCATCGCAATTTTGGGTTTTATAGGTTGCAGCGGCAGGCGAGCATATTCTATCACGGCGAACTTGTCCCCCTTGTCGGTATCTTCAAGTCTTTCCGAAACGTAAGCAGATTCAAGCTGCCTTAGCAGCATTTTGTAAATGTCTTCATCCACCATTCTGTTCCTTTCGAGATTAGCCAGCTCCTCTTCGCTGATATTTTCTGGTACTTTTTTTCCCTGACTTTCCATATCCTGCAAATGGTTTTTTAGATATTCAATCTCCATCTCAACCTTTGCCAACTCCTGTTTAGACTCCAAATATGTCGGGTTCAACACGTATGCATTTGGTTTAGTGTTTGAACTCTCAACCTCTGTATTAATTTTGTCTTTAATACTTTGAATCTCATTTTGTATATCCAGAACCCTAGGGTTGTTTTCTTTAGCGTCGTAACTAACTCTCGCTAGTTCAGCTTCAAGTGTTCCAAGGCGGGACTTCAGCTGGAAAAGCACTGTGTTTTGCTCGTTCGCCGCTTGAGAAGGAATTATCTTTTGAGTATTCTGTATTCTTTCCATAATAAGCAGCTTCTTATTTCTTGCCGCCCTAAGATCGGCGTCCATCTTGTTCAACATTACATTTACCTGCGAATTATCAAGCTTACTCCTGTATATAGCTAGCTGCTGCTGAATGAAATCGATAGCGCTCCTTGAATCTTGTTTCTGCAAACTGGAATTGGTATCGATAAGCTCCTGCGTGAGGGCGTTCACCACCTTTTGAGCTTTAACAGGATCGTTATCCTGAAATGCTATCTCAACAATATCCCTATACTTTAATCCGATCCTTATTTTATTTTTAAATGATTTAATAAATCTTTCTCGTTCGGGAGCCAACTGTATTTTATCGGCTAGATGCAGATGTGTAACAAGCTCTTCAAGCTTTGGCCATGCCGTTATCTGTTTTTCAAGTGTACCGATAAACGCATTATCTCTGTCCGGGTTGGGTTGTGACTCTTTTACAACAGGTTCGATTATGTTCTTAGATTTTATCTCTACGAGTGAACTTGTTTCATACGTCTTGGGGAGAATGGATCCTATTAAGAGCGCAGTTATAAATATTACAAATGCAGGAACGATAAAAAGTTTTAGCCTTCTTATCACAACACCCGCGATTTCTTCAAAATTTGGTTGTGCTGTCATTTCTCTATCCATTTTATCCCTCTGCTGTAATGGTCTATTGCGCCTGTACAGTTGTCGGTAGTGCGGCCTGCCGCGCCATTGGAACAGCCTGTAAAGGACTGATCAAATCGCTAATAAATGTAATTAAATATCCCCATAATGTTTTAGGCACATATACAATATCTCCGGGCTTTACTGTTATATTGTATTTCGTTTCACCGCGGTAAAGTATCCTATAAAGATTAACCACATGCTGGACCGGCCTGCTATTAGAAGAAGAGATTACGTACACCCTTTTCGTTGCGGCAAAACGTGAGGGCAGTGCCGCTAATACTATCGCGTCCCGAACTGTTATATTTTTACCTCCGGTTGAATACTTTCCTGGGAGGTTCACTTCGCCAAGCACATAGATTACTTCGCTTGAATAGCGAGTAATATCTATTGTTACCTGCGGGTTATTTATGAACTGCCCAAACAGTTCTTTACAGGCTGATTCCGCTGACCTTTTCGTAAGGTGCGCTAATTTTAGCTCGCCTATGCTTGGTATCAGTATGTTGCCACTGGGCCTTATTGTATATTCACCGTTCCATTCCGGATGCCTTTCGACAGATATTTTAATTGCATCGTCAGGACCTAAAATATAATCTTCGGCCGAATTATCATCAATTGTATTTTGAAAAGCGCTTTTTTTCATTGTTGCGCATGACGAAATGAACAATAAGAATAAGCCCACCGAGAGCACAAATAGTCTATGAACATTTCCGACATTCATGTCTTCCTCATTTAAACAGTTCTTTTTGGCATATTTCCCGACAGCCAAAGCGAGTAAATACATTTTTCACCATATCTTGCATCGAACACATGCTGCGTATATTAGCCATATTAAGTTCTTACAAGAGTTTTCGAATAACCTGAATTAGTATTTATTTTGATAACATTTTTGAACAATTGCTTGTATGTACTGTGAATATTTAATAAGCCCGACAATTTGGTACTGCCATCAGGACTTGCTAAAATCATGATTGGAAATGAATTTAACCATTCATACCAATCTTCACGCAAGATATTTTCTGCGGACTGTTGCTCGTAACCGTAACGATCCTCACCCTGAACTTGCTTTACGTATAATCTGTTCAAAGGTTCGTTTGAAACCTCTAATAATATTTTCTGCGAATCTGTAATTTTATTTTCATTTAAATAATGTTGTGCTATCAAAATAGGAGCTAAAATGGCCTCCAATGTATCTGGATATTCTCTTTGTATTATTCTGTACTCTTTTGATGCGTCATCCCAACTTCCGATATCTTCGAACCCCATGCCCATAGATAATATCGCGTGTGCGCAAACTGAATTATCATATTTGTATTGCTTTAATATCGAAGCGTACTCAGATTCAGCGCGCTTTAACTCCCCTCTAAGCATGAATAAGTACGCCATGTCGATCTTGAGATTTTTTATCAATGCGTCGCCTTGGTAACCATCTAATATTATTTGAAATTCAGCCAATGATTTATCGTAATTTTTGAGCACATCTCTATTTATCAATGCCGCTCTGTATAAAGCTAAAGCGGCGTTTTCGCTATTGTGATATTTCCTTGCCATGAATTCCAATGCTTCGACAGCTTTTTTCCAGTTTCCTCTGTTTGCATATGCAGTGATAATTAAATACTGTAGAATCGGTACTTGCTTACCATGCGGGTCTTTATTTATAAGCGTATCGTATTCTTTTATAGCAGATTCGTATGCCACTTCGCTTTCTATAAGCATATCGTGATCGCTATAATGGCGTGCTATATACAAAGGCATCGCAAGCGCCGTTACAGTGTTAGGGTGTTTCCCCATGATGTCCTTATATTCCGCTGCCTGCTCCGCTCCAGTCACCGGTATTCTCTAGAATCAAACCGGATTTAAACATGGCCATAGAGCAAAGATTTTCATGATCCGGATAATTTGAGCATACTTTCTTGTATTCCATATCGGCGTTTCTTAAATCACCTCTCGATTCGAATAACTCGCCTATTTTGTATTGTATATCCGCTGCCTTTTCCCACGAAGGATATTTAGTCAGTATTTTTTCGAATGCGCCGATCATTTTTGAGAATTCATTTTGAGACACACTGTCCGGAGATTCAATGACGGAAGCATATTCCCTGCTTGTTTTCCAGTACATTTTTTCGGCGCTATAGCTACCTCTGCAAGAAGTAAGCCCTAGCCCAATTAATACGCAAGCAATATACGCCCGGACTGTTGTTATCATACGGCCATACCTCTGTTTTCGGACTCCTTGTACATTAACAGCACTAAAGCCGCCGATGAAGTAACAATAAAATCCATAGCTGTCGTAAACATTATCCTTGCTGCAAGCACCCAAAGCACGGCCTCGGGAAATAATGCCTCTATAAGATATGCCATTTTAAAATGAATGTAATTTACGGGGATTAAGAGCACGCTTGGTATAAGTATAACGGCGAACGATATCATCGGATATTCCTTAACCACCATAAATGATCTCGCGATAGAATTAATTGGCTTTTTGTTCTCCATTATGATTGAAGGTATTGAGTAAACAAACAGTGTTTGCGTAAATATATTTATTATGAATTGCACATAAAATAGAAATGTCGGAGTATGCGCTATAATGTCAAAACTGCTGACAACTTTCATAACCAGGCCACTAAAAGCGATTATTAAAATCCACACAAACAGCATCCGTGAATATTTTTTTAGAGCTTTTGAAATACCGAACCTCCAGCTAACCTTCATTTTTCTTGAAACTTGAAATATCATCGCTAAAGTAATGCCGCTAAAAAGCAGCCCTGTAATAAAAGAACACACATTTTTAGCGTAATTGTACATTTCTGGCAATAAAATGAAGTTAACCGGATAGTGCAGGTATTCTTCTCCCCAGAGTAATCTTATTACCGGTGCCGCTAATATCGAAATGGGTGGCCTGGGAGCATAAAATAATATAGCCAAAAGCGTCAGATCAAAGATTCCCATCAGAATAAATGGTGCCGCTATGACCGGATACATGCTTAGTGACTGTATAAGTTCGTTAAACAACTTTAATATATTTATATTACTTTTCATTCAAACATTTACCCCTACTTCGAAGCATCATAATTAAATAACAGAAAGGAATTTTTCAACCATGTATGGGTTGAACTGTGTCCCAGAGCTTTCATTTAGTATTTTAATTGTTGCATCCTTTCCAAATGCCTTATGGTATGGACGGTCTGAGATCAGTGCTTGAAAAGTATCCACGATCGAGACTATTTGTGCGCCTACCGGTATCTCCTCGTCTTTCATGCCAAGCGGATAACCTTTTCCGTCCCAATGCTCGTGATGGTAAAGCACGAAAGGCAATACACTATACAGCGTATGAACAGGCCGAATAATATCCGCGCTTATTATTGGGTGCTCCTTCAACAAGGACATTTCCTTATTTGTAAGTTTTTCGGTTTTTGTTAGTATTGTTTCGCTTATACTCACCTTGCCAAGATCGCGGAGAAGCACAGCTTGTTTGATAAGATTTATATCTTCCTTTGGAACAGCCATTCTTTCTGCGAGTTTTATGGCCAGATACACTATCTGCTCTAATAATTCAACAGAATAATTGTCTTTGATACTAGTCGATTTTGAGAACGCAAAAACAGCCTCCACCATACTCTGGCTCATCCTCTTGTTAAGCCTTTCGATTTTTTCCTTTATATTTGTTGCGTCACCATCTTTAAATCCCCTATCCGTTATCCTCGAAATATCAAGCGAAGAATACACTCTATTCCCTCCATATTCTTTAGCTTTGTTCAGTAGTTGGTTTGCAAGACCAAGAAGCTCTGAGGCATTCCTAACGTTATCTTCAGGGTAGGACACAATCGAAGCACTGAAGGTCACCCTGATGCGATTCTTGCTGTTGCCAAAAAGACCGTTGCTTACCTCATCTATCAATCTTTGACCAAAAAGTATCGCTGATATTCTATCGGTATCAAGGCAAACAATAGCGAACTCTTCACCGCCGAACCGTACGGCTGTATCTTGCTCTCTAGCGGCCAGCTTGATTTTTTTTGCGAACTGAGTCAATATAAGATCTCCAAACTGATGCCCGTAAACGTCGTTTATGCTTTTAAAATTATCAATATCCATCATTACTATAGAGAGTGATTTTCCAGTCCGTTTAGCCCTGAAATATTCAGTCTCGATTGTTTCCATCAAGTAGCGATGGTTGAAAAGTCCTGTGTGAGTATCGGTAAAAGCAAGTTTTGTCAGCCTATCATTTGAATCTAAAAGCTTTTGATTAAGCAACTCCAGTTCCTTCTCGTGATTCCTGGTTTCGGTTACGTCCCTGATAACTACCGCGATTTTTACAGCTTTCCCATTTTCATAAATAGGTATTTTTCTGGTCTCGCAGTAGGTTTCCTGGCTATTAACAATAATGATCTCCTCCGTTATCATCGTTTTGCCGGTTTCAAAAACCCAATTATATTCATGCATCGTACTATCGCTAGCCGAGGTGTCATTGCTAACATTTGCATTTATTTCTGACCCAATTACCTCAGACTTGTTTATTTCATATTTTTTCCTGTTGTCTAATATAACCCGGAAATCCCTGTCAATGAGAAATATGGTGTCTGCAGTTCCAGAAACACTGAAACCCTGCGCTGTCCTCTCGTTTTGCATTTTTTCGCCTATTTCATTTGCCGTGCATAATAATATGGACTGATTGTTATCTTTAATCGGTATTAGGGTCAACATTGTTCCTACTTTGTTGCCTGTTTTAGACAAAAAGTCGCATTCAAAAGACTTTTTACTATTGATTATTGAATGATTTATACAAAGATACTGTATTTCATCTACAGCTTCAGTGGGGAATATTAGGCCGGATTTTAATGAAATATTACTCATTTCACCTCTTAAATATCCGAGAGCATTTTCGCACTTCTTATTTGCATATAGCACTTTCTCTGAATTTGTAACTAATACTATTTCATCGGATTCATCCGCCATGGTTTTTAACATGTCCATGTTAAAATATGCTCCAGGCACTATATTCATTAATGTGTTTTTCACAATAAATGACCTCACGTATTATTATAAGAAAATTCATCAATCGCTGCGTTTTCAGCTAAAAAGACTTTGCATTCAACATCTTAAACTAATGCGCAGCGTTATCAGCCAATACGCGCCTGAAAGTATTAAGTAAAATTGCGATGTCTACAACTATACTTTGTTTTTTAATATATAGTTTATCGTATCTAAGTTTTTTCTTTATTTCTCCTAGTGTCGCCGCGTAACTCTGTCTTACCTGGGCTAAACCTGTAATTCCGGGTTTGACTCCAAAACGGCCGTTAAAATATTTCTTGTTCTCATTTACAAATACTGGTCTCTCTGGCCGTGGCCCGATAATACTCATGTCCCCTTGCAGGACATTGTAGAATTGAGGAATCTCATCAAGGTGCGTCTTCCTTAATATTTTTCCTATACCAGTTATCCTACTGTCATTTTTCTTTGCCCATATAGGCCCGCTTTTAGCTTCAGCGTCAATGTACATGGTCCTTAATTTGTACATATAGAAAAGTTTTCCCATATTTTCGTCCCTTCTACGCGGCAGATCCTGAAAACCAGCGTCATACTCTTTCCTTCTATTTAGCCCGACCCTTATTTGTCTGAATAATACAGGCCCCTTAGAATCGATCCTAATTAGAATAATGCATATTAGCAGAATAGGACAAAATACAATTAGCGCAATTAATGACACAATAATATCAAATAGCCTTTTTGCGTCACGATACCTTTTTTCTCCAAAAACCACGAACGCAACGATCGAGCCAATAATCATGTAAATATACCCCGGCAACGTTGGAAATCTTATAGGTTTGTTTCTATCTTCAGAATTTACGTTGTTATAGCTGCCGTCATTTTCCCCGACTGCATATATCTCTGACAGGATGGCTGAGTTCAGTTCGTTGTCACACACTCCGTCAACAGACTGCTCAAAATGCCTGCGCATCTTTAAAATAACTCTTATATATGACTCCGCGCGCCTTATTCTCGTGATTGGGGAAGAATGTAAACTCACGTGGTCGGGTGCGCTGTATATCATGCATGCGTTTGATCTTAACGGCGCGAATGACACAAGTACGAATATTAGCATCACATTACTCACTATTTTTCTCATGGCAGCAACTCTCTTATCGTCAACACCAATTACTTTTTATTCCTAACACCTGTATCTTATCCAAATAAGTCATGCGAAACAATTACCGGATTCCTTCATATCCTGCCTTTTTTCTTTTGACACTCCTATATAGACTTGACCTTGTTTATTGGATATATTCGGAAGGAAACAATAACGATTGGATATTTGTTACAGTCGAAGACAACGAGTTAATAATTGGCGTGATTGTTGAAACAGAAAAAACCACCCATTTTATAGTCTTATTTAGAGACTAATAACGGGTGGCTTAAAATTGATTTCAAGTATTCCGCCAAATTCGACGGAACATTTATGGAATATATTAAATATTGCTTACGCTAATTTGTTATTTTGCCCAAGGGATAGGCTGCCCCATTCCTTTCAATTTTTCTTCCAGCTCGAGGCACTCAACGTTCCTCTTGTAACCTTCAGACGTTTCTGTTATAAAACCTGCATCCTTGGCCGCTTTTATGGCGTCTTTGAAATCGCCTTTAATTATTGGCGTCAGTATCTTCTGGTCTATCTTAGATAGGAAAGCGGTATCTAGCCTGTAATCGTTGAATGCCTCCCATGCCACAGGGCACCAGCGGCTGACAATTTCTTTGTTGATCGTGTTCGCGTACGCGCGGATCTCGTACTGCGCCTTTCTCTCCATCCTCAATTCAAGGAAATGGAGCAGGTTCGACAGGTCAATCTTCCAGTAAGCCTCAGTATACGTTGAAAGCGGGAGGTCTTTCCTCGCTTGCTCCCTCGCGACACCCAGTTCCAGCCTTTTTTCATATGTCTTTCGGGCCAGCTCATGCAGGTCAAGCTCTTCTTTTGTCAGTTCTGCTCCTTTAACACTTTCTAGCACACCTTCGCTACCCTGGCGATTGACAAAACCCTGGGTGCGCCACTCGTTCGGCTTCGTTTTGTAGGTGGAATCTATTGCTATAGAGTATCTGGTTGAATATTCGTTAACGTTCGCAGTACGGTGACGTATCCACTGCCTCCAGCAGTCCATAGGCACTCTTATATGCAGTTTTAGTTCGCACATCTCGAATGGGCTCGTGTGACGGTTACGGATGAGATACCTGATAAGCCCTTTGTCGTCGCCTCTCGATTTAGTGCCCTTGCCGTATGACACCCTGGCCGCCTGAACAATAGATTCGTCAGAACCCATGTAATCCACGACCCTTACAAAACCGTCGTCGAGCACCTTGAAAGGTTGCCCCAGCACTTTCTCAAGCTCGGGGACAGTAACGCGCGTAAGTATCTCTGTCTTGTTATCCACATCTGGCTCCTTTCTTAGCTGCTGTTTAAAATCTTTCCGGCTGCCTGAAATTATAGCATATTGAAACTACGCAAAAAACTGTTCGGCATTAACCGGCAATAGCTTTCAGTGCTTCCCTAGCCTTCTCGGTCAGAGATTCAACGCTCTGACCTCCGCTGCGAGCCGCGAAACAGCCTATGACCTTACCGCCTTTGCCAACGATCTTTTCGCTTATCCTGCTGATGGCCTTTGAGCCGTCACTGCCGCCCATAGTGACAAAAACGGCCACTTTCTTTCCTGAAAATTCAGTGTTCTCTAAAAATGTATTCAGCGGAGGTGCCGGAGCGTTCGCCCAAACCGGTGAGCCAACATAAATCATGTCATAATCTTTGAGGTTCAAGTCCATAGGTTTCAAGTCCCACGTTTTGCCTTTCATAGCTGCGAACCCGCCGGCAACAAAGGCCCTGAACATTGATGGTCGCTTGAGGTCCTCGATAGGCCTGATGTCAGCCTTTAGCTCTGCCGCTATGGCCTTTGCTACCCAGGCTGTTTTCTGTGTATACGAATAATATACCACAAGTGTTTTCATTTTGCCTCCCGCGTCACACTTTCAGAAATTTAAAATACAGGCCTTCCATTTCCCTGAGATCTTCTGAACGGAATTTAACCTTCACCAGCGGAAACAAATTCTCATCTTCCTTTGACGCATGAGCCGATATGGCTTCTATTATCTCGAAGGCCGACTTGATCATCTGTTCCCTGGTGATCTTTGAAGGATATCTCTTGTGATTTTCGGCGACTACTTTAAATCCGTTGAGTTTTTGAAGTATCGGCGCGTGCTCCGCCTCTATCTGCTTAAAGATGGCTAATTCCGCAGCCGTTAGAACTTTTTTAAGCACCGGAAAGAGCACTGCTTCTTCCATGGCAAAATGCTCCCGCACCTCTTTTTGAAAAAAAGTGGATATCTCTTCCGCCTTGTCCCAGAAAAAAGCGTCACTGTCGAGCGATCTGACAAGCTTTGAGAGGATGTCCCTTTTTTCTGAGATGCCCCGGTGTCCCGCGACTATTTTTTCTATTATGTCCATTTTCGTCCCTTTATTTTTTCTGCTTTTTCTTTTTTAAGGCGTAGTCGTTAATGGCTACTATTATCTCAAGCATCGCGGAAACCGACCAGGCCTGAGAAACCGTTCCACCAGGCAGATGCTGGCTGCCGCTGAAAAGCTCAACGATGGTGTCTTTGTCCTTTATTAGGTACATGAGCCTGCTAGTCCTACCTTTTATCTTTGCCATTTCGTTATCAAGGTCTTTCCTGACCCTAAGGTTTGCGAACATGTAATGTGACATAAGGAAAGGCCACACTGTGCCCTGGTGGTAAGCCTGGTCCTTAACGTGCAATGGCGCAAAGGTGTCGTAAGTCCCGATGTATTTCGGGTCGTTAGGCGTAAGCGTCCGCGGCCCGTAAGGAGTAAGCAGTTCCTTTTCAATCGTATCCACTATTGCTTCCTGTTTGTCTTGCGTCAGCAGGTCTTCTACCATTGAAAGCGACACTAAGAAGACCGCATTTGGCCTTATAGCCTCCGAATGCGGGTCGCCATCAAGCACGTCGAAAGGATAGAGCCGGCCGTACTCGAAAAAGCGGGCGTTAATGGATTTCGCTACCTCTTTTTTCAGTTTCGTATATTCGTTAGCGAGTTTTTTGTCGCCGGAAAGATAATTGAATTCGCTGGCGATAGCGAGCGCGTTATAGAATAGCGCCTGTATCTCGACCGGCTTGCCGTTTCGGGGAGTAACCGGCACACCGCCCGGCGCCGCGTCCATCCATGTCCATTGCGCGGGTACAACTATAAGCTTGTCTGAGTCCATATAGAGGTCACCGCTGGATTTCGTGTAGCAGGAGATTATCCTGTTGACCACGGGCGTCATCTTTTTTATAAAAGCGTCGCCCGAAGCGCTGCTGGCCTGGAGCCGGTATTTGTTCAAAGCTTCTATGAACCACAAAGAACCGTCGGCGCTGCCGTAATCTTTTGCTCCGGAGAAATATATCCTGTTAGGCAGAAGGCCTTCCTTGTTCTGCTGGGAAGCAAAATAGTTAAAGACGCTCTTAGCGTAGTCGAACCTGCACGTTAAAAGAATCAGTCCGCTTATGCTTATGAAAGCGTCGCGGCACCAGCTCTGGTCGAACCATGGGTAGCCGGCCATGAGCCTGACGTTCCCGTCGGGCATGCGCACGACGAAAGAATCGGCGGCTACGACCAGTTTCTTGAATATATCTTTGTTCTCTTCTATCTCGCTGCCGGTGCGGATAATGAAGTCGTTGTAGAGCACTTCCTCCATGAATTCCTGTATGAACCTGAAGAGCTGAAGGTTCGTATTGGCCTTGGTTTCGGGGTCTTTGCTTATGCTTGCGAACTTATTAAGCTCGCGTATATAGCCCCACGCTTCGGGTATATAGTCCTTGGTGAGTCCCGCGCGGTTCAAGATGTCATATGTCTTGTTGAAAAAATCGCCCCGCGCACTGTGATAGAGGAGCGCTGATTTACCTTTTTCCCCGGTGAATTTGATGTAGTGGCCCGCAACGAGCAGCACGTGAAGGCCCGGCGCGTTAATATTCCACAATATGTTCTTTCCGCCGTCGCTGTAGAGCGTGAAATTTTCAAGAAGGTTCAGTTTTTCCGTCATCGCATTGCTTATCGCTTTCATCTCACTGCTCTCCTTGGCCTGCCCCTTACACTTATTTCCGGGCGCCGGCTGAGTGAATCTCTCGCTGGTTCTTAATACTTTCTTTTAATGTCAACTTGTATTTCTTTATAAGTAATGTCGGATTGTACGAAATTTTGGCCTTTCTTAAGCCGTCGATACCCATATCCTCTTCGCGATTGATATATATTATATGTTCCGGCAGGTTCATAGCGAAAAGCTTGTTTATCATCTGGTAAACGCCCTTGTGATCGGTCAATCCGTTCTCGTGGTGAACTACAGCCGTAGGGAACGTGCCGTTCTCGTAAGCAAACTCGTCCACTAGCGTCGCGACGGTGGCCGCCACGATCTTTCCATCAGCGTAGAGCAACCCCCCGCAGGCTCCAATACCGTCAAAGTTCTCAATAAGCCTGCACGCCGCACAGTATGCTCCGGCACCCAGTATCCCGTTCTTTGCTGCTGCGACATCCCATTTCTCTATGAACTGCTTCGCGGCCGAAAGGTTATTATCGCTCAGCACCTCGTAGCTCCACTTATATTTGTTCTCGAACTGCCGCACGAGGTTCCTCTTCTGCGCGTACGCCCGGCCATCGAGCGCGCTTAGGTTTGACCTCTTGTAAACGTAATCATAATGGTCTCTGTCGTCGATTATATTGAATTCGTCTTTTTGTATGTGTTTCATGTAAACCTCGGGTATATCAGAGAACTCCAGCGCCAGTCCTTGTTCTTCACAATATTTAAAAAGGGCCCTGAAGAGCTCAATGAATATCTGCCCGAATTTGTCTTGATCCAATTTATCTGTTTGCAGCGGCATAAGCACAACCATTCTTCCGGCCGTGACATAATAAACTATAAGAAAACCTCCCAGCCTCGAAACCCTGTAGTTAAAGAAGTCCCTCCAGCCGAACAGCGTATTGAAAACCATATCTGCAGAACAGGGCGGGCTGAACTTGTAAGCATGGAAGAAATCTTCTCTTTGATCCATGTCGAGAGCGCTATATGATGGAAATTCTGCGATCTTACTTAGTGTAGACTCGGACACATTTTTCACGTTAATAGCACCTCGATAGGAATACTCACGGAACAGGAATTGATCTCAGAAAATATCGACTGTGTCCTGTGGCAGGCGCAACAAGCCCATATCATTCCGAACATTTCTTGATGCCTGCCTCGCATTGTTTAGCGCATGTAATATCCAGAGATTTAGCTTTCTTGTAGTTCTGAATAGCCTGCTTTTTTTCACCAGCCGCGTATTGGGCTTCTGCAAGCTGAAAGTAAGCGGCGGAATATTTAGAGTTGAGTTCTATGGCCTTAGTAAAATCGGCGGTTGCTTTGCCGTTATCTCCATTTTTTGCGAAGACAAGCCCTCTATTGAAAAAAGCTGATGCAAAATGTGGTCCGAGTTCTACAGCCTTATTGAGGTCTTCCAGTGCATTATCTGTCTCATTCATCCTGAAATGCGCTGTTCCTCTGCCAATATAGCTCAGTGCGTTTTTTGGCTCTGCCTCTATCGCCCCCGTAAAGTTAGTGACCGCGCCTTCGAGGTCCCCCTTTTTAAGCGCTATATTGGCCCTATTCGAATACTCGATCGCTCCAAGCTTGCGCGCGGGTTTTGCTTCTTTTATCGGTACGAACTTCTCTGGCTTCACCGCTACAGCCGGTTTTGGCTCTGGTTTTTCCTTGGCCGCTGGGGCCTGCTTTTCGATTTTCTCAGGTTTAGGTTCTTCTATTATTTCGGATTTGGGCTCACTGTTAGACGCGGATACAGGTTTTCCTAGATCCTCAAGTTTAACTTCGTCTTTGTGTGCCGGCTGCCCCGCAAGCTCGGTCTTTGATTCTTCTTTTATTACGGATTTAGACTCAATTTTTACTTCAAAAGGGATTGCCGCTTCCGTTTTCTCAGACCTTGCTTCTTCTTTTGGCGCCGGCTGCTCTACGGGCGCGAGTATCGGTTCTTCCTTAATTTCCGGTTCCGCTTCTTCATTTATTTCTCGAATTGGTTTGGCTGCCGGAAAAGGTAAAGATACAGGAAGTTCTTCTTCAGCCTGCACGGGTTCCGGCCTTGGTTCAGGCGCCGGAGGTGTCAGGGTTGGGTCGATGGAGATTGCCTTCATGAAATCTTCTTCAAACCTCATCCTGTCTCCTGACGACGCATAGGCCTTAGCTCTTTCATAGTATGCTTTGCCGTTATTTGGTTCAAGCTCTATGGCCCGTTTCAGGTCTTTTATCGCAGACGGAATATTTCTGGTCTACGGCATACGCCCGCGCCCTCAAGATATATATCTCTGAGGATTTGGGAGAAAGTTTTTCTGCGGTGTTGAGGTCTTTGACTGCTTCCGAAGCCATCCCTTTCTGTGAATAGCTTTTCGCCCGGCCGACATACCAGCGGTAGTCTTTAGGCGCGGCATCTATGGCCCTGGTATAACCACTTGCCGCATCTTCAAAGGCACCTGCATTAAAAAGCGCTTCTGACCGTCCGGTTATCACATCAAGGTCATCATCGCCCCCGCATTCGGCGGCCCGCGAGTAGTTATCCGCGGCAACACTGAAATTGCCATCTTTCAAATTCATGAAACCCATATCTCTGTAAAGCTCGTAGCCTTTAAAACCTAAGTCAGCGGCTTTTTTCAAGTTGATATAAGCGTTGTCAAAATCACCTTTTTTAATATTTACAGAAGCTATTTTTGAAAAAGCTTCACCGTCACTCGGACAAAGGCATCCTGCTTTCGTGTAATCGGCCAGCGCGGCATCATATTCTTGCTTTTTATAAGAGAAGTCTCCCCTCATTATATACCCGCGAAAGTAGTTCGGGTCGATCTTCAGCGCCTCGGTTATATCTTTCTCGCATCTTTCTATTTCACCCCTCTTAAGGTATATTTCAGCCCTCAATACAAACACCTCAACTGTTTTTAACCGAAGCTCTATTGCTTTATTGCAGTCCCTCAGCGCCAGCTCATTTCTGCCTTGCCTCAAAAACATCCTTGCCCGCAGGTAATAGTGGTTCTTTTTCTTGGGATTAAATTTTACAGCATTTTCGTAATCTTTAAACGCTTGTTCATATTCGCCTTTTTCTTCATAAAGCTGGCCTCGGCGTCCGTAAATAAGGCCGTCTTTAGGGTTAAGATTTATAGCCGCGTTCAATTCTTCTATTAAAGTATTTATTTCTTCAAGTGTTTTTTGGGGGTTTGGCGCTGGCTCCGGTTTGCTGCAAATAACTGATACATTCTCCGCTGGAGGCTCGGCGGCTTCCCTTGATATTTTGATTTCTTCTTGGTTGACAGCCCCGCCAGCGGGCTGGTGTGCCGTGACAGGCGGAATGTTTTCGACGGCTGGAACGGCAGGAGGTTTAGACGCGGCAACAGAGGTGTTCTCCACGGGCGGAGCGATAGTAAGTTTGGGAGCGGCACTCTGGGGCTCTTCTTCAGCCTGGTTAAAGAACTCGCTTTGTTCAGCCATGACCTCTTCGTCTATTTCAGCTATGGCTCTGGTTATCCAAGTTTCGGGCTCGGGAGGGTCTTGCGGTGGCTCCGCTATCTCCAGCCTGATAGTTTTAGCGTTAGCCCTCTCTTCTTCGCTCATTTGAGGTTGGGCAGGTGCCTCGGCCTCTGAAGGTTCATCGGGTGTTTGCGCTAATACAGGATTCTCTATCTTTTCCGGCTCTGGTTCCGTGACAGGCTCTTTTTCGGAAGTGTTACGCTCTTCGCTGATATCTTCAAAATATGCCTTTGGCTTTGCTATCTCGGCTTTTAATCCGGTGAACGTCCTTCCCCCGCCGAGCTCCATGGCTTTGTCGTAATCCTTGACCGCATTAAGGTTCTTCCCTTTGTTGCGCCAGGCTATGCCGCGGTAATAGTACGCCTCGGCATATCCCGGGTCCTGTTCGAGCGCCTTTGTAAAATCTGTGATGGCGGAATCGTTGTCGCCGTTTTCGAGGAATGCCAAACCGCGCTTTATATAAACATCTGCGCCGTCCTTTCCAAAATATATGGCCGAAGAATAGTCCTCAATAGCCTTTCCGATCTCGCCCTTTTTCATGAGGCAGCCTGCCCTCATGTAATTGGCATCAGGGTTCCCCTGAGATGCGTCTATGGCATCAGTATAATCCTTTATGGCGCTGTCTATGTCGCCCTTACGCTCCCACGCTTTCCCGCGCAGGAAGAATGCTTCGTCAAAAGAATGGTCCAGCTCTACCGCCCTGGTTAGGTCGTTTATCGCGCCGCCTATTTCGCCTTTTTCAAGAAATATAAAGCCGCGGTTCCTGTAAGGCATGGCTTCTTTTTTATCCATATCTATGGCTTTATCGAGGTCGTTAAGCGCCCCCTCCTGATCGCCTTTTGCAAGAAGCAGCCCGCCTCTTTCGGCATATAGCGCCGCGTCCGAAAAACCCAGTTCGACGGCCCTGTTGAAATCATCGAACGCGTTGTCTTTTTCATCAAGCCTAGCCAGCGATAAGCCGCGCAGAAAAAATGCCGACGCGTTCCTGGGGCTGTTCTCGATCACACGCGAAAGATCGGAAACCGCCTTTTTCCACTCATGTTTTTTAATAAGGCACATACCGCGTCCGTAATACGCTTCCGTCGTGTCTAGACTCATCTCTATAGCTTTTGTATAATCGTTTATAGCTAGGTCGTACCTTCCCTTTTCATAATATATCTTGCCCCTGAGGCACCATGCCTCGACAAGCTTCTCGTTTAGCTCTATGGCCATGGAAAAATCTTTAAGAGCCCCATCGTAGTCGAACTTGAGTGCATAAAGGAGACCTCTGCCGTAATAGGCCTCCATGCAGTCGGGTTTGAGCTCGGCGGCTTTGCCATAGTCATAAGCGGCCTTATCGGTTTCACCCCTTTCCGAGTAGAGAAAAGCGCGAAAAATGTAAATGTAATACGACCTCGGCGAAAGCTCCGCCGCCGCGTTAAGGTCGCTTACGGAGTTAAGCAGGTCGTTTCTTTCGAAATAGTAGTTCGCCCGCGAGACATAGGCCAGCGTGAACTTGGGGTTGAGCTCCAGGGCCTTGTTGTACTGTTTAAGGGCCTTCTCGTAATATCCTTCGTACCGGTAAAAATGGCCAAGATTGTAATGCGCAAAATAATCAGCAGGGCAGAGCTCTATTGCCTTGTCAAAATCCTCGGCGGCAGTCTCGTCTTCCATATTCCTGCGGTGAGCTAAGCCCTTATTATTGTAAGCGAAAGAGTCTTCAGAATTGAGCTCTATGCCTTTTTCAAAATCTTTTATCGCCAAACCGTTCTCATTTTTGTTGCGGTAGGCTATACCGCGGTTGTTGTAGGCATACTCGTCGTTAGGGTTGAGTTCTATCGCTTTCGTAAAATCCGCTATCGCTGAGTCGTTGTCACCCATAAAGCGGTACAGTATCCCTCTGTTGTAGATAGCGGCCGCGTACTTGGGGTTAAGTTTTATAGCTTTGTTAAGATTATTGAGGGCTTTTTCGTATTCGTGTTTTCTGCGGTAGGCGTTGCCGAGCTCGTTGTACGCTGTGGAATTTTGCGGGTTAAGTTCGACGGCTTTTGCGAAATCTTCCACGGCAGAATCGAAATCGAACTTCTGCATGTAAACGCTTCCCCTGGCTATGTAACAGAAAGCAAATGCCGGATCAATGCTGATCGCCTTGTCGAAATCCTCCAGAGCGGCGGAATAGTCCTCACGCTTCTGGTAGTTTAGCCCACGGTTGTAATAGGCGGAAGCGTCTTCAGGATTGAGTTTTATCGCCTTGTCATCGTCCTTTAACGCCCTGTCGTATTCGTGTTTTTTTTGCTGGCTTATCGGTTTTTTGTAGGGGATAACGCTGTCTTCGGGGTTGAGCTCGATTTGCTCTATATATTTTTCTATCTGGGTTTGGAGTATTTTTTTATAATCTAGTGCCATGGGAGACTCCGATGTTAATGCTAAATTATATAATTATTGATAGCCTTAATCAACAATGGTTGTTGTACTACCAAACAAACTTAATATGCCTTATTTGTGTGATAAATTTTCAAAATATGATTGAAATTAGTTAAAAATATCCATGTGTGCGCCCTTTGGCAGTAGCGCCACCACTATGCCTTTATTTTCTGTGAAACCTGCATTTTTGCCCAGGCGTCTTTCAGCGTCGCTGTACGGTTAAAAATGAGATTTTCCGCTGAAGAGACGGGGTCCACGCTGAAATAGCCGTGGCGCATGAACTGGAACCGCTCTCCGGGCTTTGCACCCTTTAGCCCGGGTTCGAGTTTGCAGCTCTTTAGTATCTTAAGAGAATCAGGGTTAAGGTTATCCGTAAATTCTCCGCCTTCAGGGACATTTTCGGGATTTTCGGTTTTGAACAACCTATCGTATAGCCTAACTTCGGCATCAATAGCGTGCGCAGCAGACACCCAGTGCAGCGTACTTTTAACCTTACGGTTGTCCGGCGTTCCCCCGCCGCGAGACTGAGGGTCGTAAATGCAGTGGAGCTCTACGACCTCCCCGGTTTTTGCGTCTTTGACGGCATTCGTAGCCGTAACGTAGCAGGCATGTTTGAGGCGCACCTCAACTCCCGGAGAGAGCCTGAAATAGCCCTTCGGAGGGACCTCGCGGAAATCGTCCTGCTCGATATAAAGCACTTTCGAGAACGGGATCTTTCTCCTGCCGGCCGACGGGTCTTCAGGATTGTTCTCGGCATCGAACTCTTCCACCTGGCCTTCCGGGTAATTGTCTATTATAAGTTTTAATGGCTTTAACACTCCCATAACACGCGCCGTTCTTTTATTGAGGTCTTCCCTGATGAAATATTCCAGAAGCGCGAAGTCTACCGTGCTGTTGGTCTTATCCACACCTATCCTGTCGCAGAAGTTGCGTATGGCCTCAGGTGTTACACCTAGCCTGCGCAGCCCGGAAATAGTAGGCATCCTCGGGTCGTCCCAACCGCTGACGCGGTTCTCCTTGACAAGCTGGAGAAGTTTGCGTTTGCTCATTACCGTGTAATTAAGGCCGAGCCTAGCGAACTCTATCTGTCTTGGGTGGCAATTAATTGTTATGTTGTCTAACACCCAGTCGTAAAGCGGCCTGTGGTCCTCGAACTCCAGCGTGCAAATGGAATGGGTTATGTTCTCTATGGCGTCAGAGATAGGGTGCGCGAAATCGTACATCGGGTATATGCACCACTTGTCGCCGGTCCGGTGGTGAGAGACTTTCTTTATGCGGTAAAGTGCCGGGTCGCGTAAGTTGATGTTGGGGTTTGCCATGTCTATCTTTGCGCGAAGAACCCTCATGCCTTCAGGGAACTCGCCTTTTTTCATCCCCTCGAACAGGTCCAGGTTCTCCTTTACGGGCCTGTCCCGGTATGGGCTGTTCTTGCCGGGTTCAGTAGGGGTGCCGCGATATGCACGGATCTCATCGGGGCTTAAGTCGCAGATATAGGCCTTGCCTTTTTCTATAAGTTCGACGGCGCTTTTGTAGAACTGGTTATAATAGTCAGAAGCATAGTAAAGGTGCGTACCCCAGTCGAACCCCAGCCACTTTACGTCTTCCATTATTGAATCTATGTATTCAACTTCCTCTTTCTCGGGGTTGGTATCATCAAAACGGAGGTGACATACACCGTTGTAGTCTTTGGCTATGCCGAAATTGAGGCATATGGATTTGGCGTGGCCGATGTGCAGGTAGCCGTTAGGCTCCGGGGGGAAACGGGTCTCAACCCGCCCGCCATTCTTTCCTGCCGCGCGCTCTTCATCTATTATATTTCGAATGAAATCTTTTTTTCGTTCTTCCGCGTTGGTTTCAGTCATTAAAACAGCTCCTTAAATAGACAATACTTATTCAAATATTATATTCTTTTTGGAGAATATTGTAAACATGCCGCGCGGGTTACTGCTGATATAAAAACGCCGGAACCTGTTTGGGCTCCGGCGTTTCCTTTATTCGCGTCAAACTGGGCTATTTCTTGCCTTTTTGTTCGTATTGAAGTGTCTTTGTTGTCATATCAGTTACAGATGAAGGACCAAAATACTGTATGGGCCCCGGGAAAATGTAGCTTTCTGTCATGGCCCACTCTTTTCTGCTTTTTTCAAGCGCCTTGAACGGAGCGCCATCAAGCTCCACGAGGGCTTTCTGTATCACTGGCTTTTCTTTTCCCTTCCTTCTTTCGATATTCATCATCATGGTCAACGGTATGCCACCGCACTCCCACTGCTTTGAGTTTTTCACGAGCTTCCTGACAGAAGACAGGTAGCCCGAGAGCCCGTTTATAGCGAGTACCGCAGCGTTATAGCCGAGTGCGTATGTATAGTTGGCATCGAAATTCGAGGGCGCGCGCAGCGGCCTTCGTAGCCGAAGAAATGTGTTATCGTGGCAAATTTCCCATTGTATTTTCCTACCTTTTTCATCTCAATGAGCTGGGCCTTCACCATCTCTATCAAGAGCTTCTCGGTCTCTATCTGGGACACCTGCACGTTGCCGTGGGGGTCGCGGTCCAACATGAGCTGGTTTGCGATATTGACCGGCAAAGACCTCATGAGGTTTTCCAGGTGGCGCGGAAATTTGGCATATAGATAATTTTTCTGCTCTTCTATGTTAAGCAGTGCCTTTATCTGTTCCTCATTTTCAGCGAGAACGTCGTTGAGTGCGGAAATCAGCTCCTTAACCTCTGGAATGAACTCGACTAGTCCCTCTGGTATGAGGGCCACGCCGAAGTTCTTGCCGGCTTCCGCGCGTTTGGCCACTACCTGCGCTATGCCGTCAACTACCTGATGAAGAGTCATTTTCTTTGAGCTTACTTCTTCACCTATCACTATGACGTTCGGCTGCGTCTTGAAACCGACTTCAAGCGTGATATGCGAAGCGCTCCTTCCCATAAGGCGGATAAAGTGCCAGTACTTCTGCGCGGAGTTGACGTCGCGGCAAACGTTGCCTACGAGCTCTGCATATATCTTTGTCGCTGTATCGAACCCGAAAGAGGATTCCACGTGTTCGTTCTTTAGGTCGCCGTCAATTGTTTTAGGAACGCCTATAACGCTTATGTTGGTGCCTTCTTTTTTGAAAAATTCAGCGAGAAGCGCGGCGTTGGTATTGGAGTCGTCGCCCCCGACCACCACTAGCGCGTCTATCTTATTTGCGATTATGTTCTTTTTTGTAAGCTCGAACTGTTCCGGCGTCTCTATTTTTGTACGGCCGCTCTGTATCATGTCGAATCCGCCGGTGTTCCTGTACTGGTTCATCATTGGCGCCGTTATCTCTTTCCATTTGTTATCCAGAATACCCGAGGGCCCTCCGAGAAAACCTATGAGTTTGTTCTTTGGGTTAGCTTTTTTGAGGCCGTCGAACATGCCGGCTATCACGTTGTGCCCGCCCGGAGCCTGCCCGCCCGAAAGGACCAAACCGATCTTTACGGCTTTTTTGACAGCGGTGTTCTTTCCTTTGATGAAACGCACTACCGGCATGCCGTAAGTGTTGGAAAACAATTCCTTCAATTTTTCCTGTCCGGATATGCTTTGGGTCGCTTCGCCGAGTTTTGGACTGACCGTTCCCGCTCCGCCGGCAAGTATAGCCGGAAGCACCGGCTTGAATTTTGACCTCTCGATCTGAAGTTCCGACTTCTGCGCCTGTTTTGCCATTTCTAAAGCCTCCGTGATAATATTATTTGAACTGATATTATACAAAATATCTTTGTTTTTTTTAAATAGTTCCGGGTTGCCGTCTTTTGAGATAGTCCGCGGACTGGTTACCAAATGAACTTAAGCGGGTCGAGGTTTACGCCGTTCTTCTTTATTGTAAAGTGCAGGTGCGGCCCGGTAACGCGGCCGGTAGCGCCGCTTTTGGCTATGAGCTGATGAGCCTTTACGTGCTGGCCAACGTGAACGAATATCTTGGAAAGGTGTCCGTAATGAGTGATATATCCATCCTGGTGATCAATGAAGACAGCCGTGCCGTAATGCCCGACATCGTTGCTTGCCACGATGACAACGCCGTCGGCCGCACGCCTACCCACGTTCCTATCTTACACGCTATATCTATGCCGCCGTGCATGCTGCGTGTACCCGTAACCGGGTGCCACCTCATGCCGAATGGGCTGGAGAGCCTTCCGCCAAGCGGGGAAACGAACAGTGCGCGCAACTCGTACTTTGCGCGCATCTTATCGTTCATGAGCTCCATGTCCGGCCGCCTGTCAAAAACAAAGACCATGTCGCCTTTTTTAAGGTCTTGTTCACCTGGGTTATATTTATGGAGAGCATCTTCAGTTGTTTTGTAGCGCGCCGCGATCTTCTGCCAGGTATCGTTGTCCTGAACCACATGCAGCGTGCCTGCTTTTGAAGGGATAATTATCTTCTGTTTGTAGTTAACTTCGTAGGTCTCAAGCTGCGGGTTGCAGCCGATGATAGAGTGCACCGAGTAGTGCCTATGCGTGGCAAGCTTCCAGAGGTTATCCTTCATCTTCACTGAATAGATGGAAAACCCTACGTTGGAAGTCCTGGATTGCAGGTAGGCTAGCCTCAGGGAAAGGTCGCTCATCAGCCCTTCTGGCGTGTAAGCTACCTCGACAATAGGTTTTTGTTTAGGGGGCCTGCTTAGGATATAAGCGGGTACGGCGAACGCCAGCGGCAATTAAGCCGACCGCCAGAAAATAATAACCCTTCTGCTTGAAACGCGCCAGTTCTATTTTATTGTTCCTGTTCTAAAGACCCCGGCATTCGATCGCTTAATTACCACCGGTCCCAGTGTATTTTTTCCTTCTTATATTTATCCTTCGGCTTATCTTCACCTGTGGGATACCCTACGGGTATGACGGTCAAAGGTATTATGTCTTCCGGAATCTTGAGCACTTTACGGACATGTTCGATCCGGTCTTTATCCGGGTACGCGGCTGTCCAAACGCCGCCAAGGCCCAGCGCTTCTATCGCAAGGAGTATATTCTCGCCCGCAAGTGACGCGTCTATTACAGCAAAATCTGTGCTTCTGTCGAACGCGGACTTTGGCTCGGTACAAACTATTATCGCCGCACCAGCCTTCGAAAGCATCTTGGCGTAGGGAAGCCCCTTGGCCAGGTCATCCAGGGTTTTTCTATCCGTTATCACGACGAATGACCACGGCTGCATGTTGACCGCTGTTGGCGCCGCCATGCCGGCCCTGACTATCTTGTCGAGGTCCGCCTTAGAAACGGCTTCTCCCGTGAAATTCCTGACGCTTTTTCTTGAGTGTATAACTTCGAACGTATCTTTCATATTAGGCGTCTCCTTCGCGTTCACTAATACTGCCCACTGAAACGCGAAACACATGAGAACCGTGAATACAAATATTTTCATATAATCACCTTACCATTCAAACGCGGAGCAGCCTAACGAACCGTCACTAAATCACCTGCCGTTTCGGTTCTGTACAGGTGCGCTGGTACTTGTTGGCCTATATTATAGTAATTTCTGACCTTCGCTACAATCTGGTGGCCGGTAAGTTTTGCAGCCGGCTCGGTCCTTATGAGCCTGTCGTATATGCCGTTTCTCTCTATGCGTTTCTTAAGCTCGTACTTAGCGCTGCCTGGGCCGAAGATATAAACCTCTTCCGCGTTCCTCAGGGCGGCTATGACCCTGTCGTAATATGCGTCTGTGTACGCCGCGCTGTTCCTCTTGCGTATATCGTACGCCGGCCTGTCTCGCCTTCCGTACTGTTTCTCCGAGATAGCAAACTCGTGTTGTTCCAAATTAGACGCAACCCTTATGAACTCTTCTTTCACCTCGTCCATGTTCTCAGTTATAAGCTCAATTATCGCGTTCCTGTGATCGATCCATAAACCTGCTTTTGGCCTCATATGTACTCTCCTTTTGCGGCCTTTCGGCCGCGCTTTTCATAATAAAAACCGCAGCATCATTTATGATATGCCGCGGTTCTTCAATCTATTAACTTAAGAGTTCGTTTTTGATTCAACATACTTGAAACCCCAATACCCTGACATCGCCGGCGCTATTACAATACAGCGGCCCATTTAGCGTGATGTTTGGCGCCTCTTTCGCTATCTCAATGGCTTCTTCTTTGGTCGACACGTTGACTATAATGTAACCCGCAAGCCCGTCTTTAGCGCACTTACGTTCGGAGCTACCCAACTTGTTTACTATTTTCCCAGCGCCGCCGTACGGCGCTCCTTCTTCCAGAATACCTCTGCTTTTGAGCTCATCCATCCATGACTGCCAGCGCTTGTGATGCGATTCGGTGTTTCCCGCGCACGGCATTCTGCCGTTGTAAAATATCATGAACTTCATAAGGACCTCCCCGCAGCCGCGGAATAGGCGCAAGATCATATTGCCGCCATAGCCGGCTGCATGGCCATGCATTCTCTTATCACTGTTGAACCTCCCAGCCGTGTGTGCGGCGCTTTTTTAGCGACTTCCACTGCTTCATCGAAAGAAGACGCGGTAATCACCATGTATCCCGTAAGGTCGTCCTTTTGGGGCGTCCAATCGGATATTATGTTCTGCGTTACTCTTTTCCCGTTTTCGCCGAAAGCGGCGCCGGACTCCAGCACTCCTTTCGAGTGCAAGTCTTCAGTAAATTCCTGCCAAAGCCTGTCATGCGCTTTTTTGTCCTGCGGCTTCGGCACACCGCCTTTAAAAAATAACATAAACTTCATATTGGCCTCCTTCTTTTCAGTGCTGTCAATTGTTTCAGATCTCGCGAATGTTTTAAACATGTTGCCCCCGTATTCTTATTATCATAAATATCTCATTTTGCGGCTCAAGACGCAATGGCTTAAATCCATGCAAAACTGATATTATTCCCAGCTGACAAAAAAAAAGCCGCTGTTAGCTCAGCGGCTTTAAACTATATCGATAGTGCAAACCCGGCGTGCAGTTATTATTTCATTTTTTCAGCCAGTTCAAAGGTCTTTTGAAGAAGCAACCGAAGGCTGTCCATAGAGGTCTTGTTCTTGAGACTGCCATCCGGCTCGAACGCGTTGTCCGCATCTGCAATCAGCACCTGTGGCTGAGGCAGTGCAATAACGTTCAGGGTAAGAAATATTTGCCTTATCTGGAACTGTCCCCTCACGGTGCCGAACTGGCCGGTAGAAGCACCGAACAAAGCAGCCGTTTTACCGCCGAACGGGTTCGGTTTGACCCTGGAAACCCAGTCTATGGCGTTCTTCAGAACTCCCGGCACGGAATAATTATATTCCGGAGAAGCTATCAGGAACACGTCCGCATTCTTGACCATTTCTGCCAACTGTTTTACGGGCTCCGGAAAACCGGCATCTTGCACATCTTGATCATAATCCGGGATATTCAGCGTCTTTAGATCCGCGGTTGTTACCTTTACTCCCGCCTCGCCGGCTATTTTTATCGCGATGTTCAACAGTTTACGGTTGTAGGAGCCTTTTCTGAGGCTGCCCGCATATTGCCAACGCTTTAAGTTCGCTCATATAAACCTCCCAAACAAAATGTCAGGCCCAGCCTTTTGACCTCTCAACAGCTTTCTGCCACCTGCCATAGAGTTCTGCAGATTTTTCTCTGCCCATGACGGGTTCAAACACCCTTTCAACGCTCATTATTCTTTTGAATTCTTCCGTATTCCAGAAACCAGATGCTATTCCGCTTATACCAGCAGCGCCGAGCGCCGTGGTTTCAATGATCTTTGGCCGTTCAACAGGCAAACCAAGCATATCAGAACTGGAACTGCATGAGGAAATTGTTTGCGCACGCGCCGCCGTCAACTTTTAACGCCTTAAAATCTCCGGTGTATGCTTCTTTGACCGTATTTATGATGTCTTTCGCCTGGTAGGCCATAGACTCTATAACTGCCCTGACTATATTCTCTCTCGATGTCTTTCTTGTAAGCCCTATCAAAAGCCCTCTTGCGTTAGGGTCCCAGTAGGGCGCGCCTAACCCCTGAAACGCCGGGACAAAAATAATATTCTCGTTATCTTCGAGAGAGGCCGCCATCTGCTCGGTCTCGGCAGCTGATTTTATTATCCCGAGATTGTCCCTTAGCCACTGCACAGCCGCGCCACCTATAAATATACTTCCTTCGAGGGCGTAGCTTAGGCCGTCTTTTGTCTTAGACGCGATGGTAGAAACAAGCGACTTGTTCATTAGAAGTTCAGTGCCGGTATTCGTAAGTATGAATATCCCTGTCCCGTAAGTCGCCTTGATAACACCTTTTTCCCATCCGTTCTGAGCGAACAGCGAAGCCTGCTGGTCACCGAGTATTCCGTAGATCGGTATTTCTGTCCCGGTTATACCCTTATCTGTATTTCCAAAGAACGCGTCGGAATCCTTTACTTCGGGCAAAATGCTTTCGGGCACATAGAGTATATCAAGAAGTTCTTTATCGAACGAAAGAGTGCTTATGTTATAAATTAACGTGCGGCTCGCGTTGCTGGGCTCGGTCGCGTGGACTTTGCCGCCGGTCAGGTTCCATAAGACCCAGGTGTCGGGCGTACCGAAAAGTATTTCACCTTTCTCCGCCTTCGCCCGAACGCCTTCAACGTTATCGAATATCCATTGTATCTTGGTCCCGGAAAAATACGGGTCGAGGAACAGGCCGGTCTTCTCCTTGAACAGGCCCGCGTGCTCTTTTAACCCGGTACATATTTTCTCGGTGCGCCTGCACTGCCACACTATCGCGTTGTAAACAGGCTTGCCTGTCTTCTTATCCCATATGACCGTCGTTTCGCGTTGGTTCGTTATGCCGAGAGATACGACATTCTCGGCACCTACTGCCGATAGCACATCCTTTAGCGCTTTAAGCGCCGTAGCGTAAAGTTCAACGGGGTCGTGCTCCACCCAGCCCGGTTTAGGGAAGATCTGGGTGAACTCGTAGTAGGACTTCGCTATGGCCTCGCCTTGTTTGTTGAAAGCGATGGCCCTGTTCCCGGTTGTGCCGAGATCAAGCGCGACTACAACTTTTTCTTTCATTTTCAGTCCCCGTTTCAAGCAGGTTTTCGATGAGCTTTGAAGGCTTAAGCTGTTTGTCTATTATATTAAGTATCGCTCCGGCGACGGGCATCTTTACTCGGTGTTTTTTAGAAAGCTTTTCCGCGGCGCGAAGGGCTTTTAGTCCTTCCGGCAGAACGCCTAGTATTTTTTCTGCGTAAGCGAGCGACTTTCCATCCGCCAACATCTCGCCGAAACGCCTGTTGTGGCTGTGCTCACTAAGCGAAGTTGCTATGAGGTCGCCCAGCCCGGCGAGGTTAAGCACCGTCTCTCTATTGCCGCCCATGGCTTCTATCAGGCTGGTCATTTCTTCGCGCGCCATGGTGATGTAGGCGGCTTTGAAGTTTATGCTGTCAAGCCCCTGCCCGTGTATGATGCCCAGGCCAATTGCATACATGTTCTTGAGTATTCCGAACCACTCAACGCCAACCTTGTCACTGGAGAACCTGGCGCGGAAGGTGGTTGTTTCTACTGCTGCCGCGGCTTTACATAGGTCAACCGTTCGGTCTCCTGTCAGCACTACCATGCAGGGGTACCCCCTTGCGAACTCGTTGGCTATCGATGGGCCTGAAAGTACTATAACTTTGTTGTGCTTAAATATATTTGAGAGCATGCCGGAAGCGGTTAGCAGTGTGCCTTCTTCTATTCCCTTGCTGAGGTTAACTATGAGGGTATTTTTATTGACCCGCGCCGCTTGCGAGGAAAGGACCGCCTTTATGTATTTTGAAGGAAGCGCAACAAAGACAATGTCTTTGCCGCGCAATGCTTCTTCGATATCTACCGTGGCTTTAAGGCGGGCGCTAAGCTTGACGCCTTTGAGGTATCTTGTGTTGCGGTGCAACTTGTTTATCTCGCACACAGTTTCAAGGTCGTATTCCCATCCTGCAACGTCGTGTCCGTTACTTGCTATGTTGTTGGCAACAGCTGTACCCATGTTACCCAGGCCTATCATTCCAATGTTCATCATAGTACCCTCACTAGTTAATAGCCTGAACAAATAATACAAACTTTTTAGACTATGTTCAAATCAATTCGCCTTTTATGGAAACTGTGTAGTCCTTGAGAGCTATGTTCTTGCCGGATTTATTCAACGCCTCCTGAACGATGCTTTCAACACCGAAACAGCACGGCACCTCCATGTGGACTATAGAAATGGATCTCACAGAATTATTTTTTAATATCTCGGAGAGCTTCTCAACGTAAGCCTCGCGCGCGTCATCAAGTTTCGGGCAAAATATTATAGGCACTTTACCCTTGAGGAATTTCCTGTGGAACTCGCCGTAGGAAAACGCCGCGCAATCCGCCGAGACCACAATGTCGGCGTTATTAAAATATGGGCCGCGGGGTTGACCAGGTGCAGCTGGATAGGCCATGTCCTGAGCTCCGACCTCGGCCTGACTCCGCTTTCTTCCTGAGCGCCAGCCGCTTCATCTCTGAAATCCACTGTTTTTGACCCCGGGCATGAACAAGCATGTTCGTGTTTGGCCATTTTTGTTTTCTCCTTTGTTGGGACCTTTATCTTGTGTTCTTTTAGGTACTCCAGCGCCTGTGAGAGGTATTTCTCCTGGCCGTGGCCTTCGAGATGTTTTAGATGCGCCTCGACAACGTCCGGCCCGGCTTTTACGATATTTACCATGGTCTTTTTTTCGTCATACGGCACAGCCTCGCGTTTCTCTATAGATATAGCTCCCTGCGGGCAGTGGCCTATACAGGCGCCCAGACCGTCACAGAAAAGATCGCTCATGAGCCTGACCTTGCCGTTGATTATCTGCAGCGCCCCTTCGGGGCAGTTGGGTATGCACTGGCCGCAGCCGTTGCATTTTTCTTCGTCGATCGTTATGACATCCCTTTTCATCTTAATTCTCCTTTCCGGCTATAAGCGAAAGAATGGATATTTCGCCAAATTTATTCTCGAGGTCTTTTTCTATCACTTTGACTTTCGCTCTGAGGACACACGACTTGCGGTTGGGGCATATGTCCTTTCGGAACATGCACTGCGATATCTGGAAGTCTCCATGGAACGTCCTCATAATATCAAGCATCTTTATCTCCCCGGGCTTTTTCCGTAGTATTACCCGCCGCCTTTCCCCTCTTTAGAAGTGAGGTATCCTTTCTTCAGGAGCACCTGCAGCAGCCTCTTAAGGAACTTGTCAGGGATATTCTCTTTCTTTGATATCTCGCTTGCCGGCACGACCCTGTCTTTTTCGCGGGCTAGGTACATGAGCGCCCTGACAGCGTAATCGGTTTTTTTAGAAATGAGGTTCATATTTGTTATCCTTTTACTGATACTATTATAGTATTAGTATAAATGTTTGTCAAGCGTGCGGGTACTATCTTTTGCGGAATGTCTTGATTTTGTGTTTTTTCAGGTTGCGAAGTTATTTAGCAGTATTGTATAGTGATAAGTGTTGAGGGGTAAGGGATAAGTAAAAACTTCCTCTGACGTTTACTTACCGCTTATCACTTACCCCTTTATCGCTATTTAGACTTTTATCGGAAGAAGAACGAAAGGTATGCCTTTTGAGTAGAATATCCTCTGCATGAGAAAAACCGTGTAGTTGTGCAGCCATCTCGAAATAAAAGTGTTCTCGGGGAACACCAGCTGGCCGCCGAAAAATATGACGTTCGGGAACTTTTCGACTATCCTAGGCGCGATCTCTTCTATTTCGCTTACAACATCAGTCCCGATGACCGATATGCCTTCGGAACTATACCCCTGGCTGCGGACGTAGTTCACATATTTGTTGACATCGGTGCGGCAATGGTTCTCCAGCTCTTCTACCTGCTCGCAACCCTTGAAATTGCCGGCGTCTATAATGCCTATCTGGACAAAAATGAAATTCTTAAATACCCCTTCGAACAACCTAACTATCCCGAAGAGCGTGTGTAACCCCAGGCCGTTGAAACCGCTTACAAAGATGACGGCAGTTTTTGCCGCCGCATCGAATTCTCCTTGCGGTATCACGGTGTGCACAGTTTCCGGGCCTGTTTCTTTAACCTTTGGTTCAACTACCCGCACTAAACTGTCGAGCCTGTGAAGAAGCCTGAGTGTCTTGCGGTACTGCTTACGAATATAGACCGCGAATAGCACAAGCGCTGTTGTCACAAGAAGGGTTATCCATCCGCCCTCGTTGAATTTCATTACTATCATCATGATAAGTATGAAAGACGTCATTACAAGCCCGATACCATTGATAGCTATTTTCTTTTGCCATCCGGGCGTAGTTTCCTTAACTGCCCACCAGTGCCTGACCATGCCAAGCTGTGAAAGCGAAAACGTTATGAACACGTTAATGCTGTAGAGCACTATCATTAAGGCCACGGAACCGTGGGCGAAAAGCATTATCATTATGGCCGATAAGCCCATTATCAATATGCCGTTCTGGCTTACGAAACGGTCCGTGAGCATCGCAAAACGCGAAGGGAACCACCTGTCCAGCGACATATTTGCCAGAACCCTTGGACCGTCGAGAAAACCGGTTTGGGCAGCCACATAAAGCAGCGTAGCTTCAGAGAAAAGAGTTATTAACACGAATGTGTAGCCCCAATTGCCCCAATTCGCGGTGACCTTTTCGAACAACACAGCGTTTAATGTTTTTTCAGGCTGGAAACTGACATTGTAAATGAGGTAAGCCACCATGAGGCCAACTACTGTAACCGTAAGCGAAATAGCCATGTAACTCATAGTATGTTTGGCTGTTTTTACTTTAGGTTCCCTAAGCGCATTCATTCCGTTACTGACGGCTTCTATACCGGTATAAGTACCGGCCCCCATGCTGTACGCGCGCATCATCACAAAGAACATACCTAATAACCCTATCTCTGAATGGGCATTTCTGACGTCAGCAACTGTAGCGGTGAACAGATGAGGGACATTACCCATGTTGCCCACGACAGCGTATACTATCACGAACGCATGTGTAATAACGAATGCCATGAATATAGGCACCAAAGGAAGAACTGATTCTTTTATGCCTCTGAGGTTCAATATTATCAAAACCGCGAGTATAGCGACATCAAATTCCAGCCTATAAGAAAATAACCTCGCTGGAAGAAAGCTGAATATAGCCTCTGTCCCGCTTGCTACAGATACTGTTATTGTAAGCACATAATCTATTAAAAGCGCGCAGCCGGAAACCATTCCCACGTTCGGACTAAGCAGTTTGCTGGCCACAAGGTATCCGCCTCCACCCGAAGGGAAAAGTTCGATTATCTGGGAATAGCTCGCGCTGATAACAAGAATAGTGAAAGCGCTTGCGAGGGCGACAAAAATGCTTAGATAAACGTGTTTGCCCAGCGCAAGGAAAGCTTCCGGTGGGCCATAGCATGACGAGGAAAGTCCGTCCGCTCCAAGGCCCACCCACGCGAAAAATGCGATGAGCGACAGTTTATGGAACATGGCGGTATCGTACGGATTGTGCGCTCCTCCGATAAGAAACAGTTTTATCCTTTTTAGCAGTGGTAATTTTTCTTCCATTCTAATCCATTTCGCGAGCTTCGACACCAGCCATGACTGCGCCGATATCCGCGACTGTTTCTCTCTCGGGCTCGGACGCTCTGTTAAAATAAAATATGTTCAGCGTCACGAAAACGTGGTAGAAAACCCAAAGCATGTTTACAGCGACAGCCATATTAAAACCCGTTGTTAAAAGGATGTGAAATCCGGCGTACAGCGCCGAAATGTTCAGGCCCGCCACTAGATACCACGGCCACAGCGAAAACCATGACATCCTTTCGGCCCTTGCTTTGGCGGTTACTTCGAAAACCATCTTTTTTCCCAAAATGCCGTAGATGGCGGATCTCATGAGTATAGGGAAACCGAGCAGGCCCAGAACCGTTCCGTGATAAAAATCCTTTAGTTTCAAACGGCCGCCTTTCGCGGCAGGGTAATATACCAAAAACGTCAGCAAGAAGCAAGGCACGAACGCTGCGACGTATATCTCTTTTTGCTCAAAAAATGACGGCACCCCTAACAGAAGGTAAGCTATTGGGCAGAGCATCAAAGCGAAGAACGCCCATCCAAGGAAATAATATGTTCCGGAAAGGAAATATTCCCACCACTGAAGGGCCGACATCGAACGCGGATCTATTATAAAAAGTTTCATGAGCCAGGCGAATATCCTGACTGTGCCCGCCGCCCACCTGGTCTGCTGTTTGAAATACACCTTGAGCGTTTCCGGCGAAAGCCCATAAGCTTTCACCCCGCTGTAAAAAAGTGATGTGTACCCCTTGAGATGAAGTTTGAGCGAGGTCGCGAAATCCTCTGTTATCGACATCTCGTCAAAACCGCCGACGCTCAGCAGCGCCTCCCGCCTGAAAACGACATTGGTCCCGCAGCAGAACATAGCGTTGCAGGCGCTTTTCCTTTCGCAGACATTTTCGAAGAATATGGACTGCTGGGCTGCCGCGCCGACAGTTATCGGGTTATCTGCCATGTTCGACGAGTACTGTGGCGCCTGAATAAAAGCGAGGTTCGCGTCCCTCTCCATAAGCGCTACTGTCTTTTTAAGAAACTCGCGGTCCGGATTAAGATCAGCATCGAACACCGCTATGTATTTTTCATTTATACTTTTTATGAAATCGTTCAAAACCCCGGCTTTGGCGCCATGGCGTTCGCCTCGCCTAAAGACTGGAATATTGAATTTTACACCGAGGCTATCCGCCTCGCGCATGTATTCAGGGATGGAAGAATCGTCAAGTAGATATATCTTTTTGGCGGGATAATCAAGCATCGCAAGAGAAGATATTGTGCCTTCGAGAATATCCCTCGGTTCATGCCTTGCAGCAACAATAACTGCAACCGGCGGCTTGTCATTCCTATTCATCTCAATGGAATCAGGCTCCGCTAAAGGTCTTGCCGGCCTGAAAATGTTTAACAGATACCCTAGAGTATGGATGAGTATATAGGTTTCACCCAGCAGCAGAAAAAAGCCAAATACCTTGTCGGGCAGATTATATCCTAAGAATGAAAAAAAAATGGCCTTCACCACAAAATAATAGCAGAATACAATGCCGCCTATTGCGACAAGCGGCTTGCCCTTTGAAGAAATTGTACCGATAAGATTGTTATTTGTCGCCATGATGTGCCTCTATTCCCCTTGGCACGGACAATTTTACTATATTTTTGGTGAAAATCACAGCCCCCTCAAACAGTCGGGGGTGAACAAGTTTTCACGCCGGTTTTGTAGTATGCCTGACAGCAGGTCAAGTATGCCGGACTTGTCTTTTGGGAACCTAGCCACTATCGGGTAGTAATTTGAAGCGTGGTTGGAAAAGAACTGGCATTTAAAGTCTTTAAGGTTTTCCATGAGAAGTTTTGTCTCACTGATGATGCCAAAAGGATCAAGTTCTTCGAACTTGCCGCTTTTTTCCATTTCGAACAGAGGCGTTTCAGGCGCGATCATAAGGGTCAAAACGGCTATCTGGTCGGGCTTTGAAAGGTTCAGTACGTTTGCAGTATTTATTGCATGTTTCAGGGACAGTTTTTTTCCGCCGAGGCCTGCTATTATGGTTACGTTCGTTCTGGATACCGGCGCTTTTGACCTTAAGGCACGTTTCGACGTTGCCCGCGGGCGAGCCGTACTTACGTATGAAACTATAGACCTCTTTGTCTCCTGTCTCAAAACCGAGGTAAATCTTTCCCAGCTTAAGCGCTCTTAACCTGGCTAGATCTTTCACGCTCTTATTCTCAAGGCTTTTTATAGAACCATAAGCGCTGACCCTTGTAAGCATCGGAAAATAACTGCCGGCGAGACTAAGTATCTCGATTAATTTTTCCTGCTCAATTACAAGCGCGTCTCCGTCGGCAAAGAATATTTTTCTTGTTCCCGGGAACCGCCTCGAAGCTTCCCTAAATTCCTGTTCTATCATGCCGGTATTTTTGATCCTGAAACTCTTGTCTTTGTACGCAGGGCAAAAAATGCATTTATTGTCAGTGCATCCCAGCGTAACCTGAAAAATAAGGCTGCCTGATTCGCTCGGCGGCCTTATTACGTTACCCTCATATTTTGGCAGATATTCTTCCATTAAAACCCTTGTGTTAAATTAAATATCAAGAATCAAAAGTTAAAATTGCAAAAATACAAATTAAAATTCAAAAAGATTATAATTAATTAAAGTTGTTAACCTTAATTTTGATAGTTGATTCCTGATTTTTGATATTCATCTTTCAAGTGGCGAGTTGCCGCCGGTTATCTTACCCGTTTTAATCAATTCTTCTATCTTATAGGTCCCAAGCTTCCTGCCCTTGAGAAAACCGTCCCAGGCCGCCTCGGCAAGCACGCCGTTAGCCCTTAGGTCAAAAAGCCATTCACCGGTGTGTTCTATAGAGCCCGCAGGTTTAACACCCGTATGTATCTCCTGCAGCCACATACGGTTGAGTTTCTCGTGAACCCCTATTGTCGGCGCCATAAGTATCGGTATACCGAGCGCGCAGTAGAAAGAAAGCTCGCTTGGTTTCGTCCAAAGCACGTCGGTGAGCCTGAGAGCTCCGTTGAACCTGTCAAAATAACCATAAAGTGTTTCGTCATAAATGATGTTCACTGCGTCTTTACAGCTCTCAGGCAGCCTCAGATCGCTAAGTGACTCCTTGAACTTGAAATATACCTCTTTCCTTATGCCCGCTGAGAGGTTGATCTTTATGTCACCCGCAATTATCCTGCTCCTCAGGCTTTTCAGTATTTTCGGGGCGAGGTCAACCTGGCTGCCAGCGCCGCCCACTGCGAAAGTGAGAACAAAATGCTTCTGGGTATTGTGTTTAGGTATTTCCCTGCCAAGGTAATACTCAACGGTCCTTTCATGTATATTGAAAAAATGCCTTTTCGGGTCTAGCCTGAGAAGGCGGCCGTACAGGTCGTCTTTTAGTATCTCAAGTTTTTCCTGGCTTCCGATGTTTTCCTTGGGCAGCGGGAACCCGGTAACAAAAATATTTTCCTCCGGCACCCCGTACGACAGCAGGCGTTTTTTAACCCTGGTGCAGGGCGCAAGGTATTTAACCCTGCTTTTCTTCGGCTTATCAGACACCCATACCCTGTGAAAATCCGAATCGCAGATAAGCAGGTAGTTGTCATTCTTTTCAGGGACATTAAGGTCAATGGCGATTGCCGTTCCATAGAATGTGTTCACAACGGGAAGCCTGCTCGCCTTAACTATGTCCACAAGAGTCGAGCAAAGCCCATATTTTTTTATGAGCCTCCGAAGGTATCTCACGCTCCAGTCCGGACTCGAAAGGTCGCGCTTGGGGTAGTAGGAAGGGATCTGTTCTACAGTGTAAAGTATCTTCATTATAAGCTTGCCGATAATGGGTATGGTCTCAGCTCTCGACATGAAGTAGTACATATGCCTGAGCCTTTTCCAGAGGTTATACTCTTCCGTCTTGCAAAACGTTTCAGACCCATCAATTAATATTTCCCCGTTGGATATATCCCTGAGCGCATAGGCCGCCCTAGTGTGGCCCAGGCCCATCTGCACGCTGACCACCCAGGCTTTTCCGCAATCGCCGGCGTTGTCTTTAATACTTTTCATTATTTGCAACCTCTTTTTCTAAACTATTTATCCTGCTTTGGGAACCTATAGTGATACGCCTCCCGTGCCATCTAACTGTGTTAGAAAAGAACGCAGAAATATAAACTGCGAATAATATCGAGTCTTTAATGAGGACACATAGAGGATATGAGGTCAGGACGTTTATATTATCCTTATCGCTGCTATTGACCAGGAACAAACTCGCGTACTCTATGGCAAGCTTTAATAGAAAGGATGCGGCAAACAGCAACAAACCTTGAGTGCCAAGGAAAAAGATTGAAATAAAAGCTATCGCTATTGGGTTAGCGAATATTTCCAGCGAGTAAAACAGGGGGTCAATCCTCAGCCTCATCTTGGCCCACCGCGACATCCTCGAGTAGAATGTTGCGATGGACGTAGTGCTGGAAAAATTCGTTACCCACGTATAATTAGTCGATATATGCATGCCTTTTTCGCGATAAATGGCGCCCATCATATAATCTTCTGCAAGGTAACTGCTGAAAGCTAAAAAACCGCCGAGCTTCTCCAGCGCATCCCTCTCGATAAGCATAGATTTCCCGACTATAATGGGCTTTTCAATAAGCGCCCAGGACCCGATAATGTTCCCCGATACAAAAATATTCATATAGGAGTTGGCCATCATGCTCCCCATAGTGCCAGCGCCCGTCCCCTTTATCGGCGAGAATACTATTTTTGAATCGTTCCTGACATATTCGGAAACAAGGTTTGTAAGCGTGTCTCTTTCTACCCTGATATTGGAATCCGCGACCCAGAAAAGTTTTGATGTGCACCCTTCGGACATCTTAGCGAGCTTGTCGATCTTTGGATTTACCGCGCTCTTTGTTCCGGTTTGGACAACCACGGCCTGAACCTTAGGATACCTCAGCCTGACCCTTTCTATAATGCTCTCACAGGCATCCTTGAAAGCGTCTACCGCAAAGATTATGTTATAGTCAGGATAATCGAGCGTAAAAAAACTGACGAGGTTTTCTTCCAGCCCGTCATCGATATTCTTCATCGGTTTAAGTATTGTGACGCTTGGAAAAGTGGACAGCGAGGTCGCAGGCTTTTTTGCCTTACAGACCGCCGTGAACAGCAGGTAGGCTGAAAGCAGCCCGAATGAAAGCGAGAGCAGGAAATAGAACAATTCGAATATCATATTAATAACAAGTGAGAAGCGCCTAGTCCTTGTGGACTGTGTCGGGCGAGAAAGCTGGGACACAAACGCTTACATATTCAGCGCCTTCAGCACCTGGCGTCGAATATTTAACCCATTCCCCTTTATTTAAAATCACGCACTGCCCGGCAATGGCTTCCAGATTACCATTTTTCGTTTCTACTTTCAGAACGCCCTTAAGGATAAGGCTGTATTCGTCAAATTCCGGCGTTTGTCCTGGCTCGCTCCAGCCTGAAGGGCTTTTCATGAACGCTATGCTTACACTCTCGGTTCCGGTGTTAAGCATGCCGACAAATTCTTTTATTTTCTTGGGCATGTTCCCGTCGGCCGTAATTTCCGATGGGGCTGAGATCAGCCTGGGCATAATTGTTTACCTATGAACTATTTGTTTTGAGGTATATAACCAATGCTCGTGAGCTTTATAAGGCTCGAAAGCATATCAGCTCCAAACCTGAACCCTACAACCATAAAGTATGTAAACAACACCATAAAAACAGCGCTTATGCAACCGAGAACAATGTTTTCCATAAGAAATATCAAGAAAATTACCGGTGTTGTTATCACCCCAGTAACCCCGAAAAGCCATGATAGGAACCTCAACGCGTTTGTTATCCGCTCTATCCCGCGGTAAGGCGTGACCATTATCTTGCCCCTCGGCGCCGCGGTAGGAAGTGTGTGCCCGCAGTTATCGCAATACCACGACCTTAGAGAGTTCTCATTGCCGCAGGTGTCGCAGACCTTCTTTTCTATCTTTGGGTCTTCACGCCTGTGGAAAATATAGAGTTTTTCTATAACGCCAACAAAAAACCAGAGCACCGCACCTACTAGGCCTCCCGATAAACCCTCGGCAAGCCTGTTGGCAAGCCAGCTCTGAGGCTTGAAATCTATCAGCACGGAACCGTAAAAGGCAGAACCTAGGTAACCGCCAATAGCCCCGCCCACGAACCCGAACGCCGCTCCTGCCAGTATCTTCTTTTTGCTTTTCTCTATGACCCCGCTTGTGGCACCGATGAAAGCTCCGCCTACAGCCCACGTTATCAGCACCGAAAGCGGAAAGTAGTTCTCTGTTCCCTGGAAGATATCAGTTAGAGGGAGGTTTATCACTCCGCCCAGCGCGCCGCCAATAGTACCGAGTATTCCACCGCAGAACGCCTTATACGCCGACTCTTCGATAATGCCGCCGACCGTGCCCAGGAACACACCGCAGATCATGCCGCTGAATATGTTATTCATGATCGATCCCACGTCATGCTTAACCATGCGGCTCATTATGAAAACTATTATCCAGCCGATAAAACCTGACGCGAACCCCGCCCAGCTCCGCCGCCATATCCAGGAAAAATCAAGCCCAAGGTGCATCAGTTTTTCGCTCTTTTTGTTGAGGAACATCCCGCAGCGGGCGCAGTATTTTGAATCATCAGCCATCAAGTTTTCACAGCTGGGACAATACATGGCAACTCCTTTAGCTCACAGAGTTTAACGCAACATGACCGGAAGACCATAAACAATATGTACAAATACTGATTTTAAACAAACGTTTGCGTGCAATTCTCTTTGATTCTATAATATTATTATTCAAATGACAAATGCTAATAATAACAAAAGGGTCCCGTGCTGTAAGCACGGAAACCCTTTTGTTTTATGTTTTAAACCGCATCTTGTTCATTTCTTAATTTTCGGTTCATTAATTGATTTCTGTTCACCGTACATCATAACCGCAATTTCTTAATACAATCCTTCTCATTTTCCAGAGTGATTTAACGCTCGAATCTTTTGATTCCATTTTTAAGTGAATCTCTCTGGATATCTCTTCCCTGACGCTTGCCCGCGTAATTATCACGAACGAACTTCTCGTTCTCCCATATAGTCACTGTGTTCGGGTAGAACCATGACGCCGCCCGCCACGTGGCTACCGGTATGACATGAACTTCGTTGGATATGGTGGCCGCTCCTAATGCGCACTTAGAAAGCTCTTTACCAACGAAAAGTTCTGCTCCCTGCGACCGAACAAGGTTGTCATTTATCTCAAGGTAGCGCCTAAATACAGGTATGTTTGTGCTAATATCTTCAAGCTCATCAATAAAAAGCATCCCACCGGGCGCCAGTGATCTCACCCACATATTAATAAGAATCTCTATGTCTTTTAAATGAGAAAGCAGAAAACGGCAATAGGCGACCTCAGCCTTGATTGGCAATGGGCCTGACGTCACGTCATGCTTTATGAACGAACAAGACGGGTAGCTTTCCCGTGCCATCTGCAGGAACTCATCTGACCTCTCCAACCCGTATACGTCAGCCTGGTCCAGTAGGCCGCTCAGCATTTCTGTCCCAAAACCCGGCCCGCAGCCGAGATCAACAGCGGTTCTTACGGGTTGTATTATGTGTTTAGACATCCATGTTTTGGCTATAGGATTAAAAAACCGCGACATCTCTTCCAGTCTCTGCGGCCGCGCGCGTCTCGCCGAACGTGTACCTTGTGTTATCCATGAGCCGTCTCCTTTTGAAAGTATGTGTACATATGCTCATAAGCATTTTCGGCGTTATACGGGTTGAGACACTCGCTTGATGCCCATATCTTTCTTGCTCCATAGACATCAGTGCTACTAAAAGCTGCCAGAACTTCTCTTCTTACCGCTGTTTTGACTTTGCTTCTTATTCCTCTTCATGATACTCTCCGTTTATTGTTTTTGGTTACTTTTACACCCGTCTCTCCGTAGGGTTATTCGTCTTTGGTGAATAAAAAAAACCACCTGCCTTTCTTGGCGGTGGTTCTAAGCTTGTTTTACTGATTTTCAGTTCAACGAATTAAAACGCACGCCTCCCAGCGCCATCCTGCCATTTGCGCAGGACTGCTACTATAGGAAGCATAATAAAATTCGTTGAACTTTGATTCATGACGTTTAGATTGTAGCAGAACACATATTGAATGTCAAGTCGGAGCGGAACCGGAGCCTGGCTGCCTTATTTATTAGTATAACAATTTAATATCTCTCCCACGTACATCCGGTGATAATCTTTCTTTGGGTAATTGCTGTTTATAGCCGGTTCAATGAAGTTGGCTGGGTCAATGTCCTGGCAATATATTTTTTTGCACTCGATAACGAGCCGCGCCTCTGAAAAATATACTGCGCCCGCCGGGCTTTTCACCGGCGTTATGCCCGCCTCTTTTGCCTTATCGGAGTCCCTGCCGGATTTAGTTCCGCATAGGTTGAGCGCGGCGCGGTATTCTTCGCCAAAAAAGGAAAGCGTGAACATATTGTTTTTCTCCATAAACGCGCGCGTGTGCCGTCCGGGCCGTATGAAGCAGAAACAAACGTTCTTGTTCCATAACACACCGGCCGCTCCCCAGCTGGCCGTCATGGTGTTGTATGCGCCCGGGGTTCCGGCTGTTATAAGCATCCAGTCTTTTCCTATCAATTTAAAAATGTTATCGCTCAAGTCTTCAGGGTTGATCTTTACCAGTTTGTTTTCCATATTATTCCTCCCCAATTTTACAAGTGCTCTCGCTTAACATGGCTTTAGCTTGACGTTTCAAGACTTGTTCAGTCTCCGTTCAATAACTCTGTTCCTGAAAAATATGGCCGTATCTGCCAGCACCATCAGGCAATTGAGCGCGTAGAGATAGAATACGGCGTTGAAATTATAGATGATCTTGTGCAGCATGCCGAAGATATATCCGGCAAACACAACAAAGAGGAATACAACACTTTTGCCCGAGTTGGATTTCGACACATACGACTTGTAGATCGAGAACGGCCAGGCCGCCCCGAAGCACACCAGCATCAAGGCTTCAAATATGCTCACTTCTCGCCCAGCCCCGCGGCCGAATAATCCCCGGCGAGATAGCCGGTCGAGAACGCTGGCAGATTATATCCGCCGGTAAGCCCGTCAATGTCTAAAACCTCGCCGCAGAAATACAAGCCCGCGATTATCTTTGAGCCCATGGTTCGGGGGTCAACTTCTTTAAGCGAAACTCCTCCGCGGGTGACCACCGCTTCGTCGAAATTCTTTGTGCCGGTTATCTCTAGCCTGAAATCGCTGAGCATCCTGTAAATGGCCTCGCGTTCGTCCCTTGTTATCTGGCTGCCCTTTTTTTCCGGGTCTATAGCGCAAAGTTTTAATACTACCGGTATCAAGCTCTGGGGCAGCAGCGTTTTCATTATATTCGAAATGGTTTTCAGGCCCGACGAGTCAAGTTCCCTTAACAGCCGCGCTGTCAGCTTATCCCTGTCGAGCGCCGGCTTGAAATTGATGGAAATCGAAACCTTCTCTTTCTTTAAAAGACGGTCAGCTGCTGCTCCGCTAAAAGCAAGGGCGATCGGCCCCGAAACCCCTGAATGAGTAAAAAGCATCTCGCCAAAATCAAAAAATATCTTTTTCTCTTCCGCGAAACCCGTCACTTCGACATTCTTAAGCGAAAGCCCCGAGAGCTCTTTAACATATTTTTCTTTGGTTTGCAGAGGCACCAGCGCGGGATGCAGATGGGTTATCTCGTGGCCCAGCTCTTTTGCCATCTTGTAACCGTCGCCCGTTGACCCAGTGCCGGGGTAGGAAAGCCCGCCAGTCGCGACTATTACCCTTTGCGCTCTTATGAATTCACCGTTGGCAGCAAGTTTGACACCGCAGGCCCTGGCTTTACCGTCCGATCCGCTTTCGATCACAATACGTTCAACCCTTTCACTGAAACGTGTTGTTACTCCGGTTTCTTTGAGGTATTCGTTCAAGGCCGCGAGCACGTCGCGAGATTCGTCCGAAACCGGGAATATCCTGCCGCCGCGCTCAACTTTTGTCTTAACTCCGCGGCTCTCGAAAAAATTAACCAGGTCATCGTTGAAATATGTCCCGAAAGCCTGGTAAAGGAATTTACCGTTGTTATAGTTCTCTATAAAATCCTTAAGGCCTCCGGAGTTTGTGAGGTTGCACCTGCCTTTGCCGGTTATAAGGAGTTTCTTACCGGGCGTTATGTTGCGGTCGAGCAGAAGCGTCTTTGCCCCTTTTTGCGCCGCACGCGCCGCCGCGAATATCCCCGCCGGCCCCGCGCCTATAACAATAACATCAAAATCCATTATTACCTCGTTAAACTGCGAAGAACAGGGCTCACTTACATTCTTTTGAAAGGATCTTTGCGATCCTCATGAGAATATACTTGTTGTCGTAAGGTTTCGCTACGAACCAATCGGCTTTTTGTTCTATGGATTCCTGAAGAGTGTCTCCATTGTCTTTTGAGGTAAGCATGATAACCTTAGTGCCTTTTGTTTTTGGATTGTTTTTAATATCTTTGCAGACGCTAAGGCCGTCCATGTCCGGCATCATTATATCAAGAATAACAAGATCGGGCTTTTCTTCATTTACTCTCTCGATCGCTCTTTTTCCGGTATAAGCCGTTATGCACTCGTAGCCCTCATTTTCTAGCAGGTCTTTTAACATTTTAACCGCGTCTTGTTCATCGTCAACCAGAAGGATCTTACCCTGAGCCATTGCCCCCTCCAATAATCTTTATTGACGCAAGCTTTTGATAATACGATTAGCCTGTCAGGCTTGTTGTTGAACTTTCATTGAAGAGTCTTCCACTCTAAAGGAGTTTAGCATCTTTTGAGAGTATCTGGTTGATCTTGGCTACGAGGTATTTGAAATCGTACGGTTTTGTGACGAACCAATCCGCTTTTTTCTGTATGGCTATTTCCACATCTTCACCCATATCTTTTGCCGTGATCATTATTACGGGTATGTGCGACGTTTCAGGGTCGTTCTTTATCTTTTCACATACATCGTACCCGCTGATACCGGGCATCATTACGTCCATGAGCACCATGTCGGGCTTTTCTTCCTTAAGTTTATTTAAGGCGCTCTCGCCGTCAAAAAACTCGCGCACGGTAAAACCCGAGTGCTCCAGGATAGATTTCAGGGCGAAGTTAGCGTCCGCATCGTCATCAACAACAAATAGCTTGGCCGGCGTCATTTTTTCCTCCGCTGAATCATATGTTCTAATGCGCGTAACTCAAAAGCATTTCATCTATATTCTTATACAGGTCTTCAAGGCGGCCGGTGTCGTTCAGCAGCGTAATATCAGCGAGCTTCCTGCACTCGCCCAACTGCTGCCCCGGTCCGCTCGTTTGAGATTCCAGTTTTTCCATTTCCAGCAGTTTTTCAAGCGTTTCGGGGTCACCCTTCCTGTTCCTTTTCTGTATCCTTGAGAACCTTATTTCCGGAGAAGCGTCAACGTTGACCATATAGAAATCGCCGTGTTTTTTAAGTTCGCTTATCTCGGCAGGGTGCCGCACCGAGGTTATCACATAATTGTTCCCCTGCGCAAAGTTTGCCGCAACTCTTTTTGCCAGGACAGAGCTTCCTTCCGCGCCGCGCAGCTCAGTCCCGATCTTTATTAGGTTCTCCCTGACAGCGGGGACGCCCCTTCTTTCCAGCTCCTTGCGCAGCTCATCCGATAAAGAAAAATGTATGAAATTCTTTTTCTTTTCAAGATAGTCTGCAACCGTGTCTTTGCCCGAACCGTAAGTGCCTGTTAGCCCTATTATCATTTTTTATCCTATATCGTAGTCAAATTGGGCCGGTTGAAAAACCTGCTAAACATGCCGTCTTTGCGAACCGAAGGGTGAAGCAATCTCATTCTTGCCAAAGCAACAGCGAGATTGCCACCCGCCACTAAATTTTCGGCGGGCAGGCGTCGCGAAGTTTATCCGCCTCTGGCGGGCTCCCGCAAAGACACCACAAACAGATTTTCAACAACCTCAATTTTGACACTAATGATCCTTAACATTTTCCACACTAAAGACTATCACATCGTCAACCGGCATCATAGAGAAGTTGAACGGTAGTATTCCCCAGTAGCTTGAATAAAATCCGGCCCTGGCCCTTGGGTTCATAAGCCTTAATGGAAACCCGCTTTCTAAATGCCATGTATCTACGATCTTTAGCACTCCTGCGATCTCGCCGGACGGTTTCTGCGGGTCGGGTATCCTTGCCGCAATAAGGTAACCGCCAGACGCCAAAGGCTTGTTGACTTCAAGCGCCGTCATGCCGGCCTTTTCAAGATAGTACTGAAATCCGAAATGGCCCAGGAAATGCCCGTTATTGTATCCCTTATCTTGTATGCGGACAGCCACGTTCTTGTATGCTTCCGCCCAGATGTAGTCCGAAACTGTTAATGACACGCCGAAAACCAGCGCGGCGGACACAGACGCGTACACAAGGATATTTCTTCTCTTTTCTGATATCCTGACTATTATTTTAGCAAATATTATCGCCGCCGGTGGAAGAATTATCAAGAGGTACCTGGCCGACATCCAGGGCTCAAGCGCCATCACGGCGCATAACGCGATAAAGAACCAGGCAAGCAGGAAACCGTCAATGTTATGCCGTTCCAGCAAAACTTTGTATATAAAATAAAGTGTTGCCGTGCAGAACACAGCAAACAAAACGGCCGTAAAGAATCCCGTGAAAATGAAGTTAGCGAAAACAAGCAGTGCGATCATCCACACCGCAAGCGCACGAGCCTCTTTTAAAGATGCCGTGAATATTAGCGCCACTGGAAAAATAAAACATCCGCTGAAAAATGTGCCGAAAGCAAACACCTTATGCAATGAAATCCCTTTGCCTATGTGTTTCGAAGCAAGAAGGAAGTGTACACCCTTATAAACGATCTCGTTTTGAAGGCACCAAAGCCCCAAAATAACCAGCGGTATAAGCATGTAAAAAGCGTATTTCATCCTCTTTGAAAACAGACTGTTTCGCAACTTTAAAAAATGTACATTTTTGTCATTTCGACCGAAGGGAGAAATCTTGTCTCCGTCGTTTACCAGGATCTCTCGCGGAGTCGATCCGCCTTCGGCGGGCTCGAGATGACAACTTGAGCGTTGTGAATCAGCCTGAAAGTAGAGGTAAAAAACAAGTACCGGCACAGCCATTAGGCCAGAATATTTAGCCAGTACGGCTAATCCCACAATAACAGATGCCAGTACCATTTTGCCGTGATTACCGCTTTCTGCCCCGTAAATAAACAGCGCTATCGAGCAGAGCATAAGAGCGCAAAGCGGCACATCAAGCATTATACTTGTGGAGCTAACAAGGAATGACGGACATACGGCTAACAAAATAGATGCTATAAGCGGGTTATCAGTGAATTTTCTGGCAATAAAATACATCGAGATAACCGCCGTCAACGGAAACACAAGAAAGAAGATATGAAATATCCACTCTTTTTCCCCGAACGCTTTCAATATCGCGGCCGTGTAAGCAGTTACCAGAGGCGGAAAAGTGGCTTCCATCCGTCCCCAAACGTCCCGCAGCTCGCCGCTCCAGTTTATCGAAAAACTGTAAGGGTGCATAGGGTCGCGCGCAAACTGCTCTGCCGCCTTAAGGTAAAACGGATCGTCCACATTGAAGGGTTTATTAATGAACGGTAGAAGTGTAGCCAAAACCACAGCCGAAAGTATCAAAAGGTCACGTATAACTATTTTGTTCATCATATTGATTTTATACTTTTAAAAACTATTTTAGTTACGGCGTCAGGCTTCACTAACTACACTAACTTAACTATTGAATTTTGTAATGTAACTATGCGAACAATTAACAAAACCCGCAACTTCCGCTCCCTTATGCCCCGCGCCTATCGCCTGCCTTATAAATTCTTTTCTGGCGTTTGCCAACTTGCTTAACCTTGTCTTGCCGCAAAGCGCTTCAACAGAGATATTCATCTTTTTCGCTATGCTCGCCGCTATTTCTTTTAAAGTTACTTTCATTTTTAATTCACGTTCGGGGTTTTTCCGGTTTACCAACTCTTCATGCTGAAGCGTTAATTCTTTTTTAAAGCTATCGCTGCCAAGATACGGCGTTTTCTCCTCGGGATAATACTCCTTTCTCTTCCCCATCTGACTGCCATCACGGACAAACTCAGAATACTTTACTACCGCCTTCTTATAATCGCCGCCTAGCATTCCCAGCACTTCTTTGATTTCCAACACTTTCTTTTTACTTTGCCCTAAATACTCTTTATGGCCGCTCCAGCTCCAGTCAGCCGGGGTTTTTACAATCCCGGCTCTAAACGGGTTTAGATGTATGTACCTCACAAGCTCTAACAAATAACTATCCTTCTCGCAAATGATTGCCTTGTAACGCCCCTGAAACAAATGCCCGATCTTTTTATATTTCTTATTGAAATACTTCGTATACGCGGTTAATATCCTCTGCATTATTGCTGACGTTCTTACACCCTTTACTTCCATCAGCAAATGAAAATGGTTGGGCATCAAACAGTATGCGTGTACTTTAAATTGTGCTTTTTCTTTTATTCTAAGGAGGGTGTCTAGAAATGCCTCATAATCGCTTTCTTCATTAAATATCTCTTTGCGATTATTTCCTCGGGCTATAATGTGGTACAGCCCGCTTTCTATATGTAATCTTGGTTTTCTTCCCATTGCGGTTATATTACTATTTCATTCCTGTCATGTCAAGTTAGTGTAGTTAGTGAAGCCTGACACCGTTTTGGATTTGGAAAATCGCCATTCTCACCCTTTGAAGGATCTAGAATAACGATGCAAAACTGCGCTTGTATTATTTTTGAACATATTTTAGTGCAAAACGACAATGTTGCAGGCTCTGAGCTTTTTACTGCCCGATAACATTCATATTGCTTATTTTTTAAAATCTCTTCTATCATATCTACTTTAATTTTATAACAATCATCGGAAGGATAAGCTATGAAGCACGCTTTTGCGGATTCAGAAATATTGCCACATGCAGGTAACCCTATAAAACACTTTTCATTTTTCTTGCTCATCTTTTCTCTCCTATTAGTTTCTTCTCATCCAGATTCTTTGAAGTTTCTTAATCAGCTTGCACTGCCCTTATTCTGTAAAAATCTAATTACCCACTTCGCCGGCGGACAGGCACAGATTATTAGAGCAGATTGCACAGGTGAAAATCTATACCATTTAGTTAGTCAGCTTCCTTTTTATCGCTTCGATTACTTCCTGCATCATTTGTATCCATGCTTTCAGATAGGCGGATTTGGCATCATTAGTTTCCGGTTTGCGCAGATCCTGCTGAGTTAATGTGATGGAGGTTTCATACCCAGTATGGTGTCAGGTATTGCATTCATGCATTCCATGGAAATTGTGTCAAGCCTAACTTTATGTATTTTCATTCTGTTTCAGCGCCGTGTTCGCGTACTGGTTTAATGCATTTTGTATATCGCTTATGTTCTTGAGGCCAGCCGCCTGCGATCTGTCATCATTTGCGGCGGCACTGCCCTATTATACAGGCACAACTGAATACATTTATTACTAATTTATCAAACACTTTATTAGGTGCTATTTTGGGTGCTAATTATAGTGCGTTATTGTTGCATTATCAGGTGCGTGTTTGGGTGCGATATGATTGTATTTCATGCGCAACACGGGTGCGCCATCAATGACATAATACATCTATTAGCCTAATTTCTTTTTGATTGCTTCGATAACTTCCTGCGAGTATTGTATTTGTTTATTAATCCTGGGTTTATCTTCTTCATTTGCGGCTGGATCATTCAGCTTATTTTGCATCCTTGCTACACCCTCCTGGTTCTTGGCGAGCAATATTGACATGACCGCGGAATCGTATTTTCCATTGTTAATGTCCTGAAGCAGGTTTTTTTGCGCTTCATCAGTCCAAACATTCTGCGTTTCAGGCGTGCCTGCCGAAGAATCAGGCGCAGATGGCTGTGTTTCCGGGTGCGTTTTTGGGTGCGCGGGCTTCTCATTTTTTGATTTTCCAGCCTTCTTTTTCTTTGCCGTATTGTTCATCAGCGCGTTCATGCGGAACATATTATTGCCATCCTCATTTGCCACAAAACTAACGCATGAGTATTCCCCGCCAAGTTTGTGCGCCTGCGTGGTTAATGAATGCGCTTTCTTTTGCAGAACCTTCATGTCAGGCGATGTCATTTTCAGCTTAAGCGCTTTGCCGTTGTTCTCTTTCAGGCATTTCAATATTTTATCAAAATACGGTTTATACTTGCTGTTCTTTGACAGCACTTCAAACAACTCCACAACACTTTCAATCTCAAGGCCGTTCAGGTCATTATCAACTTCGCTCATGGTTTTTCCTCCTTTCAGTATTGTAGTTCCATGTGACTTATAATTACATTATCGGGTGCGATTTTGGGTGCAAATTCCAGTGCGTTGTCCCGTTGTTAATCCACCGGATTTCATCTAATAAAAAAAGAAAAAACAATGCGGCTTAGATAACGCCCATCGTTCTTTGAGATTGAAATATTATATTTGAAATGTTCCCGTGCCCCAAACATTGCAAGATACGTCTCCGATGAAAAGGCAAGATTTCTCCCCGCCAGGGCGGATCGAAATGACACAATAGTCTAGACGACTGTAAGCCCGGACTGGGTATCGAAAAGGTGGATCTTGTTCAAATTTATGACAAGCTCTATCACCTGGTTGGTTTTTGCCTGGTTGTGGGAATCAACTTTGGCGACAAGCGTGTTCTTGCCGGTGTTAAAGTGGAGGAATATTTCGCTGCCGAGGGGCTCGACTACTTCAACCGTGGCGCTGAAGTTATTGCCGTCTTTCGGGCCCATAGTGTAGAAAAGTTTGTCATATATGTCTTCCGGGCGTACGCCCAGGGTCATTTTTTTGCCGCTGTAGGGAAGAAGGCCTTCCTTGTACTGTTTAGGGAGCTTAAGCTCGAACATGCCTTCGTTGATGAACAGGTCTTCGTCTTTTTTGACAATCTCCACTTCAATGAAATTCATGGGAGGGCTTCCTATGAAACCGCCGACGAATTTATTCTTTGGGTTATCGTAAAGGTCAAGGGGCCCGGCCACCTGCTGTATGCTGCCGTCTTTCATCACGCAGATCCTGTCGCCCATCGTCATGGCTTCGGTCTGGTCGTGTGTTACGTATATCATCGTGCTCTGGAGCCTGTCGTGTATTTTTTTAAGTTCCGCGCGCATCTGGACGCGCAGTTTGGCGTCAAGGTTGGAGAGTGGTTCGTCAAACAGGAAGACTTTCGGTTTTCTGACAATTGCGCGGCCCACGGCTACTCTCTGTTTCTGGCCTCCGCTTAACTGTTTGGGGCGCCTTTCAAGGAGATGGCCGATGCTCAGTATCTCCGCCGCCTCTTTTACTCTCTGTTCTATTTCTTTTTTGCTGTCAGCCGCGAAGCTTGAGGCCGAAAGCCATGTTGTCGTAAACCGTCATGTGGGGGTATAGGGCGTAGTTCTGGAAAACCATCGCTATGTCCCTGTCTTTGGGAGGCAGGTCGTTTACCTTTCTGTCGCCTATATAAATGGAACCGCTGGATATATCTTCCAGCCCCGCCACCATGCGCAGGGTAGTCGTTTTGCCGCAGCCGCTGGGGCCCACAAGGATACAGAACTCCCTGTCGGGAACTTCCAGGCTGAATTCTTTAACGACTTCAAGATCGCCGAATTTTTTTGATACTTTTTCTAGAACCACACGTGCCATTGATACGGGCTCCTTCTGTTAATTAAAGTTGATTATATCCTTTTAACAGGTCTTAGTCAACAGGACAGATCTCACCATGCCCCCCAGATAGAGTCCGGTGATTGACGGAACATATTTCACCGGACCAATGTCATTGCGAACGTGGTTGTCATTTCGACCAGAGGGAGAAATCTTCAGTCAAACAAACAACAGATCTCTCATCCGCCTCAGGTGGATTCGAGATGACAGCGTTGTGCGATGATTAAGTATCTCAAGAAGTTCTCGCTGAGAACGTACAGGCTGGCGCTGAGTTCGCAGATATACTGATCAGTGGGATTTATTGTTCCGTTTGCCGTTATTCTTTTGGTGGGCCTGGGGTTTTGGGTTTATCTCGCCGTATTCCTTTATGGCGTTTCTGCCGTTGGTCTTGACCCAGTAGAGGGCCTGATCGGCGCTGGAGATGAGGGCCTCAACTGAGGCGCCGTCCTGCGGATAATGGCTTATCCCTATGCTTATGGAAACATGGAACTTTTCGTTTTCGGCGGAAAACTCTTTTTCCGATACCAGCCTGTTTATCTCTTTGGCGATATACAATATCTCTTCGCGCTCGGCCATGGGGATGAGCACTATGAACTCCTCCCCGCCGTACCTGCCGACAAGGTCTCCCGGGCGCAGGCAGTCTATGAATATCCTGGAAACGCCGCAGAGCACTTTGTCGCCTATTATGTGCCCGTAGGTGTCGTTTACCTTCTTGAAAAAATCAAGGTCAAGGACAAGGATCGAGAATATCCCGGTGTACCTCTTCGCCCTCTGGATCTCGGTTTGAAGCCTCTCGATGAAATATCTTCTCAGGTAAAGCCCCGTTAGCCCGTCGGCGCGCGAGCGCTCGCGGACCTCGGCGAACAGGCGCGTGCGTTTAAGGCCCAGTGCTATCTGCGGTATGAATATGGCGCCTTCTTCGACATACCTGCCGGCGGCCTCGTTTTCCGCGATTATCAAAACACCAGCCATGAGGTCCTTTTCAAGCCGTACGGGCCAGAACACGATAGATTTTCCTTCGAGGTATTCCGGCGCCTGAAGCTGTTTGATCTCTTTTTCATTCCTCAATTGTTTCTGCCCGTTGACAAAAACCAGCAGCCTGTCCCTTAGCTCCTGATCCGAACAGGAAAGCACCTTCCATTTATCATTGTCCCAGGAAAATATCCCGACATTGTTCACTCCGGGACGGTTGAGAAGTATCCTCTCCAGGTGTTCGAGAACCTCTTCGATCTCCATGCGTTCCACGAGCTCCCTGCCGAGTATGTAGAGCTGGTTTATCTTGTCTATTTCGTGTTCAAGCGAATTCCTCTCCTTTTCCAGGCTCAGCAGCTCGCTGTCGAGGCCGGATATTTTCTGTTTCAAGGAAGAGTTGGTTTTCAGGTATTCCATCCTGCTGAGTTTCGACAAGCGCTCGTAAAAATACGGCACAACGGCTGTTCCTGCAAGCATGAGTATAAGCCCGCCGGTGGTCACGGGCCACTCGCGCGCCCCTTCAAAGATCAGCAGCAGAGCGCCGACCGCGCCGGCCACGCTGGACGCGTGCACCCACGAGACCGAGAAATACAGCCCCGCGATGATGAGAAAATAGATCATCACCTGGCGAAGCATGCCCGAGGCCATGTAAAAATACAGCGCGAGGAAGATCGCAAGCACCGCCGCTGCCGCGATGGCTGTGCCGAACGACTTGCTTTTCATTTCCTTGATCTCAGCCGGGAATATGCTCATATTATTTTTTCGCAACCGTCGTCATGTTCCTTCCGGAGTTCTTTGAAACATAAAGCGCTTCGTCCGCGCGTTTTATGAAATCCTCGCCGGTCAGCTTTTTCTTGCCAAGATTTGCGATGCCGGAACTGACGGTGAGCTTTATCTGCACGGGGTGAAAGCTTTCGACCGGCAGGAAGAATTTTTCTGCCTCTATGTTCTTGCGTATCTCTTCTATAACGCGGAACGCCTCCGACGCGTCGGTCTGCGGCATGACCACTCCGAACTCTTCGCCGCCGTAACGGCTGACGAAATCTGTTTCTCTAAGGCGGTGCCTCAAAAGATCAGCCATCTGCGTCAAGACCGTGTCCCCCGCCGCGTGGCCGTATGTATCGTTAACTCGTTTAAAAAAATCGATGTCCAACAAGGCTATGCTAAGCGGCAGCTTGTGGCTGAACGAGCGCATGATCTCTTCATTGAGGCGTTCCTTGAAATAGCTTTGTACGTAAAGGCCGGTCAACCCGTCCGTGATGGCCAGCTCCTGCGTTCTCTGGTAAAGTTTCGTGTTACTAAGAGCCAGCGAAGCTATGCCGCCCAGTACCGACAGTATGCGCAGGTCGCCTTCGTCAAAGAAACCTTCCTTGGCGGCCATACCTTTGAGTATACCCCAAAACCTCTGGTTGACCTCCAGCGGCACGGCTACAAGAGAAAGGAACCTCGAGTGCGGCACCGAGAACCTGTTGTCGGTTGAGAGGTCCCTGATTATTAGCGGCATCTGCTGGCTTTTGACATACTGGGCGAACACGTCGGTCTGGGTGCCCTTTTTTATTTTCCATGTGCCCTTTCCGATGAACCTCAGGGCGAGATCGCATATCAGGGGTATCATTTTTTCTTCTTCAAGCGTAAGCCCCATAAGGTGGACCATGTTGCCCAGCGACTGGTAGTTCTCAATCCTCTGCGAAAGGTCCGCGGTCCTTTTCTTTGATTCCTCTATCTTCGAGCTCAGCAAGGCTGCCTTGCTTTCAAGCGTTTCTTCCTCTTCCCGGTTCCTGTTCTCGAGCCCGTCATACCCCTTCTGGTAATGCTCGAAGAAAAGGAAAATAACCCACAGCAGAAAGGTCTCGGCGAGAAAAATTAGACGATAAAGGTTGGAATCTGTCAGGAACACGCAGAGAAATCCGGCCACAGTAATGAAAGCGAGCATAACGCCGCTGTAGATGGGCCCCGAAAAGAAATACAGCGCAGTTACTATCAGGCTGGACAAGGGGAATGTAAGTATCTGGGGAGGCTGGGATTTTATCAGGGTATATGACCAGACAAAAAAAACTACAACCGAAATAACGGGTGCTATGATCGTTTGCGCTATCTGTTTAAAAACCTTTCTTTGCGTTTCCAGCTCTTCCATTAGTAAACCGCCGGGCTACTTTTGTTTCGCCGCAAATGCCTTATACTTTGAAAGGAGGCCTTCTTCTATCGCCTCTCTTAATTTGTCATCTGTTACGATAACCTGCTTGTACCACGCTCCGCTGTTCTTAAGCTTTTTTGCCGGCCAGCTTACCCACGGGCCGCCGCCGTTATCGATTATCTTGCATTCGATTTCCATCTCGTCGTTGAAGGAAACCGCGGCTAGTATTTTCAACGCGGACTTTTTTCTAAACGGCTCAAACCTGACTATTTTATATACTGTGGCGCAACGCCTGCCGGGATCAACGGCTTTATTTACCAGGGCGGCCCTTAGGGCTGCGTTGCGCTTTTTTAGTGGAAAGGATCAGCTGAGGGTAAACACGTTTCTTTTGTGATACGTATTCCGGAAGCTTGATGAGAGGCTCGCGGCCCTCTCCGAAGATACTGATATCCTTGATAACTATCGCATTGTTTATAGTTATCTCGTATGCCTGCCTGCCGGCGTCTTTATACTGCCTCACGCCGGTGACATAAAACTCCCCGGCCGTAAGGCGTGATAAGAAAAAAATCGTCAGAATAATTGAAACTGCCGGCCTTTTTAATGACATAGAACGCCCTAAATACAAGATATTTTAACGAACGACAGCTTATATTGCAAGGCTTATTCGGTAATTTAATGATAATTTTAGAAGTTTAAAAAGGCGTGAACGGGCTAAAAAGTGATACGGGATTTTAATATAAAACTGCAACAACGCCAATATAAAATTAAAAATCGGGAAGGCGGGATTCGAACCCGCGACCTCCTGCTCCCAAAGCAGGCGCGATAGCCAGCTACGCTACTTCCCGAACATGTCTAATTCAAGATTTGAAGATTAATAGATTGAAGATTCAAATCTTCAATTTTCTAAATTTTCAATCTTTAATTTGTTTTGTAATAAGTTTTCTTGCTTTCTTTAGCGCCAGAGCCCTGTGGCTGATCTTGTTTTTTACCACGGACGGCAGCTCAGCAAAGGTCTTATGGAGCTTTGGCACCACAAAAAGCGGGTCGTAACCAAAACCCTTTGTGCCTTTTTCACTATAGTCTATTATACCATTTATCTTGCCCTCTACAGTAAAAACCTTACCAGAGGGGCTCGAGAGGGCTATAACACACTTGAAAGCGGCCTTGCGGCGCGCTCCTTTAACGCCTTTAAGCTTCCCAAGAAGCTTTTTGTTGTTGTCGGCGTAAGAACACCCTTCACCGGCCCACCTGGCTGAATAAACTCCGGGCTCGCCGTCTAAATATTCCACTTCAAGCCCGGTATCATCCGCAAGCGCCCATTTCCCGGTATAAAGAGCTATCGTCTTTGCCTTTTTTGAAGCGTTATATTTCAGGGTATCGCCGTCTTCCTCAACTTCCGGCGCGCCCTTGACCGTATCGATCGGCACTATCCTGACTTTCAGCCCTTTGAGTATGTGTGATATTTCTGACACCTTGTGTTTGTTGCGCGTCGCGAGGACAAGTTCTATATTTTTCATTTTATTACTATGTTCCCAAGCACTTTCTTTTGAAGTTTAATAATGGCCTTTATTCCGACCTGCGCGATATCTAAAAGCCTGTTGAGCTCTTTGCGGGAGAATGTCTTGCCTTCAGCAGTGCCCTGGATCTCCACGAGATCGCCCGAGCCTGTCATCACCACGTTCATGTCGACATCCGCGCCGTTGTCTTCTTTGGCGCAGAGGTCCAGCACCATCTTCCCGCGCGAAAGCCCTACGCTTACAGCCGCCAGATAATCTTTCAAGGGAAGGCGGTCTATTACTTTCTCTTTCCTGAGTTTATCAAGCGCGAGACAGAGGGCTATGAAACCGCCGTTTACAGAAGCCGTGCGTGTGCCGCCGTCTGCTTTTATAACGTCGCAGTCTATTATTATCGAACGCTTGCCGAGCTTTTCAAGGTCAACTATGGCCCTAAGCGACCTGCCTATCAGCCTCGATATCTCGTGGCTCCTGCCGCCGCCCGCCCCTCTCTGCCTGGGGGTCCGCTGCTTGCCCGCCCGCGGCAAAAACGCGTACTCGCCCGTCACCCAGCCGTGGGTAAGCCCCTGGTTCTCGATGAACGGCGGGACCTTTTCTTCCACAGTCGCTACGCAGAGGACAGTTGTGTCTCCCATGGAGAACAGGCACGAACCTTCGGCGTGCGGAATATAATTCTTTATTGCTTTTATTGGCCTTGTTTTCATTGGTTCCCCCATGGTAAACCGATTAAATATTATAAGATTGAAGATTGAAAAATTAAGGCCTTGAATTTTCAAATCTTAAATTTTTAATCTTTAATGTATTTTATTGCAACGCCTTTATGCTATCTTTCAGCCGTCCGATCTTAAGTTCGGCCTCACTGACTCGCTCTTTTATCTTCGCGATCTCTTTTTCCGGAGCGTGTTTTATGAAATCCTCGTTTAGAAGCTTCTGCGCGCAGCGCTCGAGATCGGTTTGGGCGTTAATTATATCTTTCTGGAGCCGTTTCATTTCTTTTTCGAGGTCTATTATCCCTACAAGCGGGACGAATATCTCCAGGCCCGAGGTGACGGACACGGCAGACTGTTTTGGCCTCGCCGCGTCTTTGGCTGCCTCAATACTTTCTATCTTTGCGAGCGCTCTTATGTACGCGCCGTTCCGTTCAAGGAAACTCTTCTGTTCATCCGAGGTTATCCTTACAACCGCAGGTACGAACTTGCCCGGAGGCACGTTCATCTCGCTCCTTATGGTCCTTACGGCCGTAACGAACTCCATTACCCGCGCCATCTCTTTCAAGGCTTCCTCATCAACTTTTGTCTCATCGGACTGAGGCCACGGGGCCGACATTATGCTTGTATTCTTGTTATTGTTCCTGATATATCCTGAAAGAGTTTGCCAGAGCTCCTCTGTAATGAACGGCATTATCGGGTGCAGCATCCTTACAACACCTGAAAGCACTTCCATGAGCACAGAAAGCGCGGCCTTCTTGGCTTTTTCGTCCTGGCCGGCAATGCGTATCTTAGCAAGCTCTATGTACCAGTCGCAGTACTTCGACCAGAAGAAATCGTATATGAGCCTCGCCGCCACGTCAATATCGTATTTCTCGAGCGCCCTGGTAACGTCCCTAACGGTCAGGCGGTATTCCGAAAGTATCCACTTGTCCGCAAGCTCCATGGGCCACACAGACATGATAAATTCTTTGTCCCATGTAACACCCGCGACGTTCATCATGACGAAACGGCTCGCGTTCCATATCTTGTTGGCGAAATTTCTCGCGCTCACAAACGAGTCATCGGAAAGCTGCATGTCGCGGCCCGGCGCGGCCGACTGAGCAAGCGAGAATCTGAGAGCGTCGGTGCCGTACTTGTCCATTACAATGAGCGGGTCGATAACGTTGCCCAGCGACTTCGACATCTTCTTGCCGAACCTGTCCCTGACTATGCCGTTTAGGAATACTTCTGTGAAAGGCAGGTCGTCCAGGAACTGAAGTCCCATCTGCACCATTCTCGCGACCCAGAGATAGAGTATCTCGTGCCCAGTAACTAGAACGGAGGTCGGGTAATAGTATTCAATATCGCTTTTGTGCGGGCCCTTGTTGGTTTTGTCCGGCCGGCTGTCCGGCCAGCCCAGCACCGAGAACGGCCAGAGCGCTGAAGAGAACCACGTATCAAGCACGTCCGGGTCCTGTTCTATATGCGTGCCGCCGCAAGCGGGGCATTTCTTTGGAGCTTCCACCGAGACCATGGGCGGGCAATTTGACCGCGGGCGCTTGTCCGGTGTTTCTTTATCGTCGGCCTTTGTACCGCTGACGCAATAGTATACAGGTATCCTGTGTCCCCACCATATCTGGCGGCTTATGCACCAGTCCCTTAAATTCTCAAGCCACAAAAGGTAGGGTTTGGCCCATGAGGCCGGGTAAAATTTAAGCTTGCCTTCCTCAACCACTTGCATGGCCCTTTTGGACATTTCTTCTACTTTAAGGAACCACTGCTCTGAAACCAGCGGCTCGATAACAGAGCTGCACCTGTAACAGTGGCCCACCGAATGCGGGTGGTCAACGGTCTCAAGCAAAAGGCCCTGGGCTTCAAGATCAAGGAGGACCTTTTTGCGAGCCTCGTATCTGTCAAGGCCGGCGTACTGGCCGGCCTCTTTGGTCATCTTGCCGTTAAAACCTATAACAACTATGTGCGGGAGGCTATGCCGGACCGCTATTTCAAAGTCGGCAGGGTCGTGGGCAGGTGTAACCTTTACAGCGCCCGTTCCGAAAGCCTTATCTACTGCTTCGTCAAATACTATCGGTATCTCGCGGCCAGTGAGCGGCAGGACAAGCATTTTACCTATGTATTTCTTATACCTTTCGTCTTCAGGGTGTACGGCAACAGCGGTGTCGCCCAGCATTGTCTCGGGCCTTGTTGTCGCTACAATTATAAATTCTTTTCAGGTCCCATTTTACAGCGTATTTTATATGCCAAAGCTTGCCTATCTCTTCTTCGTGCTCGACTTCGATATCGCTAAGCGCCGTGTTGCAGTGCGGGCACCAGTTAACAAGCCTCTTGCCCCTGTATATTAGCCCTTTATTGTGAAGCTCGACAAAGGCGGTCATGACCGCCTTGGAACAGCCTTCATCCATCGTAAACCTGGTCCTGTCCCAATCAAGCGAGCAGCCGAGCCTCTTAAGCTGGTTGAGTATGGTATCACCGGTCTCTTTGCGCCACGCCCAGGTCCGCTCCAGGAATTTTTCACGGCCCATCTCGCTTCTGTTCTTGCCTTCAGATTTCAGCAGCTTTTCCACTACGTTCTGGGTGGCTATGCCTCCGTGGTCAACTCCCGGCACCCATAGCGTGTTAAAACCCTGCATCTTCTTAAAGCGTATGATTATGTCCTGCAGGGTGTTGTTTAAGGCATGACCCATATGAAGCGAGCCTGTGATGTTCGGGGGAGGTATGACAATAGTAAAAGGTTTGCTGCCGGCTTCGGGTTTTGACGCGAAAAGCCGGTTCTCAAGCCAAAAGCTGTACCATTTATCTTCAGTTTTCTTGGGTTCGTATGTTTTTTCTATTTCCGCGCTCATTTTCTGTCCTTGCCTTGATGTTATATTTCGTTGATTTTAGCAAAAGAAAAGTAGTTTATCAAATATGATATTCAAAAAGAAAGAAAGCTTGACATAACACGCAATATCTGTTATAAAATATTGCCTACAAAATGCCTTAATTTTTAGGGCTAAATCAGCGTTAGCAGGAAATTTGGGACACCTATGAAACTATTTGAACTTCTTAAAAAAGAGCTCAAAAGAGGCATCACTGTTATGTTCATTCCGCATAACAGCGTAAAACCTCTTAAGATCAGCTTTTCTTTAAGCTTTTTACTTTTCCTAATAGTATCCTGGAGCTTCCTCACGGTTACGGCCGGCTACCTTTACAGCCGCCATATAGATTACATGATGGTAAAGACGGACAATAAGCTGATGCAGCTGAAGGTCATGTTTTTCGCAAAACAAGTTAAACAGTCCAGGGAACTGCTTGAGCAGGTAAAAGAGAACGACGACCAGGTAAGGACGCTGCTTGAGATGAAGTCTAAAAAGGCCATTATAGAAGAAAATGAGGGCGGGCGCGGCGGTCCTTCGAAAGATGATGTAAAAGACCTCGACCGCCTGCTGTCGGGCAAGATCTACGAAATGAACCAGCAGGACATGTGGCGCCAGACAGAAGCCCTCAAAGAAGAGACAAAAAAACGTTTGGCCAGTTTTACGGAAATAAAGAACCAGGTAAACAACCTCCGTGCCCTGTTCCATGCCACGCCCAACATCTGGCCGTGCGTTGGCCACGTCACATCCCAGTTCGGATACAGGATACACCCTCTTTTGCTCACCGAAGAATTTCATGCGGGGCTCGATATTGCCAACGAGAAAAATACCCCCATATATGCGACCGCGGACGGCTGTGTGAGGCTGGCGGACTGGCAGTCCGGTTACGGCAGGCTCATAATAGTTGACAACGGCTATGGTTACTGCACCTATTACGGGCACTTAAACAAAATAATAGTTAACAAAGACGAAAAAATACACCGCGGCCAGCTTATAGGCCTTATGGGGTGTTCGGGCGAATCGACAGGCAACCATCTTCACTACGAGATACATGTTAACGGGAGCCCGGTGGATCCGTGGAGATTTTTGAAGAAACTTCAACCTAACGAGAATTTGGCAAAATCTTAAATAACGAGGTGATGAGCATGTTCGGAAAGAAAAAAGAAAGCGTGTTCGGAGTGATAGAGACCGTTATAGGTCCCGAAAGCGTTTTTCAGGGAACTATCCGCTCCAAGAGTTCTGTCCGTATAGACGGCAGGCTTGAAGGCGGCATCGCTGAAGCCAACGGCATAATCATCGGAGAAAAAGGCCAGATACAGGGCGACATAAACGGAAGGGTGGTAGTAGTTGGCGGAAAGATAACCGGCAATATAACAGCTGTCCACAGCCTCGAGATCCTTCCCAAAGCGCAGGTTTACGGAGATATCCACTCGGCGCTGCTCGCCATAGGTGAAGGCGCGACGTTCGAAGGCAACTGCGTTATGTCAACCGAGAAAGATAAAGTTATTGAGATGGACGTGGAGTCAAGAAGGCGTTAGGTAACGTAAACCGAAACGTCAAAAGGCCCCTAAAAATTACGGAGCCTTGATAAGGATAATAAATTGCGGCCGGCAAATAAATGTGCCCGCCGCAGTTTTATTTTTTTGGCCGGACTTTACTCAATATTGCGCTCCAGAGGCACATCGAGCTTTTTTAACGAACTTTCGGCCTGCCGCCTCACTTGCTCCTCCTCCGACACGTTATTAATTACCCTCATGAGCGGCCTGCGCGCGTCGGGGTTCTCAAGGTAGCCAAGCATATCGGTTATCCAGAACCTGACCTTCCAGTCCGGGTCGTCGAGACAGTTGGAGAGCGCGTAGACTGCAAACGGCCCCACCGAAAGCATTTGTTTCCCCTGCTCTATTGTTTTCCGGCCGAAATCCTCAAGTTCATCGCACTGGATGCTTATAGCCCTGACTTCCTTAATTATCGAGCGTACCTTGGCCTTTTGCGCGGCGTCAGGCTGCGGCGCGGCAAAAACTTGTACTGAGACCAGAAAGATAGCGAACGCCGCAATAATTATCCTATTCATAGTCATTTGTAAAAATACCCCAATACAGGTATCGTAAAGAATGAGAATACGGTTCCGGCAAAAACCGTTGCGGCTGCGAAAGGAATATTGCCCTCATATTTTTCGGTCAGTATGTAGGAGTATACCGCGGCGGGCATTGAAGATGTCATGACGCATACACCGGCCAGCTGGGCCGGTAATCCCCAGGATGTAGGCCACCCCGGCGCCTGCCAAACACCCTCCTAACATCCTCAAAGAAACACCCCAGATCACCAATTTAAAGCCTTCCGCCTTAATCTCCCCAAGCCTATAACCAACGAAAATAAGCATTACCGGGAGCGTAACGAAAGATATCATCTTGCTTGCCGTTCCAAGCACATGAGGGAAACCAGTACCTATAGCGTTAAGAGCTGCACCGGCTGCCGCAGCATAGAGTACCGGCAGGCCCGCAATCTCAGATAGAGCGCTCTTTTTGGACACCCACCAGATACCAAGCGTAAAGGTCGCTACGGTTATCACCATGTTGTAGATTATTGCGTAAGCCGCGCCCTGCGCTCCCCATAAAAGCGTGTTCACCGGTATTGCGAGGTAAGCCGAATTCATAAATATCACCGGCAGGCAATGCTCTTTGAACGATATTTTTTCCTTCCATGCCCACACCCACATGAAGAACGCCCCAAAAAGCACGACCGCGAAGGCGCACACCGCGGTCTTCCACGAGTACGCGAAACTTAAAGGATTGTACCACATCGTAAGAAAAATGTAGGCGGGTATAAGAAGGTACAAGGTTATCCATATAAACACTTTCGCTGTACCCTCGCCGCGCTCTCCAGTAAAACGCTTAAGCGCCGCGCCCAGCACCACAAAAGCAAACACTTTATATATGAGCGTCCAAAGCAAATTTATCATTCTGCCATGATTATACATTATTTAAGCACTTATGATAAATCCCTGTAAAATGCAGTGCCGTGCATTTGCCCTCGAGTTCTGACTGATGAGGAACGAAGAGGGCACCAGCGAAGCGAGGGGTCAATTAATAAAAAGTGTTTTGAGCCTGAGCTTTACATTCACTCAGGCTCAAAGTCAAGGGAGCCCGCGATGGCTCCCGTCTTTTAATAAATTGACCCCGAGCGCTATTTTTGGTAGAATCACCATTGATCAACAACAAGTAATTTCCACTGGAGCAATGAACATGATGAACTGGCTTCGCAAACACATGCGTTTAATATTCGGTATAACTATAGTCGGGTTCCTCGGCGGAGCTTTTATAGGGTTCGGCGGCTACTTTTTTTCCAGTAAGACGCCCGCCGACGCCGTAGTTGAAGTCAATGGCGCAAAAATACCCTACAGGCAGTATGCCAACTACCTCAACCGCGTGCTCGACAATATGCGCCAGCAGAAGCAGGAGATAACCGATGAGGTCACAAAACAGAAAAAACAGGAAGTGCTTCAGGACCTGATACAGGAAGAGGTTTTCAGCGGAGAGGCAAAAAAATACAGCATAACTGTTTCCGACGGCGAGCTCGCCGCCGATATCCAACACTACCCAGCGTTCCAGAAAGAAGGGCATTTCGACCAGCAAACCTATTTCCAGGTGCTGTTCCAGATGCTGCATACGACACCGAAAGAATTCGAAGAATCACGTCGCAAACAGATAGCGATATTCAAACTCAGGCAGCTGATCTCCTCAAGCGTTATTATAACCGAACCCGAACTAAAACTTGAATATTATTACTCGAACAAAGGCAACATGTCCGCCTTCGAGAAAGACAGGCAGAAATTCCTTGAAAAGTTAAAGCAGGAAAAAACCATGATGGTATTTTCGGAGTGGTTCAAGACGCTCAACCAGAATATGAAGATAAAAGTGCATTTGGACGAGATAGAAAAAGGCCAGGGCGCATAAAATCAAATATCAAACATCAAAAATAAAAAATATAATATCTACAAATAAATATTTAAGAGACAGCATTAATTTTGATATTTGATGTTTTATTTTTGAATTTCTTTCTATATCTTCCTTCTAAGACTACCCTTGAAAGGCAGCTGCTCGTACACCAGTATCTCTTTAAGATAAGCTATCTGTCTTTCTATCGCTTTCCTGTAAAGGTCTTCGCCTATCCCGTAACGCTTGCGGAAATGATGTATCATATACCCGTCAACGCCACCCAGCGTGTCCTTCAGCCTTTTTTTAGTACCCTCGTAGAACTCCATAGTCTTTTCCAGTAGCGCTATCTCGGTTGGATAACCCTGCACGTTTCCTTCCCTGAACTCACCGTAAAGGTAGATGAGCCTTTCAAGATAAGTGCGCGATGCCATCTGCCCTAGAAGGTCTGCGCTTCCAAGCATAAACCCGAGCGTGCGTTCCGGCTTTGAGGCGAACTTAAGCTGGGCGAATTCAGCTGAAAGCCCCGTGCAACTCACCATCCTCCCAGCGCTAAGCGCCAGCCGCCTGGGCAACCCCTGTTCTTTAAAATATTTTCCTATGAACTCAATGCTTCTCGCGACATGGTTTAACGTGTACTTCGCGCCCGTACCTTTCCTGTCGCTCGTGCGCTGGATGTAGCCCGTATCATGGAACAGAGTGGCTATCAAAGCGGTCTTTACAAGCTCAACCGGAAGCTTCCCGCTCTTTATATTGTAACCATCTATGAGCCTTGAGACAGCCAGCAGGGCGTCGGTAGTGTGCACTTTGTCGTGAAATTTCGTGTTGCAGGCTCGATAACCCGGATATGCCCCATCGAACAAACGGTTGAAATTAACGAAAGCGGCCCTGACATCCTCAAACGCAGCCAACGGGTAATGAAATATGAAATTGTATTTGACTTCCTCGAAGACAGCCGCCGGCGTGCGCATGTCTACAAGCTTGGAAAGCTGAAGGTCACGGCCTTTTTTCATATTTCCTCCGCTATTTTTTGATCGTCACGCCGAAACGTGAAAGCGCTTTTTTCAGTTTGCCGTAAGGCAGGCCCACCACGTTGTAATAGTCGCCTTCTATCTTTTCCACGAACGCGTCACTTTTTTCTTGTATCGCGTAGGCTCCCGCTTTGTCCAGGTGTTTTTTTGAAAGCCTCGCCACCTCGGAGCCCGGTATGCGCCGCATCTTAACCCTGCTTACTTCATAGTCAACCGCTTTCCTGTCGGTTGCGGCGTCAACGACCGCTACGCCGCTGTAGACCCGGTGATACGTGCCGTTGAGTTTTGAAAGTATTTTTTCCGCGTGCTTTTCATCCGTTGGTTTCCCTATTATCTCGCCGCCGTAGACCACTATAGTGTCGGCGCCTATGACAATCCCGCTCTTTGCCTGTCCCGCGACCGACAGGGCCTTCCTTAGGGCGAGTTCCTTAACTATGGCCCGCGGGCTCTTTTGTTTTGTTTCTTCTCCGACACGGCTTGGGATCACTTTGAATTTAAGGCCCCAGTCTTTAAGAAGGCCCGAGCGGCGGGGCGAGGCCGAAGCGAGTATAACAACCGGTTTTAAGGTTCTGGTATTTATCTTCCTCATTTATCGATACGCCTGAAAATGAACGCCGCGAAAATTATCCCGATCACGGACATGACGTTAAGCTTGAAAAGGCAGCCGAAAGTAAGGTCCACTATCCTTAAGTTAAGCGTAGCCGGGTTAAGCCCGGCCGAGATCTCTGTAGAGAAGAGGTCCCTTATAGAACCCGCGGGCACTACTATCCCGATGAATTTTCCAAGGAACGACCCCAGCAGCGCGCCCACGACGACCACCACAACGAACCACACAGTGTTCTTAGCCATGTTCTCTCCTGTTCCTAGCGTTAACCGCTAATTTTTATTTTTTCTTTGCACTTTTTGCAGCGGCCCTTCTCCAGGTTCTTTACATCTATACTGTAACCGTCCCTGTCTATAAGCGTCTCGCCGCACGATGGACAGACAGTCCTCGAGAATTTCGGAGCCTGTATGTTGCCCACGTAGACGTACTTTAGGTGCTTCTTTGCTATTTCCCACGCGCGCTCGAGCGTAGCCATGCCCGTGGGCTCTTTGTCCATGTGGTATGTCGGGAAATACCTGGAAAAATGCAGCGGGATATCTGGGTCGAGCCCGGCGAGCCAGGAGGTCAATTTCTCCAGCTCTTCCGGCGAATCGTTCTCTCCGGGTATAAGTAGAGTGGTTATCTCAACATGCGTCCCGGCCTTGGCCATGGCAGCCACGGTAGCGAGAACCGGCGCGAGCTTAGCTCCGCATAGTTTCTTATAAAAATCTTCCGTGAAAGCTTTTATATCGATGTTGGCGGCATCGATAAAAGGCAGAAGCTCCGAGAGCGGCTCCGGATTTATGTAGCCGTTACTCACAAGAACGTTGTAAAGGCCATTTGCGCGAGCGAGTTTTGAAGTCTCTTTGACCCACTCGTAGTTCATCAGAGGCTCGTTGTATGTGTAGGCAACACCTATCGAACCATTACCGACCGCCATCTCGACTATTTCATCTGGCTTAACGCTTTTCGTAGGAACGCCGCCCTGCCCGCTCTGGGATATCTCCCAGTTCTGGCAGAAAGAGCACTTGAAGTTGCAGCCGAAAGTCCCTACGGACAGGATCTTCGTGCCGGGATGAAAATGGTACAGCGGTTTTTTTTCTATGGGGTCAAGGTTCACAGAGGTGAGTTCGTTGTATGTGAGAGACACAAGCCTGCCTTCCACGTTCTTACGGCCGCGGCATATACCGGTCTTGTCCGGCGCTATCACGCACCCGTGCGGGCAGAGGCCGCAGCGCACGGTGCTGCTCGCCTTATCGTGGATCTTCCAGAACTCGGCTTCTTTCATCTTACAGACTCGTTTATCCACTTGAGATAATCCGGGTTGCCGTCAACTATGGGTAGCGCGATGATCTCCGGGACCGAATAGGAGTGCAGGAACTTTATCTCGTCTATCAGTTTCCGCACGTGCTTGCTTTTCGTTTTCATTATTATCAGCGTTTCGGATGACCTCTCTATCTTTCCCTGCCACCAGTATGACGAGCTTACGCCTTTTATTATGCTCGCGCAGGCCGCGAGCTTTTTATTCAGTACCGAGTCAGCGATTTTTCTCGCCTCGGCTTCGCTTGGGGCTGTCACAAAAACGTTGACGTATAAAAACTGGTATTTATTTTCCATAGCTTGTGTTACCGTTCTTCTGGCTCTTAATAAGTTTTTTGTTGTACCCTATCACTATCGCCCTGACGCACTTTGCGTCGAACTGTTCCCCGACTTGAAGTTCGAGTTCTTTTAAGGCCTCGTCGTCCGGCAGGGCCTCACGGTACGGACGGTCCGAAGTCATCGCGTCGAACGTGTCCGCCACCGCTATTATCCTTGCGGCCAGAGGTATCTCGTCGCCTTTGAGGCCCAGCGGGTATCCCTTGCCGTCGAAACGTTCCTGGTGGCATCTTATGCCCGGGATAGCGGCTGAGAGCTGTTTTATTGAAGAGAGTATTTCCGCGCCTATCACAGGGTGTTTCATTATCTCGGCGTTCTCTTCGGGGGTAAGCGACCCGTGCTTACGCAGCACCGCCTCCGGCACACCTATCTTTCCCACATCGTGCAGGAGCGCCGATATCTCGAGGTTCTTAACATCTTCCCCGTTCATGCCCAGCTCTCTCGCCATAATGAGGGAGTAGTCCCTTATGCGTTCAGAATGTCCCCTCGTGTAGGGGTCTTTCGCTTCTATCGCGTTCGCGATTGCTTTGATAGTCGATAGGAACAGTTCGTTGAGGTCCCTGTAATGCTGGGCCTTGCTTATAGCCATGGCGGCGGAAGTGGCAAGCGAGTTTAAAAGCCTTATATCGTTATCATCAAAAACGTTCCCGTTCTTCTTATTAACTACCTCTACGACGCCAATCACTTTCTCATCAACGTCGAGCGGCACGGCAAGTATCGAGCACGTGTTAAACCCGCATATCATGTCCGTTTTGCCGCTGAACCTCTTGTCCCTTGTAACGTCTTCAATTAGCAGGGCCTCGCCGTGTTTGAGCACCCAGCCGGCTATACCCTCGTTCTTGTCAAGGTAGACTCGTTTTATCTCCGCCGTCTTAGTGCCGGAAGCTGAGGCAAAGTACATCTTATCTCCTTCAAGCAGGAGCGCGCTGGCGGCCTCTGAATCGGTTATCCTCTTGGCAAGCTCCATGAGGTAATCAAGGGTCGTGTCGAGGTGTATAGTAGAGTTGATCAGCTCCTGAGAACGTATGAGAAGGTTCAGCTCGTGAACCTCCTTTTCGTATTTCTTGAGCTTCAGCTCGTAATCTTTTTTAATGTCTTTTTTTATGGTCACATTTTCCTTCAACAGGGCACGAAACGCACAACGGCTTTTTTTTACAGAAATCCTTGCCCAGGGACACCACAAGCGCGTGGAACTCGTTATATATCTTCAGCGAGCGCGGAAGCCTTTCCGCCATGAATTCCCTGGCCTCGCCGTATTTTGTATTGGTACCGAACCAGCCGAGCCTTTCGCCAAGTCTCATCGTGTACGCGTCAATGACGAACGACGGTTTTTCCGCCGCGTAAAGAATTATTGAATCTGCCGTCTCGGGGCCTATGCCTTTGAGGGAAAGAAGCCTCTCTCTCAGTTCATCCGCCGTCCCGTCTAATAATAATTCTAGTTTTCCATCATAACTTTCGCAGATGTGCGCCGCGAAATCTTTGAGCCGGCCGGCTTTCTGGTTGTAATAACCTGACGGGCGAATCAGCGTAGCGAGCCTTTTAACACCCATCCGGAGGATCTTCTCCGGAGAAAGCGCGCCCGCATGGTTTAAGTTCTGCACGCTTTCTCAACGTTCTTCCAGGAAGTGTTCTGTGTAAGGATCGCGCCGCAGCAGATCTCGAACTTCTCCCTTTCGGTTTTCCCAGAGTATTCAAGTTTATGGTACTCCGGGAAGGCGCTCACCCCTCTGGTGACGGGCCACCAGCCCTGGGGCCCGAAACTTTTATAAAGAACCCTGAACACATCCATAGGCGATAGGTATTCGCTTTTTTTCATAACTCGGCGTCGAGGCTTTTCCTGTGGACCTCAGCGAGCTTTATATATTCTTCGGCGCTGCGGTATATCCTTGAGAGGTCGTCCTGCGTTATTAAGCGGGCGGCTTTCCCCGGCACGCCCAGTATCAGGCTGCCCTCGCTTATCTTCTGGCGCTCGGTCACTACCGCCCCCGCGCCTATTATGCAATTGTCTTCGATAACGGCGCCGTCAAGTATTATCGCGCCCATGCCTATGAGACAGTTGTTGCCTATGCGGCACCCGTGTATCACTGCCCCGTGGCCAACCGTTACGTTCTTGCCTATCATGACGGGCTGCCCCTCGTTCGGATGGATCAGCGACCCGTCCTGTATATTTGAGTTTGCGTTCACGAGTATCTCATCTACGTCCGCCCTCAGGACGCAGCTGGGCTACACGGAAACGTTCTCTCCGAGGCTCACCCTGCCTATGATAAGGCATTCCTTGCTTACGAACGCGCTTGAATGGATTTTTGGTTTGTGTCCGTCGTATTCTCGAAGCATGTTGACACCGTGGAGTTTGGAAGCCGGCTCTAAGCTGTAAGCTTTAAGCTATAAGTTAAGACATTAGGGCCTTTTCTTACAACTTACAGCTTATGGCTTATAGCTGTTTTATTTCAGGAGGTGCGCGAGGACCGCTTTCTGTATGTGCAGCCTGTTCTCCGCCTGGTCGAATATCGCTGTATCGGGGCTGTCCATTATCTTGTCCGTGATCTCTTCACCCCGTATAGCCGGCAGGCAGTGCATGGCTATGCAGTCCTTTTTAGCGGTGGCGAGAAGTTTAGAGTTAACCTGGTACGGACGGAACACCTCGCGCCTTTTTTCCGCTTCGGCTTCATCGCCCATAGAAGTCCAGACATCAGTGTATATCACGTCGGCGTTCTTAACGGCTGCGCATCGGGTCTTCCACTATCTCTATCATCCCTCCTGAAAGTTTGGCCCTGGAGGTTGATTCTTTGAGCATCTCCTCGTTGGGGCCATAGCCCTTGGGCCTGGCGAGAACGAAATTGAACCCCAGCATGCCGGCAGCGCCTAACCAGGAATTGGCCATGTTGTTGCCGTCGCCCACGAAAACGACTTTGATCTCAGAAAGCTTGGCCGGCGTCTTTATTTTCTTTTTTTCCATTATTGTCAGTATGTCGCCCAGCACCTGGCACGGGTGTTCCCTGTCGGTAAGGCCGTTTACGACCGGCACCGAAGCCCACTTCGCGAATTCTTTTATGTCGGAATGCTTAAACGCCCTTATGACTATTCCGTCTAAGTATACCGACAAAGTCTTCGCAGTGTCCTTTATTGTTTCACCTCTTCTTCTCTGGAGGTTCTGCGGGTTGAGGATCAAAGGGAAACCGCCCAGCTGGTACATAGCGACCGCGAACGAGACCGTGGTCCTTGTGGAAGGCTTTTCAAAAATGAGGCCGATACTTTTGCCAGCGAGAATGCCCGTCTTAACTTTCCCCGCTTTGAGTTTCGCGGTGAGCTTGAATATCTGCCACATCTCGGCGCATGTCAGGTCGAATATAGAAATAAGGTCTTTTTTCATGTCGTTTCCCTTTCGCGTATTACCCAATGATTTTGATGCCCTTATATAATACCAAAATATCCTCTAACTGACAAGTTTGCGCTTGGGATAAATTTCATATATACCGGATGCTATCACAGGCATGCGGGGGCCAAATTCTAACAGGTGGAACTCTGGAGAAAACAACACAGCTTTATATTGTTCTGGAGAGGGCGTACGCTTGATGGAATTTTACGGGATGAAATGGTGGACGAATACTGCGCCGCTGAGGCAGTCCGGGTTGCATATCTCGGATGCATTTTTGTTGACGTGAGCGGACCTATACCGCTGCATGGCTTCGCTGTTCCAAATATCGAGCAGATTTTGTTCACAAACGTTGCCTATTGGGCAGTGGCACATGCACTCCGGGAAAACGTCGCCTTTACCCAGGGCCGTGACCATCATCATTTTCCAAGGCAGCCTGCACCTTGCGATTAAATTTTCCGCTCTTTCTGCGCCGCCCGGGACCAGGTCGGGATTGTGATCTACCGCAGAGAGGAACGACAAAAAATCACATTCGAAAACGATATCGTTCTTAAGACATCTCGCCGCCATCAATGGGATCTCAATACGGAGAAAAGCCAGGGCTTCCTCGTCTCCGGAAAAAAATATATCTTCCCCCGGAGCTGCGTCTTTCGACATAAACGAGAGCGCCAGCCGCTTGAAACCATACTTTAGCGCAAAGTCCACAAACTGGCCGATAAAGCGGTTGTTCGACTTCATCACGCATACGGACAGCTTGCGCTCGAACTTTCCTCCGGCGGCCTTTTCCGTGGCTGCCATAATGGAAAGTTTTTCCATAAGAGTTTCGAACCTCGCCCCTTTGCGAACATGCTCGTACACATCTTTTGTGGCGCCGTCAACTGAAACCTGAAGGTCTACCCTGCTGCGGGCCAATATCTCAGCCAATTCTTCATTTAATAGCAGCCCGTTGGTTTGGATTGTCTGGCGCAACTGCGTGTGCTTAGCGGCCCTCACCAACAGCTCTTTGAAATTATCCAGTAAAAATACCTCTCCCCCCTGCCAGTCTACAAGTTCGAGATAAGGAAAAAGTTCAACAACCTGTTCGATCACTTCACCTGGCAGCGTGAACTCGTAGTCAAGCCCGACGAACCTGCACATGATGCACCGCAGGTTGCAACGGGTGGTCAGGGCAACTCGGAGTATTCTGGGTTTCGATTCAAGAACTATCTTACCCGAATCGAATTCACTTAGATTGAGCTCTCTGTTCTTATCGTAAACTGAGGTATGCTTTATCATGATATTCCCGTCAGGCCCGGCCTCGCGGGCCGGTTATTTTCACGACATCCAGTGCAGGGCTATCACTCCAAGAATGCCCAGGAAAATAAAAACAAGGAAAGTCATGAGGGCGGTGTCGAGGGCCAGCTTTATAGGCTCTCTCTTGGTGGGATAATGGTGGACGTACTCATTGTATGTGATGGCAAACGCAACGCACGCGGCTATGAAGCTGAAAAGCAGGTCAATAAAAATATAGCCTGTGATAACCTTCATGCTCTGGTCTTCCATATATCCCCTAAGCGCGTGTTACGGTTTTTTGCAGCAACTTGCGCTTTTATTTTAATTACGGTTGACCGGCAGCCTGACTGAAAACGTCGTGCCTATTCCGTGCTCGCTGACAACATCTATCGTTCCGCTATGCTTCGACACTATATCGTAACACAGGCTCAGGCCCAGCCCGGTCCCTTGCCCTGTTTTCTTCGTTGAAAAGAAGGGCTCGAAGAGGTGTCTTTTAACTTCTTCTGTCATACCTGACCCGTTATCGGATACGTCTATATGGATATACTTTTCCGACAGGCTGGTCGCGACGCGTATAGTCCCGCTATTCGATATAGAGTCCGCAGCGTTGCTGACCAGATTAATTATAACCTGCTGTATCCTGTCCGTGTTCATTGTCACGAACGGCAGGCCGTTCTCGAAATTTCTGATAACCTCGCAGCCCTTTGACCGCACTATCGGTTCTATCAGCGTCAGCGCGCGCTCGATGACATTATTTATGTCGGCCTTTTTTGAAACATCTTTCTCTTCCCTCGCGAAAAGCAGAAGGTCGCTGACCAGCTTCTTGCACCTTTGCGACTCGCGCTCAATAGATTTCAGTGAATTGAATAAGGAACTTGTTTTGTCGGCTTTACCGACCTCCAGCTGGGCGAACCCGAGTATCACTGTCAGCGGGTTGTTTATCTCGTGCGCGACACCGCTCGCAAGCTGCCCTACAGCCGCCATTTTCTGGCTCTGCGCAAGCTTTTTATATACTACCTCTCTCTCGGCTTCCATAAGCTTGCGGCCGGTAACGTCTTTGCAAAAACCGAGGAACTTTGTTTCAGAGATCCTAACCGCGTCTACGGTCATGCAGACTTTCGACCCGTCCTTGTACTTGTGCCATATGTCGGAAGTTGCGGCGCCTGTTTCTATCATTTTCTTAAAATGCTCGGCCCCCTCTTCCGCTGACTCCTCGGCAACCAGGTCACTTACATGTTTGCCGACTAGTTCACCTTCGGGATAGCCCATTATCCTGCACGCTGCGCTATTTACTTCAATTACCCGGCCGGTGTTATCCAAGACGAATATCCCGTCCGGGGCCTTGTCTATATAACTTCTGAACTTCTCTTCGCTTGCACGCAGTTCCTGTTCGGCTTTTTTGCGCTCGGTTATATCTATAATAGACCCTTCCAAAATGCCCTGCTCCCTTAACAACCTCAGCGAAGTTATGCATTTCCTGACTTCGCCGGATTTGGTAAGCATGTCGCATTCGAATTCCTTAACGACGCCGTCCCTGAGAAGGATTTTCACCATCTCGGCACGCTCTCCGGGGTTTGCCCAGTGGGCCGAGGAAGGCTTCTCCCGCATCTCACTTTTCGTGTACCCGTATATCGACAAAAACTTTTCATTCATGTCGAGTATTTTCGAACCATCAAACGCTGTTCTGAACATACCAACTTCCGAATTATTAAAAAGGTTCTTAAACTTCTCTTCGCTTTCCCTCAAAGCATTTTCCGCCTTCTTGCGCTCTGTTATGTCCGTGAACAAGGTTGCAAACCCGTTCTCTTTCCACGGTGCAACAGAAATGGCAAAGTGCTTGTCCATTGGAGGAAAATACACCTCGAAACTATAAGGTTTTTTTCCGGAGCTGACTTTTAAATATTCTTCAAAATAAGGCGGAGTTGTGGTGCCGTAGGCTTCGGTGGCCAGTTTGCCGGTTATTTGTTCTCTTGAAACACCGATTATGCTTTCATAACTCTTATTTACGTCAATAATTCTGTAATTGACCGGCTTTCCGCCATCATAAACTATCTCATGAAGAGCGACCCCTTCGCTCATATTATCGAACAACGAACGGAACTGCTCCTCACTGTCAATTAATTCTGCCTCGGCTTTCTTGCGCTCTGTAACATCACTCAGAAAATTCAAAGTGGCAGGTCGCCCTTCCCATGTTATAACGACCGACCTGATCTCTACAAGTTTGATATCGCCCTGCCCGTTAATTACTCTGAAGGAATAGGCATTAGGCAGTTTTCCACCTTCCAGCCTTATAAGATGGCGTTCAGCGATCATCGCCCTGTCATCCGGGTAAATGATATCTGTAAAAGGTTTGGACAGCAACCCCTCTTTTGAGATGCCGGTGTACTCGACAGTTTTAGGGTTAACGAATTTCAGCACACCATCCTGAGCCACTACGACAGCTTCATCGGCGTTATCGATTAACAGCCTGTACCTTTCTTCTGAAGCCTTCAGGTCGCGCTCTTTTTTGTCAACCATTGCTGCTAATATATACACATAGACTGAAGCGGCGATCATATTTGACAACGCAACAAATACAGCACCGATTTCAATGCTTATAAGCCCGTGCCTTTGAAAAGCTAATTTGAACCAGCCAATGGCCAATGGAATCACTATGGCGGCTGGCAAAATCGCGCGGGCCATTCTGCCGGCTGATGTGCCGCTTGTTATAATACTCATGAAACCGACACCAGGCCTTGCGAAGAAAACTGAGGCGCAAACCACCAGAAAGAGCGCCATAGAGTAAAGAGACATCGCGGTGCTGAATTTGGCTCCGATGATAAGCGGTTGCGCGTTATAAACATGCCCTATTAAAGCCACAAGAGAAATAACGCCGGCGGCAAGAGCCGCTATTTGCGCGCCGTAAACCAGTTTTTGATTTTTCGAGCGGATCATCAACAGGGCTAACGCTATCAATACAAAATTAATTGAACTATTTAAGGATATCCTTCCCGGGTAGTTGTGGAACAGGGCGGTTTGGCTCTTGGAGATCAACAGCTGATCAATGCCGGCATTCCATCCAAATGAATACTCGCAAATAGTAACCAGGCCTATAGCCAGAATAAAATATGCCATGATGCCAATTAAGATAATGTTTAAACGGGGAGGCAATTTTTTACTGTTAATCAGCAGAAGCGCCGCCCCAATAATCATAAAACAAACTGACGAGTTGACTTTAATAACGGCTTCATTGGGAATGATGCTAATCAGCGCGGAAATATTGAACAGCCATCCTGCCAGCACTGCGCTGCTATAGGACAGGACGATCAGGCCCAGGTAATATGAAACCCTCTTAAACAACAGAGAATAATCAGTTGATGTTTTCATTTTGGATTTGTTTCCGGTGCCGGCTTACGACCCCGCCGGTTTTAAATTTATATATTATAAGCTATATTGGCTGAAACCGAAATGGTTTATTAAATAATTCCTACGGCCCTCACCGGCGACCCGCCGCCGTTTTGGAACTTTAGGGGCATGCAGTAAAACATAAATATTTTTCCGCCGACCTCGTCAAGGTTCGCGAGGTTCTCAACTATCACGATGCCGTTTTTGAAAAATATCTTATGGACGGGAAAATTCTTCGAGTCGATGGGGTCGATACTGATAGCGTCGACACCGATACCTTTCAGTTTGAATCCGCACAGCCACTCCGCGGCGTCCTTGCCGAGCGACGGAAAACCCTCAAAATATTTTTGGGCGCCCCAGTATTTTCCCCAGCCCGTCTTAAGTATAAGGTACTCTATCCGGGAGATCAGCCCCGCATGCGGCGTAAGCGCTTCCCGGCTTATCTCCCCGGGTTTTATACCGGACACATCGATAACCGCGGCTTTCCCGATAAAATGCCCGATTTCCATTTGATCAACTGTCGGTCCGTCAGAAGTTATATGAGAGGGAACATCTATATGGGTCCCGGTATGGGTGTACATAGTGACTCTGTGCTCCACGAACCCGTCTTTCTCAAGGCTCGCCGCCCGCTCAATTTTCGGCTGTTCCGTACCAGGGAAAACCGGCATGTCCGGCCGTATCAAGTGCGAAAGGTCAACCATTTTAAGCAAAGGTCTCTCCGGACACTGGTTTAGTGAAGTTTATATCTGTATCGAACAGTTCTTTCATCTTCGCTTTTAGCCAGGCATCTGCTTCGGGTTTGGCTCTGAACACTTTTGTAAACCACCCGATATCGGCGGCTTGTATTTCCCACATGCGGGCGAGGCCGTAACCAAGTAGCGAGGGAGCCACAATGGCGACAACAGCGTCGTCATGGACTGAAACCGCGATGTGCTTGTGGTATTTCAGCATCTCAAGCAAGTCGAAGGCCGACACTTTGTAAGAATCAACCGGCGTTTCGTCAATAAAGGCGTACTTGAAGCTCTCTAAATTTTCTTTTTTGAGCAGCCGCTTAAGGGCATCCCTTAATTCGTCGCCCGTCAACACCCCATGACAGCGAAAATAGATCCCCAGATTGTTATCCAAAAACGAAACATCGATGCCCATAATTTCCTTTCCTGTATTTAATTAAGCTCTAAAATGCTGTGTCTCATATTTTTGACGTATTATAGAATAAGTTAAATTAAATATTCAAGACGCCGCAGCTATAATAGATTTATTAGTGGACGTTATCTTTGTACAGATTTCATAGTTTTTTAAACCAAAAATCGCATATATTTTCACCGTTCGCAATCGTTTTAGTCCGTGTTAATTCGCAGTTCATGTACTTAGCCGTTACATAATCAAAATTGCACATCTGCGTGGCGATCTCCGCACAATTTTCCCGATTCAATAGCTTGCAAATACCACACTCACGATAGTTGATGCCGTACTCGTTTGTTGTTTTGCCGTAAACAAATTCAAAAACAAATCCAGCAGGGTATATCTTCTTTTGAGACTCTATAGATGCGGAGTTACGTTTGTCCTGCCATCTCCGGGTAAAGGCTTGCTTTCCCATTAACTTCATAAACAGTTTGTAAGCGGTGGTTTGTTCAATCGCATTTGAAAATACTTGACCCATTTGTTCTACGGACAGCTTGCCGTCCGCCGCCTTGTAGATTGCTGCCGCAAATGCAGCAATCAGTATATGCATAAAAAGCGGATTATTCCAACCTCCGATGTATGGCGAACGCATCACAATCTCTCTATAATCCAGTTTCGATTTATGGATTACATCCGTCGCATTTTGCTTCCCAAGAACAACTAACAACTGCTTCCTGAAATTATCGTTAAAAAGTAACGGAATCATTCGAGCATAAATGTCATAATTCATTTTTTAAATCCAGTTATGGTTAGTCGTGTCTGCCATGGTTGATGCCTTTCTTTAAATAAGTATTATGTCCCCTGGAATTCCGCTCAGGTTCATGCCAATCCTACTTTCTTGAGTCCTAATGTATCAATAGTCAAAATCAACCTGGTTTAAGCTATTCTTCTTATCCTAGTCATGGTTTCACTAACATGACTATTGATTAGCTTTATAAACTTGCTCTCATGACTCACCTATATCCGGTTCGGATGGGGGCTGGCCCATTTTTGTTATGTTCTGTGTTTGGTTGACAGGGTCTTGAGGATTTGCGGGTTGTGGTTCTGTGGTGGTAGAGGGCACTGATTTCGCCGCGTTATTACTCTTGGATTTGGTTGATTTTTTGGCTGGTTTTGATGCTTGTTTTAGGGTTGATTTCCAGGATTTCTTAACTTCAGCTAAAAAAGCATCGATTGTGGCTGCGCTTTGTGGACTAATTGCGATCTTTAACTTAGCTTCAAATATATTTCTTGTTGAATTTACATTGTATTTTGTGTTATCCACAATCTGTTCGTCATTATGACGAGCCCCAGCAGTTCCTACTTCAGTTGCGGACACTTCTCCGGACTCTATCTTTGCATGCGTATCTGCCGGAGCATTAGCTACCTTTATATACCTACGAACCTGCGCTTCGCTCTTACCTATTATACTGCCTATCTCAACATTGCCAACGCCCTGGTCGCTCAGCTTCTTACACAAGAACATCTTGTCCAAGGCTGTGTACTGCCCGCGCTCTATGTTCTCCCTGGCGCTAAGCTTCCGGCATTCTGTATCCGGCAGCTCTTCGATCGGGATAGTTATTGCCCGTATCTTGTCCCAGCCAAGAGAAATTGCCGCTGTACAGCGCCTGAACCCGCACACTATCTGGGTTCGGCCGTCCTGCATCCTGCGCAGAACAATTGGTATATCCTGCCCGTTCTCTTTTAATGACGCAGCCAGGCTTGCCACATCTTCTGCCCCTACCTGCCTGCGGTACTGGTACGTTTTGTTTGCGTAATCTATGCTGCTTAACGCCACCCATTCAGTTTGGTACTTTGAGAGATCCATAACTCCTCCGGAGAATTTCGAAACTAGCAATCTCGAAATTCGAAATAATATTATCTAAACCAAAATACATTTAGGTCATATTTTATTTGCTAATTGAATATTTGGTATTGTTTTTTGTTTCGAGAATAGATATTCGAGTTTCGGAATTTCTGTATATATAGTACCACCCAGCCGATATTGTTAGGAATATCGGGGCCAGCAGCTTGCCTATAACCTGGTTCTCTGGCATCAGCGGCACCCAAATAACGACGCTCCAAACGCAGAAGCCGGCAAATAGGGCCGAGAACAGCAGGGGCAACAGTCTCGCCAGCGGCATCAAAAGCCGCAGGTTTATCGCTACAGCAAACAGCACCAGCCAAACCAGCCACGATACCGCCTGCCTCTTGTTAAGGCTGCCGAAATAGTAGTAGCATCCAAAGAACGGCTCTAACGCGTACCTGAGTAAACCCTGCGCCTCACCCGGGCGCTCAAGCACTATAACCTTGGTTAGCGCGTGCTTCATTAACGAATCGAACGGCAGGCCGTTACCGGCACCGTTCTCAATTGCGGTCCACACGTTGCTCATATAGCCCCATCCGTGCCAGTTTGTAGAACCTGTCATGAGGAGGCCTTTCGCCTTGCAAAAATCTACCAGCTCGCGCCGTTCAGCCGGAGCGAACTTCCTGTAGCCGGCGTTGTATATCTCAAAACCATCTATACCGAAATCGTAAAGCTGCTGCCATGTGAAGTAACGCCATTTCCACCAGTGCGGGCATATAACAATAAAACCATTGGCGTGGGCTAGGCCTATAACCTCTTTTACGGATTTGTGAAGGAATGGCGCAGCATCATACGGCCTGTCCGCCAGAACCAGAAGCGAGACCCGTTCAGTTGTAGAAACTTGCATACCTGGGTAAACCGTTGTTAGCCTTGCTGCCGCCGGGAACTTGTCAAACCCGTTCGTGTGCCCATGCTCGGTATCGAAAAACGAGTTAAAGCCCAGCCTCTCGTGGTATCGCAGGCTCTGCCCGGGACTGTCCAGCCCGTCATGAGAATAATAGGTGTGTGAGTGGTAATCGGTTATATTGAAGTTCTTTGGGGCGTTGAGCCTTGGCGCGGGGAACGGGAATATTAGGCATATCATCACCGCGCTTATGAAGAACACTTCGTACCTTACAAAACGCGAGAGTATTCCCGCGAGGCCGTCTTTCTTAAAAAACACCATGGCCAAAGCGAGGAGCGCAAGCCATATCATCCACGAACCAAGCTGAAGCATGTACCTTGAAAATGACAGAATGTATTCCGCAGCTCCTGCAAACGGCTCGATGACGTACCGGGCCCCGGGCCACGACACGCTGAAACCCGCCGCGCCGCCCTGCGAAACAATGTCCGTAAGCCCGCGCCTGGGCGCAGGTGAAACAACCGCCAGCGCGCCAAGTATCAGCGCAAGTACAAGAAGTATTTTATTTTTCATTACGGTTAGCAATATCCGAACCGGGTTTGTTCATGAGCCGTGAGCTCAAGATCATTGTTTATTGGCTTTGTTTCAGCGGCTCTCTGCTTGATGTTGTCTATCGCGCCTTTTGCCGCGCCGACACGGACTTGTCGGCGTCTTTAAGAAGTTTTTCAAGCTCTTTGATAGCGGAAGTGTCGCCCACCACTCCGAGCGCATCTGCCGCTGAACGGCGGACAACCGCGACCGGGTTTTCGAGATTTATCCTGAGGTAGGGCGCGGCCGTGTATATTTTTAGCCTGGCCACGGTGTCAGCGGCCATAACCTGCACGCCTTCAGCCTCATCATGAACCATGGCGGCTATCTGCGGGTATGTTTCCGGAGAATTAATTTTTCCTAGGGCCCTTATCGCCTCGTTCCTGAAAATAGGATATGGGTCTTTCAAAAGGGTTTTCAGCATATCCACGGCGGTCGTGCTTCTGAGCTCCCCAAGGGCGGTAACGATGTTTATTTTCACGTTTGTGTTGCCTTCAGCGCTGAACCTGTCGATGAGGACGGAAGCCGCGCGGGGGTCGCCCGATGCGGCAAGGGCGTTCACCGCCGAACGGCGCACTTCAACGTCGGGGTCCTGCAGGGCTTTGGAGATAGCGTCGAAATTAGATTTCTTCTTTTCTGCGCCGAGATAGATAAGCGCGTTGCGCCGGACTATCGGGTCGGGGTCGGAAAGTTTTTCGAGGTTCGTCCGCGTGTCGGGTTTGGCGGGTTCGGCTTGAGCCTGAGCCGCGGGCGCGGCTGCGGCGTCAGAAGATTTTTTCGCGTCGGAACCAGCCGCAGCATCGTCCGCGATCAGAGATGGAACGCACAGCATACAAACAACCAACAATGCCAAAAGATTTTTTAACATGATTTCCTCCCATTTGACTAGACTAATGAAACTACACAAGCAAGCTGCACGGTATCAGGCGCATTTTGTCATTATTCCTCTCCCTCTACGGGAGAGGATTGAGGTGAGGGTGAAGTTACGACCAACCCATAAATTAGATTGGAAGTACCCTTTAGGGTATTTTATACCGGGTATACCAGTGTAAAATTGCCAAGTTTACTTTATTTTTCCACCAAGCTCTACACCCAGCGCGAAACGCTTTGCGCCGGCCTGCCTTGCGGCGTCGATAACCTGCACAACGGCGTCGTATTTAACTTCCTTGTCGGCCTTGACAATGACCGGCATGTCGGGGTTGTATATGAGCCTTGTTGAGACTGTGGCCTTTATCTCGGCGAGCTCAGTCCTTTTTTCGTTGAGAAAGATGTTGCCCGCGGCGTCTATCATTATGTTTATGGTCTTGCCGGTCTCGGTGTCCGCGGATTTGACATTCGGGAGCTTGAGCTTGATACCGGGCTGGAGCATGAGCGGCGTCGTTATCATGAATATAACTAGCAGCACAAGCACCACGTCGGTAAAAGGCGTGATGTTTATCTCCGCCATGAGTTTTTTGCGTTTAAAAGGTTTGATCATCTTATTTCCTCATGCCGAGTATGTCTATCATCTCCGAAGAGCAGTATTCCATCTCGGTAACGAAATTGTCCACGCGGCGTATAAAGTAGTTGTAGAATATAACGGCCGGTATCGCGACGAGGAGCCCTGACGCTGTGCAGATGAGCGCCTCTGACACGCCGCCGATCACCACTGATATGCCACCGGAACCTATCTTGGAAATGTTGTGGAATGAGCTCACTATCCCTATGACCGTGCCGAAGAGGCCGATGTAAACCGCTATGTTGCCTATAGTGCCGACGACGCTTGTGTAGCGCTCAAGTATGACCGTCTCAACCATTATCTCGCGCTCCATCGCGCTAGAATATACTTTTTCTTCGTGCTTATAGTTCTTCAGCCCCGCGAGCACAAACGCCCGCTATGGGAGAATCCTGCCTATCGCATTCCTTCATCGCTTTTTCAAAATCAAAGACATCGACGCAGGCCTTTATCCTGGCCATAAAAGCTTTTCTGTCTAGCCTGGACTTGATATAGTAAGTCCTTATGCGCTCAAGTATGACGCCGATCGAAACAATAGAGCACGCGAGCAGTATGTACATCGTGAACCCGCCCATACTGAATATCTGGAAAAGCGATTTTCCCTCGAACATTTTTGACTCCTTATTTCAGGGATAAGGGTTATTGGGTAAGGGGTTAGTTACGGCTTTTGCCTGTCTTTCACTTATCCCTTATCATTACCGCTTACCGCTGTCGTTATAATTTTAAATTAAGCCCGATATAAAAAATAGGTGCGTCCCTGAAATAGCCCGGCTGTGTCTCTATCTTCTCGGACTGCAGGTTGTCGCACGAAACGTAAAGCTCGATATCCCTGCCGATGGCTTTTTTTACGGACGCAGATAAATTCCCGTAGGCCGCGAGCTGCGCGCCGCTTGTGCTCGTATAGCGGACCGCGCCTGTATACCCGTAACCCGCGCCAAACACCCAGGAGCCCGCGCTGTATTCAACGCCGGCAGACAACCTGTAACCCGGAACGAACGCTACGCTGTCGTCGAGATTGTGTTCGCCGGTCAAGGCAAAGGAAACTGGCCCTTGTTTCATCTTCGCTTTGACGCGCATGCTGGCCGCGTAAAAACTGTTCATGTTCCCGGGAGTTATGAGGCCCACGCCGGGGACATCTTCCCAGAAAAGGTAATTATTCCATTGCGCTTGTGAAAGCTCAAAATCAACGGAGTTATTCTCGTCAGCATAATACGATATATTTTCGTTAAAATCATACACGCTTTCAGGATAGAGTATGTTATTGTTGACCAAAACATGGTCGTCTCCGGCATAGAGCCTGTTCCAGTTCAACTGTTCTATGCCCGGTAGGTAATTCACGCTGAATTTTAAGCCCGGGACAATACCCACTGCCAAATATCCCTGCGGGAATATTCTGTCCTTTGTGTAGCGCGCCCCTCCGCCAAGCACCACCTTGGAAAACAACATAACATCGTACCGAAGCGAGCCCGTGTCGAACTCGCCGGTACCCCCACCAGCAGCGCCCAGCGCAGTGTCTTTATGGGGACATAGCTCTATGGTCGCGTTTTGGCCTTCAAAAGGCTGCCAGATCACAGAAAGGTTTCCCGAGACGGCCTGATTAGAATCCTGCCCTTTTACTTCGCCTGTTTCGTAAGAGGCCCCGATCTTGGCATTGAGGTTTTCCCTTATGTAAAAGTCGCAGCCGGTTTTGAGTCCGTAAAAATTCTTTTGCAGCTGGAACAGGCTGGATTCGTCGCTCTGCGCGCTGGCATAAAAATTCTTATCGGGAGATATTTCCTTTTTAAAATACAGGTTGAAAATATTCTCTTCCTTCACAAGATTAGGGTACTCGCCGTCGGTGTTGTTTACGCTGTACGACGCGTCCACGTTCTGCGTGGACTTGTAAACGAAATCCGCGCCCCTAGAAGCGAAACTCCCCTGATAAACGTTTACTTTCACCGGCTGGTCAACGGAAAGGAAATCGTGGAACCTTAGGCCCACAAGCACCGGCGCGGGGGAAAGGTCGAACTCGGAAATGAAGTTCTGCATCCTGAGGTACGGCTGGTCCAAGGGAGGCTCTTTGACCCTCTCGATCGTAGGCGGGGCCTCGGGAAGAATGAAATGCTCTACATCTTCCTCGGCACACAGCGCACTCGAGAACATAATTCCAAAGACCAAAGTTACCTGCCGCGCGTTCCCAAAGTCTATTTATCATTTTGATGCCGATGTTCCGTTTCAATAAGTTACTTTGAATATCTTATTCTGAAAAATACTAAATATTTAAATCAAGTACTTGCAGTTGTAGCAGCAGAGCTTGCTCTGCCGATATTGCTTTAAAATGTTTAAAACCTAACTGACGCGAAGCAAGCTTCGCAGCTACAAAATCATCAAACTTAATACTGAAATAGTTTTATATTCGAAATTGTCTTTATTTGCCTTGCAGTTCTTCCAGCCTCTTGTCGGCTTCTGCGGCCCAGAGAGTGGTCGCGAAAAATTCTTTTGTGCGCTTGTAGGCGTTCTTGGCCTCGGCAAGCTGTTTGTACGCCTCGCAGGATTTACCGGCGAGGAACTGCGCCTCGGCCGCGAACTGCGGATAATTGCGGAAAAGATAAGCGGTCTTCAAGTACTCTACGGTAGCTTCCTTGAACGAACCCTGCTTATAGTAGCAGTCGCCTAACTTCTTCTGCGCCTCGGCGGATATCTCGCCCTGGTAAGCGTCGGCCGTTTGACGGTAGCCGTCCATTGCCGCCGGGAGGTTGTTCGCCGCGGCAGCTTCATTGGCTTTGGCCAGCAGCATACCAGCTGCCTCGCGGCTCTTCGGGAACTTGGCCACCAGCGCCTCGTTAGCCTTCTGCGCGAGAGTTTTCTCCTGCAAACTTTCCCAAACTTTAGCTATCTCTGCCTGCGCCCTCGGCGCGAACGGCGTCGTTCCGAAATTCTCCACGACTTTCTGGAAGTTCTCAATGGCTTCCCTCGGTTTGCCTAGGGCCGCGCTGCACTCGGCCAGCCTGTACTGGGCGTTGGCCCCCTGGTCGGTCGACGGGTTATTCTTAACTATCTCCGAAAACTGGTCCACGGCCGCCAAAAAGTTGCCAAGGGCGTACTGTATCTCGGCAAGCTTCATTTCGGATTTGGCGGCGAACTCTGAGTTTGGGTAGTTGTTCTTAAGGTTGGTATAGACTTTCTGCGCAAGCGTGTAGTTCTTTTCGCTCAGGAAATATTCAGCCACCTGGTAGCTTATCTCGGCAGTGAGGTTAGAAAGCGGGTAGTTCTCGACAAGTTTGCCCCAGACCTTGAGCGACTCATCTTTCTTGCCTTCCCTCGAGTAACACTCGCCGAGCGCGTAGAGCGCGTAGGGTGCGACAGAGCTCTTTGAGTACATGTCCACGACTTCACGGTATGTAGCCTCGGCCTTGTCTATTTCCTTTTTGGCCCAGTAAACATCGGCGAGCCTCAGGTGTGATTCCGGCGCAAGCGCCGAGTTTGGGTATTCCTTGATCACAACGTTGAACTCATCCATCGCTTCATCGTAAAGTTTTTGCTTAAAATATGACCAGCCGAGGTAGTAGACCACCTCGTCGCGATTAGAGGCGCGTTTGTCTTTGAGCGGCAGGAACTTCGCACCCGCCTGCTCGAAGTTGCCCTGCTTATAATACGCGAAGGCTATGCGGAACTGTATGTCGTCGGCAAGCGGCCCGGACTTATACTCGTCAAGGAGCCCGTTGAATATGTCTATAGCCTGTGCGTAATCGCCCTGCAGCAGCAGTGTGTTGCCTATCTCTACTCTCGCCTCAGGCACTAGCCTGCTTGCCGGGCACTTGATAACGAGCTTCTGGTACACCTCTCTCGCCATGCCGTAGTTGCCGCGCCCAGCGAAACACCTGCCGATGCCGTACAGCGCGTGGTCGAATAGCACCGAAGAGGAGTACCTGTCGAGGAAAGACTGGTAGTATTTCCTCGCGGTATCGAACTCGCCGGTCTGGAAATAGCACTCGGCCTGCATGTACTCGGCCTTCTCGCAGTACTCAGACTGAGCGTACTCCCTTATCACACGCTGGAAAGATTTGAGCGCGCCGTCCGTGTCCTTCTGCTTGAGCTTGCTCCACGCGAGCCAGTACGCGGCGCCGTCTGAATATATGCCCTTCTGGTACTTCTTTAAAAAGCGTTCCATGGCGCCCTGCGCGGCGGCGAACTCGCCGTCGCTGTATAGGCTCAAGGCAGAAAGGTAAACCGAAGTCCTCGAGAGGTCGGCGTCCGTGCGCCTGTATTTCTCGGCGAAAGAATCGAACACCTGTTTGGCCTTAGCGAAATCTTCCCTTTCAAAACTGCACCAGGCGAGCCCAAAGTAAGAGTTGCGCGCGACGTCGAGGTCGGGATATTTATCTGAAACTTCCTTGTAGTATTTAGCGGCCAGCTTGTAGTTCTCTTCCACGTAGCTAAGCTCGCCGAGGGCGTAGAGAGTGGTGGCCCTCAAGTCCCGTGGTATATCGAGTTTCAGTATATTCTCGAACTCCTCGCGAGCGGCTATCATCTTGCCGCGGCACCTGAGCGTCTCGCCCAGGCGATACCTTGCTATGGGAGTGTAGGCTGAGTCGGGGTTCTGCGAAAGGAATTTCCTGAACTCTTTTTCGGCCTCGGCGTAACTGCCTCGCTGGAACCAGGCCTCGGCAACGTAATACTGCGCGCCTTCCCGCAGGTCCTTGCGGTCATTGAACCTCTTTAGCAGCATGCCGAAAGTGGACAACGACTGCGTGTACCTCTCAACGTAGAACATGCTGGATGCCTGGCCGTAGGCGGCGTCCGCAAAAAAAATGCTTTTAGGGTATTTTGCTATGAACTCGGTGTAGGCAGGAAGGGACTCGTCGTACTTGCATTCGCGGAAGAGCGACCTAGCGAGGTAAAACTCGCCCTGGTCGCGGTAATCGCTGCGAGGGTAGGTCTCAAGGAATTTCCTGTAGTATTTCTCAGCCTTCGCGTAGTCTTCCAGCCCGAAATAGCAATCGGCTCGCCGGAGGAAGGCCTTCTCGCCTTCAATGGTACCGAAAGCCGAAAGAGCGACAGCCGAGTACTCGGAAAGGGCCGCGGAATAGTTTTTCGCTACGAACAATTTTTCCGCAGTCAAAAGGTCCGCTCGAGCAACTGTTGATAGTAATATGAATAAGCCTGTTAAAAGCAGGTTTTTGATAATTTCCATAGGTTAATATTATACAAAATTATATAAACGAGTATATAAATCGTTCAAAGGATCAAAAGTTCAAAGTTAAAAGGTTTAAACCAATAGTCATATTTTTCTGTTTGTTTATCTTTGAATTTTGAACCTTGAACTTTGAACCTTTGTCATGGCGACCAGGCCGGGGTGTAAGACGACCCCTTGGCGTCCAGTACTTTCCGCAGGCCGGAACCGTCAACAGCAATTGTATACAACTCATTCTTGCCCGTACGGTCGGAAGTGAAAACAATGAACCTGCCGTCAGGCGCCCAGGAGGGGTTCTCGTTGTTCCTTTCGTCCTGAGTTAAGCGCGAGACCGTCGCGGTGGGCAGGTCGTAAACGTAAAGATCGTAGTGTTCCCTTCCAAGCCTCATCGTGAAAACTATTTTGTCCCCTCTCGGCGACCACGCGGGCGAATCGCAGAAACCGGAAGTGTTTATCCTTCTTATGTTGAAACCCTCAGTATCCATTATATACAACTGCGGATAGCCGGCCCTGTCGGATATCAAAACTATCTCCCTGCCGTTAGGCGCGAAGCAGGGGCTTGTTTCTATTGTATTATCAGTGGAAAGCCTCTTTATTATCCTGCCGGAACGGTCTATAAGGTAGAGGTTCGGCTGGCTGCCGCGCGATATCGTGAGCGCTATGACCAACCCGTCGGGAGAATATGACCCGGCGATATTTAGCCCCTGGATATCTGAAACTTTTCGCAAGCCGGAGCCGTCCGGAGAAATGGCATAGAGGTCGGGATTGCCGTAGCGGTAGGTAGTGAATACTATTTCGTCGCCCTTGGGCGACCATTTTGGCAGAAGGTTTATAGAGTTGTAGGACGTAAGTTTTTTTAGATTGTACCCGTCGTAATCTACAATGTAGAGTTCTTTGGACTTTGAGGCGTTATTGACAAAAACGATCTTAGTGTGCGCTATGCCGCTCTCACCGGTGTAGTGTTTGACTATCTCATCGTTTATCTCGTGCGCGAACCTTCTATACTCACTTTTTGGCCCCGTGTAAACATGCTCCCATATCATCTGCCGGCTGCCGAGGTCAAAAAGCTGAGCCGTGATCGAGGCCTGGTCGCCTGTAATACTTATCTTGCCGCAAACAAGCACATCGCACCCGCGGTTGGTCCATTCCTGTATCTCCTCGGGCTTTCCCGTAAATAGCGGCCCGCCTTCGGCTATGTTGAAATACCTTGAATACAGCATGTCCGCGAGCAGCACTTCTCCCAGCTGCCTGCCCACTTTTGCCTCTTCAAGCGTGCCGTTAGAAGGAAAAAAGCCCGCGAACCCGAACTCCGCCCTCTGCCCGTGGGCAGACAGGCCCAGGTAAACATCCGCCGCTCCGGCGCAAACAGAAAGAAGCATCAATATAATAAATATCAAGCCCTTGAATCTGTAATTTGTGATCTGTAATTTGTAATTGTTCTTCATTCTACTCCCTATAAGTAAACTCGAAATATACGCCCAGGTCGTTCTCCGCGTAGCCTTCGGGAAGCGGAGGGAACGGGCTCGCCATCTTTACCGCCCTCATCGCCTGCTCGTCAAAAAGCTGGTCGCCGGACGAGTCCTTGAGCGACACTTCCGAAACGCTGCCGTCCTTAAGTATCTTGAAATAGACAACGCTTTTGAGCTTGCCGAACTCATTTGCCCACTGCCAGTACCTGCCTATCTTCCTTACAATAAGGTTAGTGTAATAAGCGTAAGGGAACCGCGTCATATCGACGCTTATCGAACCCGAATAGCCCGACGCCTGGGCTTTAGGCGCGGCCTGCTGGGGCTGCGCAGGCTGGGATTGAGGCTTGGCCTGCTGGCTCTCTTCCGGCTGAGGCTTTTTTGGGATCGGTATATCCTTGGCCTTGCTGATCTTTTTAGGGATCGCTATCTCTTTCTCTTTTTTCTTTATCTCAGCTTTCGGCGCCGGCGCCTGGATCTTTGCTTCTTTCGCTGTGTTTTCTTCCGCAGGCGGAGTGTTGAGCAGGAGGTCGATAGGCATCACTATGTACATCGAGCGTTTAGAATTGATTCCGAACACCGCAAAGAGGGTAACGTGTATGACGAGCGACAGGGCTAGAAAAACCTTAAAATCATTTTCCATCGGAACCGGGGACATTGAGCTTTTCGCGGGCAGTGGCGGATTCGGCGCTGTTGGGGAAATCCCTAACGAGAGTTTGGAGGAGTTCACGCGATTCTTTGACTTTTCCCAAAAGCTCCAGGCACAGGGCTTTTTTAAGGCGCGCCGGGGCCGCCTGGTCGCTTTTCGGGTAATTTTTTTCTACAAGATCGAACTGATCATACGCGTTCTGCCAGCTGCTCTGCGAGTAGTAGCACTCGCCGAGATAGTACTGGGCGAGGTTCGCGAGCTCGCCGGTCGGGTATTTATCGATATAAGACTTGAAACCCACTATGGCTATATCATATTTACCGCTTGAGAAATCGCTGTAGGCTAGGCGGTACATCTCTGAAGGGGGCGGCGGAACTTTGAGGGCGGTGCCGGAGAGTTGTTCGAATAGCTTGTTCATCCTGCTGGACATCGTTGACTCGACGTCGTCAAGCCTCTGGCCCAGAAGCGACATCCTGTTCTGAGTTTCCTGCAGCTGAGAGCTCAAAGGCCCGAGTTGCGCGGACAGGTTATCCATTTTAACCGAAAGATCGGCCTGGTTGCGCTGGACCTCATTAAGCTTGAGCTGGAGCTCGTGCATGTCGTCGCGAATGCCAAGCATCTCATCGGATGTAGCAAGGCAGCCGGATAGCGACACAGCCGCGACGCCGCACATGAGCAAGCTTAAGATCCTGATTTTCTTTTTCATTTATACGGGTTATTGCTGTTTGTTGCGTATCTTGGTCTCGGCGCGCCTGTTCTTTGCCCATGCTTCATCGTTGTGCCCGGGATCTACAGGCTTTTCGCTGCCGTAAGAAATAGTGCCTATCTGAGCGAGCGGAACACCAAGTTCGCCATAATACTGCCTGACCGCGGCCGCGCGTTTCTGTCCGAGCGCGAGATTATAAGCCACAGTGCCGCGTTCGTCGCAATGGCCTTCAACGAGCGCTATCATGTCGGGGTTGGCCGCGAGGTAATCCGCGTTCTTCTTCAGCACGTCCCTGTCATCGGCGCGCAACTCATATTTATCAAAATCGAAATGTACAGCTTCCAGCTGGGGCACTGTCGTCCAATCCGTGTACCTTACTGAGGGCTCTTCTTTGGGCGCTTCCACTTTGGGAGGCGGAGGAGGAGGAGTTTCGGTAACCGTAGGCTTTATTATCTGCTTCTTGGCACAACCGAAAATAAGGAACAACACAGTAAAGATAAGTATCGTTTTCTTCATTTTTCTACCCCTTTTTGTATCAGATTTCTATAATATTCTATCTAATATTGCGACGGGTGTCAAACTTAAGGCGCATCCGGTTTTCAGAGCTTCAACTTGCCGAACGCCCATGTCCCGACTAGTATACAGGCCGTGTCGAACCCAAGGAGGACAAATATGTCAGCCGTGATCGGCATTGAAGAGGCGCCTATGATAATGCTTCTTAAACCGTCAACCGCGTAGGTGGCCGGATCAATATGAGTTAGAACTTTCATCCAGGGCGGCAGTTTGTCGAGAGGGTAAAGTGCCCCCGACAGCAAAAAAAGCGGGTATATGACAAAACTTGAAATTATGCCAAACCCTTCTAGGCTTTCCATGAAAGAACCGATTATAAGGCCCATGCTTACAAGCCCCGCCGCAAGCAGGAAAAGCATTCCCATACTTAACACTACGCTTCTTACGGTCAACGGCACACCCAGTATAATGCCTATTAGAAGCAGTATATACGACTGCAGCAACGCGTCCGTCATCCCGCCCGCCATCTTGCCAATGAATATGGTTGTCCTTGAAGGCGGTGAAATAAGGACTTCTTTTAGAAAATCTATCTTCTTATCCCAAACTATATAGGCCCCGTTGAAGAGAGCCGTGAAAATCACTGTCATGGCAAGGAAGCCCGGGAAGATGAAATGCTTGTAGTTGCCGGGCACGTTGCTTATAGTGCTCACGCCTCCGCCAAAAATAAAATACCAGAAAAGCGGCAGGAACAAGGCGGACACAACCCTGCTTTTTTCCCTGGTAAAAACCTTAAATTCCCGGTACCGAACCGCGTATATGCCTTTTAGGGCCTTTTTTATCTTCATTTATACCTCAACTTCTGGCGCTGCTTACATCGCGCATATAACCGCCTGTCTCTTCTTCTTCCCTCATCTCCCGGCCTGTGTAATGCAGGAACACATCGTTGAGGTCGGGAGAATGGACTTCAACAAAATCCACCGAACCTGCATCGCAAAGCAAAGCCTGGAGGTTCTTCGCGGCATTCTGTATGGAAAGCCGGCAGCCCTCCGGAGATTCCTTGATCTCTTTTACGAACGCTAGCTGTTTGATCTTGTTAAAATCGATGGCGCCCTTCAAAAGCACGGTGTCGCCGCCCAGCCCTCGGATAAGGTTTTGAGGCGAATCCAGCGCTACTATCCTGCCGTGGTCGACTATCGCTATCCTTGTGCAGAGCTTCTCGGCCTCTTCCATATAGTGCGTCGTGAGGACTATAGTCATGCTCGCCTTATCTGCGAGCGATTTGATGTATTGCCAGACGTGGGCTCTTGTTTGCGGGTCTAGCCCGAGAGTCGGCTCGTCTAAAAAAAATACCTGCGGCTGGTGGAGGAGGCCACGTGCTATCTCCATTCTGCGCCTCATGCCGCCAGAAAAGTTCTTGACTAGGTCATGTTTTCTCTTTTCAAGATCGACAAGCGTTAGCACTTCATCTATTTTGGAATCGATTAATTTCATCGGCACATCGTACAAAAGCGCGTGGAGCTTGAGGTTCTCGTAAGCTGAGAGCACCCTATCCGAACTCGGGTCCTGAAAAACCATCCCTATCGACTCCCTCACACGCATTGGCTCTTTGAGGACGTCAAAACCGTTTATGAACGCTGTGCCGGATGTCGGCTTGAGCAGGGAAGAGAGCATCATGAGGGTAGTCGTCTTGCCCGCCCCGTTCGGGCCCAGCAGGCCGAATATCTCACCCTTTTTCACTGTGAGGTCTATGCCGTCCACCGCGATCAGATCGCCGTATCGTTTGGTCAGTTTAGATGTTACAATGGTTTCCATAGTTTTTTCAGAGCCAGTTATTTTCTTTCCAGAATTGATATTCAGCAGGCCAATCTTCTTTTCTGAACCCGATGATCCGCTTGAAGCTCTCTTTGCCGGCATTGATGGAACCCTGCTGGTCAGCGAATATATTTTTGTCTTTTATCGCGTTTACAAGCGCCACTCCGAGCCCGCGCGCTTCGCCATTTTTCTTTTCATCCACAGGAACCCCGGATGACACCCCGCCCGCGTACTGCGCCCCGCAAGAGTTGCTGTAATGTTTTATATAGTCGAGGACTTCCTTGTTCTGCCCGCTGCCGGAGGTAACTACTCCGGCGATATATTTACCCAGAAGCCGCTTGCAATGGATAAAATGGGAGGAGCGGTCGAAGAGGGCCTTCATGGAGGCTGTGACCTGGTTAATGTAGTTCGGGCTCGCGAATATTATGCCGTCCGCGGCAAGCATTTTGTCGAGTATTCCCGAAACATTGTCCCTTATCGGGCACTTCATGATCTTTTTGTGGCACATCTCGCACTGCCTGCAAAATTCTATTTTGTTATCGCATAGATGTATGACCTCGGAATTTACTCCGGATCCAAGCCCTTTCAATACTTCGTTCGCTAGAGCTGAAGTCCTGCTCTCGGACTTGCGCGGGCTTGATGTGATCAGTAATATATTCATTTTACCTCCGGCACAATTTTTTTACTTATACCATTTTAGCATCTTCACGGCAACGCCTTTGTCGCCTGATACAAGTTGTTTGAACTTGTTTACATCGGCAAAACCGTTCTTCTGCCTGTAGTGGTACGGGAACACCACCCGCGGCCTGAACGCCAGAACAGCCAAGGCCGCCTGATCAACCGACATTGTGTAGGGCAGGTTCATGCAAACAAAAGCGTAGTCGATATTTTTTAAGGCCCTCATCTCCGAAATATCTTCTGTGTCTCCGGAAATGTATATTCTTTTACCCGAGACGGTAACGATATAACCATTGCCGACACCTTTGGGATGGTTCTGCAGACCTATCCGGAGTGATATTGTAAGCGGGGACAGCCTCGATCTTGATACCGGCCACTTCTTTGCTTGCACCGTTGTTGAGGGCCTGGCCGTATGAAAGCTGGCCTATAACAATTTTTGGGCCGATGACTATAGTATTTTGTTTTTTTAATGCTGCAATAAGGTTTTTATCAAAGTGGTCAAAATGTTCATGCGTGACCAGAATTATATCCGGCGACTTGAAATTCTCATAACTCTTCGCGTCTCCGGTAGGGTCAACGTAAACCGCAGCGCCGCCGGCCAGTATAACAAAACTCGCGTGAGAGATAGGTACAAAATCGATATCCGCCGCACCGCCCTGCACCTCGATCCCGCTCATCCCGAACATAACCGCTCCGCAAAATAACATTTTAAATATCTTTTTCATACAGCCCCCGTTATTCAATCAGTAATTTTTCATTATGGTTTTCACAGAAAACAGTGGGACACGACCTGTATATCTTTGCGGTTAATGTTTATCACTTTGCATCCGAACGAGTTGACTACAGTGGTTGAGTCAACTAAAGTGATCTGGTTGGTATACTGGTTTTGAAGGTGTACGTGACCGTGAAGCCACAAAAGCGGTGATACCTTTTCTATGAAACCCTTAAAGCACTTGAAACCCCTGTGAGGCCTGTCGGAAAGGTCGTGAACCGCCAGTATGGGCGCGTGCGAGACCACTATGACTTCCCTTTGCGGCCGCCGCATGAATTTATCCTGAAGGTGCTGCCACGTGATAGCCCGTTCTACGCTTTTGACTACCTTGGCCATCTCCGCTTCAGTGTACTGATTCTCTTCTCCATTGTACCATATGGAACCGCCGAAGCCTGCGAATATATAATCCTTGTAGACCTCCACCCTTCCGTGCAGGTCGGCATAGCCCGCTATGTACTTTATGCTTCTTAGCGAGAATGCCAGTTTCTCCGGCTCGAAATACTCGCCGCTGTTCTCCAGCGGATGGTTGCCCCTGATAAAGAACAGGTCGCGGCCGATGCCGTCCACGAGGTATTCCAGGTACTCGGTGTCGAGGTCTCCGCAGGAAACTATGACTTCTATATCGCCGAACTTTTTAGGATCGTTCGCGATCAATGTCTCCAGGCTGCGGCTCGGTTCATCCGAAACTGCGAGGATCTTCATCGATATCCTTTAACCGTTTGAAAGTTCCGGTGCAGCGTTAAATAACGGCCTTCGCTGTCACTGAACTTTTGGCAGATACCTGACCTTTAATTCCTGTTTAATTCCCTGAACGATCTCTCTTATAACCGGGGGCACAAGATCATAGAATTTAGTTTTCCTGTATTTCTTGAGAAAATCCTCTTTAGTAAAATCAAAACCGACATCATGCCCGGCTTTCTGGCTGAGGAAGTACTTGTGCTGCTGTATCCAGAGGTAGAGGTCCGTGTAAGTACGGCTGGGGAACCTGTCTAGTATATTCTCTTCGATTATTATCTTGACCGCCGGCAGGAACCTCGTCTCGTACCAGAGAAGGCTGGCATAGACAATAGCTTTTTTAGCAAGCTCACCGTTATTGTAGTTCCTTTTGAAATCAAGTATCTCTTCATAAAGCTTGCTGAAACTCGTGAGGTCGGTGACCTTGAGAGGATAAACCAGTATTTCGTTATTGAGGAATGTGTTTTTCATGAAAGCATCCTCTTCGAGCCTTATGAGAAACCTTTTGGCATGTTCGGTGTCATAAGTATATTTTTTATCGGGTGAAAGCCCGATATCGAAGTGGATTTCAGTAACTTCGGCGTCGATCGCCGCGGCATTAAGCTCTTTTTTGGCTACGGTTACCCTGTGGTGGCCATCTATGACAAAGTAGCTGTCGAATATCTGATAGACCTTGATAGGCGGAAGGATCTTACCCCCCATCATCGCATCCTTTACATTCTCGTACTTGGGGCTTATCCTGTTGTTCTGGGGCAGGAACTCATCATTAAAATCGTTGTACCGGCCGAGACTGCCCACGATCTTTTCAATGGGGATAGCCTCAACACCCTTGAACTTCTGGTGAGTATGTTCCAGATTTTTTTCGATGGTATCAAAATCGATCAGCTTATTTGTTTCTTCCATTTTACCCTGCCATGCCCGAGATCGGTAATCTTAATGCCTTTGTACACCCGGAGAGAGTGTCAGTTAAGTCTCTGGCAAATTCGCTTTGTTTACGGGATACTTCTTTATTTGAATCTTTCTGATGCCCGCATTATATGATATTTACTGAAAAAATGTAACTTATGCCGGGGGAGGGAATTGAACCCTCACGCCCCTTGCGAAGCTCAGGATTTTAAGTCCTGTGCGTCTGCCAGTTCCGCCACCCCGGCACTATATACTAATTCATTCTATTTTCAATCGCTTTTAATTCAACCGGGATTTTTACGTTTTCAGAAGTTTGTCTAAAGTTTGTTTGTTCGCTTCTTTTTTCGTAAAAAGCAGACAGCTTATTAAGGCTGTTTATTTCTTCCCTTTTTGAATCCGGCGATAAATGTGCGTAATACTTCTCAGTAATCATTACGCTTGAATGCCCAAGCCATTTACAAACCTGAAACACGTCCACGCTTGCCATTACTAACTGGCTCGCAAAGGTATGCCTGAAATCGTGAAACCTGAAATCCTTAATCCCAAGTTCCCTGAATTTAGCCATAAACTTATGCGAAACATGGCAAGGGTGTAAAATGCCAAATACAAGCTCATCATCCGGCTTCCCTTCTCCGTAAAGCCTCAGCAATAGATCATAAAGCACATTGCTTACGGGTATATGCCTTGATTTACCTGATTTGCTCTTAGGAATAAATATATCTCTTAAGGGCAAAGTAACATCTTTCCACTTCACCCCGCAAAGCTCCCTAAGCCTCATTCCTGTATGCAAAGCACCCACGAAATAAGGGTATAAGCTCGTATTTGTTAGATTTGCCTCAAGCGATTGTATCTCAGCCTTATTTAAGAACCTGATATGAGCATTCGGCTCTCTTTTCAGCTTTACCCCGTTTGCCGGATTAAAGCCCTCAAACCTCTGCCAGATAATCATTTTATTAAACATAGCTTTTACAAGCGAATGATACCTGTCAGCTGTTGAGTTAGTCAGCCCTTTGCCTACCAAATGGCTTCGCATATGCTGAATATCAAGGGGTGTAAAATCAATTAACCGCTTTTTCCCGAATAATCGGCAAAGATACTCTGCTTTACTCAAATCTATTTTCCAAGATTGCTCTGATTTGTTTGGCTTGGAATGATTTTCAATGAACAAGTGGACAGCTTCTTTAAAAGTAATCTCACTGCCCTTGCCTGAACCCCTTCCGAGTTCAAGCCTTTTTGTTGCCTCAAACTTTATAGCCTGTTCTCTGGACTTAAACCTTTTTCTGTACCTCTTTCCCAACTGCCAAAAGTCATAAGCCCAAGTGCTATTTGAAGTGCGAAGAATACTCATTTTATATACTCCTCGCCCTTCACCTGTCCATTATTATAACATTTTTCAATGCCAAATGGAACATACGTTTTAGCCTCTATCCATCTTTCAATTAAGCCCGTGTCAAACCTCAGCCTATTGCCTATTTTGGTATATGGTATCTGCTTTCTGTATACCAGATCATAAATAGACGCTATTTTAAGGTTTAAATAGCTTGATAATTCAGTAATGTTTAATAGCCGTTTTTCCATAAAACCTTAGCAAAACTTAGCATCCTGCTTACTTTAAAAACTTAGACATTTTGAATATTTTGTACATAAATCGCCAATCGCTTAAGTTAGATTGTTCCACAAAGTAACCGTGCCTATCTACCAAATAATCAAACGTTTTTTGCCTCAGTATATTTTGGTTTGTAAAAATATTCCTTTCCCTTAATTTTCTTTATCTTCAACTTATTAGCTATTATTTCTGCTCTCCATGAATATACATTCGCCAAGTTCCGTTTTCGTCTCTGCTCATAAGTCAAATCATAACAAGCCCTACATTTCCAAGCCTGCACTCTTACGCCGTTACAGTATAAATTTGTAGGCAAGTACAACCTTCCAACTCTCCGGTAACAATGAGGGCAATTATACCAAAGCCTTGTATTGCCATAGTTACATGGAGTTTTTGTCAAAGTGATTTCTTGTAAATTCTTAGTTCCATCCCTTTTATGCTCAATTACAGCCTTCCCGTTTTTGTCCTCATACCATTTAACTTTAAAGTTAGGATCATCTTCGCCATGCATAGCCCAGATAAAATCCCCCCAGACTGATAAAGAATGGCAATTCTCAACTGATACATGCCTCAGATAAGCCATAAGTACACCTTTTTTCCGTTTTTGCCATAAATCAATAAGCTATTTATTCTTTTTGAACGTTCTGAAATTCTATTTTCAACTTGCTTATTAGTTCAAATCACTCTTAAAGCTAGAAAAAACTCTTTAAAATGTTAACTTTTGTTAACATCTAAGCCTCTCTTAAAGCGTAACGAAACTCTTTGTAAAAAGTCTAGTTTTGTCTAGTAGTTAACTTTTCTTTAGCTTCCCAAATAATAACTTTTAATAACTACCCAAATACTAACTTTTACTAACACTCAAGCCTCTTTTTATAGCGTTGGAAAATCTTTCGCCTGTTATAGGCACACAAAAAATATTTATCAGATCCGCTACAATGACGTTTTTTAAAGAAATTAAGCCCTGAATACAGAGATAATGAAATTATACGCTGGATACCCTATTTGTTGAGATTTGAGCCTTGATACTATCAATGTGCCTATTGTTCAAAAGCTTTAAATCTGTCCGCTTAACCTTCTTTTCCGGTTTACCAAGCCTAAAACGATACAAAGAGCATTTTGGATCAGTGCAGAGCCTTACATCTTCACTGCTATTATTCACGCAAGCAAGACACTGCTTTCTAATCGCTTTCCATAACTCACTTTTTGAAACCTGTACTTTTGGCATTTGACACCTCTAAATCGTATAATCCCGCATATTCGGGTATCTTAGTTCCCGCACTTTTGGGTATCTTCCTTAACATCTCTGCTTTTAATCATAACATCTTTGTTCCCGTCCTTTGATTTGCCTTTAAGGGTAAAATGCTGAAAGCAGGTGTTGACTTTGCTGTGCCTTTCTTACGTTGTGTTGCCTTTTGCTTTCTTGCCCTAACTCTATCAATATGTTCTTGAGTAAGAAAAGCCGGTTTATTTAAGTTCAACTTATAATATCTAACCCACCCGGTCTTTAAATTAGAAACAAGTCCCAGTTCCGTTAATTCTTTAATATAATCGCAAATATGATCTCTACTTACTTCCGCCTCTGCCGACAACGTCTTATTTGCCAATTTTCCCACATAGTCCCTAACACAAACATATCGCTGTAAAACATCATATACCCTGCGTGCAGTAGGGCTTAAAATGTTATACATTGCATTATCGTAAAACCAATCAGGTGTCATACGAAAATACTTGTCTACTAATTTTGGCTTTACTTGTTGAATATCCGGCATTTCCGGAGCAAATTCTGTTTCCATCTCAATCTCACCGTTTTCTTATTAAATTATTACATTTCCCGTTTCCTAGAGAAAAGCCAGTCCTTTGTTGATCTCAGGCTGTCAACATACTTTCTAATACTAACCTTTAAATCCCCTGACCAGTATTGAACCGCCAGTTTATCTGTATCACCTGAGAATATAAATATTAATCTATCGCCTTCTTTGTCTAATCTAATTGGTTTTTGAAACAAGGAAAGTGCCGAAGCTTCATGCAGGTCTGCCGTGCGGTATTCTTTATCAATCTGCTCTTGTCTTTTCTTCATCTCTATCCTCCGTATTATAAATATTTTCTGTTGATACATATTCCTTCTACTATTAACTATATCAGAGATTTACCCCACCCTGCCAAACGACTTTTTTTGGTGTAATAAAATCTTGAACATATCTCCTGAAATGCTTCACCTGCAAACTGTCATCAATCCTGAAATAGAGTTGACAATAAAAAAAGCCCGAACAGGCGTAATTTTCATTACGTCCATTCGGGCTCTCTGGCTCTGGGTTACTTTATTAGGCTCACTGGCTCAAGTTGTCAATCAAGAACCCACGAAATAAACGTATTCTTACGCTAATTCGGGTGTTCTGTTTTTTCAGATTGACCCTGAATTTTGATATACAAAAAACAGAAGCGGAAAAATCAACATTATACGCATACCTTTTTTGTAATCATATTCAGTTCAGAAAGATCAAATACAAACTTTGCATATATATTAAATCATATTGAAAACAAAAAATCAAACGTTATCTTCCAAGTACAGCATTACTATTTTTGAGCAGTAGGTGCTGAGTCAATTGTTTTTTTAAATCCCGGCATCTGTATTTCCTCTAATTGAGCATGCAATGCGTCCTCGTCTATTGAGTACCAAGCCCCAGTAGAGGCATCTACAATCATGGGAAGGAATCCGCATATACAATCCAACAAAACCCAGCCTATTTCTATATTATCTGAAACAATACTATAGCTACTTTCGTACCCTTCTTTTTTAAACTGTATGTAAGCATATTTATTGTTTCTAAATTTTAACCGACAGGGCGTTCTGCCTGCGGGTAAACCATTAATTAGAACAATAGCATCGCTTGGAATCGATGTTAAGGTAACTATACTGGAATTATTGCCTTTAATAATTGTTGCACAACTTGATAAAAATACACACAAAACCAAAAGACACTTTTTCATTCATTTTCTCCCTTTGATCAAAACTGCTATCGCAATATTTTGGCAACCATACAGTAAACTCATCTAGCATTATATTGCTAAATGTTTTTACAAACACTCTTTCCCATTTTTTTCCTGTAACCTGTTCATGATATTTCTTTTTCTTTAATATACTTAATAATTTATTGACTTCTTTGCTATTATAAGCGTGATCTAAACTGCTTTTTGAATATCTTCTTTTAAATATCGCTTGGCTCATAAACTACCTCTTATCCGGATTCCTTACCACTTCCATTAGCTAAATATGACCCGTTTCTATTTCATTGCTTTTATTAAAAGGTGAATTTCATTTGCTAACCCCATATTCACTTTCTCTAATTTCGGGATCAGCTTCTGTGCTTTTTCTTTGTTATTGCTTATTAAATACAAAATGCTTAGATAATAAAGCGTGTCTTTTTCATCAGGCTTGGACATCAGTACATTTTCATAAGCTTTAATGGCTAGATTATATTTCCCTATATCTTCATATGCATTACCAAGGTATAAATTAATATCTGGATCATTTTTAATATGAGCGTTCGCAGTTTCCAAAAGTTTTACTTCTTCATCATATTTCGATGTTTCATACAATATTTGAGAATAATCAATATATGCATATAAATAGTTTTTATCTATTTCAAGAGCTTTAATGAAATAGTCTACTGCCTTATCGTATTCTTTTCGATTTTTAGCTACCATTCCATTAGCATAATAATAATCAGGGCTTCTATCTTTGTATTCTTGATTTTTACTATTAGATACTAGCTCCACATTTTCAATAGGTATTGCAAAATTAATATTTTGCGTATCGGAATTGCCTTTATTAACAAGTGAACTCGAAGTAATTCCAATTATCTTTCCATTTGAATTAAAAAGTCCGCCACCACTACGAGAATTTCCTATAATCAGTTGAAATATTGAACCACGGTCTCACAAACGCTATAATGGGTTTTGCTTAAGAAACTCAAATAAAGCGAAAGGAGACCATGGCAATGAAAAGAGTAGCTAAAAATGGAGTAAAAAGCAATGAGGTAAGAAGTGAGGAAGTGGTGTCGGCGGATGCAAGCCGAGAAGCGCGAATTGCAATGATACAGGCGCTTATTCCATTAGGACTGGAAGCGGTATGCCAAGAGTTGCAACGAGAGGTTACGGAGCTTGCGGGAGTACGGTACGGGCGAGAAGGCGAGGCATACCGGTGGGGTAGCAACAAGGGGTCAGTATACGTCGGTGATCAGAAGTTGCGCATAACGGTACCCCGAGTGCGCAAGGCTGGCAGCAATGAAGAGATTCCGCTTAAAGGGTACCAGCGGTTACGAGAGACAGGTATAATTGATGACATTGCGTTACGGCGTGTAATTCACGGCGTGAGCAGCCAGAACTACCGTGCGGCTGCAATAGCGATTCCAGAGACCTTCGGGATAGCACGCAACAGTGTGTCAAAGTTATGGATACGCGCATCAAGCAAGAAACTGAGAGAGTTGCAGGAGCGTTCTTTGGATGAGTACGACATTGTTTCGATCATTCTTGACGGTAAATCGTTTGGCGACAATGAGATGATTATAGGGCTTGGTGTGACCCTGACAGGGAATAAAGTAATCCTGGGGATGATTGAATCGAACACAGAGAACTTTACGGTATGCCGTGATTTTCTTAACAGTTTGGTTGCCCGAGGGTTGAGTTTGGACAAAGAATACCTGTTTATTATAGACGGTGGCAAGGGATTAAGAAAAGCGATTGGATCGGTGTTCGGAAAGAAGGGCATTGTGCAGCGGTGTCAGTGGCATAAACGTGAGAACGTGGCCGGATATTTGCCGAAAGAGAAGCAGGCGGAGTGGCGAAGAAAGCTACAGGCGGCGTATGAACAGCCGGACTATGAAAAGGCCAGGAAGCGTTTAAAGTCGCTGCGGAACGAACTGGAGCGGATAAATATTTCAGCAGTACGAAGCCTTGATGAGGGGTTTGAAGAAACGCTTACACTACACCGGCTGGGCGTATTTGAAGAGCTGGGAATCAGTTTCAAAACGACCAACCTTATTGAGAACGTCAACAGCGGTCTTCAACGCCGGACAGGAAGGGTAACGCGCTGGCATACGAGTGACCAGCGTCAACGGTGGGTGGCAACAGCGCTGCTAGAAATAGAACCTCGGTTAAACAAATTGAGGGGTTACAAATATCTGCCGATGTTGCGTATGGCGATGAAATCATTTGCGTCGGAAAACGAAGATCAGGAACTTGGGCAAGCGGCTTGACTGTGGCTTGTTTCAACTAAGAAAAGGATTGACTCCACCACTACTACCGGGAGAAATAGGTGCTGTAAATTGTATAAGTTCAACACCGTTGTATTTTCTTTTTGGATAGCTAATTATCCCCTCACCAACAGTAGCCTCTAAACCCATTGGAGAACCAATTGTAAATACTTTTTCGCCTACTTTAATATTTACTGAATCGCCTATTCTTGCGAATGGAGTTCCCTTTGCATCAAATTGGAGTATGATAATATCATACTCAGGGCTAACACCAACAACATCTTTTAATCGATAATATGCTCCGGAAGGAAGTTTGGCTTGAACGTCATATGCCCTACTAACAACATGATAATTTGTTACTAGCTTGCCTTTAGAGTCAAGAAAAATACCGCTTCCAGTAGCAATAGTATTCCCTTGTCTATCTAAAGAAATAATAGTCGCAATTGCTTCGGAATTTTCAGAAAGTATAATAGTTTTGTTCCTATCCAAATACTTTTCAATAACAACACCCGCAATGAACGCTAAAATTAAGGCAATAATTATTTCTTTTGCAAATTTTCTAAATAAAAATAGTATTTTCATTCTCAATACCTCTCTAAACAGGCTAAATTTGACTTAACGACATTTACTCCCATTTATCCTTCTGTTTAGCTTCTTCTTTAGTTTGCCATTGCATATTAGAAGGCGTATCTGCACCACCACGCTTTAAGGGTACAACATGATCAACTACATACCCTTTTCTGCCATGTGGATACCCAGTTTGTTTCTCAAAAGCTCTTTTGGCTTTTTCGCTTCTCTTTATTCTACCCTTAGAATCTCTTTGTACACCCACAGCATAATTAGATTTATGCTTGCCTGTATGAGAATAACCTGAATCATACTTTTTTGTGCGTGCCTCTACATGCGAAAAAGCAAGTAAGCATAAAGTCATTAATACAATTATTCTTTTCATACTCTAGAGAGTGGTTAGTGCAGTTTATTTCAAATCTATTTCACGCTATTTCGTGGCACTGTGCTGTCCAATTTGGACACAAATGAATTTACAATTGAACTAAATACATTATCATTTTTATTAGCAATTCTATTATACTTATCTACCTCTGAATTGTATTCGCCAATTTCCTGTGTAATCTTTTGAATTAATTTATTGTGCGGATTAACCAGATTATTGTAATCATTTATATCATTACTCTTTTTATCATACTCCATTTCATTATTAACAGATGTTAACTGAAGTTTATCGGTTTCTATTTGGTTATTTAATGCTATTAACTCAGTTTTATATTTGGCAAGTTCTGCACCTTTCTGTTGTTTAGCATTCATGAATACAATATAACACGTAATACAAACGGCAACTAATGCAACTTGTATAATGTTCGTTTTTCTTTTTTGTTTTTCCAATATTTTAATTGTGTTTGGGACATGTTTAGGTTTAATAAACATATTATTGGACAAATAGTATCGGGCATCCGGTTTTATGAAACCAATTACATCTTCCAAACTGCTTCCTCGTTCTTTTAAATATATCCGTGTAAAACGGCTATATTCTTCTGGCTTAAAATATCCAAATGAAAATTTTTCTGTACGCCAGTAAAGAAACCCTATACACACCAAAATTATTGTTAGCCACCAGTTTGATGAATATTTATAGCCATTTATTACAAGTAATGGTAATCCTGTATATATTGTAGCCAGATCAGTCAATAGTTCGTTTTCTCTCACATCTTCTAATCTTATACCTAAGCGATCCAAATACAGATGCATTATTTCGTGAGCAAGAACTGCACCAATTGCGAAAGGGTCATTACAATATCTAGTGTTTACCAATATTATTTCTGTTGTCTTATCCTCTATAATTCTTTTTGTGAATATGCCCGGCACATCCCCCGCCCTAAGTTCTACAAGCATTTTTGAATCTACAAAATCCACAATACAGTTATTTGCAGGAATCTTAAGAATATCAAATATACTTTTTGCCATATAACGTATGCCGTCAGAACCACCTATGAAATATTGTTTGTAAATGTCATCCGGAAAAAATAGATTATTTTGAACATCTATGGGTAGCTTGTCTTTCAGAAGTTTAATTTTATCATTCGTATTTATAGATGTGTTTAAAAGCTTTGCCTTACATTTAGTACAAAACGTATTTATATCGTTATTTTTAGTTCCACACGCTTTACAAGTAAGCATTATATTTTCACCTCTATAATAAAAAAAACCACACCGCTGTTAAACGTGTGGTTACTTAATTATCTGATTGCCGGATTCCTGCCCCAAATCTCCATCTCATACCCCAAGAAATGCGACTATGTAGATATGATATATCTTTGAAAGGTGGGTGTCAAGGAATGCAATATTTATTCAAACCATCTAACAGACAAAAATTTATTACCTATTCTATTCAATCTTCCATCTCGTGTAAGAATTGTTACGTTTTCTTTCCCGTGAATATAGCACAATTCTATTCCCATCGCGATTATTAAAATATCAAGTGAACTTAGATAGCCTTCTTTCTTACCAATAGGCGTTGTGTGTTCTTCTTTAAATATTTTATCTGAATTTATATTATGATACCTATGTAAATCATATGCATATAGCAAGTTCCTATCATGGACAGCTTTAATAAAGTTTCCTCTCCATTCGTTGTATATCTTTTCATCCAGCTTCCCATTTTTATAATCCCTAAAACAGTATTTTGCAAACGTATTCAATACTTCCGTTATACAAAACTGTGGGATATATAAAAAAGCTTGCCCCAAAGCTTTTTCTTGGAAAAAATCAAGTTTAGTTTTTCCGGCATTTTCTATAGCATAGACAAAAGCCGAAGTATCTATCAAATAATACTTCATAATTAAACGATTTAGCGATAACGGCGAGATTCTTCGAGTAATCTGGATGGAGAGCCTTTACATTCTTTCGTGATATTATGCATTTTTTCAACAGCTCTAAGCCCCATGACAATATTATTGTCAATCTTCTTGCCATTGTCCTTAGCTTCTTTAATAATCTTCTGAACGTAAGTCATATAATTGCCCCTTTTAAACGGTTGTTCTCTATAATTATAATATCACACAACATGATTAGCAATGACTTTTTCGAATTAAGAATGATTGAAGTGTCACCATACTATCTTAAATAGCTACAAAAGTCAAATCCCCCTTCCTAAACTATCCCCCAACTAAAGATAAAGTCTCGGTGGGTCAAACTCTAGAAAATACCACCATTGGTGATCATTCTTATTATCTACAACCCCTAAAAGAATGCTTTGCTAAAGACATCCCTTGTTTTACATGGGTATACGATACCCAAGTGAAAAAGTTTGTCCAAAGTTTGTTTGTGACTGCCCAAAAGCAGGGCAAACCAAACTGAAATACTCAGAAATTGACAGCGTAATAGTTTATGTGATTTATCGTAGGAAAAAGGAATATAGGTGAAGGGCTGTTGTTATAGATTTTAAGTCCTGTGCGTCTGCCAGTTCCGCCACCCCGGCACTTTTGAAAATCGCTTTATTATACAATAAGGTTTCTGTTAGTGTCAATTTAGCCTGTTTTTCATCAAAGCCGTTTGTTCCCAAGTATTGCCTATCCCTGAACACCGAAACTCTACAGTTGGCTAACGCCTATTTTTTGCGCCGCACCATCTTCACGAAATGCCCAAGATATTTAATTAATGCAGTTTTGTACGAGTCGTTGGTATGTTTTTATCCTTTAACCAGGATTTGAATATTTGTTTAGCAAAAGTTGCGCAGGCCGCTTTTAAGCCTTTTAAAGAATCGGCTTGTTTAGTAAAAGTGTGCGTTACCTTTCCTGATTTAATATTAATAATATTAACCTTAAGGGAGTAGCCGCCTTCAACCTTTGTCAAAGAACCGATAATAGTTTGTTTTACGTTAAGTATTCTGCCTAACTCAATTGCGCAGTCAAGCTCGCTGCAGCCCTGCTGGTTAAAGTACTGCGGTTCAAGCGTTCTCTCCATATCGGGCCTGTCAACTACATCGAATTTCCCTATCTTAATGAGCTCCTCGCGTAAAGAATCTGATATATATGAAGCGGTCAATTGCGGTAACCCAACCGCAGAGAACCTTGCGACAGCCATATCCATTGGCATCCTAAGCTGATAGCGCGGCGGCTGAAACTTAGGCGGTGCAGGGACCGTCTTGTGTTTAGGAGGCATTTTTTTGGCGGCAGGGAACCTGTACCCAATAGTCAGGCTTTGCGTGGGGCCAAGATAAACCCCCGGTAAGTACGCGTACCCTATCACGATATTCTTAATAACGAACTGGATGCCTGTGTGAAAATTTGTTTCATCGTCATTGAATCTGTAACCAAGGTTCATTGAGATGTTCCCAATCCCTATTTCCACCCCAGCCTCAGGGAACTGCGTGTTGTCCTGAATATTGTTCGTTACTCCAGCTCCCGTAAGCACATAAAAATTGCCATTGTTCCAGACATACCCCATGCCGATATAGTTTGAAGTAGGTAAAGGGTTTGACTGGTCTATAAATTTCGTTGAACTGCCGATATTCTGCATAGCAAGCGACACGGTAAGGTTTGGAAACGGCAGGTAAAATATTCCTATATCTCCTGCTACTGCAGACGCGGTGCTGCGCTGGGCTATATTGCTCGTGGCGCCCTTTAACGTCATCCCCGCGTAGAGGTTGGACAATATCGGATGCTCATATGACAATAGCCCCAGAGTGTCGCTCTCCAGAGAAACGTTTTCGGTATTTAATCCTCCGTCGTTCCCTATCCAGTTAAGATCAACCGAGCCGGCATCGTAGTAGCCTCCCCCAATGCTTAACATGCCTTTACCTACCGGTATGCCTACAAGCGCGGCTCCAAGTTTGTCATCGGCAAAACCGAGTTCTGAAATGAACAGGAGCTGCTTTGATGATAAGGTCCCGGCCATAGCCGGGTTATAAAGCACACCTGCGAGGTTTGAATAACCGGGAGAGGTCACGGACAGCGCCCTGAATTGGGAGGACTCTATCCTGTTAAATATAGTCCAGCCCGAAGAATCGGACGCTGCATAGACGCTGCAATTATAAAAAGCAAATATGATCAGTGATAAAAATACTTTACGGCGGCTATTATTCATAACAATATTACAATGCTCCAAAATACTGCTTTAGCTATTTTTAAAGCTACAGGCTACAAGCTCAGCCTAAAGCTCGTAGCCTGAAGCGTAGTGTTGTCCTGCGGGACACGGCTCACTTCTTAACCTAAAGTTTGATTATTTTGCTGCTTTTTGATCCCTTTTGTCGCGTTGCGGCTGTCTATAATAAGCGGCGCGCGCGTTTTACTATATCGGCGTAATCTATGGCAGTGTGATTGGTAACTATCACGGCAGCGTCATAATTGTTGATATTCTTAAGATTCTTAACAGACTTGAATGTTTTGCCGCCCATCTTGAAATACGGTATGTAGGGATCGTAGTATTCGGTTACCGCTTTCCTGTCCATGAGAAGCTTGAAAACATCCAAAGACGGTGATTCCCTGATATCATTCACGTCCTTTTTATACGCCATACCGATGAGCAGGATCCTCGCGCCGCGTATGCTCTTTCCGTGGTCGTTAACCGCGTCGACTATTTTTTGGACCAGGTGTTCGGGCATCTTTGAGTTCATTTCTCCAGCAAGCTCTATAAAACGAGAGTAAAAATTGAGCGTTTTAAGCTTCCACGACAGGTAGTGAGGGTCAAGCGGTATGCAATGCCCTCCGATACCGGGCCCCGGGTAGAACGGCATGAACCCGAAAGGCTTCGTGCCCGCAGCGTCTATTATTTCCCAGACATCAAGTTTCAGGCGGTCACACATAAGGGCGACTTCGTTGACAAGCGCGATATTTACGGCCCGGAACGTATTCTCGAGCAGTTTTACCATCTCCGCCGCTTCCGGAGAAGAGACGTATTTTACGGAAGAAGTTATTTTAGAGTAAAGGCTGCTGGCAAGAGCGCCGCACTTAGGCGTTATGCCGCCAACTACTTTTGGCGTGTTGCTTATATTAAATTTGGGGTTGCTCGGATCAACTCTCTCGGGGCTGAACGCCAGGAATATATCCCTGCCGCATTTAAGCCCGTTCTTTTCTATCATTGGCAGTACAAGCTCGCGTGTTGTGCCGGGATACGTTGTTGATTCAAGCACGATCAACTGCCCTTTCCTTATGGTTTGGGATATACTTTTAGTAGCGGAGATTATATAGGATACGTCCGGATCCTTTGATTTCCGGAGAGGTGTCGGTACACAAACTATTATGGCATCCTGGTACTTGAGCTTTAAAAAATCTACCGTAGCCTTTAGTTTGCCGGAGGACACCAACGCCGCAAGGTCGGAGGTTTTAACATCTCCTATGTAAGACTTTCTCGCGTTTATACTTGATACCTTCTTGCTGTCAACCTCAAAACCTGTAACTTCAAAACCCGCTTTACCCAGCTCAACAGCAAGAGGAAGCCCTACGTACCCCAGCCCGATGATGCCCACCTTTGCGTTGCATCCGTTGATCACTTCGCTCAATTTTTTGTACATCGCAAATTCTCCTTTTGATAACTATTGACTTTACCGCGCCTTAAATCTTATCTTAGGACAGCTATTTTCTTAGTTACATTCAAGCCGGGGCCTTTAATGCTGGCGACATATCCCCCCGAAGAGGTATTTTTTGGTATCCATTCAAACATTCCGCTTGAAACATTGTCCTGGGTATCCTGCCAGATCAATATACCGGTCAAACTGAATATTCTGCATTCGTATTTGCCTGTTTGAGAACCCTGGAAATATATCTTTGCAGTATCTCCCTGATCCGGGTTTATTACACCCCTGTTCTTCGTTGATCCTATGACGATGATCCCGCCGGACTTTATCCTGTCCATTATTATTGTATAGCTTGAAACAGCACAATAAGTTACAGTGGAAGTTTCATTTGAATAAAATGAATCGGTATATGCGTTTGTCGCTTTGACCCTGTAATAATATGTCGCTCCAGCGTTCAGGCCGGCATCGGCATAATTGGTAGCGTTTGCGCCAGCCGTTGTTATCTGTGAATAAACTCCGGAAACCGAAAGTTTTCTTTCGATCTTAAACCCGGTGTCGTTATTTGAATTACTTATCCACGCAAGGGTTATTGTTGACGAAGACACCGCCGTTGCGGTCAAGTTAGAAGGAGCACACATAAACCAAACTGTATATGTTGCAGTGCACGCAACATTGCTGCACGCTGAATCCCCGCCGGCGTTTGTCGCTTTAACACGGTAATAATAGGAAGTTGAAGCGGACAAGGCAGTATCGGTATATACCGCAACACCTGCGCCTGTTAAAAATATTTGATTGAAATTACTTCCAGGAACCGTGCTGCGTTCGACCTTGAAACCGGTCTCGTTTGCTGAATTATCGGTCCAAGCAAGGCTTATTGCAGATGAAGATACAGCCGTCGCGGCTAAATTAGAAGGCGCTAAAGGCACGAGAGGGTATGTTATAGTAGAAGATACATTACTGTAAGCCGAATCCCCGCCGGCATTTGTGGCCCTGACACGGTAATAATACATTGACTGCGCCGATAACCCGGCATCGGTATATCCTACAACATTAGCTGTCGTGAGGTATATCTGGCTGTAATTACTGCCGGAAACTATACTTCGTTCTATTTTAAACCCGGTTTCATTGGTTGAATTATCTGTCCAGGCAAGGTTAATTGCGGCCGAAGATACGGCCGTAGCCGTTAAATTCGATGGGGCCGCCGGAATTGCCGGATATGTTGAAGTGGATGCCACATTACTATATGCCGAATTCCCGTTGGCATTATACGCATACACCCGGTAATAGTAATTAGATGATGCCGCCAGGCCGGTATCGGTATATGTGACAAAATTCATTCCAACCGAATTTACAGTGCTGAAAAGCCTGTTAGAATAAAAACTGCGCTGGATTACGAACCCTGCTTCATTGGACGAATTATCTGTCCAGGTGAGGCTTACTGTAGATGAAGACACCGGCACAACTGTTAAATTGGACGGGGCGTATATTAAAGTAGCAGAAAATGTCTCAGTGGACGCTACATTGCTGTACGCAGAATTTCCTCCGCTATTGAATGCATCGACTTGATAATAATAAGTAATCGATGCGGACAAGGCATGATCGGAATATGCAAATATATTCGCGGTCACTGTGGTTACTGAAACGTAATAATTATTCGAAACGGTGCTGCGCCATATTTGGAACCCTGTCTCGTTGCTTGCATTATTAGCCCATGCCAGATTTATCGTTGATGACGAAACAGCCGCCGCCGTTAAACTTGAAGGAGGGGCTATGTACATCGACGAATATGTTACAGTAGATGCTTCATTGCTGAATGCAGAATTAACGAAGGCATTTATCGCCCTGACCTGATAATAATAGGTGGTTGACGCGGACAAAGACGGATCAACATATCCGACTGCACTTGTGCTGCTAACATACACTTCACCGCCAGAATATGTACTGCGCCAAATTTGGAACCCTGTCTCGTTGCTTGCATTATTTGTCCACGCCAGGTTTATTGTTGTTGATGATACAGGCGTTGCAGTCAAATTAGACGGCGGGCTTATGAACGGAGGAGGATATGTTGCCGTGGACGCTTCATTACTGTATGCCGAATCCCCGCCGGCATTTGTCGCCCTGATGCGGTAATAATATGTAGATGAAGCGGACAGCGTTGGATCACTATATGCGACAGCATTAGCCACCGTTAAATATATTTGGCTGTAGCAAGTGCCGGAAACCGTGCTTCTCTCTATTTTGAACCCAGTGTCGTTGCTCGAATTGTTTGTCCATGCAAGGTTTATTGTGGATGAAGATACCGCTATTGCCGTTAAATTAGCGGGGGCGTTCATATACCAAGCTGGATATGTGACGGTAGACGCTTCGTTACTGTACGGAGAGCTCCCTACAGCATTTATTGCCCGGACCTGGTAATAATAAGTGGAAGATGCGGACAGGGTCGGGTCACAATACGCGACAACATTCGCGGTTGTTACAGCTATTTGAACTTCACCGCCAGAATACGTGCTACGCCAGACTTGGAACCCCGTCTCGTTAGTTGCATTATTTGTCCACGCCAGGTTTATTGTAGACGAAGATACTGGCGCTGCAGTTAAATTAGATGGAGCGCTTATTACAGAAGAAGCGATAACTGTAAAACTATATGCAACCTGGGGCATGATATTGCCGGCAAGGTCTTTCGCGTTTATCGTGACATTTATCTGATCGCTGTAATTGAAATTTGCCGGAGAAGTATAAGTAACGGTATAATCCGCGCTTGTACCGGTTACCGTAGTATAGGGATGCGGGGATACTCCGTTGAAAACCGTAGAACCGTTCACGGACAGCACTAGAGAGGAAACGTCGACGCCGCTGCTGTCGTCGAGCACCTGAAAAGATATTGTAGGCGGGCTCACCGCTACCCCAGTAGAGCTTTGTGGCGGATTAAAGGCAGCCGTATACGGCGGAGTTGTATCGATGAACGTCGCACCTAGATCAGTATACCAGTGAGCCGGCAGATCTACCTTGTTAACTTCCATGGCACCTGTAGTGTAATTTCGCCAGTCCGAAGTCCAGTAAATCCTTTGGCCGTTAGTGGTAATTGCGGCATTTGGCTGGTCAAAATAATAGTTCGTATTACATATATTTTGTGTAAAGCCAACCCGCCAGAGCCGAGGATGGACAGTCGTTGTGCTTGTTCTTGTCTCGTCAAGTTCTACCATCATAAGCTGGTTATCAGCCCAATCACTATATTGAACACCATCTCCAGGCCCAGTACCTGAGTTTGAACCTGTATTAGGGCCGTCCCACTCTGTGTTCTGCCCATACGTGGATATTAAACCCCAGCCCTTTGCGGCAATACCGGGGCATGAAAGATTGATATTTGAACCATTCCATCCGAAATCACCTTGATATATAACAGGGTAGGCTTTCTGGTTATCCAGTCTTACAAACTGCATGGTGTCTGTCCAATTTCCTACAGGCGAAACTGTCTGCTGCATAAAAAACACTATTTCATTCCCCTGTTTGTCATAGCCGAACGATACATGTGGAAACATTAGCATCGGACTAAACCCGTTTGTAAATGTGTTAGAATAACACATCGGTGTTGTATCATATCCTACAAAAGCATAATTGCCGGACTTGGACATATAAACAGCGTTTGGCGCGCTTGTTGTTGCCATTGAAGCAAGCACTACATCATTTGTCTTATCATACGTAAAGACCTCAGGGATATTTGTATTAGAGTTACCTATCATAAATATCCAATACCTGCTGTTTTCAGAGGTCTCGCCTTCATCTCCGTTCCATATAAAGTAACCGGCAGCAGCATACGTCGGAAAATCATTGGCAAAATCATGTACCAGATTATCTGTTTGAGCAGCCACATCATAATACCTTAATTGCATGTTTTTCCTGTAATATAACCAGGAAGGGTGGGAACCTGAATTATCCCACCGCACTTCTGGCTGCTCCCATCCCAATCTCCCACATACGTATTTAGATTCATCAGACAACCGCCTGTGGAAGTGTATAAGTAATAGTCGCCACCATCTTGAACATTAACTTCACCTTCAAAAACCAGATATTTCCCATCACAAGATTCTGGGTTATATGTGGCATATTCAACATTGGTGCCGAACGGCTCATCCGAATGGTTCTGTTGCCGCATTTGTCAAGCGTGTTACCGTTGTGTTGAAATAACTGTCAACGTAGGGGACACCTTGTGCGGGTTCTGCCTGCGTGGAATATATGGGCGTACCAGTCCCGTACGGAACCAGATCGTACGTAGAATAGTTAATTATGTAATTAATATCCTGGGCATAAACGCGCCCAGAAACAGCAAAACAACTCATTATAAATACAATAATTATGTGTTTTATTTTCATATATTCATTTCACACGCAAATTATTTGGGGTATTTTTTGCTGCGATAAACCTAACCGCCATCATCCATATATAGGCTGCATGAACAAAGCGATCAGCATCTATCGTGGGTTATATGGTATGGAAAAGTTGGTATGCATAAAATATCACCAAATAATTGGGACGTTCCTTTGAACACATCCACAGAGTAAATATAATAAAATATTACTTAAAAATCAATGCTTTCTTTTTAATATTCATATCCGGTCCTGTAATTACAGCTACATACTCTCCCACAGGCGGGTTTTTCACGGCCCAATCGAATACTCCGCTCTTGATATCATCTTTTGCATCGTACCAGGCTTGTTCACCTGTCAGAGCGAATATCCTGCATTCATACGTACCGGTATATTTTCCTTTAAAATATATCTTTATCCTGTATTCTGTTTCAGTTGTCTTGATGCCAGATGAAATTACGATCGCCGCTTCGTTTTCCGCTATTGTGTCAAAAGGGTCCACAGGAACAGCTACCCGGGTGAACGTAGACGTTTCATTCGAATATTCCGAATCGGAATCGGCATTGTAAGCTTTGACCCTGTAGAAGTAGCGCGTCATTGGAGCAAGCCCTGTATCGGCAAAAGTTGTTATATTAGGACTCACGGTGCCTATTTGAGTATAGCTGTCTGTTAACTTTTCTTTTCTTTCAATCTTAAAACCGGATTTATTATCAGAATTATATTTCCAACTCAATACTACCGAATTGACACTGACTGAGCTGACATAAAGCTCTGAAGGAGCCGGCAGTGGAACTGCAGGGACAGGGGCTGGGTCCGCTATTTCAGCTTCGTGTACAATCTGCGGCTCCTGAACAACAGGTTCCGGTTCATCTTTAACTGGCAAAGACTGCGGCTTAACCGTATACGGCAGGCCTTCAAGGTCTTCATACCAATGCTCCGGCAGATCCACCCTGTAAACTTCGGCGTTGCTTATCCCCCGCCAGTTGGAATTAAACCACAGCTTTGTTCCGGTCAGGTGCCAATCCATCTGGGCGTGCCCCTCATCAAAATAATCGCCCTTATAAATATGCTGTGAGAACGTAACGCGGAAAATGCGTCCATCGGCCTTTAATTCAATGAGATATATCTGGTCATACGCCCAGGAAGAATGAGAATTAGGCGTGCTGATAGTGTACATACCGGCCCAACCCGGTTTTCCTGTGTTGAAAAAATGGAATCCGCAGTTCCAACCCATACTTTTATGAGCCATAATATTGTATTTTTCACCCGTAGCCACATCGCAAACCTGCATACGGTCGGTTTCATTGTTCTGTGAAACTACAGCAAGGTCTCCGTTTCTCATTTGCGCCCAGCACCAGTGTGTCGCGTCGTTTTTAACGGGCCAGGGCGAGCCGGTTGTCGTAAAATCGAGGTTATATGCGACCGGGCCTTTTCCGCGGTTATGCGGCACATATTGCCAGTCGACAAGGACTTTAGAACCATCCGGTGCAACACTGACGCAATTGATATCATACGGGAAACTGGTCATCCTTCCAAGGATCTGGTTCTGTCTTCTTATCGTAAGTAACAATGCTCAATATTTTCCATGCGCTGTCTCTGACCTCAAAAGCCCAATATCTTGAATCCGAGGAACAATCGCCTTCTTCATCGCATTTGATATAGGTACATTTTGGATACTGCTGGCTGAAATCATGCACACTAACAGATGTCCCCAGGGGGTTCTGAAGCATTAACATCCATCCGCATGAGTTTAGGCCCACGGACATAATACAGCCATGAAGGGTGATTACTGCTCCCGTCCCACCTGGGTTCGGGGTCACCGTTCCAAGATTCCAGCCTGAGATCCTTGATATAAACATTCGTAACTGCGTTGTAAAGAGCGTACTTAGCAGAAGCATCGCACATCATTAACAAAATATATTTCCCATCGGAACTGACTCCTGAAAAAGTAGAATATCCGGTGATCAGCCTTTTCCCTGTATACTTGTCGATTTTTTTATCACTTACCCTTGTGATCGTTGTATGAAAGACAGGATCAACATAAGATTTATTCTTAGCCGGCTGCCTTGCGTAGAATACGGGTACAGGGTGTTTCCAAGCACATAGTTAAACGCGAATAATTTTAACTGGAAAAGTGTTATCATTAGAAGAACTGAGATAACAGCCGTTTTTAAATAACTACCGCGCATTTTCGTTCCTTTGCTTAAAATATATTTCGTTTCCAGATATTATAGATCCATTTTAAATACTCGGTTTGGGTCTCCATCAGGCCGTCTTTAGATTTCCACCAGTTATCCTTTTTATACCAGCTTTCCTGCACCGGATATACCATTACCTTGATCCCCGAACCGGCATAAACCTTTTTAAATGTGTAGTAGGCCCGCTTTGTATGAAAGGGTTCGCTTACAACGATAAGAGTCCTGAACTTGTTTTCTACGCAGATTTCTTTTGTCAGAGTAGCGTCGGTATGGGTAGTTGACGAATTAAGCACCAGTATGACCCTGTCTTTCGGCAGGCCGATCGTTTCAGCGTATTTCTGCGCCTGTATCGCCCAATGATAACTGTGAGCATACAAATATTGCTGGTATTCACCGGTAAATATGACCTTGTTCCCATATTTCTTAAGATAAAGATCGACCCCCTGCACTATTCTTTCTTTCCTGCCGCCGCCAAGCACGAGTATGGCGTCTGCCGGAGAGATTTTATCTTGATAGACCAAAAATGCCCCGATCTGCGTCAGCCAATAGCGGTAAAACAGGGCAAACTGTGCGAGCAGAAGCATGAATATAATCAAGATCAGTAAAAGGCATTTTTTCATGTTAAATTACGGTATTTTGCTTACCGGCAACGGATAAATTTTAGTTAGCTGAATATATTCTTCTCATCTTCTCGTAAACAATGTTCCAATCATACTTATTCATTGCGGTCTTTCTCGCGCTTTCTCCAAGGGCATGTATTTTTTGGGGGTCTTTGAGCAATTTTACGATTTGTTCCGAGAATTCCTTAGGGTCGTCAACTACAACGATGTTCTGCCCGGAAACCACATCAATACCTTCGCTGCCGATAGAAGTAGAAACAATAGCTTTCCCCATGGCCATGGCATCGAGTATTTTTAACCTTGTTCCACCGCCAACGCGCAGAGGCACTACAAATATCGCCGACCTCTCCACCCAGGGCCTTATATCATCAACGATGCCTGTTTGGATGACATTGTCTTGATAAACCTCGGGAACGATATTATTATTCGCTTTTTTCCCAATCACATAAAGTTTTATATCGGGAATAGCAGCAACTATATCTTGGAATATCTTTGCGAAGAAATATCTTAAGCCGTCGGAGTTAGGGTGCCAGTTCTGACCGCCTACAAAAATTAGTGTGTTCCTCTCGGGAGGATTTGTGCCGGGTTTAAAGAATTCTGTAGACGTGCCGTTCGGCACGACCTCTATCTTTGCCCGGGGAGACATCTCCAACAGGTCAGCTTTATCCACTTCCGAGACAACTATTGTACAGTCCAGCGCGTTGCATACTTTAGACTCATATCTTCTTAGTTTTAGATATTGGAAATAAAGGAATATTTTAGTCAGGACATGTTTCTCATGATAATAGCGCCTCAGCAATAGGCTCGATTCTATATTGTGCTCGACCATAACTATCCTGGAGCCCTGGACCTCATTTTGATATACAGCGAGCGGCAGCAGGTCAAGATGCACGGCGTCGAATTTTACTGTTGATCTTAGTTGCCTGATCTCATTTCGTATCTCAGGCTCGTCGTATTTGGCGCAAACGAACGGTAATGCCGAAAATAAATTGCCTGCAAGCTTTAGCGCAAGGTTAAATTTTGATCTATTGGCTCCAACCCTCACTCCCTTCACATATTTACACATAGTTTTGAGGTGTTCAAGCCCTTCAAATTCCTTTTCGTCCTGGATAAGGCTTAGCAGGTATATATCTGCATATTTTGCGGCCTGATTAATGAGATTATAGGTCCTGAGGGTCATTCCTTCCCGCGGAGGGTATGGGCACTTAGTTGTAATGAACAAAAGTTTCATTTCTGTTTCCTTTTCTTGAGAGAGTTGACTTGAAATATTGCATCATAAACGCGTTTATATGTTTTTTCTCCGATACAGCTACGTACAGATTGCTTTACAAACTTTGCAAATACTAATTTATTGATTGAAAATGGGTCCGCTTTTATAATCTTTTCGAAATCATCAATAGAGAGCGCCTTATTTATGTTTATTCTATTAAAAAGGAACTGCTGCGTGGCGGGAGTGTTTAGTCCGGCCCGGGATGAACAGCCTCCTATATACCCGGACCGCAGAGCTAGCTCTTTAAATGTTTTGCCGTAGCTGCCGTGAGGGAGAGATATAAAATCGATGTTGATTTTGAGTTTGCTTTCCAAAAGCCTCTTCGACTCGCTCAGCTCGTGCAGTATCTCTTTTTCTCCGAGCTGCTTAAGAAAGCGATGTGTTAGAGTATGGGATTGGATCGACATCCCGGCATCGGCCATTTCCTTCAGCTGTTTCCAACTCATCATGTTTTGTTCGCCAACAAGGCCGGCGGCCACGAAGATTGTCGCTGTAAACCCGAATTCCTTCAGGATAGGCAAGGCAAAAAGATAGTTGCCTATATACCCGTCATCAAATGTGATTACTACCAGTTTTTCCGAGCCGCTAACTGCCAATGACCCGTTGAAATAATCCGTTAGCTGATACAAAGATATGGTCCTAAAACCATTTTTCTTTAAAGTTGCCATCTGGTCACGAAAAGCTGCTTCCCTGAGGAAATACGGCCCCACTGAATTCTTATAAGATGTTTCCGCAGTGGAATCGGCCCTAGTAATTTCGTGATACATAAGAATGGGGACTGCGCCAGCTCTATTCATTTTACCCATGTTACCTTTTGTGACCTGTTGAAATAAAATAACATCCCTTTAAGTGCGTCTATATTCAACGCGCAGAATGCATATGGTATAGTAAACAACTTCAACTCTGATCCGATCAGTTTTGAACCGAATAAAGCGCACAGATAGAAAAATACCTGCAAAATAAATATAAAAACGTACAAATGCTCATTTAAGGCAAATATATTAGAAGCAAATGCCAGGATCAAAAAAAATGGCACAACAACTCTCAAAACCTTGTGCGATATGAGTTGAAACGCTATTCTGCTAGCGAATGGGTTCAACATATCACTGCATTTAAAAAATATCTGCCAGTTCCCGGCAAGCGTCCGAACCTTTCTTCTGGATTCAGTCTCCCTTGACGTTGAAACCTCATCGTAAGCCACGGCGAGCTGTTCGAAAATTGAGCGAAATCCTTTTTTAACCGTCATAAGCGGTATAAAGACATCGTCTAGTAGTGTATCACTATCCGACCGCGTGAACAAATCCTTCCTGATCGCATATATGGCGCCTGTCGCGCCTATCATAGAGTCAACACTGCTTTCGCATTTTCTTATGAACTTCTCATATTTCCAGTACGCGCCCAGGCTGTCCCCGAATTTATTGGTACCGCTATTTTTGAGAATAAGAGCCCCGCTGACGCAACCGATGGACGTATCTGCAAAATTCCTAACAAGTTCAAGTATGGCATTATTTTCAAATACCTGCCTCGCGTCGGCGAAAACGATTATCTCACCTCTTGCTTCAGCAACGATACGGTTCAGAACATTTACTTTTCCTTCTCTTGAGCTGAATTTGTAGCATCTTACTCTTTCAGAACTATTTTTGTCCAAGATCTCATTTGTTCTGTCGGATGAGCCATCCGAGCCGATCAGTATTTCCAGCTTTTCCTCCGGGTAATCAAGTTCAAGGCAATTATGTATCTTTCTTTCAATTGACGCTTCCTCATTATAAGCGGCTATAACTATACTGACAGAGGGCAGGATATCAGCTTTTTTAACCGGTCTATTGAAAAGCACGCTCATGGCCCATATAATGAGCGGATATAGGACATAAGTATATAGAATAACTAAAATCGAAATAATAAAGACTGCCTTAAAGAACATATAATTCATACCTGTCCTCTAATTATAGAGCTTCGAATACAGGCTTGTGTATTCTCTGCTCATATTTTCAGATGAATACTCATTTACAACTTTTCTATAGGCATTTCCGGCTAAAAGTACCGACAAACTCTCGTCGTTAAGCAAACTTACCATAGCCTTATGTAAACCATCTGTATCTCCAGGCTTTACAAGTATGCCTGTTTGCCCATTAATTATTAATTTGGGTATGTCTCCGGTTTCCGAAGCGATGATGCATTTACCAGAAGCCATTGCTTCCAATAATGCTATAGGCATTCCTTCTACTAGCGAAGGCAGCACAAAAATATCTATTATACTCAACACTCTGGGAATATCTTTTCTTACGCCCGCAAAAACAACTTTATCACTGATACCGAGAACCCGTGCGGCCTGTTCGAGGCCGCTCCTAAGCGGCCCGTCCCCGGCTATCAGAAGCTTTGTTCCGGGAACACTTTCCATGACCCTCTTGGCAGCCTCCAGAAGATGGATGTGACCTTTTTCCTGCGACATCCTGCCTACCGTGCCGATTATCTTGTCGCCCGGGGAAAAACCGAGCTCTTTTCGAAGGTTTTCATCCTTTTTCCCGCTCGAAAATCGCTCCAAACCGATACCGTTGCTGATAGTTGATATTTTTTTGAGCGGTATACCGGAACTGATAAGTTCGTTCTTTATGTCGCCTGAAACTGCCACTATGGCATCAAAGAAGCGAAGCAGTATTTTATCGATGACAGAGTATACTATAAGAGTGCGGTCCGTCTTTATCCAGTTGTGAACAGTGGACACCTTTTTGACCTTAGAAAATACGGTTGCCGTCAAACCGTACATATTTGATTTATATCCGTGGCAGTGAATGATATCGATGTTTTGAGTTGACGCGAATCTGCGAATTTCCGATACAGTAATAAGATCGAACCTGCCGCCGCATTTGAAAAGTACAGCGGGGAGTTTCTTTTCTATAGCGGCTTCATAAAGCTCAAGATGTGGATTGTGAAGGTTATTTAGAACACCGATAGTGGCCTGCGTTGCACCGCCGTTCATCTTAAGACATAGTTCGAGTGCAACATTTTCAGCGCCAAAATATCCTATACTGCTAATTAAGTGAAGTATCTTCAGATATTTTTCTCCTAGCTATAACTTAAATTGGAGTTTTAACTGGATTAAGCTTGTCCTTAAGATCATCGCAAGCTATTAAACACCCTCTCACAACCAGTGCCAGGAAAACCCAAAAAAATGTACCTACTTCGGTGTGTGTCCATCTATCGCCAAATAAATTTGATACCATTAGCGATACTACACACATAATGAACCCAACGCCTAATCCTTTAAGAAAGCTGTCATTTGCTGTTTTATACAGCCTCCATCCGTACATTAAGGCATATCTGAAAAGCATAAGTATTATTATTATGCCTACAAGCCCCTCCTCAGCAAGGATTTTTAGATATAAATTATGTGTATCGTGCAGTCCTCCGGGCAAATCAACATACGGAATGACATTATAGCCTACCCCGGTTAACGGATTTTTATAAAAGAGATCCAGGCTTACTTTCCAAATATCAAGCCTCGTCTGTGAAGAAACATCAAGAGTGCCTTCTTCAGTTTTGGTTTCGCTTATCCTGTCTATGACTGTTTGTGGCAGGAACGACTGCCAAAACAACAACAAAGCGGCAATCGGTATTAATAAAATTTTTTTATTAATAAGGGAGATAACTATTAAAGCGGCAATTACACCTATATAAGCTCCCCTTGAATACAGGAACACAACACAGAAAAAGCCAAGGATAGCTGATATAGCAAAAAGTATTTTCGTAATAATTTTGCTTGAAGGTAATGTTCCAAAAAAGACAAAGATATAACTACCAAGGAAGGCTGCCAATTCATTCGGCCCCAAATATGAAAAAGTTCCGTTGATTCTATCTCTGTACTGAGGTCCCGACATCCACCTGATCTGCATAAGCGTATAATAATCTATTAACAGAACCGCCATTGCCATAAAAAAGATAAGCCTTTTTATATCTTTGATGCTCTTAACATTATTTAAAACGATAAAAAATATTATAGGGAACATTATGTAATTCTTCCAATTTTGAAGACGTTCGTCCGCAAGACTGAAAGGAAGAGGTATCTGAAGATATAAAGAGCCGAGACATAGCGATATAAATGTATAAATAATAAAAAATATTAGTACATAATTCAGGGGTGTATATTCTAACTTGAAGTTTTTTCTGGATTTGAAAAACCATCCGATAAGCATCGCGATAAGAACTATATTAATAATATCCTTCCCTAAAGGAAAGGCTTGTAATCTATCTATTACATTTCTTAAAGGTAATAAAGGGATGAGGAAAAGCAGGCCCAGATTTATTTTTCCTGCCAAGGAGAAAAGGACAACTAATATCAATCCCACAACGTATATAACAACAACTGCTAAACTAACCATTTATGTTCACGTGACTGTTGATTTTTATTACTTTAGCCGGTATGCCAACCACTGTAGCATTATCAGGCACATCGTGAAGAACGACCGCATTTGCCCCTATTCTTACGTTATTGCCAACCCTTATATCGCCCAATACTTTTGCTCCTGCTCCAATATATACATTATCGCCTAATTTTGGCGAGCCCTTTTTGCCCACACCAAGAACTCCGATTGTAACGCCTTGAGCTATATTGCAGTTTTTGCCGATGATTACGTCTTTATAAACAACGATGTTGCCAAAATGCCCTATATAAAAACCAGGCCCTATGCAAGTTTCAAATGAAATTGATATGCCCGTTGTCATCTCAACAAATTTCTTTAGGAAAAAACATATAAATCTTCCAATAGGCGCGATAACGGGGGTTGAATTCCTATTAAAGTAGGCGCCAATACGATGAACCACTATTGCCCAGACTTCTTGCGTGAACGCTAAATGAAAAAGCCTTTTTGTTAACGATTCCTTTTTATCTGAATAACTGTATCTACTAAGGTCTTCTTTGATCATTTTTAACCGTCCCCATACATACTTACCGCGAAGTACAAATAATGTCAATTACTTTTTACCCCAAAAATAAGCCTTTAATTGCTCAGGCCATGTTTCTCTAGGCCCATTTATTCCCATTTTTGCCCAGTTAGCAGCACATTTTTCTTTATACTCAGTGACCGAACATATAACTTTAGCAGGCACTCCGGCCACAATAGTGTCCGGAGGAACATCTTTTGTAACTACTGAACCTGCTCCAACAATTGAATTAGGCCCTATAGTGATGTTTGGCATTAGAATACTATTTATACCTATAAAACAATTGTCTTTGATCTCGATAGTTCCATATTTATTTAAATCCGGCATTTCTTCTCTATATATCCAACAACTGCCGTCATGTGTAAGGAATATAACTCCGGCAGTGATTGTGCAATGATTCCCAATCCTTATTAAATATGGCTCAGTCCCTAAACTTAAAATGAATATTCTGTTATTTGTTCCTATTTGACACCCTTGTTTCCTGAAATAATTCTCTATCGTCATTTCATTGCAATTCATCATATCAATCTTGTTTAATAATGCTCTGTAAATCTTCTTAAATAGAGATACCAACTTCATTTAAACCTCTTATGTATACAACTTTTAGAAAAACACGGTTTATTACGGTTTAATCAACTGTTTGATTTCATTAAATGCATCTTTATCTGTTAGATATAAGATAGCAGCAAATGGCAATACAGCTATAAACATCAAACAACCAAATCTCAAAAATAAATTACTAATATAATGGGCATAATTGCATTTAAAAACCACCACAGCAATAAACATTACTGATGATGACAATAAAGCAGGACCAAAAACATTAACCAAATTACTAAAGCTTATCGTGAGGTACTTTCTTATCCAGTAGATCTCAAATGATAATCTTGCCAGTGCAGCCACAGAAACTACAACTGCCACTCCATTCACCCCGAATATCTTTGCCGCTGGGATAATAAATCCCAAGAATAGGCTTACCTGGATTGATGCACTCCACAAATTTATCCTGGGTTTTCCCATCGCTAGGAATAAAGCGGATATGGGAAGAGAGATAAGGCTAAACATTCCTCCCCATGCAAGGATCTTTAAGATTGGGATAGCACTGACCCATTTATTTCCATATGCCAGTTTCAAGAATTCGCTCCCCAACAAAAATAACCCGACACCCAAGGGGATGGCTACTATCGAAATATATTTTAAAACCTTAAGAAATGCTTTTTGAAGAGCTTCTATATTATAGCATAATCTTGTAAATGCCGGATACACCACACCGTATACCTTGTTGCCGAAATAATCCGACCCTATATTCGCGACATTAAAGGCTATTGAATAAAATCCAAGCATAGCCGTTCCTAGCAGTTTACCAACTAGGATATTATCCAAATATGTTTTTAAGAATAACAAAATTGAGGTAAGAAAAACATATTTCCCGAAGTTGAGCATTTCTAATGCCAATTTCAGATTGAATTTAAATTTCGGTTTCCATTTAGCGGCAATCCAGATAATGGCCATATATACTAACATCCTTAATAAGTATGCGTAAACCAGTGACCATATTCCAAATTTAAAAAATGCTAGAATTACTGCACCTGCATTATAAACCAGCGACCCGTAAAAATCGGCCATAGAAGAGTATTTAAATTGCATACGCTTATCAAGAGTAACTGCTGGTACTTTAGTAAAAGAAGTAATTACAAACATCAGGCCTAAAGCCCTTACTACCATTACTAAGTCAGCACTATTAAGGAATACCCCTAAATATGGCGCGGAAAAATACAGGAGCGCATATAAAGACAGCCCCAAAAAAGGTATTATAAAAAATGCCGTGTTAGCGGATTCATCAAAATCCTCATTTCTTCTCATGAGCGCTGAATCGATACCTATCGTTTTAAATAGTTCAAAAGAACCTGCGACAATTATGCCAAAGGCGAATAATCCAAAAGTAGAAGGATCCAAAAGACGGGCAAGCACTATCGTTACCGCAAAAGAAATGATTCTCTGCGACACACTAGTAATCACCTGCCATTTTATACCTGATACTGTCTGTTGTTTAAGACTCATGATCTACCCCGAATAATTTACCATAATTCGCTAATGACCCTTTGGTTATACTTAGTTCAAACCTGTTGCCCGAGAATACTCCCGGCAGCCAGGAAAGCATTCTGGGGCTTACGCCGTATCTGCCTATCGAGAATAGAGAAAAATCCTTATTTGTTGCGGGGAACAAAGTGCATGCGCTGCGGTAACCTGCATTTTTCAGCAAATTTACTATCTCACCATTAAAATCCTGCCCGCTGCCATTAGGATAAGCGAACATATTGACTTCCTGGCCTGTTCGTTCCTGAATAATATTTTTTGATTCCGCTATCTCGTACCTGATGCCTTCCGGAGAAAGTGTCGTGAGTATTGAATGGCTCATCCCGTGGCTTCCAAATGTTATCCCGTGTTCTTTCATTTCATTAATCTGGGCCCAACTTAGTAAAGAAGCTGATCCAATTTCACTCGTTCCATTCGTCTTTAATACATCTTTCAAGTAAACTGCAACCTGTTCTCTTTTGTCTTTGGGCATATACTTCATTATCCATATTAATTTCTGGCAGGCTGAAATCTTTTCCTTGTAGCTGCCAATTTTGAAAATACCGGCATCGTATTTCGTTAGGTCAATTATATCCATTGCTGAGTTATAAATAGAAAGCGCTATATCATCATACCAGAGAATAGTATTAGTGTTAACAGACTCAGTGCTAAGAAATATAGTGGCCGGAATATTGTATCTCTTAAGAAGCGGCAACGCATTCGTATAATTATCTCTGTAACCGTCGTCAAAAGTTATAACTATTGCATTATCGGGAAGCTCTCTACCGGATCCCATGCATTCTATGGCCTGCTCCATACTTACAGGCTGGTAATGCTTCTTGAGGTAGATTAAATGCGACTCGAACATACTGACCGAGAGATTCATTGACAAAGGGTCAAATAGCTCATCGTTGATCCTGTGATAAGCAAGTATCTTAGGATATCTGGCAGCTCTTTTTATCAAAAATGCTGCTCCGGAGTATCTAGTACCGGCACCGATCAATACTTTAACAGTATCCAACAAGCATCTGCCGAACGATGTATATATATTTTCCGCGGCGTATTTAGATTTGAAATCATATTTTTGCAAAAGCCCCTTATAGAGATCTTCTATAGAGGATATCATTTTATTTACGCTGAATGCATCGACCGCTTTCTGCTTTGCCGCATTACCCATGGCAGCATGCAGTTGCTTATCACGCAATAATCGCAGTATGCCTTCTGCAAGCGCTTTCGCATCGCACGGCGGGACTAGTATTCCCGTTATTCCGTCAATGACCGCTTCCGGCGTACCTCCGGTATTTGTGGCTACAACCGGTTTGCCGGCGGACATAGATTCTAATATTGTATTGGAGAAGCCTTCGTTTAGCGAAGCCAAAACAGAAATATCAAGGATCGACAATATTTCAGGAGTGTTCGTGAACTCACCCGTGAAAATAACGTTATTTTGAATACCTAGTGAATATACCAGCTCTTTCAGCTCATCGAGATACTTGTAATCTTCGGGAGTGCCTATGATCAGGAAACGTGATTCAGGAAATTCTTTCGTAACTATGGAGGCCGCTTCAATAAAGTACCTGTGCCCTTTAACCTTCCTCAAAGCCGCGAGTATGCCTACCACAGGTATATTATTGTCTATACCGAGCTTCCTTCTTGCCTCCGTCACCGGAATTACTGAGCTATATTTACCAGTTTCAACACCGTTGTGGATCGTTATTATCTTGGAACTAAGAGTGTGTTCTCTTTTAACTATTATCTCCTTTACGGCATCGGATACGGCAATAATCCTATCGAACAGCCTATTGATTATTCTGTACAAAAATATATGCCTTTTAGTCAGCCGGTACCCCATATCCCTTCTGCTGGAAATAACTACCGGGATACCCGCCAGCCGGGCAATTACACCGCCGTAAAAATCTGAACCCTCATGATATGTGACTACTATCTTTATATTTTCCTTCTTCATGAAACGTAATAGTTTTAACGCCTTTATAAACGCGCCGGGCGAATATATCTGTTTGATTTTCAAGTCATAAGCCCTTATATTCTTTTCACTGAACAGATGGTTCGCGTATCCTGAATGCAGAGTAAAAATAATAGGTTCAAATCTATCTTTATTGGCCAGCGTTGACACCTCCAGGAGGTTTTTCTCGGCACCTGCGAGTTTATTAAAAATATCGATCATATACAGGACTTTGACTCTATTCATGCCAGGACTTCCTTCTTTGCTATAAATGATCTTAAACCTTTTAGCAACGGGATTATATTGCTCTCAACGCGATAAAGCGCATTGCCTAGAATGCTATCGTTAAAAACGATATATTTTACATGCTTTCTGGCTATGTTTGTCCACATCCTCTTATATGCATCATTGTCACCTAGAAAATCATACTCGGACTTTCCTTTATCAAAACTGTCCCTAACCGCGTTTAGGCTGATAAATACTCCAGGCGCATATTTTGAATATTCCTTATCATAACCCACCTTTAACATATATGTTTTATTATTGAACATCAGGCTAAAATCGAACGCTGCAGGCTTAGAATCTATTTCCAGCACCCAGATGCTTAGGCTATTCTTATCTGAAAATACTTTTGCCAGCTCTTGATAGAACTTTATATTTTCCTTACTGCTGGCTATAGCTGTGCCGGCATCATATTTCCACGTTTTTCTTGATATCGCCAATAGATCGTCGATTACTTTACCTGTCTTATCAACAGTATATTGTGTTATTTGATATTGATCGATTTTGTTATAAATATTCCTTGTGCGGTTAATTTTCTGGCGTAAATCTTTTTGAACAGTTTTCAGATATTCTTCCCATGTCTGGTCAATTTTAATGAATGGCGATGTAATGGAACCTCTTTTAACGTATTTCACTTTCATTTCATTTAGAATATCAAAAATTAACGCATTATTTTCTGAAACTTCAGAAATAAAATCAAAAAGATATACATCGATATCAGATATTTTGCTAAATATATGACCTAAGACAAGACCAAGACATCTTTCCTATTTTTGGGGAATATAAATCCCGACCTGTTTGAATGATAATTAGCTATAAACGTGACAGCCTTTAAAGGCACTCCCCTGTGTTTTATCTTGGTTTTCATCAATGGAGCGATACCGATAACCGCGCTGTCTTCTTTTGCAACCAGTATTTGCAGCTCACTGCCATGTCCAAAACTTTGCCACCAACATGATATCCATTCAAATGCCAAAAATGGATGGTCAATTCCTGCCTTTGCAGCCATATCATTCCATATTGGTTCCAGCGCGGTCAGGCCCTGAAAAGTTGTTACAGTTTCAATAATTATCATATTTTTCAGACTTTTAGATCCGTTATTGCCTGTCTTTTAAATAAATACCTGGCGCTATTCGCAAAAATGCTTTCAAATAAATATAAAAAAAGGCCCCAAACCGACTCTTTATAAATAAAATATTTTATGTGCGGCCGGACTTCCGAAGTCCAATGCATTTTATATTCGTTATTTTCGCCCATCCAGTCATATTCGTTGAAATTACTGTTGAAATAGTATTTCAAGGATATAGCATTTAAATGTTCACCGGTTGATATTTCCGCATAAGATTTATCATAACCAGAGAGAAGAGCGAATATTTTACTGTTAAAAATAATGTCATAATTGAAAGAAACGGGTTTGGATTGGATTTTCAATACCCATATCGTTAACCATCCTTTAGCAGCGAATTCCTTTGCTAACTGCCTGTAAAACAATGAATTATCCTTTGCATTGGCAATTGATATCCCTTCATCATATTTCCAGCTGTTTTTTGATATTTCAATTACTTCATCAATAGCTTTATCTATGTCTTTGTCAGTGTATATCGTTATTTCGGCGTTACTTAATGCCTTAGACGCGCGCCTAAGCTTATACCTCTGTTTTTTTGACATGGACTTTAGATAATCTTCCCACCCGCAGTTGATCCTTGTGAAAGGTGAAGATTGGGACTGCCTTTTAATAAAATGCGTCTTACTGTTCTCAACGATATCGGACAATATGCGGGTTGTTTCGGAATCTTGTGACATATAATCAAACAGTAAATGCTCATTAAAAGATAATCGTAAATAATCTATCATGGCCTGCAGGACTTCCCGCTTTTTTTTGATTAATATGAAATCATTCCGCAGTGAGTGAAATACCCCTATCGAAGTGATAACCCTTATTTTAGACATTCTGTAAGGGACTGAAGACTTCATTAAAGGCGCTATCCCGATGATCTCGTTATTTTCGCGCGCTATCAATATCAATAGATCATTTGAATGCCCAAAGGCTTGCCACCAGCAGGAAATCCACTCAAAAGTTAGTGACGGATGTTTTGAATCACTTAAATCCAAACATAGATTCCATTCATTTTGTAGTGATTGAAAATTAGAAAATGATGTTATAGCCTCAATTTTTATCATATCTTGGCATTTCGTGCTAATCCAAACCAAACTTTATAAAACACTTAAACCTTCAGTTTATAGTATCTCTGCCTTTAAAGACCATCTTTAAAACGCGAATAATCTTCGTATCAATGAAATTTACAAGTTTCCCTTTGACAGTATTGCTATATATATAATATTTTCGGTGCGCCCTGCAGCCGGAAGCTAGCTGCATTTTAAAACGCTCTTCTTTCCCTAGGAAGTCATATTGCCTGAAACCACTGGCAAAGGCTGCCTTCATGGACTGGCTGATAAGCAATAGCCCCGGCGAAAATCTGCCGTACTTCTCATCATACCCTATCTGCATCGCATATACGGTATCTTTGTATTCCAGATCAAATTCAAAAGCTATTGGGTTATCATTAAAAGTCAGTATCCATATTCTGAGCCAACCATTCTGAGACAGTGTCTTTAGCATCTCAGTAAAATATGCGGTTCTTTGTTTACTTGCGTTGATCGCGCCTTTTGAGTTCGATTTCCATGATCGTTTTAAAATATCAAATATATCTAAAATGGCTTTCTCCGTATTTTCGTTACAATATTGTATTATTTCGTACTTCCCGGCCTTATTTATCATATTGTTCTTATAGTTTATATTTGAACGTAGGTGTTTTGCTTTTTTTTTCAGGTAAGTGTCCCAATCTCCGGCAATGTTTATGTACGGAGAATTATCGCCTGCCATCTCTTTATACCCAGTGCCGCGTCTTTTCAGTTCTTCATGAATAAGGATATCTGTATCACTGTCTTTTACTACAAAATCAAAATATGCCAGGTCAAACCTATACTTTTTTTTATCCAGATATTCGAATACTGATCTAAGAACTTCGCTGCTGTCGCCGGTTAATATCATTCCAGTCCTGATAGAATTGTGATTAGCCATAAATTCAACAACCTTAACCGGCAACCCCCAAACTTTCATTGTACCTCTTTTAAGCGGAACTATGGCCCTTATACCTTCATCACCGCCCACTGCCAGTATCAGCATCTCGCTTTCTTTGCCATAGATCTTGTGCCAAAGATCGAACCACTCAAAAGTCATGAAAGGGACATCCATTCCGCTCTTGGCCAGTAAAGTATTCCACACGGGCTTAAGAGACATAAACCCGCTGTATGTTTCTATAGCTTCTACATGCAGTCCGCTAATTTGATTCACCTCCAGCAACGAACATTGCTTTTAAAAACATTTTTATATGGAACAGATTCATGACTAAACAGGATAGTGGAGATTTATTCCAAACAATCGTTTCCGAACTTTGCCTAAACTGCCTTGTCCAGTGAAACTTATATGATTCGCGTCCTCTGAGGAAATCATACTCCGATAACCCTCTTTGAATTGCTTCTCTTATCATGTTCCCAATTAGAACTGCCCCCACACCATATTTATTAAAAGATATATCAATTCCTGATTGATAATAGTAGGCTTTCCCTTGATATTGAAACGCATACTGAACCGCAACAATTCTTTTGTTTGCCTTAAGAATGCCCAGCATCAGCCAGCCTTTTTTTAAAAAGATAACAGCTAGCTTCCTGTGGAATTTCCAGAAAGGCGAGCTCATAGAACTTCCTGTTTCTTTTTTATCAACCATTCGCTTCTTGTGAAGTTCTTCTAGCGCATCAAACACAGGCTCAAGTTGAGACCAGTCTTTCAAGATTGAGAATTCAACATCATAGTCCTTGGAAATATTGCGTTCTTTTCTTCTGATAGAGTACCGGGCCTCCGGAGACAACGAAGCGAGGTAATTCTCCCATGACCCCGGCAGAACAAGGTAAGGGCTTATATTTTCCAGGTCCTTAACAACATCAAAATTATACTTTCCTTTAAAAACTGATGATATCACATCCGTAAATTCATCGTCCAATGTCATATCCCCGAATTTCAGTATATCCCATTTAACAGATTCGGATATTAATAGGTTAAAGACTTCTTTTCGGAAATTATTTCTATATTCTTTCAACGCAAAAATGTTCAAATGGTCAGGTAGCGACTCATTTCCCGAACCAATGAATCCAACGCTTTTCAACCTAATACCGAACACACTGGCATAACTCTTCATCAATGGGGCAATGCCCACAAGTTCGCCATCGTTATACCCAAGTATTATTAGAAGCTCTTTATTGTCTTTGAATTCATCCCACCAGTTCTTTATCCATTCCCATGTTAGGAAAATAGTATTATTATTCGTTTTCGCGAGCAAATCATCCCACTGGCCGCTAAGCCCAGCAAATTGCTCATAAGAATTTACTATCTTCGTTGTTAACATATCTTTTTATGGTCAATAAATAAAGGTTACAAAATAACTCTATGGAATTCATCATATGGATTGCAATTAGGTGTCATTTTAATGCGTATGCCATAGATTGAACGTTTTCCTTCTTTAGAAAATATCCACTTAATATAAATTCGTAATATACCCAAAAGACGCAGATACATTATTTGTTCGATAATTCTAGCCCCGTATTTAATATTTGATTGTATTGATCTGTCATTTACGGCATCAATATACGAAAATATATTCTTAGTTGAATGCTCAATAGCATACTTTCTGGTTTCTTCAGTTAAATTAACCCACATGTTGCTTAGCCGGTATTTTGGGTCAATATAAGTCCAAAGCAGCAGCGCACTATTTTCTGGGAATTTTATCAGATAATCATCTTCAGGGATAAGATAATCAGGCTTCAACCTTATCCACTTCATTCCTGCGATTTTCTCGTCAAACTCTGCGATTATGCCAATATCTCCGTTTTTGAGCTTATCTTCGTATGAATTCCCTTGATAATCCAACTCGTTTAGCTTAGGGATATCAGTTATATCTGCTACCCTAAATTTAAACATGGTAGATCTTTTACTAATTTTTTGCGGGACATCGCCCCATACTAAGATATAAAAGCGGTCATAAACAAATATAGGGCGTAATATGGAGAACGATACTGTATTCAATATAAGCTCAAATAACCTGCCTATTCTACCGGTTTTTATAATATTGACGGCTTTTTTGATATTATTCTTACTGAATATACTTACAATTACCATGTTCTTACCGCCATATTTCTTTTTTCATTCCACTAAAGATAATTTAATCTGATTATGGCTATTATACGTATGTCCAAAAAGTTACAAATCAGCCCAATATTATTAGAATCTAAGTTACTTGTGATTACTAATTCTATTTTCTCTCAATAAATTCGATGATTTTTTCGACTGAATCAAAATTGGCTGATATCATTTCTGTTTCAGTTATACAAATATTGAATTCATTTTCTATGAATTCTATTAGCTCAAGTATACCAACAGAGTCTATGATACCTAGTTCTATGAAAGAGTCCGTATCATTAACTACGATAGATTTCCCAACTAGGTATTTATTTTTGATAAAGCGAATTAGTTTTTCACGCATTTCTAATTTATTCACAATACTCTCCTATCAAGACTTCATATTTTGAGCGAGTGTTTAATCGCATAAACACTTGGAATAATGGCGCAATCGATGAAACTTATTATCCTACCGCGAAACGTATTTTTGAAGATGAAATATTTGCTGTGCTCTCTATAATCCGAAGTAAACAGCATTTTGTAAGGCTCAGCTTTGCCGATTAGATCAAATTCAGTGTCTTTATTTTCAAATGACTCTTTAAGTACTTTGATAGCCAGAATGTATCCTGGAGCAAAATGCCGGTATCTATTGTCATACCCACTTTTAATCCCATATACTTTCCCTTTATATTTAATATCATATGTGAAGGCAATGGGCTTATTTTGATATTTTAATACCTCTATTTTAAGCCAGTTATTTTTAGCCAGTATATCAGACAGCTGGCTGAACCAATTAATTCTTTCTTGGTTCTCGCGATCGCGGAATTATTTTTAAATTTCCAAGTATTCCTGGAAATCTCCAGTATCTCAGCAAAAGCCTGTTGAATATTATCTTTCCTGTAATGTACAATCTCGTAATCTCTGTTATTTTGAAGAAGATTGTTAGTTTTTTTGATCTTTAAACGTAATTCTTTCGGTCTTTCTTGAACGTATTTATCCCAATCACAATCTATCTTTATATACGGAGATTTATTGCCGGGCATCTCCTTAGACTTTAATCTTCCTTCTTTAAGCGCATCTTTAATCTGCCTGTTTGTTACGGAATCTTTTACTATCTGGTCAAGCCACATCATGTCCCAATCAGTGTGCATTTCATTTAAGTATTTAAGCAACTCAGGAAAAACGATCTGGTTTCCAGTTACTATCATTCCGGCTCTGACAGAATAATAGTTTTCCATAAATTTAATAGCTTTAACAGGGATACCTCTCAGCTTTATCTTTTCTACTATAAAAGGAGCTATAGCTGTGATAACATCCGAATTATCCTTCACCAAAAGTATCAGTATCTCTTTACCCTTGCCGAACAACCTCAGCCAGAGCCTGAACCATTCAAATGTCATAAAAGGCATGTCCGCATCGCTTTGAGCGAGCAGATTGTTCCAATAAGGTTCAAGTTTTAAAAATTCATCAAATGATTTTACAGCTTCAATTCTTGTCATAGGCTAATTCGTCGGGCTCATAAAATAATTATTTTATACTCCATTATAGGATTATGTTTTAGATTTATAAATATTTTGTCCGCGTTTTCCAGGCTGCAAACCATATCTATAATAGTTTGGATGTTAATTGGATTATTGTTGGTGGGATTAAATAGGCCGCATATGACACACATTATACAGATAAGACCCTTCGATTGGGGCTATATTCAACAAAACTATCATTAACAATATTAACTACCTGTAAACTAGTAATCAGTCGGCCCCTATCTTCATTGTGATGGATAGCTTGTTTACATTGCCGAGTTCTGAATTTGGAATAAAGGCATAATCTATCCTGACTTCGCTGGCATATAAAAATAATACGTCCAGCTGCTTTATGCTCATTCCTATGCCGGTTGTAATACCGCTCGTATATGAGTACTTATTATTGTATCCCAGGCGCAAATACAGTGTATCCATAAAATTATATTCGGTACCGAAATTGTATGTTTGCTGCGATGCGTCCGGCATATTAAGATCAACGTTCATGGTGAGCGCCCCGTAAAGAGCTTTTGCGCTTGCGCTTAACTTTGTATTTGACGGCAAGGCAAAAGATTCTTCTTCATATTGCATGCTGCTGCCCATGTTCTGCCGTGTCAGGCCCACACAAGCATTGTAAACTGGCATCTTCCACAAAAGGCCAGCGTCGAAAGCCGTCGCCTTTGTATTGTTGTCGCTTATTTCTTCAGTGACAAATTTCGTGCTTAATCCCGCCGCGAACTGGCCGATAGATTCTTGTTCATAAATAGTTTTGGCGTATGAGAATATAAGCAGCTGATCCCTGGCAGTAAAACTGCCTGTCGGGTTGCCGTTCGCGTCCATCCCGTTTATTTGCCCTGAATTTAGATCTGAAAACGCGACTGCCAGGGTTCCAAGATCAATAAGGTTAGACGAACGTACATCATGCAGGCTGTATGCCATTCCCATATACTGGTTAGTCATTCCCTGCCATTGTTCGTTTGAACATGTATATTCCACATTTTTTACCGTTGCTAAACCGGCAGGGTTATAATACAAGCAGCCTATTTCGCCGTTCAGCCCGGAATATGTATCTCCCATCGCGGCTGTTTTCGCGTCAGGCATAACCTCGAGTATCTGGGCCCCGGTAGTGCCCAAACCGTCAGCTGAAGCATTCTTAACTACGGGCAGCACTAAAAATGTTAATAGTACGCCAGTGAATATTGCTTGTTTTTTCATTTTCAGTTCCTGTATTATGATTATTAAAATTCTTATTTTAGTATTGCGATCTTGCCGTTAGATTTACTGTCGCCGCTTGTTATTAAATAAATATATATCCCTGAAGCAACACTCGAACCACTATTATTGGTTAGGTCCCAAATTGCACGGCCGTCCGCTGTGGTGACAACTCTTTCGTAGATCAATTCGCCGGTCTTTTTATATATCTTTATTCTAGCGGTGCCTGTAAGGTTATCGAACGTGATATTGGTATGGCCAAGCTTTGTCTGAAACGGGTTAGGGTACACTATCACGTTGTTAAGATCTGTGCATAGCGCCCCCTGCGCGCAGTTTACATTGCTAAGCAATGCGGATAACGACAACATGACGGCCAGCATAAATACTTTTTTCATTTCACTTTTACCTCTTTCATTTATAACTGTAATAGTAGTCATACAAATATCTGGGCATATAATACTGCACGTTAGTAAGCACAAACCCTGCGATCTTGGTATCAACCTGCTGGAGTTTTTCCTTTGCGTGTATAACATCCTTTTTCTTGGCGCGCCCGGCCTGGATCACGACTATAACGGCATCCGCGAGCCTGCACATTACCGATGCATCTGGAAGATTTATTATGGGAGGAGAATCTATTATGATATACTCGAACCTTTCCTTTAATTTTTTCATTAATGTTATCATTGCCGGGGAATCAAGCAGCTCGGAAGGCCTTCTGTTGCCTCCACCAGAGTGAAGTACATAAAGGTTTTTAATTTTTGTTTCTTTGATAGCCGCATCTACTTGTATCTCCCCGGAAAGCACATCTATGAGCCCTTTTGACGCCGGTATAGAGAACAGATTCCCGACAGTCCCTTTCCTGAGGTCGCAATCCATGAGCAGTGTCTTTCTCCCGCTGTCAGCGATTGTCACCGCAAGGTTTGACGATGTCGTGCTTTTACCTTCCCCTCTAAGCGTGCTTGTAAGGATCAGTGTTGTGGGAGGTTTTTCATCGCCGGCGCCGTGAAAAATATGGGTTCTTAGTATCCGGAATTCGTCAGAGATGACTGAGTTTGGTTCATGATAAACGACAAGCTGTGCGGAGATATCTTTATCGCGGATCTGTTTCGCGATGTGAGGCGTTACAAATGTCAGCCCGGAAAGCATTTTATTTGTCTGAATAAAACCGTTTATCTTCTCTTTGAGACCAATGATAAGGCTTTTCTTGGCATTGTCTTGTTCCAATATCATTTTTGAGATCGAACTCAAGAACGGTATGTCGAGCATGTCCTGAACCTGCTCTTTGGTTTGGAAAGCTCCGCTTAAATTTTCAACCGCGAACACAAGCCCAAGCCCGCTAAGAGCGCCAAGCGCGAGGCCCATGAAAGCCACCATGGCCATTCTGGGTTTTACCGGCTGCAGAGGAAGCCTGGCATATTCCAGAACTGAGTATTTGTTGCCATTTTCAGAATTCTCAAGCCTTTCTGCAACATATGCCGCTTCAAGCTGTTTTAGCAGCATTTTGTATATGTCTTCATCAACCGCCCTATTTCTTTCAATGTTCGTTATCTCTGTTTCACTTACATTAGCGGGAACAGTTTGATCCTGTCCCTCAGTGCTTTTCTTGCGTTTATTAAGAGTCTCCAGTTCCATCTCAACTTGTTTTAATTCCTGTTTTGCCTGAACATAAAGCGGATTGAGCATGAATACATTTTCTTTAACGTTCGATTTGCCCATTTCCGCATCAATCTTGTCTTTGATTTCCTTAATTTCTGTTTTTAACGACAAAACCCTTGGATTATCCGGCTTTGCGTCGAAACTGATCTTAGCAAGCTCCATCTCCAATTGTCCCTGGCGAGCCTGCAGCTGGGCGATTGCAGGGTTTTCCGCGTTCGTTATCTGGGAAGGCACTATCCTCTGCATGCTCTGGATCTTTTCCAGAAGCAATAACTTTTTCTGAACCGCGGTTTGCAGGTCAGTATCCAGTTTGCTGGCTGAAACATCCTGTTGGGAGCTGTCAAGTTTTTGCTTGTAAATAGCCAGCTGCTGCTGAATAAACCCTATCGCTATCTTTGCCTCTTCCTTCTGCATACTGTCGTTCATAGATATTAGCGAGCTGGCCAGGGCGTTAACGACCTGCTGCGCATTATAGGGGCTTCTGTCCTGATAAGCTATCTCCACCAAATTCCCGTTTTTCAAGACAAATCTCATCCTGTTCTTAAAAGCCTTGATAACAATTTCGCGGTCCGCAGGCGAGGTTATATTATCTGCCAAGTGTAGCTGAGATACCATCTGTTCCAGCCGGGGCCACGCTGTTACCTGTTTTACAATTGTCTCAAACTCATTCTCAACATCATGAGATGTCGCCTGATCTTTTACAACAGCGCCGACAATGTTTTTTGTTTGAATTTGCACGAGCGCGCTTGTTTCATAGGTCTTAGGAAGCATTGACCCTACAATAACCGTTATAATAGATATAATGATCAGGGGTATAATAAAGAGGTTCAGTCTTCTTATAACTACCCCTACGATCTCATCAAAATTGCGCTGTGTATTTGCTTCTTTGTCCATTTTCTCCTCTATATGGTTTTCAGGTTCAAGGGGTTGCCGTTGTCGGAACCATGGCCTGCCGGGCCGTCGTAACAGCTGTGGTAGGGCTCAGCAAATCAGTCAAGAACGATACGAGCTGACCCCACAGGGTTTTTGGGACGTAAACAACATCTCCCGGTTTTATAATGATATTATTTTTAGTTTCGCCACGGTAAAGTACCCTATAAAGGTCGACTACTCGCTGCACCGGCCTGTTTTCAGAAGTTGTAATTATATAAACTCTGTGAGTAGCGGCAAAATGCGTAGGCAAATTAGCCATAATTATCGCATCCCTGAGCGTTATTTTTTTCCCTCCGGTCGAGTACCGCCCGGGCAGATTCACTTCACCAAAGACATAAATCATTTCGCTGGCATAACGGGTGATATCTACTGTAACTTGCGGATTATTTATATATTTATCCATTATTGCCTCGCACGCCACCTCAGCTCCCGTTTTTGACAGGCCGGCCAATTTGATATCTCCAATGCCCGGCACCAGGATCTTCCCATCTGGCTTTATGGTATAATCACCGCTCCACTCGGGATGGCGTTCAACCATTATACGAATTACATCATCCTGGCCTAAAATATAATCATCCATTTTCGCGTTGATATTCGTCATTTTTTGGGCATCGCTCTTTTTCATGGTTGCGCATGATGATGCCATAATCATGACGGACAACAACGCCGAAACTAAAAACAAGGCCTTCACATTTTCATTATTCATCTTTTCCTCAATATTGCCGCCCCATCTCTAACATGACAGGCAGCTTTGGCACAACTCTATACAAATCTTTAGCCTTTTAGAATAGTACATCGTTACAACTTTAACAAATATCTTGAGATTATGCAAGTGTATTTTAGTTGCAAAACAAATGAATTTACTATTTTGCACTGCCGCTTTGTTGCGGCTGGGTTTAGCCGGGAGCGTATTTAGTCCACAGGCAATGCGTTAAATGTAACCGACATTTAAGGCAGTGATGTCTATTTCCATTTGCAGTCCGACCAAGTGTCGCGATTCCGCCTGATCTAACAAACACTTTTACGCTAAATCCGTTTAAATGCTTTACAAAACTATGTTTTTATTTTCGAACTCTCTGTGCATTAAAAGCATCAGCGCAGCAGATACAGTTATTACAAAATCTATCGCCGTGGTCATGATTACTTTCATCACGAGCATCCATAAGGTAATTTCCGGGAACAGAGCACTCATAAAATACGTCATTTTAAAATGCAGGTAATACATAGGCGCAAGAAGCATGTTGGGTAGCAGTATAATAGCAAGCGATATTAAAGGATATTCCTTAACTAGAAACAACGTCCTCTTTATGGATGCCAGTATTTTTTTGTTCTCTATTATAATTGCCGGGATAGAATAAACAAAGATTGTTTGAGCTACTGTTCCTGCGAAAAACTCAGCGATAAATATATGCTTCGGGGAATGAAATACTATATAAAAACTGCCTAGAAATTTTACCATTATAGAGTTGGCCGTCATCACCAGCGCCCAGATGAAGAACATGGCAAAATATTTGTTGAAAGTTTTTGAGATGCATATTTTCCAATCCGGCTCCGTATTGCTTAGAATTTGAAATATCACAGCTATAGTCACACCGCTGGATAGTAAGCCGGTAACAAACATTAGCATGTTTTTTCCGTAACCGAATAGCTCGGGCAAAATGAGGAAGTTCGCAGGATAGTGGAGGTACTTCTCACCCCAGAGAGACCTGATATAGGGAGTGAAATTCGGCGAGACTGGAGGCTTCGAGGCATAATATAAAGCGGCCAAGAGAACCAGGTCAAGGAAACCCATTATGAGGAAAGGTGTCATTGCCCCGGGATATTTCCTTAAAGTCCTCCAAAGCTTAGTGAATATCTCATGTATATCTATCTCATTATCTAGAAGCATTGTCACCTGTTTCATTTGTAATAGTAATATAGTAATACACTTTTTCAGAACTCAAATCAAGATCTGATGTTATTTCTAGCTGTAATACTCAAAATAAATCCAAAAGCGGAAAGACCTTCGATTTATTTAGATTTAAAACGACGAACACTACCGCTTGGAGGGTCGCAAACGAGGCCTGGAAGTGTTATATCAGTTCTTGCCACGATACTTTTCTATTTAGTCAGGGCATCAAAATTTTCTTAGTGCGCGGCCTTATCAGCCACAACTCTTCTGGCAGTATCCAATAGTATTGCAATATCAACTGTTATGCTTTGCTTTTTTATATACAGTTTATCGTATTTTAGTTTTCTCTTAGTTTCATCCAACGTGGCCGCGTAGCTTTGCCTGACCTGCGCTAGTCCTGTTATTCCAGGTTTTACACTATAACGCCCATGAAAATATTTTTTATGCTCATTAACGAATACCGGCCTTTCCGGCCTGGGCCCGATTATGCTCATATCTCCCATAATAACATTGTAAAATTGAGGTATCTCGTCTAAATGAGTCTTCCTTAGTATTTTTCCTATGCGCGTTATCCTGTTATCGTTCTTTTTTGCCCAAATCGGCCCGCTTTTAGCTTCTGCGTTTTCATACATTGTTCTCAGTTTATAAACATGAAATAGTTTTCCAAGGTTACTATCATTTCTTCTGCACCAGTTCTGGAATTGAGAGTTATATCTTTTCCTTCTATTTATGCCGACCCTAGTCTGTTTAAATAATACCGGGCCTTTCGACTCAAGTTTTATAAGAACCGCGCACAATAAAAGTATCGGAGAAAGCACGAGAAGCGCCAGCGATGATATAATAATATCGAACATCCTTTTTGCATCATCATATCTTATTTGGCCAAAAATAATAAATAGACCGATCACAGCCGCAAAAATGTAGAGAAACCTCGAGACCACGTTTAATAATAGCATGCTTTCATTATTGCCAATGTTATGGCTGTCAGAAAGAAGGCAAAGAAGGCCCGGATTATTCGTGCTATCTGCACGCGCATGGGTGTCTATATTAAATAATTTTATAATATCTGAGCACAAGGGTATATAGGAATCATTGCCGTGAGCACCACTAACAAGCGCTGAATCATTCTTTATGCGGTTAGGCACATTGAAGATCATGTATGCTCCAGCCTGTGAAGCGGCACAAAACATAAGCACACATACTACAACTCTGAAGGCTTTTGTTTTGTTCATGTTTTTGTTACTCCTTTTGCCGTTTTTGCAGTGATATCTGTGCAGAATCTGCTTTATAATTTTGTGAATTAATTAAGCTTTCTATATACAGAAATAATACTAAAATTACAAGGGAATGATCCAATTAAATTTACATTTTATGCATGATATTATGCATGATAATTTCATCGTAATAGATTTATTTCCTAACTATATGGCAATAACCCTCCCCGCAACTAGCTACGAGGAATTGTACAGTTATAGAAGCTTAAATAAGGTTTATTTTGCCCCAAACTAACTTCCAACTGTATTCGGTCATAAGTTTTTTGTAGTTGCGGCTTTTCTTTATAATGAGCATTGTATTGTTCAGATGGGTAATAATATTAAAATAGGTGTCAAATATTTGTGAAACAAGATATGCCGGATAGAATAGTGTTTATTTGAGATTCAATATAGTTAACAAATACTAAAATTGATTAAACCACTAACAATATGTTTGTATTATCAGAATATATGATTTATCTGTGATATTATTAAACGTGCCTTTGATATTTTGCCCCCTTGTATGCCTGCCAGTGTGGCTCGCTGGCAATTTTCAATATTATGTTGATAAATATAGCATTTCAGCCTTGAATCAAAAGGCTCGATTGATTTCAAATATTCATAGTTATTCCGCATTAAGCATATTGATCTCGTTTTATGAATTAGATTATACCAAAAACCTCCCAAATTGGCAACATAAAATCAAACTCTTGACTCGGATAAATGCAAATGATACACTTCTATTGATTTGAGACTTCATCAATCTCATATTCAATTATTTCCCTAACAACAGCGTTAAAAAATGATTTTCCCAAAAACAGTCAAACCTTCAGGACAAGACACAGTTGCATTTCTCTGCATAATGTTAATGCTGCTGTTTCATTTTATAAACAATTATATTGTATTAAAAAGCAACTGCAATACCGTCATTGGCAATGACAAATCCTACTATGTTCAGCCAATGCTTGGCATGGCTCATGATATCTCCAATCCTCTCACGTTCCCGTATAAAAAATATCTGCTCCAATCCTGGAAGCCACCGTTATACTATTTTACCGCAGTCCCTTTTTTATTAATTAAGCGTGACATAAATATGGCTATCATGTCTAACATGGTATATTTAGCGATTATAATGTTAACTATATACGGAACAGGCAAACTTCTTTTCAATCACAGAACCGGGCTCCTAGCGGCGTTCTTGTGTGGAATGTTCCCGGCAATATTTAACTTATCACGCATACTTTTACTTGAAACAGCTTTAACAGCTATGATATCCCTTACATTCTATCTCTTTGTCCTTAATAGATTTGACGATCTAAAGTTTTCGTTACTGACTGGGGCTACTATAGGGCTTGGTCTACTGACTAAAGAACCATATGCTATATTTTTGATACCTTTGCTTTTCTATTTTTTCCAACAACCCGGCAATCTGGCGAAAAAAAGGATATTATTCTTATGTTTCTCTTTGCTGATCGGTTTCGCCTTGGCTTTACCTTGGTACTTGAGCACATATATTATAAAAAATGGATTCGGCGGTTATATTTTTGTTTTCTCAAAATTTAAAACTTTCGGCTCTTCTCACCTAAAATATTTATTTACACTCTTTTTTAATCAGCTGCTGCCCTTTTATGCATTTTTAGCGTTTGCTGCATTAATATATTTTATACTTAAGAAAAAGTATTTTATTCCTTTTTTTTGCGTGTCCATGATATTGTTCTGGTCAGCAGGCACAAATCTGCAAGGCAGGCTAATACTTCCGATCTTTCCTTTTATCGCACTTATGATATCCTTCTTTTTTTTATCAATTACTAAAAACAATAAGTATCTTATTTGTTTATTTGTTTTTTCAAGTATTGCCCAGTACGCTTTAATGACTTATTTTCCCCTAACACCTATTAGAATATTTAGATTATTTGCTGTCAATAATGCTGCTTTTAGCAATTTTATTGAAAGCCAATTGAGGAACAATGAAGAAATTTGTTTTTTCAATCTGGATAAAAATAATTGGCGTATTCCTTCAAAAAATATCGCCGCAATCATAAATAGATATTGCGAAAATAAGCATACAAACATTGTTGTAATTTCAAAATATTGGCCAAACATTGAATATGAATTAACCAAATCTGTTAATGATTATGAATTTAGACGCATCGGAAGTAATTTTGATTGGGGGGCATATAAAGATTCGGCTATAGAGAAAATATTCTCTACGGATATCCATAAATCCAGCTTTGTAATTATCGATAATAAACCCGAGGATTATACCATCAGGTCGAGGAATATTTACACCAAAGTATTCAACACCAAAATAAAGGAATTCAAATGCATTTCAACTGAGATATGCCCTGACAAGACTATAATCAATTTGTATAAAAGAAATGACACAACTACTTAAAATATTTCATTACACTCTAGGATTTTTCTGATGAACATTGATATCTTTCCTCGAACACAATCATCAATTCCGGCATAAATATCATTTTTCTCCGCAGCTGGTTCGGCCCTGCATCTCCAGTTGTTACAGTAAATCCTTCTGAAAATGCATGAGAGGCACGGTTCTTTTATGGAATCTGGACAGAATATGTTCTTATAATTGGCGGAATGCCATATTTCGAGCAAACCCTGCTCCAGAATGTTACCAAAAGGTATCCCGCGCGGCATCTGCGAACAGTAATGGCAATTGCCTAAATGATCTATATGCACATAACTATTGGCGTCGCAGCGTTCTTTTACACAAAATTTCGTTTTTCCAAACACGAAAACGGCTTTGAGCAGATTAACCCAAATGAAGTACAGAACGCTGTTAACGACCAGAGAATCATTGTTTTCTCTTCCCCTTCCAAGTGAATGAAACGGCCCTACCGAGAATATTGGTACGCCTATCTTGTTCGCAAGCCTGTATAATCCGGCGAGCCCCAAAATATTCACACGAGTAGCTGTGCAGTTGAGCTGTATATTCAATCCTGTAGCCATGGCTCTTTTAATATTATCTACTAGAAGGTCGAACGATACACCTTTCCTAATTTCAGATAGTTTGTCGGCTGAATGCGCATCCAAGCTAATATGCAGCGACGCGACATTGAGCTCTTTCAACCTGGAAACAGTGCTGATATCGAGCAAAGTTCCGTTAGTGTTAATGATCACTGCCAACCCTGACTTTCCGGCATATTCGATGATATCAAATATATCATTTCTAAGAAGTGGTTCTCCTCCGAAAAGGTTCACGTTTTTATTTTACTTTCAGCCAGCTTGTCTATTATAAGCTTTACTTTTTCGATCGGGAGGTCTTCGGGATTGATTGACTGTTCTAAATAACAATGCCGGCAGGACAAATTACAGTTTCTGGTGACGTCAAAATTAACTTTTATTGGAGAATGGAATTGTTCATAAGAAGCATACCGGCCTAGGTTATGCGACCATTTTTCGTGCATCTGTCCCTTGAAAGTCTTTTTTAGCAATACACGCGGGGAGGGTAATCCCGAACTAACAGCGGGAAGCTTCAGTGCCCTAATATCATTCAAAATTTCATCTTTAGAGTTGCGAAAAATAGATATAAACGGTAACTTTTCAATATATTGAATGAAGTTATATATTTTTCTTTCCTGGGCTCTTACAATGGTGTAGCCGGCTTCTTTTAAATAAACTGCCACAATTTCTTTTGGGTGCCCGGAGCCAGAAACGCAACGATAAACGAACCTTCGCGGTTAAACTTTAATGCTGTAGATTTAAACTCATTTTCCGTTTCTCCTTCCGTGAAGGCCAGAAGAAGTTCACCCTTAGAGCTAATTTGCCAATTATGATACATATCTGTTTACCGTGTTTTTCTTGCACTGATTATGACGCTGTTGCCAAATAAGGGTGTGTGAGGCAGGAAAACCAATTTTTTCCATGGACGTTTTTTAGTAGGAATCTCTAACCCGCCGTTACTGTATTTTATATCTTTTACCGAAAAACCAGAACTTTCCAGATGTCTCGCCAACAGCCATGACGGCAGAGGCATTATGTGCCGGTCCTCACCGTTCCTGTCAACACACGAGTCATCGTTATTGAAAAAATTTGCGTATTGGCCGGAAAAGAGGAATATTGCCCTTGAGATCAGTGAAGTGATGTTCGGGGTGGACAATATAAGCCTGCCGTCAGGTTTAAGTATCCTTCTGAACTCGCCAAGACAGAAACCTGTATTACGAACGTGTTCAAAAGTCTCAATGCACATAATACAATCGAAAACTTCATCCGTGTAAGGAAGGCTTTTGTTAATATCCGCTTTTGTGACAGGGATACCTTCTATTTTAAACTGAGAGGTCTGAGCATCAGCGGCATTAACTGTGAAGCCCATTTGCTGAAGCCGGTAACTTAAGCGGCCCTCGCCTGCCGCTATGTCTAAAACCTTCCCGCCACTCATGTCATTAAGCATTTTCAGAGCTATATCATGCGTGTCTCCAAAAGCCCTTGCTTCGATATTATCTAAATTCATACAAGTTTACTCCGTACGGCTAATCTAACATAGCTATGCATTCAACAACAGTCGCATACCAGAGAATCCCGCCTTTATTTATTACATATTCTAGTATTACATGCAATAGAAAATTAATAAATAGTGCTTGATACTATTTCAGGCCCTAGATAAACTACGTCCGCTAAAATAATTTTTTTTCTTAATTCTATAAAGAGGATGAATTGCTCTAAATATATCCATATTAAGTGCAATATGCAAACATTCACGGCATCTCATAATGCTGCCAATACTGTTTTTTGCGAACACATTGGCCCCATCTCGTCGGAATTCTTGATATTTGTCTGAATTCCATATTTTGGAAAATGAGCTATCAAATACGTTGCCCATATAGTAACTCGTACAGCCAGCACGGAACGACGTTCCCATCTGCGAGTATGTTTGCATATACCCATCCTATGTAGCATTTATTTTTCATGTAAAACTCACTAGCAACACTTGTTGCCATCTTTCCGTTATCAACAAACATCGGTCGAAAATCGCTATAAAACAATATTTTAAGTTTATTTGCGGCTTTTTTTGCTTCTCCAAGCAGCCTGAAAGTCTCTTGTTCTTGTAATCGGTTCAAGGCAAGGGATTCTGTTGCAGATGTATTATCCATATGCTTAAAGTATACCAGGTCAACTCCTATTGTAGAATACAATTCAATCGCTTTGACTATTTCCATATAATTTTGATTGCAAACCACAAATACTACACTGATGAATGGCTGCGTACTGCGATTCTTTTTTTTAAGTTCGCTCAGATGCCGAATTTTTTCGATAACGGAGCCGAAAGTTGATGCATTCAGCCTTGGATGCATCTTCTTATAAGTATCATCCGTTGCGGCGTGAATACTGAATTCTGTATGATCAACTCTTTCGCTAAAAATGCAACCGAGGCTTTCTTTATTAAAATAAAGCCCGCTAGTAGTAAGTTTTATTCCGATCCCGGCCTCTTTCGTTGCCTTTATTATTTCCAGAATATTTGGATGTAATAGTGGGTCACCGGAACCCGATAAATTAAGCCGTTGAATATCGATATTTTTGAAATCCTTTAACAATTTGCTGAAATTCTTGTAATCAAAACACTCATTTTTGGGGATTTTTTGATCGTTTTCTGAAATATATGGCGACCATACCCAGCACATCGAGCCAGCTGAACATTTGTTAGTAATATCGAGATTAACTGTGATTGGTCCCGTTAAAGGTT
>CAWCFT010000016.1:0-111338 GCA_963794945.1 Endomicrobiales bacterium
GCCATAAAGTTCGCTCGTAATTCCGCGGTGTACTGGAATGTTCGCGGGATCGTTGCTGTCTAACAGATAAAGTTTGACTCTCCCCACCTGGGCCTGCCAAGCGCGCAACCATACAGAGTAACCGGGCAAAGTGACCTCCAATCGCAGCCACTCACCGTTCGCCTGCCGCAAAGGAGTGATCGGCAGTTGCCCGGGATCGTTATAAGGATAAATTGCCTCTTGTTCCCCATCCTTGTTTATCACCTGGCGAAAATAACCTTGCTGGTATAACAGACCTATCCCGACAACTGGCACACCAAGATCGCTGTAAGCTTTGAGCTGGTCGCCGGCTACGTTGCCAAGGCCGCCGGAGTATATGGGCAGGGCTTCGCTAAGCATAAATTCCATGCTGAAATATGCAACGTTGGTCAGCGAGCTCTGCAGATGATTCTTCTGGAACCATGCGGGCGCTTCAAGCGCCGCTCGCCTGGCCTGCACCAGGTCATTAACGTTCTTGCGAAAACCGTGGTCGGACAATACGTGCTCTATCTGGCTTCGAGAAACGGTTTGAAGAACGACCCAGGGATTGTGCGTGAGTTCCCACAGCACGGGATCGAGCTGCTGCCAGACATTGTCTGTAGCGTGGTTCCACGACCATCGTATATTAAGGGCAAGCTCGGACAAGGCATCAAACCCTTCGACATCTTCGGACAGGAGCTTGTTGACAGGCTTGCTGACGGGCCTTTGTTCGCTCATAGTTTCTCCTTCATTTTTGACTCATCACTGATTCCGGCGGGGATGCCGCTAAAGCATCGTTGACGATCGTCTGCGCTTCCGCGAGGATCTTTTTCAGATGATCCGCTCCCTTGAAACTCTCCGCGTAGATCTTGTATATAGCTTCCGTCCCTGACGGACGCGCCGCGAACCATCCGCTTTCGGCAGTTACTTTCAAACCGCCGATAGGAGCTCCGTTACCCGGCGCTTTATTTATGACATTTTGGATTTTCTCACCCGCAAGCTCCGTGAGCTTAACCTGTTGGGGCGAAAGTTTAGACAACCGTTCTTTTTGCACAGGAGTGGCCGGCGCTTCCACGCGGTCATAAACAGGTTCACCGAACTCGCGCGTTAGTTCTCGGTATATCTCTCCGGGGTCGCGGCCCATTTTTGCCGTTATCTCAGCGGCCAGCAGAGCCGGAACTATACCGTCTTTATCCGTTGTCCAAACCGTGCCGTCCAAACGAACGAAAGACGCACCTGCGCTCTCTTCCCCGCCGAAACCGAGCGAACCGTCAAGCAGCCCGTCAGCGAACCACTTGAAACCGACCGGTACCTCGTAAAGTTTGCGTCCCAGCTTCGCTGTGACAAGATCTATCATCCGGCTGCTCACCACGGTCTTGCCGACCGCAGCTTCCTTGAGCCATTTGGGCCGGTGCTGAAAAAGGTAGAAGATAGCAACTGAAAGATAGTGATTGGGTGCAAGCAGTCCAGTACTTTTAGTAACAATGCCATGCCGGTCGTGGTCAGTATCGCAGGCAAAGGCGATATCGAAGCGGTCTTTTAAACCTATCAACTTTTGCATAGCGTAAGGCGAGGACGGGTCCATCCGTATCTGTCCGTCCCAATCCACCGTCATAAAACGAAAAGTCGGATCGACAACATCGTTTACGACCGTCAGGTTCAACCCGTAACGTTCGGCGATCGGCTTCCAGTAGTGAACGCCAGCGCCGCCGAGAGGATCCGCACCTATGCTTATCTTAGAGCCGCGGATTATGTTCATATCAATAACGTTGCCGAGATCGCTTATATATTCATTGAGGAAATTATGCCGGTGCGTTGTACCAGAATGCATTGCCTTCTCGAAAGATATTCTTTTTACATCTTTAAGACCTCTCTCAAGCAATTCATTGGCAGTAGCCTCTATCCAATCGGTAACATCGGTTTCGGCCGGCCCGCCGTTGGGAGGGTTGTACTTGAAACCTCCGTCATGGGGCGGATTATGCGAAGGAGTGATAACTATGCCGTCGGCAAGGCCTGTCTTGCGCCCGCGGTTGTAGGTGATAATGGCGTGAGAAATTACGGGGGTTGGAGTGTATTCTTCTTTATCCGCCATCATCACTTCCACCCCGTTGGCCGCGAGCACTTCAAGCGCGCTGGCAAAAGCCGGCACGGACAGAGCGTGCGTATCCATTCCTATGAACAGGGGGCCGTCAATTTTCTGCTGATTGCGGTACAGGCAAATGGCCTGAGTGATGGCGAGAATATGCCTTTCGTTAAACGATTTAATGAAGGATGAGCCGCGATGCCCTGAGGTGCCGAAGACAACCCGTTGCGCCGGTACCGAAGGGTCGGGCAGTTCGGTATAATAGGCGGTAACAAGTTTTGACACGTCAACCAGCATTGAAAGTTCGGCAGGCTTTCCTGCAAAGGGGCTCACTTGCATGTCACTTACCTCATTGAAACCGGCTTCAGCGAAACATGGGGTACCGGGCATAGTGGCTGATACCGAAAAACAGTAATATAATTATTAATATCCATAATATGCCGTTTTCTATCGCTTTGTTAGCCTCTGTAACAAGCTTTTCGTGTTCCGTTGCGCGCTTGCGGGAAATCCTTGGGCTTGCCGCCACGAGCAGCAAAGCGATCAAAATTCCCATAAATATAATAGGCAACCAGTTCGATCCGTGCCACAGAGGCCCGAAAGGCACTAGCCATACGCCGCCCGCCCACGAGAAAAGCGAGACCACCAAAAAAAACCACAAGAAGCTGTTCCATGGGCCCCTTGTGCTAAAAATAAGAGAAACCAACCAAACAATAAAGAACCCAAATGCCAGAGCAACAAATAGATCAGCTACAAACATGAGTTTCTCCTTTCTATTTTAAGCCTAGTGACTTTTTTGTTAATGTCTCCATAAGCTTATCGAATGGCTCGTCAAATTTTTTGATGCCCTCATCTTCAAGCTGCCGGGTCACATTGTCAATACTGATTCCGAGTTCCGGTAAATGCGATATTATCCAGTCTGCTTGTTTGATATTTTGGTCAAGGCTTGACTTGGGGTTGCCGTGGTCACGATAGGCGTCGATGGTTTTAAGAGGGACTGTATTTACGGTATCCGGGCCGATTATTGGTTCAATGTATTTTACATCGCTGTAGTCTGGATTCTTTGTGCCTGTGCTGGCCCAGAGCAGGCGCTGCGTGTGGGCGCCCTTATCAGCCAGTTTCTTGAACCTGTCACTACTGAATATTTCTTTATATATCTGGTAAGCCGCCTTAGCGCTAGCTATAGCCACTTGTCCACATACCTTCTTCGCGATTTCCGACTTTTCGTTTTCCGGAACTATAAATTTTTCCACGAGCGGGTCCACCAGTGTGTCAATACGGCTTAAAAAGAAACTGGCTACGGAAGCTATATGACTCACCGGTTTGCCTTGGGCCGCGCGCGCTTCAAGGCCCGCGATATAGGCCTCAGCAACCTCGCCATAACGAGGCAGCCCAAAGAGCAGTGTAACATTGATGTTGATCCCTTCGCTGATGAGCTGCTTTATGGCTGGCAGGCCTTCCACCGTAGCAGGGACTTTGATGAATACGTTTGGTCTGTCGAGCGCCGCCCATAACCGGCGGGCTTCTTCAATAGTGCCTTTGGTGTCTCGCGCCAGATGCGGGTTGACTTCCAGGCTGACATAACCATCAGCGCCGTCAGTCTTATCGTATACGGTCTTGAACTCGTCAGCCGCGTTCTGCACATCGCGCTGACTGAGAGCTTCATAGATCGTTTTAACATTCTTTTTCTTGAGGGCCATATCGTGAATGTCCTGGTCGTACAGGCTGCTTTCCGCTATCGCTTTCTCAAAGATGGACGGGTTCGATGTCATCCCGCTCAGGCCATCCTCTTCTATCAAACGCCGGAGTTCACCGCTTGAAATCAGGTCGCGACGTATGTAATCGAGCCAGATCGACTGCCCGAAGACTTCCAATTTTTTTAAAGGGTTCTCATTCATTATTTTGCTCCATTTTCCCGGGAACAGAGTTTATTATATAACCAGGCGAAAATTGCGCCGCAAATTAAACCATCGAAAAAACCCCAGACCAGGCCTACCAGACTGCCTATAGGAGTAATGCTGTACCCTATGTAAGCGCTGCTTATAAGCGTCGGCGCTCCCGACGCTTTCCCGATGAGTATCATCCACCAGGTACCGAAAAACAAACCGAAACCCCAGAGAATCCCAAATGTCAGCTCGAAAGCCTTTGCGTTAAGTTTCATACCATATCCTCCTTTTTTTTATTCAAGTGCCGCTACTTTCCTTAGGCGTCGTTGGAAACGTTTGGCGCTGTGGTATTTTGCTTTAAGAAATGTTTCGACTAATTCCCAGGCAAGAGAAAAGCCGACCACGCGGCCGCCAAGGCAGATCATGTTCATGTCGTCGTCTTCGACTCCCTGGTGCGCTGAAAATGTTTCATGGATCAGGCACGCCCGCACACCCGGAATTTTATTGGCCGCGACACAAGCCCCGACCCCGCTTCCGCAAATGGCCAGGCCCCGGGTAACCTCACCCTTCGCCACAGCCCTTGCCAGAGGCGCCACAAAATCAGGGTAGTCATCTCCCGTAACCAACTTTTTGGCGCCGAAGTCTACCACTTTATAACCGGCGGCCTTGAGCGCCGCGCTCAGCTGCACTTTCAACTCAAATCCGCCATGGTCTGCTGCTATGCCAACGCGCATCATTTCACATACCCTCCACAACACAATGTTTGCACTATATGGAAAATTCATTAGGCGTATATTAGAAACCTATGCCAACCCCTATGTTAAGCATTGAAATATTATCACCGGCGTTAAATATAATGTTGTACCTTACATTTGGTTCAATTTCGATCCTGGTGCTTGTTTTAATAATCATGCCGACGCCAAATCCTATGCCAAAACGCATATTACTTTCAGTTGAAGAAACTCCAAACGTTTCAACAGTTGAACCAAGGAAATTCAAGCCCGCGGCGCCTTTTAAAAATATTGCGTGGTTCGCTTTTTTGTCTGATATGTAGTACCTGACAACACCCTGCAAAGGAATGTTTCTAACTGTTGCCTTAGCCTTACCGAAAACAGCATCATAATCGTAACTGTATATGGGTTCATACCCCGCTTCAGCTCCGTACTCTATATTGTCTTTCGAAGGAATGAACGCTTGCGCAATTATTCCGATCCCGCCCTTTACTGTCCCTGGCTGATCGTTAAGGGTTGGATTCATCAATATTCCATAGCTGACCTGGGCTTTCCACATCAATTTTCCTAACGGATTCGCGGGTGCATCAGAAGCGTATGCTATGTTTGCGACACAAAGCATTACTGCTAATAGCAATAGTTTCTTCATTGTTGTCCCCTTTTCCTGACTGCACCAGTTCAACTCCATCAAGATGCTCCATGCCGTCATTTCAACACACTCCTGGTGCAGGGCAAACTCTGGCTTTATATTGCATTATATGGAAAACTCAGAAAATGGACAATTATACCTGGGTATAATAACCGTCTAATCCTTCAAAAAGGCTGGTATTTTCCACACAATATTTACATTGTAGCTTGTTTATCATAAACAAACGGTAGTTCATTTCATATTTTCACTGACTAAAGGTATGCTCCTTTTTTTAAAGTTAAAACAGGCCCTTCAGCTGTGCAATGCTGAAAGGCCTGTTTAATACCTTAGTGTTACAATTCCGGCTCTTTTATCTTCCCTTCCTTCCGGAACGAATAAATGAATCAAGATAATTACGAGATTATTGCCCACACAATTATTGTGTGGCAATAATCACAATAATCTTAAGAAATGCGTCTTACGGCATCGCTTTTAATAGCTCTATATCCTTTGGCATCTGGCTGTGAAACTCAAACAGATATTCGAGAATCACGTTGCCATTCCATTTACTGTCAATCAGATACCGCACGATATCTTTACAAAAATCGTCTATTGGCATATGCTGTTTTGCGCCTTCCCTGGACGACAGATGAATATTCAAAATACGATCTTTATAACCTTTGAGCAAACTCCAGACTTTTTCATCCTCATGTATATGCGATATATCCAAAGTCATCGGCAGATTCAATGATACCGTTTCGTCTGGGGTAAATATCCTTCTCTTACCTTCAAATGTCTCAATACAAAAAACTATTTCATCCTTAAATAACCCAGCGAGGTATTCCAAATTGCTCAGAGCCTTTTTCTGAACGATATCACTTTTGTTGGCATTGTTTGGATGAACCGTGATAGTCGTTGCTCCTAATCCTTTCGCAAACTCGGCAATCTCCTTGCCCCAAACCCTGAAGCCCTCATCCGAAATAGGTGCTTGTACAGCATGAACGCTTAATACGTCCGTGCCAAATGCTCTTATCTTTTCCGAAATCTCGCCTAAATGCACTCTAACCGGCTCATAAATATCCCAGTAGTACGGCAAGGCCACTTCCACTGGAGTGGCTGTGTTCGCATACCTTTCCTCAATCTGCTCAATCTTGTCAAATGACTGTCTTAGTCCGAATCTTATCATTCTGTATCCTTTGAATGTCCATGCTCTATATTTGCAGAGACAAGTAATTCTTTCTCTTTAGAAAAACTACCAAACTATTTCATACTTTACACTTCTGCCTTTCCCTGCAACATGACGGATGACTCCCTTTTCCAGCATATCGTTGATCTCTCGGAATGCCGTAGCCCTGCTGGTTTTTGTCATACCAACATACTTTCTGGTTGTCAGGTCGCCGGCAAAACCTCCGGGGCCAGCTTCGAGCAGTTTAGTCAGCGCCTTTCTTTGTCTTTCATTCAGCTGTGTATGGGTATGTTTTTTCCAGAATTCGGCCCTCTTGAAGACCTGAGAGATTATACTCTGCGAGTTCTCTATGGCGTCCCTGACGCATTGCAGGTACCATAGAAACCATTCAGTTACATCCGCCTTGCCGTTCTGCACGTTTTCGAGGACTTTATAGTAATCCTCCCTCGTCTTCATTATCTGCGAAGAAATGCTGTAAAACCTAACCTTAAGGCGCTCATCCTGGGCAAGAGCCATGTCAGCCAAGGCCCTGGCTATTCTTCCATTGCCGTCTTCATAAGGGTGTATCGTTATAAAACGCAGGTGTGCCGCCGAGGAACGCAATATGCCGTCCATTTTTCCAAGCGAGCCGTTCCACCACTCTATGAAAAGCTGGAGTTCTTTCTTTGCCTGTTCTTTTGGCGGCGCCTCAAAATGCACTTTTTCCCTGCCCATAGGCCCGGAAACCACCTGCATAGGCTCGTTTCCGCGCATTTGGCCGGCTTTTATCTTTTTTAGGCCCGAATACCCTGTAGGAAACAATGCCGCCAGCCAACCGTTAAGCCGGGCTATTGTCAGAGCTTTTTCATTATTACGTATCGCATCCAGCAGAGACCTCAACCAAACCATCCGCATTCCTGTCCTTTACAACAACCCCGTGGGGCAGGCCGAGCCGGACTGCAACCGATGAACGAACCGCATCCCTGTTTAAGGCCATCCCTTCTATTTCCGCTGTCCTGACCGCCTCTTCAACAAGCACTTCGGCCTGCGCCTGGACTTCCTGCTTTATGTCCAGCAGAGATATTTTACCAAGCAGATTGCCCTGAGCCTTTCTTACATCGGCTAATGGGCCGATTAAAGCCCCTGAATCGGGACTGAAATCAAACCAGCCTGGTTTTTCCCAGATATATTTAGGCACTATAGACCTCCCGCTTTTCATGAAGCGTTAATCGCTTCATATTATGACACAATTATATAACATAATCGCTTCAATTACAAGCCCCCCAAATAAAAAATAATGGACAATAAATGCGGCTGTCCATTATTATTCCAACATATTGCCTATTATTTTAAACCAACACTTTTAGGGGTTTTTTGTCAAAGCAAGTGGGCATTATTTGTTTACAGCAGATACTTAGCAGAAATTTATCCGTCGAAGTGTCTATTATTCCGTCAATGTGCCTGTCCTTTAAGAGTCGCCTGCTCTACCAATTGAGCTAGCGGTGCATGAATACTATAATAAATGACCTATAATCTGTATGAAATCCTAAACACCTATTCGCATTAGGACAATTGTCCGCCGGAGGCGGATCCGCCTTGGGCGGAAGCTAGCGGTGCTTTGTTGTTACAAATATAGCTGTCTGCGATAGACTAAAAAAGCAAGCCGTTTTGTCATCTCATTTAGATGGCCAAATAGCTGCTGAAAACGTATTATACAAAACTAATTGCTAATATTCAAATCCTAAAAGCAATTTTTAATAGGCGTGATAATCCTGCTGGCGCTATTCAATGGCAATCTATTGTCAACTGGGCTTTGTGCCGGTGAGCTGAAAAGGTTGTCTACTTGGCAGGTTTGCTCTTTGAAATTAAAGATCATGCCCACAGATCAAACTATATAGGCGTCGACCTTTGTAGGTTTCTTATGGGTTATTACCCCGTCTTTTATCATCTGACGGGCCAATTTTATTATAGCCTGGCGCGAATCCTGTATCTGTTTTTCAGGGAATTTTGGCGACAACTCTATCTTTTCTTTTAGCATCTTCCGCCCGTCTTCGGTACGTGTTTGAAGTATCTTGTCCATAAACTGGCCGGGCATACCCTGCGCCGCGATCACCAGCTGGTCGTTCGATACTTCGCGCAGCAAGTGCCGCAAGTCCTTGTCCTCAAGATACCCTATATGCTCGAACAGGAACATACTGTCTTTTAGCTCTTTGGCAAGGTCCTGGTTCCTTTCTCCTATCTCATCAAGCAGTTTTTCCCGCGCCGCGTCATCAACAATGTCCAGCATGCCCATCAGCATCTCCGGGCCAAACAATACGTAATCTATTTTTTTCTTGACGACATTTTCCCATTCGATAACTTTTTCCGGTTCCATATCGAACGTCTTGGTCAGCAGGTGGAGCACTTCATCCTTTTTCTCCGGGACCAGCGCTGAAAGGATAAGATGCGACTCCAATGGATCGAGATACGATATCGTAATAGCTATCTTCTCAGCGTCTTCGTTCCGTATCAGCCAGGCGAGCCGCGCCATGTTGTTCTCGTTAACAAACCCAAAATGCCGCGCCTCGATCTGTTCCTGTGTCTTTCCACCAGCCAGCAAACCCTCGTTAGCCTGCGGCAACCCCTTGCCGCCACCGCCAGTCTGCCCGTCTCCCAGCTCCGGCTTAATGGTCAGCTTGCCGTCAATCACGCTGCGGTTGACCTCTTCTTTAATATTAATTTTTCTGGCAGACACCATAGCGGCGAAATCTCCGGCCATCATCCTCAAAACATTGTAAAGAAGCAGCACTCCCAGCAGTACAACTGTCGTGTGGACCACGAATTTCGCCGCGTCCATTATAAGTTCAGGCTTATGGAACTGCTCCATAAAGCCAGGTGGAGGAGGGAACGGTATCTTTCGTATCTCTATGCTGTCGCCTCTTCCCTTATCCATGCTCAAAACGCTCGCTACCAGGCTTGGCAGTTCGCCTATATGTTCGTCCTTTACCCGGTTGTCAACGAACATCTGTACGTCTATTTTTTTTATAACGGTCTGGGGCAGCTCAAAACTCTGTTCGGATGTGTGTTCATATTTGCCCGGCATTTGCCCGGCGCGCCGCTGCCCTCATTAACCGGAAATCCGGGCAGCATGTACTGCTGATTCTTTTTATCTTCCTGCCAAACCACAGCCGAGTTTGTAGTTGTTTGCTTGCCGCCGTCTATGCTGTACACATCCTTGGCCTTCTGTGACTGCACTGTATCAAGGTAAACATGCACGAACGAAACCACAGCTCCTTTGCCGATAATATTCTCGACAACGCTTGTCGCTTGCGAAGCGTACCACTGTTCCAGTTTCATCTTGTCATCAACGCTGTACCCACAGCCCACCCTGACAAAAACAGACAGAATAGCGGCGCTTAACGCGGTTGATGACAAAATATTTCTTTTTTTTATTTCCAACTGTTCCTCTTTAAAATCCTTATTATTGTCAATTTTGTTCCGGTATCATTTTAGCATTTATTTACGCTTATGCTCCTTGTCAGCGAATATTCTACCATTTTACGGCCGTACTGTTGTTCCCCCACTGGCCGACTGCGGGCGCGGGCGGCGGCGGATTTGCGCTGCTCTGTGCCTTAGCGGATGGTTCGGGAGCTTTTACATTGGCCGTTTCTGCGGCCCTTTCCTTCTTCACTTCCGGTTCAGCACCGCTTTCTTTGTAATGGCAGACTTGCTCCTTCCGACCTCACGCTCTCAAATCCCGTCTCATCTAAGGAGCATATTTTGAAAACATAATCTTCCCTGTTCCTCAAATATCCTTCTCCAATAGTATATTCTTTCGCCTTTACAGGCGACTCGTTCATTTTCCACCACACCTTTCCGAAATCCGGTTTCATATAGACATTATACCCGACAGCTGTCTGAACGGTCTTCCAGTATAATCCTATCCCATTACCGTCAGATTTCAACTTAGCTGTTAAACCCTCCGGTGGTTTTATGTTTGGGGTAATGCACAGTACGGCAGCTGAATCTCCGCTCTCAACGCCGTTTGGCCCCGTTGCGGTTACCTTGAACCGGTATGCAGCGCTTGGCTTTAACCCTGTTACTGTATAGGACGCTTCACTTACCGGCTGCTTGTTCGCTTTCTGCCACACGGCTTGGCCAGCTCCAGTATAGTACACCGCGTACATAATACCTTTTCCTTCTATAGATTTCCAATTAACCTTCACTCCGCCGTTGTCTATCGAGGCTTTTACTTCGACTGGGGCGGCTAACCTTAACTTCTCATCCAAGTTCAACCGCCATATGTTCCACTTCATCCCGCGGTTGGAACAAAAATATATGTAACGCCCGTCTTTTGACCATACAGGGCTGACATCCGCGGCGCTGTTCGTTGTCATTTGTTTCTGTGTTCCATCCTGCATGTCGGCTATCCAGATATTAAAATCCCTCTTTCCAGAAGCTTCTTCCCCAAGCGCATCGCAGGAGAACACGATCGCTTTCCCATCCGGCGAAAAAGATGCGTCCCGGCATTCCCCATCAAGATTCGTTATCTGGCGCATAGGCTTGCCGTGCACATCCATGACCCAAACCTGGTTGTACTTACCGGACTCTTCTCCCGGCGACAGGAACACTATCTGCTTACCATCTCCGGACACGCGCGGACAGCCGCCCTTCCGTAAATATGTGATGCCTCCGCTGTCATCGGCCACGCAGATGGCTTCTTCTTTTGATCCAGGCAGAAAGCTCGTAAATACAGTTGTCCGGCCGTCATCCGACACGCTCGGCTCAAATTGAGCCCCCTCGCCACCGGTCTGGTCTTTCAAGTTGCCCCTAATGTCATCAAGGCGCATCGCCCATATCCTCGGTACGCCCGTAATATTCGAACAGAAATATATATCTTTGCCGTCATTTCCTATCCAGGGCGACTCTTGAATGCATCCCTTTTTCGCGAAAACCACGTTCCCCATTTCTGTCCCATCAATGCTTACAGTCATAATGCTCGTTTCGCCATTAGCTTTCGCCGCCTGAAAACCCAGTGTTTTACCGTCGCCAGTTATTGACAGGTTTCCGATCATTGTCCCGTTAAAACTCGTTACTTTAGTCACCCCGCGCTGGTCATCGTTTTTCTCCACTACCGACGCATTGCCTTTGCAGCTAAGTAGCTTGGTCTTATATATGTTTTTTGTGTCTCCCTTCCAGTAAAACTCATGCTCGTACATTTTACTGTACGGTTTTATCCCCGCGCAACCGGTTAATACGGCTGGCAACGCTACAACGGCCAACAACAGCAAAACAAAAGTAGCGGCGAAGCTTGCTTCGCCGCCGTTTGGCTTTAAGGCAACACCAGCAGAGCAAGCTCTGCAGCTACGTACATCATATTTATTGGCAGAGGAAACTCCGGGTCTACAAACTCTCATTCTTTTATCTCCCTCAAGAACTCCTGAAGTTCAGGTATATTCGGATTTATCGCTAAAGCCTTTCTCCAAGCGTCTAATGCCTTCTCCTTTAAGCCTAACGCGTAATATGCCGACCCCAAGCGGGTATAAGCCAGTGCGTTATTAGGGTCAACCGTCACTACATCCATGCAGTCCTTGACCACAAGGTCATACTTTTTATCGTTGAAATTCTGTGTCGTGCGCTGGAGCTTCATTGCCACCTGCGTATCGGGCGATAAGGTTTCTTCAGCTAAAGTTGCCCCGTCTTTTTTCAGCATGGTCTCAAATGTTTTTAACACCTGATTATCGGAATGCGCGCTTAATCCCTGCTGCACATTCAACAGCGCGCTGGAAGGCATATTGTTCAGGTAATCTGATACAGCTTTGCAGGTGTAATCGGCTACTTTCTTTTCGGCCTCGCTCAGCTTCGACGGGATATCGCTTAGCTCGGCCTGGTCCATCAGGCCCTTTAACTTTTGGAATTTCTTTTCGGCATCGGGCCTATCTTCAAGGTTCGTGGCGCTGCCGTACAGGTTCAGCGCCTTATTGAACCTGCCCTTTATTACCTGGGTATCACCCTGTTTGATGTAGTCTGCGACTATTTTATTCCTCTGCTTCAGATAGATCCGAGCCAAATTTAACGCTGAACGATATCCTGTTAGATATGCCAAGCTCTGTGTTCTGCGCGAGCGCGTAATCAATCCGGTAATCTTTGAACGAATAACCTATGCCGGTGCTCATTTCTTCATAATTCAGCCCTATCCTCAGGAACAGAGGGGCCAAAGATATTTCAAAACCGGCATACCATTGATCCGGCATCTCATAATCTAACGCCATGGTCAGTTTATCATTGAACATTTTATGGCTGTAGCCTAAACGCAATATTAAAGGCATTGTATCATCAGTGTTGTCCGCAAAACTAAAAATGTTGCCCGCCTTGACCGCGAACGCGGTTTTTTCGCTAAACCAGTAAGTACCTGCAAGGTCAAGGCTCATCAAAGTGCTGGAGTACGGCCCTACGGCCCTGGTCAAATAATTCACCGCTGTACCGATCGAAAACGCCTTAGTAAGCGCCTGGCCATAGCCAAACTTAAACCCCGTATCCGTTGCCCGCGAAATTGCCGGTCGGGATATTGTTGTCATCCCTGCCGTCAAACCCGGCGCTCGCCTGCCTGTACCACAGTAAGCCCAAAAGCCTTTCTCTGGGCGGTGGGAAACACGTAGCTTATCGCGTCGTAATTGGTTCCTTCCCATAACGTACTGTGCAGGAACGACGCTTCCTGGCTGTTCAACAGCTGCATATTCGCGGGGTTCCAGTACGCGCTTGACGCGTCATCCGCAACCGCTGTAAAAGCTTTTCCCATGCCAAGCGACCTGGCGCCCATTCCCCAGTCAAATATCTCCCCGGGCTGTCCGCCCACTGCGCAGTACGCAGAAAGTTTTAGGGCCAGCACCAGAGTCATGGTTAATGGAAACACCCTTTTTGTTTTCATTGTATAATTCTTGTTTAACTCTTTGATAGAATAACCAGATATCTGCCGCTATCGTGCATGGCGGAAGGTGCATAGTTCAGTGGGCAAGGTAAAGACTTTGAGTTTAACCCTGCACCATGCGCCTAGCACCTTGCACAGTATTCCCAGCACCAAGTTACTTTCACCTTCAAATTCCAATGCACTGCTTTTTCTTACCGCTTACCACTTATGGCTTACCACTGAAGTATCAATGTACAACTCCTATTTTAATGACCACCGCGTTATCAGGTCCATCGGCGTCTGATGTTATTTTCACTATATAGCCGCCCATGCTTACTTTGCTGCCATTTTTATCTGTGCCGTCCCACATTACATCGTTACTGCCCAGAATACCTCCGTTGGATCCGCTGTTGCAGTCTATTTCATTGACAAAATGGCCGTATAGATCGTATATCTTTATTGTTATGTTGGAATTCTGGTTAAGTGTATAGTTTATGTCCACTTTGGCGTTCTTTGAATGGAAAGGATTGGGGTATGCGGAAACCAGGGACAAAACTTCGCTGGACACTGCCCCAACCACCACTCTGGCTGCCGGTGTGAAATTTGACCATACACCTGCGCCGTTGAGAGCGCTCACGCGGAAGAAATAGGTACCATCCGGCAGATTGTTGAAAACGTAACTTGTCAGCAGGCTGTTTTCATCGCCCGGCGCTTTCTTTGCCGCCAGCAGCGCCGGCGCGGCGCTTAAGGTGAACGAAGAAACAGTTACCCACACTGGAGAAGTTCCGATACGCTGCTGCAGTTCATATGCCGCCACTCCCGAAACACCTGTCTGCGCGGCGGGCCATGTCACCATGTAGGTAGAGCCGTCCTGGCTTACCGAAGGGACGCCGTTGACTGCGGGCGGAATAAGGTCAACGGTTATCCCGGCGCTTACGCCCGTACTGCTCCAGAGATTGAAGTTGCTTTTTGTTATTACAGATACATAATAAGTCTGCGCGTTTTGTAATGATAATCCCTGGGCCAGAATAGTCTGGTTTACACCGTTGTCAGTCCAGTTCTTGGCATCCACGCCGCCTGTTGTAGTTCCGATAGCATACCGGCAGTCAACGACCGTCCGCCAAGCACCTGTGATTGCCAGGTTGCGTTCAACTCCTGGAAATGGCTGGTGTATATGCCGCTCGTAATAACGACAGGCATTGTTGGCGTCCTTACATCGCGGACTGTTGGTATTGCCGACATCAGCGGCAGGTTTTGGGGAGACACGCTGTCAGGGGCCGCTATATTGAAACAGGTTGTTGTTGATAACTGCACTCCCAGTGTTGCGTAAACAGTTGCATTTGGGTCAATATCACAGCTGATAATGTAATACTGATTTGTAGTGGTCAATACCTGTGGTGCTATGCTTATTGAAGCGACTCCTCCCACAAATACCCCGGAGCCTATCAGCGGGTCAGCCTGGATATTAATAACGCCTGTGTCGTTTGTGTCGGAATATATCTTTACCGCTGTTACAAGCGAATCGCTCAGTGTCCCAAGTTTTGTGATCGTAATATTGCTTAAGGTCTCTTTATAGCTGTTTACGTGCAATCCCAACTGGAGAATCGGCGCGTTAAGCTGTCCCTGGTCCAATGTGCCGCCGGCGAGGTTCTTGCCTGAAACCAGAAGGGTATGTCCCATGTCGGTTATTCCAAACATCGTGCACGACCAAGGAAAGACGACGGGCGTATTGGATATAATGTTCGGTGAGTTTACGACAATACTTGTAGTATCAACGCTGATATAGTCTGCCGCGCCGACGGTGGCAGTTGGGCTGATATCTGCCACAATAAGATACTGATACGTTTGCAGGCCAGGATTGTATATTGGCTCAGGGCTGATCATCTGGATCGTCGCCTTGCCGTTCGTGAACGAAACTGGGGCGCCTATAAGAGTGCCGCTGGACACGATAGCGTTTCCTATTGCGTTCCGGTATATTTTAATGTCTGAAATATCCGTGTCGCTCCCGCCAAGGGACTTTGTAAGCGACAAGTTCAGCTTAGACCATATCACCTGCAGGTTATTTGAACTCATGTTTAATATTCCAAGCACTCTATTAGTGTCGCCCTGCGTAACAGAGGAAAGTGTAGGCGTAGGAAGGGAAGGGACCACTGACACAGTATTGATCACGGCATTGATAGTGGTTAAGCCTGAATTAATAGGGAACCCTGAAGAGCTTACAGTATTCAGGCCATTGAGGCTGATATACCCCGCAGTTTGAAGGTTGATCCCGATCGTGTCGTTTGGCGCTGCCGTGTCGGAAACATCCAGCAGCACATAGAATGTTGTAAGCGCCGTTGTCAATGTTTGCGTTGACGATGTCAGGTCAATAAACACATATTGCGAGGACATAAATGGATTGGCCGTAAAGTTTATCTGCTGGTTATTTGAATTGTTAATACGTATCATGCTGATATCGCTGCCGGACGCCGTGCCGAACAGGGATAACCCTATGCCCTTCAATTGCGCGCTGTAATTGCTCGTATTCATAACAAGTTTCAACATTTGCACAGAGTGTGTCCCCTGGTTTACTGAGCCAGTTGACAGGCTTACACCGCTCACGTTTACTGTCACCGGCGGCTGGTTAATGGCCGTGGATTGAGAGGTAAAAACCCCTCCATTCGCGATGGCAACATTATACGGCGGCATCGGGACAGTGAAATAACTTGCATTCGGGAAATTCATCTGGAACGTCCCGTTCACCGTGGCGCTGCTGCTTATAGAAACTACCGCGAAATACGTCTGCGTGCTCGGGGTGATGGACTGCGGCGACGGGCTGCCGCCCTGCGAATTGGTCAGTATTATATTTGCCGTGTCCGATTTGAAAGTGTCGGTGCCATAACTTATCTGCGAAAGGCTCGAATCTGCGTTTTGTTTAAATACATTCACGGTTGTTATATCGCTGTCCTGCAGGGACGGGGATCCGCCGCGTATCAGGTTTATCTGCAAAGCGTCCCAGGGTACTGTGGTCAATGTGGTCCATGCGTTGATCTTGACAATGCTTACATTTTGCGCGCCCTGGTTTACCGTGGTGGGGCCCGCGGATACCATTTGAACTGTCATAATGTCGGGATACGGATGGATAGATGTTTGAACTGCCTGAATGACAGGGAAGTTCGCGGATGAGATATTGTTCGGGCTGTTAACAGTTATATAAGAGGTGTTTGCCAAACTCAACTGCACATAATCGTAGGCTGCCGCGTTGGGGTTGATGTTTCGCCGCAATGTAATACGTTGCCGGCGTTCCGACGACTATTGTCTGTGGGCTCTGCTGAAGGGATATTGTTGCTGTTCCTGTGCTCGTTCCGCTGGCTGAAAATGTGGCTTGCGCGCCCGTAATTGGATTTCCGGAGCTGTCCAGTATCCTGACAGCTGAAATATCGCTGTTAGCGGCTGTGCCTATCTGGTCAATATTTATGCCTTTCCATATTACTGAGGTTTGATCGGCTGACATAACAAACTGCGCCAGCTTCACATTAGTTGCCCCCTGGTACACCGTTGACGGCGCCACAAACCCTGCGACAGGCGTAACAGTAAGCATATTGACAGCCGGGTTAATAGCCGCGGGGCTTGTAGTAAAATAGGGCGGGCTGCCTGCCACAATGTTGGAACCGTTTACAGTAACCGCGGGGCACGTTAACCCAAACTTTATGCCTGTCTCAGAAATTAGAGATACATCCGCGGTAACGAAATAAAGCCGGCGCGTTGTGGTCACAGTTTCATTCGGTGTCAGTGTCATGGAACCGCCGCTTGAGAAAACACCGGAGGACACAAGCACATCTCCCCCTGATTTACCAACAAACACACCGGCGCCGTTATCGCGCCATATAGATATATCTTTAATGTCAAGGTCGGGTGAGTTCCAGTTTGAAGCCGCCGACGCGTTTATGGTCATGGTTTTCAGTACTGCAGAAGTGATGTCTGTCTGCATGTAGAAAGTTGCCATTACTATATTGAGCTGCCCCTGGATCACGGTTTGGGGCGCTACGTCTGATGACGTTATGGTCAGTGTGCTGGGCGGGCTGACGATAGCCGCGGTGGAACTTAAAACAGGCAAATTGTTCGCTCCCATAGGCAGGCCGGACGTCAGGTTAATATAGCTGATGTCCGCTATCTGCGCTCCCGCGGTGTCGCCAATAGTGGCGCCTGGGGCAACGTCATAAGTCACGTAATACGTCTTTACGGTTGTACTGCTCACGGTTTGCGGCGCAACGCTTATAAAAGCGCGGGCCGGGCTGTAGCTGCTGAACGTTGCCGAACCCAGCAATACGTCCGTTGGCGGGCCGGCATATATACCGCTCCCGTTATCAAGGTATATCTTGGCATAGCTTATATCGCCGTTCAAAACTGCCGACGGGAGCCGGTCAACCCGTACCTGGTTCCAGGTGGAAACGCCGGAAGAGGCCGTAACGCTGAACCTTAGCATAGCCACATTGCTCTGCCCCTGAACAAGGCTCGCGCCAGCGCCAAGGTCAACAAAACCGGACACATACGTCCCGTTAAACAGGAGGGCGGGGCTAATGCCGGTTATTGTGGGTGTTGAAATATCTGTCGCTGTAATATATAAATTTTCCACATTATAATCATTTACCTGGAACGTATAAACGCCGTTATCCGATGATATGAACGTGTGCGAGTTAGGCGTTATTGTTTGGCTTCCGGCTGAGGTAAAAACCGCTGTTCCAGTATAGGCATTTGCTATATTGCCGTACTGGTCGTATGCCGTAGCCGTAACAGACATGCTGTTGCCCACTGTTGCCGCGCCGCTGTATGTGAGGCCGAAATAGCTGGCAGGGCCGGCAGTGATCTGTTCTGTCTGCTGGGCCGGTGTATAACCGCCTCCGCTTGCAGTAAGCGTAGGAGAGCCAACAAGCGAATCGCGGTAATAAAAACTGACGCTCTTACTGCCCGACGGGAGCGTTACAAATGTGATCCCCCATGGGCCCGAGGCTGAACTGCCGAATTGCCCCTGCCCGGAACTGCTTTGAAGGTTGACGGTTATTGTCTGGGTTGATGCCACGGCGTCACCCATATTGTCCTGGGTCTGAACGGTTAGTATTGAAGAAGCGCTGTTTTCCGACAGTGTCTGGGAAGATGTCGCGAACATCAGCTTTGTTATTACACCGGTAATAGTGCTTGTTGAACTTGTAATTGGAAGGTTGTTTTGCCCCATAGGCAGGCCGGAAGTAATGTTAAAATAGCCGAGGCCCGCTATCTGCGCTCCCGCGGTTTTGCCTATCGTTGCGTTAGATGGGACGTCATAAGTGACAAAATATGTATTCACTGTGGAACTGCTCGCGGTTTGCGGCGTTATATTGATAACCGCGTAGCCCGGGCCGGTCCCGCTGAATGTCGCTGAACCCAGCAATACATCCGCCGGAGTATAGGTTCCGCTGCCGTTATCAAGGTATAGTTTCGCGTAGCCTATGTCGCTGTTTGAGCTTGTCCCCAGCCTGTCAACCCGCACGCTGTTCCACGTTGATGTGCCGGATGATGCCATAACGCTGAACCTCAGCATAGGCACATTGCTTTGGCCCTGCACAAGGCTCGCGCTCGCGCCCAGGTCAAGCGCGCCGGACACATACGTCCCGTTAAATTGGAGGGCTGGGCTTACACCGGTTATTGTGGCTGTTGAAACGTTTGTCGCGACAATATAAATCTTTTCCACAGTGTAATCATTGACCTGGAACGTGTAAGAACCGTTATCCGCTGATACAAACGCGTGCGAGTTGGGCGTTATTGTCTGGCTTCCGGCTGAAGTAAAAACAGCTGTCCCTGTATAGGAACTGGCTGTATTGCCGTATTGGTCGCACGCCGAGGCCGTGACCGGCATGCTGTTGCCTATGGTTGCCGAACCGCTGTAAGCCAGGCTGAAATAGCTGGCGGGGCCGGCCTGGATAGTTTCTATTTGCTGGGCCTGAGTATACCCGCCCCCGCTTGCTGTCAGCGTCGGGGTGCCGGAAAGCGAGTCGCGGTAATAAAAACTGACGCTGTTGCTGTATGCCGGGAGCGTTACAGATGTGATCCCCCACGGGCCTGATGTTGAAGTCGCGAACTGGCCATGGCTGGAGGTGGTTTGAAGATTAACCGTTATTGTATTGGTTGATGCCTCAACATTGCCTGAACTGTCCTGCGTCTGAACTGTAATAACCTGGGAAACGCTGTTCGCGGACAGTGTCTGGGCGGACGTGCTGAACCCCAGTTTCGTGATCACGCCGGCCACCGTGCACAAGGAACTCGCCGCTGGCAGGTTGTTTGAGCCCATGGGCAGGCCGGTTACGCCAAAATAGCCTGTGTTTAATATCTGCACGCCTGCTGTGCCCTGCGCCGGGCCCAGGGCGATGTCGAAGGTTACAAAATAAGTATTCGTTGAGCCGACGCTCAGCGTTTGCGGCGCCACGCTGATAGTAGCGCTGGTGCCCGGGCTGAAAGTCCCGGAACCGATGCAGGTATCCTGCGCGATGTTAAACGACGAACTGCCCGAGGGCGCGAGGTATATCCTGACACAGCTTATATCGGTATTCGGAACTGTACCGGTAAGGTCCAGGCGCACGCTGTTCCACACGGCGGTACCGGACGACGCTGTCATATTGAACAACAGCATAGGCATGTTTGTCTGGCCCTGCGACAGGGTAGCGCCGGCCTGGTTGGCAACGCTGGTAACATATATGCCGTTAAACTTCAGGGCCGGGCTCATGCCGGTTATTGTATGATTTGTGAAGTCGGTCGCGGTTATGTACAGCGTTTCAACTTTAGGATCGCTGATATTGATTATATGAGAGCCGTTATCCGTTGCGGGCACAAAAGTGTAAGAGGCGGGCGTTATTGTCATACTGCCGGTTGAAGTAATGACCGCGGTTCCGGAATAAGATTTAGCGATATAGCTATTCTGGTCGTAAGCAGTGACCGTTACCTGTTCATTGCTTCCAACAGTTGGCGTGGTCGTGTATGTAACCGTGAAATAGCTGGCGGGGCCGGCAGTGATATTTTCTGTCTGCGCTGTTGACACCACCACGCCGCTGATAGTAGCTGTAGCGGTCAATACCGGCGCGCCCATAACCGTATCTTTATAATACAAATTGACGCTGGCTGTGTAGGCGGGAAGAATTACCGATGTTATTCCCCACGTGCCCGCGGCGTTCGCGAACGTGCCGCCCGGGGAGTTGCTTGCCAGGTTGACCGTTATCGCCTGCCAGGTTGATATCGCCACATTGCCGCTGTTGTCCCGCCCCTGGATTGTTATTATTGAAGAACTGCTTTGAGCGACTATCGATTGGGGAAGCGTCGCGAAGCCCAGCTTTGTTATGGGATTTACATTTGTTATATTCGCCGTGCGTGTCAGCGCTCCGCCGTAAAAATTGTAAATTGTGTTTCCCGGGGAAGCGTTTACGTCCGTAAAAGAGGAATAAGCCACGGTTTCGCCGGCTCCCGCGCCCTGATAATTCAGGTAACAGGGTTTGTTGATCGTCCCCGATTTTATCAGAGCCGAGTTTACGTTAAATGCTGTGGTTATTGTTGACGTTGAACCCGAGCCATTGATAAGAGAACCGCCTGAAGGAATGGTTAAAGAATTGCAATTAAGACCTGAATCAGTCGTAATCGAGTACGCGCCATCCACAACGGCATCCCATGCCATGCCTCTGGACCCGTAAAGAGACAGCGGTGAACTTATAACTAAAGTTGAGCCCAGTGTTGACATTGAGCCTGACGTGTAGGTTATACTGTTCCCCCCAAAATAAACATTCCCTAATAATGTGATCGAGTTTGCGCCTCCGTTAAAAACGATATTTGACGTTATCGTGCTTACGCCTTGCGACCAAACTGAACTCCCCGAAGCGGCGTTAAGTGTAATGGTTTGCCCGGAGAAATACCCCGTGTTAGATGCGATCAGATTTCCCGTGACCGTAATATTGCTGTTGCTGCCGGCCAGAGCCAGCGCCGCTGTAGTATTCAGGCTCTGAACCAGGGTATTCGGCTGGCCCAGCGTAAGTGTTATGGGTGAAATACAGCTTATATTGGGCCAGGTATTCGTGCTATCGCTGATCCCGCAGTTGCCGACTAAATATAATGTTGAGCCTGCCAATGACAAGATCCCTGAGGTATAAGTTAACGTTGGGTTGTTTGTACCTCCAAAATAAATGCCGCCGCTGACTGTTATTGTGCTTGTGGCCGCGCCGTTAAAAGTTAAACTGCCGTTAAGAACCCCGCCGGCCGAACTCAAAACCGCGTTCCCTGAAGCGCCTGTCATTATGATCGGATAAGCACTTGCTAGGTAGTATGCGCCTAAAGTTACACTACCGCCAACAGTGATACTGCTGCCTGCTATTACTAAAGGAGCACAGTCAGCAGGATAAGTGATATTATTAGTTGATAAACTTCCGTTTATTGTAGTGGGTTGAGTCAGCGTGAGCGAACATGCTACACCAGGATAATAACTAACTATATTATTCCACTGTTTAGTCGAGTCATTAAGAGTGACGCCGTAATAAACATTAAGGGTAGAACCTGTTGTGGTTAAATTAGCCCCGGACGAGGCAAGAGATGTAATGTTACTGAGATAGGCATAGACATTTCCTGAAACAGTCACAGGCCCGGTTATTACAAGATTAGTACCAGTATATAAGTAGCCGGAGCCGCTGAGACAGGACCAGACTGCTGATCCGGAAGACCCGTTCATTGTAATAGTCGTGGCGCCGGAGGCGCAGTATATATAACCCCCAAGTGTTAAACTGCCGCCAATAGTAATGTTATTGCCATAGATTTGAAGGTAAGCCGGACCACTCGACAGGCTTCCTGAAATTGTAGTGGGCTGTCCTAAAGTAAGGATACCACCGCTAGAATAAGCGCTAATATTATTCCAGGTATTTACTGTGTCATTTAACGTCATACTGCCATTAACATTTAATGTTGAGCCTGTTGTAACCAAATGCCCTGACACATATGTTATGGCATTACCCCCGCCATAATACACGTTCCCGCTGACTGTTATTGTGCTTGTGGCCGCGGCCTGAAAAGTCAGCTGATTTGACACATAATAGCCTACTGCTGTTGCCGACCATGTAGCGTTGCCTGTAGTGGCAGCTGTCATGGTAATTGGAGTGCCTGTGATATACCCGTTTGCTGTCAAATTTCCACCGATAGTGATGGGGTTGGCAGCCAAAGCTATATAGCCGCTTAAACTTCCGCTTATTGTTGTGGGTTGAGAAAGCGTAAGCGTGGGTACCACAGTAACTACCTGGCCGGTTATATTGTTCCATGTATTTACAGAGTCGGTTAATGTCGCTGGGTACTGAAGAATTAATGTTGAGCCCGTTGTAACCAAATGCCCTGACACATATGTTATGGCGGGATTAAATGAAGAACCATAATACACATTCCCGCTGATTGTTATTGTGCTTGCGGCCGCGGCCTGAAAAGTCAGCGGGTTTGCCACATAATAACCTGTTGACGACCATGTCCCGCTGCCGGTAGTGGCCGCTGTCATTACAATCTGGCTGCCTGTGATATAACCATAAGCCGACAAATTTCCTCCGACATAGAGGTTGCTGCCTGCTAAAGTTAAAGTGCCGCCGGGATAGGCGCTTAAATTTCCGCATTTTGTGGGTTGAGAAAGCGTAACCACGCCGTAACCGGCTATATTGGGCCAGGTATTTGTGCTGTCGACTATCGTACAGTTGCCGACTAAATTTAATGTCGAGCCCGCTAAAGCCAAATTGCCTGACACATATGTCAAGGGAGAATTGTTCGCGCAGCCGTAATACACGTTCCCGCTGACTGTTATTGTGCTTGTGGCCGCGGCCTGAAACGTAAGCGGATTTCCAATATAATCAGCGGCGCCTGATGACGACCATGTCGCGTTGCCGGCAGTGCCTGTCATGATAATTGGAACGGTGCCTGTGATCTCGCCGGAAGCCGTCAAACTTCCGCCTATAGTGAGGGAGTTCCCAGCCAAAGTTAAAACATAGCCGGGATAGCCGCTTAAACTTCCGCTTATTGTTGTGGGTTGAGAAAGCGTAAGCGTAGTGGTATAATAATTAGCTATATTATTCCAGGTGTTAGTGGCATCGGTCAAAGTAACGTTGCCATAGTAACCGTAGACATTTAAAGTCGAATTTGTGGTAGTTAAGTTAGCGCCGTTAGAATTAAGGGTTGTCCCACCGTAATAAACATTCCCTGAAATTGTCACATTTCCGGTAATTGTAAGGTTATTATAGATAAAGCCGAGGCTGCCGGCGCTCCACGTTCCGCCTGTTAAACTTACACCAGCTGTTCCCATCAAATAACCGCCCGCCGCAACGCTTACGCCATTACCACAAACAAGGCTCGAGCCGTTGCCAGTATTCAAAGTAACAGGATAATTCGTTGTCACCAGCCCGCTTGCGGTAAGATTTGAAAGCAAGGTGTCAGTTTGAGTTCCATAAAAAAATATATTGTTCCAGGTAATTCCATTTGTGTTTAAATTACTGCCGGCAAGATAGTTAAGGTAAAGCGTGGAGCCGGTTGTAACAACTCCATAAGTAGACGGCGTATAGGTTAAGGTTGGATAACTGGCTCCGCCAAAAACAAGATAGGAACCGTTTGAAATAGTGACTGTGCTTATACACGGGCAAATTGTCAATGGATTTGCAATTATAAATGTTGTGTTAACGCAGTTGAAAGCGCCGCCCTGCAGATAAATATTGGTGGTGCCTGCTGCTCCAGGGAGGGCTGAAACTGTCATGCCGTTGTTACAATACAGGTTTTTGTTCAACAAACTGGTTGCGGCTGAAAAAGTCGTTAATCCGGCAACTGTAAAATTAGCGCCCAATGTAACGTTGCCGGCGCAAGCAAAATTAACGCTCCCGGGGAATACAGTGGTGTTATTGGGCGTAATAGTCACGGCGCCTGATATAATCAGCTGTCCTGTTCCGACGCAGGCTCCTCCGGTTCCTGAAGGAAATTTGATAACGGCGCCGCTGTCGCCGTTTGTTACTGTAAGTATGGCGCCGCCGGAACCAAAATTAAGCGTGCCCGCGTAACCCGTGCAGTTCAATGAGCCGCAAATGCAGGAAGCGTCGGGTATGTAGCAGGTTGTTCCATTTGTCAGGGTTGTTGTTGAATTTTGGTCAAAATACACGGTATCGGCTGTTGTGGGCACCGCCGCGTTGTTCGGGCCGCCGCTCGTGGTTGACCAGTTGGTGGGCCCCGTAACGTCCCAGTTAGCGTTCAGGCCGCCGCCCACCCAATACCTGGCCGCGGCATGGGCATCCTTCGCCCAGCATGCGAGGCATAATAGGGCTGCTATTGTTAGTAAGAGTTTCCTGTTCATTTTACGTGCTCTAGTACAATAATTTCGAATACCTAATCTCGAATTTCGAAAGAAACTCAAATAACTAATCTCAAATCTCGAAAAACTTCAAAAACTAATCTCTTAATTTTAAGTTTTGCTGTTTTCTTTTTGCCTATTTGATATTTTTTCGGATTTCGATATTCGTGCCGACCAACTGCTAAATACTAATTGGAAGTACCCTTTAGGGTATTAGTGCTTCGAAATTGTCTATCTAAACATCGGCACAAACCCGCCTTTTGTGGGGCCTCTACAACATAAATGTCAAATAGTAATTCGTTTTATCCCCATTTGCAACTACGAGGCCTGCTTCGCTAACAAACTTAATACCTAATTTTCTCTTTTTTCGTAAGAAATAAACTTTCGCGCTACTATATTATCCGCTTTGACGCCCTTAATCATGTATACCCTTCTTCTTATTATATCTACCGCGTCAACACGGTCTGCGGGCTTCATGGCCAGCGCGCCGTCGAGCTGCCTTTTATCCGCTTCTTCAAAAGAATGAAATATCTCTGTAGGGACCTTTTTCATAATGCAAATCTCCTGTTACTTCTTTTCTCTTGCTATTTTTAGCGTCTCATAGTCTCTCTGATCGGACGCCTTTTTGCGACCGCGGTGATCCATGTCTTTGACCAAACCCTTATTTTTAATAAGGTCGTTCAATCCTATATAATAAGCAACTATACCGCCGTATTTCCCTTTTACCCTGTGCTGCATTATTTCACCGTCATCTAACCCCGTCAGCCCGTTGCAAAGCTCTATCTGGTTAGGTTCATACCCTATGCGGACTATAACTGTTTTGTCTGTGTTAAAATAGTTGCTATCAATGCCTTCTCCATTAAATTCCCTTATTGCGGCTGCTATTTTATTAGAATTATCTTTTGTATGCGCGATATAAAAATCTATATCTCCTGTAGAACGCGGCTCGGAATGGAACGAAACAGCGTATGCTCCGGTTATGCAATAATCCACCTTGTGTTTATTGAGGAGTTCTATAAATTCTTTAAAATCATTTTTTATTTCTATTTTATCTTTCATGACCAACCGCCCTAAAACACTTTTTACGGGAACACCCGCGAAAAAAGCTTCGCGACATTTTCAATGTCAACAACACCTACAAAATCAATATCAACGACAACTTCCGCTGAGCCCCGACTTACTGGGCAGCTACAACATCAATATCAACTACTGCCGCAATTTGCGGCGCTTATAGAACATGAACAGCCGGCCGCGATCCTGCGCCTGTTCTGTACCGCAGACAGTTGGGAAGGTATAAAAGTTTTGTCCCGGGAAACTGAAAATGTGACGTCAAGCGCGCTAGCGCCCTGGTTGTCAGTTGAAACCGCGCCGATAGTAAGATTATTTACAAATGAAGGAAGGAAAAAAATGAACGTAAAAAGTGTTGCAGTAAAGAAACGTTCTGATGTACTGTTGCATAAGATCTTCAGTACTAACTTTAGGCCGCGCTCTCTATGCAATAAGGCGCGTAACACAGGCCGGTTTAGCCGATTTTAACGCCTTGAATTGATGATTTTTGAAGATATTCTTATGTACTATATTTTAATAAATACTCGCTAAATAATCCAGATTTATTTTGTACCTCAAACAAATACAGCACGATAATGGCAAAATTATATCACTTTTGCATACATTAATCAATTATTTTGATAGATTTTTTCAACCAGCGGGATATAAGGAAAGATTGTTTCAGGCAGCCTGGGTTAGTACTTGTAACTGCTGCCGCCTATGAACTCCCTTATTAGCGAGTTTGCGGGTACGGTGTCAACATCCTTGAACTCCTCGAATTCGCTCAGGAGGTCATAAACCCGCTTGGCCCTCATATAAGCGTCAAGCTTTCCGGCATCGCTCTTGAACTTGGCAGCTATGGCTTTGAGGTACTTGAACAGGAAGGTCTTGTGGACCGGCAGTTCGTAAGGCAGGGCGCCGTTAAAAACATAATCCGCTTTGTTTATATACGGTACGATATATTTCTTTTCGCTTCTCCGTACATAGTGCCAGTGGCCCACAGTCTGCTCCGGGTTGTATGCCCTATGCCACGAATCCCTCACCATGCGCCTGAGCATCCGCAGGTCCGCCCACCGGACAAACTCGCCTTTGCCGTCTTTTGTCTGGCACAAAGCCTCAATATAGAATTTGAATTTTCTTTCGTGAGGTACGCTCGAGGTCATCTGCGGAGAAAGACCGTGCAAACTGTCAATTAGCAGTATCTTGCCCGGCTCAAGTTTCATATCGAAAGCATCCAGCCTGCGTTTTCCAGTCTTGAAATCGTACTCAGGGGTTTTTACGGCTTTTCCCGCTATAAGTTTGCTTATGTGCTCGTTAATAAGCGGCATGTCCAGCGCTTCGGGCGTTTCAAAATCGTGGTCGCCGTATTCGTCTTTGGGGTGTTCTTCTAAGTTCCTGAAATAGTTATCTATGTTGAGCATAACAAAATCGAGGCCTTTGGCCTTTAGCTGTTCAGCTATCTTGGCCGTTGTGGTAGTCTTTCCGCTGGAAGACGGCCCCGCAACTATCACCAGCCTTATATCTCCCGCGGACTTGATAATCTTTGCCGAAACCTTTTTAACCTCATCATGATACGCCTTTTCCGAATCTTCAACAAGCTTATGGAAACTCCCGTCCGTTATCCTGCGGTTAATCTTCTCTATGCTCTCGCAGCCGTGGTCAACGTTCCATGTGAACACTTTCCACAGAACCTTGTACGGAACGTTATCTTCCGCTATTATCCGCGAATCCTTTTCTTCCCGCAGGCGGGCGTGCTCGGCCCGGTAAAGTATATATGCCTTGGCTGTCTTGTAGTGCCTGTTCTCAACAAGGACCTTTTCTATAACGTCCTGTATCTCTTCTACGCTTGGGATCGATTCCACCGGGAACACCGCGTTTAGCATCCTTATCGTTTCTCCGGTCAGCGTTTCCGCGAGCGCTCGGTCCGTCCCCCCGACGTCAACCGCGGCCCTGAAGATCGAATCGACTATTTTGCTCCTGTCGAACGCTACTATGCGCCCGTCGCGCTTGATGACCTGCTTTATTTTAATTCCTGATATTTCACTCTCGGGGAAAAGCATTTCGGTGTTCATATTATTTCACATACATCTTCGGGAGGCGTTTGAAAGTCACCCTTTTATGCTGCCTGCTAAATTTTTGTTCCTGCTGAATGCCCCTGGCGGTATTCTCGAGTTTTTCTATAGCTCTTTCATCTTTCCTGAGTTTCCCGGACATCCATTCAAAATCCTTTGTGACCTGCGTAATATCAATTCCCGTGGGAGTATACTTTTTTATCAATTGCCAGAGGAATTCAACGTCTTCTTTTGAGGCCAGCGTTCTAAGGCCGTACGGAAAATAAGCGTTGTATTCCTGGCGCATCTGTTTTGCGTCCATGTACCGCGCCGGATTTATATCCAGACCGGCAAAAGTGCAAATAGCAAGCATTGATATCAGCATCGGTATAAGCGCCGCGCTGCCAGTCTTTTTCTTGCGGTATTGAGGAATAACAACCCCGCGGCATTAAGTAATGGCACGATTGCCGATGAAAACACTAACATCAATACCAGCGACAACGCCACAGCTGTCCTTAGGTTGAGGCTCGCCTGCCACGCGTGGAGCTCGTATGCCATAAGCACTGACGAAGATATAATAAAGCCCGCCAGCCCCGCCTTTTATATATGAAGGCAATATGCCTTTCGCCAGCCTCTTTTGAAAATTTTCGGCTTCGCTTTTAAGCGCCGGGATATTCTCTATTTTTTTGATAGCCTGCTGCACCGCAGCGGTTTCACCGCGGTTAAGCGTCTCCAGCCCGCTCATCAGGCGTGAATAAATTTCTTTAAGGAATTTTGATTCTATCTGTACTTTTTCTCCGGTTATCAGGAACCACGCCGAACCTTCAACGGCTCCGCTCTTGTACTTCATGTTGAAATAACTCTTCTTTTCAACCGCGAACGCTGTTTTGATGACCCTGCCGCCTGGAGGAACCTCCACCTGGTTGAGAAGTATATCAGCCTGGCCTTTAATTTCAACAGGCACGGCAGGCGTGCCCTGGCCCCCCGTGAATACCTTTTCGGTTTCATAGGAAACCGCGGGGAATTCCCCGTTAATAATAGTTTCTGGTATATCGGCGTTAGGAATGATCGTCTTTTCTTCTAACTGCTTTGATATTATCTCTATACCTGAGCCCGAAACAAAATTCCCTTTTCCGGAGCACTCCAGGCAATCCTTACTGCCGGCTTCCGCGCAGTTAGGGCAGGGGATCCTTCCTTTGCCTCCGCACTCGCCGCACTGGTTGTATCCGTTCTTACAATCTTTGCACGGGGCGCTGCCTTTCCCATCGCACACCGTGCATTCCACATAAGCCTGCTGGGCGTTGGAATATACTTTTCCCCTGCCTTCACAGGCCTGACAGTTTATTTTCAGTGTTTTCCTGCATTTCGGGCACACTATCTTCCCGTCGCCGTGGCAGCTTTGGCAATAAACCGATTTCTGTCCCTGACACTCGGGGCATGTGAATTTTCCCGTGCCACCGCACTTAGCGCACGGCATCGATACCGTTGAATAGGGTATCTCCACGATGTTTTTACCGTCAACAAGATCGTTCGCCGCCCCGATTTCTATTGACCGAACATCGATCTCGCCCGCGGGCGGCACCGGCTGAGCGGCGGCAGGCGCCGTCTTGGCTCCCGGCCTTTTAAACTGTTTCAACGTTCTTGTCTGCACTTCAGCTTTGACCACCAGCCTGCGGAGGGGATACTCTGATATTTCAATGATATCGATCGGCGCGGTGTCTAACCCTTTAAGATGGCTGCCCAGCCATCCGGAAAGTTTTTCCTTTATGCCTTTTATCTGGATAGGGTCGCTAATAATGTTCTTCATCTTGAGGTTGTGCGGGTGTGCTGTTAAGCCTGTACTGTCATTCCAGCATGTAATCTTCGAAAGGGATATTTTTCGCTTTCAGCTCCTGCTTCCAGAGCTCCTTGGCTTCAGGCATTTTTTTGCGAGCGAGCTTGACCCATTTTGATTCGGGAGGAGAGAAGAGCTCTACAACGGTCTGATACCAGAACATACGCGTACTTTATGGAGCTCTCCCTGAGCTTCTGCCCTTTGGTAAATTCCAGTATCTCCATCCTCTTGTCGTATTCGTCTTTGTCAATCTTGCCCTTTGATAAGTTGTTGTCGTATTTCTGCTTTTCTTTAGCGTACCAATCCGCTACATCTGCCTCTTTAAGTTTCGGGTTCTGGTACCAGGACATATATTTTTCGCCTTCTAGATAGGCCGTCCTGGCGCGCAGCACAACATCCACATAAACAAGTACGTAAACCGCGACGACACACGCCAGCAGCGGCAACAATTTTGAACCATTTTTTGGAAAACAACTCTTTCATTTTTTTGCTCCGTTCAAGTTATTCAGGCCACTTGAGAGCTCACCGGCCCCCGTCCCGAACATTATCTGACAGAACAGTTTCCAAAGCAGAAAAGTGTCGATTATAGACCACACGAGAGAGAAAGAATGTAATGTCCAAAAGGATGAAAAAATTAGTTGAAAGGAAGTCGCGAGCCGAATTATATGATTCGGCTATCCTCTCTATCTTGGTCTCGACCGTTTTATAAAGGTCGTCTATATTGAAAACCTTGTTAACGTTCTGGTGAAGAATGCTAAGGTGCCAGTCGGATTCTACCTTTGGCACGTTGGATACAACGTTGTACAAAGAATCGACTATGCTTATCTTGTCCCTGTCGAAATCGAGCGCCTCGGTGGAAAAGTGCTGGTACGCGCCGGGTATTTTCCAGAACTCGTAATAGGGCGGAAGTTTGCCCAAAAGTTTCTGGCTCTCCTCGAGCTCGTGGTCAAGTATGAAATTGTAAGACCTCAGCGACCAGTACTGGGCGAAAGCGAGCTTGATCATCTCCATAATAGTCGATGACTCTTCCGAGTACACTACAGCACCGAAACGTTTTATCAGTATCATCTCGTTCTCGTAGTAACCCAGGTTGACAAGTTTTTCCTGTTCCAGTACAAAGTCGGAAAGTGAATCGTAACGTTCTTCCGCGGCGAGAAGCCCGAAGAGGGCCTTCTGGTGTTTTTTTATAAACCCGTCAGCGTTCTCTGAGGGCGGCTCGGAAAATACGAAGATCGGCAGTATCTCGCCTTCAGCGAGCCTTCTTTCGTAACGGTAGGTAGCGTATTTGCTCGCGCGGGCTATCAAACCGTCAACCAGCGACTGGCAGTATGTTTTGATACTTGTCTTTCCGGCTCGGACCGTATCGATCCTGGTGCTGAGCTTGGCAAGGTATTCAATGTCTTCGTCCACCTCGAACGATACTTGAATGATGCCAACGCCGAATTTGTAAACCTGCGTTGAGAATTCGGTCTGCGAAAATATCTTGCCGTCCGCGGAGACTACGCCCATGCGGCGCGCGGAGATCTCCTTGAAGAAATTCATGGCGTCTTTGCCGGTGAAATCGAGCTCAAGGCCCATGTCGAACGGGAACAGAAGGTTGACTTTTGAGCGCATATGTTTGTCCTCAAAGGATATATTGAGATTATTAAAAAACCCTAATAATCTTCGATTACAGTGATAAAAATACAAGATTACGGAGATTCCAAGCCTCTAATCACTGTAATCGTTGTTAATAATCACCGTAATCAGGATAGTTGATTGCTATTTCAACTATCTTATATTACTTTTTTATTTCCTTGTTTTCAATCGTGAAGAACGTAAGCCTGAACGTGTTGCGGCCCTCGGCTGGCTCGTACACGGCATCGCCCCCGAGCGTCCTCATGATCCTTCTGCAGTTGACCAGCCCCAGGCCGTAGTGCGATGCCTTTGTAGTAAATAACGGTTCGAACAGCATATCCAGGTGCTCGGGCTTGATCACTTTGCCGTTATCCGTTATTACTGCCTGCGCGCTGTTCTTTGAGAACGCCAGGTTTACGTCTATTGTCCCCTCGATAGGCAGGGATTCGACAGCATTCTGTATCACTACGGAGAAAGCTTTTAGCAATAAGCCCTGGTCGCATATGAAATCGCCCGGCATCTTTTCCGCCGGCCAGGTTATCTTTATCTTTTTTTCGGACGCCTGCGGTACATGCTTCTTTTTGAGGTCTTCAATTAGCTTGTTCCAATTGACTCTGGCGGGATTGACCTCCGGGTTAGTGAAGGTCTCCATGTACCTCTTAAGGATGTTCGCCCCCTCGTCAACTTTATCATTGAGGAGGTTATAGCTTGGAAGCAGGGGGGCGAAAAGATTAACGGGCTTCTTTTTTTCTGCGAAGAAAGATTTTTTTTTCTTTTTATCATCCTGCTGAGCGGCCTTAAGCTTTTCCATCTCTTCTTTAAATATTACAGAACCCTTCTTCTATGTCCCTGCAAATATTATTGAGCCTTACCACTGCCCTCTTTACCGCATCTTCACTTTCCTTTTCAATTTCTATAGCAACGTTTGAAATCTTGCGGTCAAGCTCCGATTTTTTTAGTTCGGCCTCGCTCTGGACTATTTTTACCTTGTCGTCATAACCCTTAAGGACAGCGTTGAGCTCTTCAATTTTCTTGTCAAAAGCCTGCTGGTCGTTTCCCCTCGCCTTGAAACTTATGGCGAGTTCGTTCTTAAGCCTTTCAAATTCCTGGGTCAGCATTCCATTTTTCTCTTCCACTTCTTTTTTATTCTTTCTGAGGTCAAGGACTTCCTGGCGCAGGAACCTTATCTCCGAGGCCTGGGCAGTAAGCTTTGCGCGCACTTCTGTATCATTTAAACCTATCAGGCTTTGCAGCAGAACATTTTCGTCTTTGACAGCGAAGACCGCCTTGTCGCAAGCATCAAGCGACCTGAGAAGTTCTTCCTGGTACCCGTCAAGCATGGCCAAAAACAGCTTTAGCCCAAACTCGCCCAGGGAAGCCGAAGCCTTGTGCACAAGCATTTTCTTTAGCTCTTCGAACTTGATAGCGAGTTCGCTCATTTTTATATCAGCCATAGTTAATACCTTTCCGCCATATAGAATATCATATCTTTCCGATAATGGCATTCGCCACCGAAACAATAAGAGAGTTAATGCGTTTGAACTGTTCTATAAGGTCCAGATGGACGCTAGACGTTTCAAGCGACTCCTGCAGGCCTGCGTTGATCCGTCCTATATGCCTCTTGCGCAGCTCTGCTTCATAATCGTTTATATCTGACTTTGTAGATGCCACAGATTTTGCAAGCTCCTGGTTGTTATTATCCAGAGCGGCCGTTACCCGCCTGAGGTTCTCTGCCACCCTGGAATGCATGTCAACTATATCCTTCCAGCCGTCGTCCGAGAACCACAGTTTATTCTCAAGTTTTTTACGCGCCAGCGGCATAATATTCTTGTCTATGATGTCTCCGACCAACTCTATGTCGGCCGCGATATAAAGAAGCTTTATTTCCTGGGAGGACTGCTCCTCGTTCAAAGCGGAATTCTGCGCGAGCTTTGTAAGGTACGGCACGACTGCGTTCCGCAGGACGTCCGCGCGGAAATCCTTCAGTGACACGGTCTCTGAAAGTTTGAGGTCCTGCGATTCAAATACCCTGAGGGTGTCGTCCATCATCTCCTGAACTATCCGGCCTTCCCTTACTATTTCCTTGCGCGCCTGGTCGAGCGCCAGCGAAGGCGTGTTAATAAGGCCTTCATCTATGAACATGGGCCCGAAAGGCTTTTCCTCTTCAATTTGGGGGTAAACCGCACACAGCAGACTTCTTCATATAGGGAAGGAGCGGAAAAAATATCATTACGTTTAACGCAAACGCCAGTGTGTGAGCCATCGCTATCTGACGGGCGGGGTCATCGGTTCGGATAAAGTGAAGTGTGAACCACTTTATAAAATATATCCATGACGCTTCGCCATGATAACGGACGATAGTTAAGAACGGGAAAATAAGCAGTACCCCGGCCGACTGGTGAAAGACGTGCCACAGCGCGACCCTCTTTCCTTCCCTGCCACGGCCTATGGAACCGAGCGCCGCAGTAACGCAGGTGCCTATCTGCGCGCCGAGATTTAGGGGTATGGCCTGTGATATACTGACCCCTCCAGCCAGCGCGAGGGCGATGACTATGCCGGAGGTGGCGCCGCTGGAATGCACAAGCATCGTAAACACCATGCCGGCAAGAATGCCGAGAATGGGGTTTTCCGCGCTTTTCATAAGCTCAAGGAACGGGCCGTAATTGCGTAGCGGCGCGAGCAGGTCAGTCATTATCTGCATCCCAAGGAACAACAGGCCGAAGCCGAGCAGAATGTTCCCTATATTTTTTATCTTGTTGCTTTTACCGAAAAATGAAACATAAAAACCGGCGCCGGCAATGACAACTGAATACTCGCTTAAACGGAAAGCTACCAGCTGGGCCGTTACCGTTGAACCGAGCTCCGCCCCCATTGTAACCGCCATTGTTCTGGTAAAATGTCAGAAGCCCGGCGCTTACAAGGCTTACTTCAAGAAGTGTCGTTGCCGAGCTTGACTGGTTGAAAAGCGTGACAAAGAGGCCGGTTGTCATCCCCCTGATAGGCGAACCTGTAAGCTTTACAAGCAGGTCGCGCAGCCTGTGGCCCGTCATTTTCCCTATGGTATCGTTAAGGAAGAACATCCCGAAAAGGAATATGCCGAGCCCGCCGGTTATTTCAAATAACAAGACAACGCCCCAGTTCTTGGCCTTTGAACCGGCCGTAAAAACAGCCGGCGCGCCCATGGATTTAGGCGTGGACGCCGAAACGATCACATCTCCGGTATAGGGGTATCCGAGGTTAAGCCTCGTACGTGCGAAACCCGCTGTGTCAGTGATTGATATCGGGCTCGAGAGGGACGGCAGAATTTTCGGCGGTTTTGAACTATTTTTACCGCACTGTGAAACTATAGTAAATCCTACCGGTATGCCCGTTAAAGGTTTGTCTCCCTCATCGTTTACCACCCTGACCACAAAATCTTCCCCAAGTGGATAGCCTTCGATGCCGGACTGGTTATCTCCGGAAACCTTGATGAGCTGTTCAGCAGCGCAAACTATGCCGCTCGAAATGAGCGAAGCCATGGCCACCGCGATAATTAATTTCCGTGCTTTCAACGCAGGTCCTTTCTGCCGAATGCTGCCGGCAGAAGTTTTGATATCTTGACAGTTCTCTTCCTGCTTTTACCCGACAATATAACATCAGCGTTCTTTCCAAACTCGTATATCACCTGCCTGCACGCGCCGCAGGGCGCAATAGCCGCTGCACCAGGCCCGGCGACCGCGACCGCTTTTACTTCTCTCTGCCCGTCAGCGGCGGCCTTAAAAACTGCAACCCTCTCGGCACAGCAGGATAAACCGTATGAAGCGTTCTCAACGTTCGTTCCGGTATAGATTTTGTTGTCTCCGACCAGCACGGCTGCCCCTACTTTGAACTTTGAATATGGGCAATAAGCATTCAAACGGGCCTTTTTTGCCGCTTCGATAAGTTCAATGTATTGTTTTTTCAATTCAGCCTCCATAAAGCATATTTCGAATACCCTAAAGGGTGCTTTCAATTTGAGAGCTTTAGAAAAGCCATCAACTGTCTTGATTACGATGATTATTAACTGCTATTACAGCGATTAAAGGCTTTAAATCACCGTAATCTTAGTTTTTTAATCGCTGTAATCAGAGATTGTTGAGGTTTTTCAACAATTTTAATTTATACTTTATCATTAAATATATTTAATCTTGAAATGCAAATAAACTACAATGCTAAATATTCAGATCTATACTTGAAATGTATTTTATTTCGGGCAGCTCAAGCGATACTTTTGTGCCCTTCATGTACTCAGACTCTACCCTCACTTTACCCTTATGGTTCTCTTCTATCATACGTTTGACAACGTACATTCCAACGCCGGAACCGTTCTTGAACGATGATTTTGTGGTGAAGAACGGAGCAAATATTTTGTTTAAGTTCTCTGCTTTTATACCTACGCCGTTATCGGACACTTCAATTATGCTTGACCTGTCTCTTTTGATCACGCTAAGGAGTATCTCTGGCTTGAAATCTTCGCCATCTTTGAGATTGTAATCAGTCTTTTCTTTTATGGCTTCGTACGCGTTATCGAGGATATTGTAAAGGCACTCCATCACCTGAGATTTCATCCCGTAGACCGGCCGTGTCCCCGAGTGCAACCGCAAGCGGGAACACAGGTATCTGATGTTTGACGCACAGAAGGTCGAGTGTCGGGCTGATCACTTCCTTGATCTGGAACTCGGAAAACGACGCCCCGGATTCTTCCACACGCGCAAAGCTCAGGACGCCCTGTATGACGTTGGAAGTTTTCTTTACATTCTCAAGCATTGAATTGGATATTTCTTCGAGGTATTCGAAAGTCTTTTTGAGGTCCGGCGACTTGTTGACAAGCTGCTCGTTATTTTTCATGAACTCCCTTATCTCGTACTGCTGTTCACCGGCCGCGATCGAGAACTGGTTAAGCCGGTTCTTGATCTGGTGGGCCACGCCGTCCGCCATGCCGCCAAGGGATGATAGCTTGTCCGCGTTGAATATCTTCTCCTGCGCTTTCTCGAATTCTTTGAGGTACATACAGTTCTCTATCGCGACCGCCGCCTGGCCGGAGAGGGTCAAAAAGATATTTATATCTTCTTCGGAATAGTTTGTCTTATCGAGTTTGTCTCCGAGAAGCAGGAAACACACGAGCCTCTCATCAATAAAGCTCGGTACTATCAGCCTTATGCCCAAGTCTATTTCCTTAAAACCATCGAGTGACGAAGGGAGTTCGTCTATCGTTACCGGGCGCTTGTGCTCTTTTAAGAATATGACCAGCGGATGAGTGTAAGAAAAATAAAATTTCGGGTGGAGCCTGCCGGGGTCTTTTACCGCTTTTAGCACAAAAGCCTTGTCTTCTGCGCTGTTGACGAATATCGCCGCGAACTCGATGTGCACAGCCCTTTTTACAGCGTAGACTATAAATTTGACCAGTTTGCCCAGGTCATGTTCCTTGGTCATGCTCTGGGATATATCTAGCAGGATCCTCTGGTAGCGTTTTTGCTGGAAGAGAAGTATATCTTTGACCTTTCTGCCGATCAAGTTATAGACGAATGGCCCTATGCTCGCGAGTACCCCCATCATCACTACAGCCAGGTTCCACCTTAAAGTGGAATTGCCGAACCAGAATGGGACACCGAGTATAACCGCGTACAATACGGTGAATATTCCGGCTCTTGTTACAGTCATGCCTATTTCAGCGATGCTGTATTTCGCGAAAGCGAATCCCATAGCTATTCCTACAGTGACAAGAATGTTGCCGAATGAGGCTGTTTTTATGCCGTACCAGTAAAAATAATTAGAGCATACGCCGGCTAGCAATCCTATTAAAGAAACAAACAGATATTCGATCTCTTTCGTGCCAAGCCCGATAATACCGCTATAGTGTTCTTCAAAGAGCTTAAGACCCGGGATCGATGCCGCCACAAAGTAAAGGACGAACAATACGAACAAAACCCCCGGCAGAGGTCCGTTCGCTTGTGTTCCTTTTATAAAAAACGGTGTCATATCTATTGCCGCAGCGAGAGCTGCGCAGGTAGTCAATATCTTGAAAGCTGAAGTGCGGCTTTTTCTATTTCCGGCTACGCTTACTGCGAAACCGTATAAAGCCGGTGGGATAGCGATCACTCCCAGTAAAGATATCCGCCACAACCAAACATTATACCAGCCGCCAAAAAGCCATTGAAAGGCCGCGCAAGCCGACCAGAAGGCTACGCATATCGACAAATAGGCGAACCCTTTGTCAATCTTTGACAGCGGCCTGTTCGCGAGACATAGCGCCGCGATCACGCAGGCCGTGAAACAATTAATAGCTATGCTTAGCTGGTAGAACTGCATTCTTTTTCCCTGTTGATTACAATTTTGAAGACATTGTATTTAATTTTCTAATTTGAATTAATTGAAAAACCCCTCAATCCTGTCATTCCGAACCCCGTTTCATGTGGTGAGGAATCTTTATTTCGACGGAAGTAAGATTTCTCCGTTCGGTCGAAATGACAGCAAAATAGGTTTTTCAGCAATCTCAATTTTCAATTTTTATTTGATTAGTTATAGTACATCAAAATGGGTCAATGTCTTGAAAGACCTGAAACGGCTGACTATTTCAGGCTTTGTTAGCCTTACAAGCCTGTTTAGACTGAAATCTTCAACGTTGAACGATGCCATGACGCTTCCCATGATTATAGCGCGCCTTATATCGGCTTCGGCAACCGAGCCTGACTTCGCGAGATAACCCATGAAACCGCCGGCGAACGTGTCTCCGGCTCCGGTTGGGTCGAATATTTTTTCAAGCGGGTAAGCGGGCGCTCCGAAAGTCTGCCCTTTGCCGAACAAGAGCACGCCGTATTCTCCTCTTTTAACTACCAGCGATTTTGGGCCCCAGGACATTATGCACCTTGCGGCCTTTACAAGATTTGTCTCGTCGGCTAGCTGGCGTACCTCAGCTTCATTTATGACAAGTATATCAACATGCTTAAGGGTTTTTTTGAGGGCTGCCTTTTTGGAACTGATCCAGAAATTCATCGTATCACAGGCTACAAGCTTTGGCCGTTTGACCTGTTTTAACACATCCAGCTGGAGCTCCGGGTCGATGTTCGCCAGGAACACATACTCAGAATCAGCGTATATTTTTGGTATCTCCGGTTTGAACTGCGCGAAAACGTTAAGCTGAGTGTCCAGTGTTTTAGCGTTATTTAGATCAAAACCATACTCGCCTTTCCACTTGAAGGTCTTGCCCTGGACTTTTTTCAACCCTTCAATGTCTATCTTTTTTTTCTCCAGGAGTTTAATGTGCTTCTGTGGAAAATCACTTCCCACCACAGCGACAAGCCTTACTTTAGTAAAAAAGGAAGCTGATACGGAAAAATATGTCCCGGACCCACCCAGGGCGTTTGGAACATTACCAAAAGGCGTTTTGACCGAGTCCAGCGCAACAGAACCGACAACAAGTATGCTCATTTTGACTCCTTAAAATCAGGGATAAGGGGTAAGTGCTAAGTTGTAAGTGCAAAATCACTACAAGCGATTTTGACTTTACTTACCCCTTACCGCTTATCCCTTACCACTTAGAAATATTTTCCAACAATTGGCTTGAGCTTTTCGAGCGTCTTCTGGTTAATACTTTCTTTTGCCGTCATTACGGCATATTTCAGCGACTGCCTGCAGGGGCAGTCAGCGCCAAGCTTTGCCAGATGGGGCAAGGCGTACTTAATGAGCTTTTTACTGTTGGCGACATTAGCCTTGATGTTCCCAACCACCTGATCAACACTCACCTCTTCGCCTTCTTTCCATACATCATAATCGGTCACAAGCCCTACCGTGACATAACATATCTCAGCTTCACGGGCAAGCTTTGCTTCCGGCAGAGCTGTCATTCCGATTATACTGAATCCGTGTTTCCTGTTGGCCTCGGATTCCGCTTTCGTTGAGAATGCCGGGCCTTCCATGCAAACGTACGTGCCGCCGAAATGGTGCGAAATCCCGAGTTCTTTGACCCCCTGATGAATCACGCCGCGCATCGCTTCGCAAAAAGGCGAGGCGAATCCCACGTGGGCCACTATACCCTCTCCAAAAAATGTGGAAGGCCTGGATTTTGTGCGGTCAAATATCTGGTCAGGTATCAAAAATTCTTTTGGTTTTACATCTTCCCTGAGCGACCCGCAGGCCGAAACTGAGATTATCTGTTCAACCCCGAGGGTTTTCAACGCGTATATATTTGCCCGTGAATTTACTTCTGTGGGAAGGATCTTGTGCCCTCTAGCATGCCTTGGCAGGAAAGCGCATCTTATCCCGCTGAGATTTCCTACTACTATTGAATCCGAGGGGTCTCCGAAAGGCGTCTTGATATCAACTTCCTCCAGCCCTTCTATCCCTTCTATTTCATAGACCCCGCTGCCGCCTATAACAGCGATTCTCACCGGTTCGATCTCTTTTCCATTTGGCATGCTTCCTCCTTTTTTAGCTGATGCTTTCACTCGATTTCAAGTCGACTATCAAAAGCTGCACGCTGGACCTATCCTGCCAGGTGTTTACTTCAAGCTGTACCGCAAGGTCAACAAACCCATCAGGCGCGATATCCTCTTCCATGGCGCCCATTCCCCAGCCCACGGCTCCAAGCGCGGCGTCGCCGTTTCTGGATATCTTAAGCTTCAAGTGGTCATTATTCGCGCCCATGCGCGTGAGTTCGCGTATCTTCATATTCTTAAGCGCGAAAAGCGGGTGGGGGTTACCCATCCCAAACGGTTCTAGGCGCGAGAGATCGTTTATCAGCTCCAAGGTAACCTCCGCCGGTTCAAGCTCGGCGTCGATGTCCACAGTTGGTACGAGGGCCTCTGGCGATATCTCGGTATCGGCTATCTTTTTGAGACGAGCCCTGAACTCGTCGATCTTGTCCACGGGCACCGTAAGGCCAGCCGCCTGGCTGTGGCCGCCGAATTTGACCAGTATATCTGAAACTTTCGATATGGCCGAGAGTATGTCGAAACCTTCGAACGAGCGCGCGGCCCCCATGGCCTCATTGCCTTCTATTATGAGAAGGATCGTAGGCCTGCGGTACTGCCTCATTATTTGAGAAGCTATTATACCGGTCACGCCGTGTTCGATACCGCTTGCCGTGACTATGAATATTTTGTCTTTATCCAGGTCGCACTGGCTCTTTAGCACCGGGATGAATTTTTCAAGATTTTCTGCCTGGAGCTCCTTTCGTTCTGTGTTGAGCTGGAGTATTTCGGTTATCAGTTTTTCGGCCAGCCTCGGGTCGTCTGTCAGTAGGAGCTCACAGGAAAGGCCAGCTTTCCCTCGTTTGCCCGCGGCGTTCAAGACCGGCGTTATGCCCCATGAGACGGACTTGGCCGACAGCGCTCCGGGCTTGCCGTTCCTCGCGCACTTTTCTATCAGCATCTTCAGGCCTACTTTCTGGGTGTGCGCGAGCTGTTTTAGCCCGCGTTTTACGAAAACCCTGTTCTCTTTGACTAGAGGCATTATGTCGGCGATCGTGCCAAGAGCTACGGCATCTAGGTTCGTCTCGCGGAAAAATATCATTCTCAGGTCGCTTAGCGCCTCTAGGTATTGGAAGTTCCTGGTTAGCGAAAAAGCTTTTTCTTCCGGCGTCCAGCCAGAGTCAATCTTTTCCGGGTTGTAGTTTTCTCCCGGGCCGCGCGCGAACAGCCTGCTTGAGTATTCTTCTAGATCAATCAATTTACCGGATATTTCTTCAATATTGTGACCGATCAAAATAGCATTCAGCTCATTTATCATGTTCTCTATGTTTTGCGAGATTGTGACCGAATCTTTGCAGAAAGCGCTAAACCGGCTAAGATTATCTTTTTCTATATTCGTGATATTTCCGCTTTGTCCCGGGTTAAATTCAAGCTTCTGTTTGCCGGCAGTTATGCCGTTCCTGGTCTTTACCGCGCAGAGGCTGTAACCGCCGTCTTTGCCGCCACTCACTCCTAGAGCCACAAGATTTTTGTTAAAATATTTTCCGAAAGATTGCATGAGAGCTTCACAGACCTTAAAGGAGACAGCGCAGCCAGCCATATCGATGAACGGGTATGTCGAGTCAACCCGTTTTGGGTCAACTACAGCGACAGCCTCGGGTATGCCGGTCACGGCAGGCTCGTGATGGTCCGTTACAACCACATCTATACCCAGCCCTTTCGCGAATTTCACGTTATCCGCAGCCGATATACCGCAGTCAACGGTTATAATAAGCGTCACACCCTGTTTAGCGTAGCGGTCTATCACTTCGTCATGAACACCGTAACCTTCGTCCGAAGGAATGTACCAGGAAGGTTCCGACCCTATGGACTTAAGGGTTCTTACCATTATGCATATGGACGTTATACCGTCAACGTCCCTGTCGCCATAAACCAGGATCTTTTCTTTTTTATCTACCGCGCGGCGTATCCTTTCAACCGCAGCGCCCATGTCAGGCATAAGGAATGGGTTATACAGCAGACCTTTCTCAGGGTCCAGGAATAGTTCCGCTTCCTTAAGATTGGCCACACCGCGGCTTACAAGCACTTTTGCCGCTGGAGGTGATATCTTGAGCCCCTGGGCTATCTCCCGAATCATATTTTCGTCGTATAGTCTAAGGTTCCATTTTTTAGGAGGTATCATATTTGCTCACTTCATTCGCTATTTCAAATCTCAAATTTCTTTAACTTAATCAAAATTCCCATGCTATCTCTTCGTGAATAAGTTTTGTGGATGCGGGCTTTTTCGAAGAAATGCTCAAGGCTCCTGTAAATATCCTTTTTGCTTCCGCCGCGTTCCTCTCCCCGCTGTGATACATGGTCGCGAGCGGTTCGCCCTTTTCTACTTTATCACCCGTTTTTTTATGCAGGATAAAACCGGCCGAATGATCAACCCGCTCGTTCTTTGTTTTTCTTCCAGCGCCTATTTCTATAGCGGCCATTCCTATGGCCCTTGTATCAAAGGAGCTCACGAATCCAGACTTCACGGCTTTAATGTTTTCCGAACGTTTAGCTTTGGGAAGCACTTTGTCCGGGTCGTCAACAACCTTCGGGTTGCCGCCCTGGTGGCGTATGATACTCTCAAATTTTCTCAGCGCGCTGCCGTCCGAAAGACGCCGCATGATCCTGAGCCTCGCAGAAGCCAGGGTTCTCTCGGCTTTTCCCATGACGATCATCCTCGCAGAAAGCTCTACACATAGCTTTGTAAAATCTTCGGGACCCTGCCCTCTTAAAGTTTCGATGGCCTGTTTTATCTCAAGGGCGTTGCCCACGGCGCGGCCGAGAGGCTGGTCCATATTAGTCACAACGGCGCTCATTTTTTTGTCGTAATCCCTGCCTATAGAGACCATGGCCCTGGCAAGCGCCCGGGCGCTTTTGATATCTTTCATAAAAGCCCCGTTGCCGGCCTTAACGTCTAAGACAATTCCGTCGGAACCCTCCGCGATTTTCTTAGACATTACGCTAGCGGCTATAAGGGGTATGGAGTCAACAGTTGCTGTGACATCCCTTAAGGCATAAAGCTTTTTATCTGCAGGCGCTACGTCCGCACTCTGGCCTATCATCGCGACGCCTATATTTTCAAGCTGTTTTTTGTAGCGGCTCTCGGTTAGATCTACGTTAAAGCCCGGTATTGACTCGAGTTTGTCGAGCGTTCCGCCGGTGTGCCCGAGCGAACGCCCGGACATCATGGGCACGGCTATACCACAGCATGCGCACAGCGGCGCTATAACCAGGGATGTGCCGTCGCCCACACCGCCCGTAGAATGCTTGTCAATTTTTGGGAGTTTTATCGCGGATAGGTCTATGATCTTGCCCGAAGCGGTCATTGAACCGCACAGCGCCGCTGTTTCCTTACTGTCCATACCGCGTATAAAGATCGCCATAAGGAGCGCTGCCATCTGATAATCGGGAACCCTGGCATGCGTGAACTCTTTAATAGCAAACTCTATCTCATCCGCCGAGAGCTTCGCCCCGTCTCTTTTTTTGCTTATTATTCCGTATATGTTCATAGAGTTGAAATGACCCCCGCAATGATATTTCCTATTTTTTCACTTACCGCAGCGCCGGCCTTAATTACATCTTCATGAAGTAAAGTTTTTTCGCTGCGCGGCAAACAGGGTTTGAAACGTATGATATGCCGAGCACGCACATACCCATCTGCTTGGCTGCAACAGCTTCCGGAACTACTGACATTCCCACAAGGTCGCCACCCAGTTTCCTGTACGCCCTAATTTCGGCGGAAGTCTCATATGAAGGGCCGCTAACAGCGGTATACACACCTTCTTTTGTACGGAGCTTTAGTTTAAGAGCGGCGCGGGCTTTCTTTCTAAGTTCCGGGCTGTAGATCTGCCCCATATCCGGGAACCGCTCGCCGAACTGCGGGTGATGAGCGCCTCTGAGACAGTTCGCACCCATAAGATTTATGTGGTCTTTGAGGAAGACAATATCGTGCAGTTTAAACCCGGGGTTGAGCGCGCCGCAAGCTGATGTTATTATCAGGTATTTTACCCCAAGCGTTTTCAAGAACCTAACGGGATAAATGACTTCGTCCATGCCGTAGCCCTCGTAATAGTGAAACCTTCCCTGCATTACGGCTACAGGCCTGTTCGAGAGGCTTCCCAGTATAAGCCGGCCGGCGTGGCCGGCGACAGTGGACGAGACAAAATTCGGCAGCTCGTTGTAATTGAACACGGCGTCCTCAACCGAGCTCTCGGCAAGGCCGCCCAACCCGGAACCAAGTATTATTCCGACCTCGGGCAGTATGGCTGTCCGTCCCCTGACGTAATTTTCAGTCTCTTTGAGTTTTAAAATTATATTAGTTTCCATAAGATGACCTGCCAATTATTAGTGGCCGCCTACTGTGGCGGCTCCTGCGCTGGCTGAACCTGCTGACCCGGCTGCGGTTTGTCAGCAAAAGAAGTAGTGGCGGATGATTCAGCACCGGAACTATTTGGTGCGCCTGTTTGTAAGCCTTTCTTGAGCGCGTCTATTTCTGAATTCTTCTTTGCAATCTCAGAGTTTAGCCTGGACTTATCTTCTTCGCTTATGCCTTCCGCTTTAACAGACTGCTGTAGCTTGATTAATTCGGCTATTTTCTGCCCCATCTCAATTCCAGTCTTAGCCCCAGCCGGAATCTTAAACCCTGCCTGCTCTGCCTGATTAAGTTTATCCATCATTTTGGCAGGATCAATAGGGGGTTGTATGTTACCAAGCGCGGCGGCCTTAGCTTTCAAGCCTGCCGCCTTCTTTAGCGCTCTTGCGGCATCTTTCTCAGCCTTGCTGACCGCATCTGCCAGCCTCTTAGCCTTGAGATTGGGTTTTGGCTTTGGCGTATTAGCCTTGGCCTGCTCTTCCTGCCACTTCAGGTATGACTCCTTTGCGAACGCCAGAAAGTCATCAAGGTTGTTGATTTTCTTACTACAACCATTAAACTTCACCAACCCTTGGCCCGACTTGGAGAACTTTATGCCCTCAGCTATAGTTTTCTTGCCGAAAGAACCATCGCTGGCAGCAAATAGCTTCTTTATAGCTTCAGCTGGGTTAGGGTTTTTCAAGGCTTCTATAAGCTTATCCCGCTTTTCAGGGTCTATTTGCAGTTTACTTGAGTCTCCGGCAGGGTGGGGGTCACCGGGTGACCCTACAGCCACATCATCCTTATCTTCTGAATCTTTATTAAGAAAATCTGCCGTTTTTTTAAGCGGCAATATTCCTTTCTTAGCCGCATCTTGAATTTCAGGCCCGCCAGCCTGTATCAATATATAACACCTGACCATAACCCTGTTTACTTTAAGAGTGTCAGCTATTTCATATAAACTCATGCCCTCTTTATAATACTCTCCGCTGATTGAAAAGATTTCAAGCTCTTTAAGGCTGTTCTGCTCAACATTGTCCAAAACTGAAAGATGCCTACCCATCTTTATGGGGTCCGGCCCAAGGTCAGAAATGGGGATTACCTGCGCGTCAATTGTATCTGCCCCCAGCCGCTTATTTGTCTCGCACCTGTGCGCCCCGCGCATAATAGCCAACTTTTTCCCGTTCTGCGGGTCTATCAGGGCAATCGCAGTTTGCTGGCCGAACTGCTTGAACGATTCCAACAGCCGCTTGACCACTTCCTCATTCAGCCCTGCCCTGCACTGGTATGTCTTATCATCCCAATCAATCGCGTCCAGCCGAACCTTCACAATCGGATACTTGCCCATGTCAAGCATAACACCCCTCCTGTTGCCTTTACTTATCAAACAATGGGAGTTCATCGTCACCAGTAAATTCTTCAAGCCCAAGTTCTTCATGCCTTAATTCATCAAAACTTTCAAAATCGTTTACACTCGAAATTTCTGTTGGACTAAAACCTTTCCTCTCCATTTCTTTATCAACAAGAAAGAACGTTGTTATTCCACCTTCTTTTTCCAAAAGTTTTAGCGCTTTCTTTCGGTCATCAATTTGCTTTGACTCGGCAAGGTGCTTGCCTTTTACATCAACGATAAACCACTGGCCTTGAATGAAAGCAAGGAAATCAGGATAAAATGGTGCTTGCCTTACTTCCACAGGATATTCGATTCTCGGTTCATTTCGAATCCAAAAACTCTTTTTCTTTTTATCAATAACACATAAACGTTCCAACGCATCTGCAACTAATTTTTCTGGTGGACTATCAAATTTAACATATGGCTTAATAGCGTGTTGATATCCCTCAACAATAATACCTTTTTGTTGCTGATGCGGGACCATTTCTTGATATGATGGAATAAGATTTATTGCCTTTCCATCACGTTTTCGGATGGTTACCTTGCCATCAAGAAAAATATCTTTAATATTCTTTTTCCTAATTGTAAATTTACTCTTAAACATCAAGTTAAAAGATTTTTTACTATAAAAATCAATTATGCTCTTCTTCAATGCTTTAAGTGCTTTCTTGTAATCAAGCTTATAAGCCGTATCAACTTGAATGCCAGAATCAATGATTTTCTCAATTATATTTTTTGCAGTTCCTATAGAATTATTTCCAATAAAATGGCCCGTATCTTCTATAAAATCCCACGCCCATCTTGATATTTCATCTTTTGTTAATGTTATTGTTCGACGAGTGGTAATTGGCCTTTCTTTTTGCAATTCAATTTCATCCGTTGTGATCTCTACGTAGTCAACTGCGGCCATTACTTCAGGCTTTAACACCTTGTCACCATTCAGCACATGGCATACCTCGTCTATAAACGCTGCAATACTTAATGTCTTGTCTTTCAAGGCATCCTCAAAACTCTCCCCCGTAGCAACAGGCTTGATCTGTAAAATCGGTATTTCGTAATTATCTATAATATCTTTATTGACTTTATTTAAGCGGTCTTCTTCTTCGGTTGGAATTTCGATGCTTGCCTGCGATAGATCAAGCTTTTCTCTTATTTCTTGCACGATTTTATCGAAACGACGCCCCCGCTCGCAAACTATATTCAATATTTCACTCTGTTCCTTCAAGTCATGTTCCAGAATATCATACTCTCTTTTTTCTTTATAAAGACGCAATCCTCTGCCTATAAGCTGTGCAGCGGCAAGCCCGACTTTCTCGACAGTATCCCCCAAAACAACAATGGTATAAAAATTGTCGTAGTCCACACCTTCTGTGAATATACGGACCTGATTGACAATTTCCACTTTACTATCTTCAAGCGATTGGTACTCCGACCACGTTTCTTCTTCGCTCTTATTTTCGCTGTGAATAGTGAAAACAGAATTAGCAACTCGTTTTAATTTTTTAATTAACTCCGTTTTATTTTTAGGAATATTTTGTCTAATTATTTTTGCAATATCTGTACCTTCTCTATTCACTTGTTCTAATACATCATCAAGCTCTCCAGTAATAGTATCGGGCCAATTTTTGAGATAGACATCAATAAAGTCGGCGTGTTTAATCGAGCGGGCCTTGGTAAGCAACATTGATTTTTTAACCGGCGCGTTAACCGCCGCAAGCGCCTCATATTTTAATAGGTGAATCAACATACCCCATATTAATTTCTGCTTATCGGCATCTGTTACCTCGTCGGTTACTTTTTCATCGCTAGTTCCACAACCAACAGCAAATATTCTCTTTCCATAACCTTCATTAATATATCGCTGCATCGGATATTTGTATAGATTGTTTTGCCCAAAATCCCCACTTTTGATTTTTTCTATCGAAGTTGCGGTAAATTCCAGCACAACACTAGGCATTAATTCATAAATCGCTTCAGCCGTTTTCTTTTGCTGGTAGTGATGTGCTTCGTCAGAAATTATAACCGGCCGGCGTTCTCGCAAAAACTCAACAAATGATATGGTATGATTTCCACTTTTATCTCGCCAAACTGATTCTTCAAGTGGTCGTTTTACATAAGGAACACCTTTCATCGTGTCTTCTTCATCTTTTTGACCAGAAGTACCTTTATCATAAAATTTCTGCATATTAAAAACATAGAATGAAATGTCTTTATCATCCTCATAATTGCAGGTTTTATCACGGTATGAATTGCCTGTCACCAAGTTATATGACAAGTTCCAGCCATCACCAAAAATGCTTTTTACCGCACGAGGCGTGAAATTTTCTATCGTTTTATCAAACAAAATAGTGTTTGGAGTTAAAATCAGAAAATCCTTTTGCCCCTTATGCCACAAATCTAAAATTGCCGCCCCCATAAGCAAAGTTTTTCCGGAACCAGTCGCCATTTCAAAACCTATCTTGTGCCATTGTACGGATTTACCTTCTTCATTTTTGCTTTCTTGCAAAGTTTTTTGTTTCAGGCTTCTGCTATCAAAAGCATCTTTGTCAAATAGCTGAAAAACACTCAACGCTTCCATCTGATAAGGACGCAGTGAATACTTTAGTAATTTCTGAATTTTATTAAAATTCTCAATCGTTTTAGGCGAAGCCATACCTTTTATAATTTTGTATTGTTGATCTTGGCTGACTAAATCGTAAAATGTTTTCATAATAAATTGTATTCCTTTAGTATGGTGGATGGTATCTTCTTAATAAGCACCCGCTCATCAAGCACTTCCGATGGAACACCAACGGCGACGTTAGTAAAGATTGTTAAATGTTTAAATTTCTCTCTTTCCAAGCCAGCAATAATTTTATCGTAGAGTTCTTCATTTAATGTAGCTATATCTCTCGAAGCAAAAGAGATCGCGAAATGATACCTTGCAGACTGATGTCTACCAAGATATACATTTTCTTTGTCGAGCCATTCGGATTTTTGTGGCCGGTATTGGAAATGCAAAAATATTGCCTCGGACATTTCCGCGGCTTTCAATTTCCAATTCATATCTTGACCGTTAATTAGACTCTCGCCGAGTTTGTAATATTTGAAACCACTACCACCTTCCCAATTAATATCTTTACTCACCCCTGTTTGATCTTCTCCGTTTATCACTTTTTGCAAGCGGGGAACTATCAATTCTTCTGCTTGTCTACCCATTTCCACCATTAACCATTGTCGCCCCATTTTATGAGCAACTGCACCAGTGGTTCCTGAACCAGCAAAAGAATCACAAACTATATCACCAACCTCTGTTGATAACTCTAGAACTCTTCTGATAAGTGGCTCTGGTTTCTTCCCATTTTTAAAAATGACTGCACCCTCTGAAGCAATACCTGTCCAAGAAATATTGGTCCAAACATCGGTAATCACCTCTCCAGGTACAGTATCGCCATTAATATTGATTAATCTTTTGTCATAAAAAAGTATTTGTTCGCCATTAAGTATGTAGAAGCCTTCAACGTCTTCATTAACATGAACAAACACTTTTCCATTATTATTTTTAGATTTTTGAATAGTTGCCGCACGTTTTTTGGCAGCACCACCACCAATGGCGGCAGTACGAAATACTCGATCTGCATTTTTTACAGCAAATTGAGATATTTCATAAAGAAAACTATTTCCTAATATTTGCTTTGCCTTTTTAGGATTCTCGTAACCTTGCAGCTTGGCGACAACATCAGCTATGTTTTCCCACTGCCATTTTTTATAAGGCAAAGATTTGTCATTCAATACTTTGTTATAAGCAGAATCATAATCTTTCCGTATGTAAACCTTTTTTAACGGATAACCTATTTTCTCTTTCGCATATACCAATAAGTAGTTGGCTGTAGAAAATATTTTTCCCCCTGTCGCTTTGAATCCTGATGGATCGTTAGTCGTAATACAAATAGTATTGCAATAATTTTTTCTACCAAATATTTCGTCGAGTAAAATTTTAGCGTAGGCCATCTCTGCAGTATCAAGGTGCACAAATATCAAGCCATCTGTTCTTAAAAGTTTCCTAAGTAAAAAAAGCCTATCTCTCATCATTGTCAACCATTCCGAGTGTTCAAGATTGTCATCGTATTTTTCAAATGCAGTGCCCGTGTTAAATGGCGGATCAATATAAATACATTTGACTTTATTTTTTTCTGGTTTTCCTTTAAACATTTCAACTAAACTTCTAAGAACCAAAAGATTATCCCCTTTTATGAGCATATTATTACTTGTTACATCACCATAGCTTTGTTCAAACCTTAAAATACGCGGCTCGGCAACTCGAATATCATTTTTTGGCACCCAAACAGGACGGACGCCCTTTCCTTCTTTCTCATCTATTTCATAGAAGAGAGAAAGGTCTTTATTAATCCAGTCAAGCCTTAGTGAACCTTTGTAACTTTTATTTACCACTGATCTCTTTCCTTATTGAGATTTGTTAATCAGAAACCACACCCGGGATATAGCATCGCTGCGTTACTTACTCACAACAAAACTTCTTTCAGGAAACTCTTGCCGTTGTTCATTGGTTTTAAATCAAAGGCATCGGCTATTGTTTGGGCGACGTCCGCGAAAGTTTGTCTTATGCCAAGGTCAACACCGCTCTTCACATTTTTGCCGTAAACAAGCAGCGGCACGTATTCTCTAGTATGGTCCGTGTGTTTTTTGAATGTCGGGTCGCAGCCATGGTCGGCCGTGATAATTAATACATCGTCATCCCGGAGTTTGTCAAGAAGCTCTGGAAGCAAATCATCAAAATCTTTTAACCCTTTCGCATAAGACTTTACATCTCTTCTATGACCCCAGAGCATGTCAAAATCCACAAGGTTTGTAAATATCAGAGACTTTTTTATGTTGTCTTCCTTAGAAACAAGCCGCAGTGTGGCGTCAAAACACTCGCTGTTACCATGGGCGCGAACGCTCGCCGTAATCCCAGCCTTGTTGAAAATATCCTCTATCTTTCCGACCGCCGTAACACTTCCCCCGGCTTCCTTTATCCTGTTGAGTATCGTAGGCTTCGGCGGCGTCAGCGCGAAATCGCGCCGGTTCCCGGTCCTTGTGTATTGCCCATTCCCGCCTGTAAAAGGCCTGGCTATGACCCGTCCCACGGCGTTTGGGCCTTTTAGCATCCCTCGTGCGTCAACGCATATTTTATAAAGTTTTTCGAGCCCAAACGACCCTTCGTGAGCCGCTATCTGGAAGACTGAATCCGCCGATGTGTACACTATCGGATAACCTGTCCGCACATGCTCGTCTCCAAGCCTGTTGATTATCTCAGTGCCGGAAGCCGTAACGTTGCCCAGCATTTTCGTGCCTATCAGTGTTTCGAATTCAGAGATGACTTCTTTGGGGAATCCATTTGGGTATACAGGGAAAGGTTTGCTTAGCACGGTTCCGGCCATTTCCCAGTGGCCGGCTGTCGTGTCTTTTGCCGGAGAGGCGCACATCATTTTGCCGTATGCGCCATTTATATCGCCAGTTGTCTCGCGTTTACTAGTTAGCAGATTATAAAGGCCTAGCCGCGCGAGGTTGGGCAGATCAAAACCTTTCCCCATGGCGTCAAGAACGTGGCCCAGAGTATCGCTGCCGGCATCGCCGTATTTATCAGCGTTTGGCAAAGCGCCGATCCCCACACTGTCCAAAACGATGATTATAAAACGGTTTATCAATGAGAATCCTCATTCTACTTAACGAACAGATCTATGATCTTGAATTCCTTAACATTAACAAGCCCCTTATCGGTGAGTTTGATCTCGGGTATGACCGGAAGAGCAAGGAACGATAGCTGCATGAACGGGTCGGGTATATGCACCCCCAGCTGTGAGCTTAGCTTAATTAGCAGATCGAGCGACCTCGCGACATGTTCCAGCGTTCTGATCGGACATCAGGCCCGCGGTCGGAAGAGGCGGCTCTGCCCAGTACCCTTGATCCGTTAGAAACAGCGAGCCCTCCGCCCATCTTTATGACCTCAACAACCGCCGTGAATATACTTTCATCATCTGCGCCTACGGCTATTATATTATGCGAATCGTGCGCTACGGACGAAGCGATGGCCCCTTTCTTGAGGCCGAATCCCCTGACGAAGCCCTTTCCTATCTGCCCTGACGCGAGATGCCGTTCCACTACCACGAGCTTTAGTACGTCTCTTGAGGTATCGGAAACCGCTTTACCGTTGAGAGTTTTCACCGGAGCGGTTGACATTCTTGTAACTATCTGACCGGGCACAAGGTCTATAACATTTATCTCGCGGCCCTTGGCAGGTATGGAAAGGTCTTTTTGCTCCAGCCACTTTACGTTGACCGAACTTCTTATAGGTATTTTATGCGGTTTAATAGGCCTTACCGAAGAACCTTCTTTGGCGACAAGCTCACCCTTCTTGAATACCATCTCGACGTTAAAATCTTTCAGGTTGTCAATGACAGCTATATCGGCCTCATAGCCCGGCGCCACCGCGCCAAGGTTCTTAAGGCCAAAACACTCGGCCGGATTTAGTGTTACGGCCCTTACGGCATCGACTACAGGCACACCCCACCTGATAGCCTTTCTCACGAGGATATCGAGATGGCCCTTGAGCAGATCGTTAGGGTGCGTATCGTCAGTAACAAATATTATTCTGCGGTTATTGGCTGTACTGCAGAGCGGAAGGAGGTCGATGAGGTTCTTTGTCGCACTACCCTCCCTCATCATAATATACATGCCTTTGCGGAGTTTTTCCTTCGCCTCGGCCAGGTTGGTGCTCTCGTGTTCTGAGGCTATGCCGCTCGCGATATAAAAATCGAGGTCTTTGCCCTTTAGGCCCGGCGCATGGCCGTCCACATGTTTTGAGCTGGCCATACTTATCTTCTGCAATACATCTGGGTCAGAAGAGAGCACCCCCGGGAAATTCATCATCTCGCCAAGCCCCACGACCCAGTGGCCGCTTAGGAACGGGTAGAGGTCGAAAGAAGAAAGCCGGGCTCCTGAAGTTTCAAGGATAGACGACGGTACGCAGGATGGAAGCGTAAGAAAAAGGTTTATCGGCTGGTACTTCGCGGACTCCAGCATCCACTTGATGCCATCCAGGCCCAGGACATTCGCGATCTCGTGCGGGTCGGCGACTACGGATGTGGTGCCCGATTTTGATACAGCTCTCGCGAATTCTGATACCCCCACGAGCGAGCTCTCTATGTGAATGTGCCCCTCGATGAACCCGGGAGTTATATACTTTCCGCTTATGTTGATCCGTTTCTTAGCCGGGTATTCTCCAAGGCCAACGATCTTTTCGCCCTGGATAGCCACGCTCTCAGGATATATCTCCCCGGAGAAAACGTTTATTAGTTTTCCACCGGTAAGCAGGATATCAACGGTTTGTTTCATTTTATCTCTTTTTACGTTTAAGTACTTTTTCGGCTGCGGACACGATATCAACATCCTTTAGGTGATAGAGTTTCATAAGGTCAGACGGTGATCCGGATTCGCCGAAGACATCATTTATTCCGACCATCTCAACCGGAACGGGGCACTTCTTGACCAGCACTTCGCTTACCGCGGAACCGAATCCGCCAAAAAGCTGGTGCTCTTCGGCCGTGACTATCGCGCCGCACTGCTCGGCCGCCTCGGTTATGGTTTTTTCATCTATGGGTTTGACCGTGTGAAGGTTAATTACCCTAGCTGAAACACCTGATTTTTCCAAAATTTCAGCCGCCATTAGAGCTTCGTAGACCATTGCTCCGCAGGCAATTATCGCAACGTCCTTGCCGCCCTTTAACACCTCGGCTCTTCCGATCTCGAAAGGAGAATCGGCTTTTGTATGCATAGGGACATTCTCTCTTCCGAACCTTATGAAAACTGGCCCATTTATCGCGGCGGAAGCTATAGTCGCTTTCTTGGTCTCTTCGTAGTCGCAAGGAACTATAACGGTCATGTTCGGCAGGCAGCGCATTATAGAGATCTCCTCAAGCGCCTGGTGCGTGGCCCCGTCCGGGCCTACCAGCACTCCGGCGTGAGATCCGCCTATCTTGACATTGAGGTTAGAGTAGCAGACGGTGTTCCGTATCTGTTCCCACGGGCGGCCTGCTGCGAACATGGAATATGTGGAAGCGTATGGTATCCAACCCGCGACGGCAAGCCCCGCGGCCATGCCTATGAGGTTTTGTTCAGCGACTCCTACATTAGCAAACCGCTCCGGGAATCTCTCTTGGAACATATTGATCGCGACCGACGAAGCCGTGTCTGCTCCCAGAACGAATATCTTAGAATTTTTCTCCCCTAGCGCCACAAGCCCTTCGCCGAAACCGTAGCGCGTAGCCTTCTTTCCAAAAACTTCTACCATGATTTTATTCCTTTCAATCAAATATCAAATACCAAAGGTTAAAATTTTTGATTTTTGATTCTTGATTATTGAATTTACCTGCTAACTGCCAACTCTTTTAGTGCTAATTCTAACTGCTCTTTATTTGGCGCCTTGCCGTGCCAGTCGGCGCTGTTTTCCATAAAAGATACGCCTTTGCCTTTTATTGTATGAGCGATTATGGCCGTTGGCTTTCCTTTGGTATTGCGGGCTGTCTCAAACGCGCCTATGACCTCGTTCAAATCATGTCCGTTTATCTCGAGCGTGTTCCAGCCGAACGAGCGGTATTTTTCGGAGATGGGTTCAATGTTCATTACTTCGCCGACTTTCCCATCGATCTGCAGTCCGTTCAAGTCTACTATGCCGCAGAGATTGTCGAGCTTGAAATGGCCAGCCGACATAGCTGCTTCCCATATAGAACCTTCCTGCTGCTCGCCATCCCCCATAAGAACGTATACGCGATTGGGCTTATTCTCTCTCTTATGCCCGAGCGCGGCCCCGACGCCTATAGATAATCCGTACCCGAGCGACCCTGTAGAAACCTCAATGCCCGGTACATTCTTGTCTTTTGACGGGTGGCCCTGCGGCCGGCTGCCGGTTTTACGCAGGGTGCATAGTTCGGACGACTCGATGCAATGCAACTGTGCCAGAACGGCGTAAAGTACTGGGCACGCGTGGCCTTTTGAAAGTATAAAATAATCTCTGCAGGGATCCTGCGGTTTATTTGAGGAAAAATTCATTTCCTTGAAATACAGCGCGACCACTATCTCTACCGCTGAAAGACTTCCGCCCGGGTGCCCTGAGCCTGCCTGAGCTATCATAGTGATAATGTCTTTTCTTACGTTTAATGCGATCTCCTTCAGTTGCTCTGTCTCCACTTTTGTTCCTCCGCTTATTTTGGGGTATTTAATGCTTTAAATAAAAACCTTACTCCGTCTCGGTGCTTTCGCCGTGTTTTCTTTTGAAATCTTTTTCCGGCGACACCGGGGATACAGTGCTTGTTTCTTCTTTTTCCGACGTCTCGATTTCTTGCCTGAAATCCCTAAGCTCTGTCTTAGCTCTTGGAATAACAAACTGGAAGTTGGCCCCGCTATTGGGCTCACTCTCTACCCATATCTGCCCGCCGTGCATCTCTACAATGGACTTGACTATCGCAAGGCCGAGGCCCGTGCCCGAGCTCGCACGAGTTATGCCGGAATCCACCTGGTAAAATTTTTCGAATACCTTCTTCTGGTCTTTCTTGTCGATCCCGATGCCGGTATCAGCGACCGAAAAAAGCACGAAATCTCCCCTGTCCATAGCAGAAACAGTTATCATACCTCCGGCCGGTGTGAATTTTATGGAGTTGACCACGAGGTTATCGAAAACTTGAATGAGCCGCTGCCGATCTGCTTGTATCATAGGGAATGTCTCGGGTATGTGCGCGGTGAGCTTGAGTTTTTTGTTGGCAGCTTCCGCTGCCAGGTTAGTTATTACCGTAGAGACTATCTCTTTAGGATCGACAGGCCCCATTTGCAGTTTCAGCTGACCCGACTCGATGCTCGAAATATCCAGTAGGTCTGTTATAAGCACCGTCAGCCGGTCTATAGACTGGTCGGCTATTTGAAGGAACTTTTTCTGCTGGTTATTCAAATCGCCCGCCTCGCCGCCGAGCACGACCTTAACGAATCCCTTGACAGCCGTTAGAGGGGTCCTCAGCTCATGCGAGACCATAGAAATAAACTCGTTCTTTATCTGGTTAAGCTGTTCAAGCTCGTTCTTGGTTTCTCTTAATGAATTATAAAGCTGGGCGTTGCCTATAATGATCGCCGCCTGGTGGGCTATGAGGATCGCAAGCTTTAAATGGTCGTTAGTGTAGCAGTTGGCCTTGTGCCTGCCTATCCTTAAGACGCCTATGACACGGTTTTCGGCGCGAAGAGGAACAAGTATAAGCGACCTCACATCCCAAAGCTTTGAAGTCTGGCTCTTTATACGCGGATCGAGCGAAGCGTCCGGGCTGAGGAAAGGCTCGCCAGAGCGGAAGACCTGGGCAGAATGCGAATTGATGTCGTCGGTTTTAATGCGTAGCAGCACGGCCTCGTCCCCGCCAGTGAAATACGCTCCCTGCTGGGTCACAAGTTCGTTATTTTTTTCATCAAATATCAGCAATGCGCAGAGGTCGGCATCAAACGCACGGGTAGTGGTCGAGATCACCTTTTTAATTGTCTTATCCCAAACAGGTTCGCTGGATATCGCCGAAGATATCTCCTGCAGCACCGTCAGATCGGAAACCCTCCGCTCGAGCTCGTGGTAAAGCCTGACGTTGTCTATTATGCCGGAAGCCCTGTCGGCGATAAGTTCCAAAATCCTCAGGTCATCCTGCGTGAACGGCGAACCGAACTTGTTGGCGACACCAAGCACCCCTATGTTCTTTTTCCCCGAGCGTAATGGCACTAGCACTAGCGAGTGCACACTAAAAAGGTTAGCAAGTATCGGTATGGCCGCCGCTGCTTCAGTCGGATCGTTGAACATGTGGTTCTTTCCTTCCTGAAGAACCGACTCCAGCGCCTTCACTTCATTTAAATGAAAATGCAGGTGTGAAAAGTCTTTGTCTTTTATTCCGAAGAACGGCGCGCAGGGTATCATCTCGTTCGATTCCGGGACGTATAGGAACAGGCCCACTGACTGTGTGCTTAGCAGGTCCTTTATCTTGTCCACTATCATCTCGAGTATTTCTTGAAGGTTTATTTTTGTCGCCGCGTACGCTGCTATATCAGAAAGGGCCTTCATCTCCCTGACCTTATGTATGAGGCGCGAGTTGGTCTGGATAAGCTCGCGGGTGGTTATTGAAACCTCGGTCTCCAGCCTGCGGTTGAGTTCCTGAACTCTCTCGTAAAGCTGAGAGTTGCGCAGCGCTATACCAAGATACTTGGCTAATGTAGAAATAGTATTGACCCTGTCTTCGTTGAAGAATTTCTTTTCCGGCGTCCCAACGCTGAGCACCCCGACGCATTTGGCTTCCACAAGCAGCGGTATATGCATGGAGGAATGCATACCTTCGTTTTCCAGCAGAAGCTTGTCCATGACCGAATCGGTATTCTCTAAGTCGTCATTGACTATTATAAGGCATTTCTGGTAAGCCTGACCTATCTGCCCTTCACCGGACCTTAGGTGAATGAGCTTGGCGTAATCCGGAGAGAGCCCTCTGTAGGATTTGACCCTCAAGAAACCGTCCTCTCCCGGCAGGGTTACAAAACATGCCGAATCGTGGAATTTTTTCCTTATCACATCGAGCACTATACCGAATATCTCGTTGACCTCTATGTGCGACGTCAGGGTTTGTGACACAGAAAAAAGCATCTTGAGAGTCGCGTTAGTGTCGTAAGCTTTTTCATTGAGGCTGTTGAGCTTGAAGAACATCTCGCGCCACTCTCTGTGCTGGGCGCCGGCATCTAGGGTCGCGTTCTCATCTTTTTCAAAGCTTTCCGTGAATTTCTGCAGTTTCATTAGCGGCAGGTAAAGATGCTTACGCAGGTAGAAAGAGACTGAGGATAATACAAGCACGAGCCAAAAAACGATCGCGGCCTGCTATGATGAACAGGTTCCTGTCCCTTGTCATCTCTTTGAAAATGAACTCCGGCGCAGGCCAGATCTTAAGCCATCCGGCTATTTTTCCGTTCTCAGCTATAGGGAGTTTTGTGAAAAGCTGCGAAATGATCTGCTCGCGTTTCTGGGGGCCCCGCGCGAAAATGATCTTGCCTTTTTCGTTCGCGACCGCCGACATTACTATTTCCTGCTGGCGTGATAATTTGTCAAGTACCGACTTGATCTGCTGGCGGTTTGGTTTTTCGGATATCATCCCGTATAGCACTTCGGTAGAGGAAGAACAGATTGGGGCAAAATATCTTGTGAGGAGCGATTGTATGTAAAGATAACCACAGCAGGCGAAAACCGCGTTTATAAGCACCAGGATGAGCGCCACGTAGGCAATATATTTAAATATCAGCTTCTTCATTATAATTTGTGTTTCAAAAGCGTTATATCGAGAGCGAGGTTAAGGTATCTGTAGTCCTTGTTGAGCTCGGCCCAAGGAACAAGCTGAAGCGAGACCTTTTCGTCGTCCATGACCGTGGATAACAGGTTCGCAAAATCCTCGGCGTCCATTGCTGATTCCAGAGGCGGACCAAGAACTATCGCTATCCCAACGTTGTTCGTCTTGCAAAGTTCAGTAAAGAACTGGTAGTTTATCTTCCCAGTGAACGCGTAGGCGCGCTCGAATATGCCTTCCAGCCTGAATTTCAGTTTATGCTTTTTTATAACATCGCGGAAGCGGTCTTTGATCTTTACAAGTTCCTCGTCTTTGCCCTCCGGATAGAAGAAAGCAACATCAACACTCTTCAGATTTGCCTCTGACGGGTCCCTCACCTGAGGAGCGGTGGGTTTTGGCGCGGCGGGTTTGGACTGCTGTATAACGATCAATGGCTCTGGCTCGGATTTTGCTGCGATGCGGGCTGGTTCCTGGCGCAGTGGCTCTGCAATAACGGGCGCAACAGGAGGCGTAGGCTCTTGCGCCGGCTCAGCAACAGGTATATTCATTTCAACAACTGGAGGCTGGTATACGGCTTGGGCTTTCTGGGCCGGAAACTGAGGCATAGCCAACTCTTCGGATTCTTCCACCGGAAGCAGGTCCGCCATAAGACTGTGGACCAGCTCCATGTCCACATCCTGGTGAGTTAGCGCAGCGTACGCATTTATCCTTTTTAGGAAGCCTTCCAGTTCCCTGATATTGGATTTGAGCTTTGAGGCGATGTAGAGCAGGATATTATCGTTAAGCCTTAGCTTTTCAACTTCTTCCTTTTTCTTGAGTATCGCGACCCTCGTCTCGAGATTCGGCGATTTTATATCGGCTATCAGGCCCCATTCGAAACGTGACCGGAGCCTGTCCTCGAGAGTTGTCAGGTGTTTTGGCGGCCTGTCGGAAGTTATTATTATCTGCTTTCCACTCTGATGAAGCACGTTGAATGTATGGAAGAATTCTTCCTGCGTGGATTCAGACTCAACTAGGAACTGTATGTCGTCAACAAGCAGGAGGTCAATGTTGCGGTAGTGGTCGCGCATACGCTGAAGCTGGCCCGAACGTATGGAGTCTATAACCTCGCCCATAAATTTCTCGGTAGTAACATAGAGCACTCTCGACGCAGGGTTTTTCTTTCTCACGTAATGGCCAACGGCATTCATCATGTGGGTCTCGCCGAGGCCCACTCCGCCGTAAATAAAGAAAGGATTGTATATCTTGCCTGGGTTGTCAGCTACCGCCTGTGTGGTGGCGGTAAAGCGGTTATTGGGCCCGATAACGAATTCTTCGAAAGTGTACCTTGGGTTGAGCTCGAGGTCCAGAAACCCTTCGTGCCCGTCCGACCCGGAGTATACTATCCTTTCCTGAGCCGGGTTGGCTGCCAAGGGCTGCGCCGCCAGCGCCGCTTCCCTGATCTTTGGCTCTGCTGCGTTCTCATGAAGTTTCTTTATTTCGGCGGTTTCCTGGTCAGCGGTAACGCTGCTCATGCTTCTGGCGACTTTTTCCAGGGCCGAATCAAGCTCGTTGTCTTTTGACGGGCCTTCGATTATGCCGTCCGCGCATTTATTCTTGAGGTCGACCGCCAGTTTTTTAATGGATTCTTCATTAGCATCGTAGATATACAAGCCAAAATCGTAGTCGTCTTTTTCCAGCAGGAAAGGCCTGCCTACGGTGCCAGGGATTGTATTTATCAGCGACATCAGCTCGCGTTCATCTATCTTAAGTCTCAAGAGCCATCTGTTCTTATCTTTTTCAGTTGGCGTTAAAGAAAGTTTCCATCTAGTTAGGCTCATTATGCCCCTGTTTCCTTATCCGTGGGAACGGAATCGTAAATTTTAAAAACTTGCCTGGGTTCCTGTTATTCAGCTGAGTTTATGCCTTTTAAATTGAGTGTCATATCATCCGGGTTCGTCGCCTTATCCAGCGCTTCTTCGACGGTAATCGTACCATTTTTGAACATGTTCAGCAGGTCGGCATCAAAAGTATGCATGCCGTAATACCCGCCCTGGTCTATGGCCTTGTAAACCTCACCGAACTTGCCTTCAGCTATAAGTTTTTTTACTAAAGATGTGCCCATAAGTATCTTGGTCGCGGGCAGACGGCCCTGTCCATCCTTCTGTGTGACTAGCCTCTGGGCAACTATACCCTTTACAACATTTGCAAACTGCGAGCGCACGGATGCCTGCTGGTGCGGAGGGTAGGAATCCACTATCCTGTCTATCGTTTGCGACGCATCCATTGTGTGGATAGTAGAAAGCACAAGATGACCGGTCTCAGCGGCCGTTATAGCGGAGGATATAGCTTCAAAGTCCCGCATCTCGCCTATAACAACTACGTCCGGGTCCTGTTCTGAGCGCGTATTTGAGCGCGCGCGCGTAGGATTTTGTGTCGAGCCCGACTTCCCTCTGCGAGATGGACGACTTTTTGTCCTTGTGATAGTATTCTATTTGGGTCTTCAACAGTAACTATGTTGTAGCAGAAATTTTCGTTAATGTAATCGAGTATTGAGTTCATTGTCGTAGTCTTGCCGGCCCCGGTAACGCCTGTGATAAGGATGAGCCCGCGCTGGTCAGAAGCGAGTTTCTTAAGCGGTTCAGCAGGAAGGTTGAGCTCTTCAAAAGTCTTTACCTTGAGCGGCACAACCCTTAACGTCAGAGCTGTTGTTCCTCTCTGCCTGTAAACGTTTATCCTGAACCTTGAGATCTCATCAATGGAATGTGCGAAATCGAGTTCGAGATCCGAATCGAAGGCTTTTCTCTGTTCGGGGCTCATCAGCGAATCTGCAAGTTCTTCAATGTTTTTGGCACTGAACGCATCTAGCCCCGCTGTTGTGAGTTTGCCGTTAAGGCGCAGTAGCGGCGCTGACCCACTTTTGAAATGGATATCGGATATACCTTTCTTTACCATAAGTTGAAGCAGTTCATTTACGTTCATTTTCTCTACCTCTGCATGCTTCCCTGGCTATCACTACCGAGTTCGATGTCCCGATCCTTGAGGCTCCGGCCTTGACCATACTCAAAAGATCACGAAGGCTCTTGATGCCTCCGGCGGCTTTTACTCCCATCGAACTTCCCACCGTTTCGCGCATAAGCCTTACATCCGAGGCTTTCGCTCCTCCTCCAGAAAACCCCGTTGAGGTTTTAACAAAATCCGCTCCTGCACTTTTCGCTGCAAGGCACGCCTTCACTTTTTCTTTTCTAGAAAGAAGGCTGGCTTCAATTATTACCTTGAGCGTTTTGCCGCCGACGGATGACCTCACCTTTCTTATTTCATCAAGAACAAGTTCATAGTTGCCTGACTTTAGGGCCCCGATGTTAACGACCATGTCTATTTCATCGGCGCCGTTCGAGACCGCCTCTCCGGCTTCAAAAGCCTTTGCATCAGCGGTTGAGGCGCCCAGCGGAAAACCAGCCACGGAACATATTTTGACACCGGAACCTTTTAACAGGCCGGCGCTATACTTGACGTTGGCGGGATTTACGCAGACCGAGTGGAACCCGTATCTCCTGGCCTCGCGTGAAAAGCTTCCGTAAGTTCTGCCCGGCCGGCGCCGGGCTTGAGCAACGTGTGGTCAATGAGCTTGGCGGCGCCAGATATGTTTTTCATTTCAAATTTACTTATTTCTTTTGAGCCAGACCGCATATCCTGTTCTCTATCTCAGATATGTTCGATACCCGTTTCCTGTGCCTTTCTTCTGTGCTCGCGGGGGTCCTAAGCCAGGTGTCTATGAACCCGATGAGCCCGTCAGTAGTGGCGAACCTGCCGGGAAGACAGATTATGTTGGCGTCATTGTGCTGGGAAATAAGTTTTGCGATGTCATTATTCCAACACACCGCAGCCCGTACACCAGGGAATTTATTAGCGGTGATAGACATGCCTATTCCCGTCCCGCAGATGAGCACTCCTTTATCATACAGCCTTTTAGAAACACCCTCGGCTACAGCAGCGGCGAATTCGGTATAGTCACAGCTAGCGTTCCAGCACGATCCCATATCGGCAACTGTGTGACCGAGCCCGTGAAGAAAATCCAGCACTTTTTCCCTGTGCTCGAAACCGGCGTGGTCGCAGCCGAAAGCTATTTTCATTTCCTCTCTCCAAATCTTATCTTCCCGTAAGAAACGGGATCAATTGTATTTTTTGTTAATGAAGCCGTCCTGCTCTGCCCTCAGCTTCATGATGAATTCGCCAAGCTCGGCGCGTTCGTTTGTGCCGAGGTCTACGAACTGGGCTCCGTAGATCGATTCGTTCTGGTTATTTCCCTTGTTTTCCATGTGACAGATCTTTGCCACACATTTAAGCTTCATTCCATTAGGGAGCGTCACATCTAGGCCTATATCATCGCCTATGCTGAATTCCGGGCTGCAGATGAACTTCACTCCGCCAAGTGATACATCAACGACTTTGCCCACCAGCACGAGCAGTATGCCCGAGACCAGCCTAACCTGCCCGCCTGGAAGGAAAATACGGATGTGTTTACGCCGCTCCTCGCCTTTCAACATGGACATTTCACCTCGGATCAGAGAATAATTGCCTTGTCACCGTTCTTTAGTCCTGCCGCATTCGCTTCGTCTATATCCACATGGCATTCCAGCGACATTTTTTCACTGACGCGCGCCACAACATTCTCAAATATAAGCCCGCGCTCGCCGGAACATTTTATGCTTAGGAGGTCGCCGTCTTTAATCTTGTAGAACGACGCGTCAACAGGGGTCATGTGTATGTGCCGCTTGGCCACGATACACCCTTCTTTGAGGTCTACCGACCCCGCGGGCCCGGTTATCTTTACAGGAGATGAACCGGAGATGTCGCCCGACCCTCTCACCGGCGCCTTAAGCCCTGTTTTTACGGCGTCACCGATAGATATCTCCACCTGCGTGAACTTGCGAAGCGGTCCGAGCACCCTTACCTTGTCTATCTCACCCTTAGGCCCTGATATTTTGACCGTTTCATTGCAGGCGTGCTCGCCCGGCTGCACGAGGTCTTTGATCTTTGTCAGTTTGTACCCTTTGCCAAAAAGGCTTTCCATGTCCTTCTCACAAAGATGGATGTGCCGGTTGGACGAGTTGACCGTTACCGGCCTTTCTGCTCTTGAGTTTTCCAATTTATGTTCCTTTCACTCCGACTAATTATTTTTAATTGAACGTCATGAATTCAGGATATCAATACTTGACCAGTTTTGTGAACGATTCTATCTCCAGGCTCGCACCGCCCACCAGCGCTCCGTCAACGTTTGGCTGTTTCATTATCTCGGCCACGTTGTCGGGTTTTACAGATCCGCCGTACAATATCCTTATGCTCTTGGCAGCCGTTTCGCCGTACATCTGAGAATAGAGTTTGCGTATATACGCGTGAACCTCTTCCGCCTGCTGAGGCGACGCGGTTTTGCCGGTCCCTATAGCCCATACCGGCTCGTAAGCTATGACCAGCGTCTTCGCCTGGTCCGGCGTTAGGCCAGCAATACCGTCCTTTATCTGTTTCTCCAGCACTGTAAAAGTAGTGCCGCCTTCTCTCTCGGCCAACATCTCTCCTACGCAGACTATCGGCACAAGCCCCGCCGCGAACGCGGCTTTCATGCGCTTGTTGACAGTCTGGTCGGTCTCGGAAAAATACTGGCGTCTTTCCGAGTGCCCGACAATGGCGTATTTGCATCCAGTGTCAACTATCATAGACGGGGCAACCTCTCCCGTAAATGCTCCCTTCGTTTCCCAAAAAATGTTCTGTGACCCGACCGAAATATTAGAGCCTTTGAGCGCCTGCGCCACGGCATAAAGCGCCGTAAAAGGCGGGCACACGAGTATCTCCCTGTCGTTGATACCGGCAAGGTTCTTCTTGAGGCCCTCAACAAGTGTCAGTGCCTCCGGGATGGTTTTGAACAACTTCCAGTTTCCAGCGATGAGCGGTTTTCTGTCAGCCAAAGTAGTACTCCTTTCGATAAAATATGATGTGTAAATACGCTAATAAATATAGCAGTTTTTGAATGATTAATCAAGTGAGATTTAGGCTGGGTTTCAGTAATTATTTATTGGTTAGAGGCCGGCATGAATATGGAGTTTTTAAATGAGTGTTTTCCAATAATTTGGTTTATCCCTAGATGAACTTTCTGTTGATCCCGGGGCGGGGAGACCTTCAGAACCTCTCGAACCTGTCTTTTTTGGCCTTGCAGATCGGGCATATTTCGGGTGGTGTTTCACGAGCGCAGAGGTAACCGCAGACTTTGCAGCGCCAAACGGGTATGCTTGTTTTGGGGAACGCGCTTACGGCCGTGTCGGCTTTGGCAACCAGCCTTTTTCCGGGAGGCGGCCTTCTTTCAGGTATGGGCTTTATTTGGACCTCTCCTTTTACTGCGGCCCTTGAAACATAAAGAGCGCAATAGCAGGCATTGAACTCCACCAAATCCTGGTCACGATAATCACATGGGCATATAATATCCAAATCTTCGGATTTGTTGCCGGTCGAAAGGCGGCACGGGCAGGACTGGTAGCCGTAACGGGCCGTATTCACCAGCAGGCCTTTGACAAGGTCTTTTGCAAAATATTCGTCAGGATTTAGATGGTACCCGGCGCCTTCGGCTTCCACTTTCAGCTTCACGTAAAAACTGTCGATAGCTTCAGCGGTAATGTCAGGGGATGTTTCCATTATTTTAACCTTTTGTTGAGCTCATCGGGATTAAAACCTATCACGCAGCTCGAATTGTCAAAAACGATTGTTGGAAATGATACAGACGGGTTCCACTTTTCAATTTCTTTTTCGGCCTTGTCGCGGTCTTCCTCTGAGAGTTGGTCAATATTAGCATATTGATAGTCCACTCCAAGCTCGTTGAGCATCTTCTTTGTCTTGTTGCACCAAACGCAGGTGCTCAAAGCGTAGAGCATGATCTTGCCTTTCTTCTTGCCTTCAACGTGTTCTATCTTCATTGGGCCTCCGAAAAAACAATTAAAGATTGTAAAATTCAGGATTTAAAGATTAAGGGTGTTAATTTTCAATCTTTAATTTTTAATTACAAGTTTATTCCGCGCCAAGCAGCGTCACGGCCGTGATATTGTATATGTCTTCCGCCGTACAGCCGCGGCTGAGGTCGCTGAAAGGTTTTCCCACACCCTGAAGTACCGGGCCGAGAGCTTTGAACCCCGCGAACCTTTCGGTTAGTTTGTAAGCTATGTTGCCGGAATTCAGGTCGGGAAATATGAATATGTTCGCCTTGCCTTCCAACGGCGAATCGGGCGACTTTCTCTTGGATATCTCGGGCACAACCGCCGCGTCGAACTGCATCTCGCCGTCGATCTTGACCGCGGGGTCGGCCAAGAAAAACTCCTTAGTCAATTCAACGGCTTCCCTGATCTTATTAAGGTTGATGTGCTGCGCGCTTCCTTTGGTTGAAAAAGAAAGGAACGCTGCCCTCGCTGTCTCTGCGGGAAACAGCCTCTTGAACGTCTTTATAGTTTCCACCGCGATGTCCTTTAAAGCAAGCGCCCCGGGTGCCGGGTTAACCGCGCAATCCGCGTAAAGGAGCGGCATGGTTATCGGGTGCTTATCCGGAGGTATCATTAAAAAAAATGACGATATAAGTTTTACGTCTGGCGACGTACCAACGCACTGCAGCGCCGCCCTCAGGACATCCGCCGTGTCGGACCGCGCACCTGCTATACATGTGTCGGCTTTGCCGCTTTCCAAAAACAGCGCCGCAAAATGCAGCGGCTCAATGACTAGGTATTCCGCCTCTTCCCTTGAAGCTCCTTTGTCTATCCTGGACTGGATGAAATCTTCGAGAACGTCTTTTCTCAAATGGTCAGGGGATGGCTCTAACATTGTAAGCCAGGAGAGGTCAAGGCTCTTTCGTTTCGCGGTTTCTTCAATGAAGGCTTTCTTTTTAGCCACGACATAGGCCTTGCAGATGCCTTCCTTGGCAAGCCTCACAGCCGCTTCAAGCGTGCGTTCCTCATCGCCTTCCGCGAACACCGCGGCGGCGCTTTTGGCTTTCGCGGTATCGATTATTTTTTTTAGTATATCCATAATTAAGCTCCGTTAAATGCCAACTACATAATAAATCCAAAACACCAATTAGACCTGTTTTGGATTTGGTAATTGGGATTTATCTTATTGGTATATTACTATTCTATCAAAAAATCAGCTAGTTTAACATCCGGGTGATGGTACCGCTTGCGTTTGGCGGTCCCCCCGCCGTACTGTATGGCTTGCACCGGGCACCACTGGATGCACGCCATGCACTGGTAGCACCTGTGCTGCCACACGGGTTTGCCGTCTTTGAGCTCTATATTTTTAGCCGGGCATACCCTCGAGCACACGCCGCAGCTGTTGCATTTGGCGTCCGCAAAGAATTTTCCGTCCATCTCCGGCATGTGAGGGGCCGAGAACTTGTATATGAGCCCGCTGAATATCAGGTTCGCGAGGAAGAAGCTCTTCTCCGGCGCTATCGATCTCTTTTCTTTTACGGCCTCCGCTATCTTTTTGATTTTTTCTTTTTCAGCAGAGAACATCTTTTTTTGTTTTTCATCTTCAATGGCTCCGTACATCGGCGTGTAGTTGCCCGGCATCTGCGCGCCGAAACCCGCCGAGAGTGTTATGCCGCGGGTTTTTAGCGCCTCCGTCACCTGCACAAGCGTCGCGCCCGGGAATCCGCCGTAAGTGCAAACGGCAAAGAAATATTTGGCATCCGAAGGGTTTAACTTTTTGATGAACGCGTCTACCACCAGCGGCATTCCCCATATGTAGACGGGGAACACAATCCCGATGGAATCAACCGGCGCTTTCGCCCCTGTATTAAGGGCTTTTGAAACGGGTATCAACTCGGTGTCGCCAAGCGCAGCCGCGATATCCCGTGCGACAACCAGAGAATTGCCTGTCCCGGAAAAATAGTACAGCGTGGTTTTCATGTGCTCCTCCATTATCCAAACATTATTGATTGCGCCAGGTATAATAAAGTGTCGATACCGTAAAATAGAAACCCACGGGCCGCGCTTCAAAGGCTTTTGCGACTGAAAGTTCAAGCTTGACCGGAAAAAGCCTGAAAAGCACTATCTTATACCCAATACCGGTTCCCGCGCTGAACTTCGGGTCTGATGGCGTCGTAAAAATGTCTTTAGTGCCGATCTTTGCGCCTTCTGCAAAGAAATTCCACGTGAACATCGAGACCGATATACGCTCAAAAAACTCCTGTTCTGTTACCTTGTTGAGCGGTATATTATATTTTATGGCCGCATACAATTTCGAATCTCCCGTGAACTCCTGGAAATTATAGCCGCGCAGTATCCTGTAACCGCCGAGGAAATAAAATGAATTTAGCGGCCTGTTAGAAACTTCTATCGGGTAACCGGACTGGAACTCGAATTCGATGAAATCCGACTTGAAAACTTTGTAAAAACGCCTGTAATTAAGTTCAGCCTGCGTATAATTGTAATTGCTCCCAAGGTTTTGGAAGGAATGCTGTAACAAAACAGACGCGCTCCCTCCGGTCGGCGCCGAAGTTGATTCTGTAATGGAATCGTTCCAGACGCCGATTTCACCCAGGATATTTTTCCCCTGATCCAAGACAAAGTTCGAAGACACGGCATCCGTATAAGTATTCTCGAACCTCATACTGGTCCTTATTTTAGTGTATTTGGCAATAGGCTCCTGCACGTACGGAGTTACAGACTGGCTTCGCTGCAGGTACTGGGTCCCGGAATAGATCTGATCGAAATTCACGTTGTCGGCAAAATTTATTCCAATGGCAAGCGGCGATATGTTATATAGAAGGTCAAGCCCATAGCCCATTATCTCGTTGACAAAATCGTATTTAGTGTTGAAATCCAGAGTTGTCTGCCTGTACTCTTGCTTAAGGTTCAGGTCGAACGCGCCGCTCGGCAGGTAAATGCGCATCTTGGGAGAAACGCTTATCACCGTTTCCTGAACTTTCATCTCCGGAAGTTTCTCTCTAAATTGTTCCAGTTTTTCCTGCGTGGTCATGGCGCACGTTGAGATAGTGATAGACGTAGAACTGGATATAAAGATCGTTGTGGTCGTGCAACTTGAGACGACTATCGAAGTAGCTTTATAGCTTACACCGGCGACGGGGCTGAATGAAGCATTTGAAGGGGCCGCCGCAGGGCTGGAGACAATAACTGTTGTAGTTGTGCTGCTTGATACTATGATCGAAGTGGCTGTGAAGACTGGAACCGCTGTTTGGCTGGACACTGCGACCGCTTTATCCGCGGCGCCCGCATACACAAAACAAAAACCCGCGGCCTGAACCAAAATTAAGGCTGCAAGAGCCAGGCATTTTTTGCGTCGTCCGGAATTGAACGGTAGCTTTAGCATTTATCGGAAATTTGTGAACTGAAGCGGCAGTGAAAAATTTATATTCCTCAAGTGCGCCATAACAGCCTGAAGCTCGTCCTTTTTAGGAGATATCACCCTGACCTTGCTGCCTTCTATCTGGGCCGTAACTTTTATCTTTGAATCCTTGATTATCTTAACTACCTCTTTCGCCTTTTCGCTCGGAAGCCCGCTGACAATGTTTATCACCTGCCTGACCGTCCCCTCGAACGCTTTCTCGGTAGGCTTTTCTTCAAGCGCCTTCAGCGACACACCTCTCTTCGCGAACCTGCCGTCAACTATATCCCGCAGCGCCCTCAGCTTAAAATCGTCGTCGCCGATAAGCGTCAGCTTCTTTTCTTCCTTGTTATACTCAATGGTAGACTTACTGCCTTTGAAATCAAACCTCTGCGCCAGCTCCTTCTGCGCCTGGTTAACCGCGTTCTCTACTTCCATGAAATTCACGTCGGACACGATGTCAAAAGAGAAATTCTGAGCCATTGAAACCTCCGCGAAATATATAATTAAAAATTGAAGATTCAAGATTAAAGATTGCAATCTTCTTAATCTTAAATTTTAAATCTTCTAAATTGGTCTTAAACTACCATATTTTTTTCTGCGCTATCGCCCGCACTATATCTTTTTTTGTTATAACACCGACAAGTTTATCATTTTCCACAACGGGGAAATAGTGGATGCCTTTTTCAATTATCATCGTGGCCACCTCTTCCACCGCTGTCTCCGGCGAGAGCACCGTCATATTCTCTTCCATTATGCCGGACACCGTCAGTGAGGCCATTTTCTTCATCTCGGTTTCAAATTTCTTTTCTCCGATCGCGAAAACGCCGCTTAAAATGTACACGAATGTCGGAAGGTGGACCTTTTTGTCCTGCAGTATAAGCCCCTCTTCAAGGGCGATGCCTGCCAGTTTCCCGTTATCCACTACCGGGGTGCCGCTTATATCTTTCTTTATAAGAAGCTCGGCGAACTCCCTTAAGTCCATGTCCGGTTTTACTACGGAAACGTCTTTGGTCATTATCTCCCTGATGTTCATTTTATGCTCCTTGTGGGCCGCCGGCGAAATATGTCAAAACTTTTTTCAGGGTTTAACAAAAGGGCTATCGGCAGGGGTGACGGGCGTGTCGGGACGAACAAAATTAAAGTACCGCCGGGATCGACCGGCTTAAAATACCGAAGCCGGAGTTAATCTGTCACAAGGACAAATTAACCCCGGCCTATCAAATCTATTTCTTGCCGATGATCTTAAAAACCTTCGTGCTGCAAACGTTGCAGGTTCCGGAAATAGCTTTCATTCCGTTCTTCATAACGACTTCTTTCGGGTCCTTTACTTCCACCTGCTTCTTGCATTTCATGCATCTTGCTTCTGCCATGGTAAACTCCTCCCGTGCGATTTATAGCCTGTTACGACTAAAATGATTATACCATTTTTTTTTATTCTGTCAAATAGTGAAGCTCCGCCAGCAGGAGCTGGCGGCTTCTTTTACTATGCCAACAACCTGCGTGTCGCCTTCGGCGGCCGCCAATCCATCCTCAAGCGAGAGCTTGGGGGTTTAACGTGGTGGACCAACCACGCGCGCGGCAACGTCTAGACATTGAACAGGAATTCAACAACATCGCCGTCTTTCATTATGTATTCTCGGCCTTCCTGGCGTACGAGGCCCTTTTCCTTGACCGCTTTCTCGCTGCCGTACTTAACCAGGTCGTCAAAGCTCATGATGTTGGCGCGTATAAAACCTTTTTCGAAGTCCGTATGTATGACGCCGGCGGCCTTGGGTGCCGCATCGCCTTTGTTTATGGTCCAGGCCCGGGTTTCTTTGGGGCCGGTGGTAAGGAAGGTTTGCAGCCCGAGTAGCGCGAAGCACTTTTTCGCGAAAACATCGAGGCCGGACTCTTCTATGCCCAGCTCTTTAAGGAAATCCCTCTTCTCCGCGGCATCGAGCTTAGATATCTCGTCCTCGATCTTCGCGCAGATAACAGTGAACTCCGCGCCGTCTTTTTCCGCGTAGGCTTTTACTGCGTCCACGAACGGGCTTGGTTTGCCTATCATGCTGTCCGTTATGTTCGCTACGTATATCACTTTTTTAGAGGTTATGAAATTTAACGTCGTTAACAACTCGTTTTCAACGGCGCTAAACGTAAGCGAACGCACGGGCTTGCTGGCCCCAAGTGCGTTCTTTACTTTATCCAGTAGGGCAAACCTGTCTTTTGCTTCCTGGTCACCGCCGGCTTTTATCTGCCTGTGAGCGTTCGCGTGCATCTTCTCGGCCTGCTCCATGTCCGCGAGTATCAGCTCCGTGTTCACAGTCTCGATATCGTCAACCGGGCTTATCTTCCCGCTTACATGGACAATGTTTGAGTCTTCAAAACACCTCACAACGTGGGCGATAGCCGAGACCTCGCGTATGTGGGATAGGAACTTGTTGCCGAGCCCTTCCCCTTTCGATGCGCCTTTAACAAGCCCTGCTATGTCCACGCATGTTATCATGGCCGGCACTACTTTTACAGAACTGCTCATCTTTGCGAGCACGTCAAGGCGTTTGTCCGGTATTGGCACAATGCCCGTGTTGGGCTCGATAGTGCAGAACGGATAGTTCTGCGCCTCCGCGCCCGCGTTAGTTATAGCGTTAAAAAAAGTTGACTTCCCTACATTGGGAAGCCCTACGATCCCTACTGATAACGGCATATTTTCTCCTTGTTAAATATGTTTCAAGAACACTTTCAACGAACAGTGTTCTGGTTAATGTACATTATATGGGCCTCATCAGTCAAGCCTGAGGACCAGCCTGAGGACCTTGGCCTTATTCTTTCTGTTTAATCATCACCTGGAATTTATCCTCAACCAGCTCTTTGAATTTCTCGGGGTTCCTGGATGAGCCCGGAATAATACCGTAATGCATCGGGATAACAAGTTTCGGGTTTATGTCTGCGGTGGCCTTGGCCGCTTCGGCTGGGCTCATCGTGACGAACCCGCCCACCGGCAGGAACGCGATATCGGTCTTAATCTGCTTCATCTCGGGTATCCTGTCGGTATCGCCCGCGGTGTATATTCTCACGCCGTCAACCGTGAATATATATCCCAGCCATTTGTGCTTTTTCTTATGAAATATAGTAAAAACCGTGTTGTAGGCCGGCACCGCTTCAATGACAACGCCTTTTACGGTTATAGTTTGCCCCGGTTCCATAAACCGCACGTCACCGGAAAGCTTTTTTTTACAGGAAGGGTCGTCCGGCGCAACTATCACGGTGTCCGGGGTTTGTATCTTTTTTATGTCCGCGGGAGACAGATGGTCGGGATGCGGGTGAGTGATCAATATAATGTCGGCCCTGGCCGGTTTTGTCAATTGGTACGGGTCGGCAAAAATAGTGAGCCCGTCATGCACCTCGATAGCCGACTGCCCGTGCCAGGTAATGTTTTCCATAGCGAACGTCCTGGTGTCCTTAGGAACCCTCGGCGCCCCCGCCCACGCTTGCCCGCCAATGAAGAGGGCCCCCGCCATGAAACAGCAAAACATCAAAACAATCAAAATCTTATTCATGATCTTCTCCATTTTAATTTAGTTATCCGTTGTACCTGAGTATCGGTTCATGCTCCTTATTGAACTGCAAAAAACGCAGTTTTCTTTATGCACGCAAAGCGTTTTACCGCACCTGGGACAAACCCACTTTTTCTGCTCGCTTTTAACAAACCCCCTGATACCGTGTCTTTGTATGTATAGCTGGTTTTCAATCATGCTCATTCCGTACCTGGCACGGTATCTCTTATCTAACAGCTTCAGGCGCACGCATGGAAAAATATCGCATTTAAAACAATATTTATCGCCCTTGGGCCTTCTGGAGCATATCCTGATCTTACATACCGAGCAATATTTAGGTTTGTTATTGCTTTCGGTATTACACCCTGCGCACGTTTTAGGCTCTTTAAACTGGGATTTACAAATAGTACAGTTCATTCCGCAAGGCGCTATCATTGATATTTTCATCATTATATTAAAATTATCCATCTTCATCATTTCATTGTAAAAAACAAGGCTGTCAAAAAGCAGAATGAACTTTTACTTGAGCCTAGGCTTTACCGGTTGGCTCTCTTCCTGCGCCGGTTCTTCATTTTGCGGCGCGGGCTTGGGCGCCCACGTGTTGGCTATCTCCGCGGAAGCGGACGCTATGACTTCTGCGGTATCGGTTTTAATTACCCGCGCGTTGATCTCCGCCGTATTGCCGTTAATGTCCAGTATCGTTCCCGTAACTATCGCTTCCACTCCCAGTATCTTCCCTATCTTTTTTGTGGTTTCCGCGTCAACAGCGCCTGTGCCTTCCAGGTGCAGTTCCTGCATGACATTTTCAAGCATCTGCCGCTCTATCACTTTAAATTTATGCAATTTGACTATCCGCGTTGTCAGGCGCTCCGAGACCATCAGCCCCACGTCGGACTTCTTTTCCTTCCCGTAGCTAAACGGCATGATGGCTATTTTGGAACCGTCGGGCAGCTCCGCCGATTCGTAAAGCTCCTTAGCCATTACCTTGTAAGGGTCGCCCTGGGTAAGTTGGGGCTCGCTCGAAGTAACACTTTCGCTTCCGGAGCTCGCGCTCCGGCCCATACAAACAAAAAAGCATAAGGCAAAACCTGCTGTGACAATTTTCTTCATAAATCGCTCCTGTAATATTATTATTGTTCCTTAGCTATTTATATTTTATAGCAACGGCTTTCATGCCGTATTCTTCTGTGCCTATCAAGGCTACTTTGCCGATCGGCACAGCGCCGCCGCTTTGATTTGTGGCGCCGATTATAATAATCCCATCCGCGCCGATCTTCCTGGCGGCTTCTTTTAATTTTTTAATATTAACTTTGTCGGAATGAGAATTAAATTTTATTTCCCCAAGTTCAATGTAGGCCCTGTTTGGTTTTGCGGTCCTGTACACGTCTATGTTCGAATTCACGGGTTTCGCGGGTAACGCCTCTCTATACATACTGACCCTTGCCGCGCAGCCCATGAAACCAACAGCCAAAAGTAATAGGATCAAATACCGCATACCGCCTCCTTTTTATTCTCAGAAGCCACATACCAGCCAGCTATATTATACCGTAAATATTCCCTTGCCGGCAAACGAACAGGCGCCTCCGATATGTACCGAATACTCGCCGTTCACTAATTTACCCCTCATCAGTATTTTTGAAGGGCGTTTCATTTAGATCCCCTGCTCATTAATTAATATTAAGCGCATTAAGTATCACATCCGACAGCCTGTCGGCTATAAGCATGTTGCCCGCTTTAGTGCAATGGCCAAAATCACCGCCAAATTGGTCAATAAAATACTTGTCATAATCCGAACGCTTTACCGCGTCCTTAAATAGTTGGCTGTTGTCAACAAAATAAACGCTTTTATAGCCGTCCAGCATTTTTTTTAAAGGCTCAACGCTCCTCATCGGATACTGCATGCATATTTGCATTATATTCCTTTTCTTCAGTTCATCTATCAGGAGTCTATAATTTTCACGGGTCAATGGGTTTATAAAGCTGAGTTGGGAAAACTGCGCCTTGCCGAAATATTCATCGGCCTTGTCGTAGTTCCCCGACACTAGGTAATGAATAGCCAGGCATCCATAGAACTTGCCGTCATCGGGCTTGAGCCTAGCAGCTTCCTCAAAGACATTTATGGCTTCCTGCTGTTTGCCCATTTTCATCAGGGTTTTGCTTAGGGATAAGTAGCCTCTCGCTTGTGTGACGTCCATGCTGATATACTGCCTGAACATTTGAGCCGCCTGATCGAATTTGTTTTGCCGCAAATATAATTCCCCATGCGCATATACGGCCATGCTGTCATAAGGCAATAGTTTTGTTGCGGTTTCCAGGATTTTTTCTCCCCCGGGATTATCTATCTGTTTATCATAAAGTGAGCAAAGCCGTATACGTGTATCCAGGCTGTCGCCAGGGATATCCATCGCCTCTTTCAGCAGTTTTAGCGCTTCCATATACTTGCCGGACTGGATATAGGCTTCACTTGTGAGGTTTAGCGAGTATATTCTATTTTTATTTAATAGGAAGTTGTTATCGCGTTCCAAGCTATTTGCGGGGGCTGATGATTTGTCACTAGCATTTTCCTGGGCCGAACCGCTGCCGCTATATTTGATGAATTTCTGGCGCAAATGGGCCTTTATCAAAACGAACAGCCGGTATATCTTCAGCCTGTGCAAAAAATCTGACTTTTCACCGTACGGCAATATGTCTCTACTGTTGTTGCGCGTAATGTCGTTGATCCCCATCATTGTCACTACTATATCTGGAGAATATTCATCCAGGTTTTTGTTCAAGCTAGACAGTATCCTGTCAGTAGTCGTTCCTACCACACCTTTGTCAATAACCTTGAAGCTTTTGTTCCTGCTTTTTCTGTTCAGCGCTTGTTCGAGCAGGGCGGGGTACTGGTTCGAGGTTGTCGATTCTCCGATGCACATTATGGTAATCGAAGACTTATTCTTAATTTTATATCTGTTCCTAAGCTCCTGTCCTTCAGAAATTATATAACCGCAGGTGCGCATTAATATTTCCGAAAAGACAAACGCCAGTAATATACCGGAAACAACAAATAGGCATTTCTGGAAATACGATATTTTCATTGCTTATATCCGGGTTGTGGAAATTCATAGAACACAATACTTAGCTGCCCGCGTAATGGCTTCAGTCATTGGTATGCGAGTCATGCTGTTTCTCTAACTCATGCATATATGTTACAACAACCCCTGATCTCTTAAATCTTTTTCCATTTTGGCTATGAACTCTTCCGGTGTTTGGAAACCGTTGGCTTTGGCTGCGGACTCGATCTGGGCGCGGCCTTCCGGGGTTTTGATCTTTTCTTTGAAGGCGCCCAGTATATCGATTTTTTGTTGATTGGCTTGTTTTATAAATTCTGCGAGGTCGGATTCAGGGGTGACAATAGGTATACTTGCGCTTGCCTGTTGTGTTTCCTCGCCCCTTGCGGGAGAGGACTGAGGTGAGGGGGTGGCGTTGGCCTTATTTTCACCCTCATCCACACCTTCTTCCTTTTCGGGTCTATTTGTTTGACCCTCAAGGTCCAGAGTCTTACCCATCAAGGGAGAAGTAGCAATTGCGGGATTAGCAGGCTTGACTGGTTTAGCCGCTGTCTTTTGGGTTTTCTTAAGAGCCTGTTTCCAGGCCTTCTTGACGTCCGCCAGGAAGGCGTCTACCGTGGCCTCGTTTTCGGGAAATGACTCAATTTCTATTTTTGCTTTAATTCTATTTTTTATTGATTTTACAATGTATTTCCTAGTATTTCCACTGGAATCGTACTCGGGTACGATTTTCTCACTGGCTGCCTGCTTTATTGTTACATCTCCCGATTGGAGCTTCTGCTGGATATCTGCCGGCGCGTCAACCACTTTAAGATATCTCCGCACTTGGCCTTCGGTCTTACCTATATATTTGCCTATATTTTCATTGGTCTCGCCTTTGTCTTTTAACTTCTTGCAGGCGAACATTATATCCAGGTTGTTAAGGGTTTTGCGCTCTATATTCTCTATGAAGTTAAGGCTCAGCGCCTCTTCGTAGCTAACCTCTGACTCTGGTATGACTATAGCATATATGCTTTCCCATTTGTTCAGAATGGCCGCGGCCAGCCTGCGCAAACCGGCTATAACCACCCGCTCGCCGCTGAGCCTGAGCCATACCACAATTGGGAACCTTTGACCTTTCTCGGCTAGCGATTTTGCTAGTGCCGCTACGCTTTCGGGCGTGATGTCTTTGCGGAATTGGAACATCTTGTTTTCCGCGTTGATCTGTGATATGGGTATCCACTGCGGTGTGTACTTTGACAGGTCCATGAGCCGTTACCTCCTCCTATAACGTTTTATGAACATCCGTTTGTCATTTCGATCCCGCGAACGCGGGAGAGAAATCTAGATTCCTCGCTTAAGCTCGGAATGACAAAAACAAGGCCTTGAACGGCACACAAAGGAAGTCAATAACCTATATTTGACTATTCCAAATGTATATTTTTTATTGCTTTTATCCGCTCAAGTACCGGCGGGTGTGAGTATTCCATGAAGACTTTCATTGGGTGCGGGGTAAGGTTGGAGAGGTTGTCTACCGAAAGCTTCTTTAGGGCGTTTACCATGGCTTCGGGCTTTTTATAGGTAGTAACGGCGTAGGTGTCAGCCTCATATTCATGCTTTCTTGACAGCATGTTGGCCGCAACTGAAATTATGAGGTTAATGGGGGTATAGAGGAACCCGAAGAACAGTATACCCGCATAAACCGAAATGTTCTGCATCTTAAAGGCCTCGAACAGGCCCGGCACGCGCACAAAGAAAGAGAGCACGAAGAACATGAGGCCGGTGTTGAGTATCGAAAGCACTATGGATTTAAATATATGCCCCTTTTTGTAGTGGCCCATCTCGTGAGCAAGCACGCTTACCAGCTCGTCCACCGTGTGTTTCGCTATCAGCGTGTCAAAAAGGACTATCCTGCGGAACCTGCCGAAACCCGTAAAGAAGGCATTGGACTTGGTAGAGCGTTTGGAGCCGTCCATCTTGAACAGGCCCTTCATCTTGAATGCCTGCTGGCTTGCGTAGTTTTCCAGCGCGGTTTTGAGATCGCCGTCTTCAAGCGGTATGAACTTGTTAAAAAGCGGCATTATGACCACAGGCGCGACGAACGTAAGGAACAGGTAGAACGCACTTACCGCGCCCCAGCATAATAGCCACGCCGAATTTCCCGCTTTGCCGAAAATCCAAAGCACAAGCGCGAACACCCCGCCGCCGATCACAGCTATCATTACCCACCCCTTTATGAGGTCGAGCACGAAAGTTTTTGGCGTGGTCTTGTTGAACCCGTATTTTTCTTCTATCACAAATGTGCGGTAAGCCGAGAAAGGTATTTCGAGTATGCTGGACGCGAAAAGTATTATGCCGCAGAAAACAAGCCCGGTAAGTATGGGCGCCATGCCGAGACGCCGCGCGAAGAGGTCTACAACATTAAAACCGCCCAAAACTATGAAAATAACTTTTAAAGCGGTAAAAAATGTTTCTTCCGCAATGCCGAACCGCGTGTTCTCTTTAAGGTAGTTCTGCGAAATAGCGTACCTATGCTGGTCGTAGAAGCCGGCAAACTCTTCCGGCAGCTCAACCTTGACGTGTTTGGCGTTAAGCGATTCCACCACCACCGAGAGCAGCCAGCTGCCAACGATTATCACAAGTATCAAAGCGAGATAGAGTGAAATAATGCCTCCAATATTTACGACAACTCCAAAACTTTATTCAATACTAAATATTCATTAACCAAAAGATGTCATCCCGAATCCGCCTTGGGCGGATGAGGGATCTAGTTTTTTGTTCGACACAAGATTTCTCCTCGCCTCTTCGTCGAGTCGAAATGACAAAATATAAGTTTTTCAATTAACTCAAATTCGAAGTTGCCTTTATTTGGGGAATTCCCCTGCGAATTTATTTATCCACTCAAGGGCGGCCTGCGAGCCTGTTAGCTGCCTGCCCTCTTTTTCAGCACTTCTTCCTTGTACTGCTCTATGCGGCAGATCTGCTCAACCATCCTAGCGCGGAAAGCGTCACCCTCGCCCGCGAACTCAACACCGACATCAAAATAGCTGTCGTCCAGGGCGCACCACATAACCTTTCCTTTCGCTTCAAAAGGCGGGCGCACGTGGACGATCTTTATAGTCACTATGTCGCCGTACTTGAACGGCACGTTCGACTTAAAGCAAAGCCCGCCGAAACTTATATTGCTTAGCACTTTTTCTTCTTCCGGAAGGGACTTATCGGAAGAGATCTCGATAGGTATATCGGAAGGGTGCCTGATGTATCTTCTTTTCTCAACCGGATTGTCGCTCATCGTTTGCCCTATATGATCTTTTTTATTACCGCGGCCGCAAGCTCTATCGTGGCGTCCACGTCCGCCGTGCTGAAAACACCCGTCGAAGAATGTATGTATCGTGTGGGAATGCTGAGCACACCCGTAAGTATTCCCTCGCGGTTCATGTATATCATGGCGCCGTTCGTCATGCCGCCCTCTATAACGTCTATCTGGTGTTTAATCTTCCCATTTTTCGCGCAGGACAAAATAAGTTCTTTTATTTTCTCGCTTACCATGACGCCCCTGCCCGAGGCTTCAACGATCGTTATAGCAACGCCCGCGCCGAGCTTAAGCGACGATTCGTTCTCTTTTATCTGCGGCGTGTCGCCGGCTATCGTCGTGTCCAGCACAAGAGCGAAATCAGGGTTTATTTTAAATGACGAAGTCTTGGCACCCTTAAGTCCCACCTCTTCCTGAACCGTTGCCACGGCGTAAACCTCTGCCGAGACTTTGAGCTTCTCCATTATCTTAAGCATCGCGTAACAACCCACCCTGTTGTCGACGGCCTTGCCGTAGCAGAGCTTGCCGTTCAAAACCCCGGCGCTGGGCTCAAATATTATCTGGTCGCCTATGGAAACTTTTTTAAGCACCTCTTCCTTGCTCGCGCAGCCGATGTCTATGAACATGTCTTCGTGCTTGATGGCATTTTTTCTTTCTTCTTCCTTCATCAGGTGCGGGGGTTTAAGGCCTATTATGCCGAACACGTCGCCCTTTTTTGCTTTGATTATCACCCTCTGTGTCACAAGCACCCTGTCGTCAATGCCGCCGATCTTAACAAAATTGATAAACCCTTCTTTCGTTACGTGCTTGACCATGAGCCCTATCTCGTCCATGTGAGCGGCTATCATTATCTTCTTGGGGCCCTTGCCTTTTTTCGCTATGACGTTGCCGAAGCTGTCTTCGTGCACGTCGTCGCAGGACTTTTCAAGTTCACTCTTCATTATCGCGGCTATTCCGGACTCGGACCCCGATATGCCCGGCGCCAAAAGAAGGCTTTTAAGTAGTTCATCCATTTTAGTTCTCCTGTTGAAATATTATAGACTGACACAACTGTCCGGTAAATGTCGTCGAAATACTATAACTTTGTCATTTCGACCGAAGGGAGAAATCTTTAAGATCTCTCATCCGCCTATGGCGGATTCGAGATGACAACGAAATATGATCAATATTCTAATGCGTTATCTTATCGAAATTTATCCTGACAGCTGTAATAAAGTGATTATACATAAACGGGTACCGCAAATCAATCGCGCCTGTACCCAAATGACTGACGGAAAATACATGGTTAGCGGCTCGATCTTGTAGGCAAGTATAATGCCTATAACCGCGCCTATCGAGCTTGTCAAAAGCGACGTGAACATCCCGTTGAACCCGAAAAGCGAAGGCAAAAACCCGCCCACGAGCGACCCCACTACCATCCCGAGTGTTATAACCTTTTTTGAAACCATACATTTACCTCATTTGTATCTTACCCTGCAACAAAATATCATTTATTCACCCCTCTTTTGTGCAAAGAGGGGCAGGGGGAGGGTATAAACCTATCTACAGAAACCTTTTTTATGCGCCTCGGTGTATTTTAGTATCTGGTTCATCATGCGCACGGTCTCAACCGGGTGTTTGCCGACAGCGGTTTCACCGGAGAGCATCACCATGTCCGTGCCGTCAAGCACGGCGTTGGCAACATCGGTAACCTCGGCCCGTTCGGGCATTATGTGTTTGGTCATGCTTTCAAGCATCTGTGTCGCCGTGATGACGAACTTATTTCTTTTGTTGCACTTCCGAATGATCTCTTTCTGCACGATCGGCACCTGGTATATAGGTATAGAGACCCCCATGTCGCCGCGCGCTACCATTATTCCGTCCGCGGCATCAAGTATGCTGTCAATGCTATTTATTCCGTCGCGGTTCTCTATCTTGGCTATCAGCCTGCAGCCCGGCAGGCGTTTTTCAACAAGTTTCCGCACCAGCATCATGTCGGCTTTGTTCCGCACGAACGACTGCGCTATGAAATCCACCTTGTTCTTTATCCCGAACTCTATATCTTTTCTATCTTTTTCGGTGAGCCCTTTGAAACACAGTTTGGTGTCCGGCATGTTGATGCCCTTGTGCTCTTTTAGCACGCCGGGTATAAGGACTTCAGTTTTGAGGAACTGTTTTGAGGTTGCCATGACCACAAGAGCTATGTTGCCGTCGTCGATAAATATGCGGTTGCCGGGCTTTATCTCCAAAAGTGAGCCGTCGTAATCAAAAGGCACCGCGCCCGCTCTCGCCGGAACGCCTTTGCCCGCAAGGAACACCACCTGTTTTTTTGTAAGCGGTATCTCTTTGCCTTTGAGGCTTCCTATGCGTATGCGGTAGCCTTCGAGGTCCTGCAGGATGAGCAGGTGCCTGTGGTATTTTTTGTTGAGCGATCTCACGGTATCAAGCCGGCCCTGGTGCTCGGAATGCGAGCCGTGGGAAAAATTAAGCCGCGCGACGTCCATGCCTTCGCGCATCATTTTCCTTAAAACCGTTTCGCTGGTTGAAGCCGGGCCAAGCGTGCAGACTATCTTAGTTTTAACCATGTGATATATCCTTGTCGCAGTATATCCTGTGCCAGAGTTCCAGCATCAGAAGCGCCCACATGCGGTAGCCGTGGTCCCTCTTGCAGGTGACGTGCTCGGTGTATATCCTCTCGAGCGCGGCTTTGTTGAAATATCCGCGGCGAACGGCTTTCTCCGACAAAACTATTTCTTTGAAATAAGCCGCCCAGTTTGTCCTGAACCATTTGCCTACCGGTATGCCGAACCCCATCTTGCCCCTGTTGACTATCTTTGGCGGCAGGAATTCTTTGAAGGTCTCTTTTAATATGTGCTTGCTCTTGAAACCCTTGAGCTTCCACGAGGACGGCATAGACGCCGCGAACTCCATCAGCTTGTGGTCAAGGAACGGGCTCCTCGCCTCAAGCGAGTTCGCCATAGACGCTATGTCCATCTTAACGAGCAGGTCTTCCGGCAGGTAGGCGTTGATATCGGTATAATACGTCCTATCCATGATGTTGTCGGCCTTGGCGCCCGCAAATATTTTCTCGAGGTAATCAAAAGCGTCGCCGGTTACCTCAGACTTCATTTTGTCAGAGTAGAGCATATCCTTGGCGGTGTTCGTAAAAAAGCAGTTCCAGTAAATGTTCCTGCGGGCCGGCGGCTCGGCTAGGCCGGATATCAGTCTCGATATATACCTGAAAATATTTTTACCTTTCGTTGTTTCGGTGTGAGGTATCATGCGCGCGATGAACCTGGTCGCCTTGTCGCCCAAAAGCTGGAACGGGAACGAGAAGAACAGCGAGCCTTTCATGGCCTTGTACCGCAGATACCCGCCGAAAGACTCGTCGCCGCCGTCGCCGTTTAGCGCGACCGTGACGTGCTTCCTGGTCTCTCGAGAAACGATGTATGACGGGAGAGCCGATGAGTCGGCGAACGGCTGTCCGTAGTGCCAGACAATCTTTGGCAGAAGCTCTATGAAGTTAGCCTTGACAATGAACTCGCTGTGCTCGGTCTTGTAGTGCTCGGCCGCCATGCGTGCGTAGCCTATTTCCGAAAACTCGTCTTCCTCAAAACCTATTGTGAAGGTCTTTACCGGCCGGCTCGAAAGCCCGCTCATTAGGCCGACTATAATGCTCGAGTCGTGCCCTCCCGAGAGGAACGCGCCCAGCGGCACGTCCGCTATCATGCGCAGCCTCGTCGCTTCTTCAAGCAGCTCGCGCGTCTTCGCACAGGCCTCTTCAAAAGAGAGATCGGTCTTTTTGCGAAAATCTATGTCCCAGTACTTCGATATCTTTAGCTCTCCGCTTTTTGAGCAGGTGATTGTGCTCGCCGGCGGAAGAGAGTATATTTCCTTAAAAATAGTTTGAGGAGACGGTATATATTGGTATGTAAGGAATAGGTCTATGGCCGTGTAATTTATTTCGGGGGTCGCTTTGAGGTACTCGAGAATAGCTTTTATCTCGGATGCGAAAACGAAGGCCCCGTCTTTTTGTGTGTAGTAGAAAGGTTTCTTGCCTACCCTATCCTTAGCAACGAAGAGCGCCTGCTTTCTGCTGTCCCAGACGGCGAACGCGAACATGCCCCGCAGGTGTTTGACGCAGTCCTCGCCGTACTCTTCGTAGAGGTGCAGTATCACCTCGGTATCGGTCTTAGTGTAAAACTTGTGGGTTTTTTCGAGCTCCGCGCGGAGCTCGAGGAAGTTGTATATCTCGCCGTTTAGTATGACCCAGAGGGTCTTGTCTTCGTTGTGTATCGGCTGGTGTCCGGTGCTAAGGTCAATGATCGAGAGTCGCCTCATGCCGAGCCCTATCTTGCCGTCTACAAAATATCCGTCATCGTCCGGCCCGCGGTGTATTATAGCGTCGCACATGGACTTAAGAACAGCCTGGTCAACGGGCTTATCTGACTCATTGTATTTATATATTCCAGCTATACCGCACATAAATTATTTCTCCGCCTGTGATGGCTCGCGCCGCTGGAGCATTATCTCGTCTGTAATGATTGAGACGACTTGTTTTATAAAAAAGGCCGGCCCAATGCCGTTGAATGTCCTGAAAAAATAGTACGCCTGTTTTTTAAGCCAGTAAGGCGACAGGAGCCTCTTGATGAGCCATCTTTTCAGAGCCTTGCGCCGCAGTTCTTCGACTTCTTTTATGTCTATCTCTTTGTGGAGCACGACATCGGACGCTTTTCCGTCGTACTTTTCCCAGTTGTCTGTGAGTATCAGGCCGTTCTTTTTCGCGTAATCGAAGAACCTCGTGCCGGGAAACGGCGTGCAGATGCTAAGCTGTATAGTGTCAGCTTCGAGTTTTTCCATGAACCGGATGGTATCGTCAATGCTCTCCCTGTCGTCTTCGGGAAGGCCGAGAGTGAAAGTTGCGTGTGTTTTAATTTTTAGCTTACCGCAAACCTTGACTATCTCTTTGATCCTGTCCAGGTCCAGCGGTTTACCGATGCGTGAAATTATCTTTCTGCTGCCGGTCTCAACTCCGAACTTAAGGCCCACACAGCCGCTTTTGGCCATAAGCTCAAGCAGCTCCTTGTCCGGGTTTATCGCGTCGCCCATGCAGGACCAGTGAATGCCTAAGTTGCGGCGAATTATCTCTTCGCAGAGCTCTTTGACGAAGCTCTTATTTATCGTGAAATCGTCGTCATCGAAATATATCTCTCTGGCGCCGTACTTTTCTTTTGCTTCCGCCATCTCGTCAACGACACGCTTAACTGAGAAGCTCCTATATTTGCCGTTCGAGTACATTACCTGATTCCAGAGGCAAAAGTCGCACCTGTACGGGCACCCTCTTGTCGCGTGCATCTGCACCGCGGGCCTGTACTGGCAGAAACCGTCCCAGTAAATAGTGGGGTCGCTCTTTGTGATACCGGGAAAGAGTTCCCTCGCGGGCTCCGGCAGTTTGTCCAGTGGATCGATCGGCAACGGCCTTTCGGTCTCCGTTATAACACCCGCGTCGCTGAACGTTATGCCTCTCACAGCCTTAAGATCGGTTTTATCTCTAAGGGCCTTTAGCAGAGCGGCCAGCGTCTCTTCGTACTCGTTTTTGACGACAGCGAACACCCGCGGGTGTTCGGCCAGCGTTTCTTTTGAAAACACCGTAGCGTGTGCGCCGCCAAGGATTATCTTCGCGCCCGGCAGTAACGCGCCTATCTTTTCCGCGAGGCCGGTATCGAGGCTTATTGTGGGCGTGGTAGTTTCGTAAAATATGAAGTCGGGCTGTTCGGAAGAGAGGTATTCCAGCAGCTTATTTTCGCCCAGGTCCAGCGCCACGCAGTCAACGGCTTTGACTTCAAAGCCGTCTTTCTTAAGGAGCGCCGCGGCGTACGCGAGAAAGAAAGGGAATGGTATGTAGTGCGGGAGCGTGCCGATCTTTTTTACGCCGGAGTGCGGCCAGCGTGAACCGGAGCGGATAAAATACTTTTCGTATCCGCCGCCGAGGTCCGACTTATACTGCGGGTTTATCAGTATTATTTTCATTTTTTATATTGAATATCTTGAGCACGGTCACCGCGGAAAATATCAGCATGAAGGGTATCACCGGGACGTGGTACCTGCCGACGTTATTTAGGTGCAGGCAGAAATAAAGGAATATCATGACCAGCGGCAGCGTGTACTTATAGTTCTTCCGCGATAAATATATCCCCGCCGCGCAGCTCGCGAGCATTGCTATCTGCAAAACAAGCAGGAATGTCTTGAACGCGAGCGCCGCGTAATTCTTTTCCTCTATGTACTGCCTGTTGGGTAAGTCTATCTGGAACGCTCCGGAGTGGCTCGTTACCCAGAACTTAGGCAGGAACCTGACGGACTTTATGATGTTCTCCGCAAGCTTAAGACGGCCTGTCGTAAGCGAGAGCTCGTCGATCTTTGACTTTATATCCTCGTCCACCTTGAACTCATCTTTGCCGGACATAAGTATCTTGTTAAGCGTCGCCTGGGCTTCCGGCGTCGGCCCGCCCATGAGCATCACGAGTTTGAACGAGTTGCCCTGTATGGTGCAAAATGGTATTACCTTGTTGAACACTATCTTGTTGCGTATTGTCCAGGGCGCTATGGTCGCGGCAAAAATAAGGAGGAAGATCATGCCACTGCTTACAAGGCGCTCGCCTTTGAGGTTAACGAGGACTGCCGTAAGGTACAACCCTATCGGGAAAAGCACTATAGTGGGCTTTGTCAGGACGCTAACGCCGAACAGAATGCCCGAAAACACCAGGTTGGCCGTCTTCCCATTCTTTTGCCACAAAGTGAACAGGTAGCTAGACGCTACGAAAAACATTGTGAACAGCGTCTCGGTCAGAACCAGGCCGCAGTAAGCTACCAGCACCGGGTAACACGCCGTAAGCAGCGCCGCTGTGAAAGCAGTTATGCCGTCGAATATCTCAAAGGCAAGAAGGAATATCAACACGCAAGTAAGCGAGTCAACCGCCGATTGGACAAGCCTTACGGCAACAAAGTTGTGGCCGAAGACCTGGTAAACAGCTGCAAGAAATAACGGATACACGGGCACGCGGAAGGCGCTCTGGTGGACACCGTCAAGCGAGTAACCGGCGCCCCTTTCAACGTTCCAGCCGATCGCGTCGTACCCGGCGGCGTCGGAGACCACCGGCGTTTGAGGAAAGATTAGCACGTAACAGGCCCGCAGAATAAAAGCGGTAAAAAATATTATAAGTATGCGTTTTATCATTTAGTTTAGGAGGAGTTCCACGAACTTCCTGTTCTTTTGCGCCCATTTGCAAAGGATGCCGACAATTCCTTCCGCAGTCCGGCTAGGCTGCCAGCCCCACATTTTTTTAGCAAGCCTTATGTCCGCGACGAAATACGGTATATCGTACTGCCTGTTCTCGGGGATCTTTTTGATGCCGGATCCGCGGCCGAAATATTCGCGGCACAGTTCCGTCATCTCAAGTAGCGACATCGAGCCCTTAGGCCCGCCGCCGATGTTGAGAGCCACACCCTTCTGCCTGCCCGGGTCCTTTATCTGCAGCATTATCAATGAGGCTATGTCTTCCGCCGTGACACAGTCCCTGACCTGCTTTCCTTTTCCGCCGAACCCTATGTACTTGAGCGGGTTGTTCAAAAGATAGGAGTAGACCCAGTACGAGAATATCCCCTGGTCTATCTTTCCGAACTGCCCAGGCCCGCCTATCACGCTTGAGCGGTTAACTACTACCGGGAAACCGAACGCACTGCCGTACTCGAATGCCATTATCTCGGAAGAAAGCTTGGTCGCGCCGTAAAGCGAGACCGGGCTCTTGACTGAAAATTCTTCCGATACACCAAACTCCGAGGCGCCGGTTATACCTGTCTCACCCGATATCTCGAACCTTGTGGAACCCTCTTTCAAGGGTATCCGGCAAAGTTCTTTTATGGAGTAAACCCTGCTCGTGCTAAGAAGTACCAATCCTGCCTTGTGCCTCCGGCAGTATTCAAGGACATTTAGCGTTCCAACGAGATTGTTGTCAACGAGCTGTTCCGGGCCGCAGCCTTCAAAACCTTTTGTACCGGCTAGCACTGACGGGTTAGCCGCGCAGTCTATGACCCAGTCCGCGCCCGGAACAGCAAGCATGTCGGCCTTAAATCGAACGTCGCCGAATACCACATTAACGCCGCTTTTCTTGAGGGGCTCGACGCTTGTCTCGGATCCGTGCCTTGAGAGGTTGTCTATGCCGAAAACTTTCGCGCTCTTGAACGACTTTTTGAACTCAAGCGCTATCCTCGAACCTACATAGCCGCAGACGCCGGTAATGAATATTTTCACTTAACACCCCTGGAGTGCCAACCGGCTATGATCTCTTCAAATATCCTATCCAGCGGGACCGTAATATCCCAGGAAGGATAATGAGTTTTCATCTTTGAGAGGTCGGAAATATAGCATATGTGATCGCCTTCGCGGTTCTTATCGATGTATTCATATTGCATTTTTTTGCCAGTCAGCTGTTCAACTTTCTTGAAGGCTTCGAGGATCGAACACGAGTTGCCGCGCCCGCCGCCGATATTGTAGACCTCGCCGCTGCGCGGGTTCGCGATGAAAGCCGCCATGAACCGCGCGACATCCAGCGCGTGTATGTTGTCGCGCACCTGTTTGCCTTTGTAGCCGTATATTTTATAAAGTTTACCTTCCAGGTTGCACTTAACGAGGTAGCTTAAGAACCCGTGGAGCTCCACCCCCGTGTGATTCGGGCCCGTGAGGCACCCGCCCCTAAGCGCGCAAGTCTTCATGCCGAAATACCTGCCGTACTCCTGAACCATCACGTCGGCCGCGACTTTTGACGCTCCGAAAACGGAATGCTTCGAGCGGTCTATCCTGAAGGACTCGCTTATGCCGTTTGTGTATGCTGTATCGGCGTAGTCCCACCTGGTTGGAAGCTCCTTTAGTGCTATCTCGTTTGGCGCGTCGCCGTAAACTTTGTTCGTTGACATATAAATGAACACGGCTTCCGGCACGGTCTTCCGGACGGATTCGAGCAGGTTGAGAGTCCCGACCGCGTTGACATCGAAATCGTCAAAGGGCCTTGCGGCCGCGAGGTCGTGGCTGGGCTGGGCCGCCGCATGCACGACCGCCTCCGGGCGTATCTCCTGAATAGTTTTTATGACGTTCTGGCGGTCGCGTATATCCAGCTCGTGATGGGTGAAATTCTTGTATTGCTTTACGAGCCTTTCCTGATTCCAGCGCGTGTCTCCCACCGGGCCGAAGAAATCGGCGCGCATGTTGTTGTCTATACCGTGAACGTCGTTACCTTGCGACGCGAAATAACCCACCACCTCGCTGCCGATAAGGCCGTTGGAACCCGTAACAAGTATCTTCATTGTGTTTTGTCCGCCTTCAGAGAAAAATCCACTATCTTCGGTATCAGTTTTTCCCAGTTGTATTTCTTAACCGTGCTGTATCCTTCTTCTATAAGTTTATCCGTAAGCGCCGGTTCCTCTAGCAGCCGGCTTATTTTTTCCGCGAGAGAGTTAACATTGTCGTGCTCGAACAAGAGCACGTCTTTGCTATCAGTGCATATCTCCCTCACTCCCTCGAGGTTAGACGACACGACGGCCGTTTTGGAAGCCCAGTACTCGTATAGTTTAAGCGTTGTGATGATCCGGTTCGCAAGGCTGTCCCGCCTTGGTATAACGCCTATTTTAGCTTTTTTGAGATACTCCCTGGCCTGCCCGCAAGGCAGGTAATCCGTAAAAACGCACTTATCGTAAACACCGGCCTGCCTCGCCAACAGCTGTATGTTGGAAAGCTCCCTTCCGCCGCCTACAACGTAGAAAACCGCCTCGGGATGCTTTTTTGAGACAATAGCTGCGGCGGAAATAAAATCTTCAACGCCATGCTGCCTGTCAACGCTTCCGAGATGGATCACACCTTTTTCCGCGCCGCTCTCTTTGTCATCTGGCATCTTATCTGTCTCGGCGCCGTCATAAACAACGCTTATTTTTTCCTCGGGTATGCCTTTCAAAACCAGGTGTTTCTTCATCGCTTCGGTCTCGGTTATCATCCTGTCGGCTGACTTTATTATCCAATATTCTACGGCGAGTATTAACGGCGCGAGCATTTTCTCAATAATATTCCTTTTCCCGATGACTATGTATTCCGCATGGATGTCGGTGAGGTCCAGGACGAAAGTGAATTTGAAGAACATCCGGAGAATTGGTATGCTGGCCGCGGATATGGTGTTGTGTATAAAAAATATATCGGTGGTCCGCACAAATGCAAGGAACTTCCTGAAGAGCCTTACGTTGAATTTAAGTGATGAGAGGATTGAAGAGCGTTGTTTGCGCGGGGCGTGTAGCCAGTGCACTTTTATGCCGTTAATATTGCCGACGCCTTCGGTAGGGGCTATTATTACGACATTATGCCCTCTTCTTTTGAACTCTTCCGCGCTAAGAAGCGTCCTCAACGCCCCGCCTCCCCTTATAGGGCTCAGAGGGTCATGGGTCGACACGATAATATTTTTTTTTCGTTCCATATTTTAGTTGTCTGGAATTCTGCCGTCAAACAGTACGGTTCATTTGAAATATTAACTGAAAATACATAATGATTATAACTTTTTGGTCGTGGGTTTGCAACATATGCTGCCGGCACTATTTGCATCATGCACCCACTTAGCCAATGCCGTTTCCAGCCCTGATCTTATATATCTTTGCCAGAAGCCTCAGAAAAGCCCTGGGAACACCCGCCGCCCTGAGCTTTCTTTTATAATCCCTGACCCTGATTTCTTTCGACAGCTTAGCCGCCCTGACAAATATTTCTTTCCTGTCTTCTTCGGATAGTTCCGGTGTGAAAAACACAGGATTGTTCATCGAAGGTAAAACCCTATGGAGGTACTGCTGCGGATCGACAATAAAACAGCCTAGCTTTTTTATCCAATCATAAAGTCCGGTACCTGGGTAAGGCACCGGATGATAGAACCTGACATCTGAAAAAGGATATTTATTGGCTAACGCGAACGATTCTTCTATATCTTCTTTTGTTTCGCCCAGTAAGCCAATAAAAAAAGACGCCGAAACATCAAAACCAAGCTTCAGCGCCGTTTTGACCGCGGCTTCCACAACAGCCGGTGTTTCTATTTTTTTCAATGTTCTCATGACTTTTCCGCTGCCGGAATCTATTTCAAACAGGATATCCCTAAACCCAACGTCTTTCATTGCCGTAAGTATCTCTTCGTCTACCTTGCCGGCCCTGATTCCGTTACCGCAGCTAAGGGCCAGTTCCTTCATTCCCGATTCTTTTATGAGCCTGCAGATGTGGAGGGCCCTGTCTTTGCGCGTCGAAAAGTTGTCATCGGCCACACGGAAGGCCCTATAGCCTTTCTCGTACCAGTACTTTATTTCGTTTATAATGCTGCCGGGGCTTCTATACCTGATCTTATGCCCCATTGCGGTCTTCGTGTAACAAGCCGCGCAAGCCGCGGTACATCCGCGCGACGTTACAATAGGGATCTCGCGCTGAGAGTTTGCCGTTTTAGCCCCCAGGTATCTTTTAAGGTCGAATTTATTGTATCTTGGAAAATCAACGTTATCCAGCTCTGCGCAAAAGTCTCGCTCACCGTTAAATATAACTTTCCACTCCTGACGGAATATCAGCCCCTTGATGTCTCTTAAATCTTTAACTCCCGAGCACAGCTCCACCATCGTTTCTTCACCTTCAAGGACTACACCGTAATCCAGCCATTTGCACTCCATCAGCGCACGCTCCCGCATAAGCGATATATTGGGGCCTCCTGCGGCTATCTTTACAGCCGGAAAATTTTGTTTTATCGCGTTGATCCTCACGTAGTTCTCTTTGTGTCGGTACGTCGGCATGGTTATGCCGACCAAAGAAGGCTTATACATCTTAATTTTTTGCATCAGGTCGGCGTCGCTATAGCCCAGGCTCATATCGAACACGTCATAATCCAGGCCATTGTTCTCGAGGGCTTGCGCTATATAGCCAAGGCCCGAATGGAGCACGGGCTCGCGGAACGGTGAGTTCCTGTAAGGCGGGTTGATAAGAAGTACTTTGTGTTGAACCAATTGATTACCGTTTGTTTTTTAATGTATTCCGCAAGAACCTTTTATGCCCTTCTTTTTAAAATAGTGCTGGTGGTATTCCTCCGCCGGGTAAAACGGCCCCGCGGGTACTATTTCGGTCACAACCTTGTTCTTGTGTGTTCCTGACCTGTCCAGCGCTTCTTTTGAGGCTTTAGCCTTCGCTTCCTGCTCCGGGGTAAAATAAAATATCACCGAGCGGTACTGGTTGCCCGTGTCCGGGCCCTGGCGGTTGAGAGTGGTCGGGTCGTGCATTTCCCAGAACGCTTTGAGAAGCTGGTCATAAGATATGACTGATGGGTCGTATTCAACTAGTGTTGTTTCCGCGTGGCCTGTGTTTCCGCCGCAAACGTCCGAGTATGTAGGGCTCTTAAAATGACCACCGCTGTAACCTACTTGTGTACTAATGACTCCTTTGAGCTCATCGAACTCGGACTGCACGCCCCAGAAACAGCCCGCGGCGAACATCGCCTTCTCCGTTTTCCTGTTCTTGGGTACGAATTTCAGCGACACTGAATTAATGCAGTACCTCTTATGCGTCGGCGCGGGGCCGTCGTCAAAAACGTGGCCAAGGTGCGCCCCGCACCGCGCGCATTCCACTTCCGTGCGCTGCATGCCGAGGCTGTTGTCAGTGAGATATTTCAGGTTACTTTCGGCTACCGGGTTAAAAAAGCTCGGCCAGCCGGTACCGGAATCGAATTTTGTTTCAGAAACGAAGAGGTTTGTCCCGCAGCGAACGCATTTGTAAAGCCCTGCCTCTTTATTCTTGTAGAGTTCGCAGCTGAAAGCCTGTTCCGTCCCCTTTTTTCTAGTCACCTCAAATTGTTCCGGGGTCAGTACTTTCTTCCATTCAACATCGGTCTTTGTTACCTTGTCAACTACAACTGATCTACCTGTAGCATAATCAAAAATTGAAATTTTATTCTTATCCATAAGCTCGCTCCCGCCGGCTTTCAATATTAATACAAACAATAGCGCCGTGCATATCATTATCAACCATAAAAAAAATCTTTTCATTAATTTTACCCCTTTTTTACGCTGTTACACCGCCGGATTTTAAGCAACCTTGCGCCATTTATAAAGAAGAGCTAGATTCTTTTTATCCGAGCCTTCGGGCTCTTTTGGAGTTTCTAGTATACCGGCCTGGGCAATAGCATTAACTTTTTTTATGAGGTACTTGAAACCCTCTTTGCCTATATAACCCCTGCCTATATGCTGGTGCCGGTCTTTCCTCGACCCGCAGGGCACCATCGAATCGTTAAAGTGGAGCATCTTGAGATATTTGAGGCCTATCATGCTATCAAAATCTCTAAGCATCTTATCGGTTCCGGAAAGCTTCGAGATATCGTAGCCCGCGGCAAAAGTGTGCGCCGTATCCAAACAGACGCCTACTCGATCTCTATCCGTCACACCCTCGATCATAGCGTTTATCTCTTCGAAGGCGCTGCCGAGGCGGCGGCCGCCGCCTGCGACGGTCTCGATAAGTATCAGGCACTTGCCTTTAACTTTAGATATTGCCCTGTTAAAACCCTTAACAACATTCTCGATACCTTTTTGCAGCGTGGAGCCTTCGGAATATGCACCGGGATGTATCACAAGGAAATCCGCGCCTATCTGCTCCGCGACTGCGAGGTCGTCTATCAGCGCGTTTACAGAACGGCGGTATAGGATTTTTTTTGATGTCGCGATGTTCGGAAGGTAGGGTATGTGCACGGCGAGGGGATAAATACCGAGCTCTTTTCTTAGCTTTTTAAAAGCCTTAACGTCGCTTTTTGTGTGGCGGCTGATCTTCCACATCCTGGGGCTTCGCGTGAAGATCTGCAACGCTTCGCAATTCTTTTCTTTCGCCTCAAGCAGCGCGCCGGAAAGTCCGTTCTTTAATGAGCAGTGTACGCCGAATCGCATATTATCCTGTGTGCGCGGGTCTTTAGAGTTTTTTAAGCAGTTCGCTTTTGATCACGGCTATACCACTTCTTGTCAGGGCCTCAATGGCTTTCTTGTATTCGTCTATCTTGAATATCACCACGGCCTTGCCGCCGCTTTTCTCAACGGTAGCGTACATATACTCAACATTGAGGCCTTCCTTGTCAAGCGTCTCCAACACCTTAGACAGGCCGCCGGGTTTATCCTCGACTTCGATGCCTATGACATCCGTCTCCTGCACAACGAACTTGTTCTTCTTCAATATGTCCCTGGTCTTGTCCGGGTCATTGACTATGAGGCGCAGGACGCCGAAATCTTTTGTGTCGGCCAGCGAGAGCGCTCGAATGTTTATTCCCTCTTCAGCTAAGCACTCGATGACCTTTGCGAGCCTGCCTTTTTTGTTCTCAAGAAAGACCAATATCTGTTTGATGTTCATAAAACCTCCTAAACCTCAGCTACAGGCTTCAAGCTACAGGTTACATGAACCAACCTTTGGACTTTTAGCTTGTGGCTTGCAGCGGCTTTTTATGTTAAGCTTGCGGCTTGATTTTATATTTTTCTCTTGTCGATTATGCGTTTCGCCTTGCCTTCGCTTCTCGCGATCGCCTTGGGCTCGACAAGTTTTACTTTCGCCCGGATTCCCAGGACTCCAAATATCTGTTTTTCTATGTTCTGCTCAAAACCTTCGAGGTTCTTTATCTCATCCGAGAACATCTTTTCGTTCATCTCCACCTGCACTTCAAGGCAGTCTAGCTGGCCAACGCGCTCTACAACAAGCTGGTAGTGAGGTTCAACCCCTTCAACCTTCAGCAGGACCTCTTCTATCTGGGACGGGAAAACGTTCACACCGCGGATTATCAGCATGTCGTCCGTCCGGCCGAGCAGCCTGTGCATCCTGCGTGTTGTCCTGCCGCACCTGCAGTGAGAATCCATGAGGTATGTTATGTCCCTTGTCCTGTACCTTATAATGGGTGTGCCTTCTTTAGTCAATGTAGTCACGACCAGCTCCCCTTTTTCTCCAGCCGGCAAAACTTCGCATGTTACAGGGTCAATTATTTCCGGATAGAAATGGTCTTCGTTGACATGGAGCCCGTGCTGGCACTCGCACTCGGACGAAACCCCTGGGCCGATTATCTCAGTCAGCCCGTATATATCGTACGCCTTTATGCCCATTTTTGCTTCTATCTCTTTTCGCATGCTCTCGCTCCAGGACTCGGCGCCAAAAAATCCCGCCTTAAGTTTCAAGTCCTTGAAGCTCATCCCTTCTTCTTTCGCAACCTCAGCTATGTAGAGGCAGTAGGATGGGGTGCAAGTTAGTACTGTCGAACCGAAATCGCGCATGACCGCTATCTGGCGTTTCGTGTTGCCGCCGGATATGGGAAGAACGGTCGCGCCTATTTTCCGCGCGCCGTAATGGGCTCCCAAGCCTCCGGTAAAAAGCCCGTAGCCGTAGGCATTCTGAACGATGTCGTGTTTAGTTGTCCCACCCATCGCAAGCGTTCTCGCCATAACCTCGCTCCAAATCTCTATGTCTTTAGCCGTGTAAGCATCAACTATCGGTTTGCCGGTTGTCCCGGAAGACGTGTGTATCTCGACAATGTTCTTCATGTCGTCAGCCAGCAGGCCGTATGGATAAACCTGCCTCATGTCGTCCTTGGTAGTAAAAGGCAGCCTTAGATATATCAGTTATGCTTTTGATGTCTTTTGGTTTTACGCCTTCATCGTCCAGCTTACTCTTATAAAACGGCACCTTCTCGTAAAGCCGTTCGACAAGCGCCGTCAGGTTATAACTCTGCCAGTTCTTGAGCTCCTGCCCTGTCATGCATTCCTGTTTCTCGTTGAAGATCATTGCGATACCTCTTTCCTGCCAAAGTTGAAAGCTTGCTATATTTTTTCCCGCGGTTCCTTCCGGCACACATTTAATGATCGCTCTCTGAACATCGGCGGCCCTTATATCCAGGTATTTTGACAGCGCCCCAAGCACCGCTACATTTATAAACTTAGGGCCGCCAACCTTTTGGGCCAGTTCGGCGGGGTCCAAAGTTACAACTTCTTTATACTCCCGTTTTAAATATTCTACCGTGTCCTCAGGATAAGTTTTAGCCCCGGAAGGCTGTATGCGTGTTTTAACAATAATGAATTTTGTTGAAGATTGCGCGTAGTCCAGCCAGCGCAGTGTTTCCATCTCTTCCAGGGACACAATAACATCGGCATCGTGTTTACCAACTACCGGAGAAAACACTTTTATACCGAAACGCACGTGCGCGAAGACCGAGCCGCCCCGCTGGCTCATCCCATGTATCTCGCTTTTTTTTACATCGTGGCCGGAATACATCGCGGCGAGGGCGAGTATGTCGGATGCAAGAACTATCCCCTGCCCGCCCACCCCGACGAACAACACGTTGTCGGAAATATCTTCCGAGATTATTTCATTTTTTTTGCGAGTATTATGCATTTTCCCTTTACTGCGAGAAGCGATAGCTTCCCTGACTTTTTGAGCCTTACAACGGCCTCTTCGATCTCCGCAGGTTTGAAGGCGCTGACTTCTGCGAAGTTCCCGGCGCCTATGCCCACGGCTTCCGCGAGTTTTCCGTAATTAAGCGACCATGTGTCTTCGTTCTTTATGGTCTTTCCGGAAAGAGGGTTTGGCTGCATTCCCGTCATGGCTGTCGTTCCGTTATCTAGAACTATTATCAGCGATTTACGTTTGTTGTAGGCCGCGTTAAGGAGGCCTGTTATGCCGGAATGCGCGAATGTGGAATCGCCTATAACGGCGACTATATCGTCATCCGGTTTGGCAAGCTCCATACCCTGCGCGGCGGTCACGCTCGCGCCCATATCTATGCAGGTGTCAAGCGCCTTGAAAGGTTCAAGCACGCCAAGCGAATAACAGCCTATGTCGCCGGAAACCACATATCCCAGCTTTGACAACAGCCCGAATACGCCCCTGTGCGGACAGCCCTGGCACAGAACCGGGTACCTTGGCGGTACAGCTGGAATGTTCTTATTGGTGTTAGTATTTTCTTCAAGCCCGAAAGCTTTCTTTATAGTATCCTGAGAGAACTCTCCTATAGACGGGAATACGTTTTTGCCTTCTGCCTTTATTCCCATGGCGGCAACGCGCGTCTCTATGAATGGATCGAGCTCTTCCACGATATATAGTTTTTTGACCTTGCCGGAAAATTCTCTTATCATTTTTCCCGGAAGCGGCCAGACCATACCGAGTTTCAGAACAGACGCCTGAGGAAAGACTTCCCTGACGTATTGGTAGCTTGCTCCCGAGACGATGAACCCCTTTTCGGCATCCTTGAGAAACATCTCGTTAACTGGCGACCCTTCTGAATATCCTTCTAAAAGCTTCAACCGCTTTTCGAGTTCAACACGCCTTACTCTGGCGTTCGAAGGTATCATCACGTATTTGCCGGTGCAGCGCTTGAAGCCTTCCGGCTTAGCCTGTTTCGATATTTTTCCCGGCACAACAACGCTTTTAGAATGGGATATCCTGGTGGTGGTCCTCAGTATTACGGGGGTATCGAACTGTTCGCTTATCTCAAAGGCGAGTTTTGTAAAATCTTTCGCTTCCTGGGAATTTGATGGTTCGAGGACAGGAATTTTAGCGGCATAGCCGTAGTTGCGGTTGTCCTGCTCGTTCTGTGAGGAGTGCATACCCGGGTCATCAGCTGAAACAACTACAAACCCCGCCTTGATGCCGGTGTACGCTGACGTAAATAGAGGGTCGGCAGCAACGTTGAGCCCCACATGCTTCATGGTGACTAAGCTTCTAGCGCCTGACATAGACGCGCCGAGAGCAACTTCGAAGGCCACTTTTTCGTTGACCGACCACTCAGTGTATATCTCGTCATGCCGGCAAAGCGCTTCCAAAATCTCTGTGGAAGGCGTACCGGGGTAGCCGGTGCCGACCAGAGCGCCTGCCTCCAGAGCGCCTAGAGCTATAGCTTCGTTACCGGACAAAAGCATTTTCTCTGGGTTCATAGTATTTGTAAATTATACAATATTTTAGGCAGTTCGTGGCTGATCCGATAGTTATATAGTTGGATTCCAATGATTTATCACCATGCTTTACTTATCAGCCTTTCCTGTTTGTTTATCAGAAAAGTTAATGTTGTCCGATTTCTTAGCCTTAAAAAATGACATATTCGTGCCGCAGCCAAGATAGACGCCAAGCATAGTGACATTTTCGGAGGCGTTTATCTGACTATAACGCACTGAGAGATCTATATCATAGTCCTTTATTATCCTGGTTTTGGCGCCCACCAGCAAACAGTACGCCGCCGTAAACATTCTCCGAGCTTGAAGCCGGCGAAGAGTCCGGCGTCGCGTTCGTGTAGCCCTGCAGAGCAAAATAGGGGCCGGCGCTCAGGCCCGCGTACGGCGTAATTCTACCTCCAACAAAATCGTATTCAATATCCCCAAGAAGCGGCATGAGCACAAGCGACTTATTAATGACGAACTTTTCTTTATCCCAGGAAATATAAACTTCGTCCAGCCCGAACTCGGCCCCGTATTTAAAGTTATCTTCACCGAACAGCGCCTGAAAAAACGCGGTTACGCCTCCTTTGTTGACTCCGGGCTCGGATATATCCGGCTTAAGAAGCGAACCGTAACCGGCACAAACTCTGCCGTAAAAATCGTCAGCTGATGAGTTAACCTTCAAGCCTACTATCACGCACACCGACAAAAACATTATTTTCAACATCATATATTCTATTTAACACCAACATAATACAAACGGTTAAAATCAACTTTCACCTTGCCGTCTTTCGCTTCCTTGGCCATCTCTTCCTTTACACAAGCGTTGAACCTGGCAATGAATTCATCGCTTATATCGATGTCATAATACTGTTTGCTGATATAACCGTTAGCCACACCGGAGAGATAAACGCTGAACGCGTCTTCTACAGTGAAATAATTTTCTTCGTACACTATTTCCAGGTATTGGGTTTTAAACCCATGTTTAGAAAAAAATACCCCGTAATCCGATTTTTCTGGAAGATGGAACCAGGGATTTTTCCAATGGGAGAATACAGGGTTAATGTCCGGCCTTTCTTTTACCTTTGAAACTATGCTCTGGAAAAAATACGCCCAATTGAACGTAGCCGGGCACGCGATGCCAAGCCTGCCGTTTTTTTTGAGGCAGCGGTATACAGCAGCCATCGCGCCGTCCGGCTTATTGAACCACTGCAGCGCAGAGTTGCAGAACGCCACGTCAAACTCGTTGTCGTAATCCATGTCTTCTACGCTCACCTGGCGGCATTCCAAACCCGGGTGGAACTTCATAGCCTGGCTTATCATTCCCGATGAGACATCCGTGCATAAGACCCTGCCTGACGTCATGTTTTTTATCTGCGCCGCTATGTGCCCGGGCCCGCAGGCGATATCGATCACGCTTTCGTTCTTTCCGATTTTTAGCAGCTCAAGCAGTTTTGCGGCCGCGCTCTTCTGGACAAGCGACTTATCCTTGTACTCGTTTGAAACTTTATCAAATGTGTCCATGTGATCACCGTTTTCTCGTTTTATAGTGTGTTTTTCTAAATTAAAATTATAGACCGCAAACCTAAGACTGTAGTCTACAGGCTGTGGTCTATAGTCTAATTATCTACCTCTTCTGCCTTATAAAATTACCAGGTTGTCTTTGTGGACCACTTCGTCGTAATCAGCTTCAGGGAGAATCATTTTTATCTCAGCCGACTTTTTCCCTTTAATATTAACCAGGTCACAAGCTGAAAAATAGGTTAAACCCCTTGCTATTTCTTTGCCGCTTGAGGTGTATATACCTACAGGGTCACCCGCAGAGAACTTTCCTTCAACAGAAACGACACCGGTTGCTAGAAGGCTTTTGTTCTTTCCGATAAGAGCAGCCTCAGCGCCGGCATCAACGAATACCTTGCCCTTGCACTTGGCACCGAAGGCTATCCAGCATTTTCTAGGCTCCAGTATCTTGCCAGGTACAAAAAGGGTTCCGCAAGCCTCACCCCTGATAACAGCCGATATCTTCTCAGGAGAATGTCCGTTAAGTATTACCATTTTGACGCCGGAAGCAACCGCTATTTTTGCCGCAGCTATCTTTGTCCTCATTCCGCCCGTGCCTTTGCCGCTGGAGGAGTCGCCACCCGCGCATGCTTCTATATCCTGGGTAATTTTTTTTACTTCCGGGATCAATTCTCCTTTCACCGGGCCGCCCCTGTAAAGCCCTCCTACATCCGTCAAAAGAAAAAGCCAGTCAGCTGACACCTTCGCAGCCACCAGCGCGGCAAGCGTATCATTGTCCCCGAAATTTATTTCCTCTACTGCCACGGTATCGTTCTCGTTAATTATCGGCAGGGCGCCCATCTCCAGCAATGATAAAAGCGTGTTCCTTGCATTTAAGTACCTGGCGCGGTCGTCAAAATCCTGTCGGATTAAGAGTACCTGCGCGGCCGTTATCCCCAGCGCGTTGAAACAGGTCTTATAGGCGTTCATAAGTATCGGCTGTCCAATGGCCGCGAGCGCCTGTTTTTCCCTTAGCGAATCCGGGCGTGAGAATATACCCATCTTGCCCATGCCGGCACCGATGGCTCCGGATGTGACAAGGACTACGTCAATCCCGCTCTTCTTAATAGCGTTGACCTCTTCAGCGAGCGACATTATCCACGCTTTATCAAGCGACCCGTCCGCCGGAGCCAGAAGATTCGTACCGACTTTTATTACTATTCTCATATTTTACCCTTTCAAATATCAAAGATTTCATGCCCTAGGCAGATCCGCCTCTGGCGGAAAATATCAAAATTATTGTATCCCTCAAACCGGGATTTATCTAAATTTATTTTGCGCAGCAAGATCCCATAATTTTGATCTTTGATGTTTGGTTTTTAAATTTTCTAGGCGGTGTAATCCTTCTTGGCGTATTTTCCAAGCTGCGCTTCTATTTCCTCTTTCTGTTTTTCAAATCCAGCGCGGCCCATAAGCGCGTAGGTTAGCTGTTTGCCCAACTCCACGCCAGGCTGGTCGAAAGCGTTAATATCGAAAAGTTCGCCCGCATATGCCGTGGCAAGCTCCAGCATATACAGGAGCTGCCCTATGGTTTCGGGAGAAACTTCCGGAAGCGATATCGTAAGGTTCGGCCTGTTCTCTTTTGTAAGAGCCAGGCGAGTCGCTTCTTCTTCAGCCTTGAGTAGTTCATTTAATGTGCGGCCACCAAGATAGTGTCCGTCATAGAGCGGTATCTTCATCGTCTTGCCGAATTTTTCCACCGAAATGAATGTTATAACTTTATCCTGCGGGCCTTCGATATAAAGTTGAACCTGTGAGTGCTGGTCCGTAGCGCCTAAAGCTTTTATAGGAGTTGGCCCGACATTTACAACCTCGCCGCGGCGGTTCATTTTCTTGCCTAGGCTTTCCGCCCACAGCTGCCTGTACCAGTCAGCAACACCGTAAAGCGAGTTCGCGTAAGGCATCATGACCGATAACGGCCTTTTTAGCCAGTAGAAAAGATATTGTATCGCCGCGTATAGAGCCGCCGGATTCTTTAAAAGAGTGTCGTTAGAGCAGCGCGCGTCCATCTCGGCAGCGCCCTCGAGCAGTTTTTCAATGTTTATTCCTGTAAAAGCTCGGAAATAAGGCCCACTGGTGAAAACACCGAGAACCTGCCGCCAACGTTTGCGGGAACGACAAAATTAAGTATCCCTTCTTTGTCCGCCATCTCGCGGAGATAGCCTTTAGATGAATCGGTCGTGATTATTATATGCTCGCTGTATTTTTTCCCGACTTTCTTTTCGAGAGCCTTCTTGAGTATGAAAAAATTTGAGAGGCACTCGGCTGTCGTGCCCGCCTTTGAAATAACGTTAAAAACTGTTTTCTCCACATCAAGCACATCCAGCAGGCCCGATATATAATCTGGGTCGACGTTGTCCGGGACAAAAAGTTTGAGGCTTCCTTTGCGGTTTGCGCTTGAAAGCATGTTCCAATACGGATGCTTTAGCGCCTGCTGCAGCGCGATATTGCCGAGCGCCGAACCGCCTATGCCTATAACCACAAGATTTTCAAATTTTGGCGTCAGCTTTTTTGCCACTGCTTTTATCTGCTTCGCTAATTCGGTCTTATAAGGAAGCTCCATAAAACCGAGCTTGCCTTCTTTTTTCTTGGCCTCTATCGCTTTATAGGCATCTGTAATTTTTGGCGCCAGGGCATTAAGTTCTTCTATCGTTATGCCGGTTTCCCCTGTAAATTCCTTGAGACAGTTCGCGTAATTAAGCTTAATCTTTCCAGACATGTTCTTGTTTCTCCTTATATAATAGTTACAAATTTCAGTAGATTATATCCTTTTTAGCTGATATTATCAAATACCGCTTGCCTGACCCTGGATTTTAGTCTCTAACCATCCCCCAAAGTATCCCGGCATAATCTCTGAGATTTATGTAAACAGGGGCTGACGGCATTGGCACCCTGCCGGGAAACGGGCGGGAATACACGCTTACAAGCGTATGATGCAGGACATGTTCTCTCGAATCGCCGTGTGTAAAAAATAAAAATATTTTTTCGAAGAAGCCATCGGCCTTGAGGTTCCTGACCTTTCTGTTCCTTTCATGCCAGTCTCCTTCAATTATCAGGTTGCCGTGCTCAACCAGCTGGGAGTGGTGAAGAAGGAACGAATCGAGCCAAAAATTGATGATAAACGCTACGGCAATAGTATGGGCGGGAACATTAAATATAAAGTGGTTTACCGCAGATATGCTCACCAGAAAAACAGTTATAAAAACCAGCGATAAGATAAGCCTCGAAAACCTGTATTTCGGCTTATACTTGGGATTGAAAGGGACCATAAGCGAAGAAATTATTGTAAGAAAGGCAATACCGAAAATGATCTCGGAAATATTATAGATCCTTCTTAAAATGGGGCTGGCAATTTTTCCCAGTGGATGGAATTCACCGTCGTCCCATGAATTTACTCCGGAGTGGTGGAATCCGTGCAGCGCTTTGTATATCTGCGGGTCGGTAAGTAAAATCCAGGAGAACAAATTATAGAAGAATTCATTAGGCACGTTTGGCACATATTTATGCCAGGTCTCGTGCATAAGAAAGCCCGTCCAGGTAAAAAGATACACTCCTGGAAAGATCATCAGCGCCAGTGCGCCCATGACCGAAAATTTGAAAATACAGGGTAAAAACAGAAGATATGCCGGCCACGCAACAGCCACAAAATAAAATTTCCAGCTTTGCTTTTTAATGTCTTCTTCGGATATATAATTCATACAAAACCCCTACGGACAAATCCGAAATGGCTGTTTTGTCTTTATTTGTTTTTTTACTATTTGAAATTGATTAGAAATTCGTATTTCGATATTCGAAATTGCCTTAATGTTATTTCTTACGGACGTAAATCTGCCCCGCCATGTCCGAATCTAGCGCTATTTGCGTCTCTCCCGCGTCAATTACATATGAAGGCGAGTTCTGGTGGAGGTGTATGATAGTGCCTGGCACTATACCCATCGAAAGAAGCTTGTGCAAGTGCGGGTGATTGGCCGTCACAATGTAAGCGACAGCCGCGTTCTCGCCGACCGTAAGTTTTGTTAGCGGCATTACTATCGACCCGACTTTTTCCGCCGATTTCTCGCAGCAGGGGCCGGACGGTATCGCAAGGCCGTGCGGGCACATCTTGGGATGTCCCAGGAGAGTGCATATCGAATCAGTCACGTCCGCTGAGATTATATGTTCGAACTCACAAGCCACTTTATCCACGTCTTCGCCTTTAACTTCCAGCACATCGGCCAGGAGACGCTCTGTAAGCCTGTGCCGGCGAGTAATGTTCCTGCCGGTCTCTTCACCTTCTTTCGTGAGTTCTATATTGTCCCCTTCGACATAGACCATGTTCTGGGCAATAAGGTCTTCAAATACTTTGTCGCCGATCCAGTTAGCGATGTCCGCCTGTAGTGTTTTTTTGTCCTTCTGATTGCATTGCTTGTTCTTCCAAAGGACTTCCAGCGCTTCTTCGATGTCAAGCAGTTTTTGTAATTTCATCTGATACCGCCTTTTAAATAATATGAGTTAGAATGACGAGATAGTTCATCATGCCCGAAAACAGCAGGGCGTAAAGTGAAACAAAAAGGAATATCAGCGCGCCGATCTTCCATCCCTGTTCTTTTATCACTATAAAACACTGGGCTATGCACGGCATAAAAAGCGTGATGGCAATGGTGCTCACCAGCACCTGACGCGCGGAAAGTTCGCCGGCTTTAGCCATCATGAAAAGCCCCGCCGCGCCGTAATCTCTCCTCAGGAACCCTAGAATAAAACTTTGCGCTACCTTCTCGGGAAGGCCCAAAAACCCGTTCAGAATGGGTTTAAGCAGGTGTTCTATCCCAACAAGTATATGCAGTTTGTCGCACATAAAAAGTATGAACGTGCCAAGCGCGAACAGGGGCACAGCCTCTTTGAGGTACCATATCAGGCGCATTTTTATCTTGATAAAAATGTTAGACACCGCAGGCCACCTGAGCGGCGGTATCTCAAGCATGAAAGGCGACCGTTTGCCCGGTATCATTTTGCCCGAAATGGAACCGACAAGGAAAAGCGAGCCCGAGATAGACAAAAACCATAGTAAGGAAACCTTCCACGAAAGACCGGAAAGCATCCCAAGTATAACACCCGCCTGAGCCGAGCATGGCACCGCAAGCGAAATTAGAAGAATTACTATCAGCCTTTCCCTTCTTGTTTCAAGTATCCTTGAGCTCATGGCTGCCATCGTGCCGCAGCCGAGGCCCAGCACCATCGGCAACACAGCCTTGCCGTTTAACCCAAGAAGCTCGAAGAGCTTGTCTATCATTACCGAAAGCCTCGGCAGGTAGCCCGAATCTTCCAGGAAACCGAAGTAAAAAAAGAAGGCGCCGACTATTGGGAAAACTATCGCGAAAGCGTATGTTAAAGCCATTGATATAAGGCCGTAAGGCCCGACAAGGAGGTCGTTTATAAAACCCGCGCCGAAAACTTTTGCCGACAACATCGTAAAGAACGGGTTGATAAACCCGCCGAACAATTGTTTTTCCAGCAGGTTCACAAGAGTGCCCGCCGCGAACACACCTACAAACTCGTACATTACGAACAGCGCCAGAAGCACCACAAGGTACCCCGGAAAGGGTTTCATAAGCAGTTCACCCATTTTTTTTGAAAGCGACACGTTCAGTTTCGGCGTCGTAAGTGTAACCTTACTTAAAAGGTCATTTGCCGCGCTGTTTTTGGCCTTGAATACCGCATCTTTGGCGTCACCTGCCACACCGAGTATTTGTTTGCGTATCTCGCCATGCAGTTTCAGGTCAACATACCTCAGCGCGGCCTCATCACGCGAAACAAGCATTATGGCAAGTGTCCTTTTTAAATATTTGTTTTCGGGCAGAAGCTGTTCCGCCTTTGCTATCAACTGCTCTATTTCCGGGTTATAACCTATGTTAAATAAAGGAACCTTCGCAGGCGGTATGTTTTTAGCGATATCCTTGACGCCCTCGCCCGTTATGCCTACCGCGCTGACAACGCTTATACCCAACAGCCTGGAAAGCTCCGCGCGGTCAATTTTTATCCCCCTCTCCCTGGCCTCGTCAGCCATGTTGAGCACAAGAACCATGGGAATCTTCAGTTCAATAAGTTCTATGGTTAAAAGAAGTGTGCGCCTGAGGTTCTTGGCGTCCGCCACTTGCACTATCACGCCCGGCCGCTCGCGGAATATTACGTCCCTTGTCACCTGCTCGTCTTCGCTGGAAGGGATGAGCGACAAGGTGCCCGGCGTGTCTATTAACTGCCAGGGCTGGCCCTCAAGCATCATCATGCCGCGGCTCAAGTCAACCGTAGTGCCCGGGTAGTTGGACACTACAGCGTAACTGCCGCTAAGCTTGTTAAAAAGCACCGATTTCCCAACGTTCGGGTTGCCTATAAGTACGCATGTTTTGTTCATAATATTTTAATTTTCCTTCTCCAAGTTCTGGACATGCTACAACAGGTCTATTGCTAACGACCGCACTTAAGGGAGGTCTCCCAATACAGCAGCGCAATTATAGTTTTAGAATCCATTATCTGGCCGTTCTTGACTTTCTTAAGGGCTTCTTTAAAAGGCATCACACAGTGTTCAATGAATTCATCTTCATCCGGCGACTTCTTGGCAGGAATTAGCCCGAAGGCAGCGTACACATGGAGCACCTCGTTGGAAAAAGCCGGCGTCGGCCAGTATGAAATAAGTTTTTTTATCTTTTTGGGCCTGAACCCGGTTTCCTCTTCGAGCTCGCGCCTTACACAGGCCTCTGGTTTTTCGTTCTTATCCAGTTTCCCGGCCGGTATCTCGAGTGTAAGCTTGCCAACCGGATAACGATATTGCGAAACAAGCACGATATTATCCTTGTTCAAAAACGGTATCACAGCCACAGCCCCAGGGTGTTCAAGGTACTCCCGAGTAGCCTTTTTCCCGTCAGGCAGGCGGATCTCATCAACCGAAAAATTAACGGCATTGCCCTTATAAACCCTGTTACGCTTCAAAAGTTTTTCAGTGAATTTCATTTTTATTCCTTTCGTATAAATTTATATTATTATAGCATTTTTGTGCGTAGTTCTGCCTTAAAAGCTGACGACTGATTGCCGGCCGCTGATTGCCGCCGTTAATGCTTGACAAACCCTCGCCCCTTTTAATATAATCTTACGAATAAAAATTATGTGAGGAGCGTTTCTATGCCAGGCAACGGAACAAAAAATATACAGCAGCTGCTCATACTTATTAAACCTGACGGACTTAAAAAATCTCTCACGGGAAATATACTTACAAAACTATCCGAGGCGAAACTTGTTATCATTGGCGCCAAGGTAGTCCACGTCAGCCGTGAGCTTGCCGAAGAGCATTATAAACAACTCAAAGACAAACCATTTTTCCCCGAGCTTGTTGACTACATTCAAGGCAAGATACACGGAGAACAGTACAGCCGCGTGCTAGCGCTAGTTTACCAGGGCGAAGACGCCATAGCGAAACTTAGAAAGATCGCCGGCGCGACCAACCCAGAAGAGGCCGACCCCATATCAATTAGAGGCGCTTACGGCAGAATTACTACTAAGGGCGTATACGAGAATGTCATACACTGCTCTTCCGACCCTGACGAAGCCGCCAGAGAGATAAAGCTCTGGTTTACTCCAAGCGAACTTGTCGTGGATGTTTATCCCTCCCAAAAAATAACCCTCGAGAAATGCGAAAAGGTGACCTGGGCTTAGAAGATCGGCCGGGCGCCACGCAAAAAAATCAAAAAAGGATACCAAAATGTCCACTTACATGGAAAAATGGGTAGAAGAACAGGCAAAACTAACAAAACCGGACAAAATACACTGGATGGACGGCTCTGAAGAAGAGGCTAAGGCGCTAATCGAGATAGGCCTTACCAAAGAAAAGATATCCGGCAATTTTACATTCACAAAACTTAACAACAAAATATATCCAAACTCGTTTTTTCACCGCTCGCACCCTACGGATGTGGCAAGAACCGAACACCTGACGTACGTCTGCGTACCTAATAAAGAGGATGCTGGCCCCAACAATAATTGGATGCCGGCCGAAGAAGCAAAAGCCAAGCTGATGCCGCTTTATGATGGTTGCATGAAAGGCCGCACGATGTATGTTATACCCTACGTCATGGGACACCCGGATTCGCCCTATTCAAAACCCTGCATACAGCTTACCGATTCGGTGTATGTTGCTGTAAGCATGCGTATAATGACCCGCGTTGGGAAAGAAGCGATTGCAAGGATTGGCAACTCCCCCGAATTCGTTAAGGGCCTGCACTCTATCGGTGATTTAAACCCTGAGCGTAGATGGATAATGCACTTCCCGGAAGAGGGCCTTGTCATGAGCATAGGCTCGGGCTACGGCGGCAACGCGCTGCTTGGCAAAAAATGTTTCGCTTTGAGGATAGGCTCGTACCTCGGCCGCAAAGAGGGCTGGCTTGCCGAACACATGATAATTATAGGGGTTGAAACTCCGGAAGGCAAGGTGCACTACTTCCTCGGGGCCTTCCCATCGGCCTGCGGGAAGACCAACCTAGCGCTTCTTGATCCGGTTCTCAAAGGCTATAAAGTCTGGACCATAGGCGACGACATAGCTTGGATAAATGTAGGGCCAGACGGCAGGCTTTACGCCATCAACCCCGAAAAAGGCTTCTTTGGCGTCGCGCCGGGAACCGGCTACAATACAAACCCCATAATGATGGATACTCTAAAAAACAATAAGTATTTTCCGACACTTTTTACAAATACAGCTATTGATAGAGACTCAAACACACCCTGGTGGGAAGGCGTTTCGGATGGCATACCAAAAAACCTTACCGACTGGCACGGCAACAACTTTGACCCGTCGCTTGGTAAACCGGCAGCGCACCCGAACTCAAGGTTTACGGTATCAATATACAACTGTCCGACACTTTCAAAAGAGTACGATAACCCCAAAGGCGTGCCGATATCCGGCATAATCTTCGGCGGCAGAAGGAAGACCAATATCCCTCTGGTTACCGAGTCGCTCGGCTGGGAACATGGTGTTTTCTCGGCCTCAATAATGGGATCTGAAACCACCTCCGCCGCTACAGGCGCCTCAGGCGTCGTCCGTCGCGACCCCATGGCCATGCTGCCATTCTGCGGCTACAATATGGGCGACTACTTTGCCCACTGGCTTAGCTTCAAGAAAAGAGCGAAACTCTTGCCAAAAATATTCATGGTCAACTGGTTCCGCAAAGATAAGGACGGCAAGTTCCTTTGGCCGGGCTTCCGCGACAACTCACGCGTCATCAAATGGATGATAGACAGGATAGAGAACAAGGCGCAGGCGGACGAAACACCTCTTGGCCTTATGCCAAAACACGGCGGCCTGGATCTAACCGGGCTTGATATTACAAAAGGGGCGATGGACGAGCTTTTCTCGATCGACAAGAACTCATGGAAGGATGAAATTAAAGATATTGAGAAGTTTTATTCCGGATTCGGCGACAGAATTCCTGCCGAACTTTCATCAGAACTTAAGAAGCTTAAAGGAAGTCTAGATATATAGTTTTTCCGTCGATATTAATAGTGTATTTTACCTTCACTTTGGGGCTTGATTTTTTTGGTGATAGGTACTATAATATAGCGGTAGAGATTTTTCTGCGAAAGCAGAGGAACATCCCTCCAACGGCCAGGTTCTCCCCCAGCCTGGCCGTTCCTTTTTTGCCTGAGCCCGCCTACCCTGTCTAAATTCGAAAGTTGTTTCAAGCATTCTGAAACCAAAAATCATTCCTGCTAGTCCCATTTTAGATTGTTCATCTACTTCAAGGTATCCACCGTGCCTACCCATATTTTTCATTTTTTTCGCAATAATAATTAAACAATTACACATCTTTTATGTATATTTAGAGTGGAGTAGACGTATCCCTCCAGCGGCCAGGTTCTCCCCCAGCCTGGCCGTTCTTTTTTGTCCAAGCAGTTCCCATATTTTTAACGGGGAATGTTTAGTTGAATGATGTATTATATTTCTTGATTTGATAAAATGTTAATTAAAGAGAGAGAAACTTATAAATGGGCTATTCAAAAAATTTCGATAAGGCAATAGCGGACTATTTTGCGGCCGTGTTGCGGACAAACCTAAAACAGTTGTCAATTTTACCCTTCCTTTTCAGGACAGCGCTCTGCCAGAAAAAAGCGGCAAGAAAAAGAGAGCTCCTGAAAACCGAAAACGTCAATGTTCCGCCTCTTATGATATTCAGCCTCACAAACAGGTGCAACCTGAGCTGCGCGGACTGCTATAACAAGATCAGGAATGAAAATTCAGGCAAAGAACTTAACACTGAAGAGATGACATGTATACTCACGCAAGCCCGGGATCTCGGCGTGTCCATAGCTCTCTTTGCCGGTGGAGAACCCCTGCTGAGGAATGATATTTTCAAGATAGCTGGAAGTTTTAAAGACATTATTTTCCCGGTCTTCACTAACGGCTTTACTATAGACGATGAGGCCGCCGACAACTTCAGGGCAAACAGAAACATTGTCCCTATAATAAGCGTTGAAGGCAAAAATGAGGCGACAAACCTCAGAACGCGGACATGGTGCTTTTAAACGCGTTCTGGAAGTTTTCAGGAAACTGGAGAACAAGGGAGTGCTGTTCGGCACCTCCATTACGGCAACTTCGGCAAATATCGAAGAGATAACAAGCCCGGGGTTTATCGGCGCAATGAGGGAATCAGGTTGCGGTTTGTTTTTCTTTGTCGAATATGTCCCGGTTTCTGACAACAGCAGGCACCTTGTCCTAGGTGAAGCCAAGAAGAAACAGCTGTTGGATATTATGCCGGTGCTTGACTTAAAACATAAAGCGGTCTTCATAACGTTCCCGGGCGACGAAAGTGTTTACGGCGGCTGTTCATACCGGCCAGCGGTTTCATTCATATTAACCACTCCGGTGATATTGAGCCTTGCCCTTTCGCGCCGTTTTCCGACACTAACTTGAGAAATACACCCCTGAAAGAGGCCCTATCTTCAAAACTTCTTGAAAAAATTCGGCAAAACCACGGAGAACTTAAAGAAACTTCCGGCGGGTGCTCGTTATGGAACAAACGCGAGTGGGTTTCTTCGCTCTTAAAATAAACAAACGAACATCATTTTCATGTTGAATTCTTATCAATAAAATAGTAAACTTATTCATATTCCAATAACAAAAGGAACTTTGATGAAAGTATCCATTATTATGCCGGCGTTCAACGAAGAGCGATCTATCGTTAGCGCGGTCAATGAAGTAGCCGACGCAAAATTTCCGGAACAAAAAGAGATCATTGTAGTTAATGACGGTTCTACTGACAAGACGCTTGAAAAGCTCAAGGCCATGAAAGTTAACGGGCTTGTCATTGTTGATCTTCCAAAAAATAAAGGCAAGGGCGCGGCTATACGGGCCGGCATCGAGAAAGTTACGGGTGACGTGGTATTGATCCAGGACGCGGACCTTGAATATTCTCCAAAGAATTACCCGGAACTCCTGGGCCCCATCTTTGCGGGCAAGGCTGACGTTGTATTTGGGTCGCGCTTTTTGGGCGGCTGGCGAGCACAGGGTACATTTATTCTGGCACTATGTCATTAACAGGTCACTTACGACTTTATCTAATATATTTACAAACCTGAACCTTACCGATATGGAAGTTGGATCGAAGGTATTCAAAACAGAGATACTGAAACAGGTTCATCTCAAACAGAACCGGTTCGGGTTTGAGCCTGAGGTTACGGCAAAAATAGCAAAACTTAAGTGCCGCGTTTATGAGGTTTCTATTTCCTATTTCGGCCGCTCTTACGAAGAAGGCAAAAAAATAGGCTGGAAAGACGGCGTTTCCGCTCTATGGTGCATCCTCTACTACGGCATATTCGGCTAATCAATAAAATTCAAAATCAAATATCAAAGATCAAAATTTACATACAACAATATCAACTGCCGGCGGCTTATCTGAGATAGGTTCGCTGTGGGCGAACACCTAATTTTTGCATTTTGATATTTGATTTTTAACTGATGTAAAACGGAGTATTGGACAGTGAAAAATTATGATGCTATAGTCGTTGGAGCGGGCCATGCGGGCTGTGAGGCGGCACTTGCTCTCTCAAGGATGGGCTTAAATACCCTTCTAATGACAATGCAGCTTGACGCAATAGCCCGTATGTCATGCAACCCGGCTATAGGCGGGACAGCCAAGGGACAGATAGTACGCGATCTTGATGCAATGGGCGGAGAGATGGGCTGGACAGCGGACAACGCTGGGCTCCAGTTCCGTATGCTTAACCGCTCGCGCGGGCCGGCGGTATCGATCGCCGCGCGCACAGTGCGACAAGCAGGCTTATTACATGCTCATGAGATCAGTGCTTGAAAAACAAAAAGGGCTCGACCTGCTTCAGGCAGAGGCTGTAAAATTAATTTCAGATAACGGAAGCGTCAGGGGCATAGAAACAAAGAGCGGGATGAAGATATTCTCGCGCTCTGTCATACTTACTACCGGGACGTTCCTCAACGGACTCATACACGTGGGGCTTAATCATTACCCAGGAGGCAGGTCTGGAAAGCCACCGCGACCGGGATATCGGGCTCGCTTCGCGAGCTTGGATTTGAGGTCAAGAGGCTTAAGACCGGCATCGGGGCATGGCCTGGCCGATCGTCGATGGCTGGGTCATTCCTACTACCAGTACACCATGTATTCCGAGAAGCAGTTCAACGATGTGCCGGTCCTGATCGGATACAACTCCGATGAAGGGGCGAGCTTCTCCCACGACACGCTGAAGGAGTACATCGACAGCCTGCGCAGGCGCTACGACGGCTTCGCCGACAGCCTGCTGAAGGCTTATCCCGTGGGCGACAAAGCCGTGCCTAAGACCGCGCGCGACTTGAGCCGCGACGCGGCGTTCGGCTGGCACACCTGGATCTGGGCCACGCTGCAGTCGAGGCTGGGCAACTCGAAGGTCTTCTACTACTACTTCGATCAGCACCCGGACTATCCCGCCGGTTCGCCGCAGGCGGGGCTCGGAGCGCGCAAGCTCATCGCGGGCTTACTTGTAGCCAACAAGCTCGGTGGAATGCTTGGCGGGGTAGGTTGCGCGTTTGCCCCAATGGGAACGCCGGGCGCAGTTGGTGCAGGCGGTATCGGCGGTGCGCTGGCTGGAGGTTCGGTTGCCAGCATGACGGTGCAGGCTGCAAACGTCACGGTGAACTCTGCTGGAGTCGGTGGAGCACTCGGGACGACCACTGCCGAAGCGGTGAAAAAAAGCACGGCATCTGGGTTTGCAAAGTTCGCTAGCAGTCTGGCCAGGGGTGCCAGCCAATCGCTCATCGCCGCCGAGGCTGTCGGAGCGCTGGCGGTGGCCGCTGCCGCGTTCGTGGACGAGTGGGATACCGGCAAGCTGAAAGAGCAGCGAGTATCGCCCGTTCAGACTATGAACGCCTTGCATGCTGGCCTTACAGCCATGAAGTCGTCTGGCGAGGAACAGGCTCGGCACATCAGGAGCGTATCAGAGGCATTCGGACTCAAGGCCGGACAGCACGTTTCAGCAAAGAGCATTGAGACAGGTCGCGCACAGAAGCAGCGGGTCGGGCTCGGGAGGGCGCTGGTCCGGGATTCTGAGCTGTTCCTCCTGGACGAACCGATTGCCCACCTGGATGCCAAGCTTCGCCACCACATGCGCGGCGAGCTGCAGCGGCTGCAGAAGAAATCCGGGAGAACCACCGTGCTGGCAACCCCGGAACTACAGCGAGGTGGTGGCCATGGCAGACCGAGCAAGACC
>CAWCFT010000017.1:0-119302 GCA_963794945.1 Endomicrobiales bacterium
GCTTGTATGTCATACCCTAAAGGGTATTTCCAATTAAATTAGTGGTTGGTCGTCTTAAGCCCAGCTCGGTTGTCATCTCGAATCCGCGAATTTAATTTGTCATCCCGAACGAATGTGAGGGATCTAGATTTCTCCCCGCCTCTTCGGCGGCTCGAAATGACAAAAAATGAACAAAAAAACCACACCGCGCGCTGACGCAATGTGGCTCACAGTATTAAAATAATCATGTTTACGGTTTATTTCTGACCCCATGGTACCCTCGGCCTTGCTCATACAGCAACTGTTAAAATTCTATCTCTTTTTGACAGGCTTTTCAAGAAGAGTTTTACGGCCGCCCGAACTCTTGACGCTTATCGGAGATATGGTGTATAATTGAGGCAGTTGAAAAATGACCCGACTGTCTCTGATTACACAGATTATAAAGTAGATTACACCGATTAAGACTTATCGATGTATCTGCATTTTTCCTCTCCCTCGACGGGAGAGGATTGAGGTGAGGGTGTTCAATATAGTGCATGGTTCGCTTAACTCCCCCTCATCCTAACCTTCTTCCTTATCGGCCCCTTTGGGCTGGCCCTCAAGGCCCAAAGTCTTACCCGCCAGGGGAGAAGAAATATAAGAAATATTCGGTAACCCCCGCAGTAAGTCAAAGATCCGCCAGGGGCGGGCTGTGAAGAATCGCCAGTTAAAAAGAGGCCTCGTGAAAACCATACTGTTGTCATTAATGCTTATCTTGCCGGCAGCGGCGGTTGTCCGCGCGGACACGGCCACCGCCATAGAAGTGGTTGACCCCGCCACGCTGAGGATAGACTACAACGGCCTTGAAGAAAAGCTCCACCTTATAGGCGTTGTAACGCCCGACCAGGACGCCGACAGCAACACCCCGCCCCCCGCGGCAAACACAACGAACGGCGGCAGCACCGACACCGGCTGGTCTGCCAAGCAGGCCCTCGAGGGCGTGCAGGCCCTGGTGATCCCCGGAGACACCATCACGCTGGAATTCGACATTGAGCAGAGGGACATGCACTACAACCTGCAGGCTTACGTCTACCTGCAGGACAAGATGAACAACACCTTCATGCTTAACAACACTATTTTTTTCCTTGGCCTCGCTGAAACCAAAGCCGACCCGCCCAACGTAAAGTATGCCACCATTTTCATCCAGTCTTCCGAAGACGCCATGAGGCACCACCGCGGCCTCTGGAAATACAAAACAAACGAGAATTAACTTCACCTGCCGTTTACTTCAAAAACAAGAACCACACCGCGCTTACACGCAATGTGGTTATATGAAATGGCTTTGCTCCGAATTCCCCCCTCTTTTGTGCAAAGACGGGCGGGGGGAGTTCCTTAATGCTTATAACTTTTCTAACTCCCCTCGATCCCCTCTTTACAAAAGAGGGGAAGCATTTTACTCTCAGCGGATTCGAGATGACAATCACGCTGGATCAGAGATGACAATATTATTGTACTGGATTCCCGTTAGAGTCACACGGGAATGACAATATTTTGCCGATTATTCAAACATGCTGCCGATCTTAAAGCCCGAGGTGGGTTCGTTTTTTTTGCTTGCGTTGCCGCGGGTGTTGGCTTTGGGGCCCTGGCCGGGCTTTGTGTCCGGAGCGTTGCCGCCGGAGATGCGCCTTAAGGCTATCCTTTTTAGTTCGGTGTCAACTTCCAGCACTTCAACGGTAAGCGTGTCGCCTACGGAAATAACACCGTACGGGTTCTTTATGAATGTGTCGGATATCTCGGAGATGTGTATGAGGCCGTCCTGGTGGACGCCGATGTCCACAAAAACTCCGAAGTTAGTGACGTTGGTCGCGGTGCCTTTAAGGAGCATGCCCACGTTTAAGTCCTCAAGCTCGTTTATCTCCGTCGAGAACTCAACGTTCTGGAACGAAGTTCTGGGGTCGAGGCCTGGCTTTTTTAGTTCTTTTATTACATCTCGCAGAGTGAGTATCCCTATGTCCGCCGTCACGTACTGGTCAAGCTTGACCTGGTCCAAAAGAGCGGCGTTGGCTATTATGTCTTTAACGGTTATTTTAGCGTCGGCCGCCATTTTCTCGACGACGGGATAGGCTTCCGGGTGTATCGTTGAATAATCCAGCGGGTTGGCGGAATTCCTTATCTTTAAAAAGCCCGCGCTCTGCTCGAACACTTTCGCGGTAACCTTTGGCACTTTCTTTAACTCTTCGCGGCTGGTGAACTTGCCGTTATCGCTGCGGTATTTAACGATATTTTCCGCGGCGGCCGGGCCTATGCCGGAGACGTGGCTCAAAAGTTCCTGAGAGGCGGTGTTTAAGTCCACGCCGACGAAGTTCACACAGGAGTCGACCGTGAGGTCGAGTGACTTCTTGAGCTCTTTCTGGTTGACGTCATGCTGGTACTGGCCGACGCCTATGGCTTTGGGGTCGATCTTGATAAGTTCCGCGAGCGGGTCCTGTAAGCGGTGAGCGATCGATATCGCTCCGCGGGCGGTGAGGTCCAGGTCCGGGTACTCTTTACCCGCGAGCTCGGAGGCCGAATACACCGACGCGCCGGCCTCACTGACCATTACGACGTTTATTTTTTTGTTATGTTTTTTGAGCAGCTCCTTAAGGAAACTGTATATCTCTTTTGAGGCCGTGCCGTTGCCGACGGCGATAAGTTCGGGCTCGTACTCGAGCACAAGGTCCATGAAGACAGCTTCCGAGCCCACGTAATCGTTCTCGGGGGGCGTCGGGTATATAGTGGAAAATTCTTTGAAGTCGCCCTTCTCGTCAACGACGGCGAGCTTACAGCCCGTGCGGTATCCCGGATCGACGCCTATCGTGATCTTCGAGCCCGCGGGCGGCGCGAGAAGCAGGTTCTGCAGGTTCTTTGAGAATACGCTGATCGCTTCTTCCTCGGCGCGGGCGATGTTCTGCATGAATATCTCAACCTGGATGGAGGTCGCCATGAGCCTCGTGTAGGCGTCGGCCACGGCGTCTTCAAGCTCCAGCTTGAAAAGCAGTTTTGGGTTCTTGACTATCGAATGCTTTATCGTGTCTATAACATAATCGTTGTCGACGACTATCTTCCAGGAGAGCACTTCCTCTTTTGTGCCGCGGCGTATGGCCAAAAGCCTGTGCGACGGCGAGTTCTTTATAAGCTCGGAAATATCGTAATAGGTGCTGTACTTTGTCTTTACCTCTTTGAAATTCGGCCTGGGCGTAGACTGTATGAGGCCCTTGTCCGCGATGTAGCTCCTTATCCAGCCGCGGATGGCCGCGGAATCGGCGACGCGTTCGGCGATGATGTCTTTTGCGCCGGCAACCGCTTCCTTGTAGTCCGCGACGCCTTTCTCGGCGTTGATGAACGGAGCTACCAGCTCCTCTTTGGTTTTCCCGCCGGTTTCCTGGCCCGCGAGAATGTTGGCAAGGGGGCCGAGGCCTTTGTCTTTGGCTGTAGTCGCGCGCGTCTTGTACTTGGGCTTGTATGGCAGGTATATATCTTCGAGCGCCGTTTTGTCGACGCACTCGAGTATCTTTTTCTTTAGCTCCGCCGTCATCTTCTTCTGCGCTTCTATGCTCTTAATGATGGCGGCCTTGCGGGCTTCCATCTCGCGGTAGTATTCCACGCGCTCGGATATCTTCCTTATCATCACTTCGTCCATGTTGCCGGTCTTTTCTTTGCGGTAACGCGCGATGAACGGGATAGTGGCCCCGCCTTCCAGAAGCACTATCGCGTTGACCACGAAATCAAGCGGCTGGCCGACATCCTTCTGAACGCTGTTGACTAAAAAATGCACGCCTTCCATAATTTAAACTCCTATATATTTAAAGGTTCGTTCGCTGTGATGTGTGATATTTTATCATATTTGAAGGCTCCGCACCAAACCCCGTCGGAAAAACAAATTTGACATGATAAAATCAATAAGATAAAATTGTGCTTGAGATGAAACAGGTCAACACAATATTATTTTCCGACGTCCACCTGGGCTCGCCTATCGCGCGGGCTTTCGACCTGCTTGGCACCCTCAAGGAATACCACTTCAAAAAACTAATAATCGTAGGCGATATGTTCGAGGACCTCAACTTCAAGCACCTGACCAGCACCCACTGGGAGCTCCTGGAGCACATAGGCAAGGTGTCGCGCAGGGGAGTGGACGTTGTTTGGGTGGAAGGCAACCACGACGGGAAGTTTTTGGAGTTCATGTCGCACATGCTGGGCATACCTTCGCGCAACGAGTACTCGTGGGAAGTGGGCGGCAGGAAGTTCATCGCGCTACACGGCCACAAGTTCGATAACTTCCTCTCGGGCAACCCGTTCCTTGGAAGGTTCGCCGCAGAGGCTTACTCGTTAGTGCAGAGGACGATATCGTCCACTTTTATAAGCTTCCTTTCCGACAGGATAGCCGACCGCTGGCAGAGGCTGTCGGAACAGGTTGCGGACATGGCGTTAGCCTACTGCAAGAAAAAAGGCGCCGACGCCATAATATGCGGGCACACCCACTTTGTTTACCACCTGATGAAAGACAACGTAGAATACTACAACCTCGCCAGCTGGATAGCGAAACCCTCGTACATACTTGTGGTGGAAGAAAACGGAAACTCACATTTCGAGGTCATACCCTGACCGGCAATTCCCTCCTTGCTAAACAACTGTTAAAAATGTAGAATTCTAAACAAAAAGCCCGTTCGGCCGAGAGCAGCCATGGAAAACAACTCCGAAAAAGAAACCCGCAAGTTCATAAGGCACGAAGCCGGCCTGCCGATAGAAGTGGGCCTGGGCGACCTCGTCGCGCACAAAAAGGAATACCTTAACAACATAAGTTTCGGCGGGCTGTCTTTCAAGTCGAAAGAGAACGTTGAAAAGGGCACGGTGATCAAGATAAGGATACCGCTGGTGCGCCCGATGTTCGAGGCCACGGGAAAGGTGGCCTGGTGCAGGAAAGAGAACGACATATATAACGTGGGCGTCCAGTTCGTCACGCCCGCCGACGGGTTTAAGATGAGGATGCTCGAGCAGATATGCCACATTGAGACCTACAAGAAAGAAGTGCGGAAAAAAGAGGGGCGCCGCATAACCGGCGAAGCCGCCGCCATAGAATGGATAAACAAGTACGCGGCCAAGTTCCCGAAAGACTAAGAAAACTTAAAGACCAAATATCAAGAATGAACCTCACCCAGCAAGCTGGGCGGTATCAGATGTATTCTGTCGTTCTTCCTCTCCATCGACGGGAGAGGATTGAGGTGAGGGTGAGCGTGACAACTACAACTTTTATTAAGCCCCCTCATCCCCCACCTTCTCCCCCGGAACTTCACGTGGCCCAATGGCTTACCCACAAGGGGAGAAGATATAATCGGTAACCAACCGCAAGTCGAGGATCTGCCGGTTTGTTGGCGGGCAAGGCGGAATTGTCAAGTTAAAATAACTCGCCAAAGGCGGCCAATCATTGATGCCGCTCCCTTTAGATTTTAGAAATGTATATTTTATATTTGATTCTTGATTTTTAACAGTCTTTTGCCGGAGGGGACTTGCAGAAACACCTGGACATCGAATCCATCAAGGGCTTATCCGACGAAGAAGCCGGCCGGAAGCTTTTGGCCGACGGGCCGAACGAGCTGCCCAGTTCCCGCCGAAGGACCGGCCTCAAGATAGCCTTCGACGTTTTCTGCGAGCCGATGTTCCTGCTGCTCGCGGCCTGCGGCGCGCTGTACCTTTTTATCGGCGACATACACGAAGCGGTAATGCTGCTCAGCTTTGTTTTCGTGATAATGGGCATCGCCCTTTACCAGGAGGGCAAGACCGAGCGGGCCCTAGAAGCGCTAAAGGACCTGTCCAGCCCGCGGGCCCTCGTCATCCGCCTGCGGCTCGCCAGATAAGGATAGCCGGGCGCGAGGTTGTCAGGGGCGACATTATACTGCTTGCCGAAGGCGACCGCGTGCCCGCGGATTCCATATTATTATCCTGCATAAACCTCGCGGCTGACGAGTCGCTCTTGACCGGCGAATCGGTTTCCGTAAGAAAGCTTTCCTGCGAAGCCGACGCGCCCATGAAGCGGCCGGGCGGAGACGGGCTTCCTTTTGTATACTCGGGCACGCTTATAGTCAAAGGCCAGGGCGTGGCGCGGGTTGAGGAGACCGGAACAAGGACGGAGATAGGAAAGATAGGCAAGGCCCTCCAAAAACTCGAGCCCGAACGCACCCTCGTGCAGAAAGAGACCGAGAAGCTGGTCAGGAACATAGCGGCTTTCGGCGGAGTGCTCTGCGCGCTCGCTGTCGTAATATACGGGTTCACACGGCACGACTGGCTGCACGGCTTTTTGGCCGGCATAACGCTAGCGATGGCGACCCTGCCGGAAGAGTTCCCGGTTGTGCTGACGGTATTTTTCGCGCTGGGCGCGTGGCGGATATCGAAACACAACGTGCTCACGCGCAGGGTTTCGGCCATAGAGACACTGGGCGCGGCGACGGTTCTCTGCGTAGACAAGACAGGCACGCTGACTCTTAACAGGATGGCCGTTGACACGGTATACGCCGACGGAAAATACTACAAGATGGGTGGGCACGCGGAAGGCCCGATGCCTGAAACTTTCCACCAGGTGACCGAGTTCGCCATACTCGCTAGCCAGCAGAACCCTTTCGACCCGATGGAAAAAGCCTTGAAAGAGCTTGGCGAGTCCAAGCTTGCCGAGACCGAGCACATACATAATAACTGGACGCTTATAACCGAGTACCCGCTCGACGCGGGCCTGCTCGCGATGTCGAGGGTGTGGAAATCCCCGGACGGGCGCGACTACATCATCGCCTCAAAGGGCGCGCCGGAAGCGGTGATGGACCTCTGCCACATCGACGGCGAACGGGCGGGCGGGCTGATGGGGCAGGCGAAAGCGCTCGCCGCCAAAGGGCTGCGCGTCCTCGGCGTGGCTAAGTCCGCTTTTAGGGAGGCCGACCTGCCCGGCGGCCAGCACGACTTCGTTTTTGAGTTCCTCGGCTTCATGGGTTTTGAAGACCCGGTGAGGCCGGGCGTAAAGGAAGCGATACGCGAATGCCACAAGGCCGGCATAAGGGTGATAATGATAACCGGCGACTACCCGGCAACAGCGCAGAAGATAGCTATGGAGATCGGCCTTAATTCCGCAAGCGAGATGATGACGGGCGCCGAGCTGGAGCAAATGACGGACGAAGAACTTGGGGAGAAGATAGGCCGCGTGAACATCTTCGCGAGGGCGGTGCCCGAGCAGAAGTTAAAGATAATAAAGGCGCTGAAACTTAACGGCGAGGTGGTCGCTATGACGGGCGACGGCGTCAACGATGCCCCGGCCCTTAAGGCCGCCGACATTGGCATAGCGATGGGCAGCCGGGCACGGACGTCGCGAGGGAATCGTCGGCGCTTGTGCTCGTAGACGACGACTTTACGTCGATAGTCAGCGCGGCAAAGATGGGCCGCAGGATTTTCGATAACCTAAAGAAAGCCATGTCCTACATTTTCGCGGTGCACGTGCCTATAGCCGGGATGTCGCTTATACCGATACTGTTCAAGTGGCCGCTAGTGTTCCTGCCGGTGCACATCGTGTTCCTGGAACTTATAATCGACCCCGCGTGCTCGGTGGTTTTCGAGGCCGAGCCCGAAGAACCGGGCATAATGGGCGCCTCGCCGAGGAAATGCGGCGAACACCTTTTCGGCAGGAAGACCGTCATGTTCAGCCTCCTGCAGGGGTTCGGCGTGCTCATGATAGTCTTGGCTACATTTTATTTTTCGCTGACAAAGGGGCAGGGCGAGATGGAAGCGAGGGCCATGGCGTTTACAACAATGATATTCGCTAACTTGGGCCTGATACTTACCAACCGGTCGTGGTCCACCACGATAATAGGCACGATACGGACGAAGAACACGGCGCTGTGGCTGGTGATATCGGGCGCGGTACTTTTTCTGGGGCTTACTTTGTCAATACAGCCGCTGAGAACCCTTTTCCATTTCGATATTTTACCAACGCAGAACGTGCTGCTGTGCCTGGCGGGCGGAGTTTTGAGCATAGCCTGGTTCGAAGTCCTCAAAGTAGTTAACAAACACAGGAAAGTTATTATATAATATATGCGGAGGCAGTTTTGGAAAACCTATTAAGCTACGTGCTAAACCTTGCCGATAACCCTTTCACGCTCTTCGCGGTGTTGTTTGGCGGCGCGCTGATCAACACTTTCTTCCCGCCGGTCCCGATAGAGTTCGGCGCGGTGTTCGCGGGGTACCTCTCCAGCGAAGGGCACGGCTCGATGCTTGTGATAATTTCAGCCACGACGCTGGGCATGTTCACGGGAAGCGTGATATTCCACAAGGTGGTGAAACGCTACGGGACCGCGATGCTCAAGAGGTCTTTCCTCGACAAGTTCGTCAACGAGAAAATGCTCCTGCGCACGGAGATCTGGCTTGAGAAGTACGGCGCGATCTCGCTGTTCGTGGCGAAGCTTATACCCGGAATGTATTTTTGCGCCGTTATAGCGAGCGCGCTTCTTTCGCTTAAGCAAACCAGGCTCTACGTCGGATTTTTTCTGGCGAGCCTCGCGGGCTTTACGGTGCACGCCTACATAGGCAAGCTGGCGGGGGAGAACTGGCGGGTAGTTTACGCGGCGATAGGCGAGACAGGCGGGATAATAATAGTTACAGCCATCATAGTCGCCGCCCTGACGTATTTAATAATGAGGTTTTCCAAAAGATCCAACCCCTAAGCATAATGTGCCATAAAATAAAAAAGACAAGCCGTTCAACGAGCTTGTCTTTTTTATTGTTTTGTCATTCCCGAGGTCGTTATCGAAAATCCATCTCGCAAGCCCAGCTCCTACGGCAAAGAAACGCTCTCTAAAACTCCAAGTTCGGCTGAAGGATGAACTGGAACAGCGAGCCGTTGCCCGGGCGCGCAAGGGGCCCCGTGTACTTGTCGGAAGCGTCCCAGATGAAGCCGGTGCTGATGCTTAGCGCCGCGCGGATCTTCTTGCCGAGCGGCATTTTTTTATTTATCCTGAAATAGTGCTCAATTACCTGCCCGGTTGTGTTATCCACGTCAACAGTATATTCGACGCCGCTGTTCTTGAGGAATGACAGGTTAAAAATGCCGTAATCGAGCCTGTCTCGCAATACCGAGAAATACAGAACGTTTTTTATGTACGCATTGCTGTGGAACTTGCCGCCTATCCTTAAGCTCCAGTTAATTTTGTTCTCAACGTTCACCTTGTCTCCCTTGAACTTGAGCTCGGCCTCGAACCAGTTGTCGTCGATGAGAATGTTGTCCTTTATGTGGTAGTCCCCGAAGCTAAAGAGCGCGCCTATATAGCCTTTCCCCTCGCAGGCTTTGACCCCCGGCGGGCTGTAGCTTATGACATTGCCGAAAAAAAGCGAGGCCGCCCAGGGCTCTTCGAAACCGGCCGTGGCGCCCTGGATAAAATTGTACGTAGGAGTTACGTAAGCCCTGTTGTAGAGGTCAAGCTCGTTTTTTCTAAGGAAAACACCGAGACAGGGCGCCGGGTTCACGCTTACCTCGGCCACGAGGAACCTCGGCCTGGGAGATAGGATGAGCTGCTTGTAGACATCAAGCTCGTTCTTTTCATCGATGCAGGGTATTGGGGAATTGGTAAGCGGTATGTAGTAATCCAGCGATGAATAGTATGTACCGAGCTCGATCTCCACTTCGCCGTTGTTAATGTCTTTCTTGTAAACGGAACGGGCCCAGAGCGGCCCCGCCCGCCGCAAAGAAAATAAAGGCGGCAAGCAGTACTGCGGTTGTTTTTATTATTGGCATTTAGAACCGGTCTAAAGAACGTATTTTATTTTGCTTCTATCTTGTCAAATTTCGTGTAGGGCCTGAGAACTTCGGGAATGATGAGCGCGCCGTCCCTGGTCTGGTAGTTCTCGAGTATCGCGGCGAAGGTCCTTCCTATGGCGACGCCGGACCCGTTGAGCGTGTGCACGAACTCTTTTCTCTTATCCGCGTAGCGCACCTTGATGTTCATCCTGCGCGCCTGAAAATCCTTGAAGTTTGAGCACGACGATATCTCGCGCCAGCGTTTTTCGCCGGGCATCCAGACCTCGAGGTCGTATGTCTTTGAGGCTGAAAACCCTATGTCGCCCGTGCAGAGCTCGACCACCCTGTAGGTGATGCCGAGCTTTTTTAGTATGTCGGAGGCGTCTGCCGTCAGGCTCTCGAGCTCCGCGGACGAGTTCTCCGGCTTCGAGAGTTTCACGAGCTCCACCTTGTTGAACTGGTGGTTGCGTATGAGGCCCTTCGTATCTTTGCCGTACGAGCCGGACTCGCGCCTGAAGCACGCGGAATACGAGACATATCTTTTTGTGAGTTCTTTTTCTTCCAGTATCTCGTCGCGGTGAATATTTGTGACGGTAACCTCGGCCGTGGGTATAAGGTAGAGCTCGTCCTCGGTGCACTTGAAAAGCTCTTCCTCGAACTTGGGCAGCTGGCCCGTGCCCTGCATGCTCTTGCGGTTGACCAGGTACGGCGCCATTACCTCGGTGTATCCCTTTTCTTTATGGGTGTCGAGCATGAAGCTTATGAGCGCGCGCTCGAGAACGCAGCCTTGTCCTTTAGCACAACGAACCTCGAGCCGGACAGCTTCGCCGCGGTCTCGAAATCGAGCACGCCGAGCTTCTCGCCTATCTCCCAGTGCGCCTTGGGCGCGAAATCGTATTTCGGTATCTCGCCGGACTGCGAGACCACCTTGTTGTCGTCTGCGCTTTTTCCGACCGTCACGCTTTCGTCCGGTATATTAGGTATCCTTAACAGGAAATCTTCTATGTTCTGCTCGAGGGTTACGAGGAAACGTTCCTTTTCCTTGACCTGCTCCCTGACGCCGTCCATCTCGGCCACGAGCTCTTCAGGCGCGTCCTTGCCTTCTTTTTTTAGCCTTCCCACCTGCTCGGCGGCTTTGTTGCGGTTCACCTGTAGCGCTTCCATCTCGGCAATCAGCTTGCGCCTCTCCGAGTCCCAGCCGAGCACCTCGCCAAAATTTATTTCCGGCCCGCGTTTCTCGAGAGCCTTTTTTACAGCGTCCGTATTTTCTCTGATGAGCTTGATGTCTAACATTTGAACCCCTTAGATGCAGTTTTAAGCAATAAGCTGTAAGCCGTAAGAAAATCTTTTCTTAAAACTTATAACTTAAAGCTTATAGCTGATTATTTTTTATCCTTTTATTACACCCAGCGGTTTTAACCGCGCTACTTTTTTCGCTATGTCGGCCATCTCGCAGACGCCAACGACTTCCGAAACGTCTTTGTACGCGGCAGGCGCTTCTTCGGCAAGCGTCTTCCATGAGTCCGACCTCACTATTATACCTTTCTTTTCGAGGGCGCCCGCAACTTCCTGGCCCCGGGCGTTTTTCAACGCTTGCGTGCGGCTCATGACCCGGCCCGCGCCGTGGCAGACCGAACCCCAGGTTCTCTCCATCGCCTGGCCGGTCCCTACGAGCACCCAGGATTCCGTCCCCATCGTGCCCGGCACAAGCACCGGCTGCCCGCACGAGCGGTATCCTTCCGGTATTTCATTGCTCCCCGCCGGGAACGTCCTTGTGGCGCCCTTGCGGTGGACGAGGAGATTTCTGCCTTTGTGCTCTTCGAACTTACCTATATTATGGGCTACATCATATACAACGTCAAGGCCAAGTTCAGCGGGGTTGAGTTCCAGCGTCTTCATCACAGCCTGCCTCGCCCGGTAAGTGATCATCTGCCGGTTGGCCCACGCGTAGTTTGCGGCGCAGGCCATGGCGGAATAATACTTTTTGCCTTCGGGTGAGTTCACCGGCGCGCACGAGAGCTGGGGGTCGGCAATATTTATACCATATTTCTTGACCGCTGTCTTCATATGCCTTATGTAATCGTCGCAGACCTGGTAGCCGAACCCGCGCGAGCCGGTGTGAATCATTATCGTCACCTGGCCATCGAAAAGCCCGAAAACAGAAGCGGTTTCTTTGTCAAAAACTTTGTCCACCACCTGTATCTCGAGGAAATGGTTGCCCGCGCCGAGGGTGCCGAGCTGCTCCCTTCCGCGCTCGAGAGATTTCGGGCTGACGGCTTCCGGGTCGGCGCCTTTCATCGCGCCTTCTTCTTCGGTGTATTTTAAGTCCCGCGCCTCGCCGTAACCTTTATTTACGGCCCAGGCCGCGCCTTTTTCCATTACGCCGCGCATGTCTCCCTGAGAGAGGTTGAGCGCGCTCGTGGAGCCCACGCCGGAGGGGATGTCCAGAAAAAGTTCTGCGATCGTTTCTTTTACCTTGTCGGTTATATCGCTTTTGTAGAGGTTGGTCCGCAGAAGCCTCACGCCGCAGTTGATGTCGTACCCTATCCCGCCCGGCGATATCACGCCCTTTTCAGTATCGAACGCGGCGACGCCACCAATGGGAAAACCGTATCCCCAGTGGATGTCCGGCATCGCGAGCGACTTATCCACTATGCCTGGCAGCATGGCGACGTTGGCCACCTGGTCCGCGGCCTTCTCGGCGATGACGTTCTCTATGAGTTTTTCGGAAGAGTATATGAAGCCCGGAACATTCATGTTCCCGGCTCTGGGAATTTCCCAGAGATATTCGGTGACTTTATTCAACTTCATACCAAAATTATACTTAATTATCCGTCATTAAAGCAAAATAAAAAAGCAGTCATTATTAACGACTGCTTTTGTTGCTTTTGCTATTCAAGTTTGGCGCCGCCAGCGGGGGTCGAACCCGCGATCTCCGCCTTGAGAGGGCGATGTCCTAAACCACTAGACGATGGCGGCTCTATTTGCTAATCGCTGAATTTACAGTCAGTTTTTGAGTTTTCTGTTTTCCGGCTCTCAACCGGAATCTCAAAAGTTTGACGGTTGTTTGACGGTTTTGCCGCCCACTCATTCAGCTTGTTCAGTTTCTCAATCTCTTCGCGCTTGCAATCAGGCGCAAAGTGCGCGTAGTATTTTTCAGTGATTGTAACACTGGAATGCCCGAGCCACTTGCTGACCTGATAGATGTTCACTCCACTCATAACCAAATGACTGGCAAAGGTGTGTCTTAAATCGTGAAACCTGAAATCCTTAACACCGGCTTTCTGGCAGGCTCTTTTAAAGCCGTGGGACAAATAATTCTTGCCTATATGCCCGAAAACAGGTTCATCAGGATTCTTTCCATTGCCATACAGCTTTACCAAAAACCTGTAAAGCGTGTCATTAACGGGAATGTGCCTCGGCTTGCTGGATTTTGTCTTGATAACGTAGATGTCCCTTATTGAAAGGGTAACATCCTGCCATTTAAGCCCGTGTATCTCACTTTTCCTCATACCAGTATGCAAAGCACATAGGTAATAAGGATAAATACTTTCGGGCAATGCTTCTTCCAGCCTTCCGATTTCTTCCCGTGCAAGCCATCTTACGTGAGGCTTAAACTCCCTTTTGAGCCTTACTCCCTTTGCAGGATTGTATCCGGCGAACATCCGCCACAAATACATTTTGTTGAATATGGCTTTAACGAGGGCATGATACTTGTCAACAGTGGCCGATGAAGTTATTCTCTTTTTCCCTTTCCCGATTCCCGGCAAACAGCTTCGCAGGGTTTCTATGTCAAGGGGGGAGAAATCAACCAGCTTCTTGTCGCCAAATAGCCCGTTGAGGAGCTCAATTTTTTTCTTATCCTCGGCGTAAGATGCCTTGTGCATTTTTGAGTGTTTTTCAAGGAACATTTCCGAGGCTTCTTTAAAGGTCATCCTCCGGTCATTCTCATAACCGGAAGTCAATTCCCTTCGCAGGCCAGCCTCGGCATTTTCTGCTTTATCCCTGGACTTGAACCGTTTCCTGTAGCATTTTCCATTATGCTCAATACGATAAGTCCAGGTCCCGTTTGCGGTGCGATGAATTGTCATAGGCGACTCCTTTCACCGCTCCCCGCTGTAATGTCGTCATTATACATTTTTTCTCTGCCAAGTTCAAACGGCAGGTGGAGCTTTGACTCTACCCAAATATTAATAAGTTCCTTTTTAAAGCGCAGATGTCTCCCAAGTTTAATGTACGGAATCTTCTTGCGATAGACCCAATCATAAATGGTAAAACGGCTTACCTTGAGATAACCTGAAAGCTCTTCAATTGTTAAAATCTGTGAATCCATTTTCATTCCCTTCCCTTACGCGTAAACAAACTACAGTCTTTACCCTGCCAGTCCGTGATTTTACAGGTAAAGACACCGTTTTTCAGCAGGTCATTCAGAAGCAGAAACCGGTGCTTGCTTGGCTCAAATATTCTTCCTGCCTTTATCGCCCTGCACAGCGCATCAATCGTGATGTTATCATTACAAACCCAGATTATGTTATTGAGGTAGCTAAAATTACCTGTGTCAAATTTTTTCATCTTCTTTATGTTCCGTTCATGCCACTTGGGCCTCAGTTCTATTTCAAGCCCTGTACGAATTGTTAGTGTTTCCGGTGTATGGTCTTCCTTGAAAATAACTTCCGCGTCCGGCTTCAACTCAGGCAGCTCGCCTCTCTTTGCCAATAGGACCCGCGGCGTTTCGAAGTCAAGAAAGTAAGGATGCTTTTCAAGGGCAAGCCTAGCATGAATTATTGAAAGGTTATGATAAAATTCCGATGGCCCGAAATCGCACGGCTTGAACAAAGAGCATACGCGCAGCGTGCCAAAAACGCTTAAGGTATCCCCGCCCTTTTTGGTCAAGTAATACCCTTTTGAAGGCATAAGGCCTGTGTCAAAAGATTCAATGAACTTATATGAATTCATCATACTGTCTATTACCCTGAATGCCTGCCTTTTTGTTCCTGTTATGTTTTCTATTTCCTTATATGTTACATACCCGTGTTCCCCTATTACCTGTAACACTTTCTTATTTCTTTCCGTTATGCTTTTCATCATCTTTTTTGCCTTTTACCCTTACTTTTTTCTTTTTATTTTTTATCTTGTTTTCTGTCTTGTTTCTTGTCTTGTTTTTGTCATGGTTCTTGCCTTATTTCCTCACTTTTATTCATTGTTTTTTCTTCACTGCTTTTCATTATTTATTTCTCCTATATTTCTGTTTTCGCCCGCCCTTGCGTCTTCCTCGGTACAGAGGAAGATGTGGGGGTGTGGTTTCCGCGCGTTTCACGCGAAAACCACACCCCCAGGCGGGCGAAAACTGATAGAAATATCAAAATATCATATAATCCGGGTACTGACAAAACAGTGTCACCAGCGGGTGTCTTGTTTGGTGCCGTGCAAATTTGGCCATTTTTATTCAACTTTTTCCATCTAATTTTTCTTGCCATATCTAACCTCGTCATTCTCATACACTATAGTTAGTGTATGAGAGGCTAAAAAATATATACCTACAACTTCGGGCCGGAATAAACGTAATGCTGCCTGCCTGCTCCTGATATACCGGTCTCGCGCATAACTACCCCAAATTGTACAAGCTTTGAAAGCCTCTCGTTTACCGCTGTAAGGTTTATATGCAGCTTGTCTTTAAGCTCTGTTGCTGTTACAGGTTTTGTTGAATTCTTGATCAGGTCAAATGTCTGGTTGTCTGCGGGGTGAACCTTGCCAATTAGCGTTAAATTCCCTTGCTTGCGCTCTATCATTATCATATTCAGGCTTTCAAGGGCTTTGTCAAGGTTTTCTCGGGTATAACTGCTCAGGCTCTCTACTATAAAGAACCTGCTCTTGTACTCATGCGTAAGCGATAATATAGTCTTTCCGAACAGTTCATTTGCAAAGGAATAATCAAAAACTTCTATGCCTTCTATATCAAGAACAACCGCATCGCCAGGCCCTGAAGATGCAAGAGCTTTGTCAATTTCCTGCCGCAGTTCCCGGGCCTTTTCCCGTGTCCAGAGCTGCTTGCTTCCGCTTAGTTGATGTAGGCTTATTTTCTTTTCCATTATCTACAGTGTATCAAATATATTTAATCTTGTCAAGTACCTGCCAACAAATATTTTTTAGTGCCAAACTCTAACACAACATGAACACCCGGCAGGTACGGGGCTGTTGAATTCCATTCAGTTCTTTTCTTTCTTCTTTGCCGTATTTTTCCCTTGCCTGAATGTATCTGGACTAACCCGCAATTGCGGTACGTAAACCTCATAAGATGATAAAGTCCTGTCCCGCGTGTGGGGTCATCGTACTCTGAAGTTCTTGGCTTTGTTGCGTAATTAATCGCTTCCAGATCTGTCCGCATTTTGGGGTTTTTTTCGTTCTTGCTTAGGGTGGCGGTAAGGCCTGCGCCGTAATCAGATATTCCTATTTCCAGGAACTTATTATTTTCGCTAAAATATGACTGCATTGCGATAAAAGCGGGGATTCCTCTGTTATGATCCAGCGTGTTCTGGCAGACTTCTGATATGGCTGTAACGATGTCATACGCATCGTGTTTCGGATATTTAAGTTCGTAGTTTAGCACCCAGAACAATCTGATCAAGTAACTCAGGAAGTACCGCGATATTATCAATTTTAGTCACTTCAATAAGCAAGGGATTTAATCCAAGCATTTCTTTATATTCGCCTGTTTGTATGTGTTCTTTAGGCCCAATCTGGGCAATGTTTTCTATGCTTTTAACAAAGCCAGTTCGCGCCATATAGCGGCCTATTTCTTTGCCAACTTTTATGAAAATCTGCTTATTTTCTTTGTGCAGGGCGTGGCACAATGAGCATAGCTGGGTAAGGACTGCCGGGGAGATAAATTGTACCTGAGAGAGGTCGAAATTAACGGTCTTTTTGTTGAAAGGATTGAGATCCCTGATGAATTTATCAAACGTGATAGGGGTGAGTTTTATCATGCTGTTACAAATCTTTCTTTATTTTTTGTCCCTAAATTTTTCTACCAAGGTTTTACAAGGCATGCTTATCTTTCCAAAGTTTTAACGAATGATGGCCTGGCTGTCAACAGTCATGCCGCGCCTGCCCACTGATTATGTATTGTGTCCACGGAATTCCCTAAAGTGCGATTTGTCTTAACAACAACCTTCCGAGTGGCGTAATATTAAGACTTTGCTTTTTTAACCCTCCCGTATGAGTATCATATTTTGGTTCCTTGGTACGCGTATCTTTCTGATATATGGTTTCCAGCAAACCGAGTTGTACTAAGTGACCTTTATAACTATCCTGTAGAGCAGACTTATCAAATAGATTCTGAGATGTTTCATTATCATTGACAAAAATATGCTCTAGCACCGCTGCATGTTTTTTTCTAAACTCCTCATCTCCTCCTATTGTCGAAATTACATGATATCTGAGCCAGATAACTTCAATGTCATTAATCTCACCAAGGATTCGCAATAGATGTTTTGATTCGTTGTAATCAATATCTCTTAAGGAAAGACTGTTTGCGATTATTGAGGCAACATATTCCTTTCGCTCTTTACTTATTGCTCGAGATGCTTGACGCAAACCTTCTTCAATAAAATCAGAACAATCTTCTTTCCTGAATTCAGATTTCACGAAGTTTTGTTCTATATGAGATATTTTCTGATCTAAAATATAAGCGAATTCGATTAATCTATGCAGTTTTTGATTTGGTATAATCTCATTTATTATCTCAGAAAGTAATGGCCCAACATAAGGTATTGCTCCAAGTGAGCTTCTTGCGAGCAGGGCTGCGATGTCAGTTTTATTTGTTTTAAGAAAATCATTCATGGTATTCTTGCCTCGAGTCTTTGGTGACATATTACGATAACGCCCTATCAGGATTATTGTCCGAATTTTTTTCTCTCGTGTGAGCCAACCTATCAGGCTAATTAAGCCCTGGTTTCAATTATAAATATTCATTCAAAATACTATCAGTTTTAGAATTATGACGTCAAAAATCTTGCGCCGGGCGTAAAAAATGTCGTAAAAATATTTTTCAAATTACTTTGAATTATTATAGAAATTATAGCGATACTAATTATTGGGTTCAACAAGTTGAGCATGACACCATTCATGTATTAATTGATTTATATTTCGGTAGGTATTATGAAAATCCCTTGCAATTGATTTTGAGGGATGTCATAAGAAATCTGGGGATTAGAAATAGTTTGATACCATAAAGGACTGCCTATGTTTTTGTCAGAAGTGCTAAATAGCTGATTAATAATATAATTCTCATCAATATGTTCATTTAATTCTATTGTTTCCATAATAAACCCCCTCTATTGTTCAATCCATTGCCCATTAGTATATTGAGTGATAAACGCTTGCGGCCCAGTCCTCAACATTTCAATATCGAAATTATTACAATAGCTCTTCTTCTCATTTTCTATAAAAACACATTTCAAATCTTTAACTTCTGCCTTTTCAACTTCTAACCCATATTTTATCGGAAGAATATTTATTTTCTGCTCAGCTTTACTATTTTTCTTAGAATCTTGTTTTTGTTCTGCTTGATTTCCCTTTGCCTCAAAAGACTCTTCTCCTGTAGTAGCCACCTGTACAGTTGGTACAACGTTTGGAGGAGGTAATAAAGGTAATACTATAGAATTCTTCTGCGCTTTATTAAACTCATTATAAAGTACAAACGGTTTATTTAGTTGCATTTCTTGCTCATATTCCAAATACAATTTCCACATCAAGTCCAAAACTTTCTGATTTGAATTAGCTTCTACTTTGAGTCCGAGTTCAATAGCTTCATTTCGAACTATAGGATGCCCGTGATAAAACAATTTTGTTTTGAGTGTATCAACTATCTGTTCAATTTTTTGTTCTTGTTCTTTTGGCATATGTTTTAGAAGTAATTTTTTAGCTAGCATTTTTGCTTGAGAATGTGTTCGTTTTACCATGCCTAAATCCAAAGGTGTCACTTGTTGAGCTAATAATTTTACCACTTCCACTACCTCTTCTTCGTGATTTATATGAAAATCATCATTAATTAACTCCATGAATGATGTCACATCTTCCACATTTAACTGTCTTAAACCAGCCATAATGTTTTTGGGGTCAACTGGAATATTAAAAGCAGGATCTATTGGTCCTAGTTCGCCCATAGGATGCATTATAATTTTGTCTGCCCCCATAGCAAGCAAAGTTGCGGCACTATATGCCCTATATGGCACTAAAACTGTAAAATCACTGCAAAATTCCCTAATTAAATTTACAACTCTCCATGGTACAACTATATCTCCACCATTACTACATATAAAAAGGTCTATTTTACATTCACTCTTTGGAGTTCCAATTTCAGATATTACATTATACAAATACCTTACTTGATCGCCGGTCATTTGAATATTCAAACCAGGTCTTGTAGAAGTAACATATGTAATAACATTGCTTCCCGCTCTTGCTTCGCTAAGCTGCTTAATAATTTCTACTCTGTTTTCTTTTGACATTTTGCCTCTGGATTTTTATTCTGACCAACAATCAGGTGGTTCAAGATATGATATTATTAGTACATCCTCAGACAGCTTAAAAAAACTTTGTTACGGTTTCTTATCTTTATCAGGGGAAGAGGATTTGTTAGAACCACTAGTTTCTGATCCTGAAGGCTTGAAGATACTTTCCGGGCAAACACTGATGAAAGAATCAATAATACCATCTTCGGTTCTAGTTGCAATTCTTACAGTGTTACCATCCACTCTTTCTAAAGGCAACTCATTTATTGGTCTTGTCTGAACCATCTTTCGCCTCCTTTGAATTTTCATTTTGATACCAAGCTTTTAGCAAAATGAATAAAGCATCTGAAAAAAGTGCTCCAACTTCAGTATCGTATCTATTATTAAAAACCCCTCTAGCTTTTGAATCTATACATAAAAACCCAAGAATATCTTGTTTGCAAGATTTTTGTTCATTATATTTTAATCCTTTTGTTGTCTTTCTAATTGGCAGTATTAATACGCTTCTATAACCTAAATCTTTTTTATTATCAATTTCGCTATATCTTGTGTTTTGATAATTCTGATTAGAATAAATATCATTGCTTATCCAAGAACGTCTTGATTCGGGAGCCATTAAATACAATTCTCTAAAATCAGAATTGCCTGCGATACTATGTTGTCTAGGATCTTCTTGTTTATAGAAGAAATCATGTGTCTTAACGGTTTCAGTATCCCTTGTCATTGTGTCGACATATAAATACCTAAGTCTTTCCTCATCGGTTAATGTTCTAACATCTTTATTAAAGATGTTATCATCAAAATGAATTGTCTTTATGCAAGCTCTGCAATGAACTGATTTAAGAAGAGAAAAACATCTTGCAAGTGACCAAAGAGCAGTAGATAGATCATCGCGTCTATTTTGATTGGTAATATTATTATCATTTAATCCATAATGCATGTCCCTAAGAATATGAATACATAAATGCAAAGCATACATAGCTTCCGCATAACGTGCTTTCGAAGAATATCTTATTTCTTCTACAAAAAAGAGCACTGCAAAGATCAATGAGATTATCCCAAGCGTAATAATTGCGGCAATAACAGGCGAATCGGAAGGTTTCTTTGCTAAGAAAAAAATGGTGATCGGGGTTACTACCGCTAGCAAACTTGTGATGAAACCTAAAATCCTCTCAATTTTTGGCCATATCCCAGTAAATTTCTGAGTCAATTCTTTTATTTTGCCTTCGTAATACTCTAAATCATCTAATGCCATATTGGGGTCAACTTTTGCTTATACTCTGACACTATAGACTTGTATTATAAAAAGAGAATATAAAAATCTAGAGGATTAATCAAGCATTTAGTTCGCACTATGACTGACTTTTTTCAATAACAATAAACGGCAAATAGAATATTTCTCATTCCATCTTGCCGTTATAAAAAATACTTTTTTTCTGCCTTGTTATTATAAAACCTTGAATAAACATAAATGCTTTTCATTCAAAACTTCTTGGCTTTAATGAAAATTCAGGTAATTTTATTGTACAAAACAATATACCTTAAGTCAAGCGTAAATGGGGCCAGGCCTTGATTCTTGAAATATTCACATTTCTGCTTCTTGTTACGTCGTATATTGCACACCGCATACCTGCGCGAATAAGACTAAACGGCTTTCTGGATTCCGGCTGACGAAATGCCGGAATGACGAACTACTACGTCGTATATTCAACATACAAGTCCAGCAAATATTCGATTCTTTTTCTTTCGTTTATAAATGCCTGGGATCTGTAGCATAAATCCACGCATTTATCCAGGTCCTGGTGCGCTTTGAGCAAATCCCTGGGCATTGACAACGGGTCGTAAAGTTCGGACAAAGAATTTTGAAATTTGCTTCTTATTTTTATTACCTCGTCGGCTTTGTTTTCAACCGACTTAATATTCTCTTTAGAAGGTTTTTCCGGCCAGGGGTAATTATTGTAAACCATTTCAGCTGAATACCTAAACCTCCCTTCCAGCTTACCACCAATATAATTTATCCATACCATATGCATAATAGACGATAATACCCCGAAATGGTAAAGAGTTGCGTTTTCTATTGAAAGACAGCTATTATGCACAATATTTTCTTTGCTGAAATATCCAAATGGTATATATTTTCTATTTTCCGACGAATGACAGGGTATAAGCATATACTTGGAATCCGGCTGGCGTATCTCTCCAAACAAATATGGGGTATCGGCAAGTTTTACAGTGGCCTCACGGCTGCTTTTTAAGCGGTACTCTTTAACTTTTTCTACACGTTCTTTTATAGCTTTTACATTTCTTATTATTGCCGGGTCCGCGTCTTTAAGCCAGATACACCAGCGCTTCTCGCCGTTCAGGTACTCCCTTGCGCTTATTAACGGCCTGATGACTGTTTTTGCTTCGGGTTCATTTTTTATAAGGCCTGTTTTTTCCCGGTCGTCTAAAAGCAAAAAGCCGCCGTCGTTCGGCATGTTGCCGAAAGATATTTCGGGCACATTGTTTATGGGCTTGCTTCGTTTAAGAATAATTAAATCGTTTCCTTCCACCAGATACGGGTTTATGTTGCTTTCTTTAATAACGTGGGCGTCTGACTTAGGGGTATCGTACTCGTAAATGTATTTTTCGCCGTCCACATTGTTTTTTGCAAACCCTATAATAACAACAAATACGCTGGCTTTGCCTTTTGCTTCGCTGGTCCACTGGAAAGTTCTGTGAGCAAATAATATTTTAATTCCGTACTTGTTAAATAGAATATTCCAGAGTATCCCCGTTTGCTCTCCCTGTGATATTGAATTAGTTGATACGAAAGCGCATTTTATACCGGTATCCTTAATGTATTCAGCAGCTTTTATATACCAGCAGGTGACATAATCCAACACCCCGGCGCCCTTGCTGCCGCCGAAAATAAGCTCCATATCCGTATTTTGCTCTTCATTCCTGTGCTGTTTGCCCACAAAAGGCGGGTTGCCCATAATGTATGATAGTTTGCGCGGGTCAATTATATCCTTCCAGTTAAGCCTTAACGAATTGCCAAGCGTTATCTTTGCGGACTTTTTCAACGGGAGCCTTATGTAATATTGCCCGAATTCTTCCGACATGAGAATGTTCATCTGATGGTCAATAAGCCACATAGCCACTTCCGCGATCCTGGCTGGGAACTCTTCTATTTCAATGCCGAACATGGAGTCAACATCTATCTTGCTGAGCAGGCTGATGTCAAGAATCCTGTGTTCGTGCTCGTTCAACGCTTTAAGGATGTCTATTTCAAGCTTTCTCATTTCCCTGTAAGTGATAACAAGAAAATTGCCGCAGCCGCAGGCCGGGTCTAAAAATCTCATGGCGCTGATTTTTTCATGGAATTCCGTTAACTTTCGGCCGCTATTTTTGACTTTCTCGAATTCTGCCCTTAAATTATCCAAAAATAAAGGTTTGATAAGCTTCAGTATGTTCTTTTCGCTTGTATAGTGAGCGCCGATGTTGCGCCTTTTTTCCTGGTCCATTACAGATTGAAACAATGAGCCGAAAATTGCCGGGGATATTTTGCTCCAGTCAAAATAGCAGCACTTGAGAAGCGATTCCCGCATATCAGAGTCAAAATCCGCCATGCGCAGGTTTTCGGCATAGAGCTTGCCATTTACGTAAGGGAATGCCATCAGCTCTTCATCGAGGGTCTTTTGCCGGTCGTTTTCGGGAGTATTGAGTATCTGAAACAGGTGAGCAAGGGCTGGGCCTAAATCGCTTCCATCTTCTCGGGTCCGGTGTTGTATGTAGTCGGTAAAAGAATTTTTTGGGAAAATGCCGGTATCGTCGGAAAACAGGCAGAACAATATGCGCACCAGCAATACTTCAAGTTCGTGGCCTTTGTAGCCGGAATCGCTAAGCTGGTCATGCAGCAGCCCCATCAGCTCAGCCGCTTTGATATTTACAGGGTCTTCTTCTTTATACTCCTTTTTTTCGTACCCCGCGATAAAGCCAAACAAATGAATATGTTTATGGAAATCTTCCAGCCTGAATTCATTATTCTGTTCGGTTTCTAAATTATACAACCTGAACCTGCTGAAATCGGAGACCAGAACATATTTGGGGAGTTCATATTCTTTTATCCCCGGAAAATAATTCTTTGCCTGGTCAAAGGCTTTATTCAGGTCTTTGCCTCTGGACTTATGTTCAACAATAAGTACGCCTTTCCAGAGCAGGTCAATATAACCGGTTTTTTCATCCAACAGCTTTACCGGCTTCTCGAACGTCGCCACTCTGCGCCGCGAAATCCCGAAAACGTTGAAAAACCCGTCCCAGAAGGATTTTGCTTCCGCGTTTTCGCTCGTTTCATTTTCCCATTCTTTTGAAAATTCAATCGATCTTTTCTTTATCTCGTTCCAGCTGAGCGCCATAGATTAATCCTTTTAAAATTCCAGGGGCAGGGCTTGCGGCTTGTATTCATACAAAATCAAGCATTCCCAACAAAAAAACCACACCATTTATTCTGCGCAATGTGGTTTTACAGTTTAGACAGAATTTCTCTCCCAAATAGTATCTCGTGTCATAGTAACGAAATTCTATCTCTTTTTGACGGATATTTCAAACAAACTTTCAATTATTAAAGCATCTCATCAGAAGCCGGATACTGCTCGGGAGATTTGCCGGTTTTGCTGATCAAGAAAGGGTACTTCCTGTTATATACAGGTTCTTCTTTGCCTGTAAATTCTACATTAAATTTCCACTCATCGCCATAGTCAAACAGAAACAGAAGTTTTTTATCAAGTGAAAATGCTTCCGCTATTGTGATTTTCTTGACACCTTTTGCGTTCGGAGAGCCTTCTTCGCCTACATCTTTAAACAATTCGTACGCCCTTTCCGCTTGAAACCATTTTTCAAAGCTGTTAAAGAATCCAAAACAATGGTCAAAATCAAAGTCAAATGAGTCAACAATGGCTTCGGCAAGAGTATAGAGAGTTTGGTTTTCTGCCAGGGCAAGCTCCCGCGTAATAGAAGATTCACCACATAAGCTCACCTTCAAAGTTAATATTTTTTCGTTATTCTTTGCTATTCTTTTTTTCATTTTAGTTTTTTTTGTAAGTCTCCCGTTTTTAAACTCCTCAAAATTATTATGTCCAAAGATATGACCTTATATTGACAAGGCGGTGAAGGTATTCCGTATCTTCTCTGCGCCACTTTTCCTCTAATTCAAAATCCTTGTCCATTGCTTTGTAAACTTTAGCGTATTTTTTTCTATCAGGCCAAATTATTTCTGCGGCAGGTTGACCTTTAATCGGTCTTGTTTTTAACTTAAAATCTTTAAGTCTTTTATCGTCAAGAGGGCTTTTCCTTTTCGGGCGTATTTTAGTCCACCACGTGTATAATGTTTGTATCTCGGCCCACGCTTTTCTGTTTTCCTTATCGTGACCCCAATCAATTATTCTATGTGGATCCTCTTTTTCAACAAAATCAACGAGTATCTGAAATGCAGCGTATAACAACAGGTTATCCCGCTCACACCAGCCCCTTTGTAGCGAATCAATTTTTAGATATTTCATCTTGGCTCCTACTCTTATAACAATTCTGTTTTGTTTATCATGGTATAAAGCGTTTGGCCTTCTGCAAGGGCGATCTCCCGCGTTATAGAAGACTCGCCGCACGGGTTTACTTTAAATCTCGTTACTTTTTGCTGTTCTTTTTTTCATTTTGATCTATAGCCTTTTTGAAGTAGGCCCAGAAGGCATCGACATACTTCTCTACAAGAAGAGAATCCCAATTATTACGTGTACGCTGGCGGTAAAGCTAAGAATATCGTCTTTAATTTTGCGAAGGTTCTCTGACTCAAATGCCTTTATCAGTTGGTTGGCGGTTTCCGGCTCACATATTTTGGCTACATCTTCACCCAAGAGCTTAACTCCTGCCAATTCCAAATCCCATCCCGATTCAGCAGACAATTCACGTGACTCACTATAAAGATGATCTTCATTACCTGCTTCATGATAGGAATTCAGGATTATCCATATATCAATGGCATCTTTTTTGTTATCCGCGTGACGGTCAATCCACGCAAAAAGCTTAAGCACAACTAAAGCTGGAAGTGAAGCAACTGGCACCATTAATTGTTCGTTGATTTGCACCATTATACTTGAACGAGCCGCCTCGGCAAAACCGGCTACACACATTATTTGTTCCATTTCTGGCGGCCAGGCAACTGCTCCTTTGACATTCTCCAAACCGCCAAAAGGGAGCAAATCAATTGGAATTTCTGTTGAAGTATTCAACAAACGGTGCATCCTTTGGGGATCTTCTTTGAAGTTGCCTGTTGCAGTCAATCGCACTTTAAGCGCTTTAAACGTATCCCAATCTTCAACAAATATCCCAATATCAACGTCGCTTGTAGCGCGAGTGGTGCTTATGCCAAAAACATGTAAAAGTATCAGATCTCGAGCTTGGGCCCCGCCCAAAAAATACTCCTTTCCAAACGCCCGGATACATTCATCAACGTGGCGCAGCGTATCAACCAGATGTTTGTTAACAGGATATTCAGAATTAATTGTCAATATTCGCAAGGTATTGGTCATAGATTTGTTTTGCAATTTCCATGTCCCGTGAATCCAGGGAAGACATCAGGTCGGCATATATCAAAAGAAGCGGCGCGATTCTGTTTGTATTGGAAGTATCGGCAGTATGTTTCCAAAACATGTTCAATATTTCAACATTGCCGTTCGCATCTGTTCTCAAGCGGTTATTGATAATTATTTCGTCAGGTTTCCCGGCGGTGTAAACAGTTATGATTGCAGGCTTCAAACTTCCCGTCAGCTTTGCGGCCGCAACCTCTCCGCCCCATACTGCATTATCAGGCAGGAGGTATTCCTTCCACCAGTCCGGGTTCTCAGCTGAAAAGCGCTGGATAACTAATTGGGAACGATACTCCGCATAACGGTTTACCCATTCATCCAAAAGGCGGCGCGTAAGGATTATCCTCCTGTCATTCCGTGCCAACGTATTTACAAAACCACCATGCACCAGATCGTTAAGCACGTTCTGGACGGATCCAAGCGACACCCCTGAAGCATTCATGATCTCCATATAAGTGCCTTTGATTAAATCGGGCTGTGTAAGTAATGAAAATATTACACGTAAATTTGCAATCGATTTTCTTTTAATCTGGCCATGAACTCCAAAATCTGCTTGTCGGGGTTGTCCAATAATATAAACATATAACCCCGGCACTTTAATATAGGCATTCCCAGCCGTATCTACGAATTGAATACCTGCGTCTTTGCATTTGGCGGCAATTTCCCGCGTGATATACGGCATGCAGAGCAGAAAATTAGCGGCAGGCGGTTGGTGGCGCCTGATGCTGCCTATAATCGATAATCTGTCAACATTCTTTACTATCGCACAAAATTCAACCGGTTGGTCATTTATGTTAATTTTAAGGGTTGCATTATACAAGCTTGGAATGGTTGGTACTTCAACCGTTGCTTGCAGGTTTAGTTGCTGGTTAAGAACATTAATGATTTTCTTGAGAATGACTTGCTCATCCATAGAATTACCCGTAATTACTATTTATATATTAATACAATTTACATGATACGTGTAAAATTATTATAATTGTAATTTGTTTATGAGTTAATTACAATTTATAACTAATAATATTTTACATGAAACGTGTTAATTTGTCAATAGTATAAATTATTTTAATTTTAAGATACAACGCAAGAAAATTCCAGGGGCTTGCATTCATACAAAATCAATCCATTCCCGATCTAAGGAATTTTAACATAATTTCTAATGTACTTGTCCTCCTGCGCTAAACGTGTCAGCAATAAACGCGGTTATCCACCACATTGCTGTCACAGCTTAGTAGGGCATTTGCCTGTCACGGTATGTCGCAGTAATGTTTTGTAGGATCGGTCGCGGTTTTACTAACAGCTTTAACACTCTTCTTGATTATTAATTCAATACCGACACATGAATAGATGATTACAGCCAGGTAACCAATATTTTCTCTATGTCCTTCAGAAACACGTCCAAATAACTTTCGCCCAGGTATTGTTTTTCATCTGATAATAACTGCCCGAATCCGGCAGACTTCGATTTTCGGCCTTATTTCACTCATCAGTTGACGCAGTTCCGATGACTGCATCAAAACATACATGTTAATTAATTTATCATCATTTATTTTCAGCCATATTTTTTCCAGCGCAATTAATAAAGACGGCCAGTTTGTCCATTTTAAACCGGTTTTTTCTATATTAAGAAATTCAAACCATTTGTCAGTTTTTAACCAGTAATGCTTCTCCTTACCATAAGGTTTCACAAACAATAACCCGGATTTAACCATGTCAATGAGTATGTCCTGCACGGTCTTTTGGGCATAATACGTCTCACGGGCTATTTTACTCGGATGGGCGCTCTCATGAGTTAAAAGATATAAGATAATCTCGCAACGCACATTTATGCCAAACAACGCCCTAAGTTTGAACAACACCGCGGTATTATGAATGTTACGAACCTGTTGAGAATGCTTCCGCAATTTCAATTCTCCGCGGTTAAATCCATGTTTATAAAATACTTTGTCTTGAGAACCGAACATTTGAACAGGTGAACCATCTGCCGAGAAGAACAGGTTTTCGTATACTTGCTCGTTAGTACTATCGGATTTTATAAGCCCCTTCCATTTTAAAAATTTACCTTCATTAGACATTATCTCCGCTACGGGGATGAGCACTTTCCTTGAGGAAAAATTCTCTTTTGCGAGAATTGTCTTTAGTCTTTGTATATTAATGAAATTGCCGTTTGTAACAAGCCAGTCTATAACCTCATCGAAAAGCCGCGCCTCACTTCTTGAGATAGTAAGCGAGAAAAGGAGCAGGGCCTCTGGATCAATATACCATGTATCAAGAGCGCCTTCGTAACCGGTGACTCCAAGCGCGTGCCATTGTCTCCACAGAAAAGAAGACAAATGTTCGCGGAATCTATTCCTGAAACTTATCAGCGACTCTTCCATAACCTATCTTCCTTATCATATCAAATAAAATCTTTCTGAAATCACTGCTCGGGTCTTGTTTCATTGCCCACCTAGCCGCAGACTCCATCTCCTCATCTGTAGGTTTTAGAACGCGCAAATCATCCAAATGCCTTCCGGGCCCGGAATCTACACAAGCATAAACCTTGAGATGAATTTGATCGTACCTGTCCAAAAAATGAATCGTGAGCTTGCTGCCGAATTTTTCAGTTTTTGCCCGTTCTAAATATCCCTCGGGCAACCCCTCTTGCATCAAATCGCTGGGGCCGCAATTCAGCCAGTTTTCATCAAGCCCTAAATCACGGGCAACACGGAAAGAAGCTTTCTTCAATACCTCAGGCAGCGGTTTCGATGCTCCTATTTTTTGTTCAGAATAGCCAAGCCCCACGACATCAACATCTTTTGTGGTCCTGAAAACGTATTCACAGAATAACAATGCAGACCCACCGCAAACCACAAGATTCATTGGGTCAATGTGTTCACTTTCAAGAATTTCACCAAGCAGTTTCAATGATTTTTGCAATATTTCTTTATTTAACATGATTATCCTTATACCACTTGTTATAAGTGGTATATATTATAATTATTTATTCTTATTCTGTCAAGTCTTATTCTACTGCAAAAACCAAGAAAAAACAGCTTTTGGGAAGGTCAATAATGAGGCATTTGTCAATATTGAACAATTTTATAAGTCACTGGTAAATTTTAATCAAGAAATGCACGATATTTCCAAATGCGGTGGCCCAAAACTATCGCTTTCGAAGAATCTTTAGCTTGTCCCACTTAATGTGAGGTAAATACTTTTCTCTGTCCTCTTTATCACCTGAATATGAAATCTCATGTTCCGAATAATTATTTACGGTAAAATAAGTTTGCCCCGAAAGAAATTTCAATGTCTTGCCGAGACCGGGAACTTTGAACGCAATATTATGTTCAATTAAAGCGTCTACCATCTTCAAATAAGTGTAAAGGGAAAGTCCGATTGATTCTGATTCTCTTAAAGAAAACCAATGCTCTGAAGAATTGGGCGGAAATAAGCAAATCCCGATTTCCATCATACTGTAGATTATTTCAAATGGATGAGAACCCGACCATTGATCACTATTATACCAGTTAAGGAATTCCTGCCTACTTCCGGCATCTTTTATAGACAACATCCCACCATCTCTTTTGTCCGCCCAAGTTTGATACATCTTCAGCGGAGTCATTCCATTCGTGTGCTTGCCAAATACCGCTTTATAACAGATGGCGCACACATTCAGATACTCCTGCAACGAGCATCCTTCGGATACAAATTTCTTAGCCTGATGAGAATTGTATTTTTTCGATATTCGTTGTTTCTCTTTTCGAGACATCGTTTCTTCCAGGACATATTTCCCCTGAATCTTTCCTGTGCGGAAATAATAAGGAACTTTCTTTTCAACGAACCGTAAATTATAAGGCTTCGAATTAGTGAAGTTGAGAGTCGATCTGAGAAGGGTATAAATGTCATCATCATTGTGACCGTTACCCTTACTAATAGAAATCCGGCCATACTTGTTCATGAAACAAAAATATTCATCTTTATACCGAGAAACAGCTAATGGGAAAAGAATAATATTTTTCCCTTTCTTTAATGGGATATAAAAATCCTCCCAAAACGTATCTAACTTTGTTTTCTTCGATGGTTTTACAGATATCGTCAATGAATCAATTAGCGAATGCAGACATATCGTTCTTTAGACGAAACTCACTGATATTGCTGAATTGAAATCTATTGGCGAAATAAGCGAAAGTTAATATTTTATTCATACAATCTTTCGATCCCACACCATCTGGTCTAAATCTACAATAATATACACAAAATTCTCCCATTGGTCCCCTTGCCCAGGTTGGACACAAAGCGTCTTGCCAAGCTTTGCAAACCATTTTCCTGAAACTTGAGGGGATTCATGTATGTGGCCGTGTAACGTCAGCTTTCGATCCAACTTCCTCACCATTCAAACAGACATCGAGTCCAAAATATCCTGTGGAAGAATTACGATGTGTATAATAAATTTTACATATTTGTTACACTGTCGCGCTATTTCAATGGTAAGATTTTTTGATTACAAAAGTTTGACGGTTGTTTGACGGGTTATAGCCAAAAACAGCCCAAAATAGCCATAAATGACCCGAAACTCTCCGACGGAAAGACAATTACAGCGGGGGCGATGTAGATTTGAGAGGGCGATGTCCTAAACCACTAGACGATGGCGGCAGCTTTGAATATTATATTAAGTTTTCAATGCTTTTTTGACATTCTGAAACTTTCGGAATTTCTTGAAAATTAGCAGATTGTCTAAAAGTTGTCCTGTTTGATTCCTGCGAATGAATAGACAGCTTGTTAAGCTGATTAATCTCTTCTTTCTGAAAATCAGGCGACAGATGCGTGTAATGTTTCTCTGTCATCACAATCGTTGCGTGTCCTAACCACCTGCTGACCGTGTGAATGTTTACGCCGCCCATAACCAGATAACTCGCAAAAGTATGCCTGAGATCGTGGTACCTGAAATCTCTTATCTTTAGCCGTTTACAGGCTCTAATAAACCGATGAGAGATATATTCAGGGCTATACTCCGGCATAACTTTGCTTTGCGGATCTTTGCCTGAACCATAAAGCATTGTAAGCAGATTGAATGTAACATCATTCATTGGGATATGTCTTGATTTGCCTGACTTTGAGGTCGGCACAAATATATCCCTTGAACTTAGGTTAATGTCTTCCCATTTCATATTCCTGCTTTCGCTTCTCCGCATTCCGGTATGGAGCGCAATAACATAGTATGGGAAAATAACATCGGCTTTTAAATGCTCTTCCAGCTGCCTCAACTCATCCTGTGTCGCAAATCTGATATGAGCGCTCGCTCCACGTTTAAGTTTCACTTCGCATGCCGGATTGTTGCCGTTGAACCTTCTCCATTGCTTCATCTTATTAAATATCGTCTTAACCAGTGCATGATATTTATCGATGGTCGCTGAAGAAAGCCCTTTTTCCTGCAACTTGTTTCGCATTAACTGAATATCAAAGGATGTGAAATCGGCAAGTTTCTTATCGCCGAAAAGTCCATTAAGATATTCAATTTTGCCTTTATCATCTTGCCATGCATTTTTATTCGGTCTTGAATGGTTATCAAAGAACAATTGCGCAGCGCTTTTAAAAGTTACACGCTCATCCTGGTTAGGATTAACGTTAAGCTCTAATCTTTTTTGAGCTTCCGCTTTTAGCGCACTGCTTCTGGACTCGAACCTTTTTCTGTACCGTTTACCAAGGTGCCAGAAATCGTAAGTCCATATTTTACTGCCGAGGGGGCGAAGTACAGTCATTTTGACTCCTCGCCCTCAACCTTTGCGGGTTTATTATACAAAATTTGTGAACCAAAAGGAATATGCGTTCTCTCCTGGACCCACGACTCTATGAGGTCATCACGAAAACGAAGCCTGTTCCCAATCTTGGTATAAGGGATTCTTTTCGTATAGACAAGATCGTAAACGCTCTTTTTTGTTACACTTAATAATTTCGATAATTCGTCAATTGTTAAAAGTTGCATGTCAATTTTCATTCCTTAGATGTCAAATATAGTCCCGAGTTCCCGCCCACACTGAACATCCTTTATTTCCGGCTTTCTGGCCGGAAGTTCCTTGGCCTGTTCTTTATCCGGGAACACGATCCCTTTCAAAACCTCATTCGGGTATCCCAAATACCGCAATTGAACCAACCCATGCCTTGAAGGCGTCCTATATGCCGCATAGCCGGTATTCAAGTGGCGTAATTCCTGCGGATTGATGTGATACACATCAACAACTTTCTCGCTTCCCATTTCCGCGCCCTCTATGGCGCCGCTTAAAGCAACCTGTCGCGTAGTTTCAATGCCGCGATAGGTTCCTACCTCGTTGCAGAAATCTTCCGCGTCATCATGATTTGCCTGTAATACTATGTGCGTCTTCGTGTTTGTCTTGATCTGCATATCATGCTGCGGGCTTATAGCGCTTAAGTCGGCATTGCTCTGGTGCGCTATCGTAACCATGAACTTTGCTGACCTTCCCTGCGAAAGCGTCAATGCAAACGCTTCTGTACCAAACGCGCCGTATTCATCAATATATACCCCAAACCCTTCCCGTTCATCGCTGTTCTGTTTCATCCCGTTAAGCGTGTTTAAATCGCCTGTAATGATCCGCCCTAATCGTTTACCGGTTTCACCACAGATGAGCATGTTCAGGGCAAAATATACGATCTTCTTTTTATCGTACGCCTCAAGCAGATTGATCTCCCCGGAATTGAAAAGACGGCTGAACCTAGTGTTCATCAATAAACTGATCTCGGCCTGTATCCCGAGAATATTCTTTTTGTGCTCATCATAGAATGCCAAAAACTTTGGGAACTCATCTGTAGGCTTATTCAATGCTTCACATAAGGCGCCTAGCGTAACAATTCCTCTGCGTTCTAACAGTTCATCAAACAGTATCTGTAACCCGCTTTCACACTCCCGCTTATAGTGCGGCTCAGTAAAATCCATCGCCCCGATTATCTTATCTTTTAACTGTGTCGCGTTGCCTAACGCAAGCGGGTTATAGGTGTTTGATTTCTCAGGGTTGCTCATTGAAAACATCAGGAAATCTTCTTTACGGCCCGCGTCAACCGCCATCTTATACATCGTCCGCGCGGTAGTTATATCCCCTTTCGCGTCAACAAACACTATCCCCCTGCCCCTTTCCATATCCTGCTGGATCATAGGCAGTATCAATGACGACGTTTTCCCGCTCCCCGTCCCGCCAAGTATCTGTACATGTCGCAGCCGTTCTTCATCCGTTATTATCGCTGGTTTACGGTATTTGAAGTCATAGCCTAGAAACGTGAACCCGTATCCATTTCCCTTTGCTTCTTTCACCGCCTTCTTATATACCTTTCCCATATTTATTTCCTTTGGAACTGTGTTCCTGTACCGCTTGAGCTGGTCTTCAAACCTGTTGGGCCTGTTAAAAAATACAAAATATATGAACCCCGCCTGCGGTAACGGGTTCGAGATCAAAAGCCATAACAGCCTGTACGGCCTTTTAAAATCTATCTTGCCCCATAACAAGAGCGATACATCCTTCTGCATTTTTTTCAAGGCTCTTGTAGCCCCGGGAAATGAGCTCAGCACAGTTTTATTCTTTTGGGCATACCAGGTGATTAGCTTGTAATGATCTATTGCCACTGCTCCCCAAAAACCAATATACGGAACTATGATTAACAACATCAAGAACCCTTGAGCTGAATCATATTTTGCTTTCTGCTGGTTCCTTAAATACCTGAACACCATAGCCATAGGCCAGGATACCAGGCACAACGGCAGTACAATATATAGGATCACATTACAAACAACCTTAAGCGGCACAACTCCTGAATGAAAGCCAACTTTGTATTCCTGTGACATCAGCATCCTCCCTGCCCATCAATAAGGCGGGCTTTAAAGATATTTACCTTTTCACCGTTTAAACCCTCGGCAAGAACGTTCTCCCGTTTCTTAAGGAACTCCGCAAGGTCAAGAAAGAATACAGGCGTTTGTTTTGTCCCGTATTTCTCCAAAGTCTCAAGTGTCCGCTCTTTGATGATCTGCTGGTTATAAAATATCAGTATGGCGTTTAAGTTTGAAGCGGCATAACCGGTAAGATTCCTGGCCACTATGCGCCGCGCCTCCGCGTTCTTGAGCGTCAGCTCTACCTCTACACCCGCTTTCTTTTCCTCCCCTTTGTTGTTTAAGAATACGAACTCCCCATCGCACACCTTTTGTCTGCCCAAGTCCCTTTTAAGCCGCGGCTCAGGGATATAATCTATAAGCTTGTCCCCTAATATCTTTTTGATCGTAAGATGCACTTTTATCAGCGAAGTATGATGATGAAAACCCGTGGGCCGGTAGGCGCAGGGGAAAAACCTTTCCACATGCCGGGCCCCGCCGCTTGCCTCAACGATCTTTTTCATGTCGTCCGGCAAATAATATGCCCTGCTCGGCCTTAAATGCGTAGAGAATGTCCCTAAAGTTCCTTTGGTAAAAAGATATTGTAAAACGCTGTAGGCATGGCGCGGATTTTCTGTGATCATTGATACTTCATCAACTGAAAGATACCCGTATTCCGCGGCTAACGTCACGATCTCTTCATGCAGCCTGCTGGTTAATAATTCGCTCATATTTTTCTTCCTTTTGCTTTTCTTTTACTCCTGCTTTTTTCCTTCCTTACTTCTTTGCCTTTCTGTTTCCTGTCCCTTCTTTTATTCTTCTTCCTTTACTTTTTTCTATTCTTTTTTTACTTACTACTCTTTACTGCTTTACTTACTTCTACCCCTTACTCCTATTCCCATAACACCACACCCATTTACCTTTACTTCATCTATATTTATATAGATGATGCGGGAGAGGGGTTTTCGGCCAAAGGCGAAAACCCCTCTCCCGGGTAAATGGGTGTGGTGTGACGTTGACTCTCCTGAAACATCGACAAAATAATTTTCATAACGTTTCTATGCCTTTTATGAAATAAATACACCCTGCTTAACCTGCCCGGCATTTTGAGCTTCAGTTCCAGTTGCCAGCTCTTTTAATGCCTTCTCCAGGCTCTTCTTGCGCCTTTTCTTCTCCCCTGACGACTGTTCCAGCTTGTTGATCTGGTTGTCCAGATCACGGACTTCTTTCTTCATGCGTTCTACTAAATCCATGGTGTGCCTCCTTTTTGGTTTATTTGAGTCTTTCTTTTTGTTTCCGGCTTTGTTTTTTTGCTTTTAATTACCGCTCTTACACTTTATATAATTTATAAGAAGGGCAAAAAAATATAGCCCCCTACTTCGGAGCTTCATAAACATACTGCTCACGGCCTGCCTGCGATACCGATCTCCCTCGCCTCACTAATCCCATCTCGGTTAGCTTGCTCAGCCGTTCGTTTACTGCCGTAAGGGCTATTCCAAGTTTTTCCTTTAGCTCTATCGCTGTCACCGGCTTAGTGTATTTCCTTATTAAATCAAACGTTCTGACTGTTTGCCGGATGCACTTTGCCTACCAACCGCAAATCGTCGTTCTTCCTTTCTATCATTGCCAAGCCTAAGGTACTTAACGATACTTCAAGCTCCGAATAATTGTCCTTGGTCAAGTTTTCAACAATAAAAAAACGATTATTATACTGACTCGGCAAGTCCAGGATCGTTCTTCCAAAGAAATTGTTTACAAAAGAGTAATTAATAGCTTGTACGTCTTTCATATCAATAACCAAAGTATCACCAGGGGATAAAGTTACCAGGGCGGCGGCGATGTCTTTCTGGTAAATCCTGCCCTGTTCGCCAGTCCATAAATTGGTTTGTTTACTTAGTTTTTGAAGGCTTATTTTCTTTTCCATTGCTTACACTGTAGCACATTTAATAAAGTTCTGTCAAGCCCTTTGGGAAAATATTTTGAAAATATTTTTTCAGGGCTCAATCATATAAAATTCCCTCAAGAACCTTTGCGTCAAGCTCAAGGACGACATGCACCCCGCGTAAAATGGGGCATAAATTCCATTCACGTATTTTATCGATCCGATGCCGAACTTTCCCCTTTCCCGATTGTATCTGAACCGTACCGGAATGATTTTTCATAACCCTTAAAAGATGATACAGTCCGGTTCCCCTTACCGGGCTATCAAATTCGGAAGTTAGCGCTTTCGTGGCAAAATTTATCGCTTCCAGATCAGATTTAATCCCTTTATTTTTTATATTCCTTTTCAAGGACACCCGTAGCCCGACACCGCAGTCCGATATTCCTATCTCCAGAAAACTCTTTAACCCTGCTTTATACACCTGCATTGCGATAAATCCACATATTCCTTGATTATGCTCAAAGATGTTCTGGCAAACCTCGGAAATAACGTTAACTGTATCAATTGCCTCTCTTCGGGAATAATTAAGTCTGATGCGTAACGTGTTTAGTATCTGATCAAAAAGTTTCGGCAAGGCGTTAATACTTTCGAGCTTCTTTACTTCAATTAAGAACCGGTTTAAGCCCTGTAATGCCTGGTAGTACCCGGCCATCTCGACTTCTGCCGGTTCGATTTTAGCCACCTGCCTGATACTCGGGATAAACCCGGCTCGCATCAAATACAGGTACTTCTTCTCATTGAGTTTAACGGTTATTTGCTTCCCAAAACTGTGCAGGGAATGGCACAAAGCCGCCAACTGCACCAGTATTGCCGAAGAAATAAATTCTACCTGTCTAAGGTCGATTTCAACGACTGCTTTTCCGTATGGGTCAAGTTCCTCAATGAATTTATCAAAGGTAATCGGGGTGAGTTTTAACATGTTGGATTGTATTTGTAAAGTCGTGTGGCTGTTTTTGACCCTGTGATTGCAACATATTCTTATTATATTCCATCTGGAATAATCAATTACTTTTGAGAGTCAATTTTGGTTGCAACTTCACATTTTTGTAAGGCAGTATATACAGCGGACAATGTGTTGATAAGCTTGACCGAGTGAGTCTTGGTTGAGTAATTCATGGCAATAATTTATCTATAGACCTCTTTTCTATGGGCTATACGTAATATCAAAACACCGTCACCAATTTTAGTAAATATAACGCGGTAGTCACCGATTTCTATGCGAAAAAGACCCTTGTATTCACCCTTTAATGCTTTGACTTTATTGGTATTGTAGCAAGTGCCAACTTCCAGATCGTCAAGTATCTGCTTTCTGTGTTTTGGATGAATTCCATCAAGGTCTTTGAATACAGATTTTTTAAATCTTATGTTTTCCTTCAACTAAGCCTCTCATCTCGCTGGATGTTATTATTTCATCATCTTTGTCGTTCAATCTTTCAAGAGCAATTTGGTAATCAACATATTCGTCCATATAAGCTTCTACGGCTTTTCTAATTATAAAGCTCTTGCTTCTCTGCAACTGCTTTGCCGCTCTTTCAATTTTGTGTTCTAATGTTTCCGGTAATCTTAATCCTATTACAGACATATTTATCACCACTCCTTTTTCTAACTTTCCAATAAAAGTATAACATACAACAACAATGTTGTCAAGTGTTTAACAAACGATGATAGTAATGCTCTTAATCATCATAAGCATTAAATGAGCACGTTTAATAATCTTTACCTTCCTTAACTGAACTATAATTTATTTCATGAAATAATTAGAAGGATTCAACATTATTTATTGATAATTCAATGGGAAATGAACAATCGACCAAGAATTACTTTTTCCTCAATATTCCTTCTTATGAATAGATTATACGATTTTAGTCTTTGATAAGCAAGATGCGTAACTACACAGTACCACCTACCAAACTGATTATAGGAAATTAAAAAAAACACCCATTTACATTGTTTAAATTGACATAGAATGGATGTTTTTAATATTTGTGCCTGCAGTCTTTTGTTGTTTTTTTAAATATACTTCCCGCAAGCTAACTTTCGAGTTATATTAAGATGTCTATCTTGTAACTTAATCCGAAATTGGACACTACTTATCTACGGCAAATAGATGGGGTATCGTCATTGGGATCACTTTTTGGCAGGCTTATAACAAAACTCGTATACTCGCCAGGCTTGCTTTCCACGCTGATACTGCCTTGATGCATGATTAATATTTGGCTGCACACTGCAAGCCCCAGACCGGTTCCTTTTGCTTTAGTGGTGTAAAAAGGGTCAAAAATCTTCGTTATTTCTGTTTGCTGTATCCCAACTCCGTTATCTTTTATTACGACCTTTACGCGCCCGTCTTCCAGCAATCCGTTAACATCTATCTTGCCGGATAATGTATTGACGGCGTCAAATGCGTTATTGAAAACATTGACAAACACTTCTTTTAGCTGCAGAGGATCGGCGATGCAGCGCGCACCGCTTAACCGGTCAATGCGCTTTGTTATCGTTACATTTTTCCCTTATTGTTCGCCCTGGAGTCTTCAATGCATTCATTTAGAATATCCGTTAAGTTTACGCGTTCACAATTTAACTTTTTAATCCTCGAATAATAGAGGAGATTATTGATTATATGATTGCTCTCGTCTATTTTCTTAGCAATGTTGTTCAGGTGACTGTCCATACCCGGAGTCGTGGACTTTCTTTTAATATTGTAAGCGGCCAGGCTGATTGCGGCAAGAGGGTTCCTTAATTCATGCGCGACAGTTGCAGCAAGTATGCCGATATCTGAAAGCCTCTGAGACCTTTCAAGTTCCAACCTTGCCGCCAATAACTCCCGGGTTCTTGTTTCAACAAGTTTTTCTACAGTTGCCTTATCATTTTTAAGCGCTTCCTCAGCCCGTTTACGAATTGTGATGTCGCGTATGTTGCACTGTATGACTTTTTTGCCGCCTGCCAAATATACATTGCTGACGAATTCTACATTAACATGCCGTCCGTCCGCGGTTTCTAACGGCAAATTCTCATATCGAATATATTCCTGCCGCTGCAATTCCAGAAACTTGCCCTTGTTGGCGATAGTATCTTTCAAAAACCCCAGTTGCCAGACCGCCTTGCCCTTTATCTGTTCAAGCGAATAACCCAGCAGTCTCTCCTAGAAATGGATTCACATCATCGACTATACCCGTTTCTGCGTCAAGGATCAGTATTCCATCTTTCGCAGATTCAAAAAGCCTACGATAGCGGACCTCCGACACAATCAGCTCCGCTTCCGTCATAATACGCCTGGCGTCAAGCGCTTCCAGAGCCGAAATGCGTCTTTTCAGGAGACTTATTTTTTCCACACATTCTTCTTCTGTATTTTTTACCATTTTTATACCTTATAAATAATTGAATCTCTTGCAGGTTTTTGGATGATATCTTGCCGTCAATCCCGATGTTTAAGTCGTGGTTGATGCGCACTTTTTAAATTATCGGCTTAACTTAGCGCCGCCAGTTCTCCAACTTTTATGCATACTTCGGGCATTGTATCTCTGTATGGTTCAAATATATGTTCGCGGATATGAGGCAGCCTGCGCATATCCACCTCAACAGTTTTTCGTATACCCAGGTTCATGGCGGAATACAAAAGAGGGTGAGACAGATTGCCGGCAAGCCTTTTTAAAATAGACGATATTTTGCTGAATTCTTTCTTAACCCATATTTCTCCGGATTGAAGTTCATCAGGCGTCATGTTCCTGGGCTTAAAAACGACTGTTGAATGGTCGTAATATTTCCAGTTCGCGGTTAAAAGACGCTTTTCTTTCTTAAATTGTTCGTAGACCCGCGTGCCCGCGTACGGGGTTAATATATTTAAAGAAGCAGTTCCTATCTTGTTCCTGTTCAGGAATTCAAGAGTTTCAGGAAAAATCTCTTTTGTGTCGCTGTCAAAGCCGAAAACAACCGAAGCATGGAAGTGAATGCCTATATCCTTAACCTTCTTGACAGCTTCCTCGATCTTTTCTATTTGTTTTATTGATTTCGGCATCCTGCTGAGCTGGGTCTCAGATACGCTTTCTACACCGAAGAAAAGGCCGACACAGCCGCTTTCTGCGGCAAGTTTCATCAGCCCTGTATCCTGAACGAAAGAAATGGAAGACTGCCCTACCCATTTAATCTTGAAAGGTTTTATTGCTTTAAAAAGCGCTTTGGCGTAAACAGGGTCGCCGATAATATTATCGTCAAGGAATATATAGGTTTTGTTATTGTATTGCTCCAATTGCCTGACTATATTTGCAATGGGAATATGCCGGATCTTCTTGCCGTACAATCCGGAAACACAGCAAAATTCGCAGCTGTAAGGGCATCCGCGTGTTGTCATTAGCGGGATAACGTTGAAAAGTCTATTTTTCGCGGGTTTCCTGTATTTCATGGAGATATACCCGTCTAAACAAGGCGATTCATCGTGGTATATCCTTTGCAGTTTGCCTTCCTGAAAATCTATCAGCAGCTTTTCCCACACCGTTTCGCATTCTCCAACCACCACCGCGTCGCAATACCCAAGGGCTTCTTCGCTGAGCAGCGTCGGATGAACGCCTCCCAGCACAACTTTTTTGCCTCTTTTCCTGAACTCCCCAGAAAGATAATACGCGCGTGGAGCGTTCGAGGTCATGCAGCTTATGCCAACCAGATCGCAGTCCGCCTCAAGATCAACGTCTTCGATTTCCTCTTCGATTATCTTCACCTCATGCTGCGGAGGAGTCAGGCCCTCCAATATATGGAGAGCCAACTGCGGTATCATCAGGCCGCTGGGAGTTTTTATTTCCGGGTCTGCGCTGGGTGAAATCAATAATATTTTCATATTAACCTCTCTTTTGTTTAAGCTTTGGCTGCCATCAAATCAAAATGAAATTTTTTATGCGCGTTTCTGACAATATAAAATACCACAAAACTCATTACGGCCGCAAAAAAACACCATACGGAAGTTAGGCACCGCGTGTAAAACAAAGCCGAGACAACAAACGACACCCCCATAATTATTCCCAGAATACCGGTTCTTTTTATACTTGAAACGAAAAGAGGCGGCAAGGTAGCGGTCAGATACATCAGTAAGGCCAGGGCTGCAAAAGAATTGAAGGCGCCGCTTTGATAGATAATATGCCTTCTTGTGATCTCGGCGTGAACATCATAAAACACCAGCCTGAATGAATAGTATAACGCGACAGCCGCTCCCAAAACCAGCAATCCGAATAAGATTCTTTTTCGCGTTTCATTTTCTTCCAGCAATAAGACAGAAAGTGGTATCAGGATTGGCCAGATGACCTGAGCCATTATTACAAATATATAAGTGGAAACCGACTGCAGCAAAGCATACCCCGCATGCCCTATAGACACCCATAAAACACCTTCCGCAAACTGCTGAAAAGCAAAAAATAATGGGATACTGGCTAAAACTATCTGAGACGGCTTATGAACTTTTCTTAACGTTTCAGTGGCTACAAACGTAAGCAATACACCTGCGGTAAAACTTGCTCCTGCCGAAAAGCACATATTTGCTCCTTTTTGTCGGTTGGGATCTGATTTATTTTTTGGACACACCGAACAAGCCAAAAATTCCTATTCCTGCCGTGAACGCGCCTCCTATCATAAACCATATTGTCTTGTTTGTGGGTGAACCCGTAAAAAAGCGCGAGATGTCGGAATTAAACGAATTTGAGGCGTTGATGCCATAGATGATCAAGATAATTCCAACAACAAGAAGAACCACTGCTAAACCTTTATTCATACTAACCTCCTCAATCAATATCAAAACGCGCGCCCAGGGTTATTCGGGTTTCTTTAATTTGAAAAAATTGTCCGTAATATTCCGGGCCTGTTGTATACTCTAAAAAATATGTGATGCCCCTGCCAAATATAGGATTTACACCCATTTTTATTCCGATCTGCGAGTTGAACTGAGGTATATACGTTGTTCTTTCCCACCACTGAACGTCATTGGCCCAGTAGGCACGCGAATTAGGATTATTAAAAATACGGGGAGTTATCTCGACGCCGGATTGATAAGCCCGCGTTTTTTGATCCGGCGGAGTAACCGCCAGGTTATACGTATACCCGCTGTACAAACGCAAAGCAGGGATGAAGTCGTAAGATAAAAGCAATCGCAGGCTGTTCCATGAGACATTATTGCCAAACTGCCCGGTCTCACGGATGTAGTCGTCCCCAAGGTGAGAACTGCAATGATAAAACATAAACCGGCTTGACCATTTGCCTATACGCACATCGAGCGGGACATTTCCATAGAAGTCTACAACTTGAAGGTCCTTGTTATACGAGAAGTTGAAACGCGCAAATATCCCACCGCCGATATCCAACTGCATTGCGCCGATACCGTTAGGCAGCGCCCAGCGGTAAATCCCATAATAGTGGCCGACCGCCACTTCTGCGGCCGTAACTTCTTTCTGGGGATATGCCATGCGCAAAGCAAAATGCAATTCCCGAGGGTCTCCAAGAAGCGGAGCGAAAAGCTCATCCGTGCGAGGGGCCATCCCGGATTGAAACTGCGGCTGATCCTCCGCCCGGACAGAAACGGCGAGAGCGGCTAACACACATAATAATAGGATCTTTTTCATATCGATTGTAATACCGAGAACTCAACTGATCTTTTCAAACAATGAACTCTATTGCCCCGACAATATAATTTTTGTTTTTTCAATTATTTCAGAAGCTATTTTGTCTGATTTTTCAATTTTTGAGCTTGCCTGATTTTTATCTGAAGCTAGATAATCGCCCACAGCATTTAAAAGAACTATTCTTTTTTGAACACTTTCATCAGCCTGGACTTCCACGCTTCTATCTTTGTTTTTGTCCTCAACAAAATTGACTATTATTATTGCCCCGTATTGATTTGCCTGCATGCCTTCAAGGTTTGTTCCCGTGGCGAGTTTGACGTAATTGCCGTCCGTTTCCAATATTTGCTTAACCTTTAATATCACCGGGTCATTTAACTTGTTTTTATTGGACACTATAAGCACTTTGGCGGAATAATCTACGTCTCCTGCGGCATCTGTCATTCCAAGCCCTGCCGCTGAAACATATATGGGGCAAACATGCAATATGCCAGTAATTAGCATGCCGCAAAGCTGCCTGTAGTTCATATAGTTAATCATTTTTATTCTCCTCGAGCATATTACAATCGGATCATTTCTCACACATATCACATCCGATTGTTTGGGTTTGAACTGGGTATAACTTTTATGGACTCATGAATATCGCCAACATCTTTGCCGTCCCGCGTTCTCGCGCCCGTAAGGATTATTTCCGCTGTTCCACTATCATTTGCATTCGGGAAGGAATAAGATACTTTACACTTGTATTTACCGTCCCAGTAGGCAGGGAACACCAGGTCATTGTCATCCGTCATTTTAAAATGCACATAAGCGCTGACAGTCGTATCCATAGGCACATTAAAGACGAACGAGAATGTGGTCATGACCTCAGGCTGGATAGATGCAGGATTCGCTGAAAAACTGCTCAACTCCTGCGGCTGTTCTTGTGAATACATCACCATCGCGGCAAACGCAGATATAATGAATAAAACTAAAACAACTCTTAATATTTTCATAAGAAGCGCATCCTGTTGTTTACTTTGGCGCAGGCACTGAACCTGCGTAAAACACTTCGCACTTTCCTCTAGTTAAGAGCTCCTTTCCGTTCTTGAAAAGATTAAGCGCCGGCCCCGCGAGCGATACCAGGAATAACGGTTTCTCCACGACCGGTTTTTGGATGGAGCCGTGCATTTTCTGCTTAACTTTGGCGCACCCTTTTGCGTCTATCAGCGCTATGGTAACATCTTCAAACCGTTCTTCGGCGAAATTGACTCCTCCTTTTAGAGCGACCCTGTTATGTTTTGTCGAAAAGGCCACGTCTTTAGCCTGTGCTATTCCGTGTTCTATCTTCCAATTTGAATAAAGCTTGCCAATACCGCTGCTGCCACCCGACCCTTTCAGTACGTTCGCGAAGTTATACCCTTTCATAGCGGCAAGGCCGAGCGGGCCGGTGAAAAAGTAAGCGCCCACATCCCATAGATTGAAGTTTTGGCTGGATTGATAGCGGGCAAACTCCCTGTCCAGGTCATGGCCGTAAAGCGTGAGGTTTTCGCCGCTCAGCGAGACCTCGCCTTCAGCAGACTGCTTTAACTCCTTTGCGGTATTTCCGCTCATCGTCAAGCCTGCGGAGAAGTCCATAGCTCCTTCAGCTACCTTCGCTGAAGACAGAGTTTTGAAGTAATCTTCTATCTTGAACTTTGCCAACGATGCACTGACAGTATAATGAGGAACTGGGCGAGCAAGGTCCGCCACTATATTCCCCGAACCCTGACCTTCGAAAACCTGTGTCTTGACCGGATCGAAAGCGAATATGCCATCCTTGCCGTTGCATCTAAACTTCACATCCGATAAAATAAAGTCCTGCGTCCGGATCTCCCGGCAGGCAAATTCTGCTTTAAAGGAAAGCTTCTTCAAAAACTCAGCCCTGTTTTCCCCCGCGATCCGTAAATCACGCAGGCTCAGATCGAAGTTCTCCGCTTCGAAACCTTGCCCTGAGCGCTCGTCCACAAAGAAAAATCTTCCGTTATAAATAGAAATGCCGTCAAGAACCGCCGCCGTGATCGCCCCTTTGGCATTTTCCCGCTGTTCGAAATTAAATTGACCATCACGGCCCATTTTCACATAGACCACGGGCCGCATCAGCCTGATATCGCTGATAAGGGCCTCCATTTTCAACAATGGCAGTAGCGCCGGCTTCAGGTATGCTTCTTGCGCGGAAACAATGTCCACGCCCCGGTTCCTTATGCGCAAATCATGAAGTTTAACTTTCAAGACAGGGAAGATATAAATCCCCAGCCTTCCTCCAACACGCACATCCATCCCCAGCGCTTCCGATGCGGCTTTTTCTATCCAGGATTTGTAGACGCTTGTATTGACAAAAAAATACAGCGCAACAGAGATTATGATCAGCAGCCCGGCAAGCGAAACCAGAGCGAAGATAATTCCCTTAAATAGTCTTGACATACTAGTTCCTGTTTATTTAACGATTTTGAACTTTACAGCGCCTTGCGGCCCTGGATGACGCGAATCAGTACTATCACTATAGCGATAACCAACAGAACATGAATGAATCCGCCCATCGTGTACGAGCTGACCAATCCTAATAGCCACAAGATCAACAATACAACTGCTATAGTCCAAAGCATATACTCCTCCCTGTTGACATTTTTTTACCTGAAACTTAAAAGCTATTCTCTCCCGTGTTCGCCGCCCCCGCCTCCTCTATCGTTTTGCTGTCCTCCTCCCCCACCACGCTCGCCGCCGCCCCGCTCCCCATTCTCCGGGCCCCTTTCTCCGCCGCGTTCTACATTATTATTATTCTGTTGGCCCTTTTCAAAATTGCCTGCCTGGCCTGCATTTTGCCCACCGCCTCTTTGCATATTTTTCGGCCTGGCCGGGCGCCCTTTCCACTCCTGGTAACGTATGTGTTTCGCCCGCGCATATTTTGCCGTATTTCCGAAGCCTTCGCCCGCCTTATCGGCTGAATTTACCGATCCTGCCGTAAGCGCGGAAACCGTTTTATCGGTATCAATGGCCATAATAGTATTCATGTGACTGCCTTTAACAACTCTTGACACTGACGGACAAGGATAATTTGATCAGTTTTTCACAAACGATCATATCATTAACAACATCCGTTACGCCTTTCACGTCGCTCGTAAGTTTCCCCACAAGCGTTTTTTCAGCATCATTCTTCGCCTTACCCTGTAACGTGACCACTCCATCATTAGTTCTTACCCGGGTTTTGATAGCGCTGGTCGAGCGGTGAAGCAGAAGCGCCATCTTTACCTGGGCCGTTATTGAAGCGTCATCAATTTTCTCGCTTATCGTTTCTTTCGTATTACTGGGATTACCGGCCACCGTCATATCGTTTTTAACGTTCTTGACACCTGCGACGTCGCTGGCATATTCGGTTGTTAATTCCTTTTGTGCCTGGCTCGAGGCTTCGCCGCTCAAAGCCACTATCCCGTTCCTCACGTTCACGTCCGTCTTGGTCGCCCTTACGTTGCTATGGAACAGGAGCACCGTCTTAACTTTCAGCGCGATCCAACCATCCGAATTCTCAGCCGGCTGCTCGCCTTTGAAAACCAGTTGATCGTCCACACTTTTCACTCCCGGTAGGCTTGCCACGGTCTCCCGGGCCAATGCTTTGTGCGACTCTTCCCTGACAGTCCCTTTCAATGTGACGATACCGTTCTTCGACTGAACGCTGACACTGTCATCCTTGAGATATGTCTTAAATACATACGAATCCCTGGCCGACGATTCAATGCGCGAATCCGTTTCAGAAGCCCGCACGGATACCCCTGCCAATAAAACAATTGCCATTAAAGCGGCGAACAATCTTGTTAATTTTGTCTTCATTTTAATCTCCTTTTTTACGCTGACGATCTGACTTTCACATGTTGCCCGGTCTAGTTCACTATGATCTCAAAAACAACCCTCCTGTTGGCCTTCGCTTGCCATGCGTCAATGTTTTTGGGTATAGGCACATACGCGGCAGGTTTCGCTTCGCCATATTTGATCTCTGTTATCCTGCCCGGCGCGATATTTCCCGCTATAAGTATTTTCTTAATGGTATTTACCCTTCTTTCGCTTAACTTTTTATTGAACTCTTCATCTACCGAAGCTAAAGTGTATCCCGCGATGCGGATCTTAACTTCAGGATTTTCATACAACTCATTAATATTCCGTATCATCGCCCTCTCACCTTTTCTTGTAAGCATGTCCGTGTCCTTCTTAAAATGCGCGTCCTCAAGTATCATGAGTTTATCCAGAACGACAACTTTAGGTTCCTGGACTGTTGCGCAGCCCTGAAACATTGCAAACCCGCAAACGATCAACACCGACAACGCAATAAAATTTTTCATAAATTACCCTCTGGTATAATATTTTTACACCTGACCCGGTTTAAACACACATGACACTTTATTGAAGACTAATCTTGTTGATATATCCGTGTAATCTGTTTTAATAACCTGTGTAATCAAGACCGTTGAGATTTTCATCAACGGTCTCTATTTCCCAAATACCTTCTTGACTTGGCCGATCTTCTCCTGAATTTTGCCGGCTATCTCTTCGGCTTTGCCCCTGACTTCCAACTCAGCGTCATCGGTTATTATCCCGGCAATTTCCTTGAGCTTTCCCTTCGTTTTGTGAAACCTGCCTTCCGCCTGGTCCTGCCTGCTTGATTTCATTGTAATCTCCTTTGTGCTTTTGTTACTTACAACTATATTAGTTCCATACCCCTCTGTGTATCGGCTGATTCCTCATATTACTGACCTATTACTTTAACACGCCTTATTTATCAAATAGATCAGTTCCTGGCCGTTTATCGGTTTTTGGAAAAATCCCAATGCCCCGATTTTTAAAGCCTTTTCCCTTAACCCTCCGTTCTTGTCAGCCGTGATGATGATGACGGAACGTTTTGACCCAGATTTAATGAGCTGTTTCAATGTTTCCCACCCGTCCATGCCAGGCATATGTATGTCCAGTATCAAACAGCCTTGAACGCTGTCCGGAACTTCGCTGAAGAATTTCTCAGCCGAAAGAAAGACGGTTACTTCCACATCAAAAGTAGCTAACAAATATTTGAGCGCGCGGCCTACCCGACTCATCGTCATCAATAATAAATACACGCTTTATTTCTTTGTGCATTAACTTATCCTTTCCTGGTTAGAGTGTACGCTTAACAAAACAATCGGTCAATTGTACCTTGGTATAATAGGCCCGACCCGTTAAAGATAGCCCCTACCTGTCGGGGCGAACCCTTAACAGTTAACTCTGAAACATTATGGTTCTTCAGCTTATCGTCATTCTTAGCCGAATACCACATTGATGTGTATCCAGCGATGCCCGCGCCCCCACAAATGAAAAAAGACAGATACCTTCTGTATGTCTTTTTTCTTTTGTTTGTGATCTTTTTGGCTCAGTTAGTCATACCACGATTTTCGCTTAAGATTATAGTTTCAAGGTAGCTCTTAGATCTCAGTTTAGAGACAAAAATCTCTATTACGATACTGGATAGTCGTCGCGTAATATACCCTGTTTTGCTTTACATCGAATCTGTGCAACACTTTCCGTGTAAGTTACGCTCTATCGAAAAATCCGGTTAAAAAACAATGCCCAAATTCAGGTTTAAAGTGGAATAGCGGACATCGGCCGAATTGTTGAAAGGGTCGTAATTTCCGGTTGCGTTGTTTAAAATTAAACCGGACTGGCTTATGTGCCGTAATTTACCGTGTACAAAAGTTCCAGCTGTACAATATTAAATACCATGCCACCCCCGGCGGCCCAATACAGCCCTCCGCCGAAAGAAGCGTTGTTCCCCGCGAAATCATTGTCCGCCGAGAACGAATTTCCGCCTATATGCGCGGTTAAATATTTGTAATAGTATCTTTCATCGGGGACTGACCTTACCCTTATTAAACCGTACAGCGGAGTGAAACTAAAATACCCGTTTTGACTTGTCTGCTTTCGCGGGAATTGCTCTGTAATCCCTATGCCAAGCCCTATCTGGTTGGTGACATAACCGATATATTCGCTTGTCAGCGTCAATGCGCTTGTGGTATCACTGGCGCCCGACAGCAGAGTCGTGCCGAAATTACCCTGATAATAGCTGCCGCTGTATATATTCAGCTTTCCGCCAATATCAACCCCCAGTTTGAATACCAGTTCCGTCTGCTTCAGCCTGCGTTCGGTCCTGTAAGGCCGGTAAGAGCCGTCTCTCTCATTATAGCGCGCACGCGAATACTCTATCCTGTTTATCTGGTTCGTGTTTATTGATTCTTCCCCGGAGCCTGTTTCAACTGTTACCATGGCGCTGTTTTGTGAGATCACTTTGCACTTTAAAGTCTGCCCATCGTTGAAATATATTATGTCGGCGCGCAATGGGGCAATAGCCACCGTGATCAATACCAACGATAGAACTGTGTTCCTGAGCAACTGTATTATTCTTTTCATTTTTACCTCCCTCTATTATTCTAATCCGGCTTTCGTTTAGCCTCGTCTACTATTTCAACTGTTCTGTTAATTTTCAGATCAACGATCAGGGGAAGGTGGTCTGAGGCTATCTTATCCAGGTCTGTCCTTGACACTTCCACGCGCGCCACTTCAAATTCAGGGCTCACAAAAACATGGTCGATCCTCGCTATCGGATAATGGCTGAAGAAAGTCGCTTTTGGTTTGTGGTCATCAAGCTCTTTCTGAGCGTCGCGAAGGACTTTACTGATGTTAAGGTATAACCGCGAATAGGGAAAAGAGTTAAGGTCACCGCACAAAATAACCGGCCCATGCCTGTCCGGATGGGCTAACCATTCCGGGCCAAGCAGGGTATTTAAATGGCGTATCCTTTCCCGCGGGAAAATACCGAGATGAGTATTAAAAAAACTGATCTTCACGCCTTCAATATTGATATCCGCCCAGATACATCCGCGCGGTTCCCTCTTATGGTTGGTTGTGTTAACGGGCTCGAACCGGCCGGCGCGGATCAATTCCATGGGGTAACGGCTGAGCAGCGCGATGCCGTATTGCTCCTGGCCAACTACAACCAGGGGATTAAAACGATACGACATCTCCAGTTCTTTAGCTATCAGGTGAGGCTGGTCAACCCCTCCGGTTCGTTTGCGGCCCATATCCAGCTCCTGAAGCGCCACGATGTCCGGTTCGTACCGCCCGATGGCGCGAGCGATCCTTTCCGGCGAGACCTTACCGTCAGTTCCGATACAGGAATGCACGTTATATGTCATAACCCGGAGCGTGCCCGGGACAGTTTTATTTTTTTCTTTGATCACTGTTTTAAAATATTGTTTTGACTCTTTTAGAGGCTGTCGCTTTAAAAACCGTAGAACCGCGAACCGCAGGTCTGTCGGAGTTAAATACGTTTGTTCCCGTTTCCTCGGAATAACGTCAATGGGAAGCAAGGCAAAACCATTCGTTTCCTCAAGGCCGGGCCCCGCGTGCGAACCATGCTCCACGGGAAATGTCATGGGTTTATGCCCGGGCCTGAAACCCATGAAAGTCAGGCCTCCCGCGTCGGGATGATGGCAAAGGTTTATCAAGTCTTGCGTAAGCTGAGCTAAGTTCGGGTGTCCATCTCCCAATATTTCCTTCGAGTCTTTAGGCAGAGTAAATTCGCCCTGCTCTGTCCAAACGCGCACTATCCCCTTTTCTTCGGGCAGCATTACAACAGGAATTTCAGCTTTAGCAACTAATTCACGCGCGAACCGGCGCATTTCTTCTTTAGACATCTTTCGCGGCAGGTAAATATCTCCCTTCGGCCCAAAAGCCGTAACGACCAGCTTCTTGCCAGGTGAAACGCATTGAGAAGGATGCTCCGCGCAGATGTTTTTTTTAGTGAATGGAAACCCAAGAAAACCGATGCGCTGAAGCCGTTCCACGTTTTTATCAATATGAAGAAGATCAAACGCCGCGTCAAACCCTTTTAAAACTTCGGCCACGGCGTCCTCAACATTTTTTTTGTGTTTCACCGCGTAAGAAACGGAATCTTCCTGCCCGTGGTCAGAATAGATCCATACATCGTAACTGCGGTGCGGGGAATGCAGCGCGTCGCGGTATATCTTCGCTATGGCGCGGTCGATTCCCTGCAAAGACCAATATGCGGCTTTTGAGGAAGGGCCCCGGTTATGTGCCACTTCATCGTAACCTATAAGGTTCAAATGGATAATGGGCAAACCCCGCGCGATATCTATTTTAGCCCCCATTGACGCCAGGTCTCTCAAAAGAATGCAAATCAACGCGCGGACATAAATAAACTGAAATTCCTTTATAAAATTCTCTTCTTTAAGTATGCCCCTCGCGAAATCAAAAATACCAAATATAAACTCCAATACTATCAACGCGAAAATACGCGCCATTGACGGCAGATGCGTCAAAGCTAAAATAACGGCATTAAAGGGAGCAACATCTTTCCATAGCTGGCTCAACCCTAAAGAAGTGACGCAAAAATGCGACTCCAGGGCGCCGCCCCTGAAAATATTGGAAAACGAACTACCGCCTTCCAAAAGCCCCTGCCCCTGCAGCACCAGCCTGCGTTCTATCTCAAGCACCGCGTCGCTTTCATACATCCTGAAAACCTTGCCGCTTTCTTTGTCAAAGAACGCAAACCCGGGAACAATTTGTTTAACGCCGTAAAACAATTCCCCCTGGACCGAAGGTGTGCTGGCAGGCAGACCCGGGTAATGGTCATGAAGCCGGTAAAAATTATTCTCTATCAGGCCTTTTAAAAAAGGGGCTTTTTTATCCGCGAACGCTTTGTTCAACTGTTTCCGCGATAACCCGTCTATCTGTATAAGCACGAGCCCGGGCTTGGTCTCCTCCCCTCTTATACGCGGAAGGCGCATAAGCCTGGCAGACCATTCACTCAAAGAGAACAGCCTGGGAAGCTTGAAAAAAAATTGTATAATTTCTTCCCCTATCGGTTTTTTTGAGCCTGCCGTATCAAGCATTGCACCGCCCGCCGACGCGAAACAAACTGATAAAAGTTAGCCACTTTACGATCACCTGTCCTCCATAATATGCGCTGTCAGATATGTACATTTGGCGGGCTCTGCCGCTAAAAACCCAACAGCAATGTCAACAAAATTGTTTATCCTTTTAGCTACAAAGCTTGCTTTGCACGCTAACACCAAGCTCCCTAAATGTTTGCATTTGGTGTTTGAAAGTCTTATCTGCGGCCGCCGCCCCCATGTCCACCGCCTCTTCCGCCGCTTCTGCCGCTTGAATATGATGCTCCTCTTGTGGCCTGGAAACTACTTGAACGGGTATTGCCAATGGTACGGGCGCTGCGGGCTCTATCAAGGCTTGCGGGCGCTGACGCTCTGGCATTGTTTAAGTTGTTCCAACTACCGCCTTTTGCTCCGTTCTCATAGCGATAAACGTTGCCCTCGCGCGTACCGTAAATATGGGTTACAGCGGTGGCTCTACCATTACCTGCAGTATAAACGTTCCTTATCATACTGGAATGACCCACCGCGATGGCGCCAGTCGTTGAATTGTAAGCCCTGCCGTGAGTCATCCACCGGTCAACAGCGCCGGCTCTGTTCCACGAACCAAACCTGCCGGCGGTAGAGAGGTGCCGCGTATAAAAATGATCGTGAAAATCGTATCTCCAGGCGTGGAACGGGCCCCAGAACGGGAAAGGCGGATAGTACCAGAAATTAGGGTAACCCCAGCCGAACCCGAAAGTAAAGCTCCAGCCGCACCAGGGCGTCCAGCATAAACCCGCCCCGTATCCATAGGGGACAACAGGACAATACCATACATCATTGCCTATATACCCCTGATAAACATACCCTGACCCGTATACCACGGTTCCGTCCGGTGACACTGCCGTGCCGTAGTAGCCGGGAGTATACCCTTCATAAACATAATCGGGTGCGGAGCCGTAGATCTTTACATAAGTGACATAGTGCAGCGGCGACCTGCCGGGTATTGAATAAATTACTTCCGGCACAGAATCCGCCAGGGCCCACGGCCCGTATGGAGACGCCGAGATAAACCAGGCCCCATCGTAAACTGAGTACCAGCTGTTTTCATTAACTTTTATAAGGGGCACCGAACAATTAAACACATAGTGCAGTGGCGTGCCTTCAATAGGCCTCAACTGCGGCTCGCCGTCAATGCTGACTTTTATGGCTGCCGTTTTTCGTTCAACCCTGGAAGTTGTCGGAATACTGTTTGCCACCAGAGCCTCTTTTGCCTGTTTGGTTCCCGGAACGGACGCTTTTACATTTTCTTTTGTGTTGGAATCTGGAATTTTAGCGAAATCCTCCGGCAGGCTGCCTGCCGGCACATACTCCCACGGCCCATCGTAAGACGCGGAACTGAACCACCTGCCGGATATTAGGATATACGTTTTTTGGTCGGTCATATTTTTAAAAATATTGGCTGTCGTGTTTAAGGCGTATAACAGGTTTGTCCCGGTTATCGGCTGGTAATTCGGTTCGCCGTCCGTAACGATAAGTTCCGCCGGGGTAAGAGCCACGTAGATCACAGGCGCTTTACCCTTGAGAAGCGACGGCTTTGATTTTGTGTCGGGATCGGTCTCGCCTTCAATAAGGTCTACGGACATCGAGTCGCTCAGTATCTTTTGCGCCTTTTTTACGTCACCGGACACGATGTTGCCCGCCACCTGCCAGGGGCCTTTGATATCGCCGGCCTTCATATATCCGTCAAAAACGTGAAGATAATACTCTCCGTGCGGGTCCTTCAGCAGTAAGACCCCGGTGTTCACCACTCTTGAAAGATTTGTGCCCTTAACGGGCGAAAACACCGGCTGGCCGTCTATGTAGACCAGGATCGCCGGAGTGACGGAAAATATTATTCGCGGCACGGTATTGTTCAATTCATCCGCTTGCGGCTTTGGCTGGTCAGGCAGCGCATCAAGATCGGCCTCCAGCCTGTCGAGCGAAATTTTCGTTACCTGCTGCGGCACTCCCAAGCTTATCGCGTTCAGATATGCCGGGTTCTGTTCAGGCTCGCTTGGAAAATTCACGCTTTCCATGTTCCAGTTCTCAAAGGAAACAAACCTGGTGCCTTTGTCGGTAATTGTATTCACTTTAAAGTTCAAAACACCGTACGATAAATTCTTTTCCTGAGGGTCCTTTACAACGGCGATCGCCGCGTGAGCTTGGAGCGTAAACCCGTCCCAGCTGTCAACCTGAGGCTGATACATTTTGAAATCGAAGTTGCCGGAATGCACGTTCCTGGGCCATTGGTCTTCATAATATGTATTCTGGCTGTCCTTCGACCAAACTAGTGAAAAATAAATTGAAACAACTAACAACGGCAAAACAAGAAGAAATAACTTTTTCATTTTACTGCCCTCCCTTATTTTAATTTCTAACCTTCCAACTTAACTGCACGGAGCGTTGCTCGAGCCCGTATTGATTATTCTTTACAGCAGTTTAATGCCGCGTCAACCGTTTTGTTGTAATTCTCAACGTGGCTTTTTACATGCGTCGGCAAGGCGCCTGTTTTCAGGAGAGCCTCCACGGATTGCTTTACCTTTTTGACGTTATCCCACATAAGGCTTTTGAACAAACGTATAGAGCCTTCTTCCCCCATGGCGCACTTCCCGTCCTGGGTCACCAGCGGCACCACCATTTCCCCTGTGCTCTTTAGGCAATTTTTATAGATCTTCTCCATCTCAGTATGGTATGCGGGGTTTGATGAAACCTCTTTTTTTATTGTGTTGAACATTTTATAAAGGTCATTTCGCCCCAAAAACAACTCTAATTTTTTGCAGTGCTGGCAGTCGGTTTCATAGAACAATGTCACATCTTTTTTAGGCAGGGTTGAATCCGGCTGTTGCCCGTCATGCCGTTCCGGCTGCTGAAGGACTATCTCCCAGAACATGCGGAAGAGCCTGTAAGATTTTTCAAAGTACGGTTTTGCCTGAACGATACCGTTTATGTTCAACTCCTTCGTCCCCACTTCCATAAGCCTCATTGACGACGCGAGCAGGTGCTTGCCTATGCACCATACTTCACCTTCAAAAGAAACCACTATTTTTTTGAGCAGTTCTTTTCTCATTTCCCTGACCTCAAGCCGGCCTGGTTACTTATGGCTGTGCCCCTCTCCCTCGACGGGAGAAGGAGTTATAAAATGAACATTGAAATCCCATACATAAGTTAACGCCGGTCGTCAAAGTGTTCACCGTCCCTGTGTTCATCCCAATGGCCTCTGTCCCCGCCGTCCCTCCAGTCCCCGCCACGCCTCCAGAAACAACCAGAAATGCCCAAAACGCTTAAAATCAATGCCAATACAAATAATTTTTTCATAAATAACTCCTTTTTCTCGCTCTAAGAATAGCTCGCAATTACTTATGCGCCGATGAATAAGACAACACTTCATCCCAGCCGCCGCCCAACGCTTTGATCAACTGTACGCTCGCCGTCATCTGCTGCATTCTCAGGTTCATTGTTGTTTTCTGGTTGCTCAACAGAACGGTTTGCGCGGTGATAACATTGAGGTAACCGTCCACCCCGGATTTGTAGCGGGCATCAGCAAGCGTCAGGTAACGTTCTGATGAGGCCACAGCGTCATTTTGTTGTTTAAGTTCCTCGGACAGTATCCTCAGAGTGGACAGGTTGTCTTCGACTTCCTGGAAAGCGGTGAGCACGGTTTGACGATAATTAGCAACCGTGCCCTGATAGTTAGCCCGGGCTTGTTCGGTTATGGCCCTGCTTTTTCCGGCGTCAAAAATTGTTTGGGACAGAGACCCACCCAGCGACCAGAAAAGGTTCGGCCCTGAAATAAGGCCCCCCAGCGAAGTGCTCTGGTATCCCGCCGAACCGCTCAAAGTAAGAGCCGGGAAATATGCAGCGCGTGCCACGCCTATTTGCGCATTAGCTTCCGCGACACGGCGTTCGGCGGCGGTGATGTCGGGGCGGCGTTCCAGCAATTGGGATGGAACCCCAATGGGGGGCTCAGCTGGTTTAGCTGCCAGTGGGTTTGCCGCGATCGAAAATGATGAAGCCGGCTTGCCCAGAAGCGCCGCGATGGCGTGCTCAAGCTGCGCACGCTGAATACCGAGATCGCTAGCCTGCGCGCTGGCAATGCTGAGCTGCGTTACGGCTTGCTCAACATCCTGCCCGGACGCAAGGCCAGCTTGATACTGGGCCTGTGTCAGATCGAGCGATTCCTTGTAAGTGAGCACGGACGCATCCAAAAGTTGTTTCTGCGCATCCAACGCTTGAAGTTGAAAATAATCCACCGCTACTTCCGCCTGAACTGTCAACCGCACGTTTTCAAGGTCAGCGATCGTAGCCTGAGCTTCTAAAGAGCTTGCCTTAACGCTGTTGCCGATACGGCCCCATAGATCCGCCTCCCACGAAGCGTCAAACGGCAGAGAGTATTCTGTGATAGTGTAAGTGGCAGGCGGCAAAGCCGGTTGAGTCACTAAAGTTGACTGATGTAACCTCGTGACGGAAGGGCTGGCCGTAACTGTCGGAAAATATTGGGACCGGGCTTGCTTTACAACCGCCCGCGCTGATAGAAAATTGGCAAAAGCCGCTGCAATGCTCTGATTGGAAACAGACACCTGCTCTTCAAGAGCGTTCAGTTCAGGCTCATTGAACACTTCCCACCACTTTCCGCGGATAACGCCGTCCTTTGGTTCAGCTATTTTCCAGCCTTCGGCTTCTTTGAAATCCGCCGGCGTTTGAACCGCGGGCTTAACATATTTCGGCGCGAAACTGCATCCGGCGAACATAAACAGGATTGCAAACGCGGCTGATGTCATTATAGTTTTAATTAAATGGCTCATCGTGTTCCTTACCTAATATTTCTAGTCCTTTTTTGTCATTTCGACCAAAGGGAGAAATCTTGCCTTTCCTGCATATAAAGATCTCTCGCTGCGCTCGAGATGACAACTTAAAAGTCGCGTTCCACGAACACACCTACCCTCTGAAAATATCAAAGGGTTCAATCTTTAAAACTTTGCGCACACCGATGTAGCTTGATATTCCGGCGATCAGCACTACCATGCCGAAGGCCAGCCCCAGGTTCCAGAACGTGATCATAGCCGCGTAGTTCGGCATCCGGGATCGCGCGATAGAGATCATTAACGTCACAAGGCCTATGCCCAACCCGTAGCCGGTCAGCGCGGTAAAAGCAGACATAAACAGTATCATGTAAATCAGTTCCCGGCCCTTTACGCCGATGGCTTTCAGCGCGCCGAATTTTTCCATGTTCTCAAGGATAAATGTATAAAAGGTTTGTCCTGAGATAGACAACCCGACTATAAAGCTGATCACCGTCATCATAAGAATGTTGGTGCCGATACCAGTCTTATAAACATAGAAGTTGGTGATAAGTTTGTTGAATTCTCCTTTAGTGCGGGCTACATATCCGAGCTTGGCTACTTGTTGTTTGATGCCTGCTACGGCTGCTTCGCTCTTTGGCTGCACAAGAACATAGGACATTGTGAAACGCGTTGATGGAAGGTATTCTTTCGCGCGGTTGTAAGTAGTATAGAGAGTTGGCACGCCGTTGAGTCCATTGGACGCAACCCGGGCAATTCCCACGATCGTGCCGCGGTGGTCATTGAGTTCAAATGATGTCCCAACCTTCGGGTTCTCAAGCTTAGAGAATTCAGCGTCATCAACCACCAGGAAAGTGTTATCCGCGTAGATGCCTTTAATACTGCCTTGTTCAACTTCCGGACGGCCAAACAGGGTTTCATCATCAAGTCCGACGACGCTGACAGATTGATAGGTACCGCTTTTAAGCTTGACCATCGCGCCTCCCATAAAGAGCGGCACCGCGTAGCTTACCCCATCCATACTGCGCACAGCGTCCAGCACGTAGTCCGCCATTGGTATCGGACTGCTGGCCGTATTGACCGCCGGATCCATGACCCACATTGTCGCGCCTATATTCGTTACCGTTGCAAAAGCGCGGTTGAGTATGCCGGCAAACATCGCGGTCATTTGCATCATAAGAAATACCGCGAAGGTTATGCCTATCAACAGCGCGTAGAACTTGCTCTTGTCATTTACCAGCAGTTTAAATCCGATGCGCAAAATGCCGTAGTATTTCATTGTGGCTCGCTTTTGGGCTGGCTGGGAGCTAACTGCCATATGTATACATCCACCAGCTGGCCCGGATAGACCGGGGCGTCTTTTTTCTCAAACCGGAAAATAACCGGAAGAACCCTCAGGTCCACCTGCTCCTGGCGCTCGTTAGATAATTCTATTTTCGGCGAAACATAAGGCTGAACCCGCACAAACTCCAGCGGCACTATAATGTCAGTCCCGCGGATAGACATCTGCGCGAGGATATGCCACGCGGACGGCAGCCTTGAGATCAGTATTTCATCAATGTAACAACGCACTGTTAGATAATCCTGAGGCGGCCCCATAACCACCAGCGGGTCAAAATTCTGCGTATAAGAATTGAAAACACCTTGTGACGACACATAACTGCCTGCTGATGAGTTTACCGCAAGCACTACTCCGTCAATCGGCGCTTTTACAGAATATTTCAACAGCAGGGCGTTAGCCGCTTTAAACGCCTGCTGCCGCCTGACCGACGCCGTCTTCGGCAGTATCCAGCGCATCCTTGCTGACCGATCGCGGGTCAATATCGCAGGAGGCGCGGCGCTTATCGTATTGGTCCTGGGCCAATTTCAGATTGGATCTGGCCAACTCGGTGGTTGCTCTCTGCACGGAATCGTTAATCGTGAAAAGAGGGGTTCTGGCCGCCACCTTCTGGCCCTCGTGAACCAGCACGCTTGTGACCGGGCCTGAAACTTCAGGGTAGATATTGATGTTCGAGCCGCTCGGCTGGTCGCTCTCAATAATGCCGTTGGCATAGATCGCTGATTCGGAAGGGCTGGTGACCGGTTTGAACACAGGAGGTTGCGCCTTCCTTTGAAGGCCAAAGAAATAAGCGCCTGCAAGCCCCGCCAGGATGCCAATTATTGAGAGCGCGAAAATTATCTTATTTTTAAATTCAGGCTTAGGTTTGGACGCTTTGGTTTCAGGTTTAGGCTCATCGGCTTTGGCCCCAGGCTGAGATTCGGGTGTTTTGCCAGCAGGCTTAAGATCGGTTCCTTTGATTTCAGTCTTAGGCTCGGCTGTTTTGGCTTCAGTCTTTGGCTCTGGTGTTGTTTCCTCAGGCTTAGGTGCGCCTGTTTTGGCGTTAGTCTTATTGCCGGTTGTTTTGGTTTCAGCCTTAGGTTCGGCTGCTTTCGCCTCCGTCTTAGGCTCCGTTATTTTCAGTTCAGGCTTCGGCTCAACTGCTTCCGTTTCAGGCACATCGGCTTTGGCTCCAGGTTTTTGAATCTTCCGCTGAGCCTCCTCCCATTCCTGAATTGCGCGAACATCCGCGCGCCCTATCTCCTCATAGAGTTCATGAACGCGCTTGACCATTTGTGGGATCAAATCGGCAGGTATCTTTTTTTTAGCATCCGTCTCTCGTTCGGCTGCTTGAGCCTCAGGCGCAACTGTTTCCGGGTTAAATTCATCTGGTGTATTCATTCTGTTCCCTTATCCTGCGCGCTTAGATGTCCGTCTTCCATGTGTAGGATCCTGTCCGCGTATTCGTTTATGCGCGCGTCATGAGTAACTATCAGAATACAACGGCTCTTATTGAGTATTTTGTTTTTTACGAAAGCTATGATCATCTTCCCCGTATCGCCATCAAGTGATGCCGTAGGTTCGTCAAGGATCAATATCTCCGGTTTGCTTATGATCGCGCGCGCTATCGCTACGCGTGCTGCTCTCCGCCTGAAAGCTTCACCGGTAATATCTCGCTCCGGTTTTTCAGGCCGACGATCTCCAAAGTTTTTCTTGCTTCGTCAATTGATTCGTCCCAGTCAAGATGCTTCAGTATTAATGGGATAGCGACATTCTCGGCCGTGGTCAGCCGCGGGAAAAGATGATAATCCTGAAAAACAAAACCTATAGTGTTAAGGCGAAAATCAGCCAACTGGTCATTGGTGAAAGACCAGATATCGTCCCCTTTAACCGTCACATTGCCGGCGTTGGGGCGCAGTATGCCGGAAAGCATGCTGAGCATAGTGGTCTTTCCGCTGCCGGAGGGGCCAACAATGAACAGCATTTCTCCAAAGTGAGCCACCAGCCCGACATTGTTGACCGCTGTAGTCCTGGCCTCGCCTTCGCCAAACCATTTTGTAAGCCCCGTTGCAACAATCGCCTGATTTTCCATTTGATTTTCATGCTCTCAAAGCTGATGGGAACTTGCGTAGCCACTTTTAAAATATGCTTTCATTATTACATCAGAATATCTATTACCGTGAACGATAGCAATTGTTTATTTTGCTATATTCACTATCTTTTTTCCGCTTCATACTAATAGTTTTGTACGTAATGGCGCTTTCCTCACATCAGCCAGCGCCTTTTCATAAGTGTATGTGAAAACAAAAAGGTAACCGTCCCGAGCAAGAACAGTAATATCCATTCCTTCAAGAAGTATGACATACCGCTGTTTTCCAAAAATATTGATCTTAGAGGGTTATATAGCTGATAAGAAGGTACAAAAGAAGCAAATGTGTTTAATTTTACCGAAAAATCGGATAATGCCGAAGGTATTAATAAAGGAATATAGATCAGTACGCCTAATGTCCTGGCGCTTGCCTGCGTGCGGCACAAGAAACCAAGCAGTATACCCGCAGAAATAAAACAAAAGCTCCCCGCTTCCAGAAACAATATATAACCCGGCCTTTCAAAGGAATAATATCCAACCGACAGATGAAGCACCGTAACAGCAATATTTATCAAGACTAGTCCAGTCAGTAATTTGGCTATCAGCCACTCGATTTCCCTCATAGGCGTTTGCAGAAGTCCTATAAGCAGATTTTTTTCTTTTTCTTCCGCTACCTGAGCCGGGATAATTATGAAACTTACGAGTAAAACCACCATCAACACCCATGCGGGCAGCATCTGTTTTTGCACCCCGCCGTCCTGCAGCGGCGCAATATCCGATATCCAGCTCTTCCCGGCGCCTGTCGCCGATTTTTGAAGGGCCGAAAAGCTTTCTACTATGGCGGTCGTCTGTAAAGATTCTTTTCTCAGGACTTCCAGCGTTAAACTTTCGGGTTCCTTCATATTTTTTATCAAAATACCGTCCAGTTTCCTGTCTTTCAGCAGTTTCCTGCCGTCAACAGGGTTTACCCTGTAAACCGTAAATACTTTTTCGGCGGCCGTTATGTTTTTCATGATGGCGGCCGGATATATCTCGTTTTGAATGAGGCCGATATTGATTTTCTGGAACGACTGATCGGAACGATCCGTAAGTTTTAAAGAAATAACGATAAAAATGGGAACGAACAATATCAGGAAAATAGATTTGTTCTTGAAGGAAATAGCGAAATCGTTTAATACCAGTGTAATGATATTTCTTATCATATATAAAGCTCCTGATGCACCATTGACTCGAAATATTGCCCGGGCAAGCCGTCAAATACTACCCGCCCCTGATGAAGAACTATAATGCGCGACGCAAGCGCTCTTATCTCTTCCGGTCGGTGAGAGGTAAAAATGATAGTTTTACCGGAAGCGTTAATGTTTTTCAGCTGCCGGTAAACTTCTTTTGTCATCTCAAAATCAAGGCCCGCTGTCGGCTCGTCAAGAAGTATTACCGGCGGGTCCGGCAAAAGAGAACGGCCAATGTTCACTCTTTGCTTTAAACCTTTTGATAAAGTTTGCATCTTACTGCGCCGGAAAGGCAGCAACTCAAATTCACTTAATATTTCCTGCACGCGGGCGGTAGGTGTTTGAAAAAGGCTCGCGTAAAGCCTCAGGTTATATTCGACAGAAAAATACTCAAAAAGGCCAGGAGTTTCAGGCACAAAAGCGACGTTTCTTACAAGAGCCTGCCTGTCATCTATCTCCGTCCCGTTAACCAACGCCCGCCCGCTGTCAGGAATGGTCCAGCCGCTTAATATTCTCAAAAGAGTGGATTTGCCAGCGCCGTTATGCCCGACAACAGCTATGCATTCCCCTTTTTCCGCGGCAAAACTTACAGAAAATACTCCTCTCTTTTTCTGATATTCTTTTGTAATATTCTCAACAATTATCTGCATAGATATTATTGTTTCAGGCTCAAAGCAGCCTGAAAATAAGAAGCACTAACACGATGACAACCAGCAAACCGATTAAACCCATTTTATCCTCCGCCCAGCAATCAACAGCATTAATCATAACACTTAAAATCTCTTTATATGATGCCGTATTCCCCACTTATACTGACCTGTTTCCATCATTAATTTTGAGAGATATTTATATTATATGGAGTAAGAGAAGGCCGGTCAATTGTACCTTGGTATAATACCATGAAACCAAAACATGATAGTCTGCATAGCTTTGGAATCTACCGGCTATGTATCGGCCTCAGCCTCCGCTTTTGCGGGATCGAAAATCCTGTATGCGAGCAGTTTAACGTTGTCATTGACAAGGAACCACAGCAGAACATAACCCCACACGAACCCGGCCCAGACCCAGCCGAGGGGCGTCATGAACAACCCGTAAACCGCTATCAGCGTCGCTACAATCTGCGTGCCTACCACTTGGAAAAATACGCCGCGAGCAGGGAAAGTATAATTTCTATATTTTTCATTCAAAAACGCTTCGACACCGTCTTTTAAAATCTGCGCCGTGGATGTTTATTTATTGGGCTTAGCTTTATCTTCGGGCTTTTGCTCTGGTTTAGGCTCGGCTTTGGCCTCAGGTTCATGTTTCTCCCGCTCCGCCTTTTCCCATTTTTCAACTTTTTGAACTTCTTCGCGCCCTAGTTCTTCGTAAAGTTCATGGACTCGCTTAACGTTCTCCGGGGGTAAATCTGACGGCGTCTTTGCTTTATCTTCAGGTTTAGGCTCAGCTTTGGGTTCGCTATTTTCTTCAGTTTTAGGCTCGGTTACTTTAGCTTTGGGTATAGGTTCGGCTTTGGCATCGGGTTTAGGTTCTGATGTTTTCATTTCGGGTTTTGGCTCGGCTAGCGTACCTTTGGCTTCGGCTGTAGGTTCAGCATTGGAATCGGACTTAGGTTCTAAAGTTTTTATTTCAGGTTTGGGCTCATCTGTTTTTACTTCGGGCTTAGGCTCAGATACCTTGACTTTGGCTTCAGGTATAGGTTTGGCTTTAGCGTCAGGTTTAAGTTCTGATGTTTTCGCTTCGGGTTTAGGTTCGATTACTTCACCTTTGGTTTCAGTCTTTAGCTCAGCCTTGACCTCAGGCTTAGTCTCAGCTTTGATGGGATCAAAAATCCTGTATGCGAGCAGTTTAACGTTGTCATTGACAAGGAACCACAGCAGAGCGTAGCCCCACACGAACCCGGCCCAGCCCCAGCCGAGGGGCGTCATGAACAGCCCGTAAACCGCTATCAGCGTCGCTATAATCTGCGTCACTACCACCGCTATCCATAAGATATTAGCGGGACGTATTGACCAGAACCGACCGCGCGTGCGCGTGAGAAATATCGTAAGGTGCCCCGCCACGGACAATTTCAGGTACATCAGCGTCTGAATGTGCGCGCGGTCAAGATGAAATACGCGCTCACCAAGAAAAAACAGGGCAAAGGCGGAGACGACACCGATCAAGCCCAGCGCCGTTGATACACCCAGCACCATGCGCATGTTCCAGGCCTCGGGCTTGTCCTTATAATGAACGTTGTCATAGGCAATGGACAGGATCGCGCCGTCATTGAGCAGGGCCAGCATCACTATCATAACAGCCGTTAATGGATAAAAGTTAAAGATCAGTATCGCAAGCGTCATAAAGAACAACACGCGGAGCGTCTCGGCTATGCGATAAATAGCATAGCTGTTCATTCGCTGAAATATGCGGCGGCTTTCCTTGATCGCGTCAATTATCACCGACAAGCCAGGCGTCATTAAAACAATGGCAGCAGCGCGCGCGCAGCATCTGTCGCACCCGAAACGGCAATGCCGCAATCGGCTTTTTTGAGCGCAGGGGCGTCGTTGACTCCGTCGCCAGTCATGCCGACTATATGCCCCATCTTTTGCAGGACGTCCACAATATGGAACTTATGCTCAGGGAAAACCTGTGCAAAACCATCGGCCTTTTCGATAGAATCGGACATCTCCGCGGTCTCCTGCTTTTTCGAGTCGCCCAAGCCGCCAGCATCAAGTATATTCGCTCCCATATCCAGTTTTTTGGCTGTTTCTTTAGCGATAGCCAGCGCGTCGCCCGTAACCATCTTGACCTTTACGCCCATAGCAAGAGCTGTCGCTATCGTTGCCTTGGCATCTTCCCGCGGCGGATCGAACAGGGGCAGTACACCGACAAACTGCCATTGCCCGTCGCCCTCGTCCCTTGCCACGCCCAGCGAACGAAAACCACGCGCCGCGAATTCATTAACTGCCTTATCGACAACGTCCTTAACCTGCCCTGCATTTGCCGACAATGCCAAAATCACCTGTGGTGCGCCCTTTGTCACCTTGAATGTCTTTCCATCTTTTGCTTTTACGGCAGCCTCCGTTCGTTTGTGCACAGCGTCAAACGGCTGGAAATGAACCACCTCATAATCTTTCAAGGCCTCTTTATCTTTAAGTCCTCCGATAACGGCTAGATCTATAGTATCGTTATTCTCCGCGCGCGACGCCAGAGTGGCATTGATGATGACTTGTTCTACCGGGATATTGTTCACGCTGAACGGTTCGCCCAGCGTCAGTTTGTTCTGGGTAAGTGTGCCGGTCTTGTCCGCGCACAGCACGTCCACACCCGCCAATTCCTCAATGGCAACCAGCTTGCTGACTATCGCCTGTTTTTTTGCGAGCAGGCGCGCGCCGACCGCCATCGTCACCGACAACACCGTAGGCATTGCCACCGGTATCGCAGCCACGGTAAGCACCAGGGCGAACTGCAGCGTGATGAGTATCGGGTCGCCGCGGTGGATAGCAAAAGCGATAATAACCGCCACCAGAGCCGTAGCGAGAATTATCAGGTAATTGCCGATCTTCAAAACCGCCTTTTGAAAATGGCTTACGGTGTGCGCCACCTGAACCAGCTGAGCAGTCTTTCCGAAATATGTATTGGCGCCGGTGGCATATACCATTGCGCCTATCTCGCCCTGTCGAATGATCGAACCGGAAAATACAGCTTCGCCGGGCTTACGCGAGGCGGGCAGGGACTCTCCTGTCAAGGCGGACTGATCAACCTCTACCGGATCGCCATCAAGCAGGCGCGCGTCCGCCGGCACAATGTCGCCCAAACGCATTCGTATGACGTCGCCCGGAACCAACTCGCGCGCAGGCGGGGTGGCCCACTTCCCATCACGTTTTACCCGGGCATTGATTGCAAGCTTGGCTTTAAGAGCGGCGATGGCGTTGCCGGCCTCACGTTCTTCCCAAAATCCGACGACGGCGTTAGCCAACAGCAGAAGAAGGATGATTCCGAAGTCAGGCCAATGCCTGGCTACCGCCGAAAGGATCACGGCCGCTTCAATCATCCAGGGGATAGGCCCCCAAAAATATGTTAGGAATTTCAGAAATGGATTGGTCTTCTTTTCTTCTATCTCGTTAGGCCCGTATTGGGCCAGCCGTTTCTGCGCCTCAGCTTGGCTTAAACCTTCAGGCGACGACCCCAGTTTTGTCAGCAGTTCCGGCATAGGGAGAGTTTTCAGGTCGTCCTTTGATTCGGGTTTAGAGCCCGGCTTCGGTTCTGGTTGTTTTTTGTTCAGGTTTATATTTTCTGTCATAAGAGTCTCCTCTAATTTGTTCGGGGTTCAACCGTCCGCATAGCAGGGCAGCGATGAACTTAATTATGTTTTTTGAACTGCTTAATAATTATTACCACCATTAGTAGCACCACCAGCATCCCGATAATCGTCCAGATCCCCATCCAATTGCTCGTCCAGCCGCCCATCCATCCGTGCGCATGATTCATCATAATAAAGTTCCTCCTTTCATCAACCTTCTTAAACGGCCGCACTCCGCGATACCATGAGCGGAAACGACAAAACTTCTACCGGCATTGGTCACCGCTCTCTGGATATTCCGTAACGCCGAATCAGGGCGTTTGTCGAGCTATCATGTTTGAGCTGGTGACCGGCCCCGGCCTCGATTTCGGGTATGATGCGCGCAGAAAGCGCCTTGCCCAGCTCTACCCCCCACTGGTCAAATGAATCAATGTTCCAAATAGCGCCCTGAGTGAAAACGCAGTGCTCATACAGCGCGACAAGCTTCCCCAGAGCCTCGGGTGTTAAGCACTCCAAAAGGATCGTGCTGGACGGACGGTTGCCCTCAAAGGTTTTGTGTGGCGCAATCCATGCCGGCGCGCCTTCGGATAAAACCTCCTGAGTTGTTTTGCCGAAAGCCAGCGCTTCCGTCTGTGCAAAAACATTAGCCATAAGCAAGTCGTGGTGACGCCCGAGAGGATTAAGCGGCTTCATAAACGCTATAAAGTCGCAAGGGATAAGCTTACTTCCCTGGTGAATTAACTGGTAGAAGGAGTGCTGGCCGTTAGTGCCGGGCTCACCCCAGTAGACAGGAGCGGTCTGGTAAGCGGCCTCGGCCCCGTCAAGAGTTACATGTTTGCCGTTGCTCTCCATCGTCAACTGTTGGAGGTAAGCCGGAAAGCGTTTGAGATATTGTTCATACGGCAGAACCGCAACAGTTTGCGCTCCAAAAAAGTTGTTGTACCATATACCCAGCAACCCCATAAGCGCCGGCAAGTTGCGCTCGAAAGGGGCAGTGCGAAAATGCTCGTCCATCTGGTGAAAGCCGTCCAGCATGGCGCGGAAATTCTCAGGGCCGATGGCGACCATAGTCGAAAGACCTATAGCAGAATCCATAGAATAGCGGCCGCCGACCCAATCCCAGAATTCGAACATATTCGCGGTGTCGATGCCGAACTTAGCCACTTCCACGGCATTGGTCGAAACAGCGACAAAATGCCTGGCAATGGCAGCAGGATCTTTCAAAGTTTTAAGGGCCCAGTCGCGGGCCGTGTGCGCGTTTGTCATAGTCTCCAAAGTCGTAAAGGTTTTAGACGAAATGATAAATAAGGTTTCCTCGGCGTCAAGGCCAAGGACGGCCTCCGCAAAGTCCGTGCCGTCAACATTTGAAACAAAACGGAAAGTCAGGTTCCGCTGGCTGTAATACCGCAGCGCCTCGTAGGCCATAACCGGCCCCAGATCAGACCCGCCGATACCTATATTAACGATGTTGCGAACCGGTTTGCCTGTATAGCCCTTCCATTCCCCGCTGCGCACCCGGTCGGCGAAGCCGGCCATCTTGTCGAGCACGGCATGGACCTGAGGCACAACATCTTCACCGTCTACTATAATGGACTGCCCTTTGGGGGTTCGCAAGGCCGTGTGCAGGACAGCCCGCTTCTCCGTGACGTTGATCTTCTCGCCCCTGAACATGGCATCAATGCGATCTTTGAGGCCCGATTCCCCCGCCAACTGCAGCAAGAGTTTAATTGTCTCGCCGGTGACCCGGTGCTTCGAATAATCAAAGTAGATGCCGACGGCCTCAACTGTCATGCGCTCACCGCGCTTTGGATCGTCCGAGAAGAGCTTCCGGAGATGCAGCTCTTTGATTTTTGTGTAATGGGTTTCGAGAGCCTGCCACGCGGCGAGTTTTGTGAGCGGTTTCTTTGTCATGTTAATTCCTTTTAATCCGTTAATTGTTTGCGAATAGCTGTCAATTCCTGCAGGCGTTTTGCGCTGGTCTTGGGATATGCCATTTTAAGTTCATCGAGCGCGTCGAGGACGATTTGTGAAACGATCAACCGGGCGTTCTCCTTGTCATCCGCTGGAACGACGTACCAGGGCGCGTGATCGGCGCTTGTCTCGCTCAGGCAGGCTTCATAAGCCTTCATATAATGCTTCCAATACTTCCTCTCGCGAATGTCTGACAGGCTGAATTTCCAGTTCTTCTCCGGCTCATTAATGCGCTCAAAGAAACGTTTTCTTTGTTCTTTTTTCGACAAGTGGAGGAAAATCTTAACGATCCGCGTGCCGTTACGGTGAAGATGCTTCTCCAAATCCGTTATGGAACGATATCTTTCCTTCCAAATGGACTTCTCGTCTATCAACTCATCGGGAAGCCCCTGCCCCCTTAGTATCTCCGGATGCACGCGCACAACGAGCACTTCTTCATAATAGGAACGATTGAAGATGCCGATCCGCCCGCGTTCGGGCAGATGACGGGTCGTGCGCCAGAGAAAATCATGTTTCAGCTCCTCGGCGCTCGGTTGTTTGAAACTGAAAACCTGGCAGCCCTGCGGGTTGACCCCTGACATTACGTGCCGAATGGCGCCGTCCTTGCCGCCTGAATCCATCCCCTGAAAAATGAGCAGCAGCGCGTAGCGGCCCGAAGCATAGTGAAGGCGCTGCAACGAACTCATTTTCTCGACGTGTTCTTCCAGGAGTTTTTGATAGTTCTTCTTAGACTTGAAAAAAGGCTTGACTTTTGTCGGCCAATCAGCGAGACTGATCTTCTTTCCCGGTCGTACGCAGAAATCCTTTGACTTAATTTTCATCTTAACTCCTTCGTGCCGCGAGTTATGCAAAGTTGCGCTTATTTGAGAGGGTTGGTTGATATACTTTCCATCGCGGCATTGTATTCACCGAGGCGCGCGGCACGGTTGCACGCGGCTCGATGGTACAGAGCTTGCTGTGCAGCGGGGACATTGGCTTCCTCGCCTTTCCAAATCTCCAAAGCCGGCTGTTGGATCGCGCGGGCAAACGAGAATGCCAGCGCCCAGGGCAATCGCGATTTAAACCTTAAATTCATGGCATTCAAACGCGCCGAAGCAAGCGCAGCTGATTGCCCTCCAGACAAAAACGCAATTCCAGGAACGGCGGCGGGCACGGCCCGCAATGGACACTTCACCGTGGCGTCGGCAACTTCGTCCACTGTTTTCTGTTCGGGACAAGCCAATCCAGGAACCACCATGTTGGGCTTAAGTATCATACCCTCAAGCATTACCCGTTGTATGTAAAGTTGGTTGAAAACTGTTTTAAGGACTTCCTCCGTTACCTCAAAACACCGTTCGATGGTATGTCCACCATCCATGAGCACTTCCGGCTCGACGATGGGTACCAGGCCTGCTTCCTGACACAAGGCGGCATAGCGTGCCAGCGCGTGAGCGTTTGCCTCGATACAAGCCCGGCTTGGAATACCTTCGGAGATGGCGATCACAGTGCGCCACTTGGCGAACCGGGCGCCCATTTTAAAGTATTCGGACAGGCGGCTTCGCAATCCGTCAAGACCTTCAGTTACCTTCTCTCCGGGATGGCCTGCCATATCCTTTGCGCCGGTGTCCACCTTGATTCCTGGAATTATCCTCGCGTCAGTAATGACTTTGATGAATGGAGTCCCGTCTTTTTTGGACTGTCGTATGGTCTCATCATAAAGGATAACGCCGCTGATAGATTCACTTAAACCCGGAGTTGTAACTATCAACTCCCGATAGGCTCGTCGGGCCTCTACTGTTTGTGGAATACCCAACTTGGCGAATCGTTTATCGCAGGTTGAATTACTTTCATCCATAGCTAACAGGCCCTTGTCTCCGGCGACCATCGTTTTGGCTGTTGCTATAAGCTGCTGTTCGTTCATTTGTTATTACCCCACTTCCAGTTGCGGACCTCCGGCATGTCAAGCCCATTTTTGTCGATATACTTTCTGTGTTCGACAAGTTTATCCTCCAGCATCTTTTTGAGCTTGGCGCCTTTTGCGCCCAACTGCGGCAGGCGGCTTATAGCGTCGAGCGCCAGGTGGAACCTGTCAAGTCCGTTCAAGACCGTCATATCGAAATAAGTCGTGATGGTGCCCTCTTCCTTGTAGCCGTGAACGTGCATATTTTGATGGTTATTGCGGCGGTATGTCAGCAGGTGGACAAGCTTTGGGTATCCATGGAACGCGAAGATGACCGGTTTATCTTTCGTAAATAAAGCGTCGAACTCCTGCTCCTTCAATCCGTGCGGATGCTGCGTGTCCGATTCCAGTTTCATCAGATCGACAACGTTTATAACGCGGACCTTCAGTTCCGGCAGATGTTCGCGCAGGATTGAAACGGCGGCAAGGCACTCAAGCGTAGGCACGTCGCCGCAGCAGGCCATCACCACGTCCGGTTCCCCGCCATTATCACTGCAGGCCCATTTCCATACGCCTATCCCTTGTGTGCAATGTTCTATCGCGGCGTCCATATCCAGCCATTGGGGCGCCTGGTATTTTCCCGCTATCACTACGTTAACATAATGCCTGCTCCTTAAACAATGATCCCAAATCGACAGCAGGCAGTTGGCGTCAGGCGCAAGATACACGCGCACGATTGAGGCCTTCTTGTTTACAACGTGATCTATGAAGCCTGGGTCTTGATGGGTAAAACCGTTGTGAGCCTGTTGCCAGATATGTGAGGCAAGCAGATAGTTTAGTGACGCGATCTTGCGCCGCCACGGCAACTCCGCCGTGACTTTTAACCACTTGGCGTGCTGGTTGAACATCGAATCGATTATGTGAACGAAAGCCTCATAGCAATTGAACAGCCCGTGCCGACCCGTGAGCAGATAACCTTCCAGCCACCCTTCGCATTGATGTTCGCTGAGCGCCTCCATTATCCGGCCGTCGGTCGCGAGAAACTCGTCGTTGTCTTTTGTCCTGGCTTCCCACTGGCGGTTGGTGACCTCAAAAACGGCATTCAACCTGTTGGAAAGAGTTTCGTCAGGGCCGAATATCCTGAAATTCCGCTGCTCCTTATTAAGGCTTGCCACATCGCGCAAAAACACTCCGAGCGCATTCGCGTCAGAGGCTTCGACCGCTCCCGGAGCCGGCACTTTCACAGCATATTTCCGAAAGTCCGGCATAACAAGGTCTTTCAGAACCAACCCGCCGTTTGTGTGAGGGTTGGCGCCCATTCTTCGCTTGCCTTTGGGCGCAAGCTCCGCCAGTTCCGGTATGAGACGCCCTTCTTTATCAAAAAGTTCCTCCGCTTTATAGATTTTCATCCAGCTTTCAAGGATCTTTAGATGGTCAGGATGCTCTTTGTCAACCAGCAAAGGTATCTGATGGGCCCGGAATGTGCCCTCGATCTGTAGTCCGTCGACGACTTTCGGTCCTGTCCAGCCCTTTGGCGAATTGAGCACGATCATCGGCCAGCGTGGCCGCGTAGTGTCGTTCTTGCTGCGCGCGTTGTTTTGAATATCTCTAATACTTTCTATAACCTCTTCTAAAGCGCCCGCCATGAGCTGATGCATTTTTTCAGGGTCATCGCCTTCCACAAAGTAGGGAGTCCAGCCGCAGCCTCGAAGGAATTGCTCCAGTTCCTCGCGCTCTATGCGGGCAAGAATGGTCGGGTTGGCTATTTTATAGCCGTTAAGATGCAGGATAGGCAGCACAGCCCCGTCTGTGATGGGATTGAGAAATTTGTTGGAGTGCCATGCGGTCGCGAGAGGCCCTGTCTCCGCTTCTCCGTCGCCGATAACGCAAGTAACGATCAAATCGGGATTATCGAACGCGGCTCCGAAAGCGTGGCTAAGCGAATAGCCCAGCTCGCCGCCTTCGTGGATAGACCCGGGCGTCGTAGGAGCGACATGGCTCGAAATACCGCCGGGAAATGAAAATTGCTTGAACAACTTTCTTAAGCCGTCTTCATCCCGGGTGATGTCCGGATAAACCTCGCTCCAGGTGCCTTCCAGGTAAACATTTCCCACAACAGCCGGGCCGCCGTGGCCCGGGCCCGCGACATAGAACATATTGAGGTCATATTTTTTGATGACCCGGTTTAGATGCGCGTAGATAAAGTTCTGGCCTGGCGTCGTGCCCCAGTGACCGAGCAGCATGGATTTCACGTGCGACAGTTTCAACGGCTTGCGCAGAAGGGGGTTCTCGTGCAGATAAAGCTGGCCGACAGACAGGTAGTTAGCCGCGCGCCAGTAAGCGTTTATTTTGTTAAGCAATTCCGGTGACAGTACGTTGCTATTCATGGTTAAATTCTCCTTGTTTAATTAATCCCTAACGCGCGATTATATGTTCTTTGTCACTATGAATGCCGCAAACTGCTTCCTCCCGTTTGCTTTTACGAGCATGCTTTTGGCCAACCGGTTCATCAGCCCAGTATCCCTGGCGATTGTAATGTTGATGCAGTTCGGCCTCATAATCCCTGGTTATCAAAGACTCGTCCGTGTATTCCGGCGACTGTTTGACGGCCTCTCTGGAAAGATTGACGAAAACTTTCGACTCACTCCAACTGACGCGCTCTATCCATTTCGGGGAAACCAGCACCTTTTTACCAGGCCACCAGTTATGTGTATTGATGATTAAATAGCGAATCTCCCATGTCATATCATCTATTATAAAATCCTCAACGTGGCCGATCTCGCCATCTGAAGCTTGTATGTGATGGCCGCTCACATCATCGGTGCTGCGTAAATGGGGGTCAAATGCTTTCTTGTTTTTCATTAATTTTTTCCATTTCTTAGGGCCGCGCACAATATATGGAGAAGGCCCCCACGTATATGGGCCGTTCCAATACATCGGCCATCCATAATGGCCGTAATACGCCTCCTCGTATTGCCTGGAAACGGGCTTGTGGCTGTCCAGGGGCGGGCTATCCTCAATTTGCTTTTTTGTCAAATCAATGCCGATGCTCTGCTCTTCTTTATGTATGGCAACCAGCGAATACGGAGAGATTAACACCTGCCTGTCCGAAAGCCAGTTTCCTGCGTCAACTACCAGATAGCGAATCGTCCAGTAGTGGTCATCAAAAAAGAATTCTTTGACTTTCCCTATTTCCCCATCGAGACTATGCAATTTGTAACCTGTTAATGTTGTGGCTTTGTTTAACATGATATACTCCTTTATGTTGCGTTTCGCCTTCGGCGAAACTTACCTTCACTTTCGTTCAAGTTGTTTCCGCTTCGCGGGATTCTCTCAACCTTTCCAATCGGATTAACTTCACCTTGTTCTTCAACTTGTCACAATGGTGACAGGTTTATCTAACGGTAACATTGTTATAGACCCGGCTTGCGCCGCCCTGGTAGGCATAATCAGTCAGTTTGTTATACTCAAACCAGCCGGTGACCGCGCCGGTGAGCGTGGCAACCCCGTTCGCCACTTTTACGGTGATGTCGTCAAGGTTCACCCACGGGCTCCAGAACATATCTTCCTTTATATTCGCCTCTGTTTCCGCATCGCTGATATAGTTCCACCTGTTGGGGTGGTATGGTTGATACTCATTCCAGTAATAAGAAGGCGTATAACCCCAGTCAGGATCGTAACTTAAATCGTAATAGTCCAGGGACGGCGAGTTGACCTTGATGTTGTTTTTCACATTCATCGCGCCGTTTGCCAGCGAAGCGATATCGTCCGCTTGCGCTTTCTCATAGTTAGAATCTACGTTGCCGCTGAGAGTAATGACACCGTTCTTCGCTTTCACCTCGATATCATAATTTTCGAGGGCAGAATCAAGCAAAATGGCCGAGAATACGTTCTGCGCAAGCTCGATATCCGGCACCGGTTTGGCCGGGCGGATCTTAAGCAGGTTCTTTACGCGCCAAACCCCGACGGTATTTTTCGCATCCTGTTCGGCGGCGCGTTTGGCTTTGAGATTATTGACAATACCGCTGAGCGTTACGGCGCCATTCTCCACGTCCACTCCGGGCCCAAACGAGAAAACGCGCGGATCAAATACGAACGCGTCAAGCACCGCCTGTTTGATCTGTGAATCGTCTTTAAATGTAACTATCTCCTTACGCTGGCCCCTCGCCCTGGCCCACGGCTCAACCTTCAGCCCCTCGGCGTTCACCGATTTTACTCCGGCAGTCATCGCTAAAAGAACAGCCAGGTCATTCTGCGCGGGGGTGCCCACTTCGCCGGTCAGCGTCACCACTCCGTCCTTAACATTCGTATTGATGAAGTTCGGTTCCAGCCATACACTGATAGCGATGGCGCGTTTCACATCGTTAGCGATCTCCGCGTCAGTGCGTTTGCCGGTGTTCTTTATACTGATATTGTCTCTCACATCCCTCACACCCTTTACTCTTTCGGTGTCGTGCATCGCGATCCGTTTTTCGCGGAAAGACTGCACGGCGCCGTTGAGCGTCACGACACCTTCTTTGACAGATGGCTCGATATTGAATGAACTCGTAGCCGCGTCATAAAGCAGCGCGGCTTTAACGTCCTTACTGATCTCTTTGTCCGTCCTAGATGAAACTTTTAGTTCGATGGTATTTACTACCCCGCGCACGCCGCGGATGGTCTCGGCTATCTTAACCGCGCGCTCTTTGGCCATCAGCTGATTCACCGTGCCTGAGAGTGTGACAATCCCGTCATTAACTTTCACATCGATCTGTTCATTGAGCATTTCCGAGTCCGAGAGAAGCATTTGATCGACAGCGTTTGCGATCTGCTGATCGGTCATCATCTTTTGCTCTTTGGGCACAGCCCAGCAGGCGGCAGAAGCAAACGCGAGGCATACTGCCGCTACGAGCGCCATAGCCGCTTTTCGTCCCATGCGGCGATCATTCAATTTACAGATTTTGAACATCTTTATTTTGTTCAACATAATAATTCTCCTTTTATCTTTAAGTATTTTTTCTGCTCACAGTCGTCCTCCGGCTGACAGTGTATTTGATAAACATTTTTCAGATTCCTTTTTTAAACATTCTATTAAACCCGAGTACGCCGCATACCAGGCGCGCTATCATCAGTTCTTCGTCCGTGTGAATGACGCGGACCATGGCACGGCTGGTATCAGTGGAAATCACGCCTTTATTTGTCGCATTGCGCTTTTCTTCAAGTTCGATCCCAAGAAATCCGAGCCCGTCACAAATTCGCGAGCGGACGAGCGGCGCATTTTCACCTATGCCTCCTGCGAAGACCAGCGTGTCCAATCCGCCCAGCGCGGCGAAGGAACCGATCCATTTCTTGACCTGATAGCAAAATAACGCGACCGCTTCAGCCGCCCGGGCGTCTTTCGCTTCCATGCCGAGCAAATCATGCATATCGGAACTGGTTTCAGAAACGCCAAGCAGGCCTGATTGAAAATTGACCATCTCGTTGAATAGTTTCGCGTCTAAACCTTCCGTGCGCGCCATATACCAATGAAGTCCGGGATCAAGATCGCCCGAGCGTGTGCTCATCGGCACTCCCGCAACAGGAGTAAAACTCATGCTTGTGTCTATTGATTTACCTTTAAGCACTGCCGCAAGGCTCGCTCCATTTCCGAGATGGGCTAAGATCACCCGGCCTTGCGCCGCTTCCCTTCCTGCCAGACTGGCCAGCTCTTCCATCAGGAACGCGTATGACAACCCGTGAAAACCGTACCGCCGTACTCCCTTCGCTTCATATCGGCGCGGGATTGGCAGCATCCGCGCTACGCGCGGCATGTCATGGTGAAAAGCCGTGTCGAAACAAGCTACTTGTGCCAGGTCCGGGAACCGGCGCGCGAACGACTCGGTCAACAGTATCTCTTCAGGTAGATGTTCAGGGTCAAACGGGCTTAAAGAGTGCAACTCCTTGACCATTGCCGTGGTGATAAGCTGTGGTTCGCTATACCTTGGCCCGCCATGCACCACGCGATGACCCACTGCGGCCAAAGTGTCCTTCCCAAAACGTTCATCTATCCAATCCATCAGTGCGCCAACCGCAAATGTGTGGTCGGGAGCCGAAAGCTTCCGTGAAAAGCTGTCTGCCGGATTTATGGCTTTCACCCGGAAAACAGCGTCGGCCAATCCGATTCGCTCGATACCGCCGTCCATAATCCGCAGAAGCTTGTCGCCGGTTTCGAACACCGCGAACTTGATGCTCGATGAGCCGCCATTAATCGTAAGTATGCGCGGGTTAACCAGGTTCACAGATGATCCCTTAATCATTCTGCAGCTCCAACCCAAATGAGGCCAGTTTCGAGCGCGTGGATTTATAATCCGTGTGGAGAATGCTTCGGATCCCTAAACCTTCCGCAATCTCGACGAACATCGGGGTGTTTTCTATATATACAACCTTATCGGCTGCAACCCTCACGGTATCGAGCGCAAGCCGAAAAATATCCTTGTCGGGTTTTCTCAAGTGGACGAAACAGGACGAAACGAAATAATCCACGAATCCGTCAAGTTTGAACTTACTGATACGGTACTCGTTTATCTCGCGCCCTTCGTTGCTGACTACGGTGATCTTCAGCCCATAACGCTCTTTAAGCCCTCGCACAAGCTCTATCATTTCGGGATAGGGCTTTGACTGCGCGTACATGAAGTTCAAAAATTGAGTCTGAGTAAACGGCCGTTTTTTGTAGAACACAAGCCGCTTTAAATATTCTTTAAGGGTTAGCTTGCCCAACTCATATGTATCGAGGGCCTCTTTATGACGGTTTTCCATCTCTTCAAAATCCAAGTTGAATGTTTTGCTCGCCAATTTACCGGCCTTATGGCTCCACCCGTCGGTGAGCAGAACACCGCCGATATCGATGAACAATGTTGTAATTAATCCGCTTTTTCTCATCACGCCTCCTGCGAAAATATTTTCACCATATATCGCCCAATACTGATTTTGCCGGAGCTGGACAGGAATCTCAGTTCACAAGGCGCCCATGCATCATAGTTATACTTCGCAGCCTTTGAGCAAGTTCACTGGTGAGCGCTCCATCCTTCAGCCGCCATCCCCAGTTTCCTTTCGCAACTCCGGGTAAATTCATTCTCGCATAAGACCCAAGCTCCAGAAGGTCTTGCGCCGGGACAATGGCAATATCAGATTGAGATGCAAATGCCTCACCGATCATTGCCCAGAACAACTTCCTGGTCGTTGGCTCGCAGCTTTTTCCGCACGGTTTCGCGTTGCGTGTCAGTCAGCTTTCCATACCAGCCTGCCGTTGTATCGTTATCATGCGTTCCGGTATAGACCACGGATTGTAACGGATGCTGTTGTTGTGGAACTGAATCGGTTTTGATATTTGAGCTTAACTCGAATTGCAGGACACGAGTGCCCGGGATTTGAAATTGATTCAGTAAAGCCACCACTTCGGGACTTGTTGCACCGAGATCGTCTCCTATAATAGACAAAGGCCCAAGAGCTTCGCGGACAGCTTTGAAAAAAGACACGCCTAAGCCAGTTTGGTAACGCCCGTTCGCAGCCGTCTTGTCCTGCGCGGACACTTCATACGTGCGGACAAAACCGATGAAATGATCCAGCCGGTTGACATCAAACCGCCCAGCAGCCGTCTTGAGACGTTCGATCCACCAGCGGTAATTATGCGCCTGAAGCGCCTCCACGTTGTATATGGGAAGGCCCCATAACTGCCCGGTTTTTGAGAAATAATCGGGGGGGACCCCCGCGACCACCGTAGGATTTCCATCGGTATCAAGTTTGAAAAATTCCTGATGTGCCCAGGCATCGGCGCTGTGGTGCGCCACAAACAGGGGAATATCACCAATCAACCGGATGCCTTTGTGCGAGCAATAAACTCTTAACTCTTTCCACTGCACGAAAAACTGCCATTGAACAAACTTATGATAACGAATATCATCAGCAAGATGTTTCTGCACGCGGATGACGGCGTCTGGCTGGCGCGTTCGCAGCTCTTGCTCCCACCGGGTCCAATTCGCGGTGCCCTCTTTGCCCCTGATGGCCGAGAACAACGAAAAGTCGTCAAGCCAGTAAGACTCCGAACTAGCAAATGCGTCGAACTCGGATTGCCTGTCGTTACGCCGGCACTTTTCAAAATGATCGAAGGCTTTTTTGAGCCATCCCAGTTTCAAGCGTGTCGCAGCGGGATAGTTCACCATTCCCTTATCGCTGTTGATGAGAGGCTCTATATCTTGGCGGCCAAGAAACCCTTGCTCAACCAATCGATCGGGACTTATCAGAAGCGGATTACCAGCAAAGGCTGACGGTGAGTTGTAAGGCGAATTTTCTTCTCCGGTCGGGCCGATGGGAAGCATCTGCCACCACCACTGTCCGCTCTGAACCATGAAATCCACAAAAGCATTTGCCGCCGGACCCAGGTCGCCGATAGGATAGGGGCTTGCAAGCGAGCTTGGATGGAGAAGTATGCCGGAGGATCGTTGATTCATTGGGGACCTTCTCCTATCGGAGTTCCCGGCTTCCGCGCCAAAAGGATGGCGCTGGAGCGGAATTTCAACAGGTATGTTTGCTGATATTGCAAAAGCGGTTCCTTACCCGGAGCGAACAAATCGCACGGTGTTTCGTCAAACGTATCTACAGCAAGATGCCACTTGGCCCCGGGCGTTATCGAAGGTAAACGGAAATCAACCGCATCGGCGCCGGCATTGAACAGGAGGCATAACGCTCGGTGCTCGTCTTCGTGGATCAAACAGGCAAATTGCTTTTCCTTCGGATCGGTCCAGTTGGGCGATCCTCCTTGCGGGCCAAACCAATGTATATCACCGTCCGCGTAAAATTGCTCCTTGCTCAAAACCGGATGGGCGAGGCGAAAAGCGATCATGCCCTGAGCAAACCTGTAAATCTCACGATGCTTTTCAAGATCGCCCCAGTCTATCCAGCTGTTTTCATTGTCCTGGCAGTAAGCGTTATTGTTGCCGCTTTGAGTGCGGCGGAATTCGTCTCCGGCCAACAGCATCGGCACTCCGCGTGAAACCAGCAAGGTCATAACAAAGTTTTTGATCTGGCGTTTCCGGACGGACTCTTTGCCGGCATCATTCGTCGGACCCTCATAGCCATAATTTTCGCTGAAATTTTCATTTGTTCCGTCGTGGTTATTCTCTCCGTTTGCCTCATTGTGCTTTTCCCGATAACTCACCAGGTCGTTGAGAGTGAAACCGTCGTGGCAAGTGATGAAATTGATGCTGCCCTCGGGGCCTTTACCCGATTTGCCATAAATGTCGGCACTGCCGCAGAGGCGGTTGGCAAACAAACCGAGCATCCCCTCATCGCCGCGCCAGAATCGCCGAACATCGTCTCTATACCGCCCGTTCCACTCCGCCCATCGACGCTGTGAAAAACTGCCAACCTCGTATGCTCCGGCAGCGTCCCAGGCCTCGGCAATGATTTTCACGTCTCTCAAGATCGGATCCTCAGCGATCCGTTCGAGAAGCGGAGCATTGGCTAACAGCTTGCCGTTGCCGTCCCGGCCGAGAACAGACGCCAGATCAAACCGGAATCCATCTACATGCATATCGATCATCCAATACCGGAGCGCGGCCAGGATATGGTCCCTCACCACAGGATGGTTTGCGTTGACGGTATTGCCCGTACCCGTGTAGTCCTTGTAGTAACGTTTGTTGTCATCCAGTGTGTAAAAGATCGAGTTATCAATCCCGCGAAAACAGAGCGTCGGGCCGCGTTCGTCTCCTTCCGCCGTGTGATTGAACACAACGTCCAGGATCACTTCGATACCCGCATTGTGAAAAGACCGGATCATTTCCTTGAACTCCAGCTTCTGCTGGCCCAAACCTCCCGAACTGCCGTAAGATGCTTTGGGCGCGCAGAAAACCACGGGGTCGTATCCCCAGTAATTGCTGAGCAATTGATTTGTTTGCGAGTTTCTGCGTGGGATGGAATTTCCATTAAACTCCTGAACGGGCATCAGCTCCACGGCGGTTACCCCCAGGGTTGTGAGATAGGGGATCTTTTCTATCAGGCCCCGGTATGTGCCGGGATGCTCAACACCAGACGAGGGGTGAACGGAAAATCCGCGAACATGCATTTCATAAATAACTGTCTTCGACCAGGGATGCCGGAGTGGCTGATCGCCCTGCCAATCGAAGTGGTCATTAACACATATGCATTTCGGCATTGAACCGGCATTATCCCGCTTCGAGATAACCACGTCTTGCGCCTGAGCCGATGGATCGTATCCGCGCGCCGATTCAAAGTCCCATGGCGGCAAATGTGAAATCGCGGTAGCGCAGGGATCCAGGAGAAGCCTGTTGAAATTGAAACGATCTCCTTTGCCGGGATCGTAAGGGCCATCCACGCGGTACGCATAGAGCTGGCCGAAACTGATCCCCTTCACCCAGACGTGCCAAACGTCGCCGGTGCGGTTGTGTGCTGAATCGAAATCAATAATTCGGGAGGGCACTGCATCTTCGCAATGGTCGAACAACTCCAATCGAACACGACTGGCATAACGGCTAAATAATGCAAAGTTAACTCCTCCCTCAGATTCATGGATTCCCAAAGGTAGAGGAGAACCGCTCCGAACATCAGCATGTTCGGAGATCTTAGAGATATATGCGGGCACCCCGTCTTGGGGCGGCTTCGTCATCGTTGCCATAGGATATGAACCTCTTCCAGAGGGACCGCACTGCCGGCGAAAAACGGTATCACCCGAGCTGTATAACTCTCCGCAGGCCGGTCCGCTGATACCGATATGCTATAGATGTACCCTCTTCCCACGCCCGTTAATTCTCGCCCTCGCTTCATCTCCAGCTTTACAGAATTACCCCCGTTGACGCCATTCGAATAAAGTTCAACGCGAACCGTATTCGGGTCGATGTCATTGAGATACACATGCACCTCAAAAACATGCTGCTCACCCCGAGTCTCAACCTGCGTTTCGCCGAAGCCCAGCGCGGACCATTTCTCTTTAAGAGCATGTTCCCAATTTACCATGTTCCTGCCTGCTGCGCCTTTATCGGAAGCGCGAGCAAGGTAAGATGCTGCGGCAGGAATGTAATGCTGTTCGGTATATTCACGCACCGTGCGGTTCGTGGAAAATCTTGGCGTCAAACGCGCCATGCTCTCTCTCATACGCGCCACCCATTCAACCGGTATGCCTTGCTCGTTGCGCCGGTAAAATTCCGGAATCACTTTCTGTTCCAGCAACTCATAAAGGGCTTCGGCTTCGATGTTGTCCAGCGTCGGGTCATCACCGTGTTCCTTTCCGTCACCTAGAGCCCAACCGACTTCCGGGCTGTAGGCTTCCGCCCACCAGCCGTCAAGTTCCGACAGATTGATGCCGCCGTTTACAAGAACCTTCATACCGCTCGTCCCGCTGGCCTCCCAGGGCCTGCGGGGCGTATTTATCCGAACATCCACCCCCTGCACCAGGCGAGCGGCGAGCAGCATATCGTAGTCGCTGAGAAATATCACGTGAGGGCGTATATACGGCCGCTGTATAAAATTAATCCATTCCTTGATGAGGGCCTGCCCTGCCCAGTCTGCGGGATGGGCTTTACCGGCCATGATGAGCTGTACCGGGCGTTCAGTATTTGTTAGCAGGCGGCGCAGGCGTTCCGGGTCGCGCAAGAGCAGATTCGGCCTCTTGTAAGTGGCAAAGCGCCGCGCAAAACCAAGCGTCAGCGCGTTAGGGTCAAATAGATGTTTCACCACTTCAACCTGATCCTGCGGTGCCCCTGTGGATGCCAGCTGCCGGGATAATCTTTCACGGGCGTATTCGACAAGAGATTTGCTTGCGGCTGAACGGAACTGCCAAAGCCTGGCGTCGGGAATGCGGCGGATATTCTGTTCCATAGTTTCGGTTGTGCCAAGCCAGCGGTCTTTTCCGCAGGCCTCGGTCCAGAGATCATCGGATTCCGCCGAGTCCCAGCTCGACATATGAACTCCGTTGGTAACGTGACCTACGGGGACCTCGTCCACCGGCCAGCGCGAAAAAAGAGAAGAAAACAACTGCCTGCTCACTTTCCCGTGCAGGCGGCTCACGCCGTTGACCGCTCCGCTGCCGCGGATCGCAAGATATGCCATATTGAAAGGTTCAGAATTGTCGCCGCCGTTTTGGCGGCCCAGCGCCATCAGATCATTAAATGAAATGCCTAATGCTTTCTGCGCATATATGCCAAGGTAATGTTCAATAAGAGACGGCTCAAAACGGTCGAAGCCTGCAGCCACCGCCGTATGAGTGGTAAAAAGATTTCCTGCCCGCGTGACCGCGAGAGCCACGTCAAAAGGCACAGAGTTTTCCTTCATAAAACTCCGGGCGCGTTCAAGCACAGCAAAAGCTGCATGTCCCTCGTTTAAATGACAAACCTCCGGTTTTATACCAAGCGCTTCGAGCAGTCGCCACCCGCCAAGCCCAAGCAGCAGCTCCTGCTTAAGGCGCAGTTCAGAGCCGCCCCCGTAAAGTTCGCTCGTAATTCCGCGATGTGTCGGAATGTTCGCGGCGTCATTGCTGTCCAGCAGGTAAAGTTTAACTCTCCCAACCTGTACCTGCCATGCGCGCAACCATAACGAATAGCCGGGTAAGGTAATCTCCAACCGAAGCCACTCACCGTTCGGGTGACGCAAAGGCATGATAGGCAGTTGTCCGGGATCATTATATGGATAAATTGCCTCTTGTTCCCCGTTCCTGTTGATTATCTGGCGAAAATAACCCTGCTGGTATAAGAGGCCCACACCGATCACAGGCACACCCAGGTCGCTGTCGGCTTTAAGCTGATCGCCGGCTACGTTGCCGAGTCCGCCGGAGTAAATGGGCAGAGCTTCGCTCAGCATAAATTCCATGCTGAAATAAGCGACGTTGGTCAGCGGGCTCTGCGGATGATTCTTCTGGAACCATGCTGGAACTTCCAGCGCCTCACGCCGGGCCAGCGCCAATTCTTCGACGGTCTTGCGAAAAACCGGGTCTGCCAAAACATGCTCTATCTGGTCGCGGGAAACGGTCCGCAGGACAACCCACGGATTATGAGTAAGTTCCCACAGCACGGGATCAAGCTGCCGCCAAACATTATCTGTAGCGTGGTTCCACGACCAGCGCATATTCAGGGCAAGTTCAGCCAGAAGATCAAACCCCTCGACATCTTTAGGCAACAGGCTGTATATCGGTTTATTGACAGGCTCTTTTTCGCTCATAGTTTCTCCTTTCCGCGCTGCTCATACTGTAGCGTCTTTGTCGTCATATCAGTGACCGTTGGCGGGCCGAAATACTGGATCGGGCCGGGGGAAATGTAACTTTCAGTCATCGCCCATTTCTCCCGGTTCTTCTCAAACGCCTTAAAAGGCGCGTCGTCCAGTCGTACCAGCGCCTTCCGGATGACGGGCTTATGTCGCCCATTCCTTCTTTCGATGTTCAACATCATTGTGATTGGCGCACCGCCGCATTGCCATTGCCGTGGTTCATTTATCAGATTTCCGACCAATGAAAGATAACCGTTGAAACCATTCAAAACAAGAAGCCGCCGCGTTATAGCCCAGGGCGTATGCATATTGCGCGTCGAAATTTGACGGCGCTCCGCTCCTGCCTTCATATCCGAAGAAATGAGTGATCGTGGAAAAATTCCCCTGGTATGTTCCTGCCTTCTTCATGTCCGAGAGCCGGATCCTGACCATTTCGATAAGCAGTTTTTCCGTATCTATCAACGATACCTGCACGTTGCCGTGCGAGTCTCTTTCAAGCATCATCTGTTCCGATATCTCTCCCGGCAGAGATCTCATAAACTTCGATGAACGCGCCGGGAGCTTCGAATACACTAATTTTTTCTTGTCATCAATGTGCGGCAGGGAACTTAACTTCCCCTCGTTTTCAGCCAGAATCTCATTCAGGTTTGATATAAGCTTTTTCATCTCGGGAATGAACTCGATTAGGCCTTCGGGGATAATCGCTACACCGAAATCTTTCTTTTCCCCCGCTCGGCGAGACACAACCTCAGCTATGGATTCTACGATCTGAGCGAGCGTCATATTCTTTGCCAGCGCTTCTTCGCCGATAAGGGTGATGTTCGGCTGTGTCTTGAAAGCAACCTCAAGCGCAATGTGCGAAGCGCTCCGGCCCATCAACCGCACGAAATGCCAGTGTTTCCGCGCCGAATTGACGTCGCAGCAGATGTTCCCGGCAAGTTCCGAGTATATTTTTGTGGCGGTATCGAAACCGAACGAGGCCTCGATCTGTTCACTCTTCAGGTCACCGTCGATCGTCTTGGGAACGCCGATGACGCTAAAGTCCACACCCTCGTTCTTGAAGTACTCGGCCATAAGCGCCGCGTTCGTGTTGGAATCGTCTCCCCCTATGACGACGAGCGCGTCGATATTGTTGCCCAGCAGGGTCTTTTTGGCAAGCTCGAACTGTTCCGGGCTCTCAATACTCGTCCTGCCGGACCCGATAATATCGAAACCGCCGGTATTGCGGTACTCGTCCATGAGCCGCGCCGTGATCTCTTTCCATTTATTTTCCAGTATTCCCGACTGGCCTCCGAGAAATCCGATCAGCTTGTTTTCAGGGTTCGCTTTCTTCAGGCCGTCAAATAGCCCTGCGATTACGTTGTGGCCGCCCGGCGCCTGACCGCCCGAGAGTACGGCGCCCACCTTAACGATCTTTTTAGAGGCTACCGGGTTCTTCGCTCTGCTAAACGTAACCAGGGGCATACCGTAGGTACGCGGAAACAGTTTTCGCACCATTTCCTGGTCAGCAATGCTCCCGGTCAGTTTACCAGACACCGGCAGGACCGCCCCCGGCCCGTTTTTATAAATCTCAGGAAGAGTTGGACGAAATTTCATCCTCGCCCGTTTTAATTCAGACATCATACTCTTTTGCATCATTCGTAGCCCTTTCATTTTGCTCCAATAGCATCATTCACGATTATCTGAGCTTCTTCAAGGATTTTGCGCAGATGATCCTCTCCCTTGAAACTCTCCGCGTATATCTTGTATATATCTTCGGTGCCCGAAGGCCTTGCGGCAAACCAACCGCTTTCGGTTGTTACTTTCACACCGCCGATTGGCGCGCTGTTGCCAGGCGCGTTACTTATGACACTTTTAATATTTTCGCCAGCAAGCTCTTTGATCGTAACCTGTTGGGGCGAAAGTTTAGCCAAAGCTTCTTTTTGCTCAGGAGTTGCAGGCGCTTCCACGCGGTCGTAAACAGGTTCGCCGAACTCGCGTGTTAATTTGCGGTAGATCTCTCCGGGATCGCGGCCCATTTTTGCCGTTATCTCAGCTGACAGAAGAGCCGGAACAATTCCGTCTTTATCAGTTGTCCAAACCGTGCCATCTAAACGGACGAAAGACGCACCCGCGCTCTCTTCCCCGCCGAAACCAAGCGTTCCGTCCAACAACCCGTCCGCGAACCATTTAAAACCAACCGGAACCTCGTAAAGTTTGCGTCCAAGTTTTGCAGTGACAAGGTCTATCGTCCGGCTGCTAACCACGGTCTTGCCGACCATGGCTTCCTTGCGCCATTTTGGCCTGTGTTGAAAAAGGTAGAAGATGGCTACTGAAAGATAGTGATTGGGCGCAAGCAGTCCGGCGCTTTTAGTAACAATCCCATGCCTGTCGTGGTCAGTGTCGCAGGCAAAAGCGATATCGAAGCGGTCTTTTAAACCGATAAGCTTCTGCATAGCGTAAGGTGAGGACGGATCCATTCTTATCTGCCCGTCCCAATCCACTGTCATAAAGCGAAAAGTCGGGTCAACAACATCGTTTACAACCGTCAGGTTCAACCCATAACGTTCGGCGATCGGAGCCCAGTAATGAACGCCAGCGCCGCCGAGAGGGTCAACACCTATGCTTATCTTAGCGCCGCGGATTATGTCCATGTCGATCACGTTGCAGAGATCGCTTACATATTCATCCAGGAAATTATGCCGGTGCGTCGTACCGGCGCGAAGGGCCTTCTCAAAAGGCATTCTTTTTACATCCTTAAGGCCTCCCTCAAGCAATTCGTTCGCTTTTGCTTCTATCCAGCCGGTGACATCGGTTTCGGCCGGCCCGCCATTGGGAGGGTTGTATTTGAAACCTCCGTCATGCGGCGGATTATGCGAAGGTGTGATAACTATACCGTCGGCAAGCCCTGTCTTGCGTCCGCGGTTGTATGTAATAATTGCGTGAGAAATAACGGGGGTCGGGGTGTATTCTTCTTTATCCGCCATCATTACTTCCACCTCGTTGGCAGCAAGCACCTCAAGGGCGGTTGCAAAAGCCGGAACGGAGAGCGCGTGCGTATCCATTCCTATGAACAGGGTGCCGTCAATTTTTTTCTGGTTGCGGTAGAGGCAAATGGCTTGAGTGATGGCGAGAATTTGCTTTTCATTGAACGCTTTATCGAAGGCTGACCGCGGTGCCCTGAAGTGCCGAACGCAACCCTCTGCGCAGGTACTGCCGGATCAGGCGCTTCGGTATAATATGCTGTGATAAGTTTGGGCACATTAACCAGCATTGCAGGCTTGGCAAGTTTTCCCGCCAAAGGACTTATTTTCATGTCACTTACCTCATTGAAACCGGGTTTAGCGAAACATGGGGTATCGAGCGTAATGACTGATGCCGAAAAACAGTAATATAATTATCAATATCCATAAGATCCCATTTTCAATCGCTTTATTCGCGTCGACTACAACCTTCTCTTGTTCCGTTACGCGTTTGCGGGAAGGCCTGGGGCTTGCCGCCACAAGCAACAGTGAAATCAAAATTCCCATTAAAACAATCGGCAGCCAGTTCGATCCATGCCACAGCGGCCCAAAAGGCACAAGCCATATGCCACCCGCCCATGAAAAAAGCGACACCAAGAGAAAAAACCACAGAAAACTGTTCCAAGGCCCCCTTGTGCCGAAAATAATAAAAAAACTCCACACAATAAAAAAACCAAAAGCCAGAGCGACAAATAGATCAGCTATAAACATAAGCTTCCCCCTTTTGTTTCTGCACCGACTTTTTTGTTAAGGTCTCCATCAGTTTATCGAAAGGTTCTTCAAATTTTTTGACGCCCTCGTCTTCAAGCTGCCGGGTCACATTGTCTATACTGATACCGAGTTCTGGTAAATGCGCTATTATCCAGCCTGCTTGTTTGACATTTTGATCGAGGCTTGGCCTGGGATCGCCGTGATCGCGATACGCTTCGATGGTTTTAAGAGGGGCCGTGTTTACGGTATCCGGGCCGATCAGCGGTTCAATGTATTTTACGTCGCTGTACTCCGGATTCTTTGTGCCTGTGCTGGCCCAGAGCAACCGCTGAGCGCGGGCGCCCTTATTTTCCAGTTTCTTGAACCTGTCACTGCCAAATATTTCTTTATATATATGATAAGCCGCCTTAGCGCTCGATATAGCCACTTGTCCGCACACCTTCTGCGCGATTTCCGACTTTTCATTTTCCGGAACTATAAATTTCTCTACGAGCGGGTCCACTAGTGTGTCAATACGGCTTAAAAAGAAGCTGGCTACGGAAGCTATATGACTCACCAGTTTGCCTTGAGCCGCGCGCGCTTCCAGGCCCGCGATGTATGCCTCGGCAACTTCTCTATAACGAGGCAGTCCAAATAGTAAAGTAACATTGACGTTGATACCTTCGCTGATGAGCTGCTTTATGGCTGGCAGGCCTGCGATAGTTGCCGGGACTTTTATGAATACGTTTGGCCTGTCGAGCGCCGCCCACAACCGCCGTGCTTCTTCAATTGTGCCTTTGGTGTCTCGGGCCAGATGAGGGTTGACTTCCAGGCTGACATATCCGTCCGCGCCGTCAGTCTTTTCATACACGGGTTTGAACTCGTCGGCGGCGTTCTGCACATCGTGCTGGCTGAGAGTTTCATAGATTAGTTTAACATCCTTTTTCTCAAAAGACATATCGTGAATTTCCTTGTCGTAAAGGTTGCTTTCCGCTATCGCTTTCTCAAAAATAGCGGGGTTAGAGGTAATTCCGCTTATTCCATCTTCTTCGATCAAATGTCGGAGCTCACCGCTCGATATCAGGTCGCGCCTGATGTAGTCAAGCCAGATCGATTGCCCCAGCGTTTCCAGCCTTTTTAACGGGTTCTCATTCATTATTCCGTCTCCTTTATTTCCAGGGCCGCGACTTTCCTGAGGCGGCGTTGGAAACGTTTTGTAGCGCGATATTTTGCTTGAAGAAATGTATTGACTAATTCCCAGGCAAGCGAAAAGCCGACTACACGGCCACCAAGGCAGATCATGTTCATGTCGTCATCTTCCACTCCCTGGTGAGCTGAAAATGTTTCATGGATCAGGCACGCCCGCACACCCGGAATCTTATTGGCCGCAACACAAGCCCCTACCCCGCTGCCGCAGATCGCCAGGCCCCGGGTGACCTCGCCCTTAGCCACCGCCCTTGCTAGGGGCGCGACAAAGTCCGGGTAGTCATCCCCCGTAACCAACTTTTTGGCTCCGAAGTCCACTACCTTATAACCGGCTCTCTTGAGTTCCGCGCTCAACTGCATTTTCAACTCAAACCCGCCATGGTCTGCTGCTATGCCAACGCGCATTACTTTACCTCCATACTCGGTGTAAATTATGTTCTAAGCAACCTTCTAGAGATCGATAGTTGGTTTATTGATGATGATCCATTGACTCTGGTTTCGTGCGGTCAGAATTTTTTTGGCAAGAATTGCATCTTCAGCGGAACCGTGCGCAAGAAGGACGAATTTGTCGTTTTTGATGGCTATCTCGTACCGCAAAATGCTGTCTTTGGGTATGCCAAGTCCATACAAGCCAGCCCCAAGAGCGCTCAGGCCGCCAATTACAACGGCGCCTTCCAGCGCCTCTACTATCCAAACAACCAACTGCCCTCCCACCAAAAGCGGCCCCACACCTGGAACCCAAAAGAACGCAGAACCGAAAATAAGCCCCCATATCCCGCCCCAAAAGGCGCCGGTTTTGCCCCACACTTTCATCCGATCGCCGGTATTGTAATAACCGACCACATGCTCATCTGTGTTATAATCGCGCCCGACGATCGACAGTTTTTTCATATCAAAACCGCCTTGCTGCAGTTCCTTGACAGCCGCTTCGGCAGCCGTGTGTGTTGGATATATCGCTACTATGGAATTGTTTTTGTTCATGTTAATAGCTCCTTTTTAAAATTTGCCTTACCTGCAAAAAATCCCATGATATTTTGCTTTTATACTGCTGTTCCCATTCAACCTCCTTAAGTGCTTCACAATGAACAACAATGGTTAGCGCCTTTACCATATACTGACTAATTTATATGGCAAACAGAATGACCAGGTTCCCACATAAGCTGACTTTTTCCATATTTTATAATCCGTATATAAAAATAGTTATTTTTTATCGTATTATTGATAAAATCAACCAGCTCGGCACGCCCTGAGAAATTTAATGCTTCCTTATGTTGGCATTTTATGGATTAAGTTGAAGCCGGTCAATTGTACCTTGGTATCATAGGGCTTAATGTAAAAAACAAAAAAACCAACCCGTATAAAAGGATGGTCGAATAGTAAAAATATTAAACAATATTAAGGCGTCAAATAATCAGCGCTATATAGAAGTTCTGCACAATATATAATATTTGTCAACCCTGTCCACTAACAACTATTTAAAACATTCGAATTTTCTACTATCTCTGCCCGAATGTTACTAAGCAATATATTGATATTTTAGCTTGTTTATGGTAAGTAAAACGCCTACTCTTTTCGTATATTTCACTTGCTTCGGGTATGACATAAATAAGCGTCATTAGGATATTAGCTTGGGGTTTAATGACAGGTTGTAGATATTAAAATAAAAAAACAACAGATTTGAACCTGTTGTTTTCGTCTAACACACTCTTTTTCGTCTACTTCTGCCAGGTTATAAAGCGTTTGGTTTTCTGCCAACGCAAGTTGCCGTGTAATGGAAGATTCACAGCATGGGTTTAGTTTAAAAGTTAATATTTATCGTTACTATTTACTATTATTTTTCATTTTCGCCGATTCTCGTAAGCTTTGATGTCTTTATGGCGTCTTTGTGGCTTCTTTACTGCGTTTAGTGCGGGTTTTACTACGCCTTTAGCTCGTTTAGCAGATTTATGCAGGGTTTTATTTCCCAGCATCTCAAGCATCAGTTTGCGCCGTTCTCGTAATGGAACATCAAATACACTTCTACCCAAATGGGAGAAAGCGTCGCCAATATGGCCATGGCTTCCACCAAGATTATAGATATCGCACCATACCCCGCCTTCGCAATGAGGCAAGGTACACTCCTTAAAAATGGCGCAATTTCTGTTTTCATAACGTCTTGCCGCATCTAATAGCGCAGGTGTTGCACCGATGGGAACATTCGCCTTTTTAGCGGCATCGCGCATTGCGTTAGCAATATCATGGTTGTAATCATCACAAGACAAAACGATACTTGCCTCTTCAAGCATTTCAGCTTTTGTGAATAGCTTCGCGATGAGATTTTTATGTTTCTTTGTATATTCCATAAGACCGTCTTATGTAAATTACAATTGCAAAACACTTCTTAGTTTTTCTATCAGCTCTTTATGTTTTCTTTTCGGTATACGGTTTATATTAAGCAGTTTCCATTGAATACCCGGAAGCTTATCCGCACCCTCAACGCTGATTAAATCCCACCGAGGAACACCTTCTTTGATTGATAAGAGAAAATATCTTTCTTTTTCTGTAAGACTTTTCAGTAGAGTCGCCGGCATCTTCTTTTGAATGCTGCTCAATTCCTCATAACTCACATCCAATGTCGTCATTCCTTTAAAATCAAGATCATACATTCTTTTGAAATCTTGGATTGACGGCGAAAGCACTTCATGCATAGGCCTATCATGGCTTGCCAAATAAATAACAAAAGCTTTCCTTACCTGCTCCGTTATGCCTTCATTCTCTAACAAAAGTTTTATATCAAACATGTCCCTCGGATGCTGGCGGTCTAAAGCGGCGCACAATTTCCCGCCGTAAATATCTGCAAAAGACAGCGTGTTTAGTGAAACGAACAACTCAAACATATCCTGAGCGGGTTTACAAAGATTCTTCTCTTCAACAGGAAAAACAGCGCCTCGAAGAACGGTATTAGGCTCAATTTTTATTTGAACATCATTGAATCTTACTAATAGCTTATAATCATTATCCTGCTGAAATCGCAAGCCTGGTATAGCCTTTCTTGCCGCCCTGGCTATCCTTTTAAGCGCATCACTGATGTTTTTAAGCGATTGCTCCCTTGATTCGATGGGAATATAAGAAAGGTCAATATCAACCGACAAACGGGGCATGTCGCGAAAAAAGAAATTTATAGCGGTGCCGCCTTTGAGCGCAAAACATTTTTCCTGCGCTGTAAATGGCAGCATACGAAGCATTAATTCTGCTTGATTATAAAACGGGCTATTTTTCATCTTTTAGAGACATGGGAACGGTTATATTATACTTAGAATCCAGGTAACCACCCTTAGCTATAACGCGCTTTCCCCGGCCCATATTGACTTTTGGCAGGTCAAGGGCTTTAACCCAGGAATGTTTGCAATTCTCGGCAAGAAACATAAAAAGACGTTTCGCTTTTACTGATTTGCACCCTTCAAGAAGCTTTTGAACTACATTGGGGCGCAGGGTTGCAAGCCCTGTCATTATTTGTTTTGCTTCCTCAAATGATGCATCCTGGGGAACCAGGTAAAGGTATTCGAACATGGCTCTTTCGGGAGAAGCTATAACTATTTCTTGCCCGTTGACTTCTTTTGAGGTCAAACCTTCGCTTACGGAATCTGCGAATAGATTTGTCATGCAAAAAGATATTTTAACGCCCCAATTATTATTCTTGAACCACGCGGGCAGCTTTTCATCTGAATTTCCAAATAACCAAACAGGCGAATCGTCTTTAAACCGTATATAATGCGCGTATCCAAGATGTTCAAGCGCAGATTTGCCGCCGACGTGTACAGATAAGCTCATATACTTTTGCAAAGTATATAATCCCCCGGTCCATTGAACCTTGTCGCCGGACGCTCTTACAAACGCCCCTCTTCCTATACTTTTTATCCAGCCATTGTGTTGATAGGCAGATACTAATTGACGGGTTATTTTGAGTTTATTGAGGAATAAAGGATAAACAGCAACAGTCCCTTTTGGCCACAAGAGAAGCAATTGGTTTAATTTACTATTATTATGTCCATTCATACTATACATACTAATATATATTTAAACTCTTGTCAAGATATGGTTTATATTTTATATACATTGTATAATATAGCTTTACCTATTAGTATATTTATAAACCTTATGGTCTATTTAACCCGAAGGCTTTGGAGCTTTCAAGATGTCGCAAAAAGTATATACTATTTGCGACACCTTATCATGTCTTTTTTAGTATGCAGATCCACAAACTGTCCGGCATGTTTAGAATATTTAACATCGAACACAATACAAAAATGTTTGTCCATAGTTTGTCTATAAATTGTCTAGGTGACACCAGAAACACCCGGAAACAGAAAGTAATACACGGAAATTATGGCTTTGCTGAATTTGCTTGATTATCGTCGGAAAGAAGAGAAAGGTTGAGGGCTTTTTAGTGAATTTTCATTAACAGTTAAAAGACAGGATTTAATATAAAGGCCAGCTTGAGAGGGCGATGTCCTAAACCACTAGACGATGGCGGCAGCTTTGTTACTTATATTATTTAGATAGCCTATTACTCTATTGCGTAAATAATTTCTTCCGAAACCGGTTTTTAGTTGTATTTCTCTTTTTCGAGCATCTTGCTCATCTCTGCAAGCCTCATAATACACTAATTCAATGTCTTTAAATCTTTTTGTCGTATGATTACCTTTTTCGTAATGTTTTTTAATCCTTGACTTTAAATCGCTCGTAAAACCTATGTAAAACTTATTATCTAATTTACTATAGAGTGCATATACATAATACACTGTTAACCCCTACCCGCCGAAAGCTTTGCATTCTGGCGGGCCCGCCTGACTACGAAGTTGTCGGCGGGGACGATGGCGGCAGCTAATATCAAACGTTCATGAATTATATCAAAAATATCTTTTAGGAGCAATGGACGGATCTATCTTCCATACTTGCCCGTCAGCTTGCCTTCGCCAAGAACGTGCCCTTTCATAGCTTTGAGAACCTGCTTTTCAGATGCTCCCGCTGGCAGGCCTAACAGGGCGTTCAGCGCGAATATTTTGAAAACATACTTGTGCACACCGCCGGGAGGGCACGGACCTCCGTAACCGAGGCTGTCAAAATCTGTTACACCTTGCTTTGCTCCGTTGCTAAGAACACCGTCCGGAGGAACATTTTCGGGCAGCTCGCGAGTTGAGGCTGGTATATCGTACAGCAGCCAGTGCACAAAGTTGCCGCCCGGTGCGTCCGGGTCGTTGCATATTATAGTAATGCTTTTGGTGCCAGCTGGCTGTTCGCCCCAGGATAGGTGCGGCGATACGCCGCTGCCGTCGCAGGTGAATCTTTCAGGTATCATGCCGCCTTCGCTGAAGGCGGAACTAAAGATTTTTATTGACATAAAATACCTCCCCCGAAATTGTATGTCTTAATACAATTATATCTTTTTGCGCCATGAAAGCAAAATAACAAGCGGTTGTAATACAACCGCTTGTTATCCCAAACAATATTAGATCAGCGTTAAATATACAAAACGCTGTTAATTCTGATTTAAATGGCTTACCCCGCGGACTTTGTGAACCCAGGCAAAAATCACAGGAAGCACGAGCAGAGTGAGAAGCGTTGTGGAAACCATCCCTCCTACTATAACAAGCGCCAGCGGCCTCTGGGCCTGCGAGCCGACCGCATGTGACAGCGCCGCGGGCAAGAGCCCAAGACCCGCCAGCAAAGCTATCATCACCACCGGCCTTAAACGAAGTGATGAGCCTTCCAATACAGCGGTTGCAAGATCATGCCCATGGTGCACACTTAGTTTTTTTACGTAAGATATTAGTATTATACCGTTCTGTATCGCGATACCGAACAGTGACAGGAAACCTATACCGGCCGAGATACTTAGGTTTTCCCCCGTCAGATACAACGCAGCAATACCGCCGATAGCCGCGAAAGGCACGTTAAGTATTACGATAGAAGATTCGAGAGCGTTGCCGAACGTGAAGAACAAGAGCAAAAATATGGCGAACAGTGTCAGCGGGATGATTATCGCTAGCTTTAACTGCGCGGTTTTCATCTGGTTAAACTCGCCGTCCCATTTAATAGTGTAACCCCGAGGGAGTTCTATCTCTTTTTTTACCATCTTTTGGGCTTCCGCGGTGGCGCTGCCGAGGTCCCTGTCCCTGACACCGAATTTTATGGCGATATAGCGTTTACCAGCCTCACGATATATGAAGAACGGCCCATCCGTCAGCTCAACACCCGCGAGCATGCTGAGGGGTATCCTCTGTCCATCGGGCGTATCCACCAGCAGGTATTTTACTTTTTCTATCATGTCGCGGTTTGTTTCCGGAAAGCGCACGGCAAGGTCAAATCTGCGCTCACCCTCAAGAATAGAGCTCACAGCGTTTCCGCCTATGGCATTCTGGACCAGGTTCTCTACATCCGAAACATTTACCCCGAACCGAGCGCAGAGCGAACGGTTAACATTAATATTCAAAGTGGGCTGGCCGAGCTCCTGATATATGCCGACATCTTCTATCCCGCGGATCTTCTTAAGAAGCCCTTGTATCTTCATGGCTTTTTTACTAAGCTCGTCAAGGTTTGGCCCGAAAAGCTTGACGGAATTTTCGCCCTTAACCCCGGATATCGCCTCAGCCACGTTGTCCTGAATATACTGCGAAAATTCATATTCAATTCCCGGTATGCTCTCAAGATAAGACTGCAGTTTTTTCTCTAAGTTCGCTTTTGTTGCCCCGCGCGGCCATTTTCCCGGGCGTTTGAGGTATACACCGAACTCAAGGTTAAAAACACCCGTAGAATCGGTTCCGTCATCGGGCCGGCCTATCTGAACGACTACGGTCTCTATCTCCGGCTGACTAAGGAAATAGCTCCTTATCTCACCCGCCACTTTGGAAGAATAATCCAGGTCAACAGTGTTAGGGAGGGTTACCCTTATCCACATATTGTTCTCTTCCAGCGTAGGCAGGAAATCCGTGCCGAGGTTATAGGCGCCGAATAACGCTACCGCGAGCGTTAAAAGCGCGACCGTTATGACCGCAACCGGTTTTTGAATGAGTTTTTTAAGTAGCGGCCGGTAGTACCCGAGTATCCATCCCACGAACACCGGGGTGTGCGGCGCGACACCAGTGTTGAAAAGATAAGAGGCGCTCACCGGCATGAACGTGACGCTTAAAACAATTGATGCCAGCAGGCCCAGCCCCATTGTAAATGCCATGGGCTGGAATATCTTGCCTTCTATACCTCCCATGAAAAACAACGGTGAGTATGACGTTATTATTATCAGGGTCGAGAAAACCATGGCCCGCTGAACTTCCGCGGATGCATCGGTTACCGTTTGATAGAGGTTCTCGGTTCCTGCTTCTAGCTGGCGCATTATGTTTTCGATCACTATGACCGCCGCTTCAACTATAAGCCCGAAATCTATCGCGCCAAGCGATATGAGGTTTGCCGGAACGTTGAAAAAATACATCCCCGTGAAGGCAACACACAAAGAGAGCGGGATAACCATAGCCGTCGCGACCGACGCGCGGACATTGCCAAGGAACATGTACAGCACTATAAGCACCAGAACTATACCCATCAAAAGTGTGTGTTTTACCGTACCCAATGTCATGTCCAGCAGGTTTTGCCGGTCATAGAAAGACTGTATCTTAATGCCTTTGGGCAATATACCGCTTGTGTTGAGTTCCGTAATCTTCTGGCGGACACGCTCGAGTACTTCGCTGGCGTTGCCTCCCCTGCGCATTACTACTATGCCTTCTACCGCGTCATCATCTTTATTGAACTTGACCATTCCAAGCCGGGGCGCGTTGCCGATCTTTACCTCGGCAAGGTCCGCCACTTTTACCGGCACACCCTGGTTTACCGCCACGACAACATCGCGTATATCGTCAAGTGATTGAAGAAGCCCTACGCCTCTTACCACGTAGCGCTGTTCGCCCCCAGTTATTACGTCGCCTCCGACATTCGCATTCGCGTTCGAAAGCGAGGTTACCAGCTGGCCGAGGGTTATCCCGTAAGACTGCAGCCTTTCCGGGCTCGGCAGGACCTGGTACTGCTTGACCATGCCTCCGAAACCGTTGATGTCCGCGACGCCGGGAACTGAGATTAGATTTCTGTATATATCCCAGTCCAGCCAGCTTTTGAGCGTGAGAAGATCGTAATTATCGCTTTCCAGCCGGAACCGCAGGATCTCGCCAAGCGCGTCCGCATCCGGGCTTAATGCCGGCTGGACACCCGCGGGAACCGTGGCGCTGTTGAGATACATCTGAACATTGGTTCTGGCGCGGAAAGAATCAGTGCCTTCTTTGAACTGAAGCGTTACGCTGGAGAGCCCAAAAAGTGAAACGGAACGAAGAGATTGTATGTCTGGAACTCCGGACAGGGCGGTCTCAATAGGGATAGTCAGTTGGCGTTCTATCTCAAGCGTGCTACGGCCCGGCCACTGGGTTATTACCTGAATATTGAGCGGCGCGATATTTGGATACGCGTCCACAGGAAGTTTATGAAAAAAATACGCGCCAAATACCGCCAGCATCAGGCACATAATTATTACAAAAATGCGGTAACGGAGAACAAGCCTTACAACTTTCGCGCTGCGGGACATATATTAACCTCAAATACTAAATCCTAAGAAAACTACAATAAACAATCTAAATAGATATTTTCTGATTTATTGCTGATTTTTACCTTTTTGATTATTGTGTCGGATTTAGAAATTCGTGCTTCGAAATTGTCTTTACTATTCTTCTATCATATTATTTATAAGCACAGCGCCCTTTGTGACCACATCCTCGTTCCCTTTCAAACCAGTAAGCACAGCTACGCGCCCGTCTCTAAGGTTCATAGAGGTGACCGGCATCCTGCGGTAGACACCTTCTGTTTCCTTTACAATGACATAGCCTGCGTCTTTTATCTGGATAAGCGCGGCCTTTGGCACTATAACGGCTTTCCTTTCGGCAACTCTCAAATAGGCATTAACGAATATCTCGGGCCGTAGTTCGCCGGAGGGATTTGGCACGTCGCATCTTATGGAAAGAATGTGGGAAACCGGGTCGATGGAAGGTGCGATCAGGCCGACTCGTCCCGTATATTTTTTCCCGGGAAGCGCAGAAGCCTGCAGTTCCAGTTCTTGACCGATAGATACCTTGGAATAATCCTGCTCATAAATATTGCCGTAAAACCAGAGATCGCTGGTATCGGCCACGCTCATGAAATTATCGCCTATATTAAGGTACGCCCCCTGGTCCATGTTCCGTTTAACTACCATCCCCGAAAGGGGAGATCGGATGATAAAATGGGTTTCCGCTACTCCTTTTTTGGTCAGTTTTTCTATATCCTCATCATCGGCGCCCAAGACCCTCAGTTTGTTTATGGCCGACTGCTCGGTGGCCTTGGCGTCGTTCACAAGTTCGGTGTTCTTCGTTTCTGAAAGCGTCCGCATCGTGTTCATTGAAAGAATGCATTCGTTTTCCGCAGCTATATAATCTGGCGAATAAAGTTCCGCAAGCGGCTGGTTTTTTTCAACTTTTGTCCCTTCAAACACAAGTATCGTGTCCAACCTGCCGCTTACCCTGCTCGAAACCAGGTGCAGTTTTTCGGCATCGAAAGCAAGTTTTCCAGTAACAGGTATCTGCTCGGGCACCCAGCCCATGCCGGCACGTTCACACGAAACGTAAGCGGGATTGAAACCGTCTTTTGGAGCCCGAACCGTCACGCCGGAAGCCTCATCCGTGCTCTTGACAGTTTTTGAGACAATGTCTTCACTTTCCTTGTGTGCCGCGCTGTTCAATGAACCCCTGGCAAGAACACCAATAAGTACGCCGGCAACTAGAAAGATCATTATTATCAATTTATGCATTTTCAAATAATTCACTGTGCTGAGCAGTTTATCCATTGGTTTCTCCTTGCCAAGACCGTTCACTCAATCGCTTTGCCTACGGCTGCCTCCAGATTATTGTATGCCTGCGTTGCGTTAAATTCACTCTGCACCAGCGCGAGCTCGGTATTGCGCAGGTTGATCTGCGCGGTAAGAATATCCGTAAGCGCCGCGCTGCCGCTCGCGTAACCGGACAAGCCCAGCCGGAAAGCCATTTTTGCCTCTTCCAGCTGCTTTGTTCTAATGAAATCACCCTGGTTCACTGCCTGCGCCAGCGTGTTGTAAACCGAGTCAACCTGCAGCCTGGTTTGCTGTCTCATGCTTTGGTCATTCGCTTCACTTGCGATTAAGTTCGCCTTGGCCTGGGCAACCTGCGACCTCTCTTTAGATAAGAACCAGGTAGGCAGCACAAGGTCAAACTCAACCCCGTAGTTGTACCCGAGCCCGCCGTACCCCCAGGGAGGGTTATCGCTGTAATTGTAAAGAATGAACTGGAAATCAGGGGCGTACGACATTTTGGCAAGAGTGAGCCCTTTGGAAGAAGACTTTATCTGCAGCAATGAAGACTTTATCTGGGGATTATTTTCCAGGGCCAGCGTTTCAAGTTCTGCTAAAGAATATTTTGGAAGCTTTGTGTCCGGGAGCTCACCTTTTACTGTAAGCGGGGTTAAGGGATCTCGTCCGATAAGCGTGTTTATTGTTTGCCGCATAGTATCGATCTGTTTTTGCAGAGCGAACTGGTCGTTCTCGGCGCTGCTTTCTGTGACCTGGGCGTTAAGGTAGTCGACATATGCCGCGGCATTATTCGCATACTTCACTTTTGCGATCTGTTTTATCTGTTCAAGGCGCTGGATATTTTCCTGGTTTATTCCGAACTGTTTTTGAAGGACGAGCAGCTGGTAGAAATCATTCTTTAATTGCGCTGTAAGTTGAAGAGCCAGTATGTCAACTTGTGTTTGGGCGATATCGGCCTGAGCTTCAGCTATACCGCCGGCGAGGTGCTTTTTCCCGGGAAAAGAAAATGATTGGGTAAGCGTGTAGTATAAGCCTTCTGATTTATATAAGTTCAACGGGCTTTCGGGAATGGGTGTTTCCACGAAACCCACTTGCGGGTTATTAAGCACTGTAGCCTGCGGGACAGCGGCCTTGTCCGCTATATAATTTTGCTTGGCCTGCTTTATTTGCGGGTTATTGAGCCTCAACTGCCCTATCAATTCTTCCAGGCACATCGGCGCGGCGGTATCGTCTTGCGCGCAGGGCGCAGCATAGAGAGAATAAAATTGTCGCCGTTAAAATGATCGGCGATAATACGCGAAACAGTTTCATTTTAGTTTATTTTCAGGCTGCGTTTTCGGTAGTTTTATTTATTTTTTGCGCTTTCTTTACTGATAACTTCGTGTAATACGCAACCGCGAACCCCAAGACTATGAAATCATCCAGGTATCCGATAACTGGTATATTGTCCGGTATCAGGTCGAACGGACAGATCAGATAGAACAGCGCCCCGTAAGCGACCAGTTTCTCGCTGGAAAGCAGCTCTTTTGACCTGACAACATCATATAACACGGATATCCGGCGCTTCCACTCTTTTCCCATCTTGGAAAGCGTAGTCAGCATTTTCCCGCTGTCGTCAACTTCTTTTTGTTTTGACTGGCTTTCGCCGATATTTACAAGGGATTGTAAAAGTGGCTTTGTATCATTTTGTTCGGCAGATTTAAGGGTATCTTCGGTTATTCCAAGGTATGTTTGCGCGATGGGAAGCGGCATGTAGTGCCCTTCCTTGATCAGCGCTTTCACGGTGGGTGAGCCCTGGGAAATATGATCTTCAGAAACGGATCGATAAACGACATCTATGAAAGATTTTTCGTAAAGGGAAGGCAGTGGTTCATCGCTTGGCAGGTCTTTCTTCCACCTTCTGAGCGTCATGCCGGAGACGCCCATACGTTCGGCCAGTTGGTCAACTGTGAGCTTGGATTCATCTAGGAAGCTAAATATTTGTGATTTATTCATAAACAAATGTTAATATATATCTAACAATTTGTCAAGAGTATCAATATTGTGGTTTTTGCTCTGTAATGTTGTGGGGTTTTCAATCAGATAGGCAAGCCGGGAAGGTAACTGGCGCAAGAGCTATTGTTTAATGGCTTCTTTTACTGCTGATCTATTGACACCGTCGAGACAGCCGGAAACTTTGTCCCAATATTTTTTCATGCCGGCCTTGCAGCATTCCTTGGTGGCGTCGTAAGTGGTCCAGTCTTGCGCGTAAACCCTGTAAACAGCCACCATCAAGCCGGTTTTTTCTTCGCCGTTATCGCCGTGGATGAAGATGGGGTAGTTCTTGGTATCGGTAACAACTGTGAGGAACTGAATAACTCCGGCGTCTTCCAACCGCCACGGTTTAACCGGTATCTGGTAGTAACTGAAGCCCAGCCCTTCGATAAGTTTTTCGTCCGTGTGGTTCGGCACGAGGTCTATAATAGTTTTTATGCCTAGTTTTTTAAGCTTATTGAAGCCCTCTTTTGTCGGCTGGGCTCCCCTGAAGACGTTGCGGGAAAACTCGTGAAAGTTCTTAAGGTCCGTGCTTGGGGCCTTGAGGCTATTCCCTTTGGCAAGCAGACTATTAGCCGAGAAAATGCTAAAAATACAAATTAATGCGGCAAAAAATGATACTTGTTTTTTCATATTAAAACTCGTAATGCAGCCTCGCGCCGAAAATTGTCACCGGGCCGCGGTCGCTGTTATATGCCGGGTTGTTTACCAGCTGGCAATCTCCGGTAACGCCGAACTCCCTGCACACTTTCCACAGGTAATATGCCTCAAATATCTCTTCGGGCGCATAGGCAAGTTTACCGTCGCCAATTAAAAATCCGTACCCGCCGGCTGCAAGATAGTCCGCGTGGTCTTCAGAGAGGCCGTTGACTATAAAAGCCGCTCCTATATTATCGTGCGGGCGCTTCCAGGATGCTCCCTTGAGGCTCACCCCGCCTGAAAGAGTGCGATCTATTTCCGTGAAAGCCCACGTCTCTGTTGCTCCGTCGTTCCACCCGGCCCGCAAGAATGCGCCAAGGTTTTGAGTTATCTCCTGCTCAAAATTCAGTCCAAACCCGTATTTAACGCTGTATTCGCGCGACTTAGTGATATCCAGATTGTACGCCGGCGTGTTTAGCGTGACACGGTAGTTTCCCATGTGCGCGTGGTTTACGTACGCCAAAACCCTTGCCGTGCCGGGATGATCTTTAATCTTATATCTGTATTCAAATTCTACGTTATCGCCGTGGGCCATCGCGATATCTGTGTCCATATCGAGCATGTTGGCTTCGCGCGGCTCCATAACGGATGCGCCCCGCAACGCCCATCGCGGCTGATCGTATTCTATCATCATTCCTATTGAATAACCGCGTGTGTCAGCCGCGTAATCCCATGCGCCGTTATCCATAAGCGCCCAGTTAAAGAACTGCGTGCGAGGGTCGTGACTGTACGAGTTATCGTCAAAATAATCGTTTAGGCTGAACTTTCCAGCTATTATCGTCAGCCTTTTCCGGTCAACTGTCGTGCCCAGCTGGTTTTTGTCGGGCTCTATGTTCTCTTTCTCTCCGCCAAACCCGAAAACCTGTTTGATGAACAAACGGGACAAATTCAGTTTCAGGTCGCGGTTATCAACCCGATATATTTCTCCGTTAGGGAATCCCGCTATGCCCAGGGTCTTGCTCAGGCCGCTTCCGCCGGCAAGTTCAGGGTTTAAGTATATCTCGCCGCCGTTCCAGAGCTTCCTGCCTAGGAAAAGGGTTGACGTAAAAGATGTTCTGGATCTCGGGGTCCGGGCTAAGGCTGTTAATGCCCGAATATGGTGAATTAAAATACCCGTGCCCCTGCGTTATGGTGGTCGCTTGTAAGTGGATGCTCCACAGCTCTCCACTGGTTGTCGTGGCCTGCAGGCTTTCCCCAAAGGCTGCGTGACAAAAAAGGAGCAGAGCGGGTATTGTTAAACGGAGTATATTTATATTGCGCATTATGAAAGCTTGTTCCTCATTTTGCCGTTCCGGAAGACACGGGCATTGCGGCCGGCGCCGTGGTTTGGGCTTTCGCGGCCTTGTCGGCCTTGGCTTTCTGTATGCGCTTCATTGTTACTGCGGCTTTTTTCGTTGAAACACCCTCTAGTCCAAACGTGCATTCCTGCTCGGCTTTATCATAGTCTCCGAGCTGCTCGAGGCATAGCCCGTACTGGTAATGGAAATAGGCTACAAGCACGCGCTGCTGCTCGAGCTTCTTCGATTCCTCCGAGGCCGGCTCCAGTGTTTTTGAAAGCGCCGCCTGCATCTTATCATAATCGTCGGATGCCTGCTTGATGAGTATTATGTAATTCTGCCGGGCCTGATCAAAATCCTTTTCCTTGAACTGAGCCAGCGCCAGAGATCTCCTGGCCTCGGCGAACGCCGGGTTGCGGCTCACGGCTTTACCGAACTCTATCGCGGCTTCCGTGTAGCTCTCAAGCCCCATATAAACCTCGCCAAGCGCGTACTGGAGTTTTTCTTTCCCCGTATAAGTTTTCTGTATCTGGTCCTGCAGTTTGTCTATAAGCCCGTTGTATATTTTTTTGGCTTCTTCAGTGTTGCCTGTTCCCGAGAGAAGTTTGGCGCGTTTCATCTGATAATCGATGTTATCGGGCCAGAGCGCAGCCGCGGCCGTTATGTTCTCTAGCGCCGCGACTTTGTCGCCCTTGTCCATGTTCATCAGGTAAAGGTCGTAAGCCGTGAGCCGCGTAATCTGATGTCTTATGGTTTAGTAAGACGTCTTTATAAGAAGCAGCAGCTTTCTCGGCCTGCCCGCTCAGCCTGTAGGCCACGCCTGTATCGTATCCTGCCTGCGCCGCGACCGCCTCGTCCTTGCTAGCGGCAAGCGCAATACCGATATCTTTTAGCACCGTGTCATATTTCGCTGCGGCCGTATCGCTCTCGGCCAGCGTGAGCTGTTCTTTCGCTATAGTTGACGAGATCTCAACACTCCGTAATGTTAAGGGGTCGTCAGCCGGCAGCCCCGCCTTACCGAACTCGGTGAGGTAGTCCAACGCTTTTTGGTTATCCAAAGCCTTGTTCGCGGCCGCCGACGCTGTTACCAGCGCCTTTCCGGAAAGCTCGGCCAGGTCTTTAACTCCGTCGGTGTCTGCGGGGACTGTTTTCAAAGTCTTGCCCATGAGAGTGACGCACGCGTCATACTTTCCGCCGTCCAAAAGTTTGTTCCCCATATCGAGGCGCATAACAACAAGGTCCTGGTAAGCCGGCTTGACCGAAGCCGTGTCCTTGTAGCCTGTCGTTATCTCAACGATATACTTTTCAGCGTCATCGTAATGTTTGTTCTTCAGCGCTACCTTTTCCAGGCCCAGCTCCATTTTGGCAAAGCCTTCCCGGCCTTCTTTGACAAGGTTCGCGTTCTTTTTCGGGTCTTTCGCCATAAGGTCCCTGTAAATTTCGGTTGCGCCCTGTATATTGCCTTCCGATATAAGTTTTTCCGCTTTCTTTGCTTTGGAGCTCAGCTCCGCGAACGCCGCGTGCTGGCACGCGAGAATGATAATTGCCGAAACTAACAATAAATAGATCTTTTCCATGTTTATTCTCCATTAAACATCCATAATAACGAATAAATGGTGTTTGTTGTTAAAAAAGCTGGCCCGCGGCCTTGTCCCGTTTCTCGGGCAAGGCGGCGCTGTCGGCTTCGCCCGTGGACTGAAGCTTTTCACCGAGGTTGTCGCAGCGTTTCGAGGTTTCGTCGTATTTGTTCTTGACGTTGGTTATGTGTCCACCCAGCACGTCGAAATCTTTTTTGAACCTTTCAAAATCCCCCTTTAGGCGCGCGAGCTGCCTCACTATATCCTGCGCGCTTTTTTCTATCCTCATGCCTTTAAGCCCCAGCACTATCGCCTGGACGTAAGCGTAAAACGAGTTCGGCGAGACCGGTATGACCTTTTTGCTAAGCGCGTAGTCCGATATGCTCGACGCGTCGCCGGAACCGCTGTCTTTTATTATCATCTCGTAGTAGACGTTCTCCGCGGGAATGTACATGAGGGCGAAATCGAACGTCCCCTCGTCCGCGAGTATGTATTTCGAGGCCACCGCATCGATGTGTTTTTTTACGTCGCTTACGAACTTCTTTTTTGCGTTCTTTTTTTCTGTTTCGTCCTGCGTCTCTATGACCCTTTTAAAATTTTCCAGCGGGAACTTTGAGTCAACCGGCACCATACCGGAACCGAGCCGTATGACCGCGTCAACGACTTCGCCGCTCTTGAACTTGTACTGCAGTTCGAAGTGTTCCCTCGGCAGCATCTGGAACAATATATCGCCCAGGAGGTATTCGCCGAGGCCTCCCCGCATTTTTGGCGCCTGCAGTATCTCCTGCAGGCTCGATATGTCCTTGCCCACTTCAAATATCCGCTCCGCCGCCTGAGAGAGCGTCCCAATACCTTTGTGTACGTCGGAGACGGCCTTCGCGGCGTTGTCCAGCCGTTCACCCATAGTCTTCTGCGAGCTCACCATCTGGCCCGTGACGGCGTTTAGCTGGATGTTCACCTGCTCTATTATGCCCGTCAGCTGCTTGTTCACGGTCTCGGTGTTGCTTTTCAGGTTATCTGAAAGCTGGCTTCGCAGGTTTTCTACCTGCTGCTGAAGAAGCGCGAACTCGCGCCCGCCGGACTGCGGCCTTGAAGCCTGCCACACCACGAAGAACACAAGCACAGCCACCAGCACCAGTAGAAATATCGTCAGCATAAGTTACCCTTTAATGCAGTATGTTTTCTCTCATTACTTTTGCGTCGTCTATTAGCGCTACTGCCGACTGCGCCTCAAACCAGTCGTCTTTTTTTGCATCGCGTATCTTTGCTATTTGTTCGAACATAATGTCTTTTAGGCCCGGTCTGCTCGCCACTGGGCCTTTCGTATATCATCCCGGGATCGGTAAACCACAGCTTCGGGTTGCCCGTGTCAAGTTTGTCGCACCGCTTTTCGAGTTTCTTAACGAACACCTTAAGGCTGTTCGCCGCGTCTTTGTTAGCTTTGTTGGCAAGCGCCCTTTCGGCTTCGATGAGGTCCTTCGCCGCGTCCCTGCCGATATTCTTATCGAGTTTGCCCTTTATGAGAGCTATCTCCAGCTCGTGTTTTAGCACTTCGATGTCGACTTTTTTGCGTATGGCCGGCTGCATAGTGCCGATGTTTGAATACGTTATCTCTATCGCCTGCGTGTCGCCTTTTCGCATGAGGCCGGTTATCTTTTTTGAAACATAAACGCTGTTTGTTTCAGTTACGTCGGCTTTTACAAGGTAAATACAGCTCTCATTTGCCGAGACGTAAAGAGTGTAACTGCCGTTCATCGGGTCGCCTATAACAAGGCTCCTAGTCTTCGGCTCTTCGCCTATACCCTGTTCAACATAGCAGCTGCCGGAAAGCTCGGCTAAAATCCTCGCGGCTTTTCTGTCGTAGCCTGAACTCTTGCCGTTTGAATGTTTCAGCAGCAGCTCGACAAAAGGCCCCTGCTCGTATGGCTCACGGAAAAGCGTCGCGCCGCCTGACATCTCCATACCGCCGGCGCAAGCCGCAGCCCTAAAAAGCATCACACACAATATTGCTATTATTGTTCCGCGCATTGTTGTTATTCTCTTATAATTATAAATTTACCACAAATAGCTGCCTTTGTCAATTTTGGTTGAATCCTAGCGCAGTTATGCCGCTCCGCAATGCTTTATTGCCGTCATTGTCCCCGTCGCGGCAGAATTTGCAAATCAGGGATATTTATGGTATATTTTCAATTCCACCCCGTTAGAAAACGCGGCTACCGGCTGTAAACGCAGATTTTCAACCGCAGGTTGCGGGCACCGGGATCTTCTAACGGGGTCAAGAGGAACAAATGAGCATAAACCCGGCCCAGTTCTCCAAGTTCGACGTGCCTTTAAATAAAGTGCTTTCCAGGCTCGGGTTCGCGAGCGGTAAAACAAAGATCGGAGACAACGTCAACGATATTTTGAGCGAAGAGATCAATGCCGCCAAAAAGCTTTTTGTCCCGCGCCAGGTGGTAGCAACAAGCGCAATAAAGTCGGCGGGCGGCAAGCTTAAGCTCGTGCCGTCTTTTACAATATCAAGCGCTGACATACTCGCCCTTTTAAATGAGTGCGGTGAGGCCGCGGGGTTCGCGGTGACCATCGGGCCGGCCCTTGAGGCCAGGCGCGATAAATACATTCGTGACAGGGAGACGACAAGAGCCCTTATACTTGACGCCTTAGGCTCGGTGGCGGTTGAAGAGCTTGCAGACATCACTAACAAACAGATAAAAGATGAAGCCGCTAACAGGGGGTTTACGGCGACCCGGCGTTTCTCTCCCGGCTACGGCGACTGGGCGCTTGCCAGCCAGAAAGATCTTTTAAGCTGGCTAGGCGCGGATCAGATAGACATAAAACTTACTGAAACGTTCCAGATGATACCCGAAAAATCGGTTTCGGCACTTATCGGGCTCAAAAGCGTAAAAGGTTATTCCCGAAATTCCCTGGCTGGGTTCCACAACCTCAAAAATCATTTGTAAAATCCGGCCGCGCGTCATACATAACAGAGGAAACAAATGGACAAGGCTAATTTCAAGAAACTTCTTTCGGAACGGGTGCTTATACTCGACGGCGCCATGGGCACCGAGCTGCACAAGCGCGGCTTTCTCTCAGACATCGGAGCGCCGGAAGAGCTCAATACAAAATATCCCGAACGCCTTAAGGCCGTTTACACGGATTATTTAAGGGCGGGTTCCGAAGCCATACTCACCAACACGTTCGGCGCCAACAGGCTCAAACTCAAAGACTACGGCCTCGACGCCTCGCTGGATCTCATAAACACGAACGCCGTAAACATCGCCCGCGACGCCGCAAAAGGCTTTAACGCTTTTGTCGCTGCGGATATAGGCCCCATAGGCGCCTACCTCACGCCTCTCGGCACGGTGGGTTTTGACCTCGCTTACGACGTTTTCTCCCAGCAAATAAGGTCAATAGCAAAGGCCGAGCCGGACTACCTCGTTATCGAGACCATGGCCGAGATACGCGAGGTAAAAGCCGCGCTCCTGGCCGCCAAAGATAATTTTAAGGGCCCGGTAGTTGTGCAGATGACGTTCACCGCTGACGGCACAACCGTGACGGGGACCGACGTCCTCTCATTTTTGTCGGTGGCAGAATCGATGGGCGCCGACGCCGTGGGCATGAACTGCTCAGTTGGCCCGGAGGAGCTCGTAAAGCTCGCAAAACTTCTCGCTTCAAACACCACGCTTCCCATCTCGTTCAAACCAAACGCCGGCATGCCGAAACTCATCAACCGCGAAACAGTGTTCCCCGGAACGGCGGACGAGTTCGTCAAGGCCTGCCTTGAAGCCCACAAGTGCGGTATAAACATGCTTGGCGGCTGCTGCGGCACGACACCCGAGTTCATAGAAGCGCTAAGCGCTAAGCTCAAAGGCAAGGCGCCCGCCGCGCGCAAGGTAAAAAGCAAATTCCTTCTTTCCTCCCGAACGAAGTCGGTCAACGTCGAAACAATAAAAAAACTTGTTGTTGTCGGCGAGCGCATCAACCCGACAAACCGCAAAAAATTCCAGGAAGAACTTTTGGCCGGCAACTTTACCATACTGCGCGCGGAAGCAAAGAGACAGGCCGCCGCGGGCGCAGACATACTGGACTTAAACCTGGGGCTTCCCGGAGCTGACGAAGCGAAACTCATGTCAAAAGCGGTGGAAGAAATTCAAGAGGTGGTTTCCGCCCCATTATGTTTGGATTCGAGCCTTACATCGGCTCTCGAAGCGGGACTTAAGGCCTGCGCGGGCAAACCCATAATCAACTCGGTCAACGGTGAAAAAGAAAAACTTGCTAAAGTTTTACCGCTTGCCAAACGTTACGGCGCGGCGCTCATCGGCCTTACAACCGACGAAAAGGGCATACCCAAAACCGCGGCCGAAAGAATAGCCATCGCCGAACACATTATAAACGAGGCTGTTAAGCTTGGCATACCAAAGAACGAGATTATAATAGATTACCTCACGCTCGCCGCAAGCGCGGCTCCGGGCCTCGCACAGGAAACGCTGGACGCTATAAAGCAGTCAAAAAAGAAGTGGCCGGAGGTCAAAACAATTCTCGGCGTTTCCAATATATCTTTCGGCATGCCGGCGAGACAGGTTATAAACTCAACGTTCCTTAAACTCGCACGTAAAGCGGGCCTCGATATGGCGATATGCAACCCCTTCGAAGACTGGGAAACGAACGACGCGCTGGCAAAAGAGATACTGGTTGGCTCGGACCCCAGGGGCGAAAAATATATAGCCAAATATTCCGGTTTTGTTAAAGCGGTTTCCGCAGAGACGGCCGTGCTCGCGCCCGACAAACGCCTTTACGTTTCAGTCCTGGAAGGCAACCGCGAAGAGATAGCCAAAGCGGTGAGCGCCGCCCTTCAAGCCGGCATCAGCCCCTTAAGCGCTGCGAACGATATAATACTCAAAGCCCTTAATGAGGTCGGAGAAAAGTTCGCTTCCAAAGAATATTTCCTTCCGCAGGTAATACGCTCGGCCGAAACTGCCCAGGCGGCTTTCGCCGTTATAAAGCCGCTTCTCAAAAAAGATGCGGGGTTCTCGCTGGGCAAGATAGTACTTGCAACGGTTAAAGGCGACGTGCACGACATAGGCAAGAACATAGTCGCCGCGGTGCTTGAGAGCCACGGCTGGGAGGTCATAGACCTCGGGAAAAATATAGAGGCGAAAGATATCGTTGACGCGGCAATAAAACACAGCGCCCCTGTTATCGGCCTATCGGCCCTGATGACAACAACAATGCCCGAGATGGAGAAGGTAGTGCAGGAAAGGAACGAACTAAAAGCCAAAATAAAGATCTTGATCGGCGGCGCACCGGTCACCGAGAAGTACGCCAAAGAGATCGGCGCCGACGGATACGCCAAAGACGCCGTCACCGCCGCCAAAGAAGCCGCAAAGCTGCTGTAAATTTGTTACAGGGCGCTTACCTGTCGCTGCCCAGAACTTCAATATATCCATTGCCGGTATTTACGGTTTTAGCCGGCTGCGCCAACGCAAAATCCAGCCTGTTTTGTCCGAAATTAACGTCAAAATTCGCGTCATTGAACCTTAACGGCGTGTTGAAGGTTTCGTTGCTGGCGATTATATTTTTACCTTCGATCAGCGTGCAAACCATTTTTATTTCGTTTTCTTTGATGCCCACGCTGTCAAAATTGATGTTCAGTTTCATGTTGTCCGTACCGTCATTTTTTCTGGTTATTACCATCTGGTAGTCATAAACCCCTTCTTTGCTTACAAGGCTTCTTTTGGCTGTAAAAGCGTCATTTTCCGTCTTAAATTCCGGCATTTCAACTTTTATGCTCGCCTTACCTTTCATGACGTATATCGGGTTGACGCCGTCACTCGGCATAGACAGAGACACCCGCCCGTCCTTGTCGAACTTTAAATTGCTGAACTCCGGCGCTGTAAATGTGACTTTATACGCGACCTTGTCTTTAGGCATATGCACGCCGTCGTCAAAAGGGCCGAGACCCAGGTATTCCCCTTTCAATTCGCCTACAGTATTATCCTTCTTCACTGTAAAAGCGAACTTATGCACCGACGCCTTGCCTTCAGCGTCTATCGTTTTTATCGTTATTTGATGCGATCTGCTTTTTAAAGAAGAGAAATCGCATGGAAATTTAAAAATATTCTTGAAATCTCCATTAGGCTCGACTCCGCGGTCTTTATTGATCGCCGGGTTGATATTTATTCGTTCCTCGCCGGGGCGCCCGCCGTAGCTGAAACAAAGCTCCTTGTCACCCTGTTTGTCATCATCGACAAATATTATCGCGGAGTCCAGGTTCTTCCCCGTAACGCTGAAACGCAGGTCATAATTTTTGGAAAGGTCCTTCGGCTCTATATCTTCGTAGGGCGAAGGAACGAGCAAGGCCACATCGAAGGCATTTACATAATCATCGAATTGGGATACGGGGTTATTTTTCCCGTCGTTTAATTTCATCTCAAGGCACGCAGCAGAGCACTTGCCCGAAGTTCCTACGGCAGCGAACTCCTCACCCTCTTCTATCCTTCTTTTCAAATAGAATTCTTTCGCAGGAGCCTCTTTGGTGGCGTCCCTGTACAGGAACAAACCTTTACTGCATTTGCCTATATGAAATATCCCGCTTCCGGGAAGAGCGTCATTATTAAAGGTATGCGAATAGGTCCATTCTCCGGATTTTCCTTTTATCCCTATGACCCAGCCCGCCTCGCTGTCGTACTCTATTTTATCCAGCAGCCCGGTTTCAGCGGCCTTGACCGCCGTCCCCGATGGTTGTTCATAAACTACGCTGTCGTGAAAAGACAAATCGTTGGGGCCAGAACCGGCCTTGGGGCCGAAATCAGATATTATTGAAGTATCGGGAAAAGGCGATTGGCCCGCCCATCCAGGCCCGGTCAGGACCGCGCTTGAAACAACTAATGCTATCGTAACCAAAAATAGTTTAATCAAATTGGTATTCATATATATTCCTTGTTCTTAGAACGTGGTCCTCTTTCATCAGACCTGTATTTGTTGTGACCTTTTCGAATTCCTTTATCCTGAACATTTCCTGCTGAACGGGCGTCATCTTATCCCCGTCGCTTTCAAACTCTTTTTCGCCGCTCATACCGTAAAAAGTCACTTTGCCCACGCCGTGCGTGAACATGCTCGCCAGAACTATCGAGACCGACGCCTTGCCGCTCTCTGTTATATCAGCGTACCCGGGCTCAGCGGAAACATTGCTGCTCGTCTTATCAACATCAAAGAACATCGCCCCGGTTTCACTCCCCTTTTCGTACCTGAAACACCCGTATTTCCCATTCTGTGTTATTTTGTAATCATAGACATCGCTGAACTCGCCCAGCTGCTGGATCGTTTTACCGGTATCATCGCATATCTCGGCGTTGTAAACGTACTTTTCGGTGAAGTCCACAGTGACCCTTTTTTTGGTAAGGAGGAATATCCTCTTCCCGTCGAAAGAAAGGGTATGGAGGGGCATATCTTTTAAAGCGTAGTTATCTTTCTCCCACAACAGGTCGCCGTTCGAATTGTAATATTTGATCGTGTTGGAAATTTCCCCCACCTTTTCGGCGCTCACAGAACCGATACAAGTGACTATAACCGCGCGTTCGCCGTCGCCGCTTACTTCCGCGAGGTTCAGTTCGCTCTCGTCAACCTGCGAGGTGCGGTTATTAACAAGGATGGTCCTATGGCCTACGCTGTTTATCAGCGGGATCGCCTTGATAAGAGTCTTTTTTGAATCCAGGAAGGTCAGCTTTGTATTATGCTGAACTATCCGAGGCTCGGACACCGGCTTGTATTTATCCCAGTTTGAATCGCCCGTCGCCGCCGCGGTGGCCTCTTTGCTGTCTAACCCTGTACCGCTGACCGTTGCAAAATTGACTTTTTCTTCAGAGAATACCCTGACCGAAGCCAGAAATAACAAGAAAAACACAAGAAACATTGATCTTTTCATTTTCTTACCCTGCCTTTATTGATCTGTGTGACAAATACACTACAACGGATTGTAACGACTATAGAGGGATAAAATGACTCGCAAGGGCGAGTTTGATGCCGTGGTTTATATATAATGTTTAATTGATTGGTTTGAAGAAAGTATACTTTTTTCGGGTTAAGGATAAATTATTTTAATGTTAATATTTTGTTAAGTGCAAAACGTCGGCGCCAGTCATGGAAGAGGTTGTTGAGGAAAGTGACGCGAGAAAAATTAACGCCAAGGTGTTGATCGGCACCCATGGTTATGACCGGTTCTATTTTCCGATCGGCTGCCGTATAATAGTTTTCAATTTCTCCGGCGCGCTTTTGCGAGGGTCTCCCAGATAAATTTCGTGATGTTTACCGGTTAATGAATATCCGTTGTTTTTAATAAATTCATGCAATTGTGTTATCGTCGGCTTCTCGGAGCTATACGGTCCCACATGCAGTATCTGTGCCGATAGTCCCTCATTAAATTTCTCAAAGCGCACGACGGGGAACCTCTCGAACTTGCTTTTCTTCTTTACCGATTCAACCATCACGTCAGCCTCATTCTGCGCGATAAAATCCGGCTGAGCTATCATTACTGTCCAGCGCCAGAGGTCCTTGTTGCCTTTAACAAAGTTATCCATATTGACAGCCCACCACAGCCCCTGCAGCGGCATTACGCCGTAATCGATATCTTTTTCCTTCTTATACTTGAACTTAAGCCCGTACGATATGGTGTATAAGGTGCCAACGGCTTCCGTGAAGGATCGCGCCGTGTTTGGGTCGCCCAGCCCGTCTATCATAAAGAAATTCATCGCAGGAACCGTAACGATCTCCGGCTTGCCGGCCTTGGCCGAGTAAAACTGTTTGAACTCTTTTTTGAGGTCTATTTTTTTCATGGGATTGCTCCTTATAAGGGTTTTACGGGAATGTGCAGATCGAAAACGAAATATCCTTTGGGATGGTCTTCGGGGGTAGTCAAATATTGTTCGAACGCGAATGAATCCTCCGGCTGGTAACCGCTTTTTGGCAGCCACGCGCCGAACATGTAATCGTACGCGTCTTTAAAAATATTATCTTTCTTGCCTTGAAACCGCGCGACCGCGTAAGAGCCCGCGGGTATTGCCATAACTCCCACTTCCCCCTGGGCTTTTGCGTCCCCGCCTATGGCGATACAGGCGTAATACCTGCACTTGTGCTTCGGTGTTACGCCCGGATCATCAAGGGATATGCCTATGAATTTTGTGTCCGACGACATATAGCCCCGCGGCCCGGCCCAGGCGCAAAGCTTTTCGTACGCGTTCGCAATGCCTTCGCTGTCTTCGTAGCCTTTCATGTGCATCACGTACGCGGTCCTCAACTCCGGCAGCTTTTTTACTTCCACTTTCACGCCTCTGCTTTCCATCTTCTTCCTCCTTTTCTGGTATTGGCCGCTGCCACTACTACTATACCAGGAGAGAGAAGAAAAGGCTTTTTCTTTCTTGCTGTTCGTTTTACTATTCTTGCTATTTTTGCCCAGCCGGCCGCGCCACAGCACCGGCGTTGTCCCAAAATGCTGTTTGAAAAGCCGTGAAAATAAGGCCGACGACGAGAACCCCAAAGAATAAGCGATGTCGGTAACGGAATCGTAAGGGTTGTATGTTAAGCGGCTGGCGGCGCGTTCGAGCCTGACACGCCGGACGTAATCGGCGGGCGATTCCCCGAGGTATGCGCTGAATATCCTGTGAAAATGGAACGGCGAGAAAAAGGCCAGTTTGGCCATAGCCCGCAGGTTTATTTCCCCGCTGATATTTTCATTGATGTGCTGGATAACAAGATTGATGCGCCGGACATACTCCCGTTCGGTTGGTGACAAATGATATTGTATTGTGCTGTTCTTCATATACCAATAAGCCCTGATATTCTTAAAGCTCTTTGGGCCGCAATCCGTTATTTTTGGGTTCCGAGCTTATTTTATAAAGTGTGTGGTTCCGTCGTTGCGCGGCGGAACGTTTGATGCTTTACCAATATACCCCACAGCGGCGGCTGAGCAGACGGTGTGTTCTTTGGGGATGCCCAGCTCAAAAAGGTAGTCGCGTAACCCAGAATCATTTCGCAGCCAGTGCAGGTGGTTGATGTAACAGCTGCCCAGCCCCAACGATTGCGCCGCCAAAAATATGTTCTCAAGCGCAAGCGCGCAGTTTGCCATGGCATTCGCGTAATTTGGCCGGTTAGAGGCTATGATGAGCGCGGGCGCATGGTGGAAAAAATGAGCGCCTTCTTTTTGCGCGTAAGCTTTGGCTTCGAGTTTACCTGGATAGTCATCATCGGGAGTCCAATTCTTATACCCCTCCCGCAACAGCCAGTTGATCTTCGCAAGGATTTCTTTGTTCTGGATAGCGGTAAACAGCCAGCTTTGATTGTTGCCTCCGCTGGGCGCCCATATGGCGGCTTCTAACAGTGTATCCAAAAATTCCCCTTCTATCTGTTTTTCCTTAAAATGCCGCGTGCTTCTCCGCGCACGAATACAGTCAAGTATTTCATTGTGAATCACAAATTATTCTCCTTCTTAACAGCCAAAAACTACCGGCGTTTTATTGAGTTGGCTGATCTTGGATTGGAGCGTTTGAGGGTTCCGTTGCCCCATCATTTACCTGCTTTTGGGCTAGGCGTGAGGCTGTCCCGCCTAGAAGGCGGATCTTTGACTTTTGAGCCTTTTTTAGGACCAGTTTCCAGGCCTTCTTGATGTCAGCTATGTAGGCGTTAACAGTGGCCTCATTTTCGGGAGCTGCTTCTATTTTCATTTTAGTGTCTATGCCATATATTGTTGATTTAACAATGTATTTCTTATTATCTTGGCGCCCCTCGGACTCGAGTCCGACCCCCGGCCTGGACGCCTGATCAATTGTTATATCACCTTTAGCCAGCGCATCCTGCTTTTCTTTAGGCGCCTCCGCTATAGCTATGTATCTGCGCACCTGCTTTTCATCTTTGCCTATCAGCCCGCCTATCTTAACATTCGACTTCCCCTCATCGCTCAACCGCTTGCAGGCAAACATTATGTCCAGGTTGGTGAGGGTCTTGCGCTTGATGTTCTCTATGAAGTTTAGCCCCAGCACCTCTTCCTCATCTGCCTCGGATTCTGGTATTGTCACGGCCAGTATCTTCTCCCAGTTGAGGCTTTGGGCGGCTGGCTATCCTGCGCAGCCCGCTCACCGGCACATGTTCTCCACTGTTCCTAAGCCAGATAACAATAGGGAACTTCTGGCCTGATTCTGCGAGCGATTTGGCCAGGTTTGCCACACTTTCGGTTGTGATCTCTTTGCGGAATTGGAACATTTTGTTTTGGGTGTTGATGCTGGAGAGCGCAATCCACTGCGGTTGGTACTTTGATAAGTCAATCATAGTCCCTCCTATAATTGATGCATTTTATAATACCCTAATTGCCTTATAATAAGCGTCCCATGCCGTATTCCATTACCTCAGGTACTTGGACAGAAAGCTTGTGGTTTTGTCCCAGCTGTCTTTTATTACCGCTGGGTCGGATTTTTTCATCCTTTCAAAACGGTGCTGCGCGCCCGGGTAAAGTTTTATTTCATAAGGGCTGCCTCTTTCGTCAAGAATGGTTTTAAGGCTTTCAACGTATCTTACAGGAATAACGCCATCAGCGGTGCCGTGCAATATAAGCACGGGAGAGCTGTATTTTGTAAAGCAGTCCCTAAACTGGTAGGCTCCGTTATCTATGAGCGCCCCATAGTAGGAAACCCCGGCCTGAACTTCCCCGCATCCCGCCAGAACAAGCGCCCAAAACCCGCCAAGTGAGAAACCAACGGCTCCGATTTTATCTTTAATTATTTTAGGGTTGGCCTTCATATACTGAAGCTCAGACCGAAAATCATCATGGATAGTATCGGCATACTCGGTCTTTGAAAGTTTTCCGGAAATAAATGAACCGTTCGGTTTAAGATACTCTGGCACCAGGCAGGCATAGCCTTCACTGGCCAGTTGCCGGGCATATTGCAGGTCGTTCTTTTTAAGCCCGCCGACGGTATGTAAAACAAGAACTCCCGGAAACGGCCCCTGCCCATCAGGCATAAATAACTCAGCATGCACTTTGTGATTGGTGCCCAGATTATTCATAGATGTTTGTTGTACGGCAGTGGCAGGGGGGATAAATAGAATAATAAAAATTGTACTGAAGAACATGCCGCGGATAACCCCCAGTGTGTTATTTATTTTATGGGAACACATGGCAAGGACGGAGGAAATAAAGCCAATAATATTCATTTTACTAACCGGCTTTTTGTAGGTCCTCAGGGTTTGTGCGGGGGGGGATCTCGATGCTTCTTAGCCATATGAATCCGGCTATAATGGCCCCGGAGAAGTATATCACCCAGAGGTACGTGTAATACTGTCCGAAGAAGGCCGCAAGGCCGGCTATCAGGAGCGAGCCCGCGAATATCAATAGGCCGATCTCAAGCAATTTCCACTTCTTCTGCATCTGGTTATATATGTTGCTTAGGGGGTAGTTGTATCTCCTGTGGCGGACGTACGCCGCGGAAAGTATGAAGAAACCAACGGGTGAGATAAGCTGGGAAATTAGGTGGATGAGTATGAATTCCACCCTCTGAGTGTGGGCCGAGAACCATGTAGCGTCATATATGTTGAAGCCGAAATATGTTGCCAGAACCTTTGAGCCGTCTATAGCCACGCTGTTGACAAGGATAAATAGTGTCGCCATCAGCACGCCAACCGCGTAGGCGGCGACCGTGACCGACTTGGGCGTTCCCTTGTCGCTCGGCACCCAGTGGAGTATGCCCACGAGTATCGCGGGGGAGATCACGGCCATGAGGAAGAACTGCCTTGTGCAGTTTATTATAAGCGGCCAGGGGTGCGGGCCGGCGATGTTCTGCAGTGGCCGCGTGATAAAGTATATGCCGAACATCAGGAACGCAGTAAAAACCTTTTTGTAGCCTATCTCGCCGAACATCAGCGCCCTGACCTTGCTCACCCTGTTTATCTCGGCTGCCATCATGAAGAACACTATGCCGGCTATGACAGGCACTACAAGGTTTATAAGCGGTATTAATTGCATTGTTTCCTCTCTCTTAACAACTATTAAGATCTTTGCAGCAGTGTGTCATTTCGATCCCGCTTGGGCGGGAGAGAAATCTTCAGTCAAACAAATTAGCAGATCTCTCATCCGCCTACGGCGGATTCGAGATGACAAAATATTCAATAACTAAATTATCTTAACTGTAATTATAACAAAAACATTTTGTTTTGGTCTATTAATTGATATTTTCTTTTTGCTTGTTTGACATTATTTCGAAATTGTTTAACTTGCATAATTCCGCCTGCTTGCTGGGCGGTTACTTTGGTTTGGTGTCTTTGCAAGCGCAGCGAAGCAATCTCAAAACAATTTTGAAAGCGAACATCGAGATCGCCACGTCCGCCTTTGGCGGACTCGCGAAGACAGTCATTTGATATCGCCCTGCTTGCAGGGCGGAGGTTCATTTTGTAATCCGGAACAGGCACTTATCGGTTTTAATTTTGTTCATCATAAGATTCGACGGTTCAGCCACGAAAAACACCGGGTGCTGGCCCGGCCCGGGAACCGTCACTTCGCAGTGAACAGTGTTTTTTAGCACCGTAAAGAACATCGTCTCGGACCTGTTGAACTCAAGTTTTAGGGCGGCGAGATCTTTGGTCTCAAGTTTTTCTTCCTTCAGCGCATTAAGGAACGCGGCCTGTTTTAAGAGGCTTACAACAAGAAAAAGCGGTTTGTACTTTTTTGCGCCCGGGTTAAGAAGAATTATGTCCTCATTGTCCGGATGGTGGCTGAACTCTATCTTGGTGTTCCGTTTGCCCACACCCAGGAGGCAGTGGCCGCCGAAGCGATTTGCGCTCTTGTAATGTACATCAACGGCACCGGTCTTTGTGCGCGTTTTTAAAACTTTCGCGGTCGGCCGTAAAACCCTTATCAACCCCTTTCTTTCGAGGAGATGGAAACCAGAAGATGTTTTCAGAGTTTTTATATTTATTTTTTTCATTGTTGTTGGCCGTTGCCGTTATTGTAGCAGCAGAGCTTGCTCTGCCGATGTTAATTTAAACAACCGCGAAGCAAGCTTCGCAGCTACAAATACATTTACATGCTAATGTTGTGCTGCGCTTCGCAGGCGGTGACCGTGTTCTTCATGAGCATCGTTATGGTCATCGCACCCACGCCGCCTGGGACCGGCGTAATATAGCTCGCTATATCTTTTACGCCGTCGAAATCCACATCGCCGCAGAGGCCGTCTTTTGTCCTGTTTATGCCTATGTCTATTATCGCCGCGCCGGGCTTAACGAAATCCCTTTTGATCATCTTGGGTATGCCTATGGCAGCCACAAGTATGTCGGCCGTGCGGGCAAACCTCTGCGAGGTCTTTTGTTTTGGAGTGGGCTATCGTTACCGTCGCGTTGTTTGCGAGCAGCATCATAGCAACAGGCTTTCCGGCCAGGTTTGATCGGCCCACCACGACGGCATTCTTGCCCGCTATGGGTATGCCGTACTTCTGCAGAAGAAGTATCGAGCCGTACGGCGTGCAGGACATAAGAAGTTTTTTATTTAGCAGCTCGTCCCAAGTTTTCGCACCGCATAGTTCGCCTATGTTGTACGGATGCAGGCCATCGACGTCTTTTTTGGGAGATATCGTCTCGAGCGCTTTTTCCGACGGGATACCCTTTGGGAGCGGCAGCTGGAGAAGTATGCCGCTCACCTGCGGGCTCGTGTTGAGCATCTGTATAAGCTCGATTATCTCGCTCTCTTTCGCCGTGGCGGTGAGCTTGTGGTGGAACGATTTTACTCCGAGCTCATTGCAGGCCTTTATCTTGCTCGCGACATAGACGTTGCTCGCGGGGTCTTCTCCGACAAGTATCGTAGCAAGCCCAGGCACTATGCCGCGCTTGCCCAGCTCCATTATGCGTATCTTAAGCTCGGTCCTAAGTTCCGCCGAGGCCTTTTTCCCGTCTATTATTTGCATATTGTATCTCCCTGTTATTGTGTGCCGAAATTATGCTCTGTTATTTGTCATTTCGATCCCGCCACGGCGGGAGAGAAATCCTAGATCCCTCATCCCGCTTTGCGGTATTCGGGATGACAGCAATAGCTCAAATTATTTTCACGTGGTTCGTAAATATCCACGGCTTGTAGCTGAAAAATATTTTCTGGTGTACTTCCACCCTGTACACGCCGGGCCTCGAAACGTTGTACTGCAGGCGCCTGCCGTCGCTTTCCGCGATCACTTTCCCGTCGCAGATAAGGCGCATCCGGCCGTTTATGGGTATCTTTATTTCCGCTATCGCTGGCCCGCCGGAGAGTTTGAGCTCTTGCCCGCTTGAAACGGAGGCTTCCTCGTTGTATATCTTGAACTCAAAACCTTTAGAACTGTGCCAGCGCTCCTGTGCTACGTACATCCTGGCCTGCTTTATCGCGCTCTGTATCTGGTTTACGGCGCCCTCTTTTATGCCGCTCAAGGGCTCGTCCAACAATATGTGGGTCCTTATCGTCTTAAAAGCGTAGTCGAAAGGAAATATCCAAAAATTCATCCCGAACATTATCTTCTTTGTGTTGTGGTTGTCCACCTCGCCGTAACCGGCGGCCTTACCGCTTTTGTTGAGCTCGTCCCAGCGGTTAAGCGTTACTTCTTTCGGCCCCGAAAGCGAGAGAGAAGGGAAGAGGTACGCAAGCACCGCCGCGGGAACCGATGTCAGCTTCTCCTGCCAGTTGGTCATAAGGTCCCAAACGCTCACACCCGCGTAACCTTTAACGGCCCAGTCTTTCCAGGGGTAATCCTTGACACCGAACGCCTTTGTGCCCGTATGGTCCGGGTGCGCTATAAGCCCGAACCCGCCCTGCGCGTTTACCGCGTCTATGTATTCCTGCGGGCGGGACTTCTTTTGCCAGGCTATGACTGGCTTGGTTATACCAAGCGCCAGGTAGTGGCTGTACCGCGGCGATATCTCTTCGCCCACAAGAACGAAGACACCGTCATGCCAGCCTTCCCACCCGTCGGTTTTGGCGTCGAGCCTAAAGTGGTCAGTTACAACTATGAAGTTAAGTTTGGCGCGCCGGGCCACCGCGACAACATCTTTGATACTGGTGTTGCCGTCGTAAGAATAATCCGTATGGATGTGGATGGCGCCGGCGTAGTCGAACATTTTAACCCCACACACAAGCTGTAAGCTATAAGTTGTAAGTTATAAGCCGTCAAAGACTTTAGGTTTTACTTACAGCTTAAAACTTATAGCTTAAATCTGTCGTATATTGTATCTTTTCATTCCGTGTTCCAGTATATCAACAATTATGCTCTGGTGGGTCCTGCCGGTTGCCTCGGCCACGAGGGGGAAAACGTCGATGGAACCTAAGTGGGGAAGCGGGTTGCACTCGAGGAAATACGGCACGCCTTTGCGGTCTACCCTTATGTCTATGCGGCCCAGGTCCCTGCAGCCTATCGCCTTGTAAGATTTTAGCGCGAGGTCTTCTATTTCCTTTATAAGCGCTTTCGGCGCTTTCGCGGGGCAGATGTACTTTATCTCGTCGTTGTCCGTGCTTGCCCTAGTGTGCGTGTAAAACTCGTCGCCGAGGTCGGCCTTTCCCTTTAGAGATATCTGCACAGGCGGCAGGACTTCCGGCGTTTCGTTGCCTATCACCGCCACGGTGAACTCCTGCCCATTTATGAACTCTTCAACAAGCGCCGGCTGGTTATATTTTTTTACAATGTCGAGCATTCTTATCTTTACGCCGTCTATGTCCGTGGCGACCGAGTCCGAAGAAATGCCTTTGGACGTCCCCTCCTGGCTCGGTTTAACTATCACAGGGAATTTCAGCTTAAAATCTTCGAGGTTTTCCGGCGTGGAGGCCTCTACAAATCGCGGGGTAGAGAGCCCGTGGTAGGCGAGTATCATCTTTGCTACGGCTTTGTCGAGAGTAATGCCCATCG
>CAWCFT010000018.1:0-81703 GCA_963794945.1 Endomicrobiales bacterium
ATTTTTTGTAAGTAGATTGCATCTGCAGATTCAGGCGCCTGCGGCTGTCTCCCTATTACGCTGTAGATATAAATAAATGGTATGAAAAGCAGGCTGACAAAGATCAGCCGGCTGATCTGTTTAGCAATATATTGTATTGGGTACTTTATTTCAGAGAGCTGAAACGCGCCTGCAGCCTCATTGTTGTCATTATCCAGCCCGGAGGGAGAAAGCTCAATGGTGCGCGTGAATTCCGGCTTTAATATTTTATTTTGGTTGCGGTACAATACTATTTTATCCGCCTGCGCGATTCTTTCTGTTTTTCGTTCAAATTCAAGGTTCCTGCTGAATTCGTCAAGCTTTGCGTTAAGCTCTCTCAGCTGCCCAGCCGTCGCGTTAAATAGGTACGCGACTGAAACATGGTTAATATCAATAACCGTGTTTTCTTTTTCCGCCTTATTTTCAGAGATTATCGAACCAGCCAAGTCTCTTATTTCTTTTATCTGCCCGTCTTTGGAACGCAGTTTAAGTATTACGGCAAAATTGGGCATAAGCTGAGCGCCGATAATTTCGTATTCCCAGGGCTTGATGCCTTTTTTCCCAAGCGCGTCAAAGATCTTATTGAATGTCGCGAACTGCCCATCCGTAGTCTTTTCAAGCGGTGCGCTTCCGGCTTGTGTAGTGTGCGCCTGTTCAACCGGCATATACTGCGCCTTGTCCGTAAACCCTCTACTGTCCGGAACGGATTTATCCCCAAGCACTTTCTTTATAATATCTTGCACCTGAAGAAAAACTGATTTTACCGCTTCAGAATTTTCAAGGGGCACGGCGATGAAAACACTTTCCTGTGGTTTTTGCAGGTTAGCTTTTACGGGCGCTATCTTATCTGCCGTTACCGCGTTTTCCTGGCGCAAAATATCATCTACTACCTGCTTCTGTTTTGCGTCCATATTGCTCTCAAGCTGTTTGTTGTATAATAGCGCTTCCTTTTTCCCAATTGCGGTATTTTCACTAGAAATTATCATACTACCCGCGAAATATCCTATAATTCCCGCGCCAATGCCAATGGCTAACACAACAAACGCCGCCGCCCCAAAGAAGAATGCCGCGGCTGTCGCAAGGAAAAACGAGGTGAACCCCCACACGCTCGGCGCGCCAAGCCCTCCATAAAAACTCACGCTAGCGTTTTTCGTGCGGCCTGATGTCATCTGTACGTTATTTGAAAGCAGATCATTTGAAAGCCTGGTATTCAGGGTGCTCAAGGTTTTTAGCTTTTCGGCTTCTAATTGGCTCTCGTCTTTCGGCAAACGTGAAAGGATATATTCGACAATGTCTTTATTGCCGTTAAGATTAGCTGTGTTCTGCAGCGTTTTCCAGCTCGGCCCATCTGCGAAGTTCAGCAAGCCTGTCTATGGCTTCTTTCCGGCCTAAAGAGGCATATTTGGTGAGCAGTACAAAATCTCCGCTTGCCGACAGCACCGCCCGCTTTATTCCATCATCCGCCTTGACGCCTTTCAGCTGGCTTCTGTGAAGTTCAGTATCCAATATCTCTCTAAGCGCTGCGTCCCTTTCCGGACCTTCCATGTTTTCAGTTATTACTTCAATGTGTCTTATGATAGCTTCCCTTTCCAGGGCCGTCAGCTGAACAAGCTGGTCCGCCATTGAGCTAGTACGGCTGAACGCCTTTACTTTAACAACCGGCTCCGGCTGTTCGGTACCTAGCGTCATCGGGAGCTCATTTTCGCTTCTAAAACGATTGTACAGGAAATGGCCCCAGATAAGGGACAGTTTCTGGAACTGTGAATTTGACGCCTTCACCATGATCTCACGCATTTCGGCGCTGAACAAATAAAATATTTTAAACTCATTGCTAGTCCTTTTCCTGGTACTGCTCAACACATTCTCTAAGTTTTCTGCATAACCGTGTTCAATATAGAAATTCATTACGGCTCTTTCGTAATGGATCCTATCTGTCGAATAAAGTGCCAGGAGTTTCGAAAAGCGCCCAAGCTCCTTTATCGGGGCGATGAACAGCTCATCTATGGCGTCTGTCACCGCGTTCCTGCCGAAGAAATTGCCGAACACACGGCTGCCGGGAAGTGTGGCCTTAAGGTTTTCGCCATTGTTGTTCTGAGAAAGTAAAGCGGTTTTGTTCGAAGCCTGGTTAGTGAGGTTATTTACAGAATTATTGACCGTTACAAATATTTTACGCGTGTATTCTTTGCCTGTAAGCTCTTCGAGCTTTTTAAGCGCATTGGAATACTGCGCCATCAGCCTGTCTCTTGTGCCCTGCGAGATGGAAGTGTCCGAGAGCATCAGCTTTATGCTGTATATGTTAAACACAAGCGTATCGGTTGGAGAGAATGAGGTATCCTTCACCGCCGGTATATTGTTCTGCGGGCTGTTAGTTTTTGCCGTATCAGGCACGGTAATATTTTCTAAATTACGCACCAGCGGAAGGATGGCGTTTGCTGCGGTATCATTAATGGCGTTGGCGCCAATTAATGTAGAATCCTGAATTTGATCATTGTTATAATCATCCGGGCTACGAGGTCCTAGAGTAGAATAATTGTATTCAATGACCAAGACTACGTTTTCAATGTAGCTTTTGTTCGGGTCAATGATAGAAGCACTATTCGCAGAATTTTTTATCACATCTAGGATATATTCTCTTTCACCAACCCCCATTTGAGCACCTATATCAGTAGGGTTGTTTATATACTCTGCATGGGCTTCATCATAATCCTTCTGCGCCTGGCTTAGCATTTGCTCATAAGCACTTTGGCCAGAGCTTGCGCCGTTTCCTGCCCCTCCTGATAAATCCTCTTTCTGGCATCCTGAAATAACGGCTAAGCACATAAAGGCGGCCAAAAGAGCGCTCAAGCCCTGGTGTTTTTTGAGGGTAGCAACTATATTCGCCGCTTCACTGGAAATAAGGCTGCCCAGCCCGAAAAATTCCAGCTCGTTTATGCCGCCGGGTGTTTCAATGCCGGTTTCATTCTTTTTGCCGGACGCCATCAGTTTGAATAAACCAGGCATAAGGAACATTAGAAGCCAGAGGCTGTTCTGTATGGCCCCAGCGGGTTTTACTGAAACCGTTATGCTGTTGTTAATAATGTAGCCGTCATTCGCGCTATTGATAGTTGCGCCGAAAAACCCTTCCCCAACTGCCAGGTCAATTACAACAAACGCCGCCCGGCTGCCGGAAATGGTGAAAGTTGCCGAGCCTTTTTTGTCTGCGCCTAGTGTAACAACCTTGCTGTAGATGCCAAGCTCGCCGTTTGAACGGCCCTGTTCCACCAGGTTTACCCCCACCTTTTTCAGGCCGTTTGAACCCGTGAACTGAATAGTAACAACATCGCCGGGCTTTACGGATATTGGACTGCCCAGGCTGAAAGACGCCGTTTTCCAACCGCCGCCCGCGAAATAAGAAGATGTGGTAAAATTATATGTTTTTCCAGCCGGTTGTGAAACAGGAGCTGTTACAGTTTGCCCGGCAGCGCTGGCGGCAGGCTTATAAACTACGGATTCAATATAGGCTCCAACCACATTCCTGAACTCGGCGCTCACGCGTTTTATGGTAACAGGCTGCAGTCCGGTGTAAGTTGCTATGCCGTTTTCTATATTTAACCGTATTCCGGGGATCGAATTCTGAATATCGTCCGCTGTTGCTAAATAGAACTCCTTACAATTACTTTTAACGGTAAATTTGTCGCCATTTTTAACTGTTATGGGTTTATTCAAGTCATACCAGATCGCATGCCATCCGGCGCCGCTGGCTTCACCGAGAAACGAATTGCTTGTCAGGTCAGTTTCTCTTGAAACTTGGGGTGCCGTTGTCGTTACAGTTGGTTTATTTACATTTCCCTGCTGAGCCTGATCACTTTTTTTCTGCGTGTCTTCTGATGAAATGATCGATGCGCCTTTCACCCAGCTAACCGCAACATCATCTATCTTGTACGTTGAAGGCATGAAAAGCCTGAAAGGGTTGGTGAACGGATAGTTTTTGAACAGATATAACAGCTGGTCCCAGGCCGTGCTTGCAAGCGCGGAGAATGTTTTCGGCATTGCCCACCAGCCCCATTCGGTATTGGTCTTTATGGTAGTTTTTGAAGTTGAATACGGGCTTAAACCATCCGGAAAACGTTGTTTGTCAAGGGATGCCTGCATTGAACCGGCATATTTTTTAAGCTCCGCGCTCTGCTGGCTTTTACCAATGCTGTTGAGGTAATCCGCGGTTTTTATCAGTCCGCTACCCAGAACCTGCTCCACTCAAAACTGCCTACTCCTCTTTGAGCGGATTCCTGGCTGAAACTCATCTCAACGATGTTCTTCTGGCTGTCAAAAACGCCGAAATTATCAATAGAATTCTTTACAAGGTTATATATGAAACCTTCGCCGTACATTTCGTCCAGGGTTTGAAGGTTCGAATAATTGCCATCGCCGCGGTCGGTGCCTAGTATAAGCCAAGCAATAACATCAGAAGCCGAGGCTTTGCCCATCTGCCACTGGCTTCCGGTGAATTCATACCCCTGAACTATGACCGGTTTTGTCTTGTCGCCGTTCTGAAACGTGACTGTTTTATTGAACAGGAACTTCTCCGCCGCAATAGCTGCGGCTTTATACCTTGCGTCACCCGTAATGCTGTACAGGTTCCACATACGCGTGGCAAACTCCACGTTCTCAACCGAAACCACAGTATAATAATAAGCCGCATTCCCGCCAGGATGCCACTGCCCTTTAGGCCCCATGCGGAACGCTCCTTTTGCGGGGCCGTCCTTTCATCTGCAGGTACAGCATAGCGTCAGCTATCTGTCGGGCCATCTTAAGCGCTTCATCAGCAAGAGCTTTGTCAGCGGAATAGTTCTTATTGAGGTATTGGTAGGCATCCATGAAGAAGCCCATAAGCCAGGCATTCTCACCGGTTATTGCGTGCCATTGGCGCCAGTTTCTTGGCTCTCCCGTAAGGGGGTCAATTACGTTCCAGGGCCCAAGGAACTTGAAGAAGTAGCCGTTTGAGTTATCTATTGCGGTATTCGCGGCCGCCGAGCCATAATCGAACGGATGCTCCGCGCTGCCCGGGATGTAATACGCGCGAGGCTGGCTCTGCATCTGCTGAACATAATAAACCACAGCGTCGTGGACGCGTTTATCTTTGTTATCTGAGCGCATAAGCGCTATAAGCGCAGCCAGCGGCGTCATAAGTTAGCGAGCCGTATTTGGCTATCACCCTCATTTCAGCGTCTGTATCATTTCTGGCGCTGAAACCAGCAAAGGCTTCAGGCTTTATACTGCCGTCAGAATTAACATACTCGGGCCTGGGAACAAAGCTTGAGGGAAGCGAACCGTTCTTTTGCGCGTCTTTCATTACGCCAAGCAGAGCTTCGTACACTTTTGACTGCTGAGCGTCTATCTTGGGCGCATACTGGGCCTGGCCAGGCTGAACCGGCAGAGTCGCCTGAGCTGAACCCGGCCTTACTCCCAACGTAAACATTGAAAGCATGGTAAATACCAGCGCTAATACGGTTATCTTCGCTCCGGTAATAAACCTTCTCTTTTTGGCGCTTGAGTTATTTACTTCTATCTCCTGCGCGTTGCGCTGGTATACTACCATTGAAGAACCATATTTGAGATCATTGTGTTTTAACAGCTCTTCGCGGGCATCTTGGAGGCTTCTATTGTTTACTTTTGTATATTGCCGGCCTAATACAGGGTCAAAATTATAGCCTATACGGCTATCTCTAGAGTTGTCATTAAGCAGCATAAAACCACCGGTTTTAACCCAGGGCTGGACAGTGTTCAAATAACGGAAATCTTTGTCCTGGACTTCCATGGTAGCTTTTTGAATAAAAACATCCAGTTTCCCGGCCATCTCGCTGTTTAGTTCATCTCCGATATTTGTCATATCCTGGTTTACAAATATGACAAACCGTTCAACATCATCTCCGCTCAACCGGAAGGTTAACTGCGGCCTGCCTTTCTCGTCATAACCCGTGCGCACATCTTCCTTGCGCACGCCTAGAAGCCTGAGCTGTTGTATTATATAGAGTTCAGTTAGATCTTCGAACTCGGAGAAAAAATAAAACCCGTTAGAATAATAGTTTTGTAAATCTAAAACCTCGATCCTATGGTTCCAGGTTCTAAGTTGAACATCTAGTATTTCTTTGGACACTTTTTGCTTGTCATAAAAATAGGCCGTCTTGAAATTGGTTTCAAAATACGCGGTTAAAATATCGGGACCAGCGAACGCATAGCCAATTGTCTTGTCAGGTTTGCCCTGAGGATTAACTGTTTGGAGAAATGATCTGAAATAACTTGTCAGGTAAGGAGACATTATCTTTTTATCCGCGACCGCAAACGCCACTGAATCCATTAATTGTTTCTGCGTATAGTAGAAGGCATTGGCAGGTTTTGCTTCTAAATTAGGCGCGTTTACAGCGGGTAAATACTTTTCTGTAATTTCTTGAAGCAGGCCGCGCACATCACTGACAAGATAAACGCCGTTTGGGTGGCGCCATGCGTGTGAAATTAAATACTGCTGCATTAAGCTCGCCAGAGCGCTGTCTTTTTTAAATGTTATAAATTGCCCTGCTGACGCGCTATTTTTATTGCCCTGGGCAATAACAATAGCGTTTTCCGGTGCGTGAAAATCCTTGGGAAATTGCGCGGCCGCCATGCCGCGGGAGCTGTAAAATACACCGTTATCAGAAAGCAATGATATTATTTTTTCAAAAACCGGGTTAACTGTATTTTCATCAGTATAGTAAAGGGGCCCGCAGTCTTCATGAATGTAATCATACTTGTGGTGAATAAGCGCGCGTGGGTCTTCAAAAAAGCCTAAATATTGGTTGCGTACTGCTGGTTTTGATAACACATCAAATATTTGGCAGCCCTGTTTCTGCATGCTGAAAATGAGCTTAAGCGGCATTTGGGAATCATCTCTGACAAAAAAACCGAGTAAATGCGATACGGGCGTGGCGTCAAAATTAATTCTGTTCAGTTCTCTGTTAGCTGCTGCCCCGACATATTCTCTCATACCGGGTAGAGCGGCTTTTGGATTGGCCGCGGCGAATTGTTTTAGCCAATCTATTATTTCCGAAGCTTTCATCCGCAATAAATAGCTTGGCGCGAACGGCGACAGCCCTACGGTATCTATTTCAGGGGTGTACCCAGCCGCTCTGCTTAATATGAACATATCGCTTACCGCATGCCCCGCTCCATGGCCGAGTTCGAGGATCTGCGGCTTTTGCGTATGCCCGCTATTCAACGCAAGATAGAACGCGTCTCTGGCTGTTATATCCAGCGATCTGGTATTGTCACCGGCCAATCCGTTTAAAACGCTAAATTTATCATCTTGCGCTTGAATCGGGAAATTAATAATTATACCATCTCTACGTGCCTGGTCTATGTCAGCTTTGTAACCCGCTTCGCTTAATTCTTTAGGGCTTATCAAAGGATTTGTCGTTTTAAATGAGTTATTATCTTTGATAAACAGCGCCAGCTCGGCTATTGGCATCATTTTCCGCGTAAGGTTTATTCCGGGAATAAGCGCTGTTAACTCGGAGGTGATTTCTATCTGCGTGTTCAGTACCGCGGCTTTAATGAGGTTCTCGGCGTTTTCGATAAGGGCAAGCTCATCCGCAAGCGACGGATCGGTTTTTGTTTTTTCTTTCACGAATGAATGGTAGGTTTCTATCGGGTTTGTTATCTTGGGGTGTTGAGCTTTATAGGCATTGAATTCCTTGTTGTTTCCTTTCAATGCATCCATTTCATTTTGCTCGTGCCTGATCATCGCCCCGTGTTCGGCATCTGTCTTGAAATTTTCCCAGAAACCTTCAGAAACAAATATCTCGCCCGCGTCAGTTATAGAAGCGTAACCATAAACCCCGGGCGAAATATACATGCTTCCGGCTGGGTAGTTGCCCTGGTATGTTGTTACCTTTACCCCGTTGATAGTTGTTGCCGGATATTTGATGGAAGGTACTCTAACTGTTGAGAATATTACGTTAAGCATAATTGTTTGGCATATCGCATCGGCAAGTTTTTCAGCACTTTTGATACCGGCAGCCGCCAGCGCTTCAGTGACAGCTGTGTTTATAACCACACCCAGAGCCGGTTTCTCAAATTCTCCATTACCAGCTGTAATATTGCGCGTATTTTTCATGTCTTTAAGCTTTTCCAGCCCTTCCCTGGCAGTGTTTATATGCAGTTTATCTTTTAGGGTTTTTAGATCCAAAAGAAGTTTTTGCTTATATAAAACAGCGTCATCAATAGTCTCATATAACCTGTTAACTGGCAGCAAACCAAAAAATTCCAACCCATATTTAACCACCTCGTCCGGAGTTTGATTTAGAATTCCGCTTTGAGGGTATATTTTGTTATCAGCGCATAATTCCAGGGTTATAAGCACTTTACTTATCTTCTCAGCGCTGTCCAATTCATCCAAGTTTTTTGGCTCATAATGAGGATCCCTCAAGGATTTATACGCGAACTCAAACTCAGGCCTTGTAATGCCAGCTGGATCTATGCCGGAATCCTTGAGCGTTTTGTAGGCGCGTTCAAAAACTGACGGCGTCGCGCCGCTTATAAAGGCTATTCTCATTGCCTTTAAGAACGCAATTTTTGCTTCTTGCGGTATGTTAGAGTATTCAAGCGCCATAACCGCGTTGAATTTGTCGGATTTACGCGTCACTTCATATAGCGTGGAATTATTATCATGCATCGCAGCGAAATCCCGTTCATTTATACCTGCGAATATACCCTGGTCCTTAACATAGTCCATTACCAGCTCTTTAAGCCCGATATATCCATCATTAATGTACTGCTTACCGGCCAGGACCAGGTATGCCGCACGGGCGTCTTCTCTAGGCAAAACTTCATTTAATTCGAATAAACTGAGGAATTTCCAAAATGGCGAGTCCGGGCCGTAGGCCTTTTTCTCAGGAACGCTTTCCAGGGCGCTGAGTATTACTTCCCGCGCCTCACGTGAATAAGGAAAAAGCCGATTGGATATATCGATCTGCAAACTTGTAACTATTTCCTGTTCTTCTTCACTAAGGTGGGGTTTTTTTGCAGTTTCTTTGTATATAATCTCCCGCTCGACAGTATTGCCCTCAGTTTCATCCGGCTTTGAAATTTCACGCTGCATTCCGTTCCCAGGCACAAACTTGGGAAGACTCTGCCATGAATCTTCAGGCTGTATGTCGGACTTCTCTGCAAGGTGCCGATGTAAAGTTGATTTAGGTATTGGTGTTAGTGTTTGATATTGGCTAATCCTTGCTTTCAGAACGTCTATTTTGCTCTTATGTAAAAGGTTGCCGTAAATAGTATCGATCAAAACAATAATCGTAATGGTTGTAATAAATGCAACCGCTGTCACTTTGGAAATTTGATCATCAGCCATTAGCTGTATCTGAGCTTGTTGGGAGAGCACCTCGCCGACCGCGTTAGCGCCGGTCAATGTCAACAGTGCGGCTGTCATGCCGGCCCTGAACCAGCCAGCCTGCGGCGCTGTTCCTTCTTCACCTTGGGCGGGTATAGAAGCCTCATCTTCATCATGAACTGCGGCTATTTGAGGCACATTTTCATCTTGGTTTTCCTTTAGAAACGATCCTTCATCCTGCATCGCTTTGAGGCTTTTATCATATAATTTCAATATAAAATCATTGCGCGCTTTCACCAGCTCTTCTGTGAAAGCTTTTGTAACTTCCATGGTGCCAGGCGTGAATACACCCGCGTAGGCTCTGCCTTCAAGCCCTGTGCCGGAAGGCCTTATAAGCACCCAGTACTCCGCACCGCTTTGTTTCTCTTCAAAGTAGATTTTAACGCCGTCAAGCCGGTCTACCCGCAGTATTTTACGGCCGAATATCTCGCCCGTACCTATTTGAGCTTCCAGGCCTTTCATTACTCTGCCCCAGAATTCATCCTTTTTCTTCTTAGTAATTTCTTTGGGGAAATAGATGCTTTCTGTGTCCGGTTGATAGTAGTTACCATATTTCTTGTATAAGTTCTCCAGCATCTGGCTGATAGTCAGCCCGTTCATCTTACCCCAGGCCGCCATTTCCATGAAAAGCGCCTGAGCTATCAGGCCGTCTTTATCCAGCTCCCATCCTATTCCCTTTTTATCCAGCGCCTTGCCGGCTGTTAAACCGCCGCTGCCCATTTCGAAAGCTATGGAGATATTTTCGTTCTTTAATAGTTCCTGAAACTCTTTGAAGCCTATCTTGGTGCGCTCGGCAACGGGCCCTATTTTTTCGCACATATCAGTTCCATCTGTGCAGGTGGCCAAAATGCCGCCCGTTTTCCTGATATTCTGCGTGTACCAATGCAATAGCACGCACGCTTCATAGAATTTCAGCCGGCTGCCGTGTTCATCTACAAAATACAGCCGGTCGCCGTCCCCATCCGTGGCACCGCCGCCGTCTTGTTTTTTCTTCACCACTTCATCAGAAAGATACTGTAATTGTAAGTATTTTTCTGTATTTGGCCCGCTCTCCAGCCCGCCAAAATCCGATAGCGGCTCCTCTTTCATTATATCAACAATCCCCGGAAGAATGGCATCAAATATGCCTTTTGCCCAGGGGCCCGCGGCGCCGTTTTGTGTTGTAAACGACCACGAAAACCCTTTTTCTTTGGCGGCTCTTTTTATCATATCTACATCTATGAAATCTTTCATGCGGTTGGCGGTGTACTCAATTACTTTTGCCGTGTCCACAAATTGGAAGTTCTTGTCTTTGCTGAAATCACCTGCAAAGCGTTTGACGCCTGTACCGGTATTAATGATCTCGTTCGCGCGTTCCTGCAGGGGGACGGAGAGTTCCGTGGAGATCAGGGCTCCCTGGTACTTCCCGCCCGGGTTAAATTTGATGCCGTCATCAGACTGCGGGTTGTGCGAAGGTGTGTTGTTGAAAACACCGACTATAACGCCGTTTTCCCCAAGATCAAATATATCTTTGCCGAACCGCACCATAAGCGCGCCTATGCCCGTTGGCATGACTCCTTTGAAGAATATTACTTTAAAGCCGTTCGCCAATGCTATACGCGCCTCTTCTTCCTTGTACATCTCATTGTTAGGCCGCGGGTCGCCGCCTATGATAATGTATTTATCTTTTCCTTTGAACTCCTCCATATTACCCAATAGCTCATAGCCGCTCTGTGCCATAGCCGCCGCAACCCAGGCGCCTACCTGCTCATCGCGCCTGCCGCGCTGGCCTGAGGTTCCCAACTTAATAACGTCGAATTTTTTAGATACTTCGTACACCGTGCCGTCATCCGCAACCACCTTCTTATTTGGGTTAGCGTCCGCAACTTTATATGTTTTTTTTGCGATATCGGCGTAAGGCTGTTCCCATGACATCTTTTCAGTTACAGCCCTTGCCTTAAGCAATAATGTACTTAGGTCTTTTTCATTATTATTAGCCTTGATGTCATTTTCCAGAGTTGCAAGAAGTTTTTTGCGTTCCTTAAGACTATTTTTAAGTATCTCTTCCCCTTTCATTTTTGTGAAATCTTCGCTGTTGAGAGCGGTCAAATCAAGAAGAAGCTTGATCTCAAGCTCCTTGAAACGCTCATAGTAAGCGGAAAGATACCCGGCCTGTGCAGCGTTACTATTGAAACGTACTGTTTGTTTTAATTGATAAAAACATTCAAAATAACTGTTGAAATATTCATTGCACAGCTTATAGATGTCACGAACTTCTGGATATGCGAATTTTAGTACTTTATACTCCAATTTACTGCGTTCAAATTCTCCAAGAATGGTTTCGTTATTCGCTTTTTCCCAGTTGCGCAATATTCGCTCGTAGGGGGTTCCCTGGTAGATCCTCATAGTATTGAGAGGCGCAACCATTGTGGGAAGTATACCTGATTTCTGTATGAACAGAGCGTTCTCGCGCAGTTCCTGTTTGGTAACCAATGGATCGAACATTATAAAGCCAGATTGTATCTGAAGGTTATGCTTACGTAATATTTGAATAGCTTTCTGGGCTGTTTCCGGAGGTGCCCCCTTTCCAAAACGTTTCAGCTGTGATTTTGACCCCGACTCTACTCCCAAAAATACCGTTCTCAATCCGATGTCATATAACATATCCAACTCTTGTTCGATGAGCGCCTGCAATTGTGGATCCTCAACTGAAATAGCGTCTACGCGCGCATTACAGTAAAATCCAATGTCTTTCAGGTTTTCTTTTTTTAGCAGTTGTGTAAATTTTATAATGCGTTCCACATTTTCCCGGTCATTGCCTAAAAACTCTTCATCTGAAAAAATAATAGACCTTGCACCAAGGCCATAGAGCTGCCTGATATCCGTTATCACATTTTCCACTGGCCGCTGTGTCCAGTAGCCCTTTGGATTGCCCCAGAATTGATGTACTGAGCAGAAAGTACATCTTCCCCAGGGACATGCCCTTCCATTTTCCACATAAACATTACCGCCAAGCTTGATGACCTTATCAATACCCGAGTAATCAGGCCGTACGTATTCTCCAAGGTCAGAAATTCTTTCCCTTTTCGTATAGATTGTCTTCCCATTTTCCAAATAGGCGATATTCCTTACATCCTGCAAGCTTCTGGTACCATTGACATATTCTACAAGGTCATGAGCGGCAAGCTCCCCTTCTCCAACTACACAAATAGCTTTGGGGTATTTTGCCAAAAGGCCATCAGTATCGAACGTAGGTATATTTTTCCCCCAGAACTAGAAGCGGCATCTCTTCCGCAAACAGGCGCTCAAACAATTGCAGAATTAACTCGTCTAAAGACTGTGTTGCCCCAATCGGAACGGAAAAGCCCAATATCTTGGGCCTTATTTCTGCGATCCGGTCAGCTAACTGTGCGTATTCTCCCGCGTTCATTGTTTGAGTATCAAAAAGATGCGGTGCAACTGAAGGGAAAGCGTGTTTAAGATATCCAACAAGAGAATATAGGCCTGATGGGGAATGGATAATATCCGTATATCTGGATGAAGTTAAATTGACGAATACAAAATTTATAACCTGTTCTATATTCGAAATAGCCTTGAGCGAGTTCGACATCTTTGTTGACAGGAAATTATCGTTGGCACTCGCTTCTGGTTTATCAGTCTGGGGAGAAAGCCCTGTCAGCTCAAGAAGGATAATGGCCAATACTTTTTTTACAATATTTGATTCATTTTTAAGCGTGTTTATAGCATTTAAGCGTGCAAGTATCATGTTTTGAGCGGAATCAGGCAGGCTGGCTATGTCTTCAAGGGGTATCCCTTCAATATCATTTCGAAGTTCGGGATTGTTCTTAATGATCTCATCTATCCCATGTATTAAACCATAACCTGTTACATAATTCTCTCTTTCTGCAAACATGAACAGGTTTTTTAAAATAGAATATGTGTTAGGGCACAATGTGCCAAAATCGGCAGTATCTAAAGCGCCGGTTAGCAAGCTGTTTAGAACATTAAGAGCTACATTAACGGAAACAGCCGCTTGCGCTTTCATCTCACCTGTAAATGTTATCTCTTTTACTGTGCCTCCGGTTTCTTCTCTGGTTATATTTATAGTTCTATTATTAGCAAGTTCTATCGTTCCATTTGCAAAAGACGCTGATTTTACATTATTTTCTCCCAGAGCGTCTTTGATGGCTTTAACCAGCGCATCGAACTTATCCTGTGTTAGCGCCGACCCTGACAACTGATGCCTTGCTGCTTCCGACATTAACCTGACAAGCGCGTCCGTTTTCAATTCCGAAGCTATAGCCAGCGCTAGGCTGTTGGTTCTGAATTGCGCATTCTCTTCTAAAATTTTTGCCTGTTCCTTGGCGGATTCCGCGTATAACAGGCTTGAACTTTTCGTACTCTGGCTGATATTAGGAGTTATCGTTATATATGACAACCCTTTGTCTTCCGCTATTTTCTTTAATCCTTGAGTGTGGAACCCTCCGGTTACTATAACCACTATTTCGGAATTTTTAAGCAGCCCTGAAATTGTAGTATTCTTAGCTGACGGTTCTGGTACACTTTTCCCCGAAACCTGAAACTCGGAACTCGGAACTGTTTTTAATTCTGTTATATTTTTAACAAAACATTCATTCCTTTTACAATTTGTGTCATAAAATTCATTAAGCAAAGTAAAATCTTCACTGAGCTCTGAGACCCTGTCCCTGAAAGCGTATTTTGACCAGATGTCCTTGAATTTCCCGAAACGCTCAACAAAATACCCGTAATCATCCGCTGATATCTTATTGGATACATAATCTTTGAAATACCCGAAGAAATCGTTTAAGAACGATACTTCCAGCTCGCCTATATCGTTTGCAAATCCCACCCGTATCTCTTCGACAAGGCGCCTCTGTTCTTCAATCAGTTTTATCGGGTTGACGCCTCTGCTTTTTTCGTTATAATCGAAGAACTGCTTAAGGTCAGGATAACTGCTCCCAATATCAAGCCTGTACTCGCCGGCTATCTTTGAAAGGCAAACGTAAAGCTCGTCAAGTTTTGAAAAGTTATCGGTCTTTTCGGCCATATCGTTGTAAACACCGTAGGGCACATCTCTCTTTACGGCTTGAACGAAATTCGACAGTTCTCCGGATATTTTTGGGTACTTTAAAGACCTGCCAAGCTCCATAAGCTCCAGGTAACCGCTTATGTTTGGATAATTGTTCATGTCGATGCTTAGCAGGTTGTTGTATTCCCCGGGGCTGGAATTTATATTACGCGCGTATTTGCACAACAGCCTGTAGAATTTTTCGGCTGGCATCTTGCCGCTCTTATATTCCTCTATCGAGCGGTTAAACCTCTTGTTCCGTGAGTTAAAATATTTGGCCTCCATTACCTGCAGGTCTTTTTCCAGGCCCTTGATCTTGTTGTTAAAGAATTCCTGTTTGTCCAGTATTTTACCGAGCCTGACAATGTTGGCTTCATGTACGTTCCGGTCTTCTATGCCTTTCAGCAAGCCCGGCCTGTTTGATTTGACAGAATAATATTCCGAGCCGGTCAGCTTGCCTTCATTAATAAGGTTCTCAATTATTGTTTCCTTTAATTCTTTATCTTTTATATTGCAAAGCCATGACGTGTCTACGTCCCCATAAGCGCCTTCCACATACACTTTCTTTAATCCGTATTTCGCATCAAGTTCGCTTAGTATCTTTGCTATGTTCCTCTGCACCTCGGCATGGCAGTGGAGGTCCTGAATGTTAACTATAACCCGATTGGACCGAGTGCCCGCAGGCGCGGCGGAGAAATCAGTAACCCTGCCAATGCTCTGCCCGATAACCTGTTCTTCCGCCAAAGGCTTAACTTTACCGGATTCCCCGGACATGTCGACAGCGGCGTGGACAGCCTGCCCAAATACGAACGACACTAGAAAACATGCCGTTGTAATGACCGCGATTAGTTTTTTGTAGTTCATTACAACCTCCACAGATATTAAGTCTTGTATTTTGATATATCCGCCTTTTCGGCGGGTTATTTCCCGCGATGCGATCACGGGAAATAAAAAAACCCGATCGCGCTTTATGCGCAACCGGGCGTGCAGATCCTGATAATAGCTATCTCTGCAGGAAGATTGCCCCTGGACAGCAACACGAAATACATAAGTAAGAATATACTTATAAACCCGCCATAGTGCTCATTCTGTTTCTCACCCGGCGGGCTGCCGTTTGAAACTTGAGCCCTGAAATTCTCTAACAATTTGCCATTATCCTTACTTAGGTTTTTGCTTATGTATTTGGCCATACTCTTAGAAACAGCGTAAACACATGAGGTATTGTTACTATCAGTCCCCTGGGTGTCTTTATTGTGCCTATATTCGGGCTTCAGCGGCTCTCCGTTCTTTACCATATCCGCTACTGCCCGGCACGGCAAACCTATATTCCCAATGAAGTTAAATACCGGTGACTGTATATCGCCGCAATTAGGCAAAAAGCCGCCAGGTTCGGCCAAAACAGCGCCTAAACCCGCGAGACCGTTCACCAGCAGGCACAATACAATTAATAAAACAATTCGTTTTTTCATTCTTAGTTCCGGCATAAGTATACTGTTTGGTGATATTACCCTAAATTGATGAAAAAAATGAAAATATCTTGTGATATTATTGTAAAAAACGTTTGCGAAATATTATAGGGCTATTCCGCTGGAAATACAAGGGCTGTATATTGTTTTAAAAAATTGGGGGCTTTATTTAGACTGCTCGGCTTCCAGCTTATTAAAAGCTTTTTCAGCGTTTTCTTTAATGTATTTTTTTACGCTTTCGCTCAGTTCACTTACCTGTCCGGCCATGTTTTTCAGGTCTTCAATATTAAGCGCCGCAAGGGAATAGGCTGTTTTGCCGTTATCCCAGCGGTCCGTTATCTTTATGCCTGAAACGGTGTTTGAGGCGAATGTTTTGACTGTATTTTCAATGTATTGTTCACCACTTGTTTTCTCGGGGTCAGTGGCTGAAGTTGAGGCCATATAATCACGCATCAGAGAAGTTGACATAACCGATATTTGCTTAGACACCTCGGCTATCGCGCGGTTGTCAGCGGTAGTACGCCTTAGGGCCGCGGAATTCACTCCTTCAACTATGCCAACACCGTAAAGCACCTTTTTCTCTTTAGGGAATGCGCCCGCGCCCTTAGTTACCCAAGCGGGCTTACCGCCGCCAGTCGCACAACCAAAAAGAAAAAATGCACTCATAATCAAAAGCGTTTTCTTCATGATATCCTCCCTTTAATGGCCTTTCCAGACAGCGGCTAGTATTGAAAAACCGGACTATCGTTAACTTGTTTATTGAGCTGAACGGACTACGACAAAAGTTTTTTTGCCAGGCTTTATCATTACATCTCCAATCAGGCGCGACGAAACTTCCATGCCTGCCTTATCGAAATATTTTATGTTAACCGGATGCTGCCCCTGGGGCAGGATCAGGCGGGTAACTATGATCTTATCAGGCAGAGAACGCCATGAGCGTTTATCCGCAAGCTCTGTCGCTGTCGAGGCAGCCGTTAAAAGCTTTTTCGCGAGCCACCCGGACAACTCCCCGCTTGACTGCTCCACTTTCTGGCTTATGTTCCTGGCCAGCGCGAACTTTATAACAGACCTTACAATGGCCTTTATGCGGATCCTTGCTATCCTGTCATCAAGGCTTTTCTCGGCTATCCTGCCTATATCTTCGGCTATCTCGCCTTTTGCTGTCGCGATACCCGCCACAGATGCCTCAAGCCCCGTTATCTGATATTTTACCGGAACATACTTGGGGAAAGCCATCCTCACTTGCTCATCTGAGGCTATTGACCTCGCTATCGCCCCTGCCTGCTGCACCTGCTCCTGTTCGTCACCCTTCGCGTCAACCTGGCCTACATACGCCCATCCCCAGCCAAAACTGAATTCGAAGAAACTGTCTATCTTTTCAGGTGAAAAACCGTTATAGTCAAGCAGGACAAGCTCGCCGTAACCAGCCGGGATTTTCACCGGTTCCACGTTCTTATAATTGTTCCTTATTTCTTGTATTTCATCGCTGAACCCCAGTATATCGGCTGTCCTGATGGCATCGCTGATAAGCTCTTTGGGAGTCGTCACGCCGTAATCTTTAACATACTGCTTGTAAGCTTCCAGAGCCTGCCTGTACGATATATATGCGTCGTTTGTCTCGCCCTCATTTTCGTAGAGCATGCCCATCAGGTAGCGGACGAACGCGTCTTCTTTGTAGACACTTTTATGGCCGTAGTTGGTCTGAAGTGTTTTAAGCAGCTGGTCAGCCTGCCTTGCCTCGACAAGGGCTTCCTGCTCCTGGCCAAGCATGATATAATTCAAAGATGAAAAAACATTTACCATAGCCCGTTCAAAATCTTCGCCGTAATACGGGCGCATGTTGTCGCTTATAAGGAAAGTTGAAGCTTCTGTAGTGACGCTTTTAGTAAAAAGGCTGAGCGAGAGCTTTTTTGCCCGTTCAAAAGCCTGGTTGCTTTCGGTGTAGTTGCCCGCAAGCTGGAGAAGCATGCCGCGGTCAAGATAATACATCAGCGCGTTTTTCTGGCCGTAGATGTCTTCCTTAGATTTTTCAGTTAGTGCGGCCGCGTCAGCGTATTTTTCTCTTGAAACAAGGCCGTTAAGCTCAGTGTAATACGCCGACCTTGTCGCGCAGGAGGCAATAAAGACAAGCGACACCAGCGAACATTTCAATATCTTTGAATATAACATTGATACCTCAAAACAAGAGAAAGCTCAAAGGTTCAAAAGTTCAAGGGTTAAAATGTAGATTTCAAAACCAGTACTTGATCTTGAAATTTTACCAGCGGTTATCCTTGAACCTTTGAACTTTGAATTTTTTATCTGTATTATATGTTTAGAATTTTGATCCCGGCCGTTTAATGAATTTCTTTATTTTTTTCTGGCCGATCCAGACTTTTTCGTTCGTTAGCATATCAATAAGCTCGAGGTCGACCTGATAATACTTGACCTCTTTGTTGCCGGCTTCGTCTTCTATTGAATTGATCTGTCCTTTGAGCATGAAGTCAGCGCCATATTCATGGCCATTGGCTTTAGCGGTCGCAGGTTCGGCGTTTACAGCCTGTTCGGCGCGTTCATCGCGCACTTCGCCGCGCTGCTCTTTCGACGCCACAAAACCTATACGGCCAGAATTGATCAGTTCCCTCTCAAGGTCTTTAATGAAAGGTTCGGTGTTGATGTGTTCCATGCTCTTGTTGGCCACGGTCCCGACTATAACGCGCGGTTTCGTGTTCTTGGCTGTCTGGAAATCGCTTACCCACGGTCTTGAAAGGACGTCCGCAATCATCTCTTTCGAGACAAGCTGCGAATCGGTGTCGTTCCAGTTCCCCGAAAGGTCGATCTGCGCCGAGACATCTTCCCTCGTAACTTTAGGCGTAGAAGCGCACGACGCCAGAGAAAATACCACTGCTGCTGCAGTAAAACAAAAAAATTTACGCATTTTATTCCTCCTTGTATTATATTGAAAATATTTCCATAAGTTTCATCGCCAGTTGAAAATACATTATATCCTGTTCTTTCCGGTAACGGATTTTTCCCTGTTGACACTAAAGGGGCCAAAAACTTTTTGGATACCTGTTAAGAATTTTATATATTCGTCCAATGAATGTGAGCATTTAACATTTATGTCCCTTGCTTTAGCAAACATCTTTTTTCTGTAGGGGCTATAAGCATCTTCGATCATTTCCTTTTTTTCTTCGTTACTTAACATCTTCTACCGCCTTCAGAATTTTATCCAACTCATCTGCCTTCTTGAACAAATCGAAATACTCTATTACTATCTTCATGTTCAAAGTCTTGCGGTTTACTTTGATAAGGGTTTCAATATCCGACATATCCTTAGCGTATCTTCTCGGATCGTTTATACTCGACTGCAGTTTTAGCCCAATAATATCTTCAGGAATAATGATTTTTGTTTTAAACTTGCCTCCAAGGACTTTTTTATCTTTCGCTCTTAAAAGCATTGCTCTAGAATATTTCCGATGCGCGTGCAAAAAATCAACCTTTCCAAGATCTTCCATTTTTCCCAGATAATTCGATATATCTTCGTTCTCATTAAGAGCTCATACCCGTAAGACAGCATGATTTTCTTAACTTTTTGCATATCATCTTTTTCCACCAGAAAATCTATATCTGTAGTTGCCCTCGTATAACCCGCCGAATGGAGAGCAAAACCTCGGATTAATGCAAAAGTTATTTTTTCCTTATTGAATTTTTCAAGAATCAATCTAAAAACTGATTCGAAATCCATCAACTAAACCTCTAATTATGTATGATCTTCTTAAATTTCCTTTTTCCGGCCTGAAGCACGCATTCTTTCTGGACCACCAGCACCTGGTCATTTGTCATTTTTTTGCCATCCAGCTTTATCCCGCCCTGTTCAATGAGCCGCCTTGCTTCATTCTTGCTCTCCACGAGCCCGGAAGCTACCAGGATATCAACAAGCTTTAGCTCCTGCGAACCGCAAACATACGTTTCCATATCTTCAGGAATATCTTTTTTCCTAAATACTTTATCGAATTCAACCCGTTCATGTATTGCCGCCTCGCACCCATGATACAGGCTTGTTATCTCTTCGGCAAGGCTTGCCTTGGCCTCGCGCGGGTGCATCTGTTTTACTTCATTGAGGTCTCTCTGGGTCAGCAGCTCGAAATATTTTATCATGAGCGTGTCGGATATTGACATGACCTTTCCGAACATATCTTTCGGCGTATCGTTCAGCGCGATATAATTACCGTAGGATTTCGACATCTTCTTTACGCCGTCCGTCCCTTCAAGGAGCGGCATAGTGATGACCACCTGGGGCTCCTGGCCGAAATCTCTCTGCAGCTCGCGCCCTACAAGAAGGTTGAATTTTTGGTCGTTTCCGCCGAGCTCGACGTCCGCCTTGATCGCCACTGAATCGTACCCCTGCATCAGCGGGTAGAGGAATTCCACTATGGATATCGGGCTCTCCGCTTCGTATCTCTTGTGAAAGTCGTCGCGTTCAAGCATCTGTGACACGGTATATTTTCCGGCCAACTTCAACAGCCCTTCTATGCCCATGGGATAAAGCCAGTGGCTGTTAAAAACAACTTCCGTCTTGGCCCTGTCGAGTATTTTAAAGACCTGGTCCTGGTAAGTTTTTGAGTTCTTGAGTATCTCTTCTTCGCTCATCATCTTTCTGGTTTCAGAGCGGCCGGACGGGTCGCCTATGCGGGCCGTAAAATCGCCTATCAAAAACACTATCTGGTGGCCAAGCTCCTGGAACGTGCGGAGCTTATTAAGCAGCACCGTGTGTCCGAGGTGGAGGTCGGGGGCGGTCGGGTCCACGCCGAGCTTTATCCTCAAAGGCCTGCCGGTCGAAAGTTTTTTCTTCAGTTCTTCGAAAGAGATGATCTCATTGGTTCCGCGTTTTATCTTTTCAATTATGTTATCCATTTTACTCCGGTTTTTTCTCCGTTGCTTTTTGCGTTTCCAGTCGTTCTTTTATCTTATTGTTCAGGGTTTCCTGAAGTGCCGGGTTATCTTTTGCCAGCCTTTGCACCACTTCGCCTGGCAGGAACAATATTACGCTGTCGGACTCGGCCTTGATAGTGGCGGTCGCGGCGCGTGGCGTAAGCAGCGATATTTCGCCAAAATAACTGTTGGGCCCAAGCTCGGCCACCTTAACTTTATCTTTGCCTTTCCTTACCATAACCGCGACCGTCCCTTCTTCAACCAGGCACAGCCTTGAAGAGATCTCGCCCTGAAAAAGAACCGTTGCCCCCTGCCTGTAATTTTGTTTTTCAAGCCCCGCCAGCAGCTGGCCTATCTCGGCTTCAGTACAGACTGAAAAAAGCCCGGTTTTTATTATCGTTTCTTTTGCGAACCGCAAGTCCTGTTCGGTTATTTCCATTTTTTGTCCCCGCTTTACCGGAGCGCCGTTTAAAAAGCGGCGCCAACTGTGAACTTATGACGCTAATTCTATAGCCATCTTGTAAAGCGACATATCAATATGCTTTTTTTTCTTCATCGCCGTTCTGAATAGGTATATCGGTTATTTTGCCTTGTGTTTTTACTACAAGCCGGTTCTTTTTACCCGATAAAAGCAGGTCAACGGCCCTTGTGCCGAACTGGCTGGCAAGAATCCTTGACCTTCCTGAGGGACTGCCGCCCCTTTGGATATACCCAAGCGAGCTGACCCTTGTTTCGTAACCGGTGCTCTTTAGTATTTTTTCCGCGAATTCGTGTGAACTGCCTGCGCCCTCGGCAAAAACCATGACGAGCGAAGTCTTTCCCTTGTGCCTGGCCTTGCGGAGCTGGCTCGCTATTTTCCCGATGTCGTTTTTACCTCGGGAATAAGTATGAACTCGGCGCCTGACGCAACACCTATTGAAAGAGCGAGAAAACCGTGTTCTCTTCCCATCACTTCAACTATGAAAACACGTTCGTGGCTTGTCGCTGTGTCGCGGATCTTGTCTATAGCGTAAATGGCGGTGTCGAGCGCGGTGTCAAAACCGATGGTCTCGTCGGTTCCGTAAATGTCGTTGTCGATCGAGGCGGGGATGTTGATCACCGGAACGCCGTGCTTGGAAAAAGTGTTGCCCGCGGCAAGCGAACCGTCGCCGCCGATTATAACGAGCCCGTCTATTTTCATGTTTTTGAGATTCTTTAATGCTTTATTGAGCCCAGATGCAGTGCGCACTTCCGGGCACCTGACGGTTTTAAGTATCGTCCCTCCGCGGTTGATTATGCCGCTGACGGAGCGAAGGCTCATGTGTGAATACTCGTTATCGATCAACCCGCAAAAACCTCGCTGTATACCAATGACTTCCAAGCCGCTGTAAATGGCCTTGCGCACAACCGCGCAAATTGCCGCGTTCATGCCTGGAGCGTCACCGCCTGAAGTTATTACAGCTATCTTTTTCATCATCGCAGAAATACCTTGTATTGATGTTTCAATTATTTTGGATTTATCACCGGATTATTGCTGAAGTGTTACAAGTCCCCTGAACTCGTCTAGTATATCCGGGTCCCACCAGCCTTTTCGCGATTCCTCTTCCATTATGGAGAGAGCGACATCCGGAGTAAGCGCCGTCCTGTATGAGCGGTTTGTTGTTAGCGCGTCATAAACATCTACTATTGCCATGACCCTCGCCACGACCGGCACCTGGCTGCCCTTGAGCCCGTCAGGGTAGCCGGAACCGTCAAGTTTTTCATGGTGGTATCTTATTATGCTTAACGCCGCTTTCATGGAATTGAGCGGCTTACAGATCTTTTCACCGCGGTCCGGATGGGTGCGGATGGTAGTGAACTCTTCCGGCGTGAGCCGTCCCGGTTTGTTAAGAATAGCGTCGGGAATGGCTATCTTTCCTATATCGTGGAGAATGCCGCCCTTGTATAATGCGTTCTGTTCGTCTTCCGGCAGGTTCATCTTGTGCGCCAAAATAACAGCGAACTGGCTGACCCGTTCCGTGTGGCCCTGAGTATAAGTATCTTTCGCTTCTATGGCGCGGGCAAGCGCGAATATAACGCTCTCGGCGGAGTCTAGCTGGTCGTAAAGTGTTTTTACTTTGAGAAGGGATTTTATGCGGGTGATGAGCTCGATAGATTTATAAGGCTTGTTGACGAAATCGTCCGCGCCGGACTCTATGGCCTCGATCTTGTCAGGTGTCTCGGTAAACCCCGTCAGCATTATCACAGGAATGAAACGCGTGGAGGTGTTGGCTTTTACCTGCCGGCAAATGTCGCTGCCCGATATCCCGGGCATGTGGTTGTCCAGTATTATCAGGTCTCGGCCGCTCCGAAAATATCTTTTCGCGCGCCGCGTGGCCCTCGCCGGCAGTTATAACTTCGTAACCATTGCCGATCATTATCTGCTCGAGCACGCCCAGCGCCTGCGGGTCGTCGTCGGCAATAAGTATTATGGGTTTTTTGTCCATTAGTTGAGATTCTACCAAAGTCGGCGGGTTATGTCAACGTTGGCGCGCTCGGGATCAATTTATTCCCTAAAGGGTATTTCCAAATTAATACTTTGGGGTTGGTCATAAAAAGATCCGCCCCTACGGCTCTGCGGACAAGCTCCAGACATCGCAGCCTTCTTTGGATTTGAGCCTTCCACTAAGGAAAGGTTCCGCCAAGGCGGATAAACTCCACTCAAAACACTTTTTATCAAGTTAATCGCTCGCTCCTATATAGAAACCCCCAAAGTTATTTTTAAGTGAAAACTTTGGCGGGGTTAACTACATATCCATCTATGTGATTTTTCAGAAATTTCACAGTTTTTCCTTGACTAGTACCTGTATAAAACTTATAATTTATCAGATAATATTATAAATATCAGGTAATTACTGTGTATTGCCTGAAAGGAACTATTTTTTGACCTTGAAATTCCTCAATTTATTCGTTTGCCTTATAACAATTCTGCAGATCACCGCCGCGGGGGTCAGTATATCTCCCGCGCGAGCCGGTTCGTGTGCTCTTTTGGGCACATACACGGCCGATTGCGAGCGCGTCAACGATTTTGTCGTTTCAACCTCTCCTCTTGGCGAACAATTCAAATGCGCGGCACCTGTAAAACCAAACGCTGATATTTTCTTTGCCATGCCTGAAATACGTAAGGCAAATGAACAGGCCCTGAAACAGTTCAGGCTTCCTTGCGTTGAGGCAAATTCATTCACCTGCAGTGAGGGTTTCGTGCTGCTGGACAAAAAATGGTCAGGCCCGCCGGGCCGGTCTTCTCCTCCTATTGCATATTTCATTTTGTTCGCTATAATACTCGCGCTGAGCAATTTGCCTGCGCCTGTTTCTTGCTTTGCTCGTTCGGTAAACCGCCCGGCTAGACGTTGAAGCCGGGTTTTTTATTTGCTGAGGCAAATAACCCGCCGATGAGGCGGGTATACTGGTACAAGGGCTTTATGAACTTCAACAAATTCATTTCCATTATCACAACGGCCTGCTTCCTGGTGTCGTTTATAGCGTCGCCTGCTGTGCAGGCGATGCAGGCGCCAGTTCCCGGACAGCTGGATTTCAATAAAGCAGCGGAAGGGCTTAACCTACCCGGAACCGTTGGCAGAGTAACCGGCGGCAAGATTTTTGGAGACGGCCTTCTGGTAATAAATATTCAGGACTTGCACTGCCATGCGGAAGTGCAGAAAAATATAAGCCGCATACTCGAAATGATAGAAGCGCAGTACGGGCTAAAGAATGTCCTGGTGGAAGGCGCGGCAGGAGATGTGGACACTTCCTGGCTTACCAGCCTTAAAGATAACGCTCTGAAAAAAAAGATAGCCGAAACACTGCTTAACCAAGGCAGGCTTACCGGCGCCGAGTATTATTCCGTTCTAAACAATAAGCCCCGCCTGCTAAAGGGGCTTGAAGATGAAAAGCTCCATACAGAGAACATCGCGCGCCTGGGCAAGATCCTTGAGCGCAGGCCGGTGTACGATCAAAAGATCAAAAAACTCACTGAAGACCTTAACTTTTTAGAAGCTAAATATTTCAGCTCACGAAACAGGAAGTTCAACAAAGCTCTCGAAAGCTATAAAGAGGGCGGAATGACTCCTGAAAAGTATTACACGCTTCTTGTCAAATACGCTGAAAAAATAAACAACGGTTCCAACCCTTTCAACCCAGTATTGGCTATAAGGGTAAAGGACTATCCAAATATAGCCGGCTATCTAAATATGATTGAAGCTGGCAAGCGTATAAGATACAACCGGGTAGGATACCAACTGCAGGGTTTTGTACAACAACTGAAAGCCAAACTACCCTACAATGAATATACTAAACTGATAGAAAAAACAAACAATTTTGCGAAGCTTGACCAGGCCTACCTATCGCTGGCCCAGATATCAGAACAGTACCACATGCATCTTGAAGGCGAATATCCAGACCTTGCCGCTTTCTTTGAGTACCTTGAAAAGGGGCGGAAGGTCAACCCGATGGCTTTGATAGATGAGGAGAGGCGGCTTACTGAAGCCGTGCGCATAGGCCTTGCGCGAAATGTTGCGGAATTAGAAGTGTCATTTGCCGCTGATTTCTTCGTGTGTTTTAAAGATTACCTGCTCAACAGGCTTTCCGCGGATGATTACGAGTATTTCACCCAGCGGTTCGATAAGTTCAAAACTATCTGGGGCAAGTACGTTTACGCGAACCGCCTTAATGATATGTCTGCCGATTTCGCCCTTCTTGATGAGTTCTACCGCGTTAACAACGAACGCAGCCGCAGCTTTTACAGAGCATGGCAAATTGCATTAAGTGCCCTTCAGCAGGGGAAGAAAACCCCAGCTGCACGGATGTTACAGCTTCCCTCCCCCGGCTGAACCCTAAGGAAATAATCGTTACAATTACAGGCGGTTTTCACACCAGGGAGCTCCAGCGCCTGCTCCAGGAAAAAAAGGTTTCCTGCCTTACCGTAACCCCGAATGTCAGCAAAGGAACGGAAGAATCTAACGCTATTTATATGCATTTGGCCAGCCAGCAGGCGGCTGTTTTGAATAATCCTCAACTTAGGCCCAGTAGCGCGGCGGCAAAAACCATCAATTCAAATGCCTTACAGCTAGCCATAGAAAGCGTTCAGTCCGGTAACGCCAAGCTGGAAGCAGTCGCTAACGCGCTTTGGTCTTACGCGTTAACCACTGCTGATTTAAACGCTGTCAAAGATGAAATAGAACTGTATTTACAATCAAATTCTATTAGCGGAAGTGCCAGCATTGACGCCAAGGCAGAAGCCATTGTTGTAACTTGGAAAGACGTTTCCGGCCAGAGCCGCACCATAACCATAAGTAAAAACGCGGAGTTCGGCAGCCTGACTCTATCCAGCCGGGCTCACAGCCTGTTAAATGACATACTCCCCAGCCTAAAAGCAGGCGAACAAGCAGAAAAAACCGCAGTTGGCTCTTTCGTTCTGCCGGTTGAATCAATGGTGGCTATGGGAAGCCTGATAGTTGAGGTACTGGCATCCTTAGAGCTGTCGCTTGCGGCTGACAGCCTTGTTACCGGGGACGGCCTGATATACGAAATATCTCATAATGAAGAACTGCAGAAACTGCTTGAAAAACAGATCAATATTGATATGCAGAAATTAGGCCAGCTGCCCGACTGGCTTCAAAGGGCCCTTGCTGTAAGGGGCAAAGCCAGACAAGGCATTGCCGCAGAGCTTTCCAAAGAAGACCAAAGTGCGCTTATGAAAGCGCTTCTTTCAATACAGCCGGTATATGACCTTCTTGTTTCGTTAAATGCGACAAGGGTGATCGACAGCCGGCAAGCCAAGCCTGATACCGGTTTAAAAAATGGAAATGTTAAGAAAAGCAATTTCTATAATTACATTAGAGGCGGGTTTGTCGAAGAAAAAGATCTTCCAATTACAGACTTGCAAAAAGATACTATAAACATGCTCGCGAAACAAGCGGGTATAACTATAAATGGTTTAGAGAATATCAGCTGGAAAGAAGCGCACAGAGTTGAAACTCTTCTAAAGATACTGCCCCAGAACCATTTAAACCGCGTAAAGAAAGTTAACTATATCGTGAAAATTTTAAACCCACTTGTGTCGGGCTGGACCGATTTTGCAAGTAAGACCATTAATATAGTTGCAAAGAAAAGATTTAATCATGATTATGGCGAAGTGTTCGTGCACGAGCTTGGGCATAAAGTTGACACCTCTCCTTATGCCATAAAAATAATTCAAAGTCTAATGGATTTTTTGCTTACCTGCGCTTTATACTGGGTTGTTATGCGTGTAATTTTCACTGGCGATCAAATGAGTTTTCATAATGCGGCGTTTGACATTGTTTCGGTCTTTGTTATAACTGCAATTTCCTATATAAAATCAAAGATAAAGGCGTCGATCGGCAGAAAAATGGTAAATACAAATTCTCGTATTAGCGAATACGCGGCTACTAACGATAGGGAAAACTTTGCTGAAAATTACGCGTATTATGTTATTTTTGGCGGTGAATTCAGGCGCCTAGCTGGAACTTCGGCCAAGCTTGCGAAACAATATCAAAAAATGAAAAAAATATTTAATGGTATTGAATATACAAGGAATGAAAATGATGATATTGTTATTCTAGAAAAAAATAGTGAAAATACAGTATTGCCAGCTGAAGACAAAGGCATGGGGCTGCAAGAACTAACGAAAGCATCTGATTTGGCAGTCTCGGCACAGCCTGACGCAAGCCAGGCACCCGCCGCCAAAGGAAGGCCCCGCAGTGCGCCTGCCGGCTCACAACGGTATTTACACAGGCTTATAGATGTTCTTAAACTGCTTCAGGATGAAAAGCTGACTAAAGATCGTTTTTTAGAGGCATACTATAATTTTGAGAATCTCTGCTCCAGCGCCCGTAAAGATTACAGTGAAAATATGTTCCTTTACAGGCGCGCAGAAGTCTTTAAGACCTTCCGTGTATTCACAAATCCGGAAACACTATGGGATAATACCGTCGCGGCTTCAATTCGCGCCAGCGCTGAAAACAGCATTCAAAGCCTGCAAAAAGAACTTTCGGCAATGGAAGCTGACACCGGCACTGCCATGCCGAGAGAAAGTATCTTCGATGGGCTGGAAGAAACACCCAATATCAGGCCGGTTTTAGCCGCCAACAAACCCGTTATAGCAATAATGGATGTGCACGGAACACTGATACAGTCAAGCTGGAAAGTGGCATATGAACAGGTATATTTCAAATTAACGGGAAAGCGCCCTCCCGCTCAATGGATATTAGAAAAAGTTTGGAACAAGCCTGACAATGAGGTCGCGGCTATGCTGTCAACTCAAACGGGCAGGCCCGCTTCAGAAATACTGGATTTAATTAATAAAAACAAAAGCCTCGTAAAATCCAAAAGTGTCCCGCCTGCCCTTCCGGGAACCCTGGAATTGGTAAAAGCATTAAAGGAGCAGGGGGTTACAGTAAAAATTGTGAGCAACACCCCTGGTAAAATTGTTATCAATCAGCTGGAAAAAGCCGGATTCTTAAATTATATAAGCAGGGATGACATTTTTTATAACGACCAGCCCGCTTCAAAATATTTCCATAGGGCGAAAATAATCCAGAATATAATTACGCAAAACCCAGGTTTCAATATCGTTTACTTCGATGACAGCTTCAGAGAAATTTCAGAAATTTCAAAGCAATTTGGGAAACGGATGACAATTTTTGGCGTTCCTGATGGAAAAGGTATAGAATCAGAGAACAACCGCGTGGAATTAATTAAGTCGGGCGCTCATTACATTGTGCTCCGTAAACAGGGGTTCCCGGTTGAAGATATACTTCGTTGGTTAGATAAAGCTCCGAAAACCATTAGCCCGGCAGACAATAACATAATTGAAAGCCAGCCTGGCCAGGAAATTGAACAGCATACAACTGCAACCCAAATTTTGACACAAAAACAATCCATACTGAGCAGTACCGGGCAAGCGCTTAAAGCCATAGCCCGCGAAGTTGTGCTCTGGTACGGAAAATTCTATCAGTTGTCTATGCCGAAACAGTTCCAGGGCTTGCTGCCCAAGCCCTATAAGCCGCTGTACATCATGCAGGAAACAACCGGCAAACAATACGAACCACAGAAAGATTTGCTTAAACAATTTATCGAAAATAATGCGGAAAATCTCGCATTGCCGCTGCGAAAACTGAAATATTTCAGGACGGAATTCAGCATTTCTGGTGATGGGGTAGTCAGCGATGTTCCGGAAAGAATATCTTCCTCAACAAGACGGCCTAACACAAAAATATTAATCCGCTGGCAGGAATTCAGCGGTGGAAAAAACTTCTGGATGCCGGCGCCTGACGACCGCGAAATGGCCGCTATGGCCACCGCGAATAATGGCGAAAGCTATACCGGCGTGCTATGGCAGGGAAGCTCACAAGATGAGCTGTATCTTGTCCTAGTTCCGGTCTCTGAATATTTTAAAGCGGGTTATAGCCTGTCTACCGCGACATTAAGATTGATCTATGAAACTATACTCAGCTTGGAACGCCGCAGAAAGGACGGTAATCAAATTGAGATCTCAAATAAGGAAAAAGAAGGGTTCGCCCACGCACTAGACTCATTGGACAGGCTTGGAACGCGCTGCTACACAGTCAATTTCAACGAAGAAAAGAAAGCAATTATCAAACAAATTGACAATGAAACCCTTTCGCATGTAATCTACGAAACAATTATCAAACCTACTAATGATAAAGAGATGGAAAGATTATCCGAATTGAGTTCTGACCCTGCTATTCTACAACTGCGCGGCCCCGGCAGTGATGAGGGAGACGTGCTGGGAACTATTTTAGAACCCCTGCTAAACAGCAAACTGACAGCCGGCCAATTTAAACGTACATTCGATAATATTCACAGGGCAATGTTCCGTAATTTCATAATAATGGAGCGAAAAGAAAATTATACTATAGCTATTATTATGATTAAAGAAATCTGCAATTCGTTAGATATGCCAGTTGAATTGCGCAAAAAACTGTCTAACCTGATGATGGGGATATTCTTCGATCAGAACGGTAAAAGCCGTGATGTTATAGTGCAGACCGCTGCTATGAAATATGCAGCAAAGAAGCTACAGCAGAGACAATCCATATCGTGGCGCATAAAACAGAACGCTTAAAACCGTTGCCCGCGAAATTGTGCTTGGCTATGAGAAATTTTACGAATCCCTGCCGGGATCTTTCCGGGATATGCTGCCCAAGCCGTACAAGCCGCTTCATATAGTCCCGGAAGAACGCGAAATATTCCCAGTTTCATATAATACGCAGGCGGTAGGTTATGTACCGGTAATCCCTCCAAACGCGTACAACGCTCTTTCTGATTCTGTCTTTAAAAGAACAATTGACGGCCTGATGCGGGAGATCAATGACCCGTTCAGTGAACTTGGAAGAGAAAGGCAAAGTATAATCACTAAAAGCGGCTTATCTCTGGAAGAATACAAAAGATTCATGCTGTGGCAGGGAAGGCAAAAGGGTATCCGCGGAACCAAGACTTTTTCGTATGTTGGCGGGTTTAATTCATTCAGGCCGTTCGCTGAATCCGAAGCTATTACCGATGTATATTCAATGGGGCTTGAATATTTTGGAAATGCAACAGATTTAATTGGAGCTTGCAAATCAAATTATACCGGAAAGGCCTATGTATTGTCAGGAATGCAGTATGAAACATATGATCCAGTAAATCAATACCGTTATCATAAGGCGCCGGGAATCATGGCGATCGCTAAGATCATTTCGTGGCTGGGTGGGAGTATAGAGGGCCTGTATTATTTTGACATAAATGAGAAAGGAGAGTTCGGTTTCCTTAACAAAGACGAAGCCATATCCGGCGACAAGCACAACGCGGTAATTGAATTTACCGTTGGCGGCACAACAAAACGTTTCTGGTACACACAGCAAGACATTTATACAATGACAGATAATTTTAAGCGCTATATGGGCAGAGTCGAGTTCGATAATTTTCTGATAACCGGACTAAACGGCCTTTTTATTTACATACTTCTAAAGTCTATGGGTGAACATTCAAAAGCGACTATAGAGGAACAGATGGCTCCCGCGGTCAGGAATAACGCGCTTGTAACAACAAACGCTTCCCGACCCTATGGCCGCGAACCTAATCCAATATGGCAAAAGGGGTATCCGGTACAGGTAATACCTCTTGAGCCCGGGCAGAAGTACGGTTACAGTGATGGAAATGCAGAACATGAAAATGCAGAACGTGGAGGAAATATATTTTTCGGCAATGCCGAAGGCCTGGTCGGCTCATCCTGGCGGCCGGCTGGTAACGATGGCAACATTTTCAGCGCCTTAAGCATAGCGGCAGAAGAGGCGCTCAACCTGACCGGCACCGCACTGGAACAGCAACTGCAAAACATATCCGTTGAACTGGGAATGCTTGCAACCGAACATTTTACCCCAAACGCATATATAGGAGCGCTCAAACAAACATTTATTGAAAAAGGCCGGGCATTCGGTATAAACTCCGGTAATATTATTGTCAAGCCCATCACGAAGTTTGAGCAGTTCAGGGACGCTGACGGCGGCATCCGGCTTTCAGTTTCGCGCCTTGCGCTGGAAAATGGAAAATACGTGCTTTATATACATCAGGGTTTTTTAAATGCCTTGTTTTCAATGAGTGATGAACAACAAAAGACAATATGGGAGCAGTACAAATGCGGCCCTCCGGAAGCCTTCGCGGTAGAAGAACTTCAGGAATTAGCTGAGATACAGAAATTGGTCCAGCAAGGCACGCCCTTCGATAAAGCCTACGAGCAGTACCACGCATTTAACCCGCATAATGATATTTTCACTATTCTTAGCCGCGCGTCTCGCGAAAAAAGAAACGCTAATATTAAAAAACCATAACACCGGAAACAATATGGGGCTAATAACTGGCGGACAAAATGATGACATTTTAAGCCGTTGCATAGAAAATAACGGAGAAAACCTCTCGTTTCCTTTTTTAAAGAAATTGCTTTATTACATGACAGGTTTTTCTATCGCGGGAACGGGCGCCGTCAGCGATGTCCCCGAAACAATTAACAACATTCCTTCACAGATAAAAAAAGAGGATGCAAGAATAGCCCTGTTTTGTCAAACACTGGACGGTAAAAACACATACGGCATGCCGACGCTTCAGAATATGGCAACTGCCGGTGAAATCCTTAACAGCAAAGAGCAGTGTTACGCTGGAGTTGTTTGGCAGGGAGAAGAACGGAATGAATTATATATCGTTGCGGTTCCTGTTTCTGAAACAAATATCTACAACTTACAGCTGGGGATTCTTGGCCAGTACTTGATAACTATTGCAAAATTTGAGAGAACGCAGAAAAATATGAGCTCAACTGAAATTTCAGCCGTCAAACAGAATATATTCGCGGCTGCTTCAAGCGTATTGTCACAAATGGGCACCCGCGCTTACTCTCTTACAATTGACCCGCAAAACGGCACGGCTATAAAACCTTTTCCGCTGGAAAGCCTCGTTAGTGTTATTTACGAGTCAAGCGTAAGGCAGTCTCTCATGGGAATGTTCAAAAAGATGCAAGAAAGCACTTCCGAACAAGCGCTTTCAAAACTCCAGGGCCCTACCGCGGATGAAGGCGATGTGCTGAGCGTGATGCTGATTAATTTTACCAGAAACAAAGATCGTTTATTGGAACAATCGTGCTATCGTACATACAAGGAAATCGTGGATGACATGTTCAAGCAATATCAGTATTTTGAAATTCATGCGTATTACGCTTACATTGCGCAAATTGTAGCCAAGCACTGTGAAAAATCTGATCTGCCCGCGAATTTAAAAAAGCAATTTAAAGATATTATCCTGTCAACGTTCTTTGATAAGAACGGCAAAGCATTGAAGCCTTATCTCGCGGTAGCTCCAGAGTATTATGTTCTTAACAAATTGGCCGAGGCGGATATACTGGTTTTAAGAGAACGTGTTAAAACGCTTAAAGGGCCCACTCTCAGGTCAGGCCAAATATTAAATGTTCTTGAGATACTTGACGAGATGGATAGCAAGGACCTGCAAAAAGTCATTATAGTATTAGAAGACGCAATGATATGGATAGATTTTCTGAGCATTGCAGGAGACAGTTTTAATGTCAACATGGATGTGATGCTCCCAAACTGGTGCCTGCAGTATTTTATAAAAAACGGCACGGACATAAACAGTAACAACCTGCAGACTTATGAATATGCCATATATGCAACAGCAAGACTTATTGCTGCCGTGCGGTATGATGAAAATAACCACAAACGCAGCCCTGAAGGCCTGGAAACAATACTCAGCTATATAAAGCTAAAAGCCAGATACCAATTAATAGCACAGCAACAAAAGCAAAACAGCGGCAATTCAGATAATTTATTCAGCGCCTTAAGCGTAGTAGCAGAAGAGGCGCTCAACCTGACCGGCGGCGCGCTGGAACAGGAACTTCAGAAAATATCTGTCAAAATAGGCAGGCTTTTTTCCTGGCATTTTGCCGTAAATTCACACGCGGAAGCCCTCAAACAGATGTTTATTGACAAAGGCCGGGCATACGGTATAAATGCTGATAATATTATTATCAAGCCCATCACAAAATTTGAACAATTCACTGACGCTAAAGGCAAAACCAGGCTTTCTGTTTCACGCTTTGTGCCGGAGGACGGCAAGTATGTGCTTTACATACACCAGCGCTTTCTGGATGCCCTGTTTTCAATGACTGAAGAACAGAAGAATGATATTTATGAGCAATACCACTGCGGCCCTCCGGAAACCTTCGCGATAGAAGAGGTTCAGGAATTCGCGGAAATACAGAAATTAGTCCAACTGGGCGTGTCCTTCGATAAAGCCTACGAGCAGTACCACACAGCTAACCCCCACCACAATGTTTTTACCGAAACCGCTTTGCAAACAGCGGCAAAGCAGATAGACGTATTGAAGCGGTGCATAGAAAATAATAAAAATAACCTGGCTCTTCCATTAAGAAAACTGCGGTATTATTCAACCGGTTTTTCTATTTCTGATTCAGGCGAAGTCAGCGATGTACCCGAAACAGTTAACGGCATACCCTGGCAGATTGATATACCTGACGCAAGGGTAGCCCTGTTTTGGCAAAAACTGGACGGCAAAGATAAATTCGGCATGCCGACACCCGCTGATATTTTAACTGCCGCTGGAAGCCTTGCGGGCAAAGAGCCGCGTTATGCGGGAGTTGTTTGGCAAAAGGAAGCTCAGGGTAATTTATATATCGTTGTAGTTCCTGTTTCCGCAAACAATAACTACGAAAGCGCGCTGAGAACGCTTAGCAAATACCTGTCAGATATCGCAGCTTTTGAAGGACAAGAGAAAGTAATTAATTCAGCCGATCCCTTCCCTGAAGAGCAAGATGCATATATGCTTGCCAGTATGCTACTGTCGCAAATGGGCGCCCGGGCCTACTCTGTTACGATTGACCCGGAAAACGGCGCGGCTATAACCCCCATGTCACAAGAAAGCCTGGTGCGCGCTTTTTACAAACCAAGCGAGGAACAGACTGACTCAGAACAACCCGATAAGAGGCAAACAAATATTTCGGAAAAAACTCTCTTTAACCTTCGGGGCCCGCACACTGACGAAGGCGATTTACTGGGTGTCCTGCTGCTTAGTTTTACTAAGAATACAGGCCTATTGCTGGAGGAACCGTGCTTTGTAATTTACAAAGATATCTTGACGGACACGATAAAACAAAAAATATATATTGACATCCACGAAGACTATTCGTCCGTCGAAAAAATTGTAGACAGGCGCTGTGATGAATCCGTCCTGCCGGCAAATTTAAAAAGGCTGTTGAAAGAGATTATTCTGTCAACATTGTTTGATAAGAACGCCAAGGCATTAGAGCCTAAAGTTCGCGCAAACGCGTGGGTTTATGTTCAAAACAAATTGGCCGAAGCCGACTTGCGTATTTTAAGGGAACGCATAAAAATACTTAAAGGGCCGTCGGTCAAATCAGGTAAAATGCTAAATGTTCTTAATGCGCTTGATGCTATGGACAACTTTGACATTCAAAAAACCAACGTAATCTTATCTCAAGCTAAGGATTTATTAGACATATTGCAGAATAAATATGGAAATACTTTTAATAATAGCGTAGAAGATACGTTGAAATTATGGTGCATACAAAACAGCAAGATAAGCTCTGCGGCAGGCATCGATAATAACTTTGAAGCGCATTTTGATGCGGCAATTATATTTGCAAAACTGATTATAGCGGTGTGGTATGACGAAAACAACACCAAACGCAGCCCTGAAGATATGCAAACAATACTCAGCTACTTACAGATTAAGGGCAGGCTGCAATTAATATCACAGCAGCATAGCAAGGAACAAGTCAAAGAAAACGAGCAGGGACAGGACACATCCAATCATCTGGGTATCGGCCTTGAAGCAATTATCTGGGCCGCTCAAGGTATATTAACTATAATGCCCGGTGTAGAGCAGTCGGCGCTGACAGCTGTTGAACTCGCAAAGTCTATTATCAGAGGAGCAGTGATCGTTTCGAACAGCGGCGGCTTCGCCCGCGAATCAACCTATACGCTTGATCAGATTGTCCCTGAGCTGGCGCGCGACATAGAGTATTACAACACACTCTGCCCAGTCAACGGTTTAAGGCTTTCAAAAGTGAAAGTTCTTGAATCGAAGTCTGACTATATAGCCACCAATGACAGCCTTGGTTTCGCCAGCATGGAAACTCTGGCTTTTGACGAAGAGACAATGACAGTAAAAACAGCCGACAATAAGGGTAATCTCAAGACACTTACGGACCGCCTGCGCCACGAGTTTAACGAGAATATGGCCATGAATATTGAAGGTTCGGTTCAATTCGCGGCTTTGAACTATTTCCTGGTCAAATCCCATGTAGCCAAACCCCACATGCCGAGGGGCAACTTGAGCGGGGAAGAGCTGATAAACTGCTGGCACGCGTGTGAAAGCGACATTGCCGGGAACCAGGACGAGTACAGGGAACTGTTTAAAAACGATAAAGACCTGGAAGCAATTGAGAGGCTAATCGCTTTCGCGAACGAAGACTCTACAAAGCTGTTAAAAGTTTATAAGTCACTTTCCGAAATTATCGCTGGGCTGGCAAAATCAGTCCTCGCAAAACCAGTCGTTGTTGACAAAGTTGAAAAGCAGCCGCAAGTCTTCTCCAAATATATTCCAACAATCCCCCCAGGCGCGTTTAACGCTCTTACCAGCCCGGAATTCAAAAAGACAATCGACAGCCTGACGCAGGAGGTCAATGACCCGTATAGTAAAGTTGGGATAAAAAGGCAAAGCATCATAAAACAAAGCGGCCAGCCTCTGGAAAAGTATAAAAAATTTATGCTGTGGCAGGGAGAGCAAAAAGGCGTCCGCGGAAAAGGGATGTTTTCGTGCGCCGGCAGGTTTAATTCGTTCAGGCCGTTCGCTGAGTCCGAAAATATCACCGATGTTTATTCCAACGGCCCTGAATATTTTGGGAATACAAACGATATTATAGAAGAATACAGCGCAAAATACGATGATAGATCCTATATACTTTCAGGGATCCAATATGAAACATATGATGAAGGAAAGGCGGCCTGGCCTAAAAAGGCGCCGGGTATAATAGCTATCGCCAAAATCATATCTTGGCTGGGCGGCGCTATAGACGGCGTGTATTATTTTGACGTAGATGAAACGGGCAGATTTAGTTTTGTCAATAAAAATGAAACCATTTCCGGCAGCAGGCACAACGCGGTAATTGAATTTACAGTAAACGGCGTGAAAAAGCGATTCTGGTATACGCAGCTGGATGCCAAAGCGTTGACAGATAATAATAAACGCTATATAGACAGAATCGGGTTCGACAATTTCCTGGTAACCGGCCTCAACGGGTCTATAATGTATGCTGACGATAATGGAGTGCGGGATTATGACGACCTGTTAAAAATCCGGTCAAAAAACACTGGTGAACAAGAGAGATCAAAGACAATAATAGAGCTGCAAATGGCTGCAGCGGTCAGAAACGGAGCGCTTGTAACAATAGATGTTTATAAGTTCGAAGGCGAAACGGCTTATCGTCTATGCTACAGAGGCTATCCGGTAAAAACGATATTGCTTAAACCCGGTCAAAATTACGGCTATAACACCGGAAAGGCTGGAGGGAAAATATATTTCCTCCGCAATGCCGAAGGCTTGATAGGCTCACAATGGCGGCGCAACGACATCAACCTCAATGACAAGCCTAATATATTAAGACAAACACTGATGTTTTTATTGATACCTTTTTTCGCTTTTAACTCATACTTCCCGCAGCTAAAAGCAGCTCCGCATGATACCGCAGTAACGAGCAAGCTGTCTGCGGCATATCTGTACAGGGCAAGCGCCGGAAAGGCTATTGACTGGCTTGCGCGTGGTTCGGAATACGCGCGTATGAAAGGATTCCTGCAAAGGTATTTTGATATCGAGAACCCTGCCGCTGATATGCAGGCATTGATCAAACGCGCATCGCGCGGGTTTGACAGCGACATGGAAACCCGGGCGGTTGACCTTATCAACAAAATGAGAAAAGCCGTACCTGACGGTTTTGTTTTTTCGAAGCTTGGCGCGGGCGATTTTTCGCTATTGATGCACATTCTCAGGAACCCTGAACTTGAAATTCTACTATTTGATAGGGAAACGCTTGAAGTGTATTTATCAGAGAATATTATAGGAGGCGTCCCCGCCGCGCAATTGTCTAATTTGCAGATGCTTCGTATATATCTGATCTCCGAAGCACTAAGCGATTATGCCCCGGTCTCAACACAGGACTCGCTCGCAAGAATCATCTACAAAAATATGCAGGAAACTGACAAAGGCAATAAGAACGGCATATCGGGCAGGGCTGTTTTTGAGCAGGGAAATATAGGTTTTCATGAGGGAAACCTCAACTTTGGTGAACAAGGGGAAATATTTTCACCTGATATTTTGTGCGCTTTAGATATAGATGTTCCTGATTCGGCAGCAGCAGGAATAAGCGAGCTTCCACGCCTGGTTATTAAAACTCTCGGGCATCCCTACGGTTATGACGAAGTTATTGATGTCAACAGCCTAAAGGCCGCCGTTATCATAAGCGGCAAGGATGAATCGGGACAGCCTTACAGCATAAATCTGGGAGAGCGTATTTTGTCATGCGATGAGAACAGATCTGCTCCTGCAGAGCAGCCGGAGCCTGAAGAAGATACAACTTACCCTGCAATAGATCATATCGCTGCAACCGGCAACCATCTGGGTATCGGCGGCGAAGTTGTTCTCGGGGCCGTTAATATCATAACCGATTCGATTTTGGAAATTTTTATGCAGCTGCCCGGAGCGGCCGAGGCGCAGTTAACCGCCGCCCAGCTGGTTCAGGAATTAACGGATTCGTTCATAAAAAGAACGAGCCATGAGGAATTTTATCCCGCTAAATACTACTTGCCCGAAGAACTTGATACCAAACTTGCCCGAGATATAGAATACTATAACTCGTTCCGCCCGGACGGCGGTGAAAAACTTGAGAAAATATCGGTTGTCGAATCGAAAACGGGATATATCGCAGCTGAAAATGGGCTCGGTTTTGCCAGCATGGAAAACCTTGCTTTCGATAAGAATACAGTTATTATTAAAACGGCTTACAATAACGACCGCGCAAAAACACTGGCCATGCGGATAAGGCATGAGATCAATGAGAATATGGCAAGGAACGTCGCGGGCTCCGTGCAGTTTACAGCGCTGGACCATTTCCTTGCCAAAGCCCACCGAGCCCGGGACAGCCTGAGTAATGACGAGCTGACAAATCACTGGCACGAGTGTGAAAAGGATATTGCTGGTAACCAGGATGAATACAAAGCGCTTTTCAAAACTGCGCAGGATACAATAGCTATTGACCGGCTTATCAGTTTTACCCTGAAAGACCTCAAACAGCTCAAAAAGTCCGGCAAATCCATACCTAAAATCTTCGCAAAATTTATCCGGTTTTTCCTTGAGAGCAGGCGGATAGAGCTCCCCGATGAAATATCCGCGGCTATAACATCCAAAATTATTGATTACTTCGATAGCTTAAAACCATCTGTAAAACCGCCCGCCGAGATGAAGCTTGGTGAATTTGCCGATCCCGCCGATCTTTATTCAGCGATGAAAGCGGCAATCGCGAAAAACGCTGCAATAAAAGGAAAATCATTCGATTTTGCTTTGCTTGACAAGGCATACAAGCTTGTGATCGATGAGCATGGAACCCCGGACCAGCGCCGCGGTGACGGGCGGCCGTATTATTTCCATCCCCTTGAAATAGCATACTACATATCGGTTGACCTGGAAAAAACCAATCAAAACCTTATTCTAGCGGCTCTTTTGCATGATATAGTAGAAGATGATACATCTATTTCATATGATGACATACCAAAATTGTTTAATAAAGATGTCGCTGATATCGTAGATGACCTGACACATAATGACAACCTCAGCAAAAACAAGGGACGGCTGTACAAGCGCCTTGAACACATAAATCGTATATTGACGAAAAGCAACAAAGACAGCATCTTGATAAAGGCTGCCGACCGCCTGCACAACCTGTTAACCGATGCAAGGGCTCCTCATCCAAAAGCCGGATATATGGACCTTATTGAAACACAACAGTGGATGAAATTTGTCATGCGGCCTGAGGTTCCCGGGCCATTAAGAAGACAACTTCTGTTATTGTTAGAGTCAAAACTCAATGACCAGATAATCAATGAGCCTCTGTCTCCGGAAGCCGCTGCGGCCACCGGAAGTACGGTAACAAACCTTTTGCCGGGAGAAACAGCTGATTACTTACAAAAGTTAACCGCTTTCGCTGACGAATACCAGCTCCTTCGCACACTGATCCCTGTAAAATCCAATGAGAATAACGAAATACAGCTGGCGAGTGCTGGCGGCATGCAGTGGCCTGAGCTTACTAAAAAGCTAAACCATTTTAGTTGTCAGGCAACCATTATAGACCGGAATGTTATCGCGCCATATGAACAGCCCGGCCTGATAGACGCTCATTCCGCTTTATCAAGATTGATCGGCTACGGAGTTGAGAGTTTCGATAAATACCGCGCGGTTTACTACGCGGCGCAAAACACCGACTTTTTAAATGCTCTTAAGGGTTACACGTTTGAAACATTCCCCTGGCAAAAGCTCTGGGGCCCTTATTTTAAAGAGGCATCAATAGCCTGGGCAGTCAGAAACCTTATCGGCACCTCGGCGGCATTTGAAGAGTTTAAAGTGTTAGCAAGAGACTCGGCTCTCATTCGGCTTATCAATTCTGAGTCAAGAAACAGGAGGCTCTATTTTGATTCCGAGATCCTCTATGTGGACGGTGTTTATACGATACCCGTCGCGTCGATTAAACCACTCCCCGCTGAAAAAATAGTTATCTTAACACCTCTGGGCCCTTCTTCCCGCCAGGTTTGTATTGAGCCTGTACTGCTGCGGCTGGGTAAATTTCTACGGGAACGCGGCTGGAATCTACATGTCAACTGGGGCTCGATGCCGGCAGGCTACGATGGTTTCAGCATTGCAGGTGCCCAGGGTATTTTCGATAATAACGCAAATATTCCGGCCGGTAATATTACTCCAGCCCATTTGGAGGAAATAAACCGGCTCAAGAACGTTTCAGAAGAATCAAAGGGAACTCCTTATACATTTCAGCCGGATTTTTTCTACCCAAGTTACTTCGCCAATGAAATGCCGCGGGCGATACTTGCCAACTTTGCCGAGCTTATGGACCATGTCCAGTTCGCCTTCGCGGACAGCTCAAGGCTTCCAGCCGCAGGATTCACCATTAAAGATCACGAACCCGTTGAGATAGATGGTTCCATAATTGAAGTGCCGGGCAAAGCCCGCGCTAAGATAACAGTCACAACTACTATAACAATTTCCCAAGATATATCGTTCGTTCAGATGTTGAGTCTTGTAACCGCGCTTTATCAGGATATGCTCGACAACAGCCGGGAGAAGAGCGCACACTACAGAGAGCTGCTGCGCGGAAAGATCAAAGACGTTGAAAACATAGCGAAAAATATTATTTACGCTGCAAATTATCTTGAAACTTTGAAATCCGTATGGCCGGAAACACTCGGGCTTGATACCGGTAAGTCAGCTGAATTCACAGGGTATCTAGACCAAATGATAAGTGGTTTCCGTAAGCTTACTAAAGGATACAAAATACGATCGGCAGATCCTTTGCAAGCGCAGAAGGAGATAGCCGAGAACTGGCTTGGCGTTGACCAGGCCTGGCTAGATTCCATTATAAAACGTTTCCCCAAAGAAAATCGGCTGGGAGCTGTTAAAACTCTGTTTGCCGCGAATCAGAGCCGATGGGAGCGCAGCATCGCTTACGAAATGGCCGCGCCAGCCCGTGAACTTGATGCCGCTGTATTGGAAAAAGGCGGCAGGCTGCTTGATACGATAAAAAGCAAGCCGTCACTAACACGGAGCATAATAGCATTGATTTACGGTTTATTTAAGCCGGGATATAAAATGCCTGAAACCTTGCTCGAGGAGATCGATGAAGCGGTTGCCGATAAAACCAGAGGTATGGATAAAACCAGCCCTGCGTTCGCAAAAACACTGATGTCTATTGTTGAGAACAGGGTGCACAAATATTATGATATGTTGCTTTTTAGCGGCAGCGCATTCAATAGTTCTAGTTTGCGCCTGTTTGCGGCAGAGCTTGGCGTTAACCCGCAAGTCCTTGCAAAGGTGTATGAAATATCCCCGTCACGCATTGTTGAAACGCGGCATATGGCATGTATTATGCAAAACTACCTGTGCGGCAGGATACTTCAGCAAAAAGGATTTCAGGTGTACTGGGCTAATGTACACGAAGACGCAAACAGTGAACAAATTGTTCATTCCGTTATACTTGCAAAGCTTCCAAGCGGTCTTTACAGGATCATCGACGCTACCGCTATTAAAGGTTCGGGCGAAATTTCAGCGAATTATCTCGCACCCGGTGAAGTTGAGCAGAGGCTTAAAGAATCCCCGGTATTTTCTAAAACACTTAACATCAACAGCCGGTCTCTGCATCACTTAATAAGTGTATTTGCTTTTGAGGAAGGCGCGCGTACAACTATTTATAATAACCTTGGGCTGGTAATCAAGGCTCAGAATAAATTCTCGGAAGCCGAAGCGATATTCAAAAATACCAGGATAAATAACGATAATTTCGAGGCTTCTTATAACCTCGGGAATTTATATTTCAACCGGGCGCGCTTCGATGAGGCTGAAACTGCCTACAAAAATTCGTTAACAGTGTATCCCAAATTTGTTGGAACATGGAACAACCTGGCTGCTGCGCTGGACGAACAAGGCCAGCCCGATGCAGCTTATATTGCAAACAGTTACAAGTATCGCTGTATAAACGGAGAACTAATTGATATTAAGAAGGCCTTTGCCGAGATCGATAATGCAAAGGAGAAAACTCTCCCCGAATTTTCTGCGCCGGATAGTGACGATAATTCACGGACTGGCAAGACCAGCTCATTTTTTGGCGTTGCCAAGAAGGCACTAATGTACATCTCATCCGTGTTCGCTATGCTGGCGTTTACGGTGCATATATCTAACAACCACATTTTCGAAACGACAGTGCCAAACAAAACAATGCCTGCGCTGATAAAAAACACTGCATCTAAACAAACTGCTGCCGTTTCCACAATTAACGAAAGAATTAATTCGATCAATGCCACTTCTTCAAGCGCAGGCCGGTCACATATAAATCAGCTGTTTTTACACCCAGCCCCGCCCCAATATTTCGCGGACACCTTACCTCGCCAAATGCTTGCATATTTTGCCGAGCTTATGGACCATGTTCAGTTCATCTTCGCTGAAAACAATGAGCTTCCAGCCTGCGGTTTCATCATTGAAGAACACTCGCCGATCGAAATAGACGGAACTATAATCGATATGCCTGGAAAAGCCCGCAGAAAGGTCACCGTTAACACCACGATCACAATATCTGATGATATATCATTTGTTCAGATGCTGGGCCTTATTACAACGCTTTACCAGCAAATGCTTGACAATAGCCAGGGCAAGCCAGAACAATATAAACAGCTTCTGCATGACAAATTAAATAATATCGATAACATCGCAAAGAATTTTATCTATGCCGCTGAATATCTTGACACTGTTAAAAGTTCCTGGCCAGAAAAACTGGGCCTTAACACAACTGAAACCATCCGGTTTGATAATTACATTGAATATGTTATAAACGGCCTGCGCAAACTGGCTGGAGGTTACGAAATTGCACACCAGGATTCGCTTGCTGTTAAAAAGGCAGCCGCTGAGGCCTGGCTGAGCATTGACCAGAACTGGCTTGACAGCATACAGAACCGTTTCCCCGAAGATCCGGCTAAACGCTTGGAATTTATTATGTCCCAGCTCAACGCAAAACAAGACGCCTGGGCCCGCGAAGCCGCGGACGGGCTGGCCTCCCCAGCCCGTGAGCTCAATGCCGCGGTTATGCAAAGAGGCGGGAACCTGCTGTTAGACAGCCTTAAGAGTAAAGCCGACCCGGCCAGAACGCTTATACAAGAGATCGATATTAAGATCAAAGAGTTCCAGCCAACGGATCCGGAATATACAAATAAGCTTATATCTATCGTTCAGGACAATGTCAAGCCTTACTTCGACAAGACTCTTTATGATAACAATCCCAAAGCATTCAGCGAAAGTTTACAAAAGTTATCAACGGATCTCGGTATTAGCCCTCAAACGCTCGCGCTTTTGGGTGAAATATCCCCCACGGAAATTACCGAAACAAACCACATGGTATGTGTGATGAAATCGTATTTATGTGGCCTTATATTGGAGCAATATGGTGTGCCTGTTTACTGGCTGGATGTAGTGAAAACGGTAACAGATGCAGAGGAAGTTCATGTTAGTATACTCGCCAGGCTTCCAAACGGCCTTTACCGCATAGTGGACGCCGCTTTCCCGAAAGGGTCGGGAGAAGTGCCTGAGCAGTATTTAACGGCAGGAGAAGTCGAAAAACTACTTACAAAATCACCCACAGTAACTAAAACGCTCGATATTAACAGTAAATCGCTCCATCACGTAATAAAGATCTTTCGGTCTTTTGAAGCCGGCGCGCGCGGAAGCGTTTATAAAAATCTCGGTATCATTTTTAATTCGCTTAACAGGTATGCCGAGGCAGAGAAAGCCTTCAGAAAAGCCTTGGATACCGATTCCCAGGATTTCTTGTCTTGGAGCAGGCTCGGTTCCTCGCTTTTACGGCAGAATAAATTTGCCCAAGCAGAGGACGCATTCAAAAATTCTCTGAAAAACAATCCTGGAAATATTAATGCCTGGAACAGGGTTGCGATCGCTCTATTAAATCAAAATCAATCCGTTGCAGCGCAGATAGCGCGCGATTGTTGTGACCGTTTATTGAAAGGCGAACAAATTGATATCAATAAGGCTTTTGCCGAGATCGACGCGGCAAAAAAGAAAGTATTTATTTCCGGACTTGGCTTTAACTTTGACCTTGAAGGTTATCAGGCCTTCCTAGGCGCCCTGGGCATCGGCCTTGACGTTACCGCGGCTGGCTTTGCGCAAGCCGTCATCAAACAATTCACAGGTGATAACGGCGCCGATATCGTTACTCCCGAAAATGCTTCGCCTGAAGGAAAGCAGGCTCTTGATAACGCTGGCAGGCTTTCTGTTGAACTATCCGGATACCTAAAGTCAAAGAATATCTCTTCCACCGCGCGCGTCGTTGTTACAAAAGGCGATAATACCTTCGTTAAATTCGGTAACCGCGTCTGCGGTATGCCGACATTCCTTCGTAAAGCTGATGACGGCTCTTTAACGCTATATATACACCAGGAATTCCTTAATGCCCTGTACGCTGAGCAGGCGAGACACGCTAAAGAAAGGGCTGCCGCTTCTTCCAAGAGGCGATATCATCGCCCAGTTCGTTGGCGAAGAAGTTGACGAGCTGTTTGACATCGAGAACCTCTTATCAAACCAACATCTTTCTTCTGTTCAGGCTTATTTCCAACACCACAATCAGCGGGAAAACTTTCCTCAAGCCCATAACGGTATCATAACATCTATCGCGGAACAGACCGGCCTTACTGTCCTGGGTGTTGAAGATAACATCAATAACCAGCCAGGTGGATTCATTAGCGCTGCCAAGAAGGCGCTAATGTACGTCGCCTGCTGCTTCGCAGCGCTGGTGTTCATGATCAGAATTTCAAACGCTCAAACAAATACAATAACCTTGCCTTATAACAATAATATTGCGCTAAGTAAAGACTCCTTGGTGAAACCGGGCCCTGCCAATCTTTTCAACTATGAAAATCGGTTGTTCTTGCATCCTATCCCGCCTGGATATTTCGCGGATACAATACAACGCAAGATGCTCTCCTATTTTGCCGAACTTATGGACCATATCCAGTTTGTCTTCGCCGACAGTTCCGAGCTCCCGGCTTCGGGATTTACAATAAAAGACCATGCCCCTATTATAGTTGACGGTACTATTATAGATGTTCCGGGTAAAGCTCACAGGAAGGTCACTGTGACCACTACTATCACCTTATCAAAAGATATATCGTTCGTTCAGATGCTGAACCTCGTTAGAACGCTTTACCAGCAAATGCTTGACAACAACCAGGGCAAGACTGAACAGTACAAGCAATACATTCAGCAGAAATTAAATAATATCGATAATATCGCGAAGAAGTTTATATATTCTGCCGATTATCTTGACACTGTTAAAAATTCCTGGCCGAAAGAACTGGGCCTTAATTCGAACGAAACGCTGCAGTTCATAAATTACATTGATTTTGTCATAAACGGCCTGCGCAATATGGCTGGAGATTACGAAATTGTTCACCAGGACCAACCGGAAACCAGAACAACAACCGCTGAAAATTGGCTTGGCGTAAACCAAGATTGGATCAATAGTATTGTGAACCAATTTCCAGGGGATTCTTCAAAGCGTATGCAATTCATTATTCAGCAATTCAATGCAAAACAAGATTTCTGGGCCCGCAATGCCGCAGACGGACTTGCCGCCCCCGCGCTGGAGCTTGACGCCGCGGTAATGGAAACTGGCGGGAGGCTGCTGGACGGCATTAAAATTTTTGGCGATACATCCGTGATGCTAAGCAATGTAGTAGCCAAAAAAATGAAAGGTATATCTCCATCGGACCCGAAATACACGGATAAAATTACGGAGCTGGTGCAGAAAAAAGTCGGGGAATACATAGATACAACCCTGATGAGCAGCCATCCTGAAAAATTCACTGAATTATATAAACAGGCCGCTGAAACTCTAGGAGTTAACCCGGCCGTAATGGCAATTCTGGGAGAGATATCTCCGGCCAATATAGTCGAAACACAGCATATGGTTTGTGTTATGCGAGCCTGCCTGTGCGGCAGGATACTGCAGCAGTATGGCATCAGGGTTTACTGGCTGGATGTTCAAGAAAGGGTAACCGGTGAAGAAGACGACCATGTCGCTTTACTTGCGCAGCTACCGAACGGGCTGTACCGGATAGTAGATGCCGCTGTCCCGCAAGGCGCCGGGAATGTGCCAAAGCAATATATCGCGGCAGGAGAAATAGAAAAACTGCTTGCAAACACGCCTGTCATTACAAAAACACTTGATACCACCAGCAGCCGGCTTCATCATATCATAAGGATAACCGATTTTGATGCCGGCTTACGGTCCAGCGTGTTTAACAATCTTGGCATTGCCCTTTCCAAAATGGGGCATCACAGTGAAGCCGAGCTGGCTTATAAAAAATCTTTGGAGATTAACTCCATTAACGCTTCCGCGTTGGCAAATTTGGGGCTAGCATATTTTCATATGGGGAGGCTCACAGATTGTGAAAATTGTGTTAAAAAAGCGGTTGAGATAAACCCGCGGTTTTATATGGCGTGGTATAAACTGGCTGTCGCGCTTTTCGGCCAGCAGCGATATGCCGAATCCGACCAGGCACTTAGAAAGTGCCTGGAAATAAACCCTCAATTTACCTCATCCTGGAGTAAAATGGTATCGACTCTTAGCGCCCAGCAACAACCCGCCGCAGCAAAAATTGCGGGTAAATATTGCGTTCGATCCATGGCGGGTGATCATATTAACCCGAAATCAGCCTTTGAAGAGATAGATGGGGCAACAAGCCACACGACGCTGGCAAATATTAATAAACTTGGCATCAATCGGCAGGATATCGATGTTATCGCCATCGCGGCCATGGAAATATTAAACCAGCTGCCGGCAACCGCAAAACTGCAGTTAACCGCTGGTCAATTGGCTCAGGAATTACTTGAACTGGGAGCTGACATAGCAACAGTAAAGGAGTTTAATTCACAAACCGTTTACAACCTTGAAGACCTTGACCAGGAGCTTGCACGGGATATCGATTATTATAACGCTTTTTGCCCGGTAGGCGGGATAAAGCTGACAAAATTATCTGTCACTGAATCATCAGCCGGCTACATAACATTAAAGGACAGCTTTGGATTAGCGAGCATGGACAGCATTTCTTTCAATAATGATACAGCGAACATAAAAACAGCCAACAACAAGAATAATCCTAAAATACTGACAAACCGCCTCAGGCACGAATTCAACGAGAATATGGCCGAGAATATAATTGATTCTATTCAGTATAAGGCGCTTAACCATTTCCTCGGCAAAATACACGCGGCCCGTAACAATTTAAGTAATGCTGAACTGACAAATTACTGGCATGAGTGTGAAGTCGACATCGCGCGGCATCAAGGTGAATATAGGGCGCTGGCCAAAACGGGCCAGGAACAGCCCGCGGCCGAACGGCTTATCGCTTTTGCTAAAATTGATTCAAGGCAGATAAAACTTGCTTACAGGTTTATCGCTAAGATCTTTGTTGATCTGCTCAAGACACTGCTGCAAAACAAACAGATAGAGCTTCCCGCCGAAACATCAGCGGGCATTGTCCTGATAATTCAAGGATTGTTTACGCAGCATTGGAATAGGTCAAAAACAGATCAGCCAACCGGCTCAACTGAGGCTGACTCCGGACTACCAGGCAGTGATGAAACGGTGCCGGAACAAAACACCGGCGATGGCCGTATCCCAGCGTCAAATGTTACGGAGTTCGCCGCTAATCGTCCTACCGCAGAAGAATACGCTAGAAAACTTGTCGCTGACAAACAACTAACGCTCACAGCGGACGATGGCAAGCAGTTCCGCTTTGTCTATGAAAACATGCCTTCCAATGAATTTAAGCTTATAACCTATGACAATATGACTAATGAACAAGTTGGATTTATAGATGTCCGCGGCAATCGCATAGATTCTGCTTTTAATGAAATATTTATTGGTGAACCGGCCATAGTAGTGGACAATAGGTATAATGAGCGATACCGCGGTATCGGCTCAGCTCTTTTGCGGCTTTCAATGTCGGTGACAAAGAATAATGGGTATAAAGAGTTTGATGTCTTATACGGCAGTAAGGCGGCAAAGTTTTATAGAAGCGCTGGTTTTGAAGAGATAAATCATGAAACGGGCAAATTTTCTTTCGATTTTACAAAGAAAAAAATAGGCGGAATTCTGCTCGAATACTTTCCTAAACCCGAATTTCTGGTAAATGAGATCGCTAAATTAAGGAAAATAGACTCAGCGGCCGCGGACATCCTTCTGAAGCGTTTGGGGATGACTTCCAGGGCTGACAAAGATGGTTTGCGGTATTTAAACGAAGATATTCAGTGGTTCAGAACACATAGAAAAACTAAAGACGGTGTGTATTTTGACCCTATCGATAAAAACAACCCTAAAGTGTCCGTTATTTTACTTCATTATGGGAATTCAGTTAAAGATACATTACAGGCCCTCAACAACCTTTCACTGAATACCTATCCTGATCTTGATGTTATTCTCGTAGACAACAATTCTCCCGTTCCGATCGAACAGAAAGATATCTCCGCCAAAATAGCGGATAAGTTAAAGATAAAGCTTATTAAGAGCCCCGTGAATCTCGGTTACTGCGGGGGCAATAATATGGCCGCGCGCGCAGCTCTAAACAACGGCGCGGACTATGTTTTCCTGTTTAATAATGACGGCTTGATAGAAAAAGACGGGATACAGAAAATGATAGATAAGCTCAAGGGCCATCCTGAAATCGGGGCCATACAGCCAAGCCTTTATACAACCAATGAGCTCAAAGAAATAAATGAAAAGGGTGTTCTGCCGGAAGAACAGGGCACGGATGCATTAAACAGGACTCTTGAATTCACTTACGGCTTGGAAAAAACCAATACCGCTTCAAAATTATCCGACAACTTGTATCAAAAAGAAATATCCCTGCTGGGCACCGCGCAAATGGTCCGGTCGGACATGATCCGTTTGAGCGGCATGTTCGATACAAGGTTGTTTATGTACGCGGATGAGGCTTACCTGGGTTATCGCTATAGCATGACCGGCCTGAAAATGGGAATGGTAACCGATGTGTTTTTTGCTCATCCGCCTTTTGCGGCCATTGAAACCCCGAAAGTATACAGTGAATACCTCATCTGGCGCAATTATATGTTTGATGCGGAATATCTTTACAATATTGACGATATGGGAAAAAGGGCGGTTAAAAACCTCTTTGGGCCGCGTAACTTGTTCATATCAAATGATGATGCAGTTTGGAGAATGGTGGAAGAAAGCGCCAATGAAAACGACATATTGCTTATTGCGGTAGTAAAGGGCATGTTTGACGGAGTTATGGGACAGTATTCGCCAACTGTAGAAGGGCAAAACATGGACGAGAAAAAGCAGATCGCGACGTATTCAAAAGAGTTCGAGAAAATGATCGATGTTAACGGGATTTTGCTTAGATTGATAAATGAAACCGATCCATATCAATCAAGGCTTATGATCTGGGGGCTGAATGCCGCCGACAGCAAGATACATAATATCGGCCAATTGGACGGTATACAAAGGCAAAAACTAATCGACACACTGAAATATTATGTGTCAGAATGGAGAGATTGGGTAAAAACAAAACATAGAGACCAATCGGCAATAACAAAAATAAGAAACGAATTTAAAAATGAACTTCTGGGTAAGATTAATGTATTCACACCGTCAGAAACCCTCGGGCATGAGCAATATTTAGACAGGTATTCCGATAAATCTAATATTAACGATGAAGCTTATATGCAGGTGGCCCTTAACGAGTCGCGCAAAGCCGGCATCGAACGCTGGTTGTTTACAGCTTGTGTCGGCGCGGTTGTGGTAAGCGGCAAAGGCATTATTGTGGGCAGAGGGTATAACCGCATGTTCTCGCAGTTCCATGCGGAACACTATGCCATACTTGACGCGCTGTTTGCGCGCGTGGAGTCGCTTGCCGAAGGAAAACAGAAAGGTATAATGCGTAGCCGCATTAATGAAATACTGCGCACTGCGAACATGCCCCGAGCGCCCGATTATTATGATAATCTCGATGCGGCTATCACAGCGTTAAACAGGGATTTGGGCGGTGTTTTGCAAAATTCTCCAATTTATGTGACTATGCACCCCTGCGATAAGTGCACAAATCTCATAATGTCTTTGGGTATGAAGCGTTTGGTTTATGGCGCCGAAATGCCGGGAGGCTCATTAGATAACGGGAAAAAGTTACGAAACGCGGGGATGGAAACTACCGGCGGTGTTTTGGCGCGGGAGTCACGCACTGTAATGACCGGATACTTTCTGCTCAAAACCTATTTTTCATATATTCACGAGCTTATCCAGCGCCTTGAGCGTCAGATTATATCGCGCCGGCACTCCGTTTTAACTGCCAATGAAATGGCCTCTCTCAATAAGCCTGTTGAGCTGTCAAAAACCACCGGATTAAATGTAACAGATGAGAACGAAAAAAAACCATCCACCCCGATTATAACTACCGAACCTGAAGAAGTCCTTCCAATAGTGCGAGGCCGGTCATGGCAGGATAGAATTTCTTTTATCAGCAAAATTGAACAAGAGGGGTTAGTGAACAATAGTTTGCGTATGGAATACGCTTCCACTCCGCAAACAAAAGAAGCTTTTAAGGCCGTATACAACGACCTGAAGAACATCATTAATAACAGTTCAGTGCTGAGGCTGAATCCCGCAGATCACACTCATTTTACAATTGTTAATTTACCGGCATTTATGTCGCAGGAACAGCTGCCAGAATCGTTATTTAGAAATAGTGTTGAATCTACGGTCATGCCTGCCTTGCGGCAGATACCGGTAACTGATTTTCAGCTTTCTGGTAATATTAAAATAACTGATAGCGGTGCTATAATCTACGAGATAACCGATCCGGAAACAATAGAAAAGATAACACTGATCAGGAATAAATTTGATAATTCCTGGGATAAGCCTAACATAGTTCATATGACTATAGGCAATATACTTGACCCGGGGATATCACCGGAATTGCTGGCCAGGATCCGTGATGTTGTAGCTATTCACAATCAAAAGAGAACATTAGATCAGCGCATAACCGTGCGAAATATGAAATTTGAAAAATCCAACTATTTTGGCGATATTGTCTATTTGTCGCAGGATGTGCCGTTGGCAAAACCTGAACTCAAAACAAACAATCTGTCTGAAGGCCGGCAAGGGCTGGAACCTCAAGCAGGTCTGTCAAATGATATAGTCTTAGAGAAGGCCGACATCAGCTTATTAAACAGCCCCTCCCTTTTATCAAATTCTGGCTATGCTAAAGCTAATAAGCCTTCAACGGAAGATTATGCGAAACAGCTTGTTGGGAAAAAGGAATTAATATTAGCCGCGAACGAAGGCAAGGAGTTCCGATTTGTTTATGAAGACATGTTCTTTAATAAGTTTAAGCTTACAGTTTACGAGAATGAAACTAGCAATAAAATTGGATTTATTGATGTCCGCGGCAACCTTATAGATTTTTCATTTGACAAACCCTATAATGGAGAGGCCGGCCCTGCCATTGTGGTAAACAACAACTACACTCAGCAATACAGAGGTATTGGTTCCGCTCTTATGCTTCTTTCAATGGCAGTGGCAAAGAACAATGGATATAAGGAATTTAACGTTCAATACGGTAGTAAGGCTGCCAGGTTTTACGAAAGCCTCGGTTTTGTCGCGAATAAACACATCGCCGGCAAGTTTACCTATAATTTCAGCGAGAAAAAAATAGGCGGGATTCTTATCGAAACCAAAACCGATATAGATAACTATAACCTTGGCCAGCTGGATAGTTCACAAAATACGCCAGAGCAATACGCTGATAATACGGACCTGGCCTCAAGCTTGCTGCAGGGATTGGAACCTCAGTCAGGCTTGGACGACGAAATTCTTACAGCTTCATGGTCCGGAAATGAGAAATATATCACGTATTTTGCTCATTGGATAGAGTCTCCTGTTTTGATCTGCGCGCTGGCCCTGGCCGCGAGGCTATTCGTTCCAGTGGAGTACGATACGCTTGTAGCGGCCCTAGGGCCGATCGCAGCATACTTCGCTTTCCGCCTGCCGCACCTGCTGCGTGGTGCGAAAATATTCAATAGCAAGCCGGTACATAAAATGTCTTACTACAGCCTGGGTCTAAGTGTGCCAGTCTTTGCTTTGTTCATTCCTGGCGTTAGTGTGATCGGGTATTGCCTGCTGGGTTTCATGTCATTTTTATCACTGATTTATCTTGCCTCTGAGCATTTTATCACGAACCACAACATTGAGAATAGTGATGAGACGTTTAGCAGTTTATTTGAAGCCCTACGTTATTCTTACTATGAGCATAAGCTGGAGAAATATGAACGTCAGAAAATGATCTACAGGAGATATAATAATGAAGACAAATACATTGAAATTCCCATAACGAAATATTCATTATATCCTGCGCTCGGTTTGATAAGTAATATCCATTCTGGCCAATCCGAGTTTGAAAGAGCGTTGATTCTGGGTATAGAAAAATATGCGCTGGGTTTATCCGGCGATTACAATAAAAACCGTACTGATCTCGATGCCATTATCAAAAAATTCAACGACATCGCCTGCCTGGATGAGTACGATGATTTTAAAAACCCGCTTTTTGCCCTACGGGCAATGATAAAAATAGGGGCTGCCCTTAGCGGCGATAACACGTTAGTGAAAAAGATCATCCTGCCTACGTTCATTGCGAAGGCGCAGGATGATACTGGGTATTATGCGAACCGATTACGCGCATGCGCGACTGAAGGGCTTGCGGAATTGACGCCTCTCATCCCAGACAAAGATTTTAAGGAAAAGACCGTCATTCCCATCTTGATTCGAAATATGTTAACGCCAAATACAGAAATAGGCAGGGGCGAACCCCTATCAAGAAAGGAAGAACTTTGGGATCTGAATAGAGCAGGATTCGAATCCCTGTATCATCTGATAAAACCAACAGGCCGGCCGATAAAAATCACGGCCAATGATATGTACCTTATTAACCACTCTTTCGGAATGAAGAATCTTGAGAAATACTATCCTGTGATGATCGATATCGCTGAAAAAGCAGGGCAGCATGCAGGCCTTGTCCTCAGTCGTACAGTTGAATGGAGTGGAATTCAAAAGGACGACACATACGAAACTGGGAAAGAGAAGCTGACTCTTTTTGCGGAGCAATACATAGAGCTTCTTATCAAGTTCGACAAGATTGAAGAAAAATATTTAATACTTGATAGAAAATATGTAGAGCAATATATCTACTCGTGGCAATTACTGTCTCTAATAAGCGGTTTGTCGCTGGCCGATACTTTTGAAGCAATAGTTAACAAGACTGGCGTTGAAGGCCTTGCTATTTTGAAATATGAACAATATTTACAAGCTGTACGTGAAGGTATTACTGTTCCAAATAAACAATTCCTGATTGTTTTAGATGAGCTTTGTGTTGAATTTATTGCCATTTCAAAGTCTGAGAATCATGATTTTTTCGAGTCTGACCTTTTTAGATTCTGGCCAAAGAACGAGATTAATGATGATTTTGTTGCCAACCTGCATTATTACCAGGAGATCATAGGCGCAATTCATAATAAAAACGAGTATGACCTATTTGTAATATGCGATGGTTTATCGTTACTCATGAAACAATGGGGAAAACAATCGTTCAAAGAGTATCTTCCTGAAATGAAACGTATTCTCGGCAGTGCCGGGAAGAATGATATGCATGTATTTAGGCAGTTGATAAGTCTCCATGAACAACTAAAAACAAAACAGGATCTGATTACCTATGGGAACGATCTTGTAGATCTTGGGAATCAGCCGGCGAGAATGCAAAGTATCTGTTCGAAAGTTTCCCTAAAATGCAGAATATGTTTGACAATGAGTTGATAAAATACTGGCCCAAGTTGAAAAGATTAGCAAAAGCCGCCGGCGCGAATGCCGGTTTCCTGTTCAATACGAAAATACCGCTTATAGTGAAAGGTGATGAAGCAAAGCTTGATACCTTCATCAAAGACATTGAAATATGGAATGCGTACAATCCCGGCATCCTGCGGGAATTACTGATATTTCTTAACGCGAATTGGCAGGATCAGATCTTTGCTCTGGCCCATGAGATTATTAAGGCGCACAAAGCGTACTATGCCAATATATTTCAATCTTTTTGTTCCATGCCAAAAAAATATTCTGCTGATATCCTAAATACCTTTATGTATGATCAGAACGATAGACCTGGGCTTGAGGATCCGTGTATTTGAAGACTATAATGAATTGATGACTGAAAATGAATTATTGATAAACAACGTTAGTAAAATTAATGAAGTGAAAAGAGCCATACTAACAGTGCAGGGTAAAATAACAGAAATGACCACTGCGCAAGGCAACATATCAACACAGCGCAAACTGCAGCGGGAAATACGCGAAGAGATGAAGCCGATGCGCAAGATATTCCTGACGTACATACTGGGCCGTGACAAATTATCTGATGATGAAGAAGCGCTTCTCGAAGACAGCTTTATATCGAAACAAATATTTACTCTAATGTCGATAGTAGCCACGATAGAGCAAGGAAACGGGTTCCGGATCGGAGATGAAATAGACTTTGCGCAGCTTACATTTTTCAAAGAACTGATAAAGCAATATCTAAATGTATTGTTTCTCAGCTACGAAAAAAAAGAGAAAGACGGGATTTGGAAGGCGAAACAGAAACTGAATGAATTCATGATGCGCATGGATACGGAGCAGGTAGAGAAAATAGTGCAAGCACTCGATGAACAATATCGCAGGAACCTGAAAAGTTATTTTAAAGGCTATAAGGGCAATAAAGAGACAGTAAACGATTTACTTGAAGGCGGATATAAGAAGAAGCTATTCAGCGAAGGCATAGAGCTTTTTATCAAAAACGGCCAGAGCATAACACCTGAACATAAACGCGATACAATAATCAAACGTTCGTGGGAGTTGGTGGACATAGCGATGTTTCTGGGAATAAAGGATGTTGATGGCAGGACATTGACCGCGGACTACGCACAAGAGCTCGATACTTACGAGAAAGCGGTGAAATTCGCGAAATATATTAAAGGGCAGATTAAAGGCATGCCGGAAAACTATGAAACAAGCATTGTAAATATACTAGACCATATAAAAACGGATGAGGCCAGAGCAGTAGAAAATGTTGACGAACAGGAATTCAAGGTAACGATAAAAAAGGATTTCCTTAATGAGGCGTGCGCAGGGGTGGGAGTCCCCGGCTGCTTAATCCTACGGGCATTCACCGCGAGATGCCGCTCCTGCACGCATGCGAGGCAAACGTTGCGTTCATCCAGATATTTAGCAAGAATAATGTTCAAATAGCGAATGCGGTAGTAGTATTCGCTAAGAACGGCGCGTATGTGTACGGCGGGTATAACAATTCCAGCTACAATATGGATGGTGTTTATGGTGAAGCCATAAAGGAACTGACAAAATATGTACCGAGAGTTTATCTGACAAAAAACTCGGCAGGGTACAGCGATCTAGTGAACTATGGGAGCAATGTGGAAGGTGAAGTCATAGTCCAAAAACCATCGGTCTATTTTACCGGTCAGTACTATGACGCTGGCACGGTAACGAGCGATGGCGACCTTTCGGTAAATCTGGTGAACCCACTGGAAGTGACATATGAAGGTATACGCAAGAATGGTGGTTTTGAAAAGAAAGAGGAAGCAAAGGCACCTGAACGGGTTGAGATAAAAAGCAACATTGAATGGGAGAAGCTTCAGGAAATGCTTGATGTACAGGGGTTAAAGAAGTTCAGTCGCATCATGAGCAATTTCAAGAAAAAGGTCGCCGAGCAGGGAGCGTTCGCAGTAGACAATGATTATTATGACTGGGTTGCTAACGACATACGTTCGTGGCATAGAGGCGATGTTAGCGATGCGCAGATAGAAGAGATAGCTGACATACTGGTGGATTTTCTTGAAAGCCAGCAATGGCCGGTAGAAGTGTTGACAGGGCCGGACAGAACCGGCATACTTCAAGTGGGCGGCCTGGGAGTTGTTATTGGTATGGCGCTAGCCAGCTGGGGACTGCCGGTGCTTGGCGGCGTGGTTTTAACGCTGGGCGTTGCAAGCCTCTTTGTCGGCCCAGACGCAGGTAAATTCAAGAACTTCGGCGGCTACTTCTGGCAGTATATTTCCTCATTCATCCCCCGCTTAGGTAAAGAATTGAGTAGTGCCTTAAGGCATGAATCGTCAAAGCAAGTCGCTGTTTCGATTGCACGGACAACGGCAAATAACTCCGGTCGTACAAAAAAAATTGTAACTGAATCTAGTGCCGACAGCTCACAAAGCTCCATTCCGAACCGGACTGACGCCATATCCCCCATTATCCTGACTGAAAATGTTGTTGATTTTAAGTTTGCTAACACAGAAGAGATACTTAGAGGATTGTTTGTTAAATGGAAAAACAGGGTTAATACACAAACATTATCAAATGAAAACCTGCGGCTGATAGAAGAGTTTCTGCGTGCATATGGCAAGCCGATGGATCGCGACCGTTTGGTGAATTATGATATTGTCTCTACAGCTCTCCGCGAACTATTGAAGAATGCCTTTGATGCTTATATATCCGCCGCTGCAGAAGGTAAAATTAGGTTCCGTATGATGGTAGAAGGTAATTTTCTGGTTTTCGAGGTTTCGGACAATGGCATTGGCATTGAGGAACAATATTATGACAACACCGGTAGGTTGCATGTAGTGCCAAACGACGTTTTGCCATACGCGTATATTTCTACACGGTATGGCGGTGCAGGGCTTGGGATGTTACACACGCAAATTCTTGCGCAGGTGCATGGTGGAAGCCTTAAATATTTAACTGGTCAAAATGACGGGTATAAGACAACGGCAAGACTAACGATACCGATGACTACAGTTAGCATAAAATTCCGCAATAAAGATGGAAGAGTGATGAGCGCAAAAACGTATTTGCGTATAATCAACAAAGATAAAATAGAAGCTCAAAATAAAGCTGAAGAAGATTTAATAATACAGCAGTATGGAATAGACAGAACAACGGCAGAGCAGGCAGTCAGGAATGGCTGGACCGTTGAACGCATGAAGGATATTGAAAACATTAATGACAATTTCTGCAATATTTTTGAGAAAAGATTCGGATTTACAGTCCGCCCCAAGATCATTTTCAAACCAAGCCCTAATCTCCCATACAACATAGCGACTATAAGCCGTTACAATGATCCACAGATCAATTCATGGGTATTCATTGCCGTTACAAGATTTAATTATAAAACAGCTGTAAACACGATAAATAATTGGTATCTGGAAGAATTTGCCCATGCTCTTCAAAATAATCTGTTCGGCGAAAGATTTGCGTCTTTTCCAGAGATGAAGCCAACGGACTATGCCGCTTTTTGTGCTGAACTAAAGAAAGGATTTACGGCAAAAGACAGCCGTTTATCAGTACCACCATTTAATATAACTTCTGTTACCGGCCGCGGATCTCAGTATGGGTCATTTTATATGTTAGATGAAGAAATACTCCGCCAATTGTTCGAAGTTCATGCAGCGGCATTGGCGTGGATTTTGTCATTAACATGGCTGCCGCAAGAATCACTGGATTCGGACCGCAGGTTCGCCTACTGGGATGCCGCTGCGCGAATTGAAGAGGCGGAATTTCCAAGTCATCTATTCTCTGGCATATTACCTTACCTTATTGGCGTGCGAACACCCCCAAATTCTAGTATAAGAATACCTTCCCTGGCCTCCCATGCAGCAATGTGGGAAGCGGTCCTGGAACTTAACGGCAAATATGGTTTTATCCCTGCCGAGAAACTCAAAAAAATTGAAGAATTCGTGAAAATACGACAGAAAGCTATGCAAGTCACTGATTTGGAAGGGAAAAACATATATCTTGCCCTGAAGGAGTCATATAAGGCATATTTCTTATCCGTTACTCAGTCTTTTATAAATTCTGATAAGAGTATCCAAGAACTCGTGCAAAATAATAGGATAAATATTAAATCCAACTTTTTTGTTCAAATATCTTTGGCAATTACAAGTTATCTCTCTAATCTGAAATATTCATCTAATATAGTAGCTGAATGGGCTGATAAGTTCATGCGGGAAAGAACGAATGGCCTATACGGGACAGAACTGCCCATGGGCGTATTTATTGCGGAGAATATAGGCCAGCTTTCAGGAGTTCAATTTGAAGTAAAGAAATACTTGCCTGTAGTCATCACCTCAACAAAAGGAAATGAAAAAGAGATTGAAAATACAACAACAAAGAACCTGGGCGTTACGGCCGGGCACAGCCCGGTATTTTTCAGCCAGGAAAACAGCGTGGTATATCTTTATATTGACGCCGAAGGCGCTGATTTCGCGGTGGGAGCAAGCCAGATTATGGCCACATTGAGGGGTTATGGCAACCTTGAAGCGGATCCCCGCGCTTTAAAGATGCTTGGTATAAGAGAAACGGCAAAAGATAATGCTGTAGTATTTGATTATACTGGCGGGGCCTTAGATAGAAATATGCTTTCTGATACCCCAGTGGTGCCTGGTGAGAACGTGAATATCGGCTTTGGCGCGATAAGAGAACTGGATCGTGCGCATAAGAACGCACGAGCGCCTGCCGAGGTAGGCATTGAACGCGGCTGGAGTGATGAGCTCTTAGACCGAAGCAATATAGAAAGCTTTAATAATTCAATCATTATTCCATCTGGAGACATCTTTAAACTAACCTTAGAAAAGGTTCGTCAGCTACAGAGCGAAGGCGCAAGGGTGCACGCGATATACGAAGGGTCAGATATTGAACAAGCAAGAGCTTTCGAGCGAACAGCCATAGGCTTGGGCCTCAACGGCATATTCTGCCCTGCTCTGAGCCCCGAAGCAATGGTCTCACTGACCAAATTAGATAATTCCGAACCTGCAGGTTTTATTGTATCCGGCCAGCTAGTTGGAGGCAGTGCCGAAAAGAGAAAATTTTATAGTTTAGAACTTTCTGCCGCTGACTATGCCGCGCGGATAGCCGCAATACGCGATACGGAGTTCCCTGTCGTAAGTATCAAGCTGGGCCAATTATCCACCGCGGACGCCGCTAAGCGCGTAGAAGCCCTAAAAGACCTGCCCTCTTCAGCAATTATTATCTTTACGGCTGATGATATAAAAAACAACGGAATGTTCAGAGATATTTCAGAAATTAACATATTCGGCGCAAACCTCCTTAAATTCCTGCGGCTGACCCCGAGGACTATTTCCGAGAAGGAAGCTTTCCAGAGGCGTGTGGCGTTCGAGCTTGATTTTGGAACGTTTGAAGTGCCCCAGGACGCCGCGGCTTACATGGAGAACATCAGGAGTGAAAGGTTCGACCTGACCTCTTTCCCCGAAAATACTGAAGTTCTCGCAGCGGCTAAACTTCACTTAAGCGAAGAATCAGAACGTTCGGCTCAAAGACGTTTTCAAACAATCACTTGTCAGCCGCATAAGGGCCCGTATCGAGCTTGCCGGGAAAAGAAAAATGCTGGGGTTAGAAAATAGCGGGCTTGAAGAAACGCTAGCCGTAGCACTTGACATGTCGGAAGGAAGGTTTGTCAAGAACGATAACTTCGCCGGAGAAAAATCGGTTGCGGATGCTGGCAAAGCCTTAGACGACAAGGTCTTGTCATGGAAGTCGATCCAAGACCAAAAGATAAAAACGGCACAGGCCGCAGAGATCGCCGGCCTCATCATTCAATACGCCGATCCTCGCGTGAAAAAACTTGACAGAAATCGGCTCCGTGCGAGCGACCTGAAAAACACAAAGGCGATACTCGAAGCCGCATAATGTTTTACGAGCAAATCCCCTCGCCGACGATACTGTGACATTCGACATCTTATTTTGCTCCATTTTTTCGGCCGCACACTTGATTTAATCCCATTTCTTTACTATCATTAGAAACGTTGTTGAAACTTTACGTGAACAGAAAATGTCTAAATTTCAATGCTTTAATACCAAAAGGAAATACATAAATTTACTTATGAAAATTAAGACGATTTTGTTGGTTGGTTTAGCCGTTTTGTTTTGCAGGTCTTTCGGTTTTACACAGGACACCATCCCATCCTCTCCCTTAAGCTGGGCCGAATGCGTTTCTATAGCATCCCGCAATAACCCCGCGCTTGCTGCGGCGTGGCATGCTTTAGAGACGAGCAAGGCAACATACTCCGGAAGTTACAACAGCATTTACCCTAATTTATCTTTGTCTCACACCTACTCAAATTCCGAGAACACGAACGGCGTGGGAAACACCATAGTCTGGCAAACCGAAGGCAGCGTGAACTGGAATATATTTAACATGTCGCAGATCAATACTATAAAGATCTCGCAGGCTCAGGAAATACAAGCTGAAGCGACCCTTCGGCAGGCTTCCGCCTCCCTGCGTTACAGCCTCTCCGCAGCGTTTTATCAAGTGCTTTACGACCAGGAAAACATAGAAGTTTCAAAAAACGTTCTAGAGATGCGCGACAAATCGTCCCAATTGGTGACACTGCGATACGAATCCGGCACCGGATATAAGGGTGATATGCTGACAGCAAAAGCAGAGCTTTTTTCGGCCAAGGCAGACCTTGCCCAGGCAAACAGAAGTCTTCGTGCCGACCAGCGGGTTTTAAACCAGCAGCTTGGCTTTGACGAGTTTACGGTTATTAGCGTTACAAGCACGTTTACCGTGCACAACCCCGGAGACCTGCCTAAAGATTTCGAGTCACTATTAGCTAAGCGTCCGGACATAATTGCTCAATACGCGATATTAAAAATAGCTCAACTGAACTTGGACCAGGCCAAAAGCTCGCTTTGGCCCATTTTATCGGCAAGCTATTTGCTGTACAACTCAGGCCCAAATGAATTTCAGGAACCTCATTCCGGCTGGGGTTTAGGCCTCAGCTACCCGATATTCGGCGGCGGCCCGACAGCTACTTACTACGCAATAACCGCTGCAAAAAGCAGCCTTGAACAAGCCACACAGAACATGCGCACTATCCGCGAACAGGCTCTTTCTAACATTGAAGCTGCCTGGTCAAATTTTGAAGGCGCGATAGACCAGACAAAAGTCCAAGCTGCGATGCTGGAGTCCGCAAGGGTGCGCAACGACGAAGCCGATATCCGTTACAGCAGCGGCCTCATGACATATGACAACTGGGAGATAATCGCTTCTGCCCGCATTAGCCAGGAACATACGGCTATTCAGTCTCAATTAACCGCTTTAAATGCTGAAGCGGCATGGGCTCAATCTTTGGGCAAACAATTAGAAGAACAATAAACAACGATTTCGGACCGAAAGGTTAATTTCGAAACAATGCCTGATTAATATTATGTTCCCGAATACCCAGGAGGAGCAGTAAATGAAGAAATTACTTGTAATCTTTATCGTGGTCGCGGCGCTTGCCGGCGGCGGATGGTGGCTGTTTTCAGGCAAATCGAAAAAACACCAGTTTTCGGGGACTCAAACTATTACCGTCACACAAGGAACGATCAAACAAACCGTTGAAGCTACAGGCGCCATAACGCCTCTCAACAGGGTGGAGATAAAACCGCCCATAGGCGGCCGTATAGAACAACTTCTTGTACACGAAGGCGACAAGGTAAAAGAGGGCCAGATACTCGCATGGATGAGTTCAAGCGACAGGGCTGCTATCCTAGACGCGGCGCGCAGCCAGGGCCCGGATGAACTCAAAAAATGGGAAGACGATTATAAAGCAACGCCTATTGTAGCTCCCTTATCCGGCGTTATAATACTAGAAAATGTTGTCGTGGGTCAGACAGTTGACGCGACTACGGTAATTTACGCTATGTCCGATTACCTTATAGTCCTGGGCCAGGTTGACGAGTCGGATATCGGCAAGGTGCACGTTGGTATGCCGTCCATGATAACGCTCGACGCCTATCCCACCAAGGCCGTAGAAGGCAAAGTATTCGATATTCTTTATGAAGGCAAAAACGTTTCGAACGTTATTACATACGGTGTCAAAGTGAAAGTAGCGCATGTACCTGACTTTTTCCGCTCCCAGATGACCGCGAACATAAGCTTTATAGTTAAAAGTAAGGATAACGCGGTGCTTGTGCCGGTTAGTGTGGTAAAAGACATGCCCAACGGCACCAAAACCGTAACAGTTCCAGGTCCCAAAGGCAAACCGGAAATGAAGGTGGTAACCACCGGTATAGAAAGCAACGATAAAATTGAGATCACTTCTGGCCTTGAACCGGGCGATAAAATCCTCTTGTCCCGCGGCAAATATACGCCGCAACAGCCCCCTCAGTCTAGTCCTCTCGCGTTGGGAGGCTCCAGCAGGCCAGGCGGCAACAGCGGAGGACAGAACCGCTCATCGTCTCGCTAAGCTACAGGCACATATGTCAATAATCGAGTTAAACAATATCACGAAATCCTATTGGATTGACGGCGAAGAGCTGAAGATCCTTAAAGGCATAAGCATAAAGATAGAACCGGGTGAGTTCGTAGCTATCATGGGTCCGTCGGGTTCGGGCAAATCCACCATCATGCAAATTATGGGCCTGTTGGACAGGCCTACATCCGGGTCATACCACCTACTCGGACTTGATGTATCCAAACTTTCCGACGACGAAGGCGCGGCAATCCGCTCAAAGACCATTGGATTTATTTTCCAGATGTTCAACCTCCTTGCGCGCACCAGCGCTGAAGATAACGTGATGCTTCCCATGATCTATTCAGGATGCCCCGACCGTGTGGAGCGTTCGCGGGAACTTCTGACAACCGTTGGGCTTAAAGACAGGATGGACCACAAGCCCAACGAACTTTCTGGCGGACAACAGCAGCGTGTGGCCATTGCCCGCGCGCTCGTTAACAGTCCCATGATAATTTTTGCCGACGAACCCACCGGTAATCTTGCCTCGGACCAATCCGAAGAAATACTGCAAAGGCTTAAAGACCTCAATGCCAGCGGTATCACCATAATTCTTGTAACTCATGAACCTGATATTGCCGCGCATGCAAAAAGGATATTACATTTAAAAGACGGAATGATAGTTTCAGATGAATTTACAAAAAATAACGTGCAAAATGATAAACGGTCTGATAAACCGGGGCTTGGTTCAGAATCACTTAAACATATAGAACCGTCATTCGCATTGAGAATGGCCCAGTATAAGGAATACGGCGCTTCAGCCTTGAGAGCTATGGCATCGAACAAAGTGCGTAGTGGGCTTTCTATGCTAGGCATACTAATTGGAGTTGCCGCGGTTATCGCTATGCTCGCCGTCGGCAAAGGCGCCCAAAAAGCGGTTGAAGCGCGGCTGGCAAGCCTCGGCTCTAACCTGCTTATGATGCGGCCGGCAGGCGGCATGTTCGGCGGTGTGCGGGCCGCCGGGGGTTCCGTAAGCCGTCTCAGGCTTGAAGATGTGAAGGCCATTTCAAGCATACCTCATGTTAAACACGCCGAGGGCAATGTTCAGGGAAACGTTCAAGTAGTTTACAAAGACCAGAACACCAATACCAGGGCAACAGGCGCACCTTACGTATACGAACAAATACACAACGCTACCCCTTATTACGGGCGTTTCTTCACAGAAAATGAAGACTTAAACCTTTCACGCGTCTGCTTGCTGGGACAGACAGTCATAAATAACCTTTTCGTCGGCAAGGAAGACCCCGTAGATAAAATTATAAAGGTCAACCACGATAATTACAGAGTCATAGGCGTCCTTCCGATGAAAGGCTCTACCGGCTTTCAGGACCAGGACGACATGATATTGATACCTCTAAATACTGCAATGAAAAGAACTCTCGGCATGGTTTATCTAAATACCATAAATGTAGAGTGCGAAACAAGCGACAGCATACCGCAAGTAATGACTGATATCGCTGCCCTCATGCGGAAACGCCATCATTTACCGGATTATAAAGATGATGACGTGGATATAAGGAACATGGCTGATATCCAGGCAGCTCTTTCGGGGACCACACAGACATTCACACTGCTGTTGGGAATTGTTGCTACGATCTCTTTGCTGGTCGGCGGTATAGGGATTATGAATATCATGCTTGTTTCCGTAAGCGAACGCACTAGAGAAATAGGGCTAAGGAAGGCCGTAGGGGCACCCAGGCGTGCGATACTTATACAGTTCCTTATTGAATCAGCTGTACTTTCTACCCTCGGCGGGGTCATCGGCATCATGCTTGGAGTCGCCATATCATTGTCATTGTCGTACTTTGCGGGCTGGGCCGCCATAGTGGCGCCACAGTCTATCGCCCTGGCGTTTACCTTTTCGGCAACAGTAGGCATAATCTTCGGCTTCTGGCCAGCGAGAAAAGCCTCAATGCTTTCCCCCATCGAAGCTCTCCGCTACGAATAAACTGTCTTTAGATAGTTTAATTTCTCTTCAGCCTATGCCACTTATAAAACTCGAAAACATAACCCGTTCCTACAAGATGGGCAACACAGAGCTCCAAGTACTCAAGGGCATTTCTCTTGAGATCGAAGAGGGCGAGTTTCTGGCAATAATGGGGCCTTCGGGATCTGGAAAGTCCACGCTGATGCAAATACTAGGCCTCCTTGACCGGCCTACCTCCGGAAGTTATCGTATACTAGGCCAGGACGTTTTGCAGTTTTCCGACGATGAATGTGCGACGCTACGCTCAAGAACCATCGGCTTCATCTTCCAAATGTTCAACCTTCTTCCCAAGACCTCAGCTTTAGATAATGTGATACTCCCAATGCTATATGCAGGAAATCCTGACCGCCAATCACGCGGCATGGAGCTTCTCAGGGACGTGGGTATGGGAGACCGCTTGTTACATCACCCAAACCAGCTTTCTGGAGGCCAGCAGCAAAGAGTTGCGGTTGCCCGCGCTCTAGTTAATCAACCAAAAATACTGTTCGCCGATGAACCCACGGGCAACCTCGCCACCGCACAGTCAGAAGAAATACTCGGGCGGCTTAAGGCTTTGAACAGAAGCGGCATCACGGTAATTATGGTTACGCATGAGCCCGATATCGCGGCTCACGCGAAAAGGATTATTCACATTAAAGACGGGCTGGTGATCTCGGACGAACATAATAAGGATTATTCTTATAATATCACAGAAGACCCGGGCCTGCAAAACGAAATAGCCAGGGAACATACCTTACATGTAAAACCACCGGAACTGAGCATGGCGGAATTTAAAGAGTACAGTTTGTCGGCCCTTCGTGGCATGGCCGCGAACAAGGTGCGCAGCGCCCTTTCGATGCTGGGCATTCTTATAGGTGTTTCCGCTGTTATAGCTATGCTTGCTATTGGTACTGTGCCCAGAAAGCGATTGAAGCGCGGCTAGCGGCCATGGGGTCAAATGTAATAATGCTGTTCGCCGGCGCGCCCAGCACCCGCGGTGTACGTCTGGCGGCAGGCAGTGTTAGCAGGCTGACACTGGAAGACGCAAAGGCCGTCCAAACGGCAAACCCTAATGTCGCGAGAATATATCCTGAAGCCGAAGGGAACGTGCAGGTAGTTTACGGTAACCAGAATGCCAATACCGAAATGCAGGGAGTCACGACGAGCTACGAAGCCATACGCCGCGCGACACCTGTTTATGGACGTTTCTTTACCGAAACGGAGAACGCATCACTGGCGCGGGTTGTACTTCTTGGCCCCACCGTGGTAAAGGAATTGTTCGATATGGATGACCCTGTCGGTAAAATGGTCAAGATCAACCGCATATATTTCAAAGTTATCGGTATACTACCAACCAAAGGAACCGCGGAACAGGACGATATGATAGTTGTCCCCATCACCACTTCGATGAGGCGGGTTCTAGGTGTAGAATATCTTCACGAAATGGCGGTAGAGTGCGCGACCCCAGATTCAATACCGGACGTTATCGCGGATATCGAACGCCTGATGAGGCATAGGCACGGTTCTGCCTGCTTACAAGGAAGATGATTTTACGATTAGAAATAATGCCGACATGCAAGTGGCAATGAGTAATACTACACAGACTTTTTCATCTCTTCTCGCGATAGTGGCGGCGATCTCACTTCTCGTCGGCGGTGTGGGCATAATGAACATAATGCTTGTCTCGGTAAATGAAAGGACCCGCGAGATAGGCCTGAGAAAAGCCGTAGGCGCCACCAGCCGGGCGATATTGATACAGTTCCTGATAGAGTTCTGCGCTCCTTTCAATTATCGGCGGTATTATCGGAATAGTGTTGGGCGTCGGAATCGCTTTTACGGTTTCCAACATGGCGGGATGGGTAGTTGTTGTCAATTACCAGTTGGTCGCTATTTCATTCTTTTTTTCGGCAACCGTTGGCATAGTGTTCGGTTTCTGGCCCGCAAGAAAAGCTTCTCTTCTCTCCCCCATTGAAGCTCTCCGCTACGAATAGCCTGCCCTGACAGCCAGAACCGTCGGGTTGACTACTTACACTTTTTCTTTTATAATCTAGCGTACAAGGTGAATTTCGGCTATAGAGTCTTTTTCTTGAGACATTTCTTAGGAGGCGCCGCTAATTAAAATGACCAAACTTCATTTTGCGACTATTTTAACCATATTTCTTTCTATATACTTTGGCATGCATTACTTCGTTTTCACTAGTATAGCGAACGGCCTTGCTGTTTTTGGAACCGCGAGATCGGCTTTGAAACTATTCTTCCTCATTGCGGCTTGCTCTTTCATTTTAACAGAATTTCTTACACACAAATGGTCGGCCGCTTGGCTAAGGCCGATCGCAAATTTCGGATATATATGGCTTGGAACTCTTTCCATAGCATTGTCGTTGTTTCTGGTTGCTGATATCGCCCATATTATTATGCCTGGGCTTGTTTTGCGATATAATATTACCGTTGTAACCCTTATTTTGATAGCAGTCGCAAGTGCCTATTCTCTTATCAATGTCGCGTCTGGTCCGGTCCTCAAAGAAATTGAGATCGGTACTAAGAAATTGCCGGCAGGAACCAACCAGTTAATCATTGTTCAACTTTCCGACATGCATATTGATATGCTTACGCGGCCGGAATGGCTAAGAGGCCTGGTAACCAGAACAAATGAGATTAAACCGGATATTATTCTTATCACAGGAGACTTGATTGATGCAGCGATCTATAATGGCCCTGTCTATTGTGAAATTCTCAGGAGCCTCAAAAGCAAGTACGGAGTGTTCGCCGTATCGGGCAACCATGAATTTTACGTAGGGATGGACATTTTTATCAGGACCGCTAAGCAATCAAACATTGAGATTATAGACGATAAAAAGGTAAGGGTGGCCGGTATGGTGGACCTGATCGGCATCGATGACGAGCTCTCCGCAAAAGGCGCTAGAGCTGAAAAACGGATATCGGAAATACTCCTATGTGATCCGCCTCAAGATGCTGGAATATTTTCTATACTGCTCTCTCACCGGCCAAATACGTTCGACACTGCTGCGAAGCTGGGAATCGACCTCCAGTTGTCGGGTCATACCCACGCGGGGCAGATACCGCCAATGGACTTGATAGTACAGTTCGCATATAAATACCCAAATGGTTTCTACAAAAACGGCAGCTCGTATTGTTACACAACAACAGGCACCGGCATCTGGGGTCCTCCGATGCGGCTTTTTCCGTATCTGAGATAGTTAAGTTCACACTATTGAGACAATAATTGCCCTTAGGTAAAATGATTATATATGGGGACTACTCCCAAAATGTTGCTGCGCAATGCATTAATAACCAATCTGTGATGTTATTTGGATTGTTTCATGTGAAACAATTATTGAGGTTTCCCAATTAAGAAGCTTGGCTTATGTACCCGCCCCAGGATATACTCAAAGATCTTAAACGGCTAATTACACAGCAATAGGCTTAATAATTGATATTGTGAAGCGCTTGAAGTTAAATGTTCCATGCGAAACAAAATGAGATATCTTTGGGTATTGCCTAAAAGAGGATGGGGGAAAGTTACGGGAATCACATCGTCTTGCTATCTATAAATTCCCTTATCTGTGAACTCAAATATTATATGGTTTCTGTATTATTTTCTTATTGCTCCCGCCAAATGCGTTCTGGCTATGCATGAGTCGCAAATATATGATTTTACTTGCTCAAGAGAACCAACAACTACATTCGCCTTTGTCAGGTATTCTTTTGGCAAACTTGTGGTGACCGCAATACAGAACATACCCGCCCTCTTCGCCGATTCTATCCCGTATGGCGCATTCTCTACAACTATGCATTCGTTAGGATTAACATCCAATTCCCTTGCGGCCTTAATATATGGATCCGGACAAGGCTTACCATTCTTAACGCTATCACCCGAAACAATACAGTCAAAATCCTTCCTGACTTTACTTGGAAGTATCTTTGTAATTTCCTTAGCATTAGTTCCTGTCACAAGCGCAAGTTTATAATGAATTCCTTTTAAACAACTTATGATCTCCGGCGCACCTTTAAAAATATATTGTTTGAAATATTTCTTGAATATTTTTTCTCTTAATAGGAATACTTTTCTTAGCAAAGCCTTAGTAGGCTTAATGTGAGCTCGGCCAAGGAATTCGTTCATACTCTTTTCCCATTTCTCTCCTTCTTTTGAGTAAACATCAAAACAGTTAATCCTCACACCATATGGTCTTAGCGCTTCATACCATGCTATAAAATGGTAAGGCATTGAGTCTACAATCACACCGTCCATGTCAAATAATATTGCCTTGTATTTTCTATCAGTTTTCATAGTATTAATGTGTCTATATATCCATAATCTTATGTAGAATACTAAGAAATTGACGGTTTTTGATGAACGAAAGTAGTATAGTTCGCTTGCTCGTTGCATCTATTAGGTGTATTTTCATTTTGTAACTCATAATTGAGTGTATTTCCTTATCAATTATGAACTCATTACTGTTAGTCTATATCCTGAATTTTGAAACGCGCCTGCCAGGCAGTCCAATATAGATTTTTGCTTATTAGCGAAAATACCTACCATATGCTGCTGTCAAGCATGATGCACGAATTGCGTGTAACGGTTATGCCTGAACCTTTCGCTATTTCTACCGCCTTGTTCTGATTCCGAGCCCGGCTGCATCCATATCTCTTTGATGCCGAGCTTCACGCACTCTTCTACGATCTTTTCGGTCACCTCAGGCTTAACAGCCGTTATTACAAGATCTGGAACAACACTTATTTCTGAAAGGCTTTTATAAACATCCCTGTCCAGGATCCGGCCGCCCCTGGGGTTTACGCCGAAGACATTGTAACCGTCCCTTAAAAGGCTTCTGAATATCTTTTGCCCGAATTTATCCGGGTTGGCCGATACTCCGACTACAACAATGATTTTTTCTATCAATGTTTTCATTTCACCATCCCCTGGCAGCAAGGCATGTTCTGAAACACTTCTTTTGCTATCATCACGGCCGGATGTTTACCGGTCATAACTATGAACGCTCCCACTAACAGCGCTATCGCCGCTCCGGCCCATAAAAACGCTATCGTTATTTTGCCCAGAAGTTTCACATCGTTCTTTTCTGTCTTGGTGTTGAGCAAGGCAACAAAATAACTTATCGCCAGCAGTATCGCAGCAAGTACAACTGCGAAAAAACCCGTTAATCGGATCATGATATACCTCCCCGTATAATCATTTGGATGACGTAAATATTATACCTTATTTTACGGGGTTGCATCATCACATATTTTGTGAATTTTATGTTTGGTTCCGGTATGCCCTGAAAAGATAACGCCTATGAACGCGGGTATGCTTCTAGCGCCAGCGAGTTTTATATGCCTTTAATGGGCTTGTTCCGAAGGGTTTTCTGTCGCTGTGTCCGTAAAATCGTATTCGTTTTCCTGTCTGTTCGGCGCCTGCCGCCGCATTACCCTCGCGAGGCCGTCCTTTGACAGTTTGCGCAGGAGCCCCTGCTGCATTGTCACGGCTTTCAGTTCTTCTTCACGCGCAAGGTTTAGGTTGTTTACTGCTCTGGTTATAAAATAACCGAAGCAAATGTAACCTGTTAACAATATTATTAGTAAATAAACAGCCGTTTTTATCGAATGCTGCATTCTGTGACCGTTATTTGGGCTCAGGCTCCCTTTGGTTTTCTTATCTCGTTAAAGAACTTGACTGCGACCTCGGACTTATAGTCCGGGTATGTCCACTCAAGCGATACAAATTTGTTTTTTCGGTACATCAGGGTGAGCTCTGCGTATATCCCGCCGGAAATATAAATCCTGTGTGAATAATCCTTGCTCGATGCTAGTACAACCTTTGCCGGTGTGACATACCCGGGGTCAAGGTTTACCTCGCGCTTTCCCAATAACGAGAATTTTTCTTCTATCTGGTTGGTGGCTATTTTTATTGCGGCGATCTCTGACGGATCAATTAACCTATCGAAGCTAACCCACTGTCTTAATAGGCCGCGCCCCATCTCTGGAGAATAGTACTCCGTGAAATCAAAATTAATTTCGGGGCTTCTTACATCTATGTCGCCGAATTTCTGCTGCATTTCCCGGAGTGCTTTCTCAGCTGCCTCCCGCGATACTGCTATCACACCGGTGAAAAGTTTTACTTCCTGTGGTTTTCTGATTGTTCCCATATTTTGTTACTGAAGATTGCTTCTACCCTAAACCCCTTGCTCAATCTGTATGCAAAAATATAGCTTGCCGGGTATATCTCATTAGAGAACTGGTCAAATGCCAAATGTTGACAGAGCCCAAGCGCCAGCGCTGTTATAACTCCGCTGCGCGTAAAATACGCTGCGGCCGTTAAAAATAGAAGCAGCTCAGCCGAGTGCAGGAACAACCTGGTCTTTGTGAGGTCACACTCGTGGCACGCAGTGAAAAACCTAGGAATATCGAGATTGAAAGAGTGGTCTTTCCAATAATCGACGAAGTGGTCTAAATCCAGTAGCACGCCCGCCGCGAAGGAAACGGCGGCCATCCTTGCCGACCTTGTCGCTATATATATCCCCGCGCTGGTTATTGATGATGCGATTATATGCTCTTTCAGGTGCATAGCTTTCAATAAGTGCTGAACGGCACCCACATGCTCTTTTCAGTCCCTATTACTGTGCTATAAGAGTGAAGCATGCCGAAATTGGCGCAGTTTACGGAGTACCAGCTAATGGCTTTGTTGTGGCTGAGCTCATTCCTTATCTCATCCGTCATCACCACACTCGACTTCTTTTCTGTGTGTATCTTCTTGATGACAAATTCCTGGTCTTTCTCTGTGAGGAACGAGTAGACAGGCACAAGCGCGTGTTTATCAACTATATCGAGTATGTCTTCCGGATAAATGTCTGCGGATGACTCTATCTCAACAAACACGTTGCTCAACTGGCCGAATAGCCCGCCGACTTCTTTCTCTGAAGACATCGGGTAGGTTGTTATGGTCGGTATCTCCATTTTGAACACGACTTTCGGGTTACTCTCAACAGAAGATACTTTTACCGAATAAGTACAGTTGTATTTTACCAGGCATTTTTCTTTTGAGACCGGCGTAAGTTTCTCTATGAAATAAGGGTAAACAAAATCTATCTGCACGGCGTTAGCCTTGAGCTCATTTAAATAATCCAAGATGTTGGCTTTCAGCGTCTTCGTGCCTATCCTGTCGCGGTGGCTGTGCAGCACCTGTATGAATTTGTCTATGAGCCTCGGCTCGAACTCCTGCATGACCCGCGCTGAGATAGATATGCTGGCAACTGTTTGCTGCCCATCGGTTTCCTTCTTTGATATTACCTTCATCGGGAACGGCAGGTTTGTCATCCCTACATCAACTAAAAATCTTTTTTCGTCCATTATGAGGCCTCCTTTTTAGCTATTTATCATTTTTGATCTATCTTCTCGTCCATGACTTTCCACAGGTTGTATCCTGCAACGAACACTTTGAGCTCCGAGCCAGCGCTTGTGATGTTCTCAACGCCAAAATTAAATCTGGCGCCTTTAATATTTACTTTCACTGCCGGGAATTTGAGCCTCCTGCTTAGCGTCGCGGCAAACTTTAACGCCATCTTCTTGTCTTCACATGAGATTGACAGAGCGTCGGCCCCGCCCATAACCGAAAGCGAGTAGCCGATATGCTTTATAACGTTATAGTAGTAAATATCCCGTGCTCCGTCCATATCTGCGCCACCGCCGGCACCCACAAGGTCTTCGAGGCCGCATTTCCTGTGGAGCAGTCCGCTGAAACCGCTTTCATTCGTGAGTATCCTGTTTATGTCGCCGAATTTAAGTCCCGTCGAATGCAGCTGGAATATTATCGTGGGGTCTATGTCGCCGCATCCGCTGAGGGACGGTATTCCTTCAACCGGCGTAAACCCAGCCGAAGTCTCTAAGGGCCGCCCGTCGGATATTGCCGCGACATTGGTCCGGCTTCCCACAAATATGCTGACTATTTTTTTAATGCCGGCTGCAACCTGGCATACTACTGATACTGTCATACACCCAGTTGTGGCACAGGCCGTTGCTTCCGTATTTTCTTACGCCCTGTTTTGTGAACTCGTACGGTACCGCGTACGTGCTCGCGCCTTCAGGCAGCTTCGAGAAATACCCTGTGTCGCAAAAAAGATAATGCGGCGCGTCCGGGAATTTCTTCGTGAATATTTTAAGGAGCCTCGAAGTTATCGCGTTGTCTTCGGGCAGGTACTTCTCGCTGTTCTCAACGCGCGCGATAACCTCGTCAGTCACCTTGCTCACTGTTTCTTTTATAGTTTCTCCGCCGTGGAAAAGCATGTAGCCTACAGCCTCCGGATTTTCAAGAGCCTTCGCGCCGCCGAGGATCTCTTCGCGAAATCCCGCCTTGTAAAGCACGGAGCTTTCCGCGGACTCACCACCCTCAATTTTACACAACTTTATGTTCGGCCTGTCGGGGCATAAGAGTAATTTCATTTGTTAAGTTTTATTCCTTCGAGGCATATCACCAGCTCTTCTTTTGTCGGGACCGCGACGACTTTAACTTTCGATCCCGTTTTGCTTACCAAAGCCGTCTCTTCGCCCGATGACTCCGCGGCGTTCTTCTTTTCGTCAAGTTCGATGCCACACCAGCCCATATTTTCGCATACCCTTTTTCTTATGTGCGGGTTCTTGACGCCTATGTCATCCGTGAATATCAGCATGTCTATCCCGCCTAAGAGCGCCGCGTATCCGCCGATATATTTCTTGAGCCTGTGCACGTATATATCTACTGCCAGAAGGCCCTGCCTGTGGCCCGCCCCGTCCGCCGGTTGTCTAAGAATGTCCGTTATATCGCTCGAAAAACCCGACACACCCAGGAGCCCGCTCTTTTTGTTAAGCATGTTCTCAAGGGCATCGGAGCGCAGGCCGTAAGCGTTCATGAGATATATTGAAAGCAGCGGGTCGATATCGCCTGAACGTGTGCTCATGACGAGCCCGGGAAGGGGGGAATAGCCCATGGAGTTATCCTGTGAGCGCCCGTCCTTTATAGCGGCAACACTCGCGCCGCCGGTGCCCAGGTGGCAGGCAACGACTTTAAGTTTCTTAGGGTTGTCACCTGTAAGCCAGCGCCGCCTCGTTTATTACATAGGAGTAGGAGAGGCCGTGAAAGCCGTACTTTCTAAACCCAAATTTTTCTATTATCCGTTTCGGCAGGCAGTAGGTGTAAGCATAATAAGGAATGGTCGAGTGGAACGCCGAATCGAAAGCGACATATTGCCTGCTGCCGGGGAGATATTTGAACGCCTGATCTATGACCTCAAGCGATATTGGGTTGTGTATTGGCGCCAGAGGGAGGCAAAGTTTGAGGTTAGCCAGCGTTTCGTTTTCAATAAATGCAGTATTTTTGAAGTAGTTCCCGCCATGAACGAACCTGTGGCCAACGAGATCCACTGGTATGCCCATTTCATGTATGAACCCTAGCGCCACGGCTGCGCCTTCACCGTGGTTGCGTATAGGGAACTCCCGCTTTGTGGTCTTCCCGTTGTAGGTATTTTCTATAAATGAAGGTGCTGTCCCTTTTACGCCTACCCTGTGCGCTTTGCCTGCAAGTACTGTTTCGAGGTTCTCCCGGCCGGTGAACTTGAATATCTTGTAGGTGAGAGACGAGCTGCCGCAGTTGAATACTAATATGTTCATTTTTTCTTATGTTTTGCCTATTATGGCAAAATATGAGGCGCTTTACAAGCCCCGTGTTCATATGCATGTATATATGATTGACAGCACTCATATTATTAGCTATAATCATTGCCTTATAAGAGCAAATACTATATTAAGGAAGAATAACCATGACCGTAAGAACTTACCAGCCCAACAAAAGACGCCGCAAAAAGAAGATTGGATTCCGCGCCCGCATGAGCACCGCCGGCGGCAGGGGAGTGCTTTCCAGCCGCAGAAGAAAAGGGCGCAAGCGTATATCGGCGTAATACACGGATGCCTCCGAGTTTTTCGTTCAACTATAAAGAAAGACTGCACCTTCTGAAAGATTTTAAACGTGTTTTTAAAACCGGCCGGAGGCTGGCGCATCCAGCGATTTTAATTTATGTCTGTAAACGGGATGACCGCTCCGAAACGCGCAGGCTCGGCCTCGTTACCAGCAGAAAGATCGGCGGAGCCACCGAACGCAACCGGGCAAAGAGGCGCCTCAGGGAGATTTTCAGGCTCAACAAGAACAGCATCTCACCTTCCCTTGATATAATTTTTGTCCTAAAACCAGGCATCTGCAAACTCGACTACGAAACCCTTAAAAATGCCGTTCTTGGACTCTTGAAAAACGCGGGTTTCTTAGATCCGCTTGCATGAAATATGGTGCCGTGTGCTGGCCGCCAGAGTGCGGGGTATGTCAGATGAAATATTTAATTCTTTTTTCAATTAGAATTTATCAGAAGTTTTCGGTAGCTTTTTTTCCCCGCTGCCGGTTCTACCCGAGCTGTTCGCATTATACGCACGAAGCCGTAGAGAAGCATGGTGTTATAAAGGGTATATTTCTGGGGTTAAAACGGATATCGCGCTGCCATCCTTTCAACGACGGCGGTTACGATCCGGTCCCTTGACACAGAAGCAATAATCGGAGGATTTAAAAATTAAATGGATAAAAACACTTTTTTTGCGATATTTCTTTCGACCGCGTTCCTCATAGTTTGGTTCATGTTCATCCAGAAACCGGCCCAGCAACAGGCGCCTTCGTCGGTCGTCGCCTCATCGTCCGTTGTCTCTAACAATCAGGCCCAGAACTGCAGTACCATCGTCGCTTTCTAAGGCAGTTGACGAGGCGCCCGAGCAATTGACTACAGTTGAAACGGCTGACTACAAAGCCGTGTTCACTAACCGCGGAGCGGCCATCAAACATTGGTACCTAAAAGAAAAGTCGGGCACGCTTGTCGATCTTGTCAACGGGCAGGAAGTGAGCCAGTTCGTTAATTTTCCCGGTTCTTCGTATGATGTCCTACAGCCGTCTCCCCTGAAACTGGTTTTCACTAACCGCTCGCCACTTGGCTGGCAGGTGACCAAAACTTGCTGACCTCACAAACAACTATCTTCACTCTCTTACCATACAAACATCCAAGATCAAAAACGGTGCCAAGCTTCCCGTTATAGATGTTGCCTGGGGCCCAGGGCTGGGCACCGATGATAAAGGACAAAAAGACAACATGGCGCAGACAAGAGCTTTGGGATACGCCGTCTCAAGGCCCACGCCGCTTGAGAAGTTCAAGCCGGGTGACTACCCTTCAAAGATATACCGCTGGGCGGCAATAGACAACAGGTATTTCCTCGCAGCACTCATTCCTACAAAAGACACTGATTTCTCTAATATAAATGTCACTAGGGACTCGAAGAAACAACCTCCGGAAATATCATTAAGCGCGCCGGTTCCTGAGAACGTTGATTCACAGACCTGTTCCGTCATGTTCTACTTGGGGCCTAAGGGTCATGAACACTTAAAATCACTGCACCTGGGCCTGGAAGATTCTGTCGACTTCGGTTACTTCGGATTCCTCGGGAAAATCGCCCTCGCGGTACTTAATTATTTTCAGAAGGTCACTGGCAACTACGGTTGGGCTATAATCATCCTGACTATAACGCTTCAGATATTGGTCCTACCATTGACCGTCAAGAGCTTCAAGGCGTCCGCGGCGATGAAACAGCTCCAACCGCTTGTGAAAAATCTTCAGGACACATATAAAAATGACCCTAAACGCCTTAACGTCGAGATGCTGAACCTCTATAAAACCCACAAGGTCAATCCGCTTGGCGGCTGCCTGCCGATGCTTCTGCAGCTGCCGATATTCTGGGCGCTGTTTACCACTCTTCGCAACGCTTTCGAGCTGCGCGGCGCTCACTGGATACTCTGGGTAAAGGACCTCTCCGCGCCGGACACGCTTATGGTCATAGCGGGTTTCCCTATTAACATACTGCCTCTTATTATGGGCGTCGGCATGTTCTTCCAGCAGAAAATGATGTCGGTCGCTACCGACCCGGCCCAACAAAAAATGATGTACATGATGCCCGTGATATTTACGTTCATGTTCTGGAGCTTTCCTTCGGGCCTTGTGATCTACTGGCTTACAAACAGCATACTTACCATGACAGAACAATATATCATCATGCGCAACCAGCCGGAACTCGGAGCCTCAAAATAAACACTAATGAAGTGTCCGCTTCGGGCGGATCCGCCTGCAAGGCGGGGAGGTAACATAAATGGCAGAATTAGAAATCGAAGGCAAAACCGTAGAAGAAGCAATAAAGAACGGGCTTGAAAAGCTTGGTGTTTCACAAGACAAAGTTAAGATAAAGATACTAAACGAAGGCACAAGCGGACTCTTCGGCCTTATGGGTTCGAAGCCGGCCCGGGTGCTCCTTATAGCTGAAGGCGTGGAGCTTAAAGGCGGTGCCGATCTTGGGCTCGCCGCATCAAAAGCTAAAGAAACCGTTACCGAACTGCTAAAGCTCATGGGCCTCTCCGTAGATAAAGTGGAAGCCCGGATCACTGATGATGCCGTGCTGTGTGAGATCACAGGACCGGACGGAAGCTTGATCATAGGAAAGAATGGCCAGTCACTGGAAGCACTCGAACATATAGTTAACCTCATTGTCAACCGTTCCAGCGAGACACGTGTAAAGATCAATCTCGACACAGACGGCTACAGGCTCCGCCAGGAAGAGCGCCTGCTCGCACTCGCGGCCAAAGCGGCCGACCAGGTGAAAGCCAGCGGGAAAACGTTCCGGTTCGACCCTATGTCCTCTAAAGAAAGAAGGATAATACATCTCGCGCTAAAAAACGTCGAGGGCCTCGAGACGTTTTCCGAAGGCGAGGGTTCATTCCGGAAGGTCGTGGTCAAACCAAAAAAATAATAGCTGTAAGTAATAAGCAATAAGCTTTAAGAATAACCATAAAATCTTTTTTGCTTTTCTTTTCGCTTACAACTTATAGCCGTAGTTCTATGTTATATAACCTCGAAGACACTATCGCCGCGATATCGACTCCCCCGGGCACCGGAGCGACCGGCGTGATACGTATAAGCGGGCCCGACGCTGTAAAGATCGCCGACATATTCTTCTCGTCTTCCGACAAAAAACCACTTTCTGCGACGCAATCCCATACCGTTGTTCACGGCTGGGTGACCAATTCCGGTTCACCGGTTGACGAGGTTCTTGTTACCCTTATGCTCAAACCCCGTACGTACACGGGCGACGACACTGTCGAGGTCTCAGCCCACGGAGGGCCGGTAATACTCAACCGCATACTAAAGCTTGCCGCCTCGGGCGGCGCAAGGCTTGCGGGGCCCGGTGAGTTCACGTACCGTGCCTTTTCAAACGGGAAACTTGACCTCGCCAAAGCCGAAGCTGTCGCCGACCTTATCTCGTCTAAGACCGGCCTCGCGCTTGACACAGCGCTATCGCACCTCAAGGGCCTCTACTCGCACAAGATCTCCGCGCTCAGAGACAAGCTTATAAGCCTGCTGGCATCTTTCGAAGTCGCGCTTGACCACGCTGAAGAAGATGTGGAGTTTGTCTCCAAAGACTCAGCCAAATCAGCTATAAAAGACCTTATTTTAGACATCACTCAAATCATCGGATCTTCTCAAAAAGCAAAATTTTTGAGAGAGGGCCTGCGGACCGTCATTGTCGGCAAACCCAATGCGGGCAAATCATCTCTTTTAAACGCCCTGCTTGAACGCGAACGGGCCATTGTTACAGATATTCCGGGTACTACCCGTGACGTTATCGAAGAGGGCGTTGATATAAAAGGTTTTCCAGTGGTATTAATGGACACTGCCGGTATAAGGGCGCACTCACAGGACCCGGTTGAGAAGATCGGGCAGAACCGCACGCTAGAAGCCTTAAAATCGGCCCGCGTGGTGGTCTGGGTACTGGACGCCTCGACAGGTGAGACTGACCAGGACCGCCACATATATGAGATTCTGAAAGATATCCCTGCCGACAAAACTGTCATCCCTGTCTGGAACAAAGCGGATATAGCGGCCACCGCTGGCGCCAAAACGCCCTTCGGCCCGCTTTCATTTGTGCTCCCCGGCCTTGTGCCTGCGCAGGAACCCGTCAAAGTTTCTGCAAAGAGCGGGTCGGGCATAACCGACCTCGAAAACGCGATCGTCTCGGAATTCTCGTTTCCTGAAAATGCCGCCACGGGTACTGTAACGGCCAACGCTAGGCACATCGACGCTCTTACCCGCGCTCGCAAGGCGTTAGAAGAGACGCTGATCTCTATAGATAGCGGTTATTCCGAAGAGATACAGGCACTACACGCTAGGGAAGCCCTGACAAACCTCGGCGAGATTACCGGTGAGACCGCTACTGACGATATACTGGACAAGATATTCAAGTCATTCTGTGTGGGCAAATAAATGAGACAGCCTCGCGGCCAAAATTTTCTTGTTGAAAAGAACATCGCGCGAAAGATAGTCGCCGCAGCCGATATCTCGCCCGCTGATAAGATCCTTGAGATAGGACCCGGCAAAGGCGTACTTACGGCACTTATCGCGCCGCTTGCCGGCGAATTTAGGGCCGTCGAAGTCGACCGGCAGTTATTTGAAAGTCTTAATACCTCGGGCCGTTTCCCTAATACCAAGTTCGTGCTCGCTGACTTTCTCGAGTACCCTTTTGCTTCCGATCTAGGCCCTCTAAAGATAGTCGCCAACCTCCCTTACAACGTTTCTACCGCTATTATAGAAAAGTTCTTGCCCGAGAATAATTGGACTATCGCCGTTGTAATGGTACAAAAAGAAGTGGGGGAGAGGCTTACAGCCTCGCCTGGGACAAAAGAGTACGGCTCGCTGACAATATTCTGCAGACATTACGCCGGAATAGTGAAGCTTTTTTCCGTAGGTCCGGGCTGTTTTTTTCCCAAGCCCAAGGTCGACTCAGTGGTGCTTAAGCTCGTCAACCATTTTTCGCCGAGGCTTTCCCAGGAATTCACTCGGTTCGTCAAGAGCCGCATTTTCACAGCGCAGGAAAACTGCGCTCAACGCTATTTCATCGTCTCTAGATATACCAAAATCAGCGGCCTCGAGGGCCTTCGAGCAGTGCGGCATATGCCCCAACCTAAGACCAGAAAATATGAATATAGACCAGTTTTTCCGCCTTTATCATGAACTTCCTTTTTCCGCGAATAAATAAAACTCTATCGTCGGTTAAAAGTATTGACTTCGGGCTGTCAAAAATGTATAATTCACATGTAATACTCAAACCTGCTTTTATAACTAATAATAAAAGATGGTAAAATAAGTAGTCTAAAAGATTATAAAAGTACTGCACAATACTTATCCACAGATGTGGATAATCCTGGGGATAACCTAGTGTTTAACGTTGAAGAATTATGGAAAAAGATTGTTGATAACCTGCAGCAGCAGCTTGTTGCAGAGTCTTTCAACCTTTGGATACAACCACTAAAACCCATTGCATTATCTAATGGGAAATTTGTTTTGCAGGTCCCAAACAAATACTTTTCCGACTGGCTCACATCGCACCAGAAGGATAATATAGAAAAAATACTTTCTCAGGAAACACAGTCCGCGGTAAAAATAGAATTCCAGGAAGTTCAGGATCTCACCTCAATTCTTAAGAAAGTTGAGGACATTCAGGAACATTCAACAGCGTCGCAATCCGTAAGAACATTATCCGATGATAATTTCAACCTCAAATACACTTTTGACCGTTTCGTGGTGGGGGCCTCTAACCGTTTCGCTCACGCATCGTGCGAAGCCGTCGCTAAAGACCCGGGCCTCCAGTTTAACCCGCTCTTCCTTTATGGCGGCGTGGGCCTCGGGAAAACGCATCTCCTGCACGCTATAGGAAACCACATAAGAAAAAACAACCCCTCACTTAGAGTACTATATGTGACCAGTGAAAAGTTCATAAACGAGTTCATTGATTCACTGCGTTTCGAAAAACCGGCGTCTTTCCGAAACAAATACCGCAACCTCGACTGTCTGCTTATCGACGATATACAGTTCCTCGTTGGCAAGCAGAGCTCGCAGGAAGAGTTTTTCTACACTTTCAACACGCTCTATGATTCACACAAGCAGGTGGTGATAACCTCCGACCGGCCGCCTAAGGAACTGCCTACGCTTGAACCAAGGCTCATCTCGCGCTTCGAGTGGGGTGTTATAGCCGACATACAGGCGCCGGACCTCGAGACTCGAATCGCCATAATGCGCAAGAAAGCGGAAGAAGAAAGGCTCTATATCCCGGATGATGTCGTCCTCTATATAGCGACACAAATCAAATCTAATATAAGAGAACTGGAAGGCTCTCTGCTCCGCATAACAGCTTTCTCGGCTTTCACTGGCACGCCCTTGACCGTTGATTCGGTCCAGAAGATACTAAAAGACGTTGTCCGGCCTCCGGATGATGCGGCTCCTATAACAATAGATAAGATCCAGCGCGTTGTCGCCAAACATTTCAACCTGGATTTCAAAGATATGAAGTCCAAGCGCAGAACTGACGCTGTGGCGTTTCCCCGCCAGATAGCGATGTACCTTGCTAGAACTCTGACCGATGAGTTTTCTACAACAGATATTGGGGATTCGTTCGGCGGCAAAGACCACACGACCGTCATGCACGCTTGCAACAAAATAAAAGCCAGAATGGCGACCGACCCCTACTTCGTTGCCAAGATCAACCAGATAAGCCAGGAAATCCGCTCGGACAAGGAATGAACCGAGCTATCGGTCTTTTAAATATTTTTCGGCAAGAATTTGCTTGTTATCTGAACCTTGATAACATTGAATTTCTGTGGAGAGTTTGTTCCGCTGTTGATAGTGTTGATAACAATTTCATTTTCTCCACGGGTTATTCTCATTTAGCTCCGCAGCCAATAAGCGTGCAATTTAAATATCTTTTTCGTTCCGCTTAAAGTTACGGGCAATATACAGGCGCCTACTGAAGCTACGACTATTCTTTTATTAATAAGGGAGGAACACATATGAAAATAATTTGTGATAAAGAAGAACTTTTAAGGGGAGTACAGATCGTTCAAACCGTGGTTTCTCCTAGAAGTACGCTCCCTATTC
>CAWCFT010000019.1:0-66136 GCA_963794945.1 Endomicrobiales bacterium
TGTTGTGGTGTGCTGATTCGCGTTTACGTATTGCTGAACAGCTTTTGCGGCTGGCTGAAGGAGATCGCCTGGCGCGGTACCCGCGCTCGATCCAGGAACAGTTCGAGATTCACCTGGCGCTGATGCGAAGGCGCTGGAGACGGGCGCGGACAGCTATTTTTCGCTGAGCAACGATCTTTACCTGAAAGACCTGGCGATTGCGGGCGAGCGCCTGGCGCCGGCGGGCGTGGAAATGCTGCAAACGTTCGCCGGGGTTCCGCGCAGCCTCCTGTGGCGGGGCGGGGCGCGGCAGGCGGCGGCGTTTGCGCTATTTCTGGCGCGGTTGAAAGGGTTCACGCCGCTGTTTGAGATGCACGGCGACACGCGGCGGATGTCTCACAATAACCCGAATAGTATTCCATCAGTCCGTAATAATAATTTAAGGGTTGGGCCGGGTCTGGTGCCTTCGCGTGTGCCGGCGGGCATGAACAGAACAATAGAAAAAAAACAAATAATATTTTTGCAGGTATTAGATGATAATGTTTCATGATTTTTGCACCAGAATAACCTTGCACCATATTTGTATTGGCCTAAAATTTTCAAGCGCTATCTCTGTATCGAGGTTCCTTCTCATGTCAGCGCTCATGCTGCGCATCACGCCGCCGCGCCCGCCCATCCTTTCCTGAGAAACTTCGTCTTTTTTTCCGCGGGATTCATTGATCCACAACTGTTTTTGTATCATATCTACATTTATGGGTGAAGTTTCAAGGCCGATGTAGAGAGGTTTACCGGCAACAGCGCCGATAGCATACGGATGCTCTGCGTTTTTTAAAAGAGGGATCTTCAGTTCGTAGATCAGCTGCCTGCCGTTCTTAGACACACTTATCGCGGAATCGATTCCTTTTGCCTCAACGAGCGACGCCACCGGACAAAGGTTCTGCATTACCTGTATCGTCAGGTGGCTCATCATCTCGTCGGCTATAACCTGGAATGACTGCACCTGAAGGTACCGTGTCTTGCTTATAAGGTCCTCATCCATGAACGCTGAATTGTTAGAAAATCTGATACCGAAATTCCTGAATCTTTTGTACTCCATGCCGGTCGCCGTATCTATCCACACGCAGAAATCCTGTTTAAAGAGCCCCATCAGCTGCGCTTTCGTTATCTTATCGGTTATTGAAAGGCACATGTACAGATTTTCATTATCGTTGCAAATCCCGAACGCGACGTTTTTTTCTTTGATCATCGCCTCAGGCGGCCAGTCATTATCTTTTCCATCAACAACTATCTCATGGTCTTTCCAGGCGCTGTGAATGACCGTGTCAACGCACCCGTTCAGTACGCATAGAGGCACGATCAAAATTAGCAGCCACGCATATTTCGAGCAGTGCAATCTATTTATTTTCATGAAAACTCGTGACAAACATGATTTCATAGGCGTGATCAGCAAAGTCATATGAGAAATACATTTGGAAATATAAAATAATGGCGGGAGGTCCAACATACCTGTGGCGGTCCGTGTATTACGTATATTAAGCGCTTTCTATGGTTCGCGGTGTCTTTACCCAGCTCAATGAAGACCGGTTGAAGATAACATTAAAGAATCCGTAGGTGAATGGCAAACAGCCAAAAAACGGCGCTACCACCAAACCTATGAACGGCAGGTACTCACCCGCTACACCGTAACGCGGCTTCACCTCTGGCATCTGGATATATCCCCTGTTCTTACTTCTCTCGTAATAATAAATGATGAATACAAAATATATGACATTCATCGCTACGAAAAAAGCTTTCAGTTTGAACGTAAAAAAGTGCGATGTGTCAACGATCCCGGTCAGCGAAGGGATCAAAAGGCTTATCGACATAAATGATATAACCTGGAACAGCATTAACGGTATTATCCCGTAAAATAACAGCCCCGACAGTATGTATAGCGCGGCTTTACTTACCCTTTCGTTCATGAGATTTTCTGTGACCTGCAGGAACCCGGTCGCCCAGCGGGCACGCTGGAAGAAATACGCCTTGTAGTTCGGAGGCGTCTGTTCAGTGGTTACATAAGGAAGGAATTCCGGCCACTGTTTTTCCTTCATGTACGCCCGGATGCCGAAATCCAGGTCTTCAGTCAGGGACTTAAGGTTGAAGCCTTCCAGTTTGTACAGAAGTTGTTTGTCCACAAAAAAATTTGTTCCGCCTATGAACGGCAGATGCTTGAGAAGTATTGGCAGGAACCATTCGTGCGTTATGCCCTGAAATATAGCATAAATCTTATTTATAGCGCTTATACGGAAGTAATTGCGCACCTGGATCACAGATCCCTGCAGCAGTATGCACTTATCCGGCTCAGTTATATACTTGTTCGCCACGTAAAGCAGTGTACCTTTCTCGGGATGGCTGTCCGCATCATAAAAGCCGACAATATCCGTATCGGGCTCAATGGAGCGCATGGCCCAGTTAAGCGCGCGCGGCTTCGTGGATGGAACGCTATGATCGGTCAAAGAACCCGGATAGCACCCGTCAAAATTCGGTGGCACGCTGACGTAATCTACCAGTTCGGTGTTGTGTAGCTTGTTGAGGAAACTCTTCCGCTCTTCCACGCGATGATGGGTAATATCTCCGGGTTCATTCTCTTCAAGTTCCTTGCCGTCAAGTGCAAAGAGTATTTTTATCCTGTCTTTCGGATAATCAAAGGTGATCATCTTATTGATAGTAGCGGCGATTATGCTCGATTCGTTCTTCGCAGCAATAACTATGGTAAATTTCGGAAGTTCCTTACCGCGCGCTTTCGCGTTAGCTTCAACGTCGCCGACCCTCAAGGCGGTGTTCCTCTTTTTTCTCCAGTGAAACACGTATGAAAGAATGGCGTACGTTAGCGTTTGGAAAAAAACGCCGCGACAATAACGTTCATCGCAACTATTGAAAAAATGAAATACTTCATAAGATCGTGTTACCTCGCGTATCCGGATCCAGATATGTCTAGCGGCTAGTGCTTACAAACACTGTATCGAATTACATTGAAACTGCCTAGTGAACTTTTGAGAATGAATGGATTCATCGTAAAAGGAGAGTTAGTTGTCCTGTCCGACTCACATAGCCATTTCAGAAAGAATATAGTTATTTGCTCTGGTTATTATAGCAATTTATGCGCTTGTAAACAAATCAAATACTGGCAAATCTTATGTTTAACATCGCAAACCAGAAAATTTTTGTCTGGTCATGGTTCACAATGGTCGTGTTCGTGGTCATGTTCGTGCTCGTAATCCGTGCCGGGCCCGGCCGGCTTTCTTTGGCCTGTTTTCTCAAAGTAAGCGTAAAGCGGCGACATTCCGCGAAGCCTGTCAACTACCTGCGGGAAATTATCAAGCAGGTAGTCCACTTCTTCATCCGTACTGTATTTTGACAACGACATCAGGATAGACCCCTGCCCGACAGCCGCGTCCACTCCTATGGCTGTAAGCACGTGGGACATTTTCAGCGCCTTGGAAGCGCAGGCAGAACCACTGGACACGTATATGCCTTTGGCGTCGAGAAGCATGAACATGCCCTCGCCTTCCACAAACTCTATTGAATAATTCACATTTCCCGGAAGACGGTTTGCCGGATGGCCGTTGAGGTAAATATATTTTATCTTGCCGGGAAGCTCGTTTATTATCCTGTCCCTCAGCCTTGCCATCTTATTAGCGTTATCCGCCATCTCGCTTAACGCTATCTCGCTGGCTCTGCCAAGCCCTACTATAGCCGGTACGTTCTCAGTGCCAGCCCGCCTTCCATTTTCCTGTATGCCGCCGTCTATCTGAGGCGTTATCCTGGTACCTTTTTTTATTACCAGCGCCGCCGAACCTTTAGGGCCGTAAAACTGCGAGCCCGACAGCGTCAAAAGGTCGGCGCCTATCTTCTTCATGTCAACGGGTATCGTTCCGGCCGTCGTCACCGCGTCCATGTGGTACAGCGAACCTTTTTCGTGTACTATAGCGCCTATCTGTTCAACCGGCTCTATTGTACCGATCTCTGTGTTCGCGTGCTGTATTGAAACCAGAACCGTATCAGGCCTTATCGACTTTTTAAGCTCGTCAAGCATCACCGTCCCGTTCTTGTCAACCGGAACCTGCGTAACTTCAAAACCTTCCTGGGTGAGGCGCTTAGCGGCGTTGATCACGCTAAAATGCTCTATCGCGGAAACTACTATATGTTTTCCCTTCTGCCTGTATGCCGAAGCCGCGCCTTTTATCGCAAGATTATTAGACTCGGAACCGCAAGAAGTGAAATACACCTCTTCATCCAGCGACCCGGCCAGCTTCGCAACTGACGACCTGGCCGCATCTATCGCGTCTTTGGACTTTGCTCCCAGCTGGTACATGCTCTGGGGATTGCCGTAGTTCTCTTTAAAGAATGGCATCATAGCTTCAAGCACCCGCTCATCGAGCTTCGTATTAGACTGGTTATCCAGATAGACTTCTTTCATTTTAATCTCTTATTTTTTTAAGTATATGCGACACTTTCTCAAGATGTTCTTTTTCATCTTCTCTTATGCCTTTTATTGTAATGATGAAATCCTTGTCTTCACACACTTTCAGCATTTCATCATAATACTTCACAGAATTCGCTTCTATCTTCACGTGGTTTTCAAGCACTTCTCTTATAGAATTAGAAGGTTCCAGCGGCTTAAAAACCCATTCAGCTTTGACGCCAAGCTCGATCATTTTCATTGCTAGTCGGTCGGCATGGCGGAGTTCCATAACGCTAAAATCATTGAATATTCCGCCTATTTTATCACCTGAAACCATTTTCTTTCTGAAAAGATCGGCCTCTTTAAGATAAAGAAAAACGTCGTTGTACTCATTTTCAAAAGCAATGTTAAGCAGTTTAATAAACTTTTCTTTGTTACCCATTTCGTCCTTTTATATTACCTTTTCAAAAACATCTTTACCAGCTCCGCATACCGGACAGACCCAGCCTTCAGGCAGCTGCTCAAAAGGCGTGCCGGGCTTAACACCTGAATCCTGATCTCCCAGCTTTGGATCATAAACGTATCCGCAAACCGTGCACTTATAATTGTCCATTACCTGTTTCCTCCTTGTTTTTCACGCATTTAGCAAGGTACTTATACATGAAATGATATACATTTGTCCTGTTCTTGTCAAGAGCGGGCAATGGAACACTCAACCCAAAAAATACTTATCCTTCATGGCCAAAGCGTCTAATTGAAATTGAGTTCATCACTACCGACACTGAGCTCAGAGCCATAGCAAGCCCGGCAATCATCGGGTTGAGCATAAAACCGGTTATATTATAAAGCGCTCCGGCAGCTATCGGGATACCTAGAACGTTGTAAGCGAACGCCCAGAAAAGGTTCTGTCTTATTTTGCCCATTGTGAGGCGGCTTAGTTCTACGGCCTTTTTAACATCGTTCAGGTTGTTCCTTATAAGAAGTATGCCTGAAGATTCTTGGGCAACGTCTATACCCGATCCGAGGGCTATCCCAAGGTCAGCGCTCGCCAGGGCGGGAGCGTCATTTATTCCGTCACCTATCATCGCCACCTTAAAACCTTTTATTTTTAGCTCTTTAATAAACGCGGCCTTACCCGCCGGAAGGACACCGGCAGCGACGTAATCTATACCAGCTTCACGAGCAACCTGTTTAGCCACAGCCTCTTCATCCCCAGTTACCATATAAACCTTTATGCCGGCCCCCTCGAGGTATTCTACAACCTCTCGGGCATTGTCTCTAATTGTATCCGATAGGCCAAACAGGCCCACCGCACTGCCGTTCTCGGCAAGCCAGATCATAGTTCTTGTTCGTTGGCTCAAGCTGTCAGCAAACTTCTCCAGGTCGTTCGGTATTACTACACCATTTTCTACCAGAAGCTTTTTCCTGCCCGCAATAATATCAGAATTTCCTATATTCGCTTTGAGCCCAGCCCCTTCAAGATAAATAAAATCCGTTATTTCTTGAGCGATCATCCCCTTTGCGGACGCATACCTGACCAGGGCTTCTGCTAGCGGATGTTTCGAATGGCTCTCAATTGAAATAGCCAGAGTTAGCACCCGCGCCTCGTCCTGCCCTTGGGCAACTGCAAAATCCGACAGTTCCGGCACGCCCCTGGTTATCGTTCCCGTCTTGTCAAAAACCACGGCATCTATATTTTCGGCGATCTGTATGGCTTCGGCGTTCTTTATAAGTATACCGTTGTCTGCGGCAACACCCGTAGCGACCATGACAGCCGTGGGTGTCGCAAGGCCCAGCGCACACGGGCACGCAATTATCAGTACCGATATCATAACGGTTAGCGCGAAACCGAACTCGGCCCCGGATAAAAGCCAAACAGCAAAAGCTGTGAGCGCGATGCCGAAGACCGCAGGCACAAAATATGCCGATATCTTGTCGGCAAGCTCCTGCACCGGCGACTTTGACCCCTGTGCTTCTTCTACCAGCTTTATTATTTGGGCAAGCACAGTTACGCCGCCGGTCTTTGTGGTTATGAATTTAAAGCTGCCGCTGGTATTTATAGTTGCCCCAATTACCATCGAACCCTTTTTCTTGTCAACCGGGACGCTCTCCCCGGTTATCATCGATTCATCTACGCTCGAAAAACCTTCCACTACCTCGCCATCGACCGGGATCTTCTGCCCGGGCCGGACGAACACTGTATCGCCTATAACTACATCTCCGGCCGGGATCTCTTTTTCTATCCCGTCTCTTATAACAAACGCGGTTTTGGGTTTGAGGTTTGCAAGCCTCCGGATCGCGGCGGAAGTTTTGCCCCTGGCAAGGGCGTTGAGCCAGTTGCCCAGCAGTATAAAAACTATCAAAACAGCAGCTGTTTCGAAATACAGGTTATCGGGCCCGTAGCCCGGCCTTTTCAAAACAATTGCTGTAGTTACAATAAGGCTATATAAGTATGCCGACCCGGTCCCGACCAAAACAAGAGTATCCATATTGGCCGATCGAGTCTTGATCAGAGCGAGTATTCCTCTTTTAAAGAACATCCTGCCCGATACCATCACTGGAGTAACAAGCGTCAATTGCAACACCGCTGAGGCCCAACCGCTAAGCATCGTAAACGGCAGTCCTAGATGCGAGCCCATCGAAAAATATACAAGAGGAACCGCAAAGCCAGCAGCAGCGTAAAAGCTTTTTTTTACTGAATCAGTTTCTTTTACCCTGGCTTCCTGTTCCGCTGACCTCTCACCGTTCTCTTCGACTGGCGCGTAACCTGAGCTTAGTATCTTGTCCTTTATCTGTGCCGCAGGATTCTCCGCATGTTTAACTACCTCATAACCGGTTAGCATTATTATGTTCTCAAGGTCGCTGACAGAAGTCCTTGAAGGGTCATATTCGACGAATGCCTTTCCTATCGGGTAGTTTACGCTGGCATTAACCACCCCGTTAACGCGTCCGAGGCTCTTTTCTACTGTCAATCCGCAGGAAACGCAGTGCATACCTGAAATGCCGATCACGGCTTTTTTTATCAGTGTGCTATTACCGTTTACTTCGGTTGTATTTTCGCTATTCATGTATTCCTTGGTTTAGATGCGCGGCCTGGAAGTGGGTATTTTACAGCGGCTCTACTCTTATCGCTTTTGTCGGGCTTACCGGGCACTTGAACTCGCATATGGCGCAGCCAACGCAAAGGTAAGGGTCAACACTGGGGAGTTTGATGACTTTTCCATTTTTGCCCTTTGTTTCAATCACTTTTATGGCTTTATCTGACACCGGGCAGTGTTCTTCGCAGACAATACACTCTGTACCTTTGGCCCATGGAAGGCACAGGCGTTGGGTCAATCCCGGCCAGACCCATTTTTGTTCCCATCTTCTGCTCTTGTGTAAGGGATTCTATGGCTCCTGTCGGGCAAACACTGCCGCAGAGGTTGCACTTGTACTCGCAGTAGCCGATGCTCGTGTCGAACCTCGGCGTCCAGATACCCGACACGCCCGATTCAAATATGGCCGGCTGAAGCACGTTGGTGGGACACACTTTCATGCAGTTGCCGCACCTTACGCACCTCTTAACGAATTCTTCTTCCGGGGAGCGCCGCCGTGGCCTGATAACTCTTGTTTTTGACGTACCCGCCCCCGCCGAACCAGCCGAACCAAAAAGCCGCGAGCCAAAAATGAATGCCATGATACCGGAAACATAAACAAGGAACTGCGCTCTTGTAATGCCCTTTTCATCCGAATGCTCATACTTGAATCGTCTTTTCCCGCCGAACATGAATTTTGAATAACCGCCTGGGCATATATGCGTGCAGTCCATGCAAAGCACGCATTCTTCTTTTAAGTAGCTGTTGTCGCTGTTTATAGCGTTCATCCTGCACCGGGACATGCATAACGAACACTGGCCTTTACAGGTTCCGGAAGACCTTTCTAGGAGCGAGAACCTTGACACCACGGCAAGCAGAGCGCCCAATGGGCAGAGGAACCTGCACCAGAACCTTCTTTTCCAGGCAACTGCCGCCAAAATCAGAATAATAACCACAAAAACGGCCGCTGTATGCGGGAACACCGTATTGTTCAAAGGTATGAGGTTATCTTTAAAGAAATAGTAAGCCTTTTCTATAACACCGTGGTTTTCCATCCTTTGCAGGACAAAAATGAACGCGTTGTCTATTGCCTTATTCAGAAGCGGAAATATGTTAAACGAGAAGGCGCGGAAGAAGATGGTTATAGGGTCTAAGGCCCATGCCGCCTGTACACCAAAAATCGCAAGCAGGAAAACAGCGGCGAGCAGGATATATTTAACTACCCTGCTTTTTGACGGCTGGCCTTCTTTGTATTTCTTGATTATTATGTTCAGAACAAAGGCCCAAAAGTCCTGCAGGGCCCCCAGCGGGCAGAACCAGCCGCAGAAGGCGCGCCCAAAGACAACAGTCATGACAAGCACGAGCAGAGCGTAAAAAAGGCCCGCGAGAAATACCCTCTCGGCGAGCGCGGTCGCGAACATTATGAATGGGTCAAGCTTGAAGTACAGCGAAGGGTTAAGTGTGTTATTAAGCGGGTATTTCGTGGCCCATATTATAAAAACGAGCCAGGAGAAAAATGCTATTTGGGAAAGTCTTCGTATTAAAATGAATCCACGCTGTTTCATGGTAGTTACGCATTTATGTGTTTTATCTTCGCCTTGGCGATGTTCAACGAACCAACGCCCACTTCCGCGGCTTTCGCTATATGCGAGATGTTTGCCGGCTTAATTCCGAATAACGTCGCAGCATAAGCATCGCAAAGGACCGGGTCCACACCGGCTATAACCGTGTTCTTTTCCGCGACATCCTCAAGGTTGCCGCCGCTGGGACCATGGCGGAGAAGTATCCGGTTGGCGTCTATAACTGTCAGGTCGGGATTAATGAAAAGAGTTAATTCCGGAAGCTTCTTTTCTATTCCCCAGTGTATCTGGCCCCTTGACCCGCCGCATATACCCATGAGGTTTTTCATCGAAAGTGTCAGCCTTGCGAGGCTATGGTGCTTCGCAATAGGAACATTGATAAAGCAGTTGCACTTTACCGCGTCTTCAAATATGGGCCAGTCCGCCATATCACTCCCCGCGGTCATTACGGCCGGATAGTATTTCCAATCGGGAATGAATATCACCGTCGCACCCGCTTTCTTTGCGGCAGCCTGAATTCCGCTGTTGTCGTAGCATCGTTTGGCGTCGTTGCAAGTGTTGTCAAAGACTTTGACCGTTTTGGCGCCGCTTTCAAAACACATCTTTACAAGCTCAGCTACGACTTCCGGATTGGTAGTAGCCGCCTGCTCGGGCGACCTGTCCCACCCGATGTTGGGTTTGACAACTACGGTGTCGCCGGATTTAACGAATTTTTTCATGCCGCCCAGCGCATCCACCGCTTTCCGGGTTGAGGCTGCCGGGGCTTTGCCTGTTGAAACGGCAAGGTCAAAATCTGTTTTAATGTTTTTCTTCTTGCGCGGGTCGAGCTTTTTGTCGGCCGCAAGAAGAGCCTTTTTACCGAACTTTCCCGAAGACACGAGAAATATCAGCCCTAGCCCGAGGACTTTAAGGAAGGACTTCCTCGAAAAAGAGCCGTAAACAGGTTCTTAAGATAATCTTTTTCAATTTTCATAAGAATCTCCTGAAGGGTCTTTTATATATATTTTATAAACCGCGGAAGACACAATTATGCTTACGCCAAAAAGGGCTATCATGGGCGCCACGAAAAGCAGCATATTGAACACATCTGTCGTGGGCGTAACAACAGCCGCAATAACGCACAGGCCGAACACAACTTCTCTCCACTTGGCTGTCAGGAACCTCGGGGTTATTATGCGCAGCCTTGTTAAAAGAGCCGAAACGACAGGCATCTGGAATATGAACCCGCCGATAACCACGATAGAAAGCGCAAAAGATATGTAGCTGGTAAGTGTTATCGTCGGCGTTGCGATCTCCCTGGAGATGCCCATTAGGAACTTGTAAGCCGGCGGGAGAAGGAATTCATACGAAAACACTGTGCCGCCCGCAAACAGCAGGGCCGCAGGTAACGCCCAGGCCCAGACCAGAACACCCGCATCTTTCGGGATCGCCGGTTTTACGTAACGCCAGATATTATATATCACCGCCGGCGCGCAGAGCACCGCTCCGATATAAAGGGACACTTTAAAATAGATATTAACAACGTCGGTGGGGTTTAGCAAGATGAAGTTAGTCAGTTGGCCCGCGGATATCGCGGGTATTTCTAGGAGATGGATGAAACCCTTGGCTAAAGAACAATCCAGCAAGTATCCCGGCGACAAGGTACGCAACTATGTAGATTATCCGCTTCCGCAGCTCCTCAAGGTGCCCGATAACGGAAAGGTTATTTGGGCTCGAGTTTATTGTTTCCATCTGCGGGTTTTTCCCCAGGATTTTTTTCTTCCTCTCCCTGTAAACCCTTCTTAAATTCATTAATGGCTTTTCCGAGGGATCTTCCTACTTCCGGAAGCTTCTTTGAACCAAAAAGCACAAGGCCTATCAGCATCAGCAACTAAATTTCCTGAAAACCTAATCCTAACATTTTTTCACCCCTTATGGCCCGCCAAAATATCAGTGGCGGAACCCGATCGCCAGCAGACGAACCTTTTTTATCACCAATACTGACAAGAGTATTGGATAAATATTCCTTACCGGCTTACCGTCGTATAGTTATAAAAGCATTATAACACCATTGAAATGGCTTGTCAACTGCGAAGACACCGAACTATTTCAAAATATCGCCTTTATGTATGTGGCTGCCCTGTACGAAGTCCCAGGCTGGCATTTGATTCTTATTTTCCGGGTGGACTTGTTCTATAAGCAAGTTCCCTTCCCCGCAATGGACAACGAAACCTTTTTGTTTAACAAGTTCGATAATGGTACCCGCCTCTGCCGCAGCTAAATTACCATGATGAATAGAAGCTTTCAATATCTTTAATGTTTTTCCTTTTAAGCCACCGCTTCCTATTGTCGTAAAGCCGCCGGGCCAGTTCTTAAGGCCCCTGATAAGGTTAAATATTTCCACGGCCGGTTTATCCCACGAAATTTTGCCGTCCTCTTTCTTTATGCAGTGCGCATAGCTCGGTTCGCCAGTTTGCGGGGCCCCCGAATTCTTGCCGGACTTCAACAACCCCAGAGTTTCGCGCGCGGATTCTATCCCGAGAGGTATCAGCTTTTGGAAGACAGAGTCCGCATCGTCTTCAGAATTAACAGACACGCGTTTTTGAACGAACACTGGGCCAGTATCGAGCGACTTCTCTATCCGGAAAGTAGTGACCCCTGTTTCATTTTCACCTTTTACGATCGCCATCTGAACGGGCGCCGCTCCGCGGTATTTTGGAAGAAGGGAAAAGTGAACGTTGAAAGTGCCCAGTACAGGTATATTGAAAACCTCTTCCGGTATCAGCTTGCCGTAGGAAACGGATATACCAACGTCCGGCTTAAGGTTCCTGAGTTCTTCGATTATCTGCGGCGTGAATTTTTCAGGCTGGAAAACAGGTATATTGTGCGCGAGTGCTATGACTTTTACCGGCGGCTGATGAAGTTTCTTTCCCCTCTCGGCGGGGCGGTCCGGCTGGGTCACAACGCCTGCTACATCGCAGATCTTCAGGAGGTCTTCTAGAAACGGGGAGGCTATCTCCGGTGTCCCGAAAAAAAGTATCCTCACCAACCCTCCAGCTTTCTTTTCTTTTTTATCTCGCGTTTAAGCTTTTGCTTTACCAGCCAGCTGAGGTTGTCAATAAAAAGTTTCCCGTCCAGGTGGTCCAGCTCGTGCTGAAGCGCTTTGCTCAATATCCCCCGACCGGAAACGCTTACGGGGAAGCCCCTGTGGTCTACCGCTTCAACCGTCACTTCACTGCAGCGCCTGACCTTGGCAACTATCCCGGGCAGAGAAAGGCAGCCCTCTTCGTCAATTACTTTGCCTGTTTTAGAAACTATCTTGGGGTTTATTAAAACGATGGGCTCCCTCTTGCCTTCCGGCCTTATATCAATAACGCAAACCCTCGCAGGAACCCCAACCTGTGAAGTCGCCAGCCCAACACCGGGGGCGGCGTACATCGTCTCGAGCATGTCCTGTACCAGCTGTTTTATGCCATCGCTGATCTCATCGACAGGCTTGCATTTCTTTTTGAGTATGGGGTCGCCGATCTTCCTTATCTTAAGTATGCTCATATATCATCCTCTACTAAAATCTATGCTTATACGTAATTTTAGCAAATTTTGGGGCTTAGTTAAAGTTCAAGATAATGCTGTCATTGAGTGGTATGCTGTTTATCAGGCAGGCTGTTGATGATCCGGAGCGTATCTTTTCTATCCGACGCATCAGACGTATTGTTTAAGTATATCTGGAAATACTTCCTGCTCTCAGCGTAATTGCCTAAAGCCTTCTCGCTTAGGCCCATATTATAATAGGCAAGCAGGTAACCCGGATAAACATTTATGATAGCCCTGAACATTTCTCCGGCCAGCGCCGCATTGCCGCTTTCCAGGGCAATAAGGCCAAGCTCGTTGCCGGCATCCGGGTAAGAGTATTTATCCCACGCTCTCCTGATGTATCTGGCAGCGTCCTCATTTCTTTTCATCGCTCTGTAAGTGATGCCGATGTTATAAAGCGCCGAGGCGCTTTCTCCATTTGTTTTCAGCAGCATAAGGAACCATTTTTCCGCGTTATCATAATTCTTAATAGAAAACTCAAGGGAACCCATGTTGTTAAAAGTGGCCTCCAGATCCGGATCAATGGCGAGCGCAGCCATGTATTGCTGCCTTGCGTCATCATATTTCTGTAATCTTACCATGGAAAGGCCTATGTTGTTTTCCGCAGAACTATAATAGGAAATGACCTGGTTAGTGAAAAAATCGTAACTATCATTTTTTAGGCACGGGTTATGAAAAGAGTACATCTCAAATGGAACTGCCGATGGCGTGAATTCGTTCTTCGCGGACAACCTGTAGAGCAGCCCGACAGGATAAGATAAGTAGCCTGCGGGAAATTTTCCCGGAAGTTCCGCGAGGACCGGCCACCTGGAACGGTTAAAATCAAGCAGTTCCCTTGCAAGCTCCTGGCCTGAAGGTATATCCCTGGCTGGAAGGATCTCCGGCCGCCGCTCCTTTAAAAGTTCGTAGCCCCAGCGCGTCCTGAAATATGCGGCGAGCTTTATATCCGGCCTCTTTGACATTGCATCCTGCATGTACGTAGTTATAAAAGCCGTGGGGTCGTCCGGGTCATATATTATTGAGCCTGGCGGGGTGGTCTTTAAAATATTTTTTCCATAGTCATAAGCGTAAAAATGTTCCCTGTAGCTGCATAAAGGCAGCTTGAATAAGAAAAAAACAATAACCAGCACTAAGAGCGCTACCTTTGCCGTAGCGCCATAGTCCAACAGCTTATTAACACCGGCCGCCATGAAGAAAGCGAATAATATATCCGGCATTAGGAGATGAGGCTCCAGTATAGGCAGAGTTGTTTTTTCCGAAGGCGAGAGGTTTGAAAGGATAATGAAAAGGGGGCCTGAGATAACCAGCGAGATAAAAAGCATTTGATAAAATTTGTCTTTTCTTTTCAGGAACATACCCCACGCGCCGATAAGCGTGGCCGGCATCGTAAATTGGTCGGCAAGAGACTTAAGGAATACAAGTAGATGCCCTATAATTATAGCCGTAGTCCATGAGAACTTGCTCTGCTCAGGATGCAGCTTCAATCCTCCATAATCAGACCTTGTTATGACCCTGAGGAAATTTGTTAAATTTTCCGGTTTTCCCCAGTCCGAAAGCGGGTGCGTTGAAGCTCTTATAAGAATAAAAAGATCTATTGACGCTCCCGCGGCAAAGAACAACAGTGCATATAAATAATCTTTTGGCTCAAGATCGCCGGAGCGGTAGACTAGCCAGAATATGCCGGGCAACATGAAAACTATTGTCGGATGGTTTGCAAAAGCAAGACCGCTTAAAAAACTCAAAAAAAATGCGGAACTTGCTTTTGATGGTTTCGGAAGACCGTCTTTACTGTAGAATTTTAAGACCGCAAAATATATCAGTAGTGAAGCGAAAAAAGCGTTTAAAGAATACATCTCCGAGACCTGAGCGAGCCTCCAGTATGACTGTGAAAACGCCAGGAACAGAACCGAGGCACAGGCGAATGACGAACCCGAGATCTCAAATATTGCCAGCGACAAAAAATACACACCCAATGCCGCGAAAAACGCCGACATCACGTTCATCACGTATCCGCTGTTGGCGAATTTGAACAATGTTATGAATATTTTTCCTGTGAGGACATACAGCGGGTAGCCAGGAGGATGCGCTATGCCGAGAGTAGAGGCTGCCACTATCAGGTCGCCCGAATCACGGTATGGCGATACGGTGGGATGGAGTGTATACAGATAAACGTAGAACGGAATGAGAAAAAATATACCGAGCCATATCTTCTTCACTTAATGCTGATCTCCCGCCTTTAAATGAACCCATACATCACTTTTTAAGAGTATATTCCAGCCTTTTGATCTCATTTTCGATCCTTTGTTTGTCGAGGTGGTAAGGGTCAAGCCTAAGTGTTTCCTTGAACTGAAAAAGAGCTTTCTCGTAATCGTAGACGCTGTTTTCGTATATGATACCCAGCTCATAATGAGGCGCCGGGTTCTCCGGGTCAAGCACTACCGCTTTATTGAGCTCCTCTATCGCGCGGGCGGTCATCTGAGCGGCGGCGTACTGTTTGCCGGTCGTCACAAGATTCTCGGTGCGTATCTTCTTATCCCTGTCCGACATATGCGCGTTTTTGTAGAAAAAGAAAAAACCGACAAAGAAAACCAGGAACACGGCGACAAGCGCCGAGTATGCTGTTCTTGGGAACCTTGTCAGCATGTTGCTTTCCGGCTTAACTGTTTGTTCCCTGTTGGCTTTGTATTCCTCGGGAAGCACGGCCCACAATCCTGACGCTATCAAAAACGGCAGGACTGGCAGCCACAACCTAGGCTCGCTCATTATCGTCATCGTAAAGTGAATGATTATAAAGAACGGCACGAAGAGCACCGCCCTGCGGATGAACCTGGGTTTTTCTTTGAACTTCCATAACGAAAAGGGTATTAGCGGCCCGAATATGGCAAGGGCAAATGTGTAAACCCTTGGGTCGCTTATGTTAGACCCGAGGAAATACATATCTGAGTAGTAATGCTTCATGGAAAATACTTTGCGAAGCGCCGCGTAGGTGAGCATTCCTGTAATAAATATCAGCCCTGATTTAAGGGCAAGCGCGGGAATCTTAAGCTCGTCATAGCGGACTAACAGGTATATTAGCGCCAGCAGTATAGCGGTCTCACGATTGAGCATAGCCACAAATATAAGCGGTATAAGCCAAATATCTTTTTTCTTTAGGATCAGTATGCATCCTGCGAGCATAAAAAACAGGTTAGGCAGATCCATCGGCTGCATATAGTAACCGTAGTACACGAGCGGCAATACCGCGAAGAGGTAAAGCGTGCCCAGCATGCATACGGCCGGCACGAACCAGTAAGAGAGGAAGACGTGCAGAGAAGCTGCTGCGAGGAACGTGAACAGTATGCGAAGGTATAGGTAGGATTGCCTGAACGGCACCCCCAGCCTCATCAGCCCTTCGGCTGCGTAGTACTGCATTATCCTGTATTGTATCGGCGCCGGGGCCTTGTTCGTCATAACCTGCTCGTGCAGGCCTCTGGTAATAGGTTCAACTCTCATGTCTATCAGCCAGTCATGACCGATAGACGTCGCCACGGCCAGGGTGAAATACGCGATGAACGCCATGCGAGTGAACAATTTTGAAGTGGATTTATCGTTCATGGAAGTATTATACAAAACTAAAGGGCTCTATAAAAGGCTTTGCGGGTCAATATCTATTGACAATATTACACCAGCGGGAAGGCCCGCGTCCTTAAGCATCCTAGCGGCCGCAGAAATGTCACCAGCGGGTCCTTTTAATATTATCTGCCACCTGAAATAACCGTGCAGCTTGTTCCGAGACGCCGGGCTTGGACCCAGCATTTCAAAGGCGGCTTCGCCGCTTTCTTTGTAAGCATGAATAAGCGCTCCGGCTGTTTCCGCGGCCTCTTTTGCTTTTTCCTCTTTTTTCGCGCGCACCATTATGTTGACTATTTCCGAGAACGGCGGATAGTGCAGCTCTTTGCGGAACTCTATCTCTTGCTTATAGAACGTTCTAAAATCATGCAGTTCGCTGGCCTTTAGCACGTAATGCTCCTGGTGCTGTGTTTGTATCACTACCTCGCCGCCCAGGCTGCTGCGACCCGACCGGCCCGCCACCTGCGCGAGTATCTGGAAAGTCCTCTCCGATGCGCGGAAATCCGGCAAGTAAAGTGCAGTATCAGCGTCAACGACAACGACTAACGTTACCCTCGGGAAATCAAAACCTTTCGCCACCATCTGCGTGCCGAGCAGTATATCGAAATTCTCATCTTTGAAATCCCTATACGCGGTTTCATAAACACCCGCTTTTCTTGTTGTGTCCTTATCAAGCCGAAGTATCTTTCCCTGCGGAAATATTTTTTTAAGTTCTTCCTCGACTTTCTGCGTGCCGATGCCGAAGGCCGATACTTCCCTCGACTTGCAGCTCGGGCACACGCCAGGCCATGCCTGATGATAATCGCAGTAGTGACACCTTAAACCTTCGGGCAACCTGTGGTAAACCAGCGAGACCGAGCAGTGCGGGCATTGGAATACTTTCCCGCAGTGCCTGCACATAACACCCGGCGAAAATCCTCGCCTGTTAAGGAACACTATGGCCTGCTCGCGCCGAGCCAGCACCTTGCGCAGGGCTTCAACGGCCGGCTCGGAAAGTATATTTGACCTTCTGTGAAGCTTCGTTGAGTCCACTAGCCTTACTTTAGGAAGCGGCCTGTCGGCTATCCTGCGCGGCAACTCCAAAAGTTTTATAACGCCGTTCTGGGCTTTGTGGAACATCTCCAAGGACGGGGTCGCAGACCCGAATATCGTTATGGCACTATTGAGCCTCGCGCGTTCAATGGCTACTTCCCTTGTATGGTATGCGGGTTTTTGTTCTTGTTTGTAGCTTGGCTCATGCTCTTCATCTATGATTATAAGGCCCAGGTTCTTAAAAGGGGCGAACACCGCAGAGCGTGCCCCAAGGATTATCTTAATTTCTCCTTTTCTCGCCTTATCCCAGATAGAGAATTTCTCGCTTGTTGTCACTTTAGAATGCCACAAGCCTACCACGCCAGGAAAACGGTTTTTTACGATGGATATGAACTGCGGGGTAAGCGATATTTCCGGCAGAAGGAATACAGCTGTTCGGCCGGCACTCAGCGTTTCTTCAATAGCCGAAAGATAAACCTCGGTTTTGCCCGAACCGGTTATACCATAGAGCAGGAATGTGTCGTTCTTTATTGATGTTATGCTTTCTTTGATGTTCGATATAGCTTCTTTTTGCGCGTCCGTGTGTTCGAATACTGGTCGCCCCGCTAGACGCACCGGGCTTGGTATAGGTTTGGGAACTGACGGATTTAAAAATCTTTTTGGCGCTTTTATCGCTGCGGGAACGGCCGAACCAAGCGCCTCACCGAACGAACACATGTATTTCGCGCTTATCCACCTGGCAAGCGTCATTAGTTCTTCGGTTACAGAAGGCTCTTCATCGAGCAGAGCTATTATGTCCCTGGTTTTCTCGATTGCGCATTCGGGCATAAGGCTTAATATGTAGCCGGTGAGCCGTTTCGGTCCGAACGGGACTTCTACTCTCATGCCGACTTTGGCTTTGGCCAGAAGGCTTGGCGGTATCCTGTAATGAAATGTTTTTTCAATAGGCAGGCTCAGAACGATTTCCGCGAAGAGGTTTTGGGATGTCATAGTAACACTATATTTTAATTCGAGTGGTTTAATTTCAGGGCGTCTCTTATCAGCTTCATGTCTTCCCAGAACATCTTTTTTCAGGTTAGGGTTACGCAGGAGGGCTGCCGGGTGATAAGTGGGCATAAGTTTTATGCCTTTATATTCAACAAAAACTCCTCTGAGCTTGCTGATCCCTATTTCAGTCTCGAGCATTCTCTGAGCACTTGAATTTCCCAGTGTGCAGATAACTTTTGGTTTTATCAACTCAATTTGTTTTTTAAGGTACGGCAGGCAGCAGTTGGATTCTTCTGGCGTCGGCGGCCTGTCATTTCCGCGTTTTTCCGGATCGGAAGGATCTATCATGGGATGGCATTTGACTATATTTGCGATGTAAACTTGTTCTCTGCTAAGTCCTATCGATTCGATAATCTTTGTCAGCAACTGGCCGGCCCTGCCTATGAAAGGCTCACCCTTGTGGTCTTCATCAAAACCCGGCCCTTCACCAACGAACATGAGCCCTGCCTTAGGGTCACCCGTACCGAATACCGCATTGAGCCTGCTTTTGCCCAGCCCGCATTTCCTGCATTTATCCACTATGCCTTTCAAGCTTTCAAGCGTGACGTTATCTTTTATCTCAGTGTGCAGAGTTGGTGCTTTTACTATGTTTGCTTTTTTCACAGGCACCGTCTCCGTTTCGCCCCACAAAAACTCTTCAGCGATGCAGTTTTTTGCGAGGGTTATTGTTTTCCCAAGTGTCGAGCGCTTCATCGATAATTCTCTTTGCTATCTTATTTTTTTCTTCTTCAGGGATAGAAACAATATTGCTGTCCTTATCTATCATCCATACGGCCGCTTTATTGTTGCCTATAACCTCGGGGTAATTCGCTATTATTACGTCAAACTTCTTTTTTTCCAGCTTCTCCTTGGCGTGCTTGAACAGGTCATGAGTTTCAAGAGCAAACCCCACGATCACTTTATTCTTTTTATTCATTCCCGAATAATTCATTATATCCGGGTTTTTGATAAGTTTCAAATTAAAAGGCTGGGAATTCTTTTTTATCTTTTCTGTTTTAGTTTCCAACGGCCTGTAGTCGGATACGGCGGCACGCGCCTATTATTACATCTGAAGCGGAAAAAAATTCTTTGAACCTGTCGAACATTTCACGCGCCGAGATGACCTTCACTGTCTTTACACCGTGCGGTGGTTTGATATCAACGGGGCCCGAAATAAGCACTACCTTGTGGCCTTTTTTCCTGGCCGCGTTCGCAAGTGCGTACCCCATCTTTCCGGATGACGCGTTGGAAATATACCTTACCGGGTCTATGTATTCCCTAGTGGGCCCTGCAGTGATTAGGAATTTTAATTTCATTTTTACCGCTGCCGCTTATTGTCCGATTCTATTATTTTATCGAGTTCCTCATAAAGTATCCTCATCGTGAACGGTTTAATGAGGTATTCATTTGCGCCAAGCCGCATTACTTTTTCCTTGTCTTCGATGCTCCTGGCCGTTATGACTATGATCGGTATCGGGGCCGTTCCCGGGTCATCTTTTAGCGCCTTCATCACGCTAAAACCGTCTACAAATGGAAGGTTAAGGTCCAGCAATATCAGATTCGGCTTTTCTTTTTTCGCCGCGAGTATACCCTGTATGCCGTCTTTAGCGCTGCAAACAATATAGCCCCTTTCAGTTAGCGCGGATGTAAGCATGGAAACCATATCAGGGTCATCATCAACAATGAGAACTTTTTTTCCGGAGGCCCCGGAATTTGCAAGTTTTTCGGCCCGTATGATAGCATCTTTGAGTGATTCTGAACTGAACGGTTTCGTTATGTAATCGGCAATACCCAGCCTTAGACATTTGTCTTTTTCGAATACAGCAGAAACTATTATTATAGGTATATGTTTTGTTTCCTGGTGCTGTTTTAAGAGCCTTGTTACGAAATACCCGTCCATCTTGGGCATCAGAAGGTCAAGTGTAATTAGGTCCGGCTTAAGAATGATAGCTTTCTTTAAACCCTCTAAACCTGAATCGGCTACGAATACTTCGTAACCTTGTTGCCGCAGGTATTCTACTATAATAAGTGAGACATCTTTATCGTCTTCTATTACGAGTATTTTCTTAATTTTGTGTCCCGAGTTGATAACTTCTTGCTGGCCGATATCGGATTTCTCTTCTGCCATTAATTTTCCATAATATCATACTAAAAACGACAGAAGCAATTATATATTGATAATTGACTCCACCTTTTTCAGTATTTTACTTAAATCTGCCAGTTTTCCAATACCTGTGTCCCCGCAAGCAAGCATGCCCTCTTGCGGTTCGACAAAAATATATCCGTATCTTTTGAGGCGCTTAACGTTATCCTGGGTGGCAGGATGAAGCCACATTTTGTCGTTCATTGCCGGGCATATTAGGACCGGCGACCGCGAGGCAAGTATGACACTCGATAGCAGGTCTTCGGCGCGGCCGCAGGCAAAACGGGCAATAGCGTCAGCGGTAGCAGGAACAACAACTATAACATCGGCTTTCTTTGCGAGGGAAATATGTTCAATGTCCCATACTGAGTCATCGAACATGTCACGATAAACCCTGTTCTCTGAAAGGGTCTGGAGGGTAAGTGCTGTAACGAAGCGTTCTCCGTTCTCCGTGAGAATGCACTCCACGGACGCCTCCATTTTACGTAGAGCTCTTACAAACTCAGGCACCTTGTACGCGGCTATGCCGCCGCATACTCCGAGCAATATGTTCTTGCCTTTTAACTCTGCCCGGCCGGTGCTTTTATTTCTTTTTTGGTTTTGCATTTTTCTTCGGAGCCTCTTCTTCGACTACTTCTTTTTTTTCAACTTTTTCTTCGGGAGCCGCGGCATGCACCACTTTGGTTTTTGCTTTCTTAATATCTTCATAGGTTATGCCGCCGGTCATTACATCGTCCAGCGCTTTTTTCACAAGCTCTGACGGGCTCATGCCTTTCGCGTCGTCTGTTTTCTGCAGGATATTTAGCCACGCCCAAGTAAGAGCCACCACATCATACCGCCCATTCGGCAGGTCAAGCAGGAACTTGCGTTCCAATTCTTTTAATTCAGTCATCACCTTACTCCTTATTATCGCCTTCATTCCCGCTCTCGCGGCATTTAAGCGTATTATGTTTCACAATATATTTAAAATCTCGGAATATTGTTGCGGGTTATCCTTTTATGCTCGGCTTCTATAACCGATTCAACTTCATTCTCGGCCTTCCAGAGCTCCTTGTTTATTATAAGGTACTCGTAACGCGGCAGGCTCTTCAGCTCCCTGCGGGCGTTGTACAAGCGTTTTTCTATGACTTTCTCGTTATCCTTGTTCCTGACCCTGAGCCTGTGCTCAAGCTCTTTCATTGACGGCGCCATTATAAATATCAGGACCGATTCCTTGTAAGCCCTCTTGATCTTAAGGCCCCCCTGGACATCTATGTCCATTATAACGTCATGACCGCTGTTTAATACTGCGTTAAGTGCTTTTTTGGGCGTGCCGTAATAGTACCCGTGCACGAACGCCCACTCCGCGAAACCGCCGGCCTTCACCGTTTTTTTGAACTCTTCCTCTTTTAGGAAATAGTAATCGATACCTTTCCTTTCACCAAGACGCCTGGGGCGCGTGGTGCAGGAAACGGAGTATTTAAGATTCTTTCTCTTTTGAGACAGATGCCGGCAGATAGTGGTCTTGCCGGCGCCGGACGGCGCCGAGATAACGAATATCAGGCCTTTTTCTTTCATATTATCTAACCGGTCCAAATTGGGATTGGAATCTTATACTATAAAATAATGGAACTATTTGCAAATTCATAACGGCTTAATGCTTTGCCAATGCTATAAGCGACAACCCTATAGCCGCAACCGCCAGCCACGGGGAATGAAGTATTTTGTCTGCATCGTCCCGCCAATCCCCTGTTGCCTGCGCACGCTGATCAAGCTTCGCCTTAATATCAGAGATTTCCGCTTTCACCTGTGTAAGTTCAGAACTAATATGTTCAGATTCGGCGGATAGGTTATCAATTTTTGACGTGTCCGGCACGGGAATGGCCGATATTCGGTCGTTTAGCAGCTTCTGATGGTCCCTGTCGGCTATTTTCAGGTTTTCTATATCGGCGTTTAGCCTGCTGTACCCGGATTTCAGGTATTCTATTTTGTAGTCAAGGTCTGCAATAGCGTTTAAAAGTTGTTTATCGTCCGCCGGCTCTGCTGCTGCAGCACCTTGCCCTGTGCCTTCAGCAGGCTGAACAGCGGTCGTCGCTGGCGTAATCGTTTCCGCGGGTACTATGGCGGACGGTGTTGAAGGCTGAACCTCATCCGCGGTATTTCCCTGTGAGTAAGAGAAAGAAGACGAAAACGCTGAAATCGAGAAAGTCAGAATAATCAAACAGCAAATTTTTTCTTGCAACGTTTTTCGGCTGATATTCATCTTTATTTCCTTATAATAGATTTACGTACCGCTGTCAGGATATACTGCTATCCTTCAATATGGCCTGCATATCTTTAGGAACCGGCGCCTCGAACACCACCCGCTTGCCAGTATCAGGATGAGTCAGAGATATCCTGCGGGCGTGCAGCATCTGCCTTGTAAAAGTGTGGTCGCCTACCTGGTCAAGCCCACCGTAAACCTTGTCTCCCAGCACAGGATGGCCGATGTAAACCATGTGGCTCCTTATCTGGTGGGTCCTGCCGGTAAGAGGATACACCTCAAGAACAGAATACTCTTTTGTCCTCACAATTACCTTGAACTCAGTTATACCGTCCTTTTTCGCGAGCGGCCCAACGACTATCTTCTGCCTGTCGTTAGGCGAACGCCCCAGCGGCGCTTCTATGCGGCCCTTAACTTCAGATACGCAGCCTTTAACCACTGTAATATAAACTTTCTTTATCGTCCTGTTCTGGAACTGCTTGACCAGGCTTTTCTTGGCCCTCTCGTTCTTTGCCGCGACTATTATTCCGGAAGTATCCTTGTCGAGCCTGTGAACAAGGAATGGAGTGTAAGAACCTTTCGCGCGGCCGTAAAGGGCGTTCAAAAGCGTGCCGTCCCAGTGGCCGCATGCCGGGTGAACCACCATCCCGGGCGCTTTGTTTACCACCACTATGTCGGCGTCTTCGTAGATTATTTCCAGATCGATATCCTGAGGCGCGACCGTGCTTATCGTCTCCTCAAGGTCTATGTTTATCTCGTCACCGCATTTTGGCGAATAGTGAACGGTCGAAACACCGCCGTTCACCGTCACTTTGCCTGACTTTATGAGCTTTTGAAAATAGCCTCTCGAATAGCTTGGTACCGCGCCTGCTACATACTTATCGAGCCTTTCTGCCGGAGTTTCAACTGTGATCTTCATTAAATTAAACCTTACCCTTGCGGTAGCGCATAAAATAGAATACCGCAGCGAGCGCTACTATCACAACCGATATCACCTGTCCCTGCGAGAACACAAGGAACTGCGGGCCGCGGTCATCCCCGCGGAAAAACTCCATTATGAAACGCATAGTACCGTAAAGAAAAACATACGCGAAAATCGTCTGGCCTTTCCTGTGCTCGGTCCTGTTGAACCTGTCCAAAGCGAGAAATATCAATAAGTTGCCAATTGCCTCGTACACCTGAGTTGGATGCAGGCAAACACCGGTTGGTGCTAGCGATTCTGGGTTTGTGAACCGCACTGCCCATGGCAATGCCGTGGGCCTTCCGTAACAGCACCCGGCAAGCAGGCAGCCTATCCTGCCGAAAATGTGGCCCAAACTCAGCGCAGGAGCCATTATATCGCTGAGGTTCCAGAAATCTATATCCTGGTTCAGCCGTACAAAAACGATGACCGCCACGGTACCTGCTATCAAGCCACCGTAATAAACCAGCCCGCCTTCCCATATCTTGAATATATCGCCGATGTTGCGCGAATAAAAGCTAAAATTAGTCAGCACATACGCGGTCCTGGCGCCGATGAGACCGGCAACGATCGTGTAGAGTACCACGTCCATGACTTTTTCTTGCGAAATATTTTTTGTTTTCGCCATAGAAACCAGGTATTGTAGCCCCAGGAAGAGTCCTATTGCTACCATAAGGCCGTATGAACGCAGCGCGAACGGACCAATTTTGATTATTGTAGGGAACATATTATCCTTTTCATTTCTTCTTCGGGCTCGCGGGCCTAACCGCCCATATAAATATCAACACTCCACCAACAGATATGCAAGAATCCGCAACGTTGAAGGAAGGCCAGTGGTAACTTCCCACAAACACATCCAAAAAATCTGTTATCTGACCAAACGCAAGCCTGTCTATCAAGTTCCCTGCCGCACCTGAGACTACCAGCACGAGCGCTGTTTTGATCAACCTATCGAGATTTGCCGCATTTACGGCGTACCACACCGCAAACCCAGCTATGACCAGAATCGTAAACACCATGAAGAAAGTATTCGCTCCCTGGAACATTGAGAACGCGATGCCTGTGTTAGTCAGATAAGTCAGCTGAAAGAACGGAGCGACCTGCCTTGATTCACCCAAATAGAAGCTGTTCCTTATGGCATACTTTGTCGCCTGGTCTATCAAAACAAGAATGCCCCATGCCGATAAGGGTTTTAATATTTGCGTTAGAAAATAATTTTCTTTATTTGGCATAAGTCGTGATTTTATCCCAGTGCTTCTACGCACCGGCCGCAGAGGTTTGATCCGTGTTTGTTCGCTGTGCTCACATCCTTAACGTGGCGCCAGCACCTTTCGCATTTAGCGTGGCTGGAAACCCCGGCTGACACCTGAATCTCGCCCGGCTTTGCACCCGGGTCGGTCACTTCGGATAAAGCGACATCCCAGGTGCCAAGGACGTTGCATAAAAGTTCTTTGTCTATGGCGCTGAGGCTGCCGTTATCATATATATTGACACTTGCTTCCAGGTTAGAACCTATCTTCTTTTCTTTTCTGAGTTTTTCAAATTCAGCGGAAGCATTTTCCCTGAGCCCCATAAGTTTCTCCCACTTTTTTTCCTGCTCTATTGAGAAAGTATTGCCGCCTTCAACAACCGGGAATTCAGCCAGAAAAACCGACTCAGGCAGGCTCTTGTCTATTTTTCTAAGCTCCTGCCAGGCCTCTTCCGTAGTGAATGGCAGTATCGGAGCCATCAAACGAATAAGCGCCGAGCATGTTTCCCAAATCGCCCTTTGTGAACTTCTCCTTGCGTTCGAAGCGGGTTTATCGCAATATAGTATGTCTTTGAGCGCGTCGAGATAGAAATTGCTTAAGAAGACCGTGCAGTGCAGGTTCAACTGCACAGCCGCGTTATGGAACTCATATGCCTCATAAGCGCTTGTAACGATCTTTATTGTTTCGTTAAGTTTACTTATCGCGTAACGGTCTATCTCCCTCATGTTTTTATATTCTATCGCCTGGCTGGAAGAATAGTCAGAGATATTGCCGAGCAGGAACCTTATAGTATTCCTCATCTTTCTGTAATTATCTATCAAACCTTTAAGTATCTCCGGCGATATCCTTATGTCCTCGCGGTAGTCGCTGGTCGCGACCCAGAGCCTTAGAATATCGGCTCCATACTGCGCGATTATCTTCTCCGGAGCTACGGTGTTGCCTATGGACTTGGACATCTTTTTGCCTTCGCCGTCAACCACAAAACCGTGAGTCAGCACCGTCTTATACGGCGCCGCGCCTTTCAAGGCCGAGGCCACGAGCAATGACGTCTGGAACCAGCCCCTGTGCTGGTCTGATCCTTCGAGATACATGTCTGCTGGCCATGAGAGACCTTCGAAATTACCGCTTTCAAGGACAGCGAGCGATGAGACACCAGAATCGAACCAAACGTCCAGAATGTCCTGCTCCTTGCGGAAATCCGATGCTCCGCATTTCTTGCACTTTATATCGAGAGGAGCCATCAGTTCTTTAGAGCTCTTCTCATACCAGCGGTCCGAGCCGAATTCAGCGAACTGTTTTGCTATATGCATTATAAGGTCGTAGTCCAGCACCGGCTCGCCGCATTTTTCGCAGTAGAATACCGGAAGCGGCACACCCCAGAGCCTCTGGCGGCTGAGGCACCAATCCGGTCTTGTCTCCATCATGCCGGTTATCCTGTTCTCTCCGTAGGAAGGGACCCAGGAAACTTTCTTAATAATGTCGAGCATCCTTTCGCGGAGGGAATCGTGTTCCACGCTCATGAACCACTGCGGTGTCGCGCGGAATATCACGGGCTTCTTGCACCTCCAGCAGTGCGGGTACGAATGCGTAAATTTATCCTCAAAGACCAGCTTTCCTTCGTTCTTAAGTTTTTCGATTATAAGCGGGTTTGAGGCGAACACCTTCTGCCCCTTGAACTCAGGCACTTCATCTGTAAATGCTCCCCACTCGTTGACCGGAGAGAGCACCGGAAGTTTGTATTTTAACCCGACCTGGTAGTCTTCCTGCCCGTGGCCGGGGGCTATGTGAACGACACCCGTGCCGTCTTCGGTGCTTACGTAATCGGCGAGCACACCGACTGAATCGCGTTCGAGCAAAGGGTTCGAACAAACAATGCCCTCGAGGCTCTTGCCGGAGAATTCACGGAGTACTTTGTATTCTTTCATGCCGGTATTTTCTGCAACAACCGCAAGGAGTTTCTTCGACAGGATCAGCCTGTCCGCCATGCCATCTGAGTATGTTACGGACGCCAGAACATAATCAACTCCCGGGTTAAAAGCGAGAGCTACGTTCGCGGGGAGCGTCCAGGGAGTGGTCGTCCATATGAGCACCGAGGCTTTTTGCTCTTCCGAAAGCACCTCTGGGAATTTCTTTATGTCGAACTTGACGTAGACCGAGTGAGAAACGTGGTCAGCGTATTCAACTTCCGCGTCCGCAAGAGCCGTCTCGCATGCCGGGCACCAGTAAACCGGTTTCTTCGATCGGTATATGTAGCCCTTCTTGGCGAGCTCGCCGAAGGCTTTGATTATCACGCTTTCGTATTTCGGGTCGAGCGTCAGGTAGGGTTTCTCCCAATCGCCGAAAACGCCAAGCCTCTTAAATTCGCTCCGCTGTATGTTTATGAACCTTTTAGCGAAATCCGCAGCCTGTTTACGAAAGGCTATCATCTCCACTTTGTGTTTATCAAGTTTAAGCTCTTTAAGGGCCTGCTGCTCTATCGGGAGGCCGTGACAGTCCCAGCCCGGCGTGTAAGGCGCGTCCGAGCCGGACATGGACTTGTATTTGATTATGAAATCCTTAAGTATCTTGTTTAGCGAAGTACCCAGATGTATATGGCCGTTCGCGTAAGGCGGCCCATCATGAAATATGAATTTCTTTCTGCCTTCATTTTTCCTGCGGACTGATGAATAGATATCTTTCTCTTCCCATGTTTTAAGGAATTCCGGCTCTCTCTGCGGAAGGTTGGCCTTCATCGGAAATTCCGTTTGAGGAAGGTTCACTGACTTTGAGAAATCTTTTTTTTCGTTTTCCATGATATCCCTTATATTAAGCTAAATTATGCCGAGCTTGGTCAATCGCCTATCTTAAGCACGGCAACAAATGCCTCTGGTGGGATCTCAACCCTGCCAAACTGCCTCATGCGTTTTTTGCCTTCCTTTTGTTTTTCAAGGAGCTTTCTCTTACGCGAAATATCGCCGCCGTAGCATTTAGCAAGCACATCTTTTCTGACGGCAGATATATTTTCGCGCGCGATTATCTTGTTGTTTATCCTTGCCTGTATGGGTATCTCGAACATCTGCCTCGGGATCAGGGTCCTCAGTTTTTCCGCCAGGAAATGCGCCACCGTCTGGGCTTTCTCCTTGTGCACTATAACTGAGAAAGCGTCTATGACATCCTGGTTGATCATTATCTCTAGCTTCACCAGGTCTCCTACCTTAAAACCAATGTGGTCATAATCAAAGGATGCGTAACCCTTTGAAACTGATTTTAGCGTATCATAGAAAGAGATGATAACCTCCGCCAGAGGCATCTCGTATTTCACTATTATAGTCTTTGTGTCAAGAAAACGAAGAACGGTCTGTTTGCCACGCTTCTTTTGGCAGAGGTCCAGCACCGGCCCCATGAATTCCGAAGGACATATTATAGTCGCAAGCACGTAGGGCTCCTGTATCTCGATTATATCACCGTAAACAGGGAATTTTGCAGGGTTATCTATGTCAGTCGTACCCTTCTGCGTCGTGACTTTGTAAATGACGTTAGGCGCGGTTATAAGCAAGTTCAACCCAAATTCCCTCTCAGCCGCTCCTTGACTATTTCAAGGTGGAGCGAGCCTAGGAAACCGCACCTGAAACCGAAACCCAGCGCCACCGAAGTCTCCGGCCAATGGAAAAGTGACGAGTCTGAGAGCCTTAATTTCTCCAGCGCTTTCTTAAGGTTATCGTAATCCGATGTGCTGACAGGATAGAGCCCGGCAAAAACAAAGGGTTTTATCTCGCGGTAACCGGGGTGAGGTTTCGTGGTCGGCCTGCTGACCTCTGTTATAGTGTCTCCAATCTTGATATCGTGGATATCTTTGATGCCGGCAACAATGTAACCCACTTCACCGGCTGATACTCTGTCGCTTGGTATCATTTTTATCCTCATAAAACCCGTTTCCAGTATTTCATGTTCTGCGCCCGAAGAAAGCATCGTTACTTTCATGCCAGGTTTAAGGACGCCATCCAGTAAACGCACGATTATAATAGCTCCTCTGTAAGGATCGTAAAAAGAATCGAATATGAGAGCGGACAGTGGGTCCGCGGCGTTGCCCACCGGAGCTGGAATATTTTTTATGACAGCATCAATTATTTCTTTGATGCCTATGCCTTCTTTGGCGCTGGCAAGTATAGGTTCATCCGGCACCTCTAACCCCTCTCTGAGCTGAAGGTAAGCGTTGTCTATATCCGCTGTCGGAAGATCTATCTTGTTTATGACCGGTATGATCTTCAAATTGCCCTGACGGGCGAGATAGGTATTAGCAAGCGTCTGTGCCTGCACGCCCTGTGACGCGTCGACGACAAGTATGGCCCCTTCGCACGCAGCAAGCGCGCGGGAGACCTCGTAGGTAAAATCCACGTGACCCGGCGTGTCTATGAGGTTAAGGATATACTCCTTGCCGTTCTCGTCTTTATACTCCATCCTTATGGCTTTAGCTTTTATGGTAATGCCGCGCTCGCGCTCGAGGTCCATGCCGTCAAGTACCTGCGCGCGCATCTCCCTTAGCGAGATGGTGCCCGTAAACTCCAATAGCCTGTCAGCAAGCGTGCTTTTACCGTGATCAATATGGGCAATGATACAAAAATTTCTTATTTCCATGATTATGTTTCTATATTAACAGAAAAGATTAAGAACCAGTTTTCGGGGAACTGCAAGAACCATCCCGATCCCTGCGCTTAATCCTTGTTCATACTTCCGCCTGCGTTACGCCTGAGTGGCCTGCCCTTTTAGTTCCTGCATTTTGATCTTTTTTATTATTGTTTCGTTATCAGGAGAAAGCAGAATATCCGCCACAAGCGCCTTAGCTTCCAGCAGTGATATGCTCCTTATTATCTTTTTTATCTTAGGAATTTGGACCGGAGAAACGCTGAACTCGTTAAGTCCGAGGCCTATGAGCACCATCGTAAAGCTCGGATCAGCAGGCCATCTCGCCGCACATGCCAACCCACTTGCCTGCCGCATGGCCGGAGTCTATTATATTTTTAAGAAGCCTTAGGATTGAAAGGTGAAGAGGCTCGTAGAGCGATGCGACGTTCTCGTTGACCCTGTCTACGGCCAGGGTATATTGTATCAGGTCGTTCGTGCCGATAGAAAGAAAATCGCATTCTTTCGCTATGAGATCGGCAGTTAGAGCAGCCGAAGGCACTTCTATCATGCACCCGACCTCGATGTTCTCATCGAACTTCTTGCCTTCGCGCCTGAGCTCCGCTTTTGTTTCCTCAAGTATAACGTTTGCCGCGCGCAATTCCATTATCCCGGAAATCATCGGATACATGATCTTTATCTTTCCTTCTGCCGAGGCACGCAGTATTCCCCTGAGCTGTGTCTTGAATATCGCAGGGTATTTCAGGCATAAGCGTATCGCTCTTAACCCAAGAAAAGGGTTATTTTCCGCGGTAAGCCCTTCCAGGCCCATACCGGAAAGTTTATCCCCTCCCAGGTCTATGGTCCTTATAATAACTTCATAAGGGAGCATCCGCTGAACCACCCTGGAATAATTGTTGTAATGCTCGTCTTCTGTAGGCAATGTCTGGCGGTTGAAATACAGAAATTCTGTCCTGTAAAGACCTATGCCTTCGGCTCCATGCTTTAGGACAGATTTGTTCTCATCGGGATTGTCAATGTTCGCGGCTACCACAACCCTGTGCCCATCAGTTGTCTGAGCCGGCAGATCGCGCAGTTTTTCAAGTTCCCGCACCTGTGCGAGCTGTATCTCCTGCTCTCTGCGGTAATTATCTATTATCTCGGGGCTTGGGTTTATTATGACCATGCCCTGGTTGCCGTCTATGATGATCGTCGTGCCTTCAAAAACCTGCGACGTGACATTCTTAAGGCCCACCACAGCCGGTATTTCGAGGCTCTGTGCGACTATCGCCGTGTGCGATGTACGTCCGCCGATATCAGTTACAAAACCCTTCACGAGGTTTTCTCGCAGCGATATAGTATCTGCAGGCGTAAGGTTGTGCGCCACAACGATGGACTCTGATGTTATCTCAGAGAGCTCACGCCTCTCCTTTCCAAGGAGCTGAGCAAATATCTTTTTGCCTACGTCCTGTATATCGTGTTTGCGCTCCCTGAAATATTCGTCATCTATCATTTCAAACGAACGCGTCACTTTTTCGAGTATCCTGAAAAGCGCGTACTCGGCGTTCACACCTTCGTTTATCCTCTTAACAACGTCCCTCGTAATGAGCGGATCCTCTAGTATCAAAAGGTATGCGTCAGCGAGCCTCGCGTACTCCTTGCCAAGAGTCTTGAAGATCTTTTCTTGGGTCGCAACCATTTCTGCGCGCGTCTTTGAAAGTGCCTCACGGAAACGATTAACCTCTTTTTTCGTTTCGTCCTTTGATATCTCTCTCTGAATAAGGCAAAACTCGTCGTCTTCGAGAAGGAACACCTTCCCGATTGCAATCCCCGGAGACGCCGGAACACCGTGGAGAATGACTGTAGATTTATCTGTCATATTTGCCTCACATTTATTGGCAACAGAAAAAAGCTTCCCTCAAAAGGTTCACTCTTCCCCGAAACCGCTTTCGACAAGTTTGCCCATGGACTCAAGCACTTCCTTTTCGTCCTCGCCGTCCGCAACCACCTTAAGATTTGACCCCGCGCAAGCTGCGAGCGTCATTAAACCCATAATACTTTTACCATCTACTTCTTGTTCATCCTTAATTATTTTAACTTTGGATTTGAACTTCGAAGCCGTTTGCACCAGGAGTGCAGCTGGCCTAGCGTGCAGCCCAAGCTTATTCTTTATTACAAATACTTTTTCCATCATTTTTATTTATCCTTTCAAATATGCAAGTAGCACACTCAGGGCTATAACGCCAAAGAACATAAGCGTAGATGAGAACCTGAAGCACCCGAACAACACACTGAGCAGAAAAACACCAGCGATCACAACCATATAGAACACACTCGAACCGTAATTGAAAAAATAGAAAATGAAGGCTATACCGAGCACAAGCATACTGACAAGTTTTACAATATCAACCACGTACTGGAACTCTAGGCTTGCTATGATTTCCACAATTTTTTTGTGCATGTGGTAGCTGACCCTCAGGCTCCAGTACCTAAAAGACAGCGGCACTATATTGTAGATCAGAATGAACAGCAAAGGCACTATTAGCCCGCTTGAAAAACTGCCATACCTGAACAAAAACAGCGCGGTCGATACGGCCACAAGTACGCTGAAAGGCCTCCACGTGGCCCAGAAAAAAGTATCCCCTATAGCAGCAAGAGGTCCGGCCATATTGTTCTTAAATATGGTGATCTGTTCTGGATTCGGAGTTTTTCCTTCCGCAACATCCTGCTCAAGCGACGCGACCATCCCGAATATAAGGTTTACCATATATGGATGCGTATTAAAATAGTTTGTGTGGCGCAGCAAAGCTTCTCTGCGTTTCTGCGGGTCGGGATAGAGCGACCGCAGTATCGGCAGCATTCCGTAAGCAAAACCTATATTCTGCAGCCTTTCGAAATTCCAAAGAGCCTGGATAAAAAATGATCTCCAAAAAACTGAAAATAGCACTCTATTGCTTTTCATAATACAGACACCTGCCCCGTAAGTAAGCGTGGCCTCAGCTTGTTGATTAAACTCGTCTAACGATTTCTTCTATCTTGTTGCAGGGGAACTTACCGTTCCTGAAATTCACAAGTAGCAGACCCAAGCCCAGAACAGGCAGCAGCATCCATGCTAGCCTTAGGCCTACGAGCACATGTCCCGGCAAATAATGATAAACGAATTCCGTGAGCCATATCCCCGGATAGAACAAGACGATATACAAAATAAAAGCCTTCAGAAAGAATAAACCGAGGCCTGCGTATATGCCGAGGCTCGTCCTCTTCTCTTTGCCTGCCATTACCCCTTCTTCTACCCAGTGCATTATACGAACATTGGCATAACGAACCAGAATATCTACCCTGCGGAACAACATCCCTGCCGGTATGCTCAACGCCAGAGCGATAATAACCCCAGCCCTATCGAACGGCAGCGCGTGCAGGCCCCAGACGACCGAGAGAATAGCCACAGCTGTTGTCTCGAGCGGGATTGCCGCGCCCATGGGTATAGAACCGATCCAAATGAGCTCTACCGTCATACCCATCCACAGCCCTGTCTTTACGTCTCCTAATAGGTAGCCCACAAATGTCGCGCAGACTATCGGCCTGGATATCATGAACTGCCCGAACGCCGTTATGTCGAGACTTAACAGGGCCGCCAGAGCTGCGATGGTAAATAATCCTGTCATAGTTATTCCTTAAAATTATTTTCCCGTCGGGTCTTTTACGTCTATTTTTATATCGAATGTTCCCGAACCCTTCGCCTCGAGTTCAAGCTTCTTTAGAACAGCTATAACGGTTCCCTGGTATGTCTTTTCAAAACCGCTTTCCGACAAGGACACTGTAACCAGAGGGAACTGCCAGACTTCCGCCTTTGCCGAAAACTCCATCTTGAGCGAGATATTAAAGTTCTCGTCCTTTCTTTGCCACGAAGAAGCGCTCTTTATAACGGCTTGCTCGTTTTCAGACGGGCATGAGAATGCGAGGTTGAACTCTGGAGCGAACAACAATGAAACCGCTCTGTCATCGAGGTTAGTGACCGTGTATCGGACTTTTATGCCGGAATCCGTCGGCGTTATTTCTTTTGTTAGCCCTATGTGAGCCTGCCTGTCTCCGTCCCACACCATGCCGTTCCTCTTGAATATTATCTTCTTGGCCGAAGACTCTACCTGATATTCTCCCAGCACGAAATCACCCTGCTCGCCGTACTTAGTGCGTATAAAATCTTCGAATTTTGTTTCCGGATGGATAAAATGATCTATAAGCGAAGTGCGCCTATACCAATCGTAATTGAGGTATTGATCGAGGTTTTTTTCCTTGACCTTCACCAGGTCGTGTATCGTTTGCACTCCGCTGCCCGCACCTTGCGGGTTTGCAATAAATTCTCTGAGGCGCTTGTGGTAAGCTTCTTGCCGCCTTGTAAGGACGTTGGAAAGATTAACAGCTTTCTCTATTATGTCCCATTCAAAAAGCGTGCCGCCGCTGTGCGGAGAGAAATAGAGGTTCTGGAATTTACTCTCGTAAATCAATTCGTTTCGCCCGTCGCAGTCGAAATCCGTTTCCACGATCTTAGGCTTTGTATCGCGGCCTGAGACGGCTTCTTCCGCTTCTATAAGTTTTTTATAAATGGCCGTCCTGAGGTGTGGCAGGTAGAGCCCTCCGAAAACACCATGCCAGTATGCGCAGTTGCACTGCCCGGCATAGAGCAGGTCTTTGGCAGCCTTGTGGTTCAGAGATTGCGTGAACTTTTTCGAAGCTCCCACCTTCGCACTAATATATGACATCTTTTTATGCATGTTGTTGGATTCCGGGTATTTAGTAAGGAAGTTGCGCCAGAACCCGCCTCGCAGAAAACGTTTCACCTGCGGGTTGTTCTCGAACTGTTTTACGATACCTTCAAAATCCTCCTGAGAACCGGAGGGCAGTGCCCACTCGGACATCTCGAAGTACGATGCCGTGGGAAGGTAAATCCTGCCTTCGGGCGGGTAACGGTTCATATACTCAGAGAACGTCAGGGGCTCTATCCATGACAGGTTCTTTTCTACCGCATAGAGGAAATTATCGAGCCATTTGTCTCCGTAAACATGTTTATTGGTTTCCGGCCACAACCCGAATTTTTCCCCGTCGTCAGCCATAACGAGCACATGGTTTCCGCCCTCTGTCGCGCATGAACCGAAATACTCGATTGATTTCTCTACAACCTGGAACGGCATATAATAACGAAGCTTCTGGCTTATTGGAAAAATGTTAAGTTTGACCGTTCGCTCTTCTGTGACGTAATAGCCACGGAGATTTTCTACCTCCAGACCAGCCGCAGCAAAATGAGCGTCGTCAACAACGGTGTACTGAACACCGGCTTCGGCTAGTACTCTCGCCAAGTGAGGCTCCCACACCCTCTCCGCCAGCCACATGCCTTTGGCGTCATAATTGAAAACTGTTTTTATAAGGTCCGTGAGCTTTTTTATCTGACCCGCTTTGTCCCTGTCAGGTATGATAGACATTATTGGCTCGTAAAAACCTCCGGTAAGTATTTCCACCTGGCCAGAGGCAACCATTGTTTGCACGTCTTTGACATAGTCCGGGTGCTTGTCCATGATGAATTCCCAGAGTATGCCAGTAGCGTGAAGCGACCATTTGATCTTCGAGTGGCGTTTCATCACTTCCATGAACGGGCCGTACGCTTCCCTGTAAGCCATCTCGAACACTTCAGGGAAGTTGCCCACCGGCTGGTGGTTATGCATACCAAAAATAAAGTTAATTTTTCTCATGTTTTTATGCTTCCGTTTCCTTTTGTTTTTTTGGTTCGCTCTCTATAACTTCCATTACGTTTACCATGTCATCCGAAGGAAGGACCCTTCCTTCAAGCATCACGCCGCGCTCCGCTATCTCGCGCAGAGCTGTCACATCATTATCGTCTACTGAAACGTTGCGCAGTATCTGGCGCTTTCCCTGCGAATAGTGCATACCGCCCACATTGACCGACGTAAGCTTTATACCGTAACCTAGCAGGCGAACCACATCCGAAGGACGCGATAAAAGCAGCATGACCCGGTCTTTATGTGCCTGCGGCTCCAGTAGTTTCTTTCCTGCTTCTTCCACTGAATAATTAGTTACTTTAATGTTCCTTGGAACAGCCATACTCAAAAGTATCTGCTGCATTTTGTCGGCCGCTACCTCGTCGGAAATAACCACTATGTGGTTGACACCGATGGTTTTAAGCCAGCCTTCAACTACCTGTCCGTGAATCAGCCTGTCATCAATCCTGGTAAGAACAATATCCATATTTCTTTTACCTCAAATTGCCACTGCTAAGGCTACTTCAATTTTTTCAAGAATATTTCTTTTGCGTTCGCGATATTGCGTTGCCCATCGCTTATGACTTTCACCGCGAGCCCTTTGATGTCTATGTGGGTGCGGTTGATAAGTGCCGACAAAAGCATATATAGGTTGAGCCCACTAACGATCTCAATGTTGTAATCAGTACTGAAAGGTAGGCAAGCATTGCACGGCGTTCCTCCGAGCATATCGGTGAGGATCAGTGTCCCATCGGACGTAGTTATACCTTTAAGTATCTCTCCAACACGCGCGTGCATTGTAGCGAGGCTGTCCTGTGTAGTGAGTGTCATAGCTTCAACCTCTTCCTGTTTACCTATTATCATTTCGGCAGTCCTAAGCATTTCCTTGCCCAGTTCACCATGCGTGATTATCAATATCTTTATCATATTTTACCGTCCGCGGCTCACAACTTTCATTATCATGGCCGCAAGCTTATCAGAGTCGTGGCGGGCGTATTCCTGTCTCGAAACTATGTCGGCTCTTATAACCTTGATCTTCTGTGTACTTGCAAGGTCGATCTCTACTGGGAACGACTTCTTTCTGGCATATTTCTTAAGCAGTGCCGGCGGTATCCTGCCGCTGTTAGCCACGGCGTAATCAATCAGATTCTTTCCTGTATGCCGCCGGAGCGCCTCAATGTGCGCGCTTAAGGTGTAGCCAGTTGTCTCGCCTGGCTGCGTCATTATGTTGGATATATAGATCCTTGGCACTCTAGCCTTGAACAGCGCATTTTTAATTCCCTTGACCAGAAGGTTAGCTATTATAGAAGTATAAAGCGAGCCCGGCCCAAATATCACGGCATCAGCACTGTTTATTGCTTCTATTACGCTTGGCCCAGCAGGGGGAGGGCTCGGATATATCGATAGATGCCCTATGCCTGTTGTGCTTCTCGCTATACTTGTCTCACCTTTGATTACCTTCCCGTTAAGCAGTTCGGCTTTGAGCATCACCGAACGCAAGGTCACGGGAAGCACCTTGCCACGTATCGCTAGAACCTCACCTGCGCGCTCTATACCTGTATCGAATCCACCTGAGATAGCCGACATAGCCGTCAGAAAAAGGTTGCCGAACGAATGTCCGGACAGAGAGCCTGCGAGAGGGAAACGATACTGAAAAAGCCTCGCCATAAGGCTTTCTTTTTCGCTCAGCGCCACAAGACAGTTGCGTATGTCTCCGGGAGGAAGCACGCCAAGCTCCCTTCTTAAGGCGCCCGAACTTCCTCCGTCGTCAGTAACGGTAACAATTGCCGTTACGTTAGGCGTGTATTTTTTTAGACCTCTAAGTAATGTTGAAAGGCCAGTCCCGCCGCCAAAAGCGACTATCCTTGGTCCCGATTCGATATTTTTCATTTCTGACAGCTGTGCATTACGTCCCTGTGATATATCTTGACGGAATACTTGTTGTTCTTTAAATATTTCGCCGCCGCTTCGGCCACTACCACTGATCGGTGCCTGCCTCCTGTGCAGCCAACAGCCAGGGTCAGGTGGCTCTTTCCTTCCTTGATATAATTGGGAAGAAGGAAATCTATGATATCAAGAAGTTTTTTCATGAATTTACGATACAGTTTCTGCTTCTGGACATAATTCCTTACGTTGGCGTCACGCCCTGTTTTCTCGCGCATAGAAGGCACGTAATTCGGATTAGGCAGGAAGCGCACATCCATGACTATGTCCGCGTCTATAGGTATTCCATATTTATACCCAAAAGATACTAGTGATACAGAGAAATTCCTGTTCGGTGACACCTCGAGTTCTCGGGCGAGTATTTCCTTCAGCTCGCCAATGGTCAGGTTGGATGTGTCTATTTCCTGGCCGGCAATGGCGAGAATCTTCTCCATCAGCTTCCGCTCTTTCCTTATACCGTCGATAACTCGGCGGCCCAGCGGGTGCCTGCGCCTTGTCTCGGAATAGCGAGCGAGAAGGGTCGCATCGTTAGCGGTAAAAAAGATTATCTTATAATTTATGTTCTTTTTTTTGATCTGGTTGAGCACCGAGTCCAACTGGCCTAGCGACTCGCCGGCCCTAATGTCGATACCAAGGGCCGCATTCTTGAATTTCTCTCCGGACTCCACAACCAAACTTGCAAATTTTGGCAGCAAGGTTATCGGCAGGTTATCTACGCACGAAAATCCCAGATCCTCAAGTATCTTGAGAGCCTGGCTTTTTCCCGCGCCTGAAAGCCCTGTAATGATGAAAAGTTTATTTATCACGAAAACTACTCCAGGAATATGTTCTTCTTAAAGTTGCTGGTTATTTTTGAGACATCATCTGTATCAAACGTTGGTTGAGCTCTTGGGCCGTATAATGCCCCTTGTTCTTGAGCCTCTGGTTAAGGCTAGCGATCTCGACTAGCACTGCGAGGTTTCTGCCGGGCCCCACCGGAAGCGTTATTTCAGGGACCCTGATATCAAGTATCGTTGAATAATGTTCTTCTAGGCCAACCCTCTCATATTCATGAGTGGGATCCCATGCTGTAAGCTGAATTACAAGCTCGATCTTTGATTCATCCAGGATAAAACCTATCCCGAAAAGGCTTCGCACATCTATAATTCCGAGTCCTCTGACTTCGATGTGGTGCCGTATTATCTCTTCACCCCTGCCTTCAAGGATTCCCCCGGACCGCTGGCTGATCTCAACTATATCATCCGCCACTAGCATGTGGCCTCTTTTTACAAGCTCCAGGGCACACTCAGATTTACCAATTCCCGCGTTACCCATTATCAGCACACCCAACCCATAAACACTTACAAGCACTCCGTGAACATTTGTCGAAGGCGACATTTTGTCTTCAAGGTAGAATATCAGCTCGCCCATAAGCTGGGATGTTGTAAGGCTTGTGCCAAGCAAAGGTACGCGGAATTTCTGGTGGGCTTTCTGCATCTCCGGGAGCGGTTCTAGGCCCCTTGCCAGTATAAAACAGGGGACATCCGGAAGCGAAAGGACTTTTTCCAGGACTTCTTTCTGTTTTTCCTGCGGAAGGGAACTAAGATATGTGTATTCGCTGGTGCCTATAATCTGTATACGCTCGCTGGGGAAATTTTCAAAGTACCCCGTAAGCGCGAGCCCCGGGCGGTTCACTTCGGAAACCTTTATAGGGCGCTGGAGCCCTTCGACCCCCGCGAGAAGCTCAAGTTTCAATTCTTCGTTTTTTTCCTGAAGAAAGGTTCCTACGGTAATAACGGACATTAATAAGCATCCTCATGCTGGATGATCTTTATGACCTCATCAACCGATTTAGCTTCCCTGAGCGACTGCCTGAAAAATTTATCTTTAAAAAGCCTGGATATACGTGAAAGCGCTTTAAGGTGCTGGCCAGTGACCTCTACCGGGCCCACAAGAAAAAACATTAGAAAGACCGGTTCGCCATCAAGAGAATTGAATTCAATGCCTTTCTGTGAAATACCTAGGGCACCTATCTGCTCATTGACTGCGTCCGTTTTCCCGTGCGGTATAGCAACTCCCTGTCCTATGCCGGTAGATCCGAGCTTCTCACGTTCAAGCACCGTGGCGATGACCTCGGAGGTTTTTTTGACCTTTTTCGCTTTAGCGAGCATCTCGACTATCTCGTTGATAGCCGCTTTCTTGTCGTGCGCTTTCAGATCGATCGTAATCGCTTCGGGACACAGAAAATCCATAATCTTCATCCGCTTTTAACCTCCATTACAATACTTGCAAGATTACATTTCGGGCTCAAGCAACCCGTATGACCCGTTCTCTTTCATATAAATAACGTTTATGAGCGACGTCTCTGCATTTAGGAACATGTAGAACTTGTATCCCATAAGGTCCATTTCCGATATGGCTTCCTTAACGGACGTGGGCTTAACATCGAAGCGTTTCACCTCGCTGATGACGGATTCCTTTGCCCTGCTGCTGTCCTGGTCCACTACCGAAAGGAGCCTTGCACCCAGCTTATCAGGCTTTCCCTTTTTGGATCGGCTTTTGCCTTTTCTGTGGAGCTTTTCTATTTCTTTATATTTCTTGAGTTGTTTATCTATTTTATCCACGGCGAGGTCAATGGCGGCGTATAAATCGATGGATTCTTCTTTGGCCCTGAACGTGGATTTGCTCGCGTGTATTACTATCTCCGCGACCTGGCGGTACTTCTCAACGTAGAGTATCACCTGCGCCCAGACCAGATGGTCAAAATAGCGCTCACATCTTTCTACTTTTTTTCTGACATACTCCGAAATCGGCGGTGTCAGTGCCAGATGCCTGGCTGTGATATTGATCTGCATTTTGTCTCTCCTTTATAACATATTTTTAAAGTCTTTTCAATCATAAATGCAAAATGGTTATAGGACTCAGAGCTTGAATTTCTCACCCAGGTAAACCCTGCGCGCTTCGGAACTCTCAAGAAGCTCCCGAGCGCTGCCTTCCAACAGTATCTTGCCTTCATAAATTATATATGCTCTATCAATTATTTCAAGGGTTTCCCGCACGTTATGATCAGTAATAAGTATCCCTAGTCCTTTCTTTTTCAGGTTCGCGATGATACCCTGTATATCATTTACTGTTATGGGGTCAATGCCGACGAAAGGTTCATCTAATAGAAGGAACTTGGGGTCAGTGACAAGTGCCCTGGCTATCTCGCAGCGCCTTTTTTCACCGCCGGAAAGCGTCACCGAGATCTGTTTTGCCAGCTGCGTAAGGCCAAGCTCATCTAGCAGTGACTCTACTTTACGTTTCCGCTCCTGCTTCGTGATAGGCAAAAGTTCGGCAATGGCCCAGAGATTCTCTTCGACCGTGAGCCCCCTGAATATCGAAGGTTCTTGCGACAGATACCCGATGCCCGCTCGCGCGCGTTTAAACATCGGCCAGTCTGTTATGGGATTGCCGTCAAGAAGGACCTCTCCATCAAGAGGTTTTATCAGGCCTACCGTCATATAGAATGTTGTTGTTTTCCCTGCACCATTTGGACCCAGCAAGCCAACGATCTCGCCCTGTTCTACACGAATATTGATACCGTCGACGACCATGCGCTTCTTGTATCTTTTCTTAAGATTACTGCTTTCAAGAATCATTACTTGTTTCCCTTCGCCGCGCCTTTTTTGTCATCGACCGTCATTACGGCTTTGACGTTGCCCTTAAGCAAAACCTTGTCGCCGCCTGCGAGGAACGTAACTTTGTCTGCGTTATACTTATTCTGTTTTTTGCCTTCAAAATAGATAACCAGCGGCTGAGGCACCGGCCCTGTCAGTATTACTTTCTTTTCTTTCTGAATTAATATGGCATTAGGAGCGTATGCCGTAACAGATGATGTAATTATCTCCACGTTGCCTTTCCCGTAAATCTCTTCTTTCTTGGAATCGAACTTTATGTTGTCCGCCCTGAAGATCACTGGTGAGGTCGAAGCCTTGATTGAATAGATTATCTCGGGCTTCCCACCAAAAAGCTCTCCGAGCTCACTGTTCATGTCATATGTCGCGTTCTGGGAAGACCCTCTCATGGGTTCGCTGTCCTGCGTTACAGAGTAGAACATCACGTTGCCAAAGGCTTCAACGCGGTTATTTACTTTATCCTGAACGATCTTGTCAGCGGTGAGCTCATTGACACCCTTATTAACCTTAGCCCCGCCCGAGAATACAACCTTTTTCCCGCTCCCAGTTATTTCCATCTGCGCGCCGGTTATTATTGTCTTTGGCTCAGCCGCACCAGATAAAACGCTCAAGCGCAACAGGAAGATTACAGAGCAAAGCCAGAAATATTTACCTGACAAAAAGTACTGTATTGTCAATTGATTCTCTTTTTTGGTGTCAACCCGTCAGACTTTACCTCGACCCGTTGTTTCATTATCGTTATGGTCTCGAGATCTGGAGTAGCCTCCATACCTTCACCATAAATGATCTCATCTGGTTTAATGAGTTTCACTTTTTCCTGTGTGACTACTTTTTTAATATCCGACCGATAATGGAGGTTCCTAGTCTCCAGCCTCTCGTCTTTTATCGTAGTGAGCACGCATCTGCTGTCGCCCCAGATATCATAGTTCTCGGTATTTATCCTGCCGCTGGCAGCAACGAGGGTTGATACGTATTTTCCGTTCTGATAGAATTTTATTCTAGGAGAAGAGAGCAGCACTTTTTTCTCTATTTCAAGGATCTGCGCTGAATCGGCATCCAACACCCAGTGAGGCAGGCCTTTTTCCGTCTCCGTTACGTTAAACTTCTCTATAGCTTGTTCCGGTATCGGCGGCGGTTTTTCCAGCTTATCTTTTTTCGCGCTTTCAAAGGAGTAAAACACAAGAAGAAAAATAAATCCCAAAATGGCAATACCGGACATCAACTTTCGTTTACCAAAAACCGCCATAAGTTTTTCCAGTGTTTCAAAAATCAAAAAATCTGTTCTAACCGGCCTTTTGCGTTTTCCAACGCTCGTGCATCCACACCCACTGCCCTGGATAAGCACGTATGTGTTCTTCTATAAGTTTAGTGATCATCCCGGTGTTCTCAAGCACATCTTTCTCATGATCACCGGTCCTTACCAGCTCTATGGGCCCTGTTATAATGGCCTTATGCGAATCATCAGGAAGCCTTGTGTCCAGCGCCAGCACTACCTGCGCATCGGTTTTAAGCGCTATCGACGCAAGTCCAGAAGGTGTCCATGCTTGTCTTGAAAAAAAATTTACAAAAACCCCGGGAACTTGAGTGTCCTGGTCAATGAGCATTGCAAGAGTTTCGCCGCCTCTCAACGCCTTGAGCATCTTCCTTGCCGAATCCTTGTCGGAACGGAAAATAACTTTCATCCCCATCATGTTCCTTAGCTCAAGAAGCATCTGGTTAAGGCTTTCTATGTATATACGCTTCGCTATAACGTTAACGCCAAAACCTAATGTTGAAAGCGCGGATCCCATAAATTCCCAATTCGCACAGTGAGCGCTTGCCATAAGAACGCCTTTACCAACGGAGCAGGCCTTTGAATAGCCTTCCGCGTTCTCTATGCTAATCAGGTTCTTTAACCGATCCTTTGTCAATCTGGGGTAATAAAACACCTCGAAGGCATTCTTACCCTGATTTATGAAAACCTCTTTTGCTATATTTCTTATCTCGTCTTCGCTCTTTTCGGGGAATGCTTTTCTCAGATTATCTTCGGTTATTGCGCGAGCCTTTCCTACAAGATGGTAACCAACCGCGCCCAAGAAACCACCCATTTTAACCGCGGAGCGTAAAGACAACAGTCTTACCGATTTAGAAAAGAATAGAACCAGTAAATAGTAGAATTTCCTTATTATTTTTTTCACATGAATTTAATCAATGTAACTCTTGACGGCAGCTTCCAGTAACCCCTTGCCTTAAGCACGGCTTCTGTTACTTCCCTCAAGACACCTTTACCACCGGCATAGGGAGAAATATAGTCGGCTTCTTTTTTTACCTCTTCGGGCGCGTCGCTGGGGCATACACCGAGCCCCACCATCCTCAGTACCGGTATATCTATAAGGTCGTCGCCAAGGAATACGGCTTCTTCAGGTTTGAGGTTGTATTTTTTCAAAATCGCTTCCATGACCCCGCGCTTTTGCATAACACCTTGATGAAAATCGTCTATCCCTATCTCTTTTGCGCGGTCGGAAACCTGTTTCGATTTCCTGCCGGTTATCCATGCCAGCTTTATGCCGGACCCCGAACGCTGGATCAGGTGAAACGCAAGGCGGTCTTTGACATTCCATATCTTTATCTCGCCGCCCTCATCGAATATTATAATCTCGCCGTTCGTAAGCACGCCATCAATATCCATGGCGATAAGTTTGATCTTCTTTGCTTTTGACAATATTTTTTTTGATAATTTCATTTTGTTTTAACCCACCTTCGGCTGTTCCTGTTTAGGCATGTCTTTCAGCCACGGGGTAATATCCTTGGGGATCTTTCTCATGTAAGGTTTTAGTATGAAATTGAGCGAAAAGAATAGTACGATCAAAACCACGTATATAACCGCGAGCGTGGTTGCGTGCCAGCGCCAGGTCGGCTTCCAGACCGCAACCGGGTTCATCTCCGCGCCGCACTTCTTACAAAGTTTGGCTGTTTCCTTGTTCTCTATCTGACATTTTGGGCACTTCATTTTTCCTCCGAAAGACGCCTTGCAAAACTAATGCGCCTACATTATCTTTGGTTTAATAAGACAGTCGATTTTAATTATCTTGTTTAGCAGATTTTCTAACTGCGAGAGTTTCAGGCTGTTCGCCCCATCGGACAAAGCTTTTGACGGATCCTGGTGAACTTCCAGGAATAACCCGGCGACGCCGATAGCCGCAGCAGCCAGCGAAAGCGGCTCTATGAACTCAGGTGCGCCACCGCTCTTATGGCCGGCTCCCTGAGGTATCTGAACGGAGTGGGTCGCGTCAAAGATTACAGGGTATCCCGTCATTTTCATTATTGGTAGGGAACGGAAATCCACAACTAGGTTGTGATAACCGAACGATGACCCTCTCTCGGATATAAGCACCTTGCTTCCGCCGGCGCCTTCGATCTTTTCTATGACGTTTCGCATGTCTTCCGGCGCGAGGAACTGCCCCTTTTTAACGTTTACTGGAAGGCCCGTTTTTGCGCATGCAGTTACGAGGTCCGTCTGCCTGCAAAGAAACGCGGGAATTTGCAATATATCGACAACCTTTGCCACTTCCTTGACATCGGCCGAGCAGTGTACATCCGTAAGCACCGGAAGTGAGAATTTTTCTTTGACCTTGGCCAGTATCTTAAGTCCTTTCTTAAGGCCCGGCCCCCTGAAAGACTTCGCGGAGGACCTGTTCGCCTTGTCGTAGGAAGCCTTGAACACTAGTCTAACACCACAGCTATCGGCTATCCGCGACAATCCGGAAGCGAGGGCAAGCGTTTTGGCCTCGTCTTCTATCACGCACGGGCCGGCTATAAGCACAAGCGGGAGAGAGTTTGAGATCTGGAGGTTGAATTTATCAAACCTTACGGTCCTTTCCTTCATGCCTGTGTCCTCTTCTTCTTGTAACTCAAGGAAGCAGTGATGAAATCCTTGAATAACGGATGCGGCCGCGTGGGGCGCGATTGGAATTCAGGGTGGAACTGCACGCCCACGAACCACGGATGGCCCGCTATTTCCACAATTTCAACCAGCTTTCTCTGTGGGTTCTCACCTGTGATCATCAGTCCCTTGGCCTTTAGCTGTTTGAGGTATTTGTTGTTGAATTCATAACGATGGCGATGGCGCTCGTTGATCAAACCCTGTTTGTAAGCCCTGGAAGCATTGCTCTTCGGCTCAACCTTGCACGGATAGACTCCGAGCCTCATGGTGCCGCCTTTCGACGTCACCTTTTTCTGATCTACCATCATATCTATGACCGGGTATTTCGTGCGTGGCACGAATTCCGTTGAATGAGCCCCTTTGAGGCCCGCAACGTTCCTGGCGAATTCGATGACCGCGCACTGCATGCCAAGGCATATGCCGAAAAAAGGTATGTTTTTTTCTCTAGCGAATTTTGTTACTCTAATCTTTCCTTCGATGCCCCTGTCGCCGAAACCGCCTGGCACTAGTATGCCGTCCGCGTCGGCAAGCTCTTCTTCCACCTGTTCGTTCTCAACGTCTATATATTTGACATCCACCGCCGAAGCGTTAGCGAAACCGCCGTGCTTAAGCGCTTCCCAGATGCTCTTGTACGCGTCCTTGAGCTCTGTATATTTACCGGCAACCGCGATAGTAACTGTATGGTCAGGGAACCTGGCCGAGTGCACCATATCTTCCCATTCTTTTAACTTGTGTTTCGGCGCTTTGAGCTGTAGGTACTCGAGTATCAGGTCGTCCATCTTTTGACCCTTAAGAAGCAGCGGGACTTCGTATATCGACGAACCTACGTCCTTTTCATCGATCACCGCGCGCGGTTCAACGTTGCAGAAAAGTGATATTTTGTTCTTGAGGTCTTCCGTCAGCGATTTTTCCATGCGGCATACTATTATCGAAGGCTCAATACCGATCTCACGCAGCTTCATTACGCTGTGCTGGGTGGGTTTTGTTTTCATCTCGCCTGCGGCTCTAATGTACGGTATAAGCGTAACGTGCACGTAAATGACGTTGCTCCTGCCAACCTCAAGCCGCAGCTGTCTTATAGCTTCAAGGAAAGGGAGGCTCTCTATGTCGCCCACAGTTCCACCGATCTCAACAATTACAACGTCATAACCCGGAGCCAGCTTCGTTATCCTTTTCTTTATTTCGTTAGTAATGTGCGGAACGACCTGAATTGTCTTTCCGAGATAATCGCCCTTGCGTTCGGCGTTTATAACGGTCTCATAGATAAGGCCGGAGGTAATATTGTTCTCTTTCCCGGTCTCAATATCTATGAAACGCTCGTAGTGCCCGAGGTCGAGGTCGGTCTCTGCTCCATCGACGGTCACAAAGACTTCGCCGTGCTGGTACGGAGACATAGTGCCGGGATCGACATTCAAGTACGGGTCGCACTTGAGGACGTTGACCTTGAGTCCCCTGGCTTTGAGCAGGCAGCCAACCGAGGCCGCCGTAATACCTTTTCCCAGAGACGAAACAACTCCGCCTGTAACAAAAATGTACTTCGTCATTTAATGAGCCTCTCTATCTTTCGTATGTCCGACGGCACGTCAACACCAAAGGAATCCCTGTCAGATATCACTACTTTGAGCCTGCCGCCTTTCTCGAGGATCCTCAGCTGTTCCAGCTGTTCGGCCTTCTCAAGTTTGGTCTGGCCCCAATTAGCGAATTTAAGCAGGAAACCTCTCCGGTAACCGTAGATCCCGATATGTTTGAAATAGCCGATCGGACTTGAGGAACGCCTCGGGTACGGTATCGGATAGCGCGAAAAATACAGCGCGTTGTGCTCGTTATCAAAAACTACTTTTACTACGTTCGGGCTTAACAGTTCTTTTTTGTCGCGCACCGGAAATGCCGCTGTCGCCGCGCCAAGCCCTGGATTATTTTGCAAAACGGCGCGCTATCTTGTCTATGAGCCCCGGTGATATTACCGGTTCGTCGCCCTGTATGTTTATTACTAGCTGCGCGCCTTTTGCCGCTTTCCTGACGGCTTCGGCGAGACGATCGGTCCCGCTCTTGCAGGCCTTTGAGGTCATCACGGCCTTCGCCCCGAAACCTTCGGCTGCTCGGGCTATCCTCAAGTCATCGGTCGCTATTATGACGTCCGTGAGCTTCCTGCTTTTTTTTGCCTGGCGCCAAACGCGCTCGATCAGCGTCTTGCCGGATATCACAGCAAGCGGCTTGCCGGGAAAACGTGTTGAAGCGAACCTCGAAGGTATAATGCCGACTATTTTCATTTGCTCTTATTAAAATTCTGTATAGCAGAACGCAGCTCATCCTGTGTCGCTGTAGCTGTTCCCAGTTTCGCAACCACTATGCCCGCCGCGAAGTTCGAGAGTTCTGCCGCTTCGCCGAGTTTCGAGCCGGCCGCCAGCGACAGGGTCAGCACCGATATGACGGTATCTCCCGCGCCCGTAACATCGAAGACTTCTTTCGCCCTCGTCGGAATGTGTTTGATCTTATTGCCAGGCTCAAAAAGCGTCATGCCTTTTTCGCCGCGGGTTATAAGCACAGAATCCGATGAAAGTTTCTTAAGTATTTTTCTGCCGAGTTCGTAGATGTCTTTATCGTCGCTCACGTCGCGGTAACGCATGCCGCCAATAGCTTCCATAAGGTTTGGCGTAATGCAGGTGACTTTCTTATAATCCATGAAGTGCTCAATCTTGGGGTCTACGGTGATCGGTATGCGGTAACGGTGCGCCAGAGCGATAGCTCTTTTGAGCAGCGGGCCGTCTATAACGCCTTTTCCATAGTCTGATATTATTATCGCATCGGCTGTCGAGGCGGCATCTTCAAGCCTCGCGCAGATGGCGCTCTGAATGCCTTCAGAAAAACTTCCTTTCACCTCTTTATCTACCCTTACCACCTGCTGGTGCTGGGCGATTATTCTGGTCTTTATAGTTGTGGGCCTGGCGTTATCGGTTATTATACCTTCAACATCGATATTCTTTGCCCTAAGGCCATCCTTAAGCTGTTCCGCTTCCATATCGCTTCCGACAACTCCCAGAAGGAATGCGCTTGCGCCAAGGCTAGTTATGTTGTTCGCAACGTTACCAGCTCCGCCGAAAGCATTATTTTCCCTGGTAACCTCAACGACCGGCACAGGAGCTTCCGGCGATATACGGGAAACTTTTCCCCACACGAACCTGTCAACCATTAGGTCGCCTAAAACGAGTATCTTCTGCTTGTTGAACCTGGAAATAAACTGGGTTAGCCTGTCCATTTTTTCTCCAATTAAAGATTAATTATTCAAAATTCATATCTTCGTTCAGCTATCCATCAACGCTGCGTAAAGCAGCGGCAGCATTATCTCGTGGTGCCCTGCAAAATCGAACCCCTGACCGCCGTCCTTCGTGGGCCTTGAAACTATGTTTGTTACCGGCCTGTACTGCCGGATCATGTCGAAGTTCGCGGTCGTAAAATCAAATACCTTGTGCCCGAGATTCCTTGTGACTGTAAGAGCCTTCAAGAATATCTCCGGCATAATGACGGCGCTTCCAAAATTCATAAGCACGCCACCCTGACCAAGCCGCGAAACAGAAGCAGCGAAAAGCAGAAAATCCTGGTAGCTGGCCGATCCCCAGGCGGCTCCGTCACACTGCGGGTGCTGGTAGATTATGTCCGTACCAATGGCCACGTGGGTCGTTATTGGAACGCCGAGCCTGTACGCGCTTGCGTAAACGCTAAGGTGCCTGTTAGGCAGCTTTTGTTGCTCTATTTCCTGGCCTATCGTAAAGCCAAGCCCCTGCGATTTCTTGTAGGCCTTTATGGCAGCATTGTTCAAGAACTCCCCGGTCTCACGCGTCATGCCGAACGAGCCATCTTTAAGCCTTGCCTCTACATCTTCAGATGTAAAACCTGAATACGCGAGCTCGAAATCGTGAATTGATGAAGCGCCGTTGCTTGCGAAAGCTGTTATAAAGCCTTTATCGGCAAGGTCAATGAGCAGCGGAGCCAGCCCGCACTTTAGCACATGCGCGCCGAATGTAAAGATGACCGGCTTGCCCCTCTTTTTAGCTTTAATAATCAAGTCTACCAAATTCTTAAGGTTTTTTCCAGCAAAGATGTCCGGCATAGACCGCAGAAAATTTTTAAATCTCACTGGTTTTTTAAGTGTTTTGGCAAAATCTGACTTATCTACCTTGCTGGGGCGTTTGTCGAGAGAAACTGTTTTGATCTTACTTAAATCTATGGGATTGTTGACCACTTGAACCTCCGGCTTAAAAAGGACTATTTTAATTTCATGCTTACGAGTTTCGCTTCAACAGAGCCAACAACGATTTGCGAGCTAAGCAGTACCGGCACCTTCTTGGAGTCCGCGGTCAACCAGACCAGCAATCTTCCCTTTTGCTGAAATATACCAGCGTCTTCGCGAAGGAACGGCTCTACTACAAAACAGTCAAACTCGCCGGCCGGAACAGTGACTTTCTCTCTCCTCAATATCTGAATCTTGAGGGGCCACGACTTGTCGCCGGAATGCGCGTCCAGTATAACGTCTTTGCCCACTTCGATTTCTTTTGTGCGTAAATAGAACATCGATGAGAGCACGTCTTGCGCGAACGCAGGTATAGTTCCGGTCTTACTCGATTCAAGTATTGTAAATGTGTGGTTGATCTGGTCAAAATCTATAGTTTCATTATGTTTTTTATCATTCTCGTCATTAACGCTTTTATATTTAAGCGAGCAGAGGCTTTCTATGTCTATCCAGGACTCGTTGGTGTCGCGAACTCTGTAAAAGTTGTCAAAAAATGGCGTCGACTCGGCAGCCGTCGCTATGTGATAAACTTTACGGCCTCCAATCTCCTGTATGCTTTCAACAGCCATATTAGCGTGCCCTACTACAATGAATTTCCACGCGATCTCAAATTTAAGGTCTTCACCTAGCTCGAAAGCGCTATTGGTGGTCTCATGCCTCCAAACAAAATCTGTTTTAAGACCTGCCTGCGCTGGTGCCGTTGATAACAAAACCGGGACATCGCAAAATGCCGCCGGGCAAAGACAAGATAAGATCGTGAGAACCATCAATAATCTTTTCATTTAGAAGAATGCCCCCCGAGGCTATCTGTTATTATCCACTTCGCCGCGCCGTAAATATTCTTTTCTATCCTGTGTGGTTCGGGTATAGAGCGGTCTTTTATGAACTTTTTGTATTCGTGCCTGCCGTGGCCGGTCAGTACGAACACGCCTTTGCCTCCCATTTTCCTGCCTAGGAGGAAGTCATTCGTATGGTCCCCAATACTGTATGATTTTTTAAGGTCTAGCTTGAATTTCTTTTTTGCGAGCTGCACGAGGCCTAGATTAGGTTTGCGGCAGGAACAGCCCGCGTCAGGTACGTGAGGGCAGTAGTAGACCGCGTCAAAACCGGCGCCTTTTTTCTTAAGCAGTTTTTGCAGGTGCGCATGGATCTGTTTGAGTTTAGTTTCTGTGAAATAACCGCGCCCAATACCGGACTGGTTGGTGATGAGGATAAGCTTGAAACCCGCGCCCCTGAGAAGCTTCAGCGACCGGATAGTTTGAGGGAACAACTCTATATCTTTTATCTTACTGAGATAGTCTTTCTCTTTTATTACCGTGCCATCCCTGTCGATGAAGACCGCCGCGCTACCCTTGTTTTGTTTTCCCAAAGTCCGGCTCCATTAACAAACTCAAGCTCGATCTCAAGCGCGAAAAATCTTTCGGCTTCTTTGTGGGGCAGGAGGCTCAAGAGCCCTTTTATCCTTACCGCGTCTTTTGTGGTCGTTATGACCTTGTAAACAGTGTCCAATCGCTTGATCTCGTCAATATTATACCAATGATGGTCGCGAAAATCAAGCTGGCGGACAGCATTTATGCCGGATTTTTCCAGCAATTTTTTAAATCCAGAATTATCACCGATGGCCGATATGGCCGTAAAGGGTTCGTTTTTGAAATCCTCGAGTTTGAAAACCTCGCCGTCAAGCAGTCTCCTTAGACGGACCGGGGCGTATTTTGCCCTGATAAGCTTGCCCTGGCTATACACGGCTATCCTTTCCTCTATTTCCGAAAGCCGGCTTTCCGTCACCATGTCAGAGCTGTTTATGACAATGAGGTCAGCCCTTTTGAGCGCGCTGACCGGCTCCCTCAATATGCCCGCAGGGATAAGGAAACCGTTGCCGAAGGGATTTAAGGCGCTGACACATACAATTTCGAGATCCCTTTCGATCTTCCAGTGCTGGAAACCGTCGTCAAGGATGAAGATATCAGGCGAAAATTTTTCCATGGCGAAATACGCGGCCCCGATCCGGTTCTTCCCGGCCATAACTACCGCTCCTGGCACGCTTTCCGCCATCATGAAAGGTTCATCCCCCGATATCTCCGGCGGCACAAGTGGAATCTTTCCGTCTGAAACAGCGATAAACGACACCCTTTTGTCTTTCTTGAAATATCCCCTTGAAAGAATAGCAGGCTTGAAGCCGTGGCTCACAAGCTCATGAGCGAGTTTTATCACACACGGGGTCTTTCCCGTGCCTCCCCAGGTGATGTTTCCTATGCTGATAACAGGTTTTGGCAGTTTGTGGCTTACGATAATGCCTCTGTCAAGCATGGAAAGCGCCCTATACATGAGCGAGAATGGATAAAGTAAACGTGTATCGAATTTCAACTATTTTCTCCTGTTATAAATAAACTTCCCACGAGTTTACACTCGGGGTATTAACTGCTTCAAACTTCGTTTGTCCAATATCAAAGATATTGGAAGTTTATCCATCTCACGAGCTTACGCTCGGAGAATTTTTAAGGATTTCTTAAAATAAAATGAAAAACTTTAAATATCTAAGATCGCTCTTTATCTTAAATTTTTCAATTCTTTAATTTGTTATTTCTTTTTCCCAGAGCTTTATGTATTTCAAGGCCGTGTAATATGCGTACAGCGATGATAGCACCAAACCGTGAACACCATCTAAGAAACCCCGTTTGGCTATGTACATCCGAAAGAACATCGCGAGCGGGTTTATAATTACATTGTGAGCCTTGAACTTTTTGCCCGACGCGGACATCTCTTCTGCGCGCAGGGCTGAATAGCGCTCCATTTTCCTAAGGTACTGGTCGAGGTTGAGGAACGGGAATTCCAGCGCGTGCCCTTTCAGGCGCGAAAGTGTTCCGTTAAGCTCAAAAGTCTCGTGAACTAACTGTTCCGTATACTTCATCTTCTTGCGGTTAAAGAACTGCGGCTGGCGGTAGTCCGGGTACCACCCGCAATGCCTTATCCACTTGCCCATGAAATGGCTCTTACGCGGGACGTAATACGCGTCGGCGTCCGGGCCCTTTTCAAGGAGGCCGAGCACTTCGTTCTTGAGCTCTTCCGTGCATCTTTCATCCGAATCGATGCTAAGCACCCAATCGTTCGAGCACTCCGCGATAGCGTCGTTGCGAAGCTTGCCGAAGCCTTCGAATTTCTTCTGGACTATCTTGTTGGTATATTTCCTGCAGATCTCCACCGTGCCGTCGGTAGAAAAAGAATCCAGAACGACTACCTCATCCGCCCACTTTACGCTCTCAAGGCAATCGGTTATCTTGTCCTTTTCATTGTAAGTCAACACGAATACCGACAGTTTAAGCCTTTCCATTTTTATCTCCGATTTCATCGTATACTTTGATAACGCCGTCAACCATCTTATCCATGCTGAAATTTTCCCTGACGAACGATGCCGCTTTCTCCCCCATGTTCTTGAGAAGCTCTTTATTTGAAAGCATCGTTATGATGACCTGCGCGATAAGCTCCGAATTCTTAGAAGGTATAAGTATACCTGTCTCGTAATCCCTGAAGGTTTCAGGTATGCCGCCGATGTTCGTGCCTATCACGGGCTTGCCCATCCCCTGCGCTTCCACCATCACCTGGCCAAACCCTTCGGTGTCCCAGGAGAGGAAACAGAATATGTCCATCGCGGCTATGTATTTCTCAATCTCTTCCTGGTAGCCAGCGAATATCACTTCATTCTGCACGCCAAGCTTCTTCGCGAGTTTTTTTAAGTCGCTCTCTATGTCGCCTGTGCCTACTATCAGGAACTTAGCCTGCGGATACCTTATCTTGACTATCTGCGCGGCTTCGATAAGGTATTCCTGCCCTTTCCCTTTTGGCCTGTTCATCGCCGCCGCGGTACCTATCACGTATTCATTTTTAAGGTTATATCTTTCCCTGACATCTTTACCGGAAACGTTAGGATTGAACCTTTCAAAATCCGTCCCGTTATATACGATTTTCACTTTTTTTGCCGGCACCTTGTCCACATCCATAAGGCCTTTTGCCACAGCGTTGGATATCGCTATTACACTGTCCGCAAAATGATAGTGCGTGCGGGAATAAAACCTGTGCGGGAGCTGTGCGTGCCTGTGGAACACTACCTTAAGATTCTTTCCGAATAGCAGTTTCATTACTATGCATGTCCAGAAAACCTTCCCCTGGTGCGCGTGGAGTATATTTATCTTCTCTTTTTTTATTATAAGGAACAACCCCACAAGCCCGCCTGGAGCGAACGAGCCTCGTATTACAAGCGCCCGTGCCGCAAGCCCCAGCTCTTGAGCCTTTTTGAACATATAACTGTCACCCGGCGCCGCGATGAAGTTCTTTATCCCTCTTTTCTCAAGCGTGGCAGCGAGGGTCAGCATGAGTTTCTCCGCCCCGCCCGCCGTCCATGATGAATAGATGTGCAGCACTCTTTTTCCCGTCATAATTATATCCTAAATTTGCTAATCCTTCCCTTTTTCCCAGAGATCATTGAATTGTTTCTGGAACTCGAATATGAGCTCATTATCTTCAAGGAACACGGCATTCTCGTAATTGTAATGTTCGGCTCCTGTAGTCCAGTTATACGAGCCTGTGAACACCAGTTTAGAATCGAATATCGCCACCTTGTTATGCATTATGCCGTCCCTGGGAGCGGATATCTTCTTTACATCTACCTGTCCAGTTTTCAGGGTTCTGCACATGGATTTTGGTTCTTCTGTTTTTGACTTATCCAGGAGCACCCTTACCCTCACGCCTCTCTCACGCGCTCCGACAAGGCTTTTCGCGAGTTTCTTGGAAGTAAAATCATAACACATAACATCAATTGAATCAACGCAAGCATCGATTTGGTCGGCTATCCTGTCCTGGATCTTTCCGTTAGGCGAAAAATAGACCTGCGGCAATGAAAAAAGCGCCGCGGTAATTGCGAACGGGAGCAGAAGTGCCAGGCCTATTTTCTTTTTCATGTTATTTCAAACACCTATGCTTTTCCGGACAAGCGAGAAATATTCTTTGGCAGTAGCTTTAAAATATGTTTCGGCGTTCTTAATGCCGTGCCCTTTGACCTCGGCCCAGTATTCGCCGAGAGATCTAGCCATTTTCACGTAATCCCTTGTGGCTATCTGAGACCTGTAGCATTCTATCGCCTGTTTTTTCTTTTCCCACGCTCTTCCGATGTCCACCAGAACGTTGGGGTAAAGAGGGAACCGAACGGGATAAGCATATATCATAAAATCTGCTTGCTTGTCCGTATATGCCCCTGCAAGCGCCGAGTTGACCGCCCTGTGGTCCTCGTGGTTATCGATAAAGAACGGGATAAAAACTATCTCTGGTTTCTTTTCATCTATTATAGATGCGAGCCTTGCGCCGAGGCCTGCCTCACTTTTCAGTGTTTCGATCTTGTAGCCCAACTGCAAGCTGTCGCTCACGCCCAGCGCCTTAAGGGCCTCGGCGGATTCGTCTTCCCTTATTTTTCCATCAGATGTACAGAAAACAACACTTGCTCTGCCATTGTTCTTCGCATGTAGGAACACAGTCCCGCCGCAACCTATGGATTCGTCGTCCTGATGCGGAGCAATTACAAGCACATTATTTACCGGCAGTCTCTCCTCTACAGGAAGAGAATACTTTAAATACGGCTGAATAAGTTCATATAGCCCGAACATTTTTTCATAACGGATGAATGAAACCATATTTTCCTCACATGTTAGTTCTTTCAGAACTAACTGATTACACAGATTAAAACAGAGATTACACCGATTATACCTGCCTGAATGCACTAATCTGCGTAATCATACGTTGTAATCTGTGAAATCAAGAATAGAATTTATTCTATTCTATATTTTTACCGGCTTATAGTTCATGTGGCTGTTTAGAGGCAGCGCCCTCGAAAAATCTTTCAGCGCGCGTTTCAGGCCCCTTTTCTTTAAGTACTCGAGCCTGCACTGCTTAATAAAAGCTTCCGAATCCCTGTTGACCAGCGCTTTCATGGCTTCGGGGTGTTTGCCCTTAAACTCCGAAAGGTTCCCGAGGTCCGAGAAAAATTCTTTTATCTCCTTGCCGGAGCAGTTCTGTTCAATCCATTTGTCATCGTGCCACAGCTTGTGGAACGACCTTACTTTTTCCGCCATAACCTCCGGCGGCCTCGCCCAGCCGTAATGGTAAATATGCGCTCCGCAGTTCGCGGCGTTTATCTTTTTGCCGTTCTTCCTGAAACCCTGCGCGTCTCCGTGAGAAACTATGCCGCGGTTATTCCTGATAATCCTTACTTCGCGCTGGTACCAGTTCCTTCCGGCCTGCACCGTAAAGTAGCTTCCGTAAAAATGGACGTACTCGAACGCGATGCCTTCTATGTCGGGATGTTTCTCGCAAAGCTTAAGCGTGTTCCTGACCTTATCGAACTCGCGCTCGTCCGCTACCTCATCAGACTGTATATAGAATACCCAGTCTCCGGAACATTCTTTCAGAACGATATTTGTTTGCTCTGAAAGAATAAGCCCGCCGGACCGTTTGGACATGTCCCACTTTGTGTCTATTATCTTTATCTTAGGGTCGTTTATCCCCGTTATCCTATCGCGGGTGCCGTCATCAGAATCGCCGACACCAACGATAAACTCGTCGCAAATAGGAAGCATCGACTTTATTGATTCAATAAAAGGATATCCGTATTTTACTCCGTTCCTGATTATCGCCGCGCCAGATATTTTCATATTAAAGTGTCCGTCAGTCATTATTTGTTTTTGACCTTTCCCCTTTTAGGCCGCCAATGAGCGGAGTATTTTTCAGGGCAGGCCGGCCTTGCTTGTTCTGAGTCCCGCAAAGCGGGACGAGTTTGCAAGGCCGCTGGAAAATACGCAGTGAATGGCCTTCAGGGGCGCATTTCTTTTCCCCGATATTCTTTGTGCGCCCAAAGAAAATCGGGCCGGGGCTGCAGGGGCGGGAAGCCCCGCGCTGTTAAAGCTGTCAGGCTTTTGAACTTTCATCGCGGCAAACGCGTAAAATCATCCCCGTCACCCAAAACACTTCCATTGCAACACCCGGGCCGCGCAAAAGAGTGTCGAAATTGTCACCTATCAGAAGCCCTGCGAGCCCCCAGAAAAATCCAAACGCAAACACGTTCACGGAGCTGTCTTTATCAAGCATCACCGGGACAATCCGGCTAAAAATATGAACCATAATGATAACAAATATTGCCAGCCCTGCCAAACCGAAATCTGCCGTGAGGTTCAAATAGAACAAATGCAGCGCCGGATGGCGGCCCAAAGTCGCCTGTTCGGGAGGAAGGCTATTGAAATATTGTTTTTGTTTTATTCCCAACCCTGGGCCGAACCCGAATATAGGCCTGGCTTTTATTTCAGCAAGCGCTATCTTGTAAAGATACAGCCTTTCCGATACATTATTATCTTTTAGGCCCGTGCGCTCAAACCTGTAATGCACGGCGGGATTGTACTTGTATATGATACCGCCAGCCGCGCCAAGCAAAAATACGAATATCAACAAGTATTTCGCCATGCCGTTCTTGACAGCCCATATCACGGCAAAGGATATGTACACTATAAATCCCGCGATATAATAGCTTCTAGACCCGGTAAGTACAAGCGCGAAAGCATATACCGCTGCTGGGATAAGCGGTATCAATCTCGTTATCCCCGCATCTTTCGAGTAAACTGAAATGCCTATCAGGAAGAATGAAATGAAAATGCAAAGCGAACCAAGAGCTATGTGCGAACGTCCTGCCTGAAGGAGCCCATCCCTTACAAGGTTAAAATCACCGTGCACTACTTTCGGGAACATCCCGAAATACGCGAGTAATGCCAGCGCTACTACCAAAGAAAATACCGCAAAATATATCAGCAAAGCCTTACGCGCCTTGGCGGGGTCGAACACAGCGTACCCAAGCACAAAAGGAACCACCCAGTGTGACAGATATCCCACCATAGTCCCAAACGCCGCCTTCGGTTCTCCGGAAAACGGCACGAGCAGCATCCCGTAAACAACAAATATCAAAAGCCACGAGAACACCGGCTCATCAATTATCTTTCCCCAGTATTTCCACATAAGCGCGACAGACAGCGCCGACGCTATATACCCCACCACATTACTGATAGGCATCGCCGCCGCGAAGATGTAATTAAGAACCATGCTGATGTTTTCTATCATCATTTTGTAACCCTGAGTTAATTGAAAAAACCTATTAAAATGAGCCGTCTTTGCGAATCCCGCAAGGCGGGATGAAGCAATCTCGTTTTCCTACGCAACAACAAGATTGCCGCGTCGTCTCGCAAGGTGGGACTCCTCGCAGACACAAAAAAAAGTATTTCAAATGATTATACTTATAAATTTTCGCAGTACAAATAATACCGCTTTACAACTCCGAAGAATCAACAATGCCCAGCATAATATTTCTATCGAGCATGCCCAATTCCTTTTTATCTTCCAGGAACCTCTCGACATCCTTCTTTAAAGCCGCGAAATCAAGTTTGTTTATCTTCTGCTTGAGAAACCCCCTGATATTTTCCGGATTCAATTCGCGAGGCGCCCTCTGTTTGCCTGACCGCGTTATTTAACAGTAAATAATTCGGCTTTATCTTCCTGCCAAAATACCAGACAAAATCATAAAAATCTCTGCCCTTTGAATACTTCCTGAAAAAACAGGCATGCAGTTTTGTCGCGAAAAGGGACGGCAGGTCAAAATGGTTGACTGCAAAAATATATGAAGAACTCACGGGCGTTAATTCCAGTTTCCATCCTTTGGGAGGATTGGTGTCAACCTCAAGCTTTACCGCGAGCTTTTGTTCCTTGATATTTGAAAGCCCTAACTCGCTTAAAAGCCCGGGGAATTTTATCATGCCGGAATTCACGATATTTTTATCCCTTGCAGGCATTTCCGCTTTAAGCCCGTAATTTTTCAAATCATTTTCAAGCGCTTCGGCCATGGATCCGAACGAATACCCTTTTGCTTCTATAAGGCTGAAATCAAGGTCTTCGCTGAACCTTTTAAGGTCATAGAGTATCCTTAAAGCCGTGCCGCCGACAAAAGCGATATTGTTAAAATATTTCCGGTCAAAAATTATCTTCAACACCAGCAACTGCAGGAATTCCCTTGTTTTGTTAAACTTTTCTTCGCTTGAGGAAGCCTGCGATATTTTCTGCCTGATAACATCTATCATTTGCGGCCTCTCATCAGCTTTATCAGGTTTCCGGTTATTTGATCCAGTTTTTTAATTCCGAAAACTTCGGAATATTGACACAACAGCTTATCATCAAGGCTCTCAAGGTTTTGAAAACGATAAGATTCAACCGCCTGTTTTTCCTCGCCCGCGTTAAACGCGGCAATATTAAGATATATAAAATCAATTACCGCTTTTTCCGGTTTCGCAATAAAATACGACAGGTTCGATTCATCTTTCATTTCTTCAAAACCGGTAAAATATTCCGGCTTTACGTGCTGGTAAACGAAATTTCCAAAAAGGTTTTTAAAACTATTGGTCTTTTTTGTTGTCACACAGGTAATATCATGCACCCTTTCAGGGATTATGCCGTAATGCCCAAGCGCGTATTCCAGGCTGATATAGGAAGGCTTGTACAGCTCACAGCCCATAAACATTCTGGAAGGGTTAATTTGTTTGTCGGCCTCCCGCAAAACGTACATCCCACCTTTCTTCAGCCTTACTATGTAGCCTTTCTTAAGCCAGCGGGAAAATTGTATCCTGTTCGAGCGTGAAAACACACCGCTTAATTTAAGAATGTTGCTGTCAATAAATGGGAATTTCGCCGCGAAAGCCCTGAATTCTTCATATTTCATAATATTTCTCTAATACAACATATATGTATACTTACAGAAATATTATAGCACGTGGCGGTTTATAAGTCAATCACCTGTTCTCCGTACCCGCTCCGGTGTAAAAAGCGTAATGGGTATCTGTGGTCGTTCTGTAACCAGTATAATATTTTTTCGCGATGGCGTCTACAAGCGGGTTGGTCATCGCGTTAAGGAACGTGTAGTTTATGTTATCTTTCAAGTGGTGCTGGCTCACGTGGTAACGATTGTTCATCAGTATCCCAACCCGGCCAAGGAACCGCTCGAACGCGTTGGCGTTCGGCACGTGGCAGAGATAATGAGAAACCTCCGCAACAGACGACAGGACAGAAAAATAAAATATTCCCCATTCGGCAACACCGGCCACTCCGCCAAACCAAACAGCCGCGACAGCGGCAATCTCAAAAAAAGCAAGCCATATCTTGGAACCAGACTCGTGGTAATACACGGCCGCCAAAGGTTTAATCTTATAAGCCGGCGTCCGGTGATGCAAGTGGAAAGCCGCTATCAATGGCCCAACTGGCGACAAGTAATCGTCGGCGTTATCCATGTACATATGAACCAAACCGTTCACGAAGTCCGCCAGGATGAATGCTGTCGCAAAAGCCAACACCTGCCTGACAAACCCAATTGAAATATGGAACACAAGCACACCAAGCACAGCCTGGCCGCCCACGTTTACAAAAGAAACCACCCGCCCGATCCAGACATAAACCGGAATTTTATCGTATTTTTCCATAGCAGCATTGTACTGCCGTTGTTTTTCCGAGACTAAATCAGCCATTGTCTATCCAATTCAATATTCAAGACCTGACACTGGAACTACTAATCAAATTCTTCTCTATGCTCAATCCTACTGAGATTTTACTTGATTTGCATCAGCTCCCATTTCTGTGTGGCTGTATAAGAAAAAAGAAGAAAAATTTCAAAAAACTTATTTTTAATGTTATTTTCATAATTATCAAATATCTCTTTTGTGCCAACTGGTAAAGGGACGAATATTACAAGAATAATATTACTTTCAAAATCATAACTATCAACCTTCTTGGCTTTTTTAAACAATAATTTATTTAAAGCATCAATATATGGTGAAGTTCCTATCATAATACCATGAGGCTTTTCTGAACGTCCATTTAGTATTTTGGCTACTTCTTCATCGGAATACAAACGAGTTATTTCAATACCTAGCTTTTCCGATGTCAATGTATCACTAACAAGAAAATCTGGTCTTTCTCGCTTATCAGTAATAACATAATTAGTTTTACGAAGTTCATTGTATGATTCGAGAAACTTTTTACATAAGTATTTTTCATTAAGGCTCTTATCCCTAGCGAGCGGGGAAAGTATTTCAATAACTTTCTGTTTGTTTTTATGTACAGTTTCAGCGCCAGCAATCCCAGATTGTGCTTCTGATAGCCCTTTATTATCAGCGAGAAGCTGAAGAAGATTTGGAATATTAATCAATTCATTAAATGCACAGATTAAACGTTCTTGTGTAAATGAAGTATCATCATTTAAATAGATATCATTCTTGACGAGCACCTCATCTATCAATTTGTATTGATTATTTAGCTTTGAATTCATAATCCTATTTCCTCTATGATACATTTTTCATGCACAATCAAAAAACATGGTTCGCCAAGCTTGACCTTTCTATATTGATCTGTGTAATTGTCGTGAATGCGAATACCCTTATTATTAGCGACTTCCAATTCTTCGGATTTGACATATTCACCACATACTGCACAGATGCAATGAATCTCGTACCAGTGGTAATTTTTTGCAAATTCAGTCGCTTTTTTAACTTCGTCTTCTTCCATTTCCTTGGTAAGGTCGTTAATTGTGACTTCTATTTCTTGCTTACACAATTCGCAATAATATTTAATTACATTTTTCATGTTTATCATCTCCTCTTTTAATGAGTGTTATTTATCTTTTGGCTTGTCCGGTATAACATCATCAAAAGGATTTTTCTCCTTATCCGATGTTTTAGGCGGGTTACACTGTTGCTTATCAGGAACGAATGAATCTTTCACAGGCTCAGGGTTAATTTTTTGGGGTTTAGCTGATAAAAAATATCTCTTAAGACGATCCCAAAAAGATAATTCAGCTTTAACTGGAAGAAAAGACAAGTCTTCGGATTTAGCGGAAGTAAGTTCATCCTCAGTGAATGTTCTAACAGGTTTTTCTATTGATTCAAATTTTCCTGACTCTAAGCTTTCTACCTTGCCCGTTATTCTGTTACACCTATATCTTATAAGTCCATATTTTATTTCGGTAAAATAATATTTTGGATACATTACATAGAATAGTACCGCCGCCACACACAATACAAGCACTGCTAATAAGGCTATCCTTATTTCTTTCATAGTACCTAATCTCCTTTTCCATGCTATTTATATTTTAGCATAATAGGGTCGGGGCTTGCATTCATACATTTTCACAACAGCCCCTGGTTTTTAAGGTCTTGTTCTGTTTTGGCTATGTATTCTTCCAGGGTTTGAAAGCCGTTGGCTTTGGCTACTGGTTCAAACTCGGTGCGGCCTTCCGGGGTTTTAATCTTTTCCTTGGCAAGGTTTAACATATCAACCTTTTGTTGATTCGATTTCTTTATTATGTCCTCTATGCTTTCTTCCGCAGCCGCAGGCCCGCCATTGCGGGTCTCCGAACTGTTTGCTGGCATAGCCCCCTCATCTCCACCACTAAGGCTTTGGCTGACAGGCCCACCTTCTTCATTTTCTGGGCTTTTTGCCTTTCCCTCAATGTCCAGTGTATTACCCCGAACTTGTTGCGAAAGAGTTTGGGTGACATTGCTGTCGGCCTTGGCATGGGATTTTGTAGTCTTCTTCCTTGGCAACCTGCCCTGCGACTTTTGGGCCTGTTTCAGAGCTTTTTGTATATCATTTATGTGGTTCTTGGCAACGATTGGGTCGTCTATACCATGAGTGTAACTTAGGTGAGCGGTTACCCTTTTGCCGGCCTGTTTCACATAGCATTTTCCAGCCTTGGTGGCAGGTGCGTGGTCGACCACGCACCCCCCTTCCCCTACTGAATCTATACTAACTTCGCCTGCTTTGACCTTGGCCTGAACATCTGCTGGGGCGCTGGCAACCTTCAGGTAGGCGCGTACCTGCTTCTCGCTTTTGCCTATCAGCTTGCCTATATCCCTGGTTGACTTCTTGTCCTGTTCGCTAAGCTTCTTGCAGGCAAGCATAAGGTCCAGATTGTTCAGCCTTTTGCGCTCCACGTTTTCAATGAAATTTAGCCTTAACACCTCTTCATAGCCCGCTTCTGATTCGGGTATGGTTATGGCAAGTATGCCGTCCCACTTAAGGATTATTGCGGACGTTAGCCTGCGGAGGCCGGCTACTACAATACGTTCCCCCGTAAGCCTCAACCACAGCACAATAGGGAACTTCTGGCCTTCCGCGGCCAAAGATTTGACAAGCTCCGCCACGCTTTCGGGAGTGATGTCCTTGCGGAACTGGAACATCCTGTTTTCGGAGCCGATGTCCGCGATCTTAACCCATTCTGCCTTGTACTTTGAAAGGTCGATCATTGCTAACCTCTTTTAAAGCTAATATCGAATCGGCAATTTGACAAAACAGTGACGTAGTTTTCTTCAACAGTTAGCTTACGGCTTAAAACTTACAGCTTACAGCTAGTTAATATATCCCCACTGCTCAAGCATCGATTTCAACTGTTTTGGCGAATTCTTCAAGTCCTCATAAGAAACATTGTCTTTCGTAAATATGCCGAACAGGAGGGCTGGGGTCTTATCATCATTATAGCTCTCAGGCATGCCTTTGTAGTAGGGCCTGTCTTCAGGCTTCACCTCAAGCGACTTGTTTATAGCAACCCCGCTTGAACCGTAAAGGACATCCGAAGGCTTTATCTGCCTGCCGTCAATTGTGCCGGATATCTGTATTTCAGCCTGTACCGGAACCATGGTGAACGAAATACTGTCGCCGCTCGCCAGCTGAGCTGTGAAACTTCTTTTTGTTTTTGATGTAGTAGCCACCTTTGTATCCGCTATATCTATAACCCCACCGGCCGAAACAGTTATATTGGCTGTTGAACCTTTGGGACCCCTGTAAACTATCCTGTTCTCCTCATCGCGGGCAAGCACGGCATCCAGGAACCCGCGCATTTTTGCCAGCTCCGGGCTTTCGGTGAACGCCAGATTGTTAAGGCACGCAGGATCCTTTTGAACATTATACAATTCTTCCGGTATAACTGTCTCTTTAGGGAACCCTTCCCTGGGCCTGAAATTGTCTATATATAGGTATTCGTCTTTCCAATAAACGCCGTAGTTCGTCACGCCCTGGTGAAAGGTTACACCTTCGCTGAAATCCTTGCCGTCCATGAGGCCAAGCAGGCTCTGCCCCTTGAACTCCGGAGGCGTTTTGATTCCTGTCATTTCTGCAAGCGTAGGGGCAAGGTCGAGCAGCTGGACTTTCCTTTCAATGGCCTTATGTTTTTTTATGTTCCAGAATATCAGCGGGACGTTCACGTCATCCGGTGTTACGTTGACACCGTGAGAGTGGAACCACACGGTTTTCTTTGTCCACTCGCCGAATCTCGTGGGCCAATCATAAACGCCCGACCGGAACGCGAGGCCGTGGTCCGCGGTAACTACAACCACCGTGTCTTTGAACGCCGGCGACGACTTGAGGTAGTCTTTAAGTATCTTAATGTAATCGTCGTGATATATTATGTCGCCGCTGTAGAGAGCGTCGCGCAGGTTAGTGTATTTTCCTGACTTGATAGTCCTCCACAAATAACTTAATGGCGGCCTGTAAGGCCCGTGCGGCCCGTAGTAATAGACCAGCAGGAAGAATTTCTCGTTGCCGTGTTTCGCAAGCCAGTTGATGGCTTCCTGCGTAACGTGCGGCGGGCTGTAGCCCGACTGCTCCAGGTTCTCGGCCTCGTCAAACCCTATATCGCCCGAAAGCCCGTGGCCGTCGCAAAACAGCGATACTGAACCTATACCCGCCGACCTGTAGCCGTTCGCCGCGAACATCGAAGGGATGGTGGTTATCTGTCTCTTATAAAAACTTTCTTTCTCGGCTTTTGAGAGGTCATAATGCGTGGCTGTTTCGGGCATCTCGAACGAATAGCGGGAAGACATGAACGAGTAAACCGAAAGTTTTGTGTTGTTGCCGTTTGAGAACGCCCGCTTGAAATCAACACCCTCAGACGCCATGCCGCAAAGCACGGGCGAGAATTCCGGTATCATATGCCCGCGCTTGAACGAGTCTATTACGATAAGTATAACGCTGGGCTGCCGCTTTGACGCTGACGCGCTTTTTGAGTAAACACACGGCTTGCCCCAGAAAGAGAGAGCGGTGCCGGAATCCTTTTTAGTGACAAAAATTATCTTGACCGTTTTTCCTGAGTACTCTTTTAAATTAACCTCGGCGTAGTTCCATTTCCCGTTGTGGTCTTCTATGCCCGGCTTAAAATATTTTATTATGTTCTTGTAGAGCGTACCATAATAGTTCCATAAGTACGGCTTCATGGGTTCCACGTGTTTCGCGAACACTATATTTTCTTTCCCTTCCGCGCCCTTTACAACCACCGAGAACTCCGCGCCGCTCATCATAAACCCGTTGACCGCAGAGATAACACCGTAGTCAAACTTAAGTATCGGGTTCTCGGGAAGCTTGAGAGAGTACTCTATGCTCGCAGGAGCGGGTGCGAATATGCAGTCACGGTGCACAGTTTTCAACGGGAACCAACCCAACGAAATATGCATGTTCAGCGGGCCGTTGTGCAGGGCCGGATAATCTTCCTTGTATGGATATTTATCAAGGTATTTCGAACCTTCGCTTAAGGCAGGCATATCGATAACTGCGCCGGTAATATTCCTGGTCATATCAAAATACAGTTCTTCCGGTATGCCGTCCGGTTTTGATGAGGTGTCTATATCAGGCAGCCTCTTATCGTTAGGAATGATAAAAAAGATATAAAACGCCGTGAACAGTAATAGAAATGCGCCGATGACTGCAATTGTTTTCTTCAATTGTAAATATACCTCTTTTCTCTGTCATACCCGAATGTCTATATCGGGTATCCATTTCCAAAAATGATTCTTTTATGTTGTTAGTATTTAAGGCATTTATATTATTTTAGTTATGGATTCCGGATTACGAATTTCCGGAATGACACCTTCACTGTTTATTTCTCCTGCACCGCGAAACCGTTCTTAAAAACTATATTCTTATCCTTTGCCATGAATTTGAATAACTTTTTCTTAAGCTCTTCGAGTTTACTTGAATTTTCCCCTGAAATATCGTTGGCGAACGCGGGGTCCTGCTCTTTATCGTAAAGTTCGTATTTTACGCCCTGCCTCTCCGGGACGTATATGAGCCTGTACCTGCCGTCATCAACCATCCTGTGTTTTGCGGTGTTTATCAGAGGCTCGTACTCTTTTTTGAGGACAACCTCGAGGTTGTGTGTGTAATCTATATTGGAAATAGCTGTTATATCGGGGTACATTATCCTTTCTTTCTGAAAGAAACCTCCGGAGATGTCGCTGAACCATATGCCGGTCTCGGCAAAAGCGAATAAGCCCAGGCTGCTTTTTTTGCCTTCGAGCAGCGGCATGAGGCTCTGCCCGTCCGTATCCGCGGGAATACTTAAACCCAGATACTCGCGCAGCGTGGGCGCGAGGTCGATGTTCCTCGTAAGGCATTTAACCTCTTTGACGTAATTGTTTTTCCCCGGGAAGCTGATCACAAGCGGGACGTTAAGCACATCGTCGCCGCGCAGGTGTTCCCCGTGGCCTACGTACCAATTGTTTTCGTAGAGGCTTTCGCCGTGGTCGGCCGTGATGATGACAATGGTATTATCCAGGCAGCCCCGCTTATCAAGATAGTTCAATATTCTGCCTGCTGCGCTGTCGAATGCCTCAACAGAACCGTCATAGAGCGCGCGTACCTGGTCAACGTCCACAGGCGAAGCCTGTTCATCGGTATATATCGCGGGAGGCCTGTGGTATTTGTACTTACCGCTGTACGCTGGGTCAGTGTATTTCTGGTAGTACGGATACGGCGCCGCGTAAGGAAAATGTATATTCGAGAAGAACACGAAACAGAAGAACCTGTCTTTTCTTGTAAGGCCTGACAGCGTGTCGATTGTTTCATCGGCAAGCAGGAAAGGGTCGGCATTATTCGCGAACTCCTTTAGCTCCGGGAATATCTTTCTACCCGCCGGGTTTGAAACGTACGGCAAGA